>JBFWVR010000009.1:0-210610 GCA_050246635.1 Vicinamibacterales bacterium
CCTCGTAGACGAGAGCCGCGACACCGGATACCGCGAAGAGCCCGAGAAAGACGCCGCGCAGCATGCGCGGAGAGATTACCAGAAGCGCGCCAACCCCTGCGGGCTGCGAAGTCAGCGAAATGGGGACTGTCCAGGACTGTCCCCATTTCCCGCGGCACCTGCAACCAAAAAAAGGGCCGGCCCCCCGGAGGGAAGGCCGGCCCGACGGCGGCACCGGGACATGCCCGGCCGCGTGTGGTCCTGTCGAACGCGTCAGAAGTCGAATCGCACCCCGAACCGCACGATCCGTGGGTCGAGGATGGCGAGGACCTCCTTGAACGTGGAGCCGGTGGTGATCCGGAAGTTGGTCACCGTACCCGAGTTGAGTGCGTTGAACACGTCGACCATGGCCGTCAGCTTGCCGACGCGGCCGAACGAGAACGACTTGTCCGCCCGCAGGTCGAGAATCGAGACGGTCGGCGCGCGGTTGGCCGTGACCTCCTCGACGCGCACGGTCTCGGTGCCGGCGCCGGGCAGCCGGACGCTGATGCTCCGGCCCCACTGGTTGCCGCTCTGCACCTTGAGGGAGCCCGAGAAGCCGATCTCGTAGGGCATCGTGTAGCGGCCGATGACCTTGTAGTTCCAGATCGTCGACATCTCCTTGCCGTCGTCGCCGAAGAGGCGCTGGTTCGGGAGCCAGTTGTAGGTGCGGCTCAGGCCGACGGCGCCGGTCGCGCTCGTCGACGAGGTCACGCCGTTGAACTGGTCGAGCCACGAGTAGCCGGCCGAGGTGAGCAGCATCCAGCGGCCGGCGAAGCGGCGGTTGATCGCCACCTCCACCGTGTAGAAGTCGCTGTCGAAGGACGGGGCGCTGGGCGTCGTGAAGAGCCGTTCGCTCGGCGTGCTCGCCGGGCGGTCGAGCAGTTGGATCGTCCGGTCGTCGCCGGTGCCGGTGACGCCGTCCACGCCAGGGTCGGTGGCGGTGAACGGGATCGTGTAGGCGGCGACCCGCGCCACGTCCACCTCGGCCCACTCGTTGCGGACGTTCTTGTAGACGACCGACACGCGGCCTGACAGGCCTTCGGTCAGCTCACGCTCGACGTGCGCCGAGAACTCCTGCGAGTACGGCCGCTTGATCGACCGATCGACCGGGAGCGAGCCGGCATTGCCGCTCACGCTCAACAGCCGGCCGAGTTCGGACGGCCCGTCGAGCAGGAAGTTGCCATTGGCGTCGAGGAACTGGTACCGCTGGATCGCGACGCCCACCGGGTTCTCGCCGTCGGCCAGGGTGTCAGCCGAGTTGAAGTAGAAGCGGCCGAAGTAGCCCTTGAGCACGGTCTTGTTGTCGCCCGTCAGGTCGTAGGCGAAGCCCGCACGCGGGGAGATCGTCGTCGAGGTGGCGACGGTCGTGGCGTCGACGCTGAGCGGGGCGACGAACGCGCGATAGACCGGGTCGGTCCAGCCGGCGAGCACCGGGTGGCCGTTGGGCGTCACGCTCTGCGCCGGGAAACCATCCCGGTAGTACTCGACGCGCGCGCCGAGGTTGAGGGTCAGGCGGTTGTTCACCTTCCAGGAGTCGGACGCGAAGCCGGCGTGGTAGACGACGTCGTTGATCGACTCGCTGGGGGAGTTGTAGAGCTCGACCTCGTTGGTGCGGCCGTTGAGGTCGCGGTAGTAGATGTCGCCGCCCGGCTGGTCGCGGAAGAACTTGCGGCGGTCGCGCTTCCAGTCGTAGCCGAACTTGAAGTCGTGGCTGCCCATCCAGCCGTCCTGGTAGACGGACATGGAGACGTAGAACTGCGGCTTGAAGCGCTTCTGGTCCTGGTAGGAGTTGTTGTAGCCGCTCCGCTGGTTGTTCGCGGTGTCGATGCGCGCCGGACCCACGTTCGACGCGAAGCCGTACTCGTCGGTCGGCCGGAGCGGGAAGAAGTTGTACCACTCGCCAGCGAGCACGTCGAGGAAGGCGCGGCTGCCGAGCACGCTGGTCCACTCGACCTTCATCGGGTAGTTGCGAGACGCCTGGTAACGCGCCGCCTCGATGGGGGTCGTCGGGCCGAGGTCGCGCAACTCCTGCAGCTTGTTGCGCTTGTTCATGAACCCGATCAGCTGGTTGTTCCGGTTGAGCTGAAAGGTGCCCTTCAGGGTGTAGGGGTTGGTCAGCTTCGACCGGGCCAGCGTGTCGATGCCCAGCGTGGTCTTGTACTGGTCGTTCAGCCGGTAGCTGAAGAAGAACCACGCGCGGCCCTTGTAGATCGGGCCGCCGCCGTTGAAGTTGATGTCGTACTGGCGGTCGATCGGGTTCCCGCGGGTGAGGGCCGTCCGGCTGAAGTAGCCGTTGTCGTCGCGCTGGCCGGCCGTCTTGAAGGCCTCCGGGACGTTGTCGCTGATCGTGGCGTCGCCTTCCCAGTCGCTGTACCAGTTGCCGCTGAAGCGGTCGCCGCCCGACTTGACGGTGATGCTCATGTTCGCGCCGCCGCCGAAGCTGTCGGCGCCGCTGCCGGCGCCGCCGACCTGGAACTCCTCGAAGCTGCCGAAGTCGAAATACCCGGCGTTGGCGGAGGTGCCCTCGGTGGTGTCGATGCCCTCGAGCTTCGTCTGGTTCTGGTCGCCGAAGCCGTAGGCGAGGAACCCGGTCTGCGAGCCGGTGCGTGACCCGCCCACGTCATAGGAGGTCATCTGCAGGCCGGGCGCCTGCGCCATGGCGGCCCAGATGTCGCGCGCGTTCGGGATCTCGGTGAGCAGCTCCTTCGTGAAATTCGTCCCGACCTGCGTGGTCGACGTGTCGACAATCGGCGACTCACCCGTGACGGTCACGGTCTCCTGCAGCGTGGCGACCTGCAGTTGCTGGTCGACGCTGAGGGTCTGGTTGATGACGACGCGGATGCCTTCGCGTTTGACGGTCTGGAAGCCCGGAAGCTCGTACAGCAGCTCGTAGACGCCGGGCGGCAGCGCGATGAAGCGGTAGTCGCCCTCGGCGCCGGTGACCTGCACCTGCGCCTGGATGAGCGCCGGGCTGGTCGCGGTGACGGTGACGCCGGGCAGGACCGCGCCGGTGTTATCGGTGACCGTGCCGTTGATACGGCCACGGAAGTCCTGCGCGCGGGTGGGGGCTGCAAACGACACGAGCAGCAACAGGCACAGGCAGACAGCTGTCTTCAGCCTCATCTGGGCAACCTCCGAAGCAACGGGTTCCGAACGTGCAAGTACGACGGGACGTGCAAACGACGCGCGACGTGCAAGACGGGCGTGAACGACGAGGGCGGTGCGCAGGCTGTATATGGATGAGCTTGTAGCTCGGCCGTGGATATTAGGCGCAAAGCTCATCCATTGCAAGCCGCACGGTCGGCGGGCGGGGATGGGTGGGGGGACGCGTGCCGGGCAGGCCGGGGAAGGCGGGAGACGGCAAGGGCCGAGCCCATGCCTGGACCCGGCCCCGGTCGTCGACGGTTCGTGCGGCGCCTAGAACTCGAACCGCACCCCGAACCGCACGATGCGCGGATCGAGGATCGCGAGGACTTCCTTGTAGGTCGCCCCCGTGGTGATCCGGTAGTTGGTCACCGTGCCGGAATTGAGCGCGTTGAAGACGTCGACCATGCCGGTGACGCGCCCGAACCGACCCAGGTTGAAGCTCTTGTCGGCGCGCAGGTCGACGATGCCGACCGTCTCGCCGCGGTTGGCGGTCACCGGCTCGACCCGCACGGTCTGCGTGCCGTCGCCGGGGAAGCCGACCGAGATCGTCCGGCCCCACTGCGTGCCGCTCTGGACCTTCCAGGATCCCGAGAAGCCGATGTCGAACGGCATGGTGTAGCGGCCGATCAGCTTGTAGTTCCAGATCGTCGACGTCTCCTTGCCGTTGTCCCCGAACAGCCGCTGGTTCGGCCGCCAGTTGTACCCCTTCGTGTTGCCGACGACCCCGAGGGCGCTGGTGGACGAGGTGACGCCGTGGAACTGGCTGAGCCACGTGTAGCCGAAGGACGTGAGCAGCATCCAGCGCCCGGCGAAGCGCCGGTTGATGGCGAACTCGATCGTCTGGAAGTCGCTGTTGTAGGCCGGATCGTCCGGGTTCGTGTAGAGGCGCGTCTGCGGGGTGCCCGACGGCCGATCCACCAGCGCGATGACGGTGTCGTCCGCCGAGCCGCGCACGCCGTCAGGGCCGATGTCGGTGGTGCTGAAGGGGATGGTCATGGCCGCGAGCCGGCTGGGATCGACCTCGACCCACTCGTCGCGCACGTTCTTGTAGACGTAGGAGAAGCGGCCCGACAGCCCCGGCACGATCTCGCGCTCGAGGTGGGCCGACAGCTCCTGCGAGTAGGGGCGACGGATGTTGTCGTCCACGTCGACGAAGCCGGCGCCGCCCTGCGTCGAGCGGAACGTCCCGAGCTCCTCCGGGCCGTCGAGCAGGCGGTTGCCGTTCAGGTCGCGGAACTGGTACCGCAGGCGCGCCGAGCCCACCGGGTTCTCCTGGTTGGCCAGCGTGTCGGCCGAGTTGAAGTAGAAGCGGCCGAAATAGCCCTTGAGCACCGTGCGGTGGTCGCCCGTCAGGTCGTAGGCGAAGCCCGCGCGCGGCGAGACGGTGTTCGTCGTCGCCACGGTCCGCGCGTCCACCGTCACCGGCGCGATGAGCGACAGGTAGCGGGCGCGTTCGGTCGGGTTCACCGACGCCGGCCACCCGTTGAGCGCCGCCACGCCGCCCGGCGTGAACGACTGCTCCGGGAAGCCGTCCACGTAGTGCTCGTAGCGCACGCCGAGGTTGAGCGTGAGGCGATCGCTCACCTTCCAGGTGTCGCCGAGGTACGCGGCGTTGTAGACGACGTCGTTGATGGACTCGTTCGGCGCGTTGTAGAGCTCGAGCTCGCTGACGGCGCCGTTGTTGTCGCGGTAGAAGATGTTGCCGCCCGGCTGGTCGCGGAAGAACTTGCGGCGGTCCCGCTTCCACTCGTAGCCGAACTTCAGGTCATGGCTGCCGCCCCACCCGTCCTGGTAGTACGACATCGACGCGTAGAACTGCGGCTTGTACCGCTTCTGGTCCTGGTAGCTGTCGTGGTACCCCGAGCGCTGGTTGGTGGCCGTGTCGATGCGCCCGGGCTCCACGTCGCTGGCGAACCCGTACTCGTCGGTGGGGCGGAGCGGGAAGAAGTTGTACCAGTTGCCCGCCAGCACGTCGAGGAAGGCGCGGCTGCTGACGACGCTGGTCCACTCGAACTTCCAGGGATAGTTGCGCGAGCTCTGGTAGCGCGCGGCGCTGATCGGCGTCGTCGGGCCGAGGTCGCGCAGCTCCTGCAGCTTCTCGCGCTTGTTGAGGAACGCGATGATCTGGTTGTTCTGGCTGACCTGGAACGTGCCCTTGAGCGTGTAGGCGTTGCTCAGCTTCGAGCGGGCCAGCGTGTCGATGCCCAGCGTGTACTTGTACTGATCGTTCAGCCGGTAGCTGTAGAAGAACCACGCCTTGCCCTTCCACAGCGGGCCGCCGACGTTGGCGTTCAGGTCGTACTGCCGGTCAATCGGGTTGCCGCGCGTCAGCGCCCGGCGGCTGAAGAAGCCTTCGTCGCTCCTCGTGTTGGCGGTCTTGAGGAAGTCGGGCACGTTGTCGCTGATCGTCGCGTCGCCTTCCCAGTCGCTGTACCAGCTGCCGCTGAACCGATCACCACCCGACTTGACGGTGATGCTCATGTTGGTGCCGCCGCCGAAGCTGTCGGCGCCGCTGCCGGCACCGCCGACCTGGAACTCCTCGAAGCTGCCGAAGTCGAAGTAGCCGGCGTTGGCGGAGGTGCCCTCGGTCGTGTCGATGCCCTCGAGCTTCGTCTGGTTCTGGTCTCCGAAGCCGTAGGTGAGGAAGCCGGTCTGCGTGCCGGTGCGCGACCCGCCCACGTCGTAGGCGTTCATCTGGATGCCGGGCGCCTGCGCCATGGCGGCCCAGATATCCCGCGCGTTTGGAATCTCGGTGAGCAACTCCTTCGTGAAGTTGGTCCCGACCTGCGTCGTCGACGTGTCGACGATGGGGGACTCGCCCGTGACGGTCACCGTCTCCTGCAGCGTGGCGACCTGGAGCTGCTGGTCCACGGTGAGGGTCTGGTTGATCACCACGCGGATGCCCTCGCGCCTGACCGTCTGGAAGCCCGTGAGGTCGAAGGTGACCTCGTAGACGCCGGGCGGGAGCGCGATGAAGCGGTAGTCGCCGGCGGCGCCGGTGACCTGCACCTGGGGCTGGATCAGGGCCGGGCTGGTCGCCGTCACCGTGACGCCGGGCAGCACCGCGCCGGTGTCGTCGGTGACCGTGCCGTTGATGCGGCCGCGGAAGTCCTGTGCGAGGGCGGGGGAGGGAAACGCGACGACAAACGAACAGACGAGGAGCACGAGTGCTCCGAGGCACCGCTGCATGTGTTACCTCCGGGGAAGCCGAAATACACGCGAACGCGCGAACGACAACAAACCAGACAAGTGCCTGGTTCCCCGGCCGTGCCCGCCTGTGACAGGGGATCGACGGGCCCATACGGTTCAGGTGGCGAGCATCTTAAGCACGACGGTAGGGCGCGGCAAGCTCAGCAATAAACTTTCCTTATGGATGAGCTGGATGCGGGGGCGGGTGGATGGAACGGAGGTGTTCTACGACGGTGGGGCGACGAGGGGGGGCGACGAGGGTGGGGCGACGAGGGTGCTCCACGAAGGTGTTCTACGAAGGTGCTCCACGAGGGTGCTCCACGAAGGTACCGACGAGGGTGCTCGACGAAGGTGCCGTGAAGCACCTCCGTCAAGCACCTCCGTGAAGCACCTCCGTCAAGCACCCCCGTCGTCAGAAATCGAGCCTGAGGCCGACGCGCACGATCCGCGGATCGAGGATGGCCGTCACTTCGCGGTAGTTCACCGTCGTGCGGCGCAGGCCGGTGACGGGGTTGTTGTTGAGCGCGTTGAAGACGTCCATCATCCCGGTCAGCCGTACCGGGCCGAAGCGGAAGGCCTTGTCGACGCGGAAGTCCATGATGGAGACGTTCGGGTAGCGGTTGGCCGTGATCGGCTCGACCCGGACGGTCTGCGTGCCGTCGCCCGGGAAACGCACGCTGATCGTGCGGCCGTAGTTCTGGCCGCTCTGCACCTTCCAGGAGCCCGAGAGCCCGATGTCGAAGGGCAGGGTGTAGCGGCCGATCACCTTGTAGTTCCACGTGGTGGAGGTCTCACGGCCGAACTCGTCGCCGAAGAGCTGCCGCGCGGGCCGGTACGAGTAGAACCGGTCGTAGCCGGTCTCGTTGTGCAGCATGTGCGACCAGGTGTAGCCGAACGACGTCAACAGCATCCAGCGATCGGCGAACCGGCGGTTCACGGCCACCTCGATCGTGTGGAAGTCGGCGTCGTACCCGTCGGGGTTGGTCCAGACGCGGTCCTGGGCGATGCTCGCCGGGCGGTCGAAGGTGTCGAACGTCTGCTCGTCGCCGGTGCCGAGGGTGTTGTCCGGCCCGGGATCGACGATCGTGATCGGCACGGTGTAGGCGGGCCCGCGGATGGGATCGTACTCGGCCCAGTCGTTCCGGATGTTCTTGTAGACGTAGGAAGCCCGGCCGGAGAGGCCCTGCAGGATCTCCCGCTCGACGTTGGCCGAGAACTCGTTGCCGTGCGGCCGCGCGAGGTCGCGATCGATGCGGACGAAGCCCGCACCGCCCACCGTCGTGATCAGCCGGCCCAGCTCCTCGGGCCCGTCGAGGAGCCGGTTGCCGTTCAGGTCGTTGAAGGCGTAGCGGAGCTGGGCGCGCCCGACGGGGTTCTCGCGATCGGCGAGCGTGTCCGCGGAGTTGAAGTTGAAGCGGCCCCAGAACACCTTGAGCACCGTGCGGTTGTCGCCGGAGAGGTCGTACGCGAAGCCGGCGCGTGGCGCGAAGTCGAGTGAGTTCGACACGTCCTCCGCGCTCACGGTCCGCGGGGCGACGAACGCCCGGTAGGTCGGGTCCGTCCAGCCGGCGAGCATCGCGTGGCCGTTCGGCGTGAACTCCTGCTCCGGCCAGCCATCCCGGTAGTGCTCGAGGCGCCCACCCAGGTTCAGGGTCAGGCGGTCGTTGAAACGCCAGGTGTCGCTCAGGTAGACGGCGTTGTACTCGACGTCGTTGATGCCGGTCACCGGCGTGTTGTAGAGCTCGAGCTCGCTCGTGGCGCCGTTGCGGTCGCGGTAGAAGATGTCGAACGGCTGGTCGCGGAAGAGCGACCGGCGGTCACGCTTCCAGTCGTAGCCGAACTTGAAATCGTGGCTGCCGTGCAGCCCGTCCTGGAAGTACGAGAGGGCGACGTAGAACTGGGGCTTGTAGCGCTTCTGATCCTGGTAGCTCGAGTTCGCGCCGCCGTCGGCGTAGACGCTCGTGGCCAGGTCCTGCCGGCCCGGGCCCCAGGGGCCGGCGTAAAGGCCGGCCTCGACCGTCGGCCGCAGCGGGAAGAAGTTGTACCACTCGCCGGCAAGCACGTCGAGGAAGGCGCGGTTGCCGATCACGCTGGTCCACTCGATCTTCATCGGGTAGTTCCGCGAGCTCTGGTACTGCGCCGCCGAGAGCGGCACGTTCGGGCCGATGCCGCGCTTGTCCTGCAGCTTCTCGCGCTTGTTCATGAACCCGATGATCTGGTTGTTGCGGCCCAGCTGGAAGGTGCCCTTCAGCGTGTAGGCGTTCGTCAGCTTGGAGCGGGCGAGTTCGTCGAAGCCGAGGATGGTCTTGTACTGATCGTTGAGGCGATAGCTGTAGAAGAACCACGCCTTGCCCTTCCAGAGCGGGCCGCCGACGTTCGCGTTGATGTCGTACTGCCGGTCGATCGGGTTGCCCCGGCGCAGCGGCGTGCGGACGAAGAAGCCGTCGGCGTCGGGCGTGCGTGAGGTCTTGAGGTTCTCGGGGACGTTGTCGGTGATCGTCGAGTCGCCCTCCCAGTCCGAGTACCACATCCCGGTGAACCGGTCGCCCCCCGACTTCACGCTGATGCTCAACGACGCGCCGCCGGCGAAGCTGTCGGCGTTGTTCCCCGCGCCTCCCACCTGGAACTCCTCGAAGCTGCCGAAGTCGAAGTAGCCCGCGTTGGCCGACGTGCCCTCGGTGGTGTCGATGCCCTCCAGCTTCGTCTGGTTCTGGCTGTCGAAGCCGTAGGCCCGATAGCCGGTCTGCGACCCGGTCCGTGACCCGCCCACGTCGTACGCCGTCATCTGCAGGCCGGGCGCCTGCGACATCGCCGCCCAGATGTCACGCGCGTTCGGGATCTCGGTCAGCAGCTCCTTCGTGAAGTTCGTCCCCATTGTCGTCGTCGAGCTGTCGACGACCGGCGACTCGCCGGTGACCGTGACCGTCTCCTCGAGCGTGGCGACCTTGAGCTGCGCGTCCACGGTCAGCGTCTGGTTGATCACGACGCGGATGCCCTCGCGGCGCACGGTCTGGAACCCGGGCAGCTCGAAGGTGATGTCGTAGAGCCCGGGCGGCAGCGCCAGGAACCGATAGTCGCCCGCGGCGCCGGCGATTTGGACCTGGGGCTGAATCAGCGCCGGGCTGGTGGCCGTGACGGTGACGCCCGGCAGCACGGCACCGGTGTCATCGGTGACCGTCCCGTTGACGCGGCCCCGGAAGTCCTGGGCGCCGGCGACGGGGACGAGGAACAGGGAACACAGGCAGGCGAGGATACACGTCGAGCGCAAGCTCCGCATCGCAACCTCCGGGAAGCAGACCGACACGGGCCCGACACGAGGATGGAGCTGGGCCGCGCGACGGCCGGCAACGACAACGCACAATGCAACGACGGCGAGGACTCGCCGCTTCAAGTCCCGGCACAGCCGGGGGCGTCGCATCATCAGACAAGACGATTGTCAATGCAACCTCAGCCGTGCACGCAATCTGCGGCTGAGCTGTCACCTCGTCCGCGCGCACGCCCGTCGCGCACCCCTGTCGAGCACCCCCGTCGCGCACCCCTGTCGAGCACCCCCGTCACGCACCTTTGTCGAGCACCCCCGTCAGGCACCTGCGTCAAGCACCTCCGTCGAGCACCTCCGTCGTTATACTGGCCGGCATGCCGAAGTCCGCCCTCCTGGCCGCCGGTCTCGCGCTCGCCGTCTCCGCTCCCGCCGCGGCGCAGGACAACGCCACGAACATCGGCACGCGCCTGCTGCGGGACCCCGCCATCCGTGGCGCCGTCGAGGCCATCCGCGACGACGAGCCGCGCACGCTCGAGGACCAGATCCGCTTCTGCGAGATCGAGGCGCCGCCCTTCGGCGAGGCCAGGCGCGCCGCTGCCTACGCGCAGGCGTTTCGGGAGATCGGCCTGGCCGGCGTGCGGATCGATCGGGAGGGCAACGTTCTCGGCGAATGGCGGGGCGAGCAGGCCCGGCCGCACCTCGTCTTCTCGGCCCACCTCGACACCGTCTTTCCCGGGGGCACGAACGTCGCCGTGACCCGCGAGGGCCCCGTCTTCAAGGGGCCCGGCATCGGCGACGACTGCCGCGGGCTCGCCGTCGTCCTCGCCGTGGCACGCACGATCGTCTCCCGCGACCTCCGGCTGCCCGGCACGATCACCTTCGTCGCGACGGTCGGTGAGGAAGGCCTGGGTGACCTCCGCGGCGTGAAGTTCCTCTTCGGCGAGGGACTGAAGGGACAGGTCGATCGCTTCGTCTCGATCGACGGCACGGGCCTGGGCATGACCAGCGTCGCCGTCGGCAGCCTGCGCTACCGTACGACGTTCAAGGGCCCCGGTGGCCACAGCTACGGCGCCTTCGGTCTCGTCAACCCGATCCACGCGCTGGGTCGCGCGGTCGCGCGCATCGCCGACTTCGCGGTTCCTGTCGAACCGCGGACCACGTTCAGCGTCGGGCGCATCGGCGGCGGCACCTCCGTCAACTCGATCCCCTTCGAGGCGTGGATGGAAGTGGACATGCGCTCGGCGGACACCGCGTCGCTGCAATCGCTGGACGCCAAGTTCCACCGCGCGGTGGACGATGCGGTGGCGGACGAGAATGCGAGGTGGGGGCGCCGCGACCTGACGGTGGAGAAGACCCTGGTGGGCAACCGCCCGGCGGGCCGCACACCGGCGGGATCGCCGATTGTGGTGGCGGCGGAGTCGGTGACGCGGGCCCTCGGGCTGCCGGTGGAGTTCGGCGAGGGCTCGACCGACTCCAACATCCCCATGAGCCTCGGCATCCCGGCCATCACGATCGACGGCGGGGGGCGCGGCAGTCGCGCTCATTCGCTGGATGAGCAATTCGATTCGACGAACAGCGCACAGGGCTCGGTCCGGGCGCTGCTCCTTGCGATAGCGCTCGCGCAAGAGTAGGAAGACGGAGGTGCTGCACGAAGGTGCTGCACGAAGGTGCGGCAGGCAGGTGCGGCACGGAGGTGCGGCACCGAGGTGCGGCACCGAGGTGCGACACCGAGGTGCGGCGTCGGCCGCTCGACACACGCGGCGGCTGGACGGCCGGGCGGGCCTGCGTCTGAGCGCGGCGCGGCCCTCCAGATCCGCGGAATCCTTCCGGAATCCTGCCTGTTCGGCGGCGCGCGGCCCGGGGCCGCGGGCGGCAGCCTACTTGCTGTCTCGCATCTCGCGGTAGCGGTCCCGCTCGTGGAGGCGCTGGCGGCGCGCCGCGCGGTCGGCGACGACGAGCCAGGCGATGAATGCGGCGTGCGGTATCGCCATCGTCCAGGCTTCGACCGGCAGCGGGCCCGGAAGCAGCACGGCGAGGTAATTGACCGCGGTCGCCGCGCCGAAAAGAAGGACGAAGAGCGGGTGTCCGCCCGCGCCCGGCAGGGCGGGGCCGAGCCGCATCGCGGCCCGTTCCCAGGCCGGCGGGGCGGTTGGCGGCCCCTCGGGCTCGTGGAAGACCTCGATGTAGCGGCCGATGCGTTCGACACCGGCGCTCAGGCCGCGGATGGCCTCGAAGGTCGCGACGAGCAGGACGAGGGGCACGGCGGCGGTGACCGGGTTGGCGACGAGGGCCAGAAGGGCGGTGAGCGTCAGCGCCCAGGCCGAGAGGCCGGCCACGAGAAGGACGGGACGCAAGGTGCCGCGGGCGGCGATCGTCTCCCGGAGGGTGCGGTACTCGGTCCGGTCGTGGCCGTCCATGGGGCAGAAAGTTTATCTCATTACCCCTAAATCCCGTTGCGCGTTAAAGATAGTCTGCTACAATGCCGACCTGTTTCAGGGGGGACACGGGTCCTCCAGGGCGGGTCTTCCACCTTCAGAGAGGGTAAATGGCGAAGCACGGACGCTTCCCGGTGGTGACGCGGGTCCTCGGGGCCCTGGTGGCAATCCTGACGCTTGGCGTCCCGATCCTGCCGTTCCAGGCTGCTCCGGAAGCCGCAGCCGCCACGGCCACGGCCGCCCAGAAGAAGAAATCGTCCGCCGCCGCCGCCCGGGCGCGGCGGGCCCGCGCCGCTGCCGCGGCCCGCGCCCGCGCCCTGCGCGATGCGCAGACCCCGCGGTTCCGCGTGGACGAGACCGGGCGGGAAGTCCCGGATGTCCGCGCCGCGGCCGCCATCATCTACAACCCCGAGACCAACGAGGTGGTCTGGGAGTCGAACGCGATGGACCAGCGTTCGATTGCCAGCATCACCAAGGTCATGACCGCGCTCGTGATTCTCGAGAGCGGGGCGGACCTGTCCGAGACGCACACCGTCGCGCGGAGTGACGTCTCGCGCGCGTCCACGACCTACCTGCGCACCGGCTACAAGGTCACGGGAGAGGGCCTGCTGCACCTCATGCTGATCGGCTCCGACAACGCCGCGGCGCGCGCCATCGCGCGCACGTCGCCCTACGGCGCGGCGGGCTTCATCGATCGCATGAACGCCAAGGCCGCGGAGCTCGGGCTCGAGAGCACGCACTACGCCGATCCCTCCGGCCTGCTGGCGGACAACGTCTCGTCGGCGTTCGACATGGCGCGGCTGATTGCCTACGCCGCGGCGGACGACCGGATTGGCAGCATCATGCGCACGCCGTCCGAGTCGGTGAACGTCGGTCGCCGGTCGGTGACCGTGCGCAGCACGAACCAGCTGGTGCGCAACGGCGACCTCGACGTGGTCGGTGGGAAGACGGGCTTCATCAGCCGGGCGGGTTACTGCCTCGCGACGCTGCTGCGCATCCCGGAGACCGGCCAGAAGCTGGCCGTCGTCGTGCTGGGCGCGCAGTCGAACGTGGGCCGCTTCTGGGAAGTGCGGCACCTCTTCAACTGGATGGCGACCCGCACCACCGCCGTGTTCGCCGGCGGCGCCGACGCCCAGCATCAGCAGCAGCAGCAGCAGTAGTGACGGGATGAGTAAGTAAGATGTAAGAAGGCAGAAGGCAGAAAAAAAAGGGGCGCTTGGCGTCCCTTTTCTCTTGTACCGCGGCGATGGCCCAGTCAGTCTTCTTCTGCCTTCTGCCTTCTGCCTTCTGCCTTCCTCAGCGCCCGCTAGCCGAGCGTCACCGCGGTGCCGCTGGCGCTCACCATCAGCATCGAGCCCTGGCCGACGGTCTCGTAGTCGAGGTCGACGCCGATGACGGCGTTGGCGCCGAGCGCCTCGGCCTGTGCCACCATCTCCTCGAGCGCGATGTCCTTGGCCTTGCGCAGCTCCCGCTCGTAGGCAGCCGAGCGGCCGCCCACGATGTCGCGGATCCCGGCGAAGAGGTCCTTGAAGATGTTCGCGCCGAGGATTGCCTCGCCGCTGACGATGCCGTGGTACGTCGTGATGCGGCGGCCCTCGATGAGCGCCGTTGTCGTGATCAACACGGGCTGCTGCCTCCTCTCATCCGCGCCGGTGCTTCGCCGCGCGAATCGTCCATCGTCGATCGGCGATCGCCTCAATCGTCAATCGTCAATCGTCAATCTGCAATCTTCAATCTTCATTCGAAAACCCTCTCTGCATGACCGCCGCGTCGAGGGGCAGGGTCGCGATGGCATCGAGGGCCGGGAGGGCGGGCCGTCCGGCGTACCGGCTGTCGACCGTCTTGATGTAGTGCTGGCAGGTCTGGCACGCCGCGACGCGATACGTGCCATCGGCGGTCGCGAGGCTGGTGATGCGCTCGCGGTCGGCCTCCCCGCAGAACGGGCAGGCGATGGGATCGGTGGCCCAGCTGGTCTGGCAGCGGGCGCAGATGAGGCGGCGCTGCCCCTGCGGGGTGATCTGCGCCAGATCGGGCGCGGCCCCGCAGACCGGGCACGTGCGAGCCGTCCAGCCGTCGAAGCTCACGCGCTGCTGCAGCACCTCGGCCGCGCGCGCCAGGAACGGCCGGAGGGCCCAGGTCAGGACCTCACCCAGCATCTCGGCACCGGCCGTGTCGTCCGGTTCGCCACGGAACCATCGGGCCGCGCGCGCCGGCAGATCGGGTTCGCGCCCGAGGTCGTGCAGCCGCGCCGCCTCGCGGGCTTCGATGGCGTCGTGGCGCTTGAGGATGTCGGTGACCTGGCGGAAGACGAGGCGGGCCTCGGTCCAGTCGACCGGCAGCGCCTCGAAATCGATCAGGGCGCGTCCCGCGGCCAGCCGGGCGCGCAGCTTCTCGTCGGGCAGGTCAATCCAGGTGGTCTGGACCCGGCCCCGGACGCGGCGTTCGGCGGCCACGAGATCGGCCTGGAGCGCCGCGGGGCCGGCGAGTTGCTCGTTCTGCTCGGCCAGCGCATGGAGCTCGGCCAGCTCGCGCGGCATGCCTCGGGTGTTCCGGGGAGGGGAGGACATGGAAATCGATCTTAGATCGAAGATTGGAGATTGAAGATCGATTGCAGATTGAAGATTGCAGATTGCAGATTGGCGCGCGTCCATCGCCAATCCTCAATCCTCACTTCTCAATACATCTCGAATCCTCAATCTGAAACCTGCCATCAATCTTCAATCTTCAATCTTCAATCTCAAATGACACAGGCCCCGCCTCCCGGGAGGAGACGGGGCCTGTGCCGGGGCTAGAAGCGGTAGACGGCGCCGATGCGCCAGCGCCGCGGGTTGGTGAGGCCCGTCGGGGTGAAATAGCTGGACCCCGAGCGGGTCGTGCGTGACGTCACGGCCGCGGTGTTGGTCACGTTGAACGCCTCGAGGGTCAGCCCGAGGCGGCCCGTGTCGCTGATGCGGAACTGCTTCTCGAGCTTGAAGTCGAGGCGCGGCTCGGCGTCGTAGCGCTGGCTGCCGCGGGGCTCGATGAACAGGTCCTTGCGGTTCTGCGGCAGCGAGACCCGCACGGTGCGCGTGAAGGCGTTCCCGGTGGTGTAGAAGAACGCCCCCGAGGCCTGGATGTCCCAGGGCAGCGTGTAGACCCCGAGCAGCTTGACCAGGTGCGTGTTGTCGCGGGCCAGCGTGCCGTCGCGGAACGGCTGGAACCGCGGGTCCTGGTTCGGGTCGTCAAACTCGGTGGTGTTGCCGAAACTGCCGGTGTTGTCGATGTTGCCCTTGATCTTCGAGATGACCCAGGACAGGTCGAACATCCAGCGGTTCGCGTACCGGCGCTTCAGGTTGATGTCCACGCCCTTGTATTCCCGGTAGGCGATCGACGGGTTCGTGATCAGGTACCGGTTCTCGAGCGCGTCGTTGTCCTGCGCGTAGGTGGTGATCGTCGTGCCTGTCTCGTCACCCGTGCCGGGCACGCCGTCCGGGCCCGGATCCGACAGCGGTTCCTCCGTGAAGACGCCGTTCTGCAGGACGTCGTCGATGAACTGGTCGTTCTTCCGGTAGATGCCGGTGACGCCGAACGCCCAGCCAGGCGCGATCTCGTGATCGAAGCCCGCGATGAACTGCCGCATGCGCGGGTGCTTGAGCCCCGAGTCGAGCGTCGCCGCGGCGCCCGGCCGCGTGACGTACGGCTCGTAGAGCGGCTCGAGGGTCACCGGATCGATGTCGGCGTACATCACCGGGGCGATGTTCGGGCCGATCGGGTCGTAGTAGGTGGACTTGGCCCCATCGTAGTACAGCCCGTAGTGCGCCTTGATGACCGTCTTGCCCTCGCCCGTGAGGTCGAAGGCGAAGCCGATCCGCGGCGCGACGGGGTTGGTCTTGAAGACCGTCTGGTCCAGGTCCTGGTTGTGCCCGCGGTGCATGTCCACACGCACGCCCGGGTTGATCGTCAGCCGCCGGTTCACCTGCCACGAGTCCTGCGCGTAGACGGCGGTCCGGGTGTTGACGTTGTCCTTCAGGTACCCCTCGTAGAAGTAGGCGCCATAGGGCACGCCCGCGTCCGCGAAGATGTACATGTCGCCGGGGTAGCCGTACTCGCTCTTGACGTAGCTGCGCTCGAACTCGACCCCGAACTTGAAGTTGTGGTCGCCGGCGAAGCCCGACGCGTAGTGCGTGACGGCCGCATTGGCCTGCGAGCGGCGGCGGTCGGCGTTGTAGTAGTAGTACGAGTTGACCGAGTAGAAGTCCTCGCTCACGTCGTACCACCCCGGCGTGTTGTCCCCGCCGTAGGGCGTCAGGTAGTAGTACCCCCAGAAGCCCGAGTACTTCACGTCGAACACCGTCGTCGACGAGAGGATCTTCGTGTAGTTGACGTTCCACGAGAGCTCGGGGGAGTCCTGGTGCACGGTCGCGATCGGCGACACCGTGGCCCCGGCGCCGCGGCCGTCCACCGTGTAGCTGTCGATCTCGAAGAACCCGGTCAGCTTGTCGCTCGTGCCGAGCTGCAGGGTGGGCTTGAAGAGGAACCGCGGCGAGCTCTCGAGGCGGGCGCTCGGCGCGCCCGAGACCTCCACCTTCGGGAAGCCGGCCGGGGCCGTCTTCGGGCGGTAGTACTGGAAGCTCGTGAAGAACCAGGCCTTGTCCCGCTTGATCGGCCCGCCAATCTGGAAGGTCGAGTCGGTGATGTAGTCGGTCTTCCCGGGCGTCAGATCCGGGTTCTCGTCGAGCAGCTCCGGCGTCGTGTTGTCGCCGGTCAGCGCGTCGTTCTCGAAGATCGTCTCGAAGAGCCCCGAGAACACGTTGCTGCCCGAGCGGAAGAGGCTGTTCGAGGCCACCCCCGTGAAGCCGCCGTACTCGGCGTCGGCGCCGAGCCCGATGACCTGCACTTCCTGGATCCAGTTGTGGTTCGCGAACACCCAGATGGTGCCGCCCTCGGGATCACTGACGTCCACGCCGTCGATCATGTAGGCGTTGGACGAGGAGCCGCCGCTCCCGTAGGCCGTGTAGTTGTTCGGGTTCACCCCCGGCGCCAGGAGCATGGCTCCCGGACCGAACCGGTTGGTGAAGGGCACCATCTCCATGACTTCCTGGGAGAGGTTCTTCTGTTCCGCCGACGAGGACGTGTCCACGATCGGCGCCTCACCCGTCACCGTCACGCTCTCCTGGAGCGTGCCGATGTCGAGCACCGGGTTGAGCGTGATGGTCTGGCCGAGCTCCAGCCGGACGTTCTCCTGCAGGTAGGTCTTGAAGCCCTGCAGTTCCACCTGGACACGATAGGCGCCCGGTGCGAGCGACGGGAAACGGTACCCGCCGTCAGCGCCCGTGATGGCAACCCGCGGGCCGCCAATGAGCGCCGGACTCGTGACCGTCACCGTGGCGCCGGGGATCGCCCCGCCGCTGGTGTCGGTGACCACGCCAATCAGCACGGCCGTCTGCCCGAGCTGGGCATACGAGGCGGCCGGCAGGGCCACGAGCATCGCCGCGAGCAGAAGGTACACCCTTCTTCGCATGTGCAGCGTTCCTCCTCCTGAAGTCGACGAAGCAGGCGCGTACCGGTCGGGAACCGGCAGCCCCGCCAAAACACAACACCGAACAGTCGTACGGCAGGGCTGCATTCTACGGCAGAACCGGCCCCAATCCACCAGCCGGGGTGAGGAATCGTGAAATGACCGTGCCGGCCGGCCGGGCTCGCCACGGCCGGGCCGGCCGGACCGCGCGTACAATGGTCGGCCATGCCGCCCCGTGCCCGTACGCTGCGCCTGCTGGCGGCCCTGGCGGCCTGTGCCTGGCCCCTGGGAGCGCTGACCTATACGGCGACCCCACCCAACATCCTGCTGGTCACGATCGATACCCTCCGGGCCGACCGCGTGGGGGCGTACGGGGACGAGGACGCGGTCACCCCCACGCTCGACGGGCTGGCGGCCCGCGGGGTCCGGTTCGCCGATGCGGTCGCCCACGTGCCGCTGACGTTTCCTTCCCACGTGTCCCTGCTGACCAGCCGCTACCCGGGCGCCTTCGGCATCCGGTTGAACGGCGCGCCCGTGCTGCCGGCCCAGGCGGTCACCGTGGCCGAGCGCCTGAAGGCGGCCGGCTACCGGACGGGCGCCTTCGTCGGCGCAGCCGTGCTCGACGCCGGCTACGGGCTCGACCAGGGGTTCGACGTCTACGACGATGACTTCGCGGCGCCGGCGGGCGATCAGGTGGCGTTGGCGGAACTGCAGCGGCCGGCGGGCGCCGTTGTCGCGCCGGCCCTCCGCTGGATCCAGCAGGGGAGCGGCCCATGGTTCGCGTGGGTGCACCTTTACGATCCGCACCTGCCGTACGACGCCCCGGCGGACTGGCAGCGCAAGGTGCCGGGCCGGCTCTATGACGCGGAGGTCGCCTACGCGGATGCCATGGTGGGCCGCCTGCTGCAGGCCGTGCGCCTCGACGACACGTTCGTCGTCGTCACGAGCGATCACGGCGAGGCGCTGGGCGATCACGGCGAGCGGGACCACGGCTACTTCATCTACGACAGCACCCTGCACGTCCCGATGATCGCCGCCGGAGGCGGCCTCACGCCCCGGGTCGTCGACGAACAGGTGCGGATCGTCGACGTCGCACCGACCCTCCTGGCCCTCGCCGGGGCCGGGGCGCTCGACACCCCCGACGGCGAGAGTCTCGTGCCGCTGATGCGTGGCCAGGCGCGCCGCGACGTCCCGCCGTCGCTGGCCGAGAGCTGGTACCCGCGCCTCCATTTCGGCTGGAGTGAGTTGCGTGGCGTCCGCGTGGGCGAGTTCCTGTACATCGCGGCGCCCAGGCCCGAGCTCTACGACCTGCGCGTCGACCCCGCGCAGCAGAAGAACATCGTCGACACGCGCGCGGTGGTGGCATCGCGGCTCGCGGCCGAGCTCGCCACGCTCACGCGCCGCGAGCAGGGCACCGCGCGCCCGCCGGCCGCCGCGCCAGACCCCGAGACCGTCCGCCGCCTGCAGGCGCTCGGGTACGTCGGGACGCTGGCGCCGGTCACCGGTACGCCCGGCGAGGACCCGAAGGATCACCTCGATGACTACCTGGCGTACCGCGACCTGCTGAACCGCGCGCTCGGCCAGCTCGAACGCGGACGCGCGACCGCCGCGATTCCGCTTTTCCGCAAGCTGCTGGACTTGAATGTCCGCGCCTTCGAGGCGCACCTCTATCTCGGCAACGCCTACGCGGCGGCCGGCCAGCCCGACGCGGCACTCGGCGAGTACGCCGCGGCCCTGCAGCTGAACCCCGACGTGACGCTGCCGCGGTTCGAGACGGCGAAGGTGCTGGCGATGCAGGGGGACATCGATGCCGCCGTGCGCGCCGCGCGTGAAGGACTGGCCCGCGAGCCCCGTTCGTTCTACGGCTGGTACACCCTCGGCGTGATCTACCAGCGGGCCGGCCGGCTGCGGGAGGCGGCCACGGCGCTGGCCACGGCCGTCGACGCCAATCCGCGTGAGCCGCGCGCCCGGGCCAACCTCGCCGAAGCGGCGCTGAAGTCCGGTGATCTCGCGATGGCCCGGCGTCAGTTCGAGGCCATGATCTCGCTTGGCCACCGGCCGGCGCCCGCGCATTTCAACCTCGGGCTCATGGACCTGCGCGCCGGCGATCGCGCCGGCGCCGAGCGGCACTTCCGCGCCGCGCTGGCGGCCGACCCCACCTTCACGCCGGCGGCCGACGCCCTGAAGCGCCTCGAACCGGGGGGGCGCCGGTGACGAAGAAGGCGGCCGTCGGGACTGTCCTCGTGGCCCTGGCCTTGGCGGCGGGGGCCGGGGCCTGGTGGGCCTGGCGTCCGGCCGCGATCACCCTGGCCGGTGTCGAGATGGGCGCGTTGCCGCGCGGCGTCGCGCCCGCCGACCTGAACGTGCTCGTGGTGACGCTCGACACGACCCGCGCGGACCGGCTGGGCGCCTACGGCGACACGTCCGGCGCGACGCCCACGCTCGACCGCCTCGCCGCCGACGGCGTGGTGTTCGAGCACGCTGTCTCACCCGCGCCGCTGACCCTGCCGGCGCACTCGACGCTCTTCACTGGCGAGGACCCGCCGTTCCACGGCGTGCGCGACAACGGCGGGTACATCCTCGACGGCTCGCGGCAGACGCTGGCCGAGACGCTCAAGGCGGGGGGCTGGGCCACCGGCGGGTTCATCGGCGCGTTCGTGCTCGACGCCAAGTTCGGCCTCGATCAGGGGTTCGACGAGTACGTCGACGAGTTCGACATCAACCAGCGTCCCGGGGAGGGCTTCGCGCTCGGGGACATCGCCCGCCCGGCGGCCGAGGTCGTCGATCACGCGCTGCCGTGGCTCGAGGCGCACAAGGCCTCGCGCTTCTTCGCCTGGCTGCACTTCTATGATCCGCACTCGCCCTACGAGCCGCCCGAGCCGTTCCGCACGCGCTTCGCGTCACGGCCGTACCTCGGCGAGATTGCGTATGTCGATGCCCAGCTGGCGCGGGTGCTGGCCTGGCTCGACGCGCAGGGCCTGCGCGATCGCACGCTGGTCGTCGTGCTCGGCGACCACGGCGAGTCCCTCGGGGAGCACGGCGAGGGCACCCACGGCCTGTTCGTCTACGAGGGCACGCAGCACGTGCCGCTGATCGTGCGTGCGCCCTATGCGGGCCTGGCAGGCCGGCGCGTGCCGGCCATCGTGCGCACCGAGGACGTGATGCCGACGATCCTCACGCTCACCGGTCAGGCCGTGCCCAGCTCGGTGCGTGGTACCTCGCTCGTGCCGTTGATGACGGGGGCCGCCGCCGACCTCGAGCTCGACGCCTACAGCGAGTCGATCTATGCGCGGAACCACTTCGGGTGGTCGGAGCTGCGCGCGTTCCGCGAGGGCCGCTACAAGCTGATCGACGCGCCCCGGCCGGAGCTGTACGACCTCGAGCTCGATCCCGGCGAGACCACCAACATCTTCGAGGACCGCCAGGCCCTCGGCGATCGGCTCCGCCTGGAGATCCGCCGGCTCGATCGCGAGGCCGCGTCCGGTGCCCCGGCCGCCCCGGCCGCCATCGATCCGGAGACGCGCGAGCGCCTGGCGGCACTGGGGTACGTCGGGTCGTTCACCGACGTCGCGATCCCGGAGGGCGAGACCCGGGCCGATCCCAAGGACAAGATCGACGTCTTCAATCGCATGCTGCAGGCGCGGGAGGGCCGCGCCGGCGACCCCATCGCGGCGCTCGAGGCCATCGTCGCGGACGACCCGCAGATCGTCGACGCCTGGACGATGATCGGCAACGAGTACTTCCGGCGCCACGAGTACGCGAAGGCGGTGCCGTATTACCAGAAGGCGCTGGCGCTCAGCCCCGGGTACGATCTGGCGACCATCAACCTCGCCAACGCCTACCGCCGCCTCGGCAACGAGCAGGCCGCGATGACCGGCTACGAGCAGTACCTCGCGCGCGATCCACGCAATGCCTACGTGCGGTACCAGCTCGGCGAGATCCAGTCCGACCTCGGCCGGCTCGGTGAAGCCGAGCAGACGTTCCTCACCGCGCTCGAGGCGGATCCCAGCCTCGCCTCGGCCCAGAACGCGCTGGGCGTCGTCCGCTTCAAGCAGGGACGCCTCCAGGAGGCGCGTGCCGACATCGAGCGCGCCCTCCAGATGAAGCCGGAGGTGCGCCTGGCGTACTACAACCTGGCGGTGCTGGCCGAAGCCGAGGGCCGGCCGGCGGAGGCTCGGGATCTCTACGCCCGTGAGCTCAGCCGGCATCCCGACAACTACCGCGCGCATTTCAACCTTGGCCGCCTCTTCGAGGCCGCCGGTGACCGCGCCGCGCAGGTCGAGGCGTGGAAGTCCGCCATCCGTGTCAATCCCGACTTCGCGGAGGGGCACATCCTCCTCGGCAAGCTCTACCTCGACCTCGGCCGCGACCTGGACGAGGCGCTCACGCTGGCGCGTCGTGGTGTCGAACTGGCCCCCCGCGGTCCGCTGGCCGCACTCGGCCACTACGTCGCGGCCGACGTGCTGAGCCGGCGGGGCCAGGCCGCCGCGGCCGCCGCCGAGGCGGCGAAAGGTCGCGCGATTGAGATGCGGGGCAGGTAATGTGGGGATATGAGTAAGAGCGGATCGAAGGACACGAAGGTTCCGAAGGACACGAAGGGCACGAAGGGCACGAAGGGCACGACGGACGCCAGGGCCACGAAGAGCTCGAGGGCCGCGAAAGCCGTGAAGGTCCCGGACGACGCGATGGCCCCGGCGGCGGTGCCGGGCAGCGAGGGCGCGGAGGCGGCTGATGGGCGTCCCGCGCGGACCCAGGCGCCCGCGCCGCCCGCGGCGACACCCACCGCGGCGAAGCGCGTGCGCAAGGCGGCGGCCCCGAAACCGGCGGGGGCGGCGAAGGCGCCGACGCGGCCCGTCGCGGGCCTGCGTGTGCTGATGATCGCGTCGGAGGTGCACCCGTTCTCGAAGACCGGCGGCCTCGCCGATGTCGCGGCCGCGCTGCCTGTCGCGCTCGGGCGGCTCGGGCACGCCGTGACGGTCGTCACGCCGCGTTACCGCGGCGTCGACGCCGGCACGGACGCGGGCGCGGTCTCGATTGCGATGGCGGGGTACAGCTTCGACGTCACGCTCTCGGAGGTGTCGCTCGGGCCGGGCGCCCGCGTGCTGCTGGCCGACTGCCCGCCGCTTTTCAACCGCCCCGGGCTCTACAACGAGCACAACGTCGACTACGGCGACAACCCCCTGCGATTCGCGGTCCTGATCCAGGCCGCGCTGCGGTGGGCGGCGGCGCAGCCCGACAGGTTCGATGTCGTGCACGCGCACGACTGGCAGGCGGGGCTCGCGCCCGCCTACCTGCAGGCGGCGGGGGCACAGGCGCCGCTGGCGGGGACGCCGTCGGTGTTCACGATCCACAACATCGCCTACCAGGGCGTGGTGGACAAGGACTGGGTGCCGCGGCTCGGGCTCGACTGGGCCGGCTTCCGGGCGGTCGACGGCTTCGAGTTCTGGGATCGCCTCAGCCTGCTGAAGGCGGGTGTCAACTTCGCCGACGCGGTCACCACCGTCAGCCCCACCTACGCGCTGGAGATCCAGCGGCCGGAGTTCGGCTACGGGTTCGACGGCGTCGTGCGGGCGCGGGCCGATCGGCTGGTCGGCATCCTGAACGGCATCGACACCACGGCCTGGGATCCAGCCCACGATCCGTACCTCCCGGTCCCGTTCACCGCCGACGACCTCTCGGGCAAGGTCGCGGCGAAGCGCGCCCTGCTCGAGCGCTTCGGGTTGCCGACCGACGAGGCGAGTCTCGCCCGGCCCGTGGTGGGGCTGGTGTCACGACTCGTCGACCAGAAGGGGTTCGACCTCATCGACGCGGCCGCGTCCCGCCTGCTGGAGCTCGACGCCACCTACGTGCTGGTCGGGTCCGGCGACGCGCGGTACGAGGACCTCTGGCGGCGGCTGGCCGAATGGCGGCCCGACCGGGTCGGCGTGTTCATCGGCTTCGACGAAGCGCGGGCGCATCTCGTCGAGGGCGGTGCCGATCTGTTCCTCATGCCGTCGCGCTACGAGCCGTGCGGCCTGAACCAGATGTACTCGCTGCGCTACGGCACGGTGCCCGTCGTCCGGGCCGTCGGGGGGCTCGTGGACTCGGTCCGTCCGTACGAGCCCCGCGCCGGGCAGGGCACCGGGTTCCTCTTCAGCGAGTACCATCCCGAGGCGCTGGTGGACGCGGTGACGCGCGCGCTGGCGGCGTGGCAGGACCCGAAGATCCGGCAGCGCCTCCGGAAGAACGGGATGCGGAAGGACTTCTCCTGGGACCGTTCGGCGGCCGAGTATGTCAAGGTGTATAAAAGGGTGATTGCCCAGCGGCGCCGCGGGCCGGCCGGGGCGGGAAACCGCCGCGCGCCCGCGGCATCCAACGGTTCGAGGGACTAATGGCTACCGAAAAGATCAAGGTTCTGACCGACTCCGACTTCGGCGACTCCGTCAAGGACGGCGTCGTGCTCGTGGATTTCTGGGCCGAGTGGTGCGCGCCCTGCCGCCGCCTCGCCCCGACGGTCGACCAGCTGGCCGAGGAGTACGACGGCCGCGTGACCGTGGCGAAGGTCAACATCGACGAGAACCCGAAGACGCCGAGCGACTTCATGATTCGCGGCATCCCCACGCTCCTGCTGTTCAAGAACGGCGAGCTCAAGGAGACCGTCGTCGGGCTCGCCGCGAAGGACGACCTCGCGCAGATGCTCGACAAGCACCTCGCGTAGGACCGCAGTGCGCGGGGCGCGGGCGGCTGCCCGCGCCCCGGCCCCCACCCCTTCCGGAGATCCATGGACACCGAACGCCAGGTCATCATCATCGGCTCGGGCCCTGCCGGCCTGACGGCGGCGCTCTACACGGCGCGCGCCAACCTGAACCCGCTCGTCATCGAGGGCGTCGAGGCCGGGGGGCAGCTGATGCTGACCACGATGGTCGAGAACTGGCCCGGCTACCGCGACGGCATCATGGGCCCCGACCTGATGGCGGAGCTCAGGGCCCAGGCCGAGCGGTTCGGCGCCCAGATCATGCAGGGCGACGTCTCGTCCGTCGAGCTCGGATCACGGCCCTTCGCCGTCACGGTGGGGAAGACCCGCTACACCGCACAGGCGCTGATCGTCGCCACGGGGGCGTCGGCGAAGTGGCTCGATCTCGGCGTCGACAAGCGCCTCTCCGGCCGCGGCGTGTCGACGTGCGCCACCTGCGACGGGTACTTCTTCAAGGGCCGCCCGATCGCCGTCGTCGGCGGCGGCGACACCGCGATGGAGGAGGCGATCTACCTGTCGAAGCTCGCGACGCACGTGACGGTGATTCACCGCCGCGACGAGTTGCGTGCCTCGAAGGTGATGCAGGACAAGGCGATGGGCATGGGCAACATCTCCTTCCTGTGGAACACCGAGGTGCTCGACATCAAGGACGAGAGCGCCGGCGCAGTCACGAGCCTCGTGCTGCACAACAACAAGACCAACGAGCAGAGCGAGCTCGCCGTCGACGGCGTGTTCATCGCCATCGGCCACGTGCCGAACACGCAGCTGTTCCAGGGACAGCTGACGCTCGACGAGAACGGCTACATCCGCACCCACGACGGCTCGCGGACGAGCGTCGCCGGCGTCTTCGCGGCGGGGGACGTCCAGGATCACGTCTACCGCCAGGCGGTCACGGCCGCCGGCTCCGGCTGCATGGCTGCCATCGACGCCGAGCGCTTCCTCGCGGGCACGGCCCACGAGTCGCCGGCGCACGTCTGACCCAGAGAAGAGAGAATCAAGAAACCGGAATCAAGAAAGGAATCGGAGAAGGCAAGAAGGCGGAATTCCTTCTCCCTTCCCAATTCCTTTCTTGATTCGCAATTGTCGATTCTCTATTCCTGTTCCTCCGTCCTCATTCGATCCACCCGCCTCCCAGCACTGCGTCCCCGTCGTAGAAGACCACCGCCTGTCCGGGCGTGATGGCGGTCTGCGGTTCGTCGAAGGTGAGCTCCGCGCGGGCGTCGTCCAGGGCACGGACGCGGGCGGGGGCGGCGCGGTGGCGGTGGCGCACCTGCGCCGTGACCCGCCGCCAGCCGTCGGGTGGGCCGCCCGCGATCCAGTTGACGTCTGCTGCGGTCAGGCTCGCGCGATCGAGCGCGGCGCGCGGCCCGACGACGACGGCGGCGTCGGTGGGGCGGACTTCGAGGACGTAGAGCGGGACGGTGGAGGAGAGGCCCAGGCCCTTCCGCTGCCCCACCGTGAACCGGTGCACGCCCTCGTGCGTGCCGAGCACCGTGCCCTCCTGATCCAGGACCGGACCGGCGGTCGGGGCGTGACCAGACGCGCGCTCGATGAATCCCGCGTAGTCCCCGTCGGGCACGAAGCAGATTTCCTGGCTGTCCTTCTTGTCCGCGACGGCGAGGCCCAGGCGGCGGGCTTCGGCGCGCACGGCGTCCTTCGGGAGGTGGCCGACGGGGAAGAGGGCCTGGCGCAACTGGTCCTGCGTGAGGGGGAACAGGAAGTACGACTGGTCCTTCGCCGGATCCGCGCCGCGGCGGAGGATCACGCGGCCGTCGTCCGACGCCTCCACGCGCGCGTAGTGGCCGGTGGCCAGGCGCGCGGCCCCGAGGCCCGCGGCCCGCTGGAGCAGCGTCTGGAACTTGACGTCGCTGTTGCAGCGCACGCAGGGAATCGGCGTGCGCCCGCCGACGTACTCATCGACGAAGTTCCGGACCACGTGCTGGTGGAATGGCGACTCGAAGTCGAGGATGTAGTGGGGGATGCCGAGCTGTCCCGCGACGCGCCGCGCGTCGTACAGGTCGTCCAGGGTGCAGCAGGTCCCGAACTGCGCCACCCCCGGTTCGCCGTCCGCCGCGCCGCCAGACTGGTCGTAGAGCTGCATCGACACACCGATCACCTCGTGACCCTGCTCGGCGAGCAGCGCGGCGGCGACCGACGAATCGACGCCTCCCGACATCGCGACGACTATGCGCATGGTGCGTCCGGGCCGATTGGGGATGCCACCACTGAGGCACGGAGACACGGAGGCACGGAGCCGGGGACTCCGCTCTCGGATTGAAGGCTGATGGTTGGAGACCGCACGAAGGACATCCGGGAAAGTCTCAGCCGTCGGTGTTGTGCTCCCCCTGCCGAAAATCTCACATCTGAACTCTGCGATCGGAACCCCACGGCTCCGTGCCTCCGTGTCTCCGGGTCCCCGTGACGCATTCCGGTTGACCTGTGGCGGCACTTCAACGGCGCCCGCCGACCGTGGTCAAGCCACGCAGCTTCGCGGCGATCGCGGGCATGACGGCGATGACGCGGTCGATGTCGGCCTCGGTCGTGGACGACCCGAGGCTGAAGCGCAGCGAGCCGAGCGTGCGGGCGTGGGGGAGCCCCATGGCCTTCAGCACGTGCGACGGCTCGAGCGTGCCGGACGAGCAGGCGGAGCCGGACGACACCGCGATGCCTTCGAGGTCGAGCGCGATGAGCAGCGACTCGCTCTCGAGCCGGTCGAAGCTCAGGTTCGTCGTGTTCGGCACGCGCGGATGGGTGGCGCCGTTCAGGCTCACGCCAGGCACGGCCGCCATCAGGCCTGCCTCCAGCCGATCACGAAGTGCCGCCTGCCTCGTGGCCTCGCGGGCCATCGACGCCCGCGCCGCGGTCGCGGCCGCGCCCATGCCGGCGATGGCCGGGACGTTCTCGGTGCCGGCGCGCCGGTTGCGTTCGTGCCGGCCGCCGGTCAGGTACGGGACGAGGCGCACGCCTCGGCGGATCCACAAGGCGCCCACGCCTTTCGGCCCGTAGAACTTGTGCGCGGAGATCGACAGCAGGTCGACGCCGAGCGCCCGCACGTCGACGGGAATCTTGCCGGCCGTCTGGACCGCGTCGGTGTGCACCAGCGCGCCGCGGGCCTTCGCGAGCGCGGCCACCTCGGCCACCGGCTGGATCGTGCCGAGCTCGTTGTTGGCGTGCATCACCGACACGAGCGCGGTGTCGTCGGTGAGCGCCTCGGCCACCGCGTCGGGCGAGACGATGCCGGAGGGGCCGACAGGGAGGAACGTCACCTGCCAGCCGCGGCGGGCGAGCGCCTTCATCGTGTTCAACACGGCTTCGTGCTCGATCGCGCTCGCGATCAGGTGGCGCCGGCCGGTGGGCTCGAGGGCCTCGGCCGCGCCCCGGATGGCCAGGTTGTCGCTCTCGGTCCCGCTGCCGGTGAAGACCACCTCGGCGGGCTCGGCGCCGATCAGGGCGGCCACCTCGACCCGCGCATCGTCCATCACGGCCTTGGCCTGCTGGCCGAAGTGGTGGACGCTGGAGGCGTTGCCCCAGACGCGGGTCAGGATGTCGGTCATCCGGGCGGCGGCCGCCGGCCCGAGGGGCGTGGTGGCGTTGTGGTCGAGGTAGATGCGTGTCACGGCTGAATCCGGCTCGTCCCCGATCGTAGCATTGCCCCTAACCCTCAGCAATAAAAGGACTAGACAACCCTCGAGACCCGTTCATATACTGGCAGCGCTTCAGGCGCGAAGCCCCTTTCCCCGGGTTTCTTAACGGCACCCTCGGCGCACCAGCGGAGGGGGAGGATTCAAGATGTGGAAGCGTGATGAGTCGGTGAAGCCGGCTGCCGCGCCGCCGGCCCCCACGGCGCCGGCTGCGCAGGCGTCCACCGGACCAGCCCACGGCGAGAGCCGCCAGATCGGGAGCGACAAGGTGAACATCGGGAAGTCTGTCGTCATCAAGGGCGAGCTCAGTGGCAGCGAGGATCTGACGATCGAGGGGCACGTCGAGGGCAAGATCGAGCTCCGCGACAACGTGCTGACGATCGGCCCGAACGGCAAGATTCGGGCGGAGGTCTTCGCGAAGGCCGTGGTCGTGCTCGGCGAGGTCGTCGGGAACGTCACGGCGTCCGACAAGGTCGACATCCGCGACAACGGTTCGGTCGATGGCGACATCACGTCGCCGCGCGTGGCCATCGCGGAAGGCGCCCTGTTCCGCGGCAGCGTCGACATGCAGCGTGGCGGCCAGAAGGCGCCCGCGGCGGCGCCGGCCGCGCAGGGCGGCCAGGCGGCCCCGGCGCAGAAGGCGGCCCAGCCCGCACAGGGCGGTCAGAACCAGGGCCAGAAGGTCGGCGCGTAGGCGCGCCGGTTCATCCACATTGTGTTGCGCGCGCGGCGGGCTCGTCCCGCCGCGTGTCCTGTGTCCATGTCCGGCGCTTCCCGTTCCCTGTTCTCCTTCCTGGGCGGCCGGCGTTCCACGGAACCCGAGCCCTCGACGGTCGTCGCCCCCGCGACGAGCCCGCAGGACGACCCGACCCATCCCACCAAGGCGCTCGCGCGCTTCCTGAAGGTGCTGCAGAGCCACGAGCGGCCCGCGCTCATCGACCTCGGGCCCGTGGTCGGCAGCAACGTGACCTTCTTCGGCGAGCAACTGGGCTGCAAGATTCGCGTCGAGGACATCGCGTCCGAGATCGAACGGCACCTCAAGGCGGGGACCATCGAGGCCCTGCCCGCGGCGCTCGAGGCGCGGTTCCCCGAGGGCGGTGACGGGGTGGACGGCATCCTGTGCTGGGATGTGTTCGACTATCTCGAGCGCCCCGCCGCCCAGGCCCTGGCCAGCGCCCTCGTGCGCCGGCTGAATCCCGGCGGCGTGCTGCTCGGCCTGTTCAGCACGACCAACCCCACCGACGAGACCTACACGAAGTTCGTCGTCGTGGACGAGCAGACCCTGAGGTACCGGCCGTACCACGCGTCGCGGCCGCGGCAGAAGAGCCTGCTCAATCGCGACGTGACGAAGCTCTTCGACGGGCTCGAGGTCACCGAGTCGTTCCTGATGAAGAACAACGTGCGGGAGACGCTGCTCCGCAAGCCCGAGTAGGCCTCGCCCCTTCGGGGCTCGGTAGGCCGGCCGCTTCGCGGCCGTTGGGACTCGTGCTCGCGGGTTCGCGCGTCGCACTTCGCTCGGACTCGCCATCGCTGCGCTCGGCTCGCTCGGAGGACGCTTCGCGTTCCCGCCGGCCTTCGCCACGCTGCGGCCCGCGCGCCGAGCGATAGCGAGCCGCCCTCCTAGCGAGGGCCGAAGGCCCTGGTCCGAGCGACGTGCGATGCGCGAGCCCGCGAGCACGAGTCCCAGCGAGCCGCGCAGCGGCGAGTCCCAGCGATGTGCGACGCGTGGACCAGCGACCCTTCGACTTCGCTCAGGGTCGCCCCGCGCGCCGTCGAGGGGCGAGCACGAGTCCCAGCGAGCCGAGCGCAGCGACGGCGAGTCCTACCGAGGCCGCGCAGCGGCCGAGGCCCACCGAAGGCCACACGCCGAGCGCAGCGAGGCGGCCCACCGGCTGCGAAGCAGCCGGCAGTAGTACCATTCCCCAATGGCCCGCCCTGTTGTCGCCCTGCTCACCGATTTCGGTTCCCGCGACCACTACGCCGGCACCATGAAGGGCGTCGTGCTGGGCATCTGCCCGGAGGCGTCGCTGGTGGATCTCACGCATGAGGTGCCCGCGCACGACGTTCTTGCGGCCGCGCTGGAACTGGGGGCCGCCTACAAGTACTTCCCGGCGGGCACCGTCTTCCTCGTGGTCGTGGATCCGGGCGTCGGATCGCACCGGCGGGGGCTCGCGGTCGAGGCGGGCGACTACAAGTTCGTCGCGCCGGACAACGGGGTGCTCGAGGCCGTCCTGCGCGAGACGCCCGCCAAGGCCATCGTGGAGCTCAGCGAGCGAAAGTACGCCCTGGCGAGCGTCAGCCGGACCTTCGAAGGCCGTGACCGGTTCGCGCCCGCGGCCGGGCACCTGGCGGCCGGCGTCGGGCTCCTGCGGCTGGGACGGCGGGTGAGCGACCCGGTGCGCCTGGCCCTGCCGGCACCGGAGGTCGGCCCGGACCGCATCGGGGGCGTCGTGGTCCGCGTCGATCGGTTCGGCAACCTCATCACGAACATCGACCGCCCGACCTTCGAGCGCTTCGCGGCGGCGGGCGGGCTGGCCCTGACCATCGCCGGCCGCGAGGTGCCGCGCGTGGTGATGGCCTACGCCGAGGCCGGCCCCGACGAGCTGTGCGCCCTCTTCGGCAGCTCGGATCATCTGGAGGTGGCGGTCAACGGCGGGCGGGCCGCGGCCGCGCTCGGCGTGGGGCGGGGGGCGCCGGTGGAGGTCCTGCGGCGCTGAGGTTTCGTGTTACGATTCGCTGTTTCCGTCCCCTGCGCGTCCTATCGTCTTCATTCACTGTCAGTTACAGGGGCCGCCCTGACCGACCCGCGCGGTGCGAGCGGCCTGCCGGGCAGGCGCGGGCGCCCGTGGCGCGGACCTCGACATCCGAAGGAGCAACGGCACACGATGGAGTCCGATCTTTCGCTCGAATTCCTGCGCGTCGTGGAGCAGGCCGCCATTGCCTGCGCGTACACCATGGGGCAGGGCGATCGTCACTTCTCCGACCAGGCCGCCGTCGAGGCCATGCGCAAGGAACTCGACACCGTGCCGATCGACGGCACGATCGTGATTGGTGAAGGCGAACGCGACGAGGCGCCGATGCTCTACATCGGCGAGAAGGTGGGCATGGCCCACCACCGGAAGGAACGGACGTTCGACGAGGTCGACATCGCCGTCGACCCGCTCGAAGGCACGAATCTCTGCGCGACGGGCGCGCCGAACGCCATCGCGGTGCTCGCGGCGTCGGAGGCGGGCGGGCTGCTGCATGCGCCCGACATCTACATGGACAAGCTGGTGGTCGGGCCCACCTCGAAGCACCTGGTGGACTTCGACGCGCCGGTGCGTGAGAACCTGCGCGCGATTGCCCGTAGCCTGGGCCGCCAGGTGGACGAGCTCAGCGTCGTCGTGCTCGACCGGCCCCGCCACGAGAAGCTGATCGCGGACATCCGGGCCACCGGCGCACGCATCCGGCTGATCGGGGACGGTGATCTGTCGGCGGCGATTGCCGCCGCCGTGGCCGGCAGCGGGGTGCACGCGGTCATGGGCGTCGGTGGTGCGCCCGAGGGCGTGCTGACCGCCGCCGCCATGCGCTGCCTGAACGGGGAGATCTTCGCGCGCCTGGTGATCACCAGGCCCGAGGACGAGGAGCGCTGCAAGGCGATGGGCATCTCCGACCTGCGCCGGGTGTACCGATCGGAGGACCTGGCGTCGGGCAAGAGCATCATCTTCGCCGCGACCGGCGTGACCGATGGCACCCTGCTCAAGGGCTGCCGCTTCTTCGGTGACGGCATCCGCACGAGCTCCATCGTGATGCAGACCAACCCGCACCGGATCCGCTTCATCGACAGCATCCAGGTCTACCCGGGACCGGGCGTCAAGATCCGGTTCTAGCCCGCCGTGCGCAACGAGCCCCGCCCGCCCGACGCGCGCCGGAGCCAGCCCCAGACGGCGTGAGTACGTCCACCCTGACCCTCGAGCCCGCCGAGTCGCGCCGGAACGTCCTGGTCTGCGCGGCGACGAGCTGCATCGGCTTCACGGGCTTCACCCTCGTGATGCCGTTCCTGCCGCTGTACATCAGCCAGCTCGGGACCACGGACGTCCGGGAGATTGCGATGTGGACCGGCCTGACGCTCGGCGCCACGCCGGCGGTCACGGCCGTGAGCGCGCCGCTGTGGGGCCGGATCGGCGACCGGTACGGCAGCAAGCTCCTGGTGATCCGGTCGCTCACCGCCTTCGTGCTCACGAAGGCGGCGATGGCGTTCGTCACGGCGCCCTGGCAGCTCTTCGCGCTGCGGGCGCTGCTGGGGCTCTTCGCGGGCTATGGCGCGTTGACGGTCTCGATGGCGGCCGAGTCGGTGCCGCGCGATCGGATGCCCTGGGCCATCGGGTTCGTCCAGACCGGGCAGCGCATCGGACCGGCGGTGGGCCCCGTGCTCGGTGGGGTGCTGGCGCCGCTCGTGGGCATCCGCCGCTCGTTCCTGGTGGCGTCGGCGTTCTACCTGCTGGGCGTTGCCATCATCTGGTTCCTGTACCGCGAGCCGCGTGTGGTGGGGCGCACGGCGCCGGCGGGCCGCGGCACGCGGGCCGTCTTCGCCGAGCTCGTGCGCGCGCCGGGTTTCCTCCTGCTGCTCGCTGTGATCTTCGTGATGCAGGTCGTCGACCGCAGCTTCGCGCCCGTGCTGCCGCTGTACGTCTCGGCGCTCGGTGTGCCGGACGGTCGCGTCGCGACGGTCGCCGGGCTGCTCTTCTCGCTCGGCGCGATTGCGGCGGCGCTCGGGCACCACCTCGCGGGCAAGCTGCTGCGCCGCCTCACGCCGCGGGAGGTGATCACGGCGGCCGCCGTCGCCGGGAGCCTCGCGGTCGGCGTGGTCGCCCTCGCGCCGCCGATCTGGGTGGTCGGCGCCGCGGTCGCGCTCTCGGGCGTGACCATCGGCATCGGCATGACCGCGGCCTACTCGGGCGCCGGCGCGCTGCTGCCCGCGGACGCGCACGCCACCGGGTTCGGCTTCATGACGACGGCCTCGCTCGTCGGGCTGGCGGCCAGCCCGGTGCTCGCGGGGTTCGTGGGCGGCGCGAGCCTGCGTGTGGTGTTCGTGCTCGACGTCGTCGTGCTGCTGGTGCTGGCCACGGTGGTGTGGCGGCGGGCCCCACGGCCGGCGTGAACGACGCCGGGTGCTAAAATGCCGCACAGGCGGCAACATTTCCTTCCAATGACTGATCGGCGTCCCGTTCTCATCGAGCGGGCCGCGCTCGTCGGCCTCGTCACGGGTGATGCCCGGCGGGTGGACGAGGAGCACTCGCTCGAGGAGCTGGCGGGCCTGGCCGACGCGGCCGGTGCGCGGATCATCCTGCGGGTGCTCCAGGAGCGGCCCAAACCCGACCCCGCGACCTTCCTGGGCCGCGGCAAGGTCGAGTTGCTGGCGCAGGCCGCGGCCGAGGCGGATGTCGACGTCGTCATCTTCGACAACGAGCTCTCGCCCGCGCAGCTGCGCGAGCTGACGAAGCGACTGGCTCGCCGTGTCGTCGATCGGACGCAGCTCATCCTCGACATCTTCGCGAAGCGTGCCCGCACGCGCGAAGGCAAGCTGCAGGTGGAGCTGGCCCAGCTCAAGTACCTCCTGCCACGCCTCGTCGGCGCGGGCGGGGAGCTGTCTCGGCTCGGCGGGGGCATCGGCACCCGCGGGCCCGGCGAGACGAAGCTCGAGACCGACCGGCGGAAGATCCGCACGCGTATCCACGCGCTCCAGCAGGAGATCGACGAGGTGCGCCGCCGCCGCTCACAGCTCCGCGACCGTCGCCACAAGGCGGCGGTGCCCACGGTCGCGCTGGTCGGCTACACCAACGCCGGCAAGACGACGCTGTTCAACCGGCTGACGGCCGCCGACGCCGTCGCGTCGGACGCGCTCTTCGTGACGCTCGATCCGCTGGTTCGGCGGGCCCGGCTCGCCGATCGCCGCGAGCTGCTCGTCTCGGACACGGTCGGCTTCATCGACCGGCTGCCGCATGCGCTGGTCGCCGCCTTCCGGGCGACGCTCGAGGAGACGGCGGAGGCCGACCTGGTGCTGCACGTCATCGACGCGGCCAACCCCGAGCGGGAGCGGCACGTGGCGGCGGTGCTCCGCGTGCTCGCCGAGGTGGGCGCCACCGAGGTCCCACGCATCGAGGTGTTCAACAAGGTGGACCAGATCACGGCGGACGAACGGCGACGCCTCCAGGAGGCCGATCCGGGCGCGGCGCTGATTTCGGCCGTGACGGGGGAAGGGTGCGACGCGCTGCTGGAAGCGGTGACGTCGCGGCTGGCGCTCGACCAGCAGCGGGTGCGCATCGATCTGGACATGGCCACGCCGGCGGACGCCGAGCGGCTGGCGTGGGTCTACCGGCACGGACGGGTGCTCAGCCAGGTGACGGCCGGCACACGCGTGGTGCTCGAGGCGGAGTTGCCGCGACGGCTGGTGGACCGGCTGCAAGGCGCCGCGCCGGTGGCGCGGCGCGCGGGAGGAGCTCGTGAGTGACGCGGCAATGGCACGGTTGAGACGGGTGGCGCGGGTGCGCCGGACGGCGTGGCTCGGCGGCGCGGCCGTGGCCATGGCCCTGGCGCTCGGGGCCTGCGCCACGCGGACGCTGCCGCCGGCGCCGGCGAGCCCGGCGTTTCCCGATTACCTCTATCCGACGCCGCCCCCGGGCGCCGCGCCGGAACTGGCCACGCGCATCGAGCGGGGGTGGCGCTACCTGCAGGTGCGCGACTTCCGGAACGCCGAACGTGAGTTCCAGGGGGCCCTGGGGCAGCAGCCCGGCTTCTATCCCGCGCAGGCCGGCCTCGGCTGGGTGCAGCTGGCCCGGCAGGACGCCGAAGATGCCGCGGGCCGGTTCGATCGCGCCCTCGCGGGCGAGGCGGCCTATGTGCCGGCTCTGGTCGGGCGGGGCAGTGCGCTCCTGGCGCTTGGACGCGACGGCGAGGCGCTCGCCAGCTTCGAGGCGGCGCTCGCGGCCGATCCGTCGTTGACGGCCGTGCGCAGCCGCGTCGACGTGCTGCAGTTCCGCGCCATGCAGGACAACCTCACGCGGGCGCAGGCGGCCCAGCAGGCGGGCCGCTGGGACGAGGCGCGCGCCGCCTACCAGCGGGCGATTGCCGGGTCGCCCGAGTCGGCCTTCCTGTACCGCGAGCTCGCGGCGGTCGAGCGCTCGGCCGGCGACGCCGCGGCCGCCCGGGACCACTACCGGCGGGCCACGGAACTCGACCCGATGGACGCCGCGGCGTTCGCGGGCCTCGGCGCCGTGCTCGAGGGCCAGGAGGACTACGCCGCGGCGGTGGAGGCGTACGAGAAGGCGCGGGCCATCGACCTGAGCGCCGTGGCGGATGAGACGCTCGAGACCGCGCGGGAGCGGGCCGTGCTCGCGCGCCTGCCGGAAGGCTACCGCAACATCGGCACCGCGCCGGTCGTCACGCGGGGGCAGCTGGCCGCGTTGCTCGGGGTGCAGCTCGAGCCGCTGCTCGCGTCGGCGCCAACGCGCCAGGTGGTCATGACCGACCTTCGCGGACACTGGGCGCAGCAGTGGATCCTGGCGGTGGTCCGGGCGGGCGTGATGGACCCCCTGCCGAACTACCAGTTCCAGCCGGCGGCCCAGGTGCGCCGCGGCGATCTCGCGCAGGTGGTGTCCAGGGCGCTGGCGTTGATCGCGTCGCGGCGGCCCTCGGCGGCCGCCACGTGGCGCAACGCCCGGCTCCAGGTGGCCGACGTCCCGCCGGGGCACCTGAGCTATCCCGCGGTGTCGCAGGCGGTCGCCGCCGGCGTGTTGTCCCTGGGCGAGGGCGGCCAGTTCGGCCTGCTCCGCCCGGTGAGCGGCGCGGAGGCGCTCGACGCCGTGGCCCGGCTGAAGGCGCTGGCGCGGCCATGACCGCCCCCATCTTCACCGTCGCCAACCAGCTCACGCTGCTGCGGATGTTCCTCATCCCGGCATTCGTGATCCTGGTCGTCTACGGCCGGTTCGGCTGGGCGCTGGTGACGTTCATGACGGCGGGGCTCACCGACGCGCTCGACGGGTACTTCGCCCGGAAGGCGGGACAGAAGACGGCGCTCGGCGAGTGGCTCGACCCGGCTGCCGACAAGCTGCTGCTCGTGACCACGTTCATCGTGCTGACGCTGCCCGACCTGGGGCTGGTCAACCGCCTCCCGGTCTGGCTGACCGTGCTGGTCATCAGCCGGGACGTCGGCATCGTGCTCACCGTCGCGATCGTGAACCTGGCCATCGGGCCGCGCACGTTCCGGCCGTCGCTGCTCGGCAAGGGCGCGACGGCGCTCTTCATCTTCACGTGCGTCGTGGTGATGTACTTCAACTACCAGGGGTACCACTCGCGGATTGCGGACGCCTTCATCTGGCTGTCGGCCGCGATCACGATTGCCTCCGGCATCGACTACATCTGGCGCGTCGCGCGCATCATCAACCAGCCCTCCTGACCGGCGCGCCGGGGGCCCGGGAAGGCCCGATGGCACGGGGTCAGCCGGCGGCGAGCTTCTGGCGGAAGTACTCGATCGTGTGGCCGAGGCCTTCGGCGAGGTTCACCTTCGGCTCCCAGCCGAGCAGCGTGCGGGCTCGCGTGATGTCGGGCTGGCGCACCTTCGGGTCGTCGGTGGGCAGCGGCTTGTGCACGATGCGGCTGGAGGATCCGGTCAGGCGGATGATCGTCTCCGCCATCTCCCGCACGGTCATCTCGTGCGGGTTCCCGATGTTCACCGGATCGTTCTCGGACGAGAGCATCAGCTTCAGGATGCCGTCCACGAGGTCCGTGATGTAGCAGAAGCTGCGCGTCTGGCTGCCGTCGCCGAAGACCTCGAGGTCCTGGTTGCGCAGCGCCGCGGAGATGAAGGCGGGCACGGCCCGGCCGTCGCGCAGCCGCATGCGCGGGCCATACGTGTTGAAGATCCGCACGATCTTGGTGTCGACGTGGTGATACCGGCGATAGGCCACCGTCATGGCCTCGGCGAACCGCTTCGCCTCGTCGTACACCCCGCGCGGCCCGATGGGGTTCACGTTGCCCCAGTAGGTCTCCTTCTGCGGGTGCTCCTGCGGATCGCCGTACACCTCGGACGTGGACGCCAGCACGAACGTCGCGCCCTTCGCCTTGGCGAGGCCGAGCGCCTTGTGCGTGCCGAGCGCGCCGACCTTCAGCGTGGGGATGGGCAGCTCGAGGTAGTCGATGGGGCTGGCCGGGCTGGCCCAGTGCAGCACGTAGCGGACCGGCCCGTCGAGGTAGATGTAGTTCGTGACGTCGTGCTTGATGAACTCGAAGTCGCGGTTCCTGAGGTGGGCGATGTTCGCGACGTCGCCCGTCAGCAGGTTGTCGATCCCGACGACCGAGTACCCCCGGTCGAGCAGGGTCTCCGCAAGGTGGGACCCGATGAAGCCGGCGGCTCCGGTGATGACGACGCGTTCGCTGGGCACGGATGGCACCTACTCAGTCACGGGACGGGCCACTGATTGCACGGATTGCACAGATGGTGCGGACGGTACGGATGGCGGCAACGGATGCGGGCAGCCGGGGGCGGGTGTCCCGGAGATCGGGTGACGCCCAGGCCGCCCGGCTCATGCGTGGCGGGCGAACAGGCCGCGCACGACCGTCAACCACATGATCTTCAGGTCGAGTGACACCGACCAGTTCTCGATGTAATAGAGATCGTACTCGATCCGCTTCTCGAGCGACGTGTTGCCGCGCCAGCCGTTCACCTGGGCCCAGCCGGTGATGCCGGCCTTCACCTTGTGGCGCAGCATGTACTGCGGGATGCGGTGCTTGAACTGCTCGACGAAGAACGGGCGCTCGGGGCGCGGGCCCACGATCGACATGTCGCCCTTCAGCACGTTCCAGAACTGCGGCAGCTCGTCGACGTCGTGGCGGCGCAGCCAGCGTCCGACCGGTGTCGCGCGCGGGTCGTCCCAGTCGCCCCACACCGGTCCCGTCGCCGCCTCGGCGTCGACCGGCATCGTCCGGAACTTGTAGACGGTGAACTGCTTGCCGTCGAGCCCCATGCGTTCCTGGGTGTAGAAGATCGGGCCGGGCGACTCGCGCCGGATGCGCCACGCGATCACCAGGCCCGGCACGGCCATCACCGCCAGCGCCACCGCCGAGATCGCGATGTCGATGGCGCGCTTCACCAACGCGTTGAACCCCTGCAGCGGGACGTCGTTCAGGTTGATGACCGGCACGCCGTCGAGATCCTCGAGGCGCGCCCGGAGCGCGATGAACTGCAGGAGGTCCGGCACCACCTTGATGTCCACGCCCTCGCGGCTCGTCGACTCGACGAGGTCGAGCAGCTTCATGTGCTCCTCGAGCGGCAGCGCGACGTAGAGGTGGTCCGCCCGCTCGCGCGTGGCGACCTCCGCGGTCTCGGAGAGGCGCCCGAGCAGCGGCAGGCCGCGGTAGCCGATGTGGTCGCCCCCCGCGCGGTCGTCCACGAAGCCGACGATCTGGTACCCGAGCTCCCGGTGCTCGAGGATCTTGTCCGCGACCATGCGCCCGAGCTCGCCCGCGCCCGCGATCAGCACGCGCCGCAGCCCGACGCCGGCGCTCCACCGGCGCTCCAGCGCCTCGCGCACGAACTTCCGCGAGGCGTAGGCGAGGACGATGTTCAGGACGAGGAAGAGGCCCCAGACCGCCTGCGACACCTCGTAGGCGCCGCGGTCCTTGAGCTCGTCCGGCACGTAGTACGCCTGGAAGTACAGCGTGCCGACGATGCCGAGCACGACGGCGATGATGCTGCCGACGAAGACGTTGAAGAAGTCGTCGATGCGCGACCGCCCGCGCCGGAGGCGGTAGACCCCCTGCAGGTGGAACGCCAGCGGCACGATCAGCGCGATGAAGGGCAGGACGTCGACGTACTGCGTGAGCGGCGGCAGGCCCTTCGGGGCGGGAATCAGCCCCGTGTTGAAGCGGATCAGGTAGGCGAGCACGAACGCCGCCATGCCGAGCACCGCGTCGGTCAGGACGTGAAAGGCGACGAGCAGCCGGTTGTGGCGTCTTACCATCGGTGCCCGGCCGGTGCGTCCAGCGTCTCCTCGATCACGGCCAGCATCTCGCGGCGGAACCGCTCGCGGCTGAAGCGCTCGGCATGCGCGCGGATGCGCGCGGCGTCCCACGACGTGGCCGCCGCCCTCCGCAGGCCGTCGGCGAACGCTTCCTCGGTGCCCGCGTCCACGAGCACCCCCGTCACGCCGTCGACCACGGTGTCGAGCGCGCCGCCCCGGCCCAGCGCCACCACCGGACGGCCGCACGCCTGCGCCTCGACGGGCACGATCCCGAAGTCTTCCTCGCCCGGCAGCAGCGTCGCGATGGTGCTGCGGTAGAGGTCCCGGATGTCATGGTTGTCGATCCAGCCGAGGAACCGCACGCCGTCGCCGGCCAGGGCCTCCAGGCGCGCGCGCTCCGGGCCGTCGCCGACCACGGTCAGCGGCACGCCCGCGCGGCGGGCCGCCGCAATCGCCAGATCCACGCGCTTGTAGGGCACGAGCGCCGACACGACGAGGAACGACGGGCCGGGCCCGGCGGCGCCCGCCTGGTCCGGACTCCCGGGAGGCTCGTAGAAAGTCGTCTCGACAGGCGGATACACGATGGTCGATCGACGATTATAGTAGAGCGCGATCCTCCGCGCAACATATTGCGAAATCGAGAGATAGCGGTGTACCCGGCCTGCCGTCGCGCGGTCCCATCGCGCCATCGCGGCCATCACCGGCCGCAGCAGCCGGCTCGGCACCCGGCCGATGCGATCGGGACCGAAGTAGGCGTCGTACTGGTCCCAGGCGTACCGCATCGGCGTCAGGCAGTAACAGACGTGCCGGGCCCGGCCCGGGACCACCACCGACTTCGCCGCGCAGTGGCTCGTGCTGATCACCAGGTCGTAGCCATCGAGATCGAACTGCTCGATGGCCGCGGGGAACAGGGGGAGGTACTCCCGGTACAGCCGGCCCGAGAACGGCAGCCACTGCACGGGCGAGGTGAAGACGCGCCGCTCCTCGATGAAGGCCGAGGTCGACTCCGGAACGTGGAGGAGCGTGAAGAGGTCCGCGTCGGGGTAGAGGGAGCAGATGGCCTCGAGCGCCTTCTCGCCCCCGCGCATCCCGGTCAGCCAGTCGTGGATGAGCGCGACCTTCACCGGGCGAGCACCTCGCCGTAGGTCGCGTGCACCTGGCGCGCTGCGGTCTCCCACGAGAACTGTCGTGCCCGGGCCAGGCCCCGGCTGACCAGATCCGCCCGCAGCGCCTCGTCCGTGGCCGCCCGGACGATGGCGTCCGCGATGGGCTCGGCGTCGGTGGGATCGACGAGCAACGCGGCGTCGCCCGCGATTTCCGGCAGTGAGGACACGTTCGAGGTGACGACCGGGGTCCCCGACGCCATCGCCTCCAGCGGCGGCAGCCCGAACCCCTCGTAGAGCGACGGGAACACGAACACGCGGGCGAGGCGGTAGAACGCCGCCAGCGTCTCGAACGGCTGGAAGCCCAGGAAGCGCACGTGCTTGCCCAGGCGATGGCGGTGAACCGCCTGCCGGAGCGCCGGGTACTTCGACAGCTCGTCGCCGATGATCACCAGACGCAGGTCATCCGGTCCGGTCGCGCGCGCGCGGCTGAACGCCTCGATCAGGCGGTCGACGTTCTTGTGCGGCTTGATGTTGCCCACGTAGAGCACGAACGGGTGGTCGAGCTGGTAGCGCTGGCGGATCCGGTCCATCCGCTCCTCGTCCGGCGGCTCGAGGAACCGCGGGTCGATGGCGTTGTGGATCACCGAGATCTTCTCCGGCGCGACGTCGAAGAACCGCAGGATGTCGCGCTTCGACGCCTCGGAGACGGTGAGCACACGATCGGCCTGCCGGGTGGCCGCCCACATCGACGCCCGCGCATACAGGTGCGCGGAGCGGAAGGGCAGGTACTGCGGGAACATCAGGTGGATGCAGTCGTGGATCGTCACCACCGATCGGCAGCGTGTGGCCGGCGGCAGGACGTAGTGCGGCTCGTGCACGAGCTGGACCCGCTCGCGGGCGAGGCTCAGGGGCACGCGAATCTGCTCCGCGATCGAGTAGGGGCGCGCGCGCTCCGGCACCGCGCGGAAGTTCGGGCCCACGGCCGCCGCCGCGGCGTCCTCCGGCTTGCACAGCACGACGTACTCGGTCGTCTGGTCGAGGCGGGCCAGCCCGGTCAGGATGTTGCGGATGTACGTGCCGATGCCGAAGTCGCGCAGCTTGCGGGCATCGATGGCGATTCTCATGCGCTGGATCGCAGAAATTGCGGCCATGTCACCGAAAACACGGCCGTCCACAGATTACACGGAATGGGCGGCACCGTGGCCTGGCGGTGGCGCGTCGGCACACCGTGATACGTCGACGGGGCCAGCGATGACCGCCGCTGGCTCTCGGCGGGAACGGCGAAGCCGCATGATCGCCACACCCTCAAGAGTCATCCGCGGATGCACGCGGATGCACGCAGATAGCAGCCCGGCGGCCAGACCCGCACGAGCCCGGCGGACGGCCCCGCAGGGGCCGCGGAGCGAGGTCGTGATCACGCGCGAACAAGCGCATCTGCTGGAGGAATGCGCGCTCGTTTGCGCGTGGTCACGACCTCGCTCCCAGCGCGCCTCCGGCGCGCCGCCGGGCGACGGCGTGACGCCATCGGTGTTCATCGGTGTTCATCTGCGGATGAATCTCCCGTGGTCGCCCGTTGACACGCGTGCGTCGTCGTGACGTGGCAACCGCGCCTGGACGCCACGACCCGAGCCCGCCCATCCGCGTTCATCCGCGTGCATCCGCGGATGACCGCCGTGGCCCCGCGTCAATCGCGGTAGGGCTTCCCGGTGAGTCGCAGGTAGAGCTTCAGCACGCCAACCCATCGTGGGTGGTGCTTCTCGTAGTACGCGACCTGGCTCTGCCGGCGCAGCCGGGCCAGGGCGGGATTGCGGGGGCCGGCGGTGCCCCGGCGATGGACGATTTCCGCCTGCGGCACGAACAGCACGGCCCGCCCGCGCGCGCGGAGCGCGACACACAGGTCGACGTCCTCCGTGTACATGAAGTAACGCTCGTCCAGCAGGCCCACGGCCTCCAGGTCCTCGCGGCGCAGCGCCAGGCAGGCGCCGCTCACCCAGTCGCGTTCGCCCGCCAGGCGTGACCAGCGGTCGACCATCCGCACCACGGGCCGCAGGCGCCTCGCGTAGAGGCCGCCAATCAGTTTCTGCCGCAGCTCCCCGAAGGGGCCGATGGCCCAGCCGAACGACAGCTCCGGATACCCGTGCGGGTCGACCAGGCGCGGGCCGGCCGCGGCGGCCTCGGGATGCGTGGCCAGGCCGCGAATGAGCGCCGGGACCGCCCCCGGGGGCACGATCGTGTCGGGGTTGAGCAGCAGCACGAACTCCCCGTTGGTCGCCCGGATGCCGAGGTTGTTCGCGCGCGCGAACCCCACGTTGCCGCCGGCCTCGATGACCTGCACCTGCGGCCAGCGCTCGCGCAGCATCGCGACCGTGCCGTCGCGCGACGCGTTGTCGACGACCGTGATGGTCGAGGGGTACGGCGCCGTGTGCCCCACGATCGAGGCGAGACAGTGGTCCAGCTCGTCCCGGCCGTTGAACGACACGATGACGATATCGACCTGGGCGGCCTCAGGCACGCGCCGCCTCCTCGATGGCCTGCAGCGTGCGGGCCGCCGTGTCGGCCCAGCGATAACGCCCGAGCACCCCGGCGGCCGCCGCGAGTGGACGCGCCCGCGCGGCCTCGTCCGTCAGGAGCGCGATCAGGGCCTGCGCGAGTCCCTCCTCGCTGCCGTCGGGATACGGGACGTACCACGCCGCGTCGCCGTAAATCTCGCGCGCGATGCCCGTGTCGAACACGACCGGCGGCACGCCCGCAGCGAGCGCCTCGAGGGGCGTCAGTCCGAAGCCTTCGTAGGCCGACGGAAACGCGAACACGGAGGCGCGCGCGTAGAGGTCCTTCAGCGTCGTGTCGTCCACGTAGTCCCTGAACCGGACCCGTTCCCGGACACCGGGCGGCGCATCCGTGAGGCCGCGGTCCACGCGGAGGTGCGGCGGCAGGCGGTTCGCGCCGACGATGTCGAGCCGCGCGTCGGGTACGGCCGGCAGCACGCGCGAGACGAAGACGTCCACCAGCAGGTCGACGTGCCGTCGCGGCAGGATGGAGCCGACGAACAGGACCATGGGCTCACGACCGCGGGCCGGCGGCGGGGCGGGCACATGCATGCCGAGCGGAATCGCGCGGACGCGCGCGGCGGGCGTGCCGAGCCGGCGCACGATCTCGCCGCGCGAGAACGCCGAGTCCGTCAGCACCACGCGCGCGCGGCGGGCCGAGAGCCGGGTGAGCAGCCGCCGGCGCATTCCCTCGCGCAGGCGGAACTCGTCGGGCAGCGCGAAGAACGACACGTCGTGGATGGTGAGCGCCACGGGGCAGGGGGCGACGAGCGGCGCGGTGTACGCCGGCGCGAAGAGCACGTCCGGGCGCCGGGCCCGCAGCCGTCGGCCGAGGTCCCACTGTTCCCAGCGCGTGCCACCGGCACCGGGCAGCAGCTCGACCACGCCGGCGAAGGCCGGCGGCACGACCGGCGGCTCGTGCGCGTAGAGCACCCATTCGTGCCGGGCCGCCGGCCCGTCGCTCCATTCGCGGAGGAGCTCCGCCAGGTAGCGGCCCACGCCCGTCGGCTTGCCGCAGAGCTCGCGGGCGTCCACGGCAATCCTCATCGCGCCTCCCGAGCGGCCATGGCCAGCCGGTACGCCTCGAACACGGCTGGGGCCGTGCGGCTCCACGCGTACCGGGCCGCCTCCGCGTGGCCCTGCCGGGTGGCGGCCGCCGCCGCCTGGTCGTCCAGCAGGACACGCATGGCCTCGGCGAGCGCCGGGTGATCGTCCGGCGGGACGGGACGCGCGGCGGTCCCCGCCACCTCCGGGAGCGCCCCCCGGTTGCTCACGACGACCGGCACGCCGCAGGCCATGGCCTCGAGCACCGGGAGGCCGAAGCCCTCCTCGTGGGACGGCAGGACGAGCAGTCTGGCGTCGCGGTACAAGGACGGACGTTCGTCCGGGGCGACGTAGCCCGTGAAGGTCACGCGGCCGGCGAGCGGGGGGCGCGTGGCGTCGGCCACCCATCCGGCCGCGGCGTCGGTCACGCGCCCGGCGATGACGAGCGGCGGCGCGTCGGGCCGCTCCTCGACGAGCAGGCGGTAGGCGGCGAGCAGGCCCCCGACATTCTTCCGCGCCTCCACCGTGCCGACGAACAGGATGGCCGTGCCCGGTGTGCCACGCGCCGCTCGAGTGTCCGCGACGGCGGCGGTCCAGGCGGGTGGTCCCGCCGAGCACACGCTGACACGTTCGGGCGGGACGCCCAGCCGCTCCGTGACCTGCGAGGCGGTGTAGCCGGATACCGCGATGATCCGGTCGGCCCGTCGGGCGTGGTCCCGCACGAGCCGGGGGTAGTCGCGCCGCATCTCGGCGCCGGCACGCTCGGGGTGATCGAGGAAGTCGAGGTCGTGCACGGTGACAACCTGTGCGGCCCCCCGGGCCGGCAGCAGGAGCGGCGTGGGCGAGTGCACGACGTCGATCGGTCCGGCCAGCCACTCGGCTGGCGGCCACTCCAGGTGGTGCCACGCCCAGGTGAGCGCCGTCACCGGCACGCGGCGGTCGACGAACCGCGCCCCCTGGAGCGCCGCGCTGGCGTCCGGGGCGGGACGGTCGCGCCAGGAACTGGTGAAGAGGAGCAGCGCGTCGTCGGGCGATCGGGCGCCGGCGAGGGCCCTCGCCAGCTCATGCACATACTCGCCGACCCCTGTCCGCTCGCGGAGCGCGGGGCGGTAGTCCAGCAGGATCCGCACCGGGCCCAAGGCTACCACAAAACAACAAGTCCTTGTGGTTCAGTATGTTGACAGCACAATCAGGGGGGTGGTAGCCTCGATGGGTTCCGCTGGCCGGCTGCGGCGACACCGGGGTGTCGTGCCGATCTGGCAGTGGCGCCGGCTCGGCAGCGGGCTGCCGGATGAGGGGCGCGGGGCGATGAAGATTGCGGTTGTGGGCACGGGGTATGTCGGGCTGGTCGCGGGCGCCTGCCTGGCGGAGTCGGGGAACGACGTCATCTGCGTCGACAACGACGAGTCGAAAGTGCGGATGCTCCGGCGCGGCAAGGTGCCGATCTACGAGCCCGGGCTCGAGGAGCTCGTCCGCCGGAACAAGGCGGAGGGCCGCCTGGTCTTCACGACACAGCTGGCCAAGGCGGTGAAGCAGACGCAGATCATCTTCATCGCGGTGGGCACCCCGCAGGGCGAGGACGGGTCCGCGGATCTCCAGCACGTGCTTGCGGTGGCGCGCGACGTGGCGCGCAGCATGGACGGCTACCGGGTCATCGTCAACAAGAGCACGGTCCCGGTCGGGACCGCCGGCAAGGTCCGCGAGATCGTGCGGCGCGAGACCACCCATCCGTTCAGCGTGGTCAGCAACCCCGAGTTCCTGAAGCAGGGCGCGGCGGTGGACGACTTCATGAAGCCGGACCGGGTCGTCATCGGCGCGGAGGATCCGCGCGCGGCGGAGCTGATGGTCAAGCTCCACAAGCCGTTCACGCGCACCGGCGCGCCGATCATGGTGATGGACTGCGCCAGCGCCGAGCTCTCGAAGTACGCCGCGAACGCGCTGCTCGCCACGAAGATCTCGTTCATGAACGAGATTGCCAACGTCTGCGAGATCTTCGGCGCCGATGTCGACCTGGTGCGGCAGGCCGTCGGGTCGGACCGCCGGATCGGGCCGTCGTTCCTGTTCCCCGGGGTCGGCTACGGCGGCAGCTGCTTTCCGAAGGACGTCAAGGCGCTCGTCCGTTTCTCGGCCGACAAGAAGTACGACTTCAAGATCCTCAAGGCGGTCGAGGCGGTCAACGAACTGCAGAAGCGCGTGCTGCTGAAGAAGCTCGAGGCGCACTTCGGCTCGCTGAAGGGCAAGACCATCGCCGTGTGGGGGCTGGCCTTCAAGCCGCGGACCGACGACATGCGCGAGGCGCCGGCCATTCCCATCATCCAGGGACTGCTCGACAAGGGCGCGAAGGTGCAGGCCTACGACCCCGAGGCCACGAAGGTGGCGAAGGGGATCCTCGGACCGAAGGTGTCCTACGCGTCGCGGAACTACGACGCGCTGAAGGGCGCGGACGCGCTCGCGGTCGTGACGGAATGGCATGAGTTCCGCGAGCCGGACTTCGCGCGGATGCGCAAGCTGATGCGCAGCCCGGTGGTCTTCGACGGCCGCAACATCTACCAGCCCGAGCAGATGAAGGCGAACGGCTTCACGTACTTCTCGATCGGGCGCTAGGGTGGCACGGGTCCTCGTCACCGGCGGCGCCGGCTACATCGGCAGCCACGCCGTCCGGGCGCTCGTGGCCGCCGGCCACACGGTGGCGGTGCTCGACGACCTGTCGGCCGGCCACGCCGCCGCCGTGCCGGCGGGCGTGCCCCTGGTCGAGGCCTCGATCCACGATCGGGCCGCGGTGACGGGCGCCCTGCGCACGCTGGGCATCGACGCGGTGATGCACTTCGCGGCCTGGCTCTCCGTCGGCGACTCGGTGCGCAACCCCCTCGGCTACTACGAGAACAACGTCGTCGGCTCGCTGCGCCTCGTCGAGGCGATGGGGGCGTGCGGGGTGACGCGCCTGGTGTTCTCGTCCACGTGCGCGGTGTACGGCGAACCGGCGGACGTCCCGATCGCGGAGTCGGCGCCGCTGGCGCCGATCAACCCGTACGGGGAGACGAAGCTGGCGGTCGAACGCCTGCTGGCGCATGCGGAGCGCGCGATGGGCCTGCGCACGGTGGCCCTGCGGTATTTCAACGCCGCCGGCGCCGACCCGTCGGGCGAGATCGGCGAAGCGCACGACCCGGAGATCCACCTCATCCCGCTGGCGATTCGTGCGGCCACCGGCGGACCGCCGCTCCAGGTGTTCGGGCAGGACTACCCGACGCCGGACGGCACCTGCCTGCGGGACTACGTCCACGTGTCGGACCTGGCCGAGGCGCACGTGCGGGCGCTGGCGGCCCTGGAAGCGGGCAGCCCCTCGGCGGCCTACAACGTCGGCACCGGCCAGCCGCGGTCGGTGCGGGAGGTGCTCGACACGGTCGGCCACGTGGTCGGGGCGCCGGTGCGCTGGACGGCGGCGGCGCGCCGGCCCGGCGATCCGGCGCGGCTGTTCGCGGCGGCGGATCGCGTGCGCACCGAGCTCGGCTGGCGCCCGGCGCGGCCCGACCTGGCGACCATCGTGGCGGATGCCTGGCGCTGGCACGAGCGGCACCCCCACGGTTACGCGAACGGTTCCGTGGCGGGACCATTCGGCCGATAATCCTTCCGGGACCGTGTGCCGCCGACCGACCCGGCCGGCGCGCTCCCGGCGGGCTCTGACCCATGAACGTGTTCCTGCGCCTGCTCGGCTACGCCCGTCGCGACCGCGCCCTGATGCTCGGGGCGGTCCTCGCGATGGCGTTGTACGGCGCCGGGTCGGCGGCCCAGGCCTACCTCATCAAGCCGATCATCGACGAGGTCCTGCCGAACCACGAGGCGCTCGGCACGGTGGCGTGGACCATCGTGATCGCCTACCTGATCAAGGGGCTGGGCGCCTACTTCTCGAGCTACCTGATGGACGACCTGGGACACCGGGTCGTCATGCGGGTGCGCAACCAGCTCTACGGGCACCTGCTGGATCAGTCGGCCGCCTTCTTCGCGCGTCGCACGACGGGCCAGCTGCTGTCGCGCATCGGGAACGACGTCGGCCAGGTGCAGCGGGCCGTGGCCGAGACGGTGGGGGACCTGGCGCGCGAGTCGCTGGCGCTCATCGGCTTCGCGGGCCTGTTGTTCTACTTCGACGCGAAGCTGGCGCTGCTCTGCATGACCGGCGCCCCGCTGGTGGTGTACCCGCTGGTGCGGATGGGCAAACGGCTGCGTATGGTCAGCCGCTGGAGCCAGGAACGCCAGGAGCACCTGTCGCACGTGGCCGGCGAGGCGTTCGCGGGCCATCGCATCGTCAAGGCGTTCGGCGCCGAGCGCCGGGAGACGGCCAAGTTCAGCGAGGCGTCGCACGAGCTGTACCGCACGAACCTGAAGGTGACCGGCGTGCTGTCGGCGCTGCCGCCCCTGATGGAGTTCCTCGGGGGCCTCGCGATCGCGGGCGCGCTCTGGTACGGCAGCCGGGAGATTGCCGGCGGCCGGCTGACGGCGGGGGAGTTCACCTCGTTCGTGGGCGCGCTGCTGATGATGTACGGCCCGGTGAAGAAGCTGAGCCGCGTCAACGCGAACCTGCAGCAGGCGGTGGCGGCGGCCGAGCGCGTCTTCGAGCTGATCGACATCCACACGGAGGTCGTGGACCAGCCGGGCGCGGCGGTGCTCCCGCCGTTCCACGACCGCATCACGTTCGAGGACGTCGTCTTCGGTTACGAGGACGGCCACGGGCGTCACGCGCTCCGCGGCGTGAGCTTCACGGTGCGCGCCGGCGAGATGGTCGCGGTCGTGGGGCGGAGCGGCGCGGGCAAGACGACGCTGGTCAACCTGTTGCCGCGCTTCTACGACCTGACGAGCGGCCGCATCACCATCGATGGCGCCGACATCCGCGACGTGACCGTCGCATCGCTGCGCGCGCAGATCGGCATGGTGACGCAGGAGACCGTGCTCTTCGACGACACCATTGCCGCCAACATCGCCTACGGCGTGCCGGACGCCCCGCGCGAGGCCGTCGAGGCGGCGGCGCGGGCGGCCCATGCGCACGAGTTCGTGGCCGTGCTGCCGGAGGGGTATGACACCCGCATCGGGGAGCGCGGCCAGCGGCTGTCGGGCGGCCAGCGACAGCGCCTCGCGATTGCGCGGGCCCTCCTCAAGAACTCGCCCATCCTCATCCTGGACGAGGCGACCTCGGCCCTCGACGTCGAGTCGGAGCGGCTGGTGCAGGACGCCCTGCAGACCCTGATGATGAACCGCACGTCGTTCGTCATTGCGCACCGCCTCTCGACGGTGCGGCGCGCGGATGCGATCATCGTGCTGGAGCGCGGCCGGATCGTCGAGGTGGGCCGGCACGATGAGCTGCTGGCGCGGCCGGACGGGCACTATGCGCGGCTGCACCGGACCGAGCTCGTGGCCGGCGAGCCGCCGGCCGAAGTGCGGGCGGAGAGCTGACACGACCATGATCAAGAGCATGACGGGCTTCGCGTCCCTGACGCGCGACGAGGATCGGGGCACGCTGGGCCTCACCATCCGGGCGGTGAACCACCGGTTCCTCGATCTGCAGCTCCGGCTGCCGCCGACGCTGGCCGATCTGGAGCCGGCCATCCGGGCGCGGGTGCAGAAGCGGCTCGGGCGGGGGCGTGTCGAGGTGTCGCTGTCGCTCCAGCTGCGGCAGGCGCCGGCGCCCGACGTGGCCCTGAACGAGGAGTTCGTGGCCGCGCTGGCCGCGGCGATGGAGCTGGCGCGCGAGCGTGGGGTCATCGCGGGCACGTTGACCCCGGGGGACCTGCTGCGGCTGCCGCAGGCGCTCACGATCCGCGAGCGCCTGGCCGAGACCGGCTCGCTGGCCGAGGCCTTCGGGCCGGCGGTGGAGGCCGCGCTCGACGCCGGCATCGACCAGCTCGAGGCCATGCGGATGCGCGAGGGCGCGCACCTCGCCGCCGACTTCGACCAGCGCAAGGCGTTGCTGGCCCGCCTGGTCGAGGAGCTGGCGGCGGCCGCCGATGCGGGGCGGCAGGAGCTCGAGGCGCGGCTCACCGAACGGGCGAAGGAGCTGGCGGCGCTCGTGCCGAACGACCCGGCCGTGGTGGCGCAGGAGATCGTGCGCGTCGCGCAGCGGTCCGACATCAGCGAGGAGGTCACGCGCTTCAAGGGGCACCTGGCGCACTGGGACGCGCTCGCCGCGAGCCCCGAGCCCTGCGGGCGCAAGCTGGACTTCCTGCTGCAGGAGATGAACCGCGAGGTGAACACGATCGGGTCGAAGGCCGACGGCGCGCTCGTGCCCGAGCGGATCATCCAGGCGAAGGCCGAGCTCGAACGGCTGCGGGAGCAGGTCCAGAATGTCGAGTAGGCGGGCCCGCGGGCTGCTCTTCATCGTCTCGGCGCCCTCGGGCACGGGCAAGACGACGCTGGTCGAGCGGCTCGTGCAGATCCTGCCGAACCTGCGCATGTCGCGGTCGTACACCTCGCGGGCCGCCCGCACCGGCGAGCGCGACGGCGTGGACTATAATTTCATCTCCCGCACCGAGTTCCTCGTGATGGCCGACCAGGGCCTGTTCCTCGAGTGGGCCGACGTCTTCGGCAACTGCTACGGGACGGCCCGTCCCGACGTCGAGCGCCTGCTGGCGGCGGGGCAGGACGTCGTGCTCGTCATCGACGTGCAGGGCGCCCGGCAGGTCAAGGCCTGCGGGATCGATCACACGGCGATCTTCGTGATGCCGCCGTCCTTCCAGGTGCTCGAACAGCGCCTGCGGGGGCGCAGCAAGGACACGGAGGAGCAGATGCAGCGCCGCCTGCAGACCGCGCGTGACGAGGTCTCGAGCTACGCGGAGTACGACTACGTCGTCATCAACGACGCGCTGGAGGCCACGGTCGTGCGGCTGCAGGAGATCATCGCGGCCGAACGATCGCGCACCCACCGGATGCGTGGCGCCGTCACCGAGATCATCCGCACCTTCGGGATCTGACCCATGGCTCTCATCGCACTCGGCGTGACCGGCGGCATCGGCGCCTACAAGGCGGTGGAGGTCGCGCGGGGCCTGCAGAAGCGCGGACACGACGTCGTGGCGGTGATGACCGGCGCGGCGACCCGGTTCGTGGGCCCGGTCACCTTCGAGGCGATCACGCGCCGGCGGGTGATCACCGACCAGTGGGAGCCCGGTGCCAACGCCGACATCGAGCACATCGCCCTCGCGGACGGGATCGACCTGCTGCTCGTCGCGCCGGCGACCGCCAACACCATCGCGCGCTTCGCGCAGGGACTCGGCGACGACTTCCTCACGACCCTCTACCTCGCGACACGCGCGCCCGTGCTGCTCGCGCCGGCGATGAACTCGAACATGTTCGCGCACCCCGCGGTCGAGACGAACCTCGGGATCCTGGCCGCGCGTGGCGTGCGGCTCGTCGAGCCGGGGGAGGGCTACCTCGCGTGCGGGTGGATCGGCAAGGGCCGCCTCGCGGAGCCGGACGAGATCGTCGCGGCGGCAGAGCGTGTGCTGAGGCCGTCCACCGCACTGGCCGGCCGGCGCGTCCTGGTGACGGCCGGGCCGACCTACGAGGACCTCGATCCCGTGCGGTACCTCGGCAACCGGTCGAGCGGCCGCATGGGGTTCGCGCTTGCCGCCGAGGCCGCCCGTCGCGGCGCCCAGGTCACGGTCGTCGCCGGGCCGACGACCGTGGAGGCGCCGGCAGGCGTCGAGATCGTGCGGGTGCGCGGCGCGCGCGAGATGCACCAGGCGGTCCTGAGCCGGGCCGGCGATCTCGACGTCGCGATCCTCGCGGCCGCGGTGGCCGATTACACGCCGGCGAGCGTCGCGGCGCAGAAGGTCGCCAAGCAGGAGGGCCCGCTCACCGTCACCTTCGAGCGCACGCCGGACATCCTGGCGGATCTCGGGCGGCTCCCGTCCCGCCAGGGCGGGCGGCCGGTGCTGGTCGGCTTCGCGGCCGAGACCGAGGACGTCGTCGCGCGGGCGCGTGCCAAGCGCGAGCGCAAGCAGGTGGACCTGATCGTGGCCAACGACGTCTCGCGCGATGACGCCGGCTTCGAAGTGGAGAACAACGCGGTCACGCTGGTCGACGCGGCCGGGGCGGAGGATGTGCCGCTCCAGTCGAAGGCCGCCGTCGCCGCACGGATCCTCGACCGGGTCGAGACGCTGCTGCAGAGCAGGCCCTGAGGCCCGGTAACCGGAAACCCGCATCAAGAAGAGCAGTGTGTCGGACGACTTTTCGGAACATCTCCGGTTCTTCGGTGAGCTTGGCGTGGCCGGCGTGAGCCGCGATCCGGCCTGGCGCCAGCGTGCGGTCGATCCGGAGGCGGCGGCGGCCGAGACCCTCGCCGCCGCGCCGCCGGCCGACGGCCCCGCCAGTGCGGCGGCCGCCGTTCGAACGACGGAAGCCGTCGGCGACCCCGCGGAGGCGCTCGCGACCCTGCGCGCCGAGATTGGCCCCCAGTGCACGCGCTGCAAGCTCGCCTCGCTCGGCCGCCGCCAGGTGGTGTTCGGGGTGGGACACCCGAAGGCCAATCTCATGTTCGTCGGCGAGGCGCCGGGGGAGGACGAGGACAAGCAGGGCGAGCCCTTCGTGGGCCGCGCCGGCCAGCTCCTCACCCGCATCATCGAGGCGATCGGCCTGACCCGCGAGCAGGTCTACATCGCCAACATCATCAAGTGCCGGCCGCCAGGCAATCGCAATCCCGAGCCGGATGAGGTCGCGACCTGCGAGCCTTTCCTCTTCCGGCAGGTCGACATCGTCCAGCCCAAGGTCGTCGTGGCGCTCGGCAAGTTCGCGGCGCAGTCGCTGCTCGCGCGGACCGACCCGATCACGCGGCTGCGTGGCCGGTTCTACGAGTACCGCGGCGTGCAGCTCATGCCGACCTTCCATCCGGCCTACCTCCTGCGCAACCCGTCGGCGAAGCGTGAGGTGTGGGAGGACATGAAGAAGGTCCGCGCCGTCCTGCAGGGCGACGAGTAGGCGCGTGGCCGTACGCCTCGTGTCGGTCGCGGTGCCGGTGCCCGCGCTCGACCTGCTGACCTACCGCGTGCCGGAGGGCGTGCCCACGCCGGTGCCCGGCGCCCGCGTGGTGGTGCCGCTCGGCCGGCGCACGTTGACGGGCATCGTCACCGGCGAGGCCGCACCTCCGCCGCCGGGCGAGGCAGGCTTCGAACTGCGCGACGTCACCCGCGTCCTGGACGACACCCCGTTCCTGCCACCGGAGATCCTCCAGCTCACCGAGTGGGTGTCGGACTACTACCTGGCGGGGCCGGGCGCGACGCTGGCTGCCGCGATGCCGCCGCAGGCGCTCACGAGCCGGGCCGACGCCTTCAAGACCGTGCGGGTGGCGGCCCTGACCGCCGAGGGCATCGACCTCGCCGATCGCATCGCCGCGAACCCACGGTGCGCGGGGGACGGGACGAACGATCTGCCCGCGCTGGGCACGCGCCAGCGCGAGGCGCTCGCGCTCCTGCGCGGCGCGCCACACGGGGTCGAGGCCCCCCGGCTCGCCGAGCGCGGCGTGTCGTCGGCCGTCGTGTCCCGCCTCAAGGCCATGGGGCTCGTGGCGATCCGGCAGGCGCGCGTCGAGCGGGATCCGTTCGAGGGAGGCGCCGGCCACACGCTCGGGGCGCCCGACCCGGCCGATCGCGATCGCCCGCTGACGGAGGAGCAGGCGCAGGTCGTCGACCACCTCGAGGCCGCGGCGGCGCAGCGCACGTTCCGCGTGGCCCTGCTGCACGGCGTCACGGGCAGTGGCAAGACGGAGGTGTACCTGCGCCTCGCCGAGCGTGTGCGCGCGTCCGGTCGCGGCGTGCTGATGCTGGTGCCCGAGATCGCGCTGACGCCGGCGGTGGCCGCGGTCTTCCGCGCCCGGTTCGGCGAGCGGGTCGCCGTGCAGCACAGCGGGCTCAGCGACGGCGAGCGCCACGACCAGTGGCACCGGATCCGCCGCGGGGACGTGGATGTCGTGGTCGGGACCCGTTCGGCGGTCTTCACGCCGCTGGCGCGGCCGGGCCTCCTCATCGTGGACGAGGAGCACGACACGTCCTACAAGCAGGACGAGACGCCGCGGTACCACGGGCGCGACGTCGCGGTGATGCGGGCCAAGTACGCGGACGCCCTCGTCGTGCTGGGTTCGGCGACGCCGTCCATGGAGTCGTACGCCAATGCGACGGCCGGGCGCTACGACCTGCTCGCCATGCGCCGGCGCGTGCTCGACCGCCCGCTGGCGGCCGTCACCGTCGTCAACATGCGCGACGCGCTGGCCGACCAGGGCCCGGAGGTCATCCTGAGCGCGCCGCTGCGCGACCGGATCGGCGCGCGTCTCGCGGAGCGGGAGCAGGTGCTCGTGCTGCTCAACCGGCGCGGATATGCCACGTCGGTCGTGTGCCGGCAGTGCGGCAGCACCGTCGACTGCCCGAACTGCAGCGTCTCCTTGACCATCCACACGGCACGCCGCGACTGGCGCGCCCGCTGCCACTACTGCAACTACGCGCGCCTCGTGCCGAAGCAGTGCCTCAACTGCGCCGCGCCGTACCTGGTGCACCAGGGGTTTGGCACCGAGCGCGTCGAGCAGGAGGTCTCGCGCCTCTGGCCCGAGGCACGTGTGGGCCGGGTCGATCGTGACACCGTGCGCCGGCGAGGCAGCCTGACGGCGATGCTCGCGCGGTTCCAGCGGCGCGAGATCGACGTGCTCGTGGGGACCCAGATGATCGCCAAGGGGCACGACTTCCCGCAGGTGACGCTCGTCGGGGTCATCTCGGCCGACATCGGGCTGGGGCTGGCGGACTTCCGCGCCGCCGAGCGGACGTTCCAGTTGCTGACGCAGGTGGCCGGCAGGGCCGGCCGGGGTGAACGCGCGGGTGAGGCCGTTATCCAGACGCTGTTTCCGAGCCATTACAGCATCCGCATGGCCACCGCGCAGGATTATCCGGCCTTCTACGAGAAGGAGGTCGAGTTCCGCCGCGCGATGCGGTACCCTCCGGCCGTTGCGATGGTGAACGTCGTCGTGCGCGGGCCCTCGTTCGAGGACGCCATGAGCGCGGCCGGCGCGCTGGCCGGCCACGCACTGGAGGCGGGTGGGCAGACGGGGCAACGTGGCTTCGTCGTGCTTGGTCCGGCGCCGGCGCCGCTCACGCGCCTGCGCGGCGAGCACCGCGCGCAGTTCTTCCTGAAGGGCACCTCACGGGCCGCCATGCGGCAGGCGCTGCGGCGCGCCCTGGCGGCGCGACCGGAGCTGGCACGGCGGACGGCCGTCGACGTCGATCCGCTCACGGTGCTGTAAGCGGTCGGGCGCGCCGCGCCCGCGACATCACGCGCCCTGGGAGGTCACGGCCGCAGCCGGCGTCCACGACGGCGGGTCGCTCGCCGGGAACGACTCGTCGAGTGTCTCGTCCACGCGCTCCTCCTGCGCGCCGCGGCGCGCGAGGTCACGCGCGATCACCAGCACACCGGCAGCGACGATCAGCAGGCTCCCGCCCAACAGGAATCGTAACGTCCTCATCAGTGTTCTCCTGACGCGAGATGGCCGATCAGCGCTGCGGAGCGGCGGTCGGCGGTGCGGCCGACGACCCCGCGGCCCGGGCCGGCTCGCCCGCCATGAAACGGTTGCAGCCCCCATCGCCCTCGATCAGGACCCGGAACGGCTGGAGCGCCTCGTCGATGCACAGGCCGAGCGTCTTCGCTCCCACGCGCGCGTCCGGCTCGATCTGCCACCACTTGCAGTCCTGACAATTTCCCCACTCGCCCATGCCGTGCCTCCTTCACCGGGTGTCCGATGACGGATGACGTTGCAAGGCGGGTACCCGGGCTGGGGACTCGAACACGCGCGGCGCGCGCCCGAGATTGGGGCCGACCCTGCCAGAAGTGGGCAGCGCGGGCGTCAGGAAACGGGGACGGCCACCCTTCGAAGCTGGCGTGTGCCTTGCAACCCTCACACTGCGACGGCCCGCACATGACGTGCGCCGCCGACCACAGGGGAGAGGATCATGCTGAGCTGGGCCGTGACGTTCCTGATCATCGCACTCATCGCCGGAGTGCTGGGCTTTGGTGGAGTGGCCGGCGCGGCCGCAGGCATCGCGAAGGTGCTCTTCGTGATCTTCATCGTGCTGTTCCTGATCTCGATCATCAGCGGCGCGATTCGCAGACCCGTCTGACGACGTGATCGTGGGCCCGGGGGCGGGGCTCCAGCGCGAGAGCCCCGTCGCAGTCGCGCACGTGAGCCAACCCGTGCGATGAGGCGTCCGTGCGTGGTGGGGGCTCGCGGTCTGGGGAGCCGCGTCTCATAGGCCGCCGGTGACGAACGGCTCGATGGGCGCGGGCGTGAAGCAGAGGATGAGCATCACCAGGCCGAACACCGCCAGCCACCGGCGGCTGGCGTCGAGGGGCTCGTGCTCATCGAGCGTGGGGGGGTGCTGAGGCCCCATCACGAACAGCATCGCCACCAGCAGCAGCGTCCAGACGAGCCACGACGACGACACGAACACCGTGAGGCCGACGGCCACGAGGATCATCACCACCGTCACCACGGTGGAGCGACGGCCGAGCACGGCGTAAGTGACGTGACCACCATCGAGCTGGCCGATGGGAAACAGGTTCAAGGCCGTCGCGAGCAGCCCGAACCAGGCGGCAAAGGCCATCGGGTGCATGTTCACGGAGTAGCCATCCGGCACGCTGCCGAACACCACCCACGACGCGAACCGGAAGAGCAGCGGCTCGCCGAGTTCGTACCCCTCGAAGCCGGTCGGCAGCGCAATCACCCGCGACAGCCACAACCCCACGAACAACGCCGGCACCGCGACCACGAAGCCGGCAATGGGACCCGCCAACCCGATGTCGAACAGCGCGACTTTCGAGGGGATGCGCGAGCGGATACGGATGAACGCGCCGAGCGTACCCGTCAACGGGAGGGGGGCCGGCAGGAAGAACGGGGGCGTCGCATCCACCCGGTAATGAAGGCACGCGACGTAGTGCCCCATTTCGTGGCAGCCCAGGATGGCCAGCACCGTCAGGGAGTACCAGAGGCCGTGGGCGTAGAACGACCACGAGCTGAAGTCGAGGGTGACCTGGCTCGTGAAGTTCGCCTCGAACGACGCGTAGTGGAGGCCGCCGACCAGGGTGGTGGTGACGACGGTGAGCGCCAGCAGGAGGACGTGCAGCCATCGCCGCTCGCGGGACCGCGGCGGGATGGGTGGCGCATAGTACGTCCCATCGTCGCCCGGCCAGGGCGGCGTCGGGATTTGGTCGAGTGCCCGCACTCCCTATCCGATGTTCTGGAGTTCCTTGCCCGGCTTGAAACGGATGGTCCGCCCTGGAGGAATCCTGACTTCCTTGCCCGTCCGGGGGTTGCGACCGATGCCCCGTTTGCGTGGCTTCACCTGGAACACGCCAAAGCCCCTGAGCTCGATGCGTTCGCCGCGCTGCATCGAGTGCCGCATGGCCTCGAACACCGCGTCCACCGCCAGCTCGGCCTTCACCTTCGTAATCTCGGCCACGCGCGAGACCTCGTTGACGATGTCGACCTTGATCATGCCAGAGGGGCTCCTAAAGCAATGCAGGCATTGTAGTTAGGGCGAGGCGCGCCTGTCAAACCGCAAGTGCCTCTGTTAGAACCATTTATCGGCACCTGTCCGCGGGGCCTGTAGACCACGGGCCGACAACCCCTTCAATTCCTGTAAGATAGGGGCGCTGCCGTGACCACCAAGCGCCTGCCCTCGGTCGTGCTCGTGGGACGCCCCAACGTGGGGAAGTCCACGCTCTTCAACCGGCTCACCGGTACCCGTCGCGCGATCGTGACGGCCGTGCCCGGCACGACCCGCGATGTCATCGCGCATCCGGTGGTCTGGCGGGACCACGGCCTCGAGCTGACGGACACCGGCGGCATGTTCGGGGCCAGCGAGGACCCCTTGCACGCCCTGGTGTTCGCTCGCGGACGCCGCGCCGTGGCCGACGCCGACCTGATCGTCTTCGTGGTCGATGGCCGGGAGGGCCTCGTGCCCGGCGACGAGGAGATTGCGGAGCACATCCGCGGCGCGGGCGTGCCGGTCCTGCTGGCCATCAACAAGATGGACGACCGGCGGGCGCGCGACGGTGCGCTGGAGCTGTATCGGCTCGGCTTCGATCCGGTTGTCGAGGTGAGCGCGGAGCACGGCATGGGAGTTGGGGATCTGCTGGACGAGATCGTGGCCCGGCTGCCGCGGACGGCCCGGGTGCGGGCCGCGTCCGACGCCGATGCCGACGACGAGGACGCCCGGGCGGGGCGCACCGACGCGTCGGGAGCGCCCGCACCGGCGCCGGTCGAGACGGCCGTGGCCATCGTCGGCCGTCCCAACGCCGGCAAGTCCTCACTGGTCAACCGCCTGCTGCGCGAGGAGCGCATGATCGTGTCGGAGGTGCCGGGGACGACCCGCGATGCCGTCGACACCGTGCTCATGTGGCATCGGCGGCGGTTCCGGATCGTGGACACCGCCGGGATCCGCCGGCCCGGCAAGGTGGCGAAGTCCGGCCAGGTGGAGTCGGTGAGCGTGCTGCTGGCGAAGCGCTCGATCGAGCACGCCGACGTCGTCGTGCTCGTGCTCGACGCCACGGCCGGTCCCACCGACCAGGACGGGGCCATTGCCGGCGCGGCGCACGAGGCCGGGTGCGGCATCGTGATCGTCGCCAACAAGTGGGACCAGATGAAGGTCCACGGCCAGGACGGCGCGAAGAACTTCGACGAGCAGCTGCGCTACCACCTGAAGTTCCTCGAGTACGCTCCCATCCTGCACGTCTCGGCGTTGACGGGCGAACGCGCCCCGAAGGTGCTCGAGACGATCGACAAGGTTGCCGAGGCGCGGCGTCGCCGTGTCTCGACCGGTGAGCTGAATCGTTTCATCGACCGCATCACGGCCGCCCATCCGCCCGTGAGCCCCGGCCGCCGCCACGTCCGCGTGCTGTATGCCGCCCAGACCGGGGTGGCGCCGCCGACCTTCGTGCTGTTCACGAACGTCGCGACCGAACTCCATTTCTCCTATGAACGGTTCCTCGTGAACCAGCTTCGCGAGGAGTACGGCTTCGGCGGCACCCCCATCCGGATCTCGGTGCGGAAACGCGCGCGCGAGCGTTCCGGACCCCGAAAGCGGTAGAAATGGCCGTGCTATACTCGACACCGCCCTCCGACGGGCCGAGGGCGGACGCCTCGACGGGACCGAGCTGATGGCAGTGCCGAAGCGCGAGCTCTTCAAGGCCGGGGACGTCTGCGAGATGGCCGGCATCCAGCCCTACGTGCTGCGCACGTGGGAAGCGGAGTTTCCGGCGCTCGGGCAGGCGGCTGCCGGCAACGGCGGACGGGTCTACCGGCGCGCGGACGTCGAGCTCGTGCTGCAGATCAAGCAGCTGGTTTTCGGCGAGGGGCTGACCTTGGCCGGCGCGCGTCGCCGGCTGGACGAAGGCGACGACGGCGAGCCGTTGCCGCCGGTCTCGCTGGCGCTCGGAGTGGCCCCCGACGAGGTCGGGGAGGACGCCCGGGTTCGGCTCCGAGAGATCCGGAGCGGACTGCAGGGCATCCTGGACCTGCTGAGCGGGGCGGCCGCACCGGAACTGCGGCTCGTGGCCCCGGAGGCCGGCGAACGTCGAACCCCCACCGGCGGGACGACGCGCAGCCGCAAGTCGGGCCGGTCGAAGGGCCAGGCCGGTACGGCGTCGTAGCAGCGGACGGACGGCGTCACGGAAATCGGGATGTAGCGCAGCCTGGTAGCGCGCCTGCTTGGGGTGCAGGAGGTCGTGGGTTCGAGTCCCGCCATCCCGACCACTTATTTCGGATATCCCTGCCATTCGGCGAGGCCCGGGCACGATGCCCGGGCCGTCGTGCATTCGCGACCATGAACAAGAACGGCGTCATTGCGGTCGTCATCGTCATCGGGGCGGTCGTGCTCATCGGCCTGTGGGTCATGCGGAGCGGGCAGGCGCGGCAGGCCGCCCGCCAGTTCGACTGCGCGGAGGCACCCGGCGCGCCCGCCGCGGTCGAGGCCTCGGTGCAGAGCGGCAAGGTCGCGCTGTCGTGGACGGCGCCCGAAGGTGAGGCCCCGACGTCATACGTCATCGAAGCGGGCTCGGCCCCCGGGGAGTCCAACCAGGGAACCTTCGTGACGGCGGGGTCCGCGACCTCCTTCGAGCGCGAGGCCCCGGCCGGCACCTACTACGTTCGGGTGTTCGCGCGGAATGCCTGCGGCACGAGCCCGGCAGCCAGCGAAGTCGCGGTCACCGTCCCGTAGGGGGACGGTCGCCCGCCGGGTCGCCGGGATCCTCCTGGTAGGCCTGGCCCTGGCAGCGGCGATCGTGCCGCTGCCGTCGGCTTTCGTGGAGCGGGTGTACGCGGCCCGCGCCTATCCCTTCCTGCAGGCGCAGCTGACGGCGCTCTCCAATCGCGTCCCTGTCGCGCTCTTCGACGTCATCGTCATCGGCCTCGCGGGCTTGCTGGCCTCCGTCTGGCTCGTCCGCGGGCGGCAGGCCCGGCGGCAGCGCACCTGGGCACCGGTGGGCCAGGCGCTCTGGGCCACTGCGATGCTGCTGGCCGTCGTCTACCTCTGGTTCCTGGCCGCCTGGGGACTGAACTACTCGCGACCGCCGATCGAGGTGCGCCTGGGCGTGGGTCCGGCGGCGGTGAGCGCCGCGGCGGTGCGGGAACTGGCCGTACGGTCGGTCCGGGAAGTGAACGCCCGCTATGCGGGCGCGCACGCGCATGGCTTCCAGGCGATGGGCACGCGGCCGTCGCCGCTCGTCGCGGCCTTTCACGAAATCGGCGCGCGGCTCGGACGTCCCCGGCCGACCGTGCCGGCGGTGCCGAAGACCACCATCTTCACCCCGTTCTTCCGGGCGTCCGGCACCGACGGCATGCTCGCGCCCTTCGCCCTCGAGACACTGGTCAACCCCGACCTGACCGGCCCGGAGCGCGCCTTCCTGGTGGCCCACGAATGGGCCCACCTGGCCGGTTTCGCGCCGGAGGCCGACGCCAGCTTCGTCGGCGTGCTGGCGACGCTGCGCGCCGACGCGGCCTCGCAGTACAGCGGATGGCTGTTCCTCGTGGGCGAGACGTCCCGGCAGGTGCCGCCCGACGATGCGGCGACCATCTACGGGGAACTGGCCGAGGGCCCACGCCAGGACCTTGCGGCCATCCGCGCCCGCCTCATGCGCCGCGTGGCCGTCGTGGAGCGCGCGAGCTGGCAGGCCTACGACCAGTACCTCAAGTCCCAGGGCGTGGCCGAAGGCGTGCAGAGCTACAGCCGGGTGATCCAGCTCCTGCTCGGCACGGGCGCGGCCGCGGGCCTCTTCTAGGCCGCGCGCTGTGCGCGCGTTGGGCCGCCTCTCGTTCCACTCGAGGCGTGAGGCCTCGCGGCCTATCGGCGCTCGCGGGTCGCGCGCGTCGCGCGCGTGAAGGCGGCGGTTACACCGACCGGTGGCGAAGCTCTACGCCTCGAGCAGAGCGAGAGGCGGCCCACGCCGGAGCGAAGCGAAGGCGCCCAACGCGCGCGGAGCGCGCGGCCCCTTGTCGTCGTCCCCCCCGGCCTACAATGGGTCCGTGCAGACGACCGTGCTGGAGGTGGATCCGGACGCACCAGCTGCGGCCGCCATCGAGGCGGCGGCGGCGGTGCTGCGGCGGGGTGGGCTCGTGGCGCTGCCGACCGAGACGGTGTACGGCCTCGGGGCGAACGCGCTCGACCGCGATGCCGTGGGGCGGATATTCGCCGCGAAGGAGCGGCCGGCGACGGATCCGCTCATCGTGCACGTGGCCGACGTCTCGCAGGTCTCCACGGTCGCGCGCGAGATGTCTGCGGTCGCGCGGGCGTTGGCCGAGCGCTTCTGGCCAGGCCCATTGACACTCATCCTGCCGAAACAGGCCGCTGTCCCCGGCGAGGTGACTGCCGGGCTCGACACGGTGGCCGTGCGCGTGCCGGCGCACCCGGTGATGCGCGCGGTGCTGGCCGCCTGCGGCTGTCCCATTGCCGCGCCGAGCGCCAACCGCTTCTCGCGACCGAGCCCGACCCGGGCCGCGCACGTGCGGACCGATCTCGACGGGCGGGTCGACCTGATTCTCGACGCCGGGCCGACGCCGGTCGGCGTGGAATCGACGATCGTCGACCTGACGGCGTCGCCGGCCCTCGTGCGCCGCCCCGGTGGCGTCCCGGTCGAGGCCCTGCGTGAGGTCCTGGCCGACATCGCGGTGGCCACGCCGGCGGAAGCCGACGTCTCGGTGGGGCAGGTGGCGCCGGGACAGCTGCTCAAGCACTACGCGCCGGCCGCGCCGCTGACGTTGTACCAGGGGGCGCGTGACGCGGTCATCCGGCGGGTGGCCGCCGACGCGCGCACGCACGCGGCGGCCGGCGAACGCGTGGCCATCCTCGCGCCCGAGGAAGACCTGATCGAGCTGGCGCCGCTGATCGCCGCGCAGGCCGCGGGCGGGCATGTGATCACGCAGCCCGTCGGCGCCCGGCGCGACCAGGCGCGCGCGGCCCGTGAGCTGTTCGACGCCGTGCGGACCGTCGACCTGCCACGCGTCGACCGGATCCTGGCGACGGCGCCCGACGACACCGGCCTCGGGCGGGCCATTCTCGACCGGTTGCGGCGGGCGGCCGAAGGCCGCGTGATCAGCGTTTGAGCTCGCCGCGCCGGAGCTGCCGGTACATCTCCAGGGATTCGCGGATGATGCGCACGGCGTCGCCGGTGCCCAGGAAGTTCTCCACGACGACCTGCTTGTTCTCGAGCAGCTTGTAATCCTCGAAGAAGCGCTTGATCTCACGCAGCATGTAGGCCGGCAGCTGCTCGTGGTTGGCGTAGTCGGTCACCGCCGGGTCCTTGGTGCTCACGGCGATGATCTTGTCGTCGATGCCCTTCTCGTCGCGCATGCGCATCACGCCAATCGCCCGGGCCTCGACGATGGTCAGCGGGTCCACCGGCTCCTGCCCGAGGACGAGGGCGTCGAGCGGATCCCAGTCGTCGCAGTAGGTGCGCGGGATGAAGCCGTAGTTCGCCGGGTAGTGCACGGCGCTGTGAAGCACCCGGTCGAGCCGCAGGAAGCCCGTTTCCTTGTCCAGCTCGTACTTGTTCTTGCTCCCCATGGGCACCTCGATGACCACGGGGAAGTTCGACTCGATCAGATGATCGTCGACGTAGACGTCGTGCCACGCATGCATCTCCCGATGATACCAAGCGGGAAGAGAGAAACCGGAATCAAGAATCAAGAACCACGAAGGGCGACCCCGCGGGCGCGGCTCGGTTCTTGATTCCGGATTCTTGATTCTCTCTTCGCCCGGTCAGACCGGCAGGGTGAGCGTGGCCCGGCAGCCACGCGCGTCGTCACGGTTCTCGAGCCTGAGGGAGCCGTCGTGGGCCTCGGCAATCTGCCGGCACAGCACGAGGCCGATGCCCGAGCCCCCGGGTTTGGTCGTGAAGAACGGCACGAAGAGGTTGGCGGTGTTCGACAGGCCGGGCCCGTCGTCGTCCACCCAGATGTCGACGCCGTGCTTCGTGCGCCGCCAGCCGATGGCGACCCCCTCGCCGTCGGCCTCGAGCGAGGCATCGGCGGCGTTGCGGACGAGATTGATGAAGAGCTGCTCGAGCTGGTCGGGATCGGCAGACACGGTGAGGTCGGGCCCGGGGCGCACCTGCACCGGCACCCGGGTTTCGAGGCCCGCCACGCGCGTGAGGAGCGGCTTGAGCACGAGGGGACGGAGCTGGGGGAGGGGCAGCCGCGCGAGCCGCGCATAGGCGGCTGTGAAGCGGCTCAGGGAGTCGGTGCGTGATCCAATCACCTGCAGGCCCCGGGCCATGTCGTCGCGCCAGTCCTCGGGCGGCGGTTGCCGCTGCAGCAGCGACTCGAGGCTGCCCGCGATCGACTTGATGGGGCCGAGCGAGTTGCCCAGCTCGTGGCCGATGACGCGGATCAGGCGCTGCCACGCCTGGCGCTCCTGCTCGCGCAGGGGACGGCTGACGTCGGAGAGCACGAGCAGGTCGTGCGGCAACCCACCGAGCCGGAAGGTGGTCCGTCGCACCTCCCAGCGGCCGGCGCCGCCGCCCGGCAGCGCGAGGTCGACGACCCGCGGCGCGTCGCCGAACCAGTCCAGGATGCCGAGGGCCTCGGCGGTCCGGCCCAGCATCTGCTCGAGCGGGCGGCCCATCAGCCGCTCCCCGGTGCGGTTGGCGATGCGAAGCTGTGTGCCGGGATCGAACGCGAAGACCGCGACGTCGATCTGCTCCATCACCTTCTGGAGCAGCGCCGTCGCCTCGACCGCGCCGAGCCGTTGCTCGTGCAGGGTGGTGGCCAGCTCGTTGACCTCCACGAGGACGGCGCCCAGCGGGTCCTCGGGATCGGCGGTGCGGCCGCGGATCGAGAAGTCGTCCTCCCGCATGGCGGCCAGCAGGTTGGAGAGGGTCTGGAGCGGCAGCACCACGCGGTGCCGGAGCGTCGCGGAGAACCCCGCCATGCAGCCGACGATGAGCACCGTCAGCGTCCATTGGACCTTGGCGGTGTAATCGCCGGACCACAGGATCACGAGGGACGTGACGGCACCGGGCAGGCCGGCCAGCAGGGCCAGCGCGAGCACCTGCCGATCGTGCGTCAGGCGGCGGAGCACGGGAGTGATTCTACGCGGGGGCCGGCTCGTTCACAGCTTGTACCGCTCCAGGCGCCGGTAGAGGGCGCTGCGCGACAATCCGAGCGCCCGGGCCGCCTGGCTCACGTTGCCGTAGCGGGCCATGGCCTTCTTGATCAGGAACGCCTCGACGTCCTCGAGGCTCATGTCCTCGAGCCGCGCGGCGCTGGTGCCGTCCACCCGGAGGCCGAGGTCGGAGGCGCGGATCGCGGAGCCGCCGGCCATCAGCACCGCCCGCTCCACGGCGTGGTCGAGCTCGCGCACGTTACCGGGCCAGCGGTGGTCGAGCAGCATCTGCATGGCGGCCGGGTCGAACCCGCCGATGGCCTTCCGGTACCGCTGGGCGTGCTGCCGCAGGAAGTGCCGCGCGAGCAGCGGGATGTCCTCGCGGCGATCCCGCAGCGGCGGCAGGTGGATCTCGATCGTGTTCAGCCGGAAGAGCAGGTCCTGGCGGAAGCGGCCGGCATCGACCTCCGCGTTGAGATCCGCGTTGGTCGCCGAGACGAGGCGCACGTTGACCTTGCGGGTCTTCGAGGATCCGAGGCGCTCGAACTCGCCGGTCTCGATCACCCGCAGCAGCTTCTGCTGCTGGCCGAGGGGCACGTTGGCAATCTCGTCGAGGAACAGCGTGCTGCCGTCCGCGAGCTCGAAGCGGCCGACCCGATCCGCCTTCGCGTCGGTGAAGGCGCCCTTGACGTGGCCGAAGAGCTCCGACTCGAAGACGCCCTCGGCCATCCCGCCCGCGTTCACGGTGACGATGGGACGCGGGGCGCGCGGGGAGACGGCGTGCAGGGCCTGGGCGACCAGGCTCTTGCCGGTGCCGTTCTCGCCGGTCACGAGCACGTTCGCGTCGGACGGGCCGACACGCGCGATGATCTCCAGCACCGGCCGCATGGCCGCCGACTCGGCGAGCAGCGGCGAGTGGCCGTCGGCCATCAGCGCCTGGCTGGCGGCCTCGAGCTGGCGGCCCCGCCGCAGCGCCCGGCCGAGCTCGGTCTGCGTGCGCAGGATCGAGAGGAGTCGATCGTTCTCCCACGGCTTCTGGATGAAGTCCCGGGCGCCGCGCCGCATGGCCTCGACCGCCACGTTGACCGATCCCCACGCCGTCATCACCACGAGGGGCAGCGATTCGTCGGCGGTGTGCACGCGCTGCAGCAGCTCGAGCCCTTCCTCGCCCGAGGTCGTGTCGCGCGCGTAGTTCAGGTCCATCAGCACGACGTCGTAGTCGCGGGCCTCGAGCGCCCGGAGGATCTGGTGCGGCGACGCGGCCGTGTCGATCGCGTATCCCTCCGGCTTGAGCAGCAGGCGCAGGGCCTCGAGCACGTCCGCCTGGTCGTCGGCGATCAGGACGCGGGGGGGCGCCTCAGTCCTCATCGACGACCCAGCCGTCCTTCAGCTTGATGATGCGGCGGCCGTACTCGGCGTTCGACTCGGAGTGGGTGACCTGCACGATGGTCGTGCCACCCTCGTTGAGCCGCCGGAAGAGCTCCATGATCTCGCGGCCCTGGTCGGAATGCAGGTTGCCCGTCGGCTCGTCCGCCAGGATCAGCGTGGGCTTCGCGACGACCGCCCGCGCGATGGCGACGAGCTGTTGCTGCCCGCCGGAGAGCTGGTTCGGGTAGAGATCCTTCTTCCCGACGATGTTGAAGCGGTCGAGGATGTCGGCCACCATGCCCTGCCGCTCGGTCTTCTTGACGTCACGGTAGGACAGCGGCAGGTCGATGTTCTCGTAGACCGTCAGGTTGTCGAGCAGGTGGTAACTCTGGAAGACGAAGCCCACGTGCTGCTTCTGCAGCCGCATGCGCTCCTTCGCCGAGAGCTGGTGCACCGGATCCTCGTTCAGCCAGAACTCGCCCGTCCACGCGCTGTCGTGCATGCCCAGGATGTGGAGCAGCGTGCTCTTGCCGGCGCCGGAGGGGCCCATGATGGACACGAACTCCCCGGGCTGGATGTCGGCCGTGATGCGCCGCAGCACGAACGTCTGGCTGAGGCCGTGCCGGTAGCTCTTCTCGATGTTCCGCAGTTTGATCATCGCTTGACTATTCTGCGCGAAGCGCGACCATGGGGTCGACCCTCATCGCGCGGCGCGCCGGCCCGAGGCAGGCCAGCGCCGTGACGGCCAGCAGCACCAGCGCCAGCCCGGCGTAGACCGCGGGATCCGTGGCGCTGACGCCGAACAAGAGGGTGTCGAGGAACCGGGCGCCCGCCAGGGCGCCGGCGAGCCCGACCGCCACGCCGAGGCCCGCGAGCCCGAGCCCGTGCCGGACGACCAGGGCCGCGATCTCGGCGGGCCGGGCCCCGAGGGCCAGCCGCACGCCGAGTTCCGGGATGCGCTGGGTCACGGTGTAGCTGACCAGGCCGTACAGGCCGACCGCCGCCAGCAGCAGCGCGGTCGCCGCGAACGCCGCGACCAGGAACGCCCGGAACCGCGGTTGTCCGTTGGCGTCGGCAATCAACTGCTCCACGGTGTGCGACTCGTCCACCGGGAGGAGCGGGTCGAGTTCCTGGACCGCCGCGCGCACCGCGCTCGCGGCGGCTGCCTCGCCGGCGGCACTCTGCAGGACGACCCCCATGAAGGGCGTGGTGAACTGCCCGTAGGGGATGTAGACGGCGGGCGGCTGGGGCGCGTCGAGGTCGCCGCGCCGGTGGTCCGCCAGTACCCCGACGATGGTGAACCAGTCGTCCTCGTCGTCGGGATTGCCGCCGAGCGTGAGGCGCTTGCCGAGCGGATCGCCGTCGGGCCACTCGCGCGCGGCGAGTGTCTGGTTGACGAGCACCACGGCGGGCGCCTCCGGGCCATCCTGCTCGGTGAACATCCGGCCGCGGAGCAGCGGGACGCCCGTGGCCTGCAGGTAGCCGGGAGAGATGGCATTGAGCTCGGCCACCGGCTGATCCACGCGCGCCAGCCGCGAACGGCCCTCGATCTGGTAGCCGCCGCTCGCGCCGAAGCTCTGGAACGGCGTGGGAAACGCGATGGCCGAGCGCGCCGTCAGCGGGTTCGCCTGCAGCCGCTCCAACAGCGACTGGTAGAAGCGAGCCTGGGCCGGCGTGTCGTAGCGGGCCTGCGGGAGGGACACATCGACCACCACCATCTCGCTGGTGGCCAGGCCGGTGTCCACGCCCTGGAGCCGCTCGAAGCTGGCGAGCAGCAGGCCCGCGCCGACGAGCAGCATCAACGCGAGGGCCACCTCGGCGACGACCAGGCTGCTGCGGAGGCCGCTGCGGCCCGTGCCGGTGCGGCCGCCGTCCTTCAGGTGCTCGGCCACGCGCAGGCGCGACGCGGCGAGGGCCGGTGTGAGGCCGAAGAGCAGTCCCACGATCACGGTGGCCGCGACCGAGAACACGAGCGCGCGCCCATCGAGCGCGACCTCCGAGAGGCGCGGCGTGTTCTCGGGCGCCAGTGCGACCAGCGCGCCGACGCCCCACATCGCGGCGAGCAGACCCAGCGCCGCCCCGCCGGTGGCAAGCACGAGGCTCTCGACCAGCAACTGGCGGATCAGGCGGCCTCGCCCCGCGCCGAGCGCCGCCCGGACCGAGAGCTCGCGCCGGCGTGCCGTGCCGCGCGCGAGCAGCAGGCTCGCCACGTTCGCGCAGGCGATCAGCAGGACGAATCCCACCGCGCCAAGCAGCACGACGAGCGCCGATCGCACGTCGCCGACCATTGACTCCCGCAGCGGGATGGCCTCGGCGCTCTCGCCTTCGTTCGTGTTCGGGTACGCCTCGGCGAGACGACGGCCGATGCCACCGAGCTCGTCGTTGGCCATTGCCAGCGACACGCCGGGCGCGAGCCGGCCGACCGCCGAGAGATAGGAGATGTCGCGGTGGCTCTCGAGATCCCCGTCGATGGCGATGGGCGACGGCGGCACCGCGCCGGACGCCAGCAGCCACACCTCGACGTCCGCCGGGAACGCAAACGCCGCCGGCACCACCCCGATGATCTCCGTGACGACGCCGTTGAGGCGCACCGACGAGCCGACGACGTCGGGGGCCGCACCGAACTGCCGGCGCCAGAGGCCTTCCCCGATCACCGCGAGGCTGGGGCCGCCGGGCCGGTCCACCGACGCCGAGTAGGTCCGGCCGGCGAGCGGCGGCATGCCAAAGGCGTCGAAGAACGCCGCCGTCGTGTGGAGGCCAAGCAGGCGCACCGGCGCGTCGGTGCCGGTCATGTCGACCACGTCCTCACGGTAGGCCGCGAGGGCATCGAAGCTGCGTGCCTGGCGTTGGTAGTCGAGGAAATCCGCGGGTGTCCAGTTGTCGCCGCCCTGCGCGACGACCTTCTGGATGTCCACGAGCCGATCGGCCGCCGGGTAGGGAAGGGGACGCAGCAGGATGGCGTCGACCACCGAGAAGATCGCGGTCGTGCCGCCGATGCCGAGCGCCAGCGTCAGCAGGGCGATGGTCGTGAAGCCCGGCGTGCGGCGCAGGGAGCGAAAGGCGTAGCGGATGTCCTGGGCCATGGACACACTCCCGGCCGACCGTGGCGGGCCACGGATGGCACAGATGGCACAGATGAAAAACAGGGGCGGCGCGAGGCGCCGTGCCGGGGCGGGCGATGGGATCAGCCCGCCCCGGACAGGTGATGACGGAGGTGCCCTCCGTTAGACGACGGCGGCGCTCTCCTCGACGACGCGGCCGTCGAAGAGGTGCACCGAGCGATCGGCGTGCGCGGCGTAGCGCGGATCGTGCGTGACCATGCAGATCGTCGCGCCCTGGCGATGCAGCTCCCGGAGCAGCTCCATCACGGCCTCGCCGTTCTTCGAGTCGAGGTTGCCCGTCGGCTCGTCCGCCAGCAGGATGGCCGGCTGTCCGCCGACCGCGCGGGCGACGGCGACACGCTGCTGCTGGCCGCCCGAGAGCTGGGAGGGCAGGTGCTTCGCGCGGTGGGCCATGCCAACCCGCTCCAGGGCCGCGTTGGCCCGCTCGCGCCGCTCGGCCGACTTCATGCCCCGATAGATGAGCGGCAGCTCCACGTTCTCGAAGACCGTGAGATCGCCGATCAGGTTGAAGCTCTGGAAGATGAACCCGATCTCGCGGTTGCGGACGCGGGCGCGCTCCGACAGGGAGAGGTTCGCGACCTGCTGGCCGTTCAGCAGGTAGGTGCCCTCACTGGGCGTGTCGAGCAGGCCGAGGATCGCGAGCATGGTCGACTTGCCGCAGCCGGAGGGGCCAGCGATGGCGACGTATTCGCCCTGCTGGATTTCCAGGTGGATGCCGGCCAGGGCGTGCGTCTCGACCTCGTCGGTGTAGAAGACCTTCTTGATCCCATCGAGGCGGATGAGCGGCTGCGCTGAAGCGTTCATCGTCGGGTCCCTCCCTTTGGTCCCTGTCCCTAGCTATCTCAGCTGAATGCGGTCGAAGGCGTCCCAGGCCGACATGTCGGAGAGGATGACCTGGTCCCCCTCCTGCAGCCCCGAGAGCACCTCGATGGTGTTCACCGAGCTCCGGCCAAGCTGGACCTGCACGCGCGAGGCTTCGCCGGTTTCGGCGTTCACGCGGAACAGGCCGACGGTGCTCTGCTCCTGCCCGAAGGCCGGCCGCCCGGTGTATAGGACGTTTTCCAGCCGTTCGAGTTCAACGGTCCCATCCACGCTCAGGTCGGGCCGCGCGCCCCGCGGCAGCTCGCCCTCGAGGCCGATGTCGACGGTGACCGTGCCGTTCTGCGCGGCCGGGTCGATCCGGATGACCTTGCCGGGGATGATGCCGTTGCGCGTGTCGACCTGCGCGACCTGGCCGATGGCGAGGTCGCGGGCCTGCGTCTCGGCGATGCGGAGCTCGGCCTTGAGCCGGGTCGGGTCGGCGACGCGCACCAGGTTGGTGCCGGGCGCGACCTGCTGGCCGACCTCGACGGGCACCTGCTCGAGCACGCCCGACATGCCGGCACGCACCTGCAGGTTGCGCACCTGCGAGCGGCGGAGGTCGAAGAGCGAGCGGAGCTGGTCGATGCGGGCCTGCTGGGCGAGGAGCTGCTGCTTGACGTTCTCCTCGGCGACCTCGAGCCGCTGCTGCTCGAGTTTCAGCCGCGTCGCCAGCGACTCGGAGCGCACGACCGACTGCTTGAGGACCAGGTTGGACACGAGGCCGTCCTTGGCCAGGTCGGTGTTGACCTCCCGTTCGAGCTTGGCCTGCTCGAAGTCGGCCTCCACACTGGCGGCGACGGAGCGCTGGTTGAGCCGCTCCGTCTCGAGTCGCGCTTCGAGGCTCGCGTAGTCGGCCTCAGCCGCGCGCAACTGCTGTTCGGCGTCGTCGAGCGCCTGCTGTGCCTGCGGATCACTGAGCTCGAGAATCACGGTGTCGGGCTCGACCTGGGCACCGGGCCGCAGGATGATGCGCTCGACGCGGCCCTGCGTCGAGGCCGGAACCCAGCGTCGCGCTTCGTCCACCGGGACGAGCGTGCCGAGGCCACGGACCTGCCGCAGCATCGATCCGCGCTTGACCGGCTCCACCCAGACGGTGGCGCGGTCGACGCTCGGGGCGGCCGGCTGGAGCCGCGCGAGCACCACCGACACAAGGCCGATGACGAGGACCGCCGCGACCGCCAGGGAAATACGGCGGAGCTTCTTCTTGCGCGCGACGGAGGCCGGTCTCTGAATGTCCATTGCCATGGTGCTGTCTTCCGTTAGACGTGTGATGGAGGCTGAAAAGATGGCAACCCGTGGCTATTTCATAGTCAAAGCCCATGCCATCGGGTGTCAGGCACTCAACGTACTGATAGAACGAGAGTTAGCCACGGGTTGTTCCCTCGCGTGACGCCTCGGGTGTTCGATTCCGGGACGTCAGGCGTCTGGCAGGGGACGTCTCCGCTATAGGCTGTTTGCCCGACCGTAACCCTCCGGTCACCTCCCCGTCACGGCTGGCCCCTATCCTCAGACCAGCGAATCGGTTACCGGCCCCGCGCCCGCCGCCCAGGGGCCGTGGGAGGCTCCGCCACCGTGCGCGTCGCGATCATTTCGGACACCCATTTCGGCGACGACCTCTGCACCCTGGTCGGCGAGCGTGTGGACGGCGGACCGATTCAGCTCGGCCCGGGCTACGAGGCGCTCCGCCGCGCGATCGGCCGCGTGGACTACCTCGTCCTGCTCGGCGACATCCTCGACTTCTCGGTGGCCTCCTACGAGACCGCCTACCGGCATGCGAAGGTCTTCTTCAGCCGCCTCCAGCAGGATCAGGTCGCCGGCCAGTTCATCTACATCCCGGGAAACCACGACTTCGACATCTGGCACATCGTCGAGCACCAGGTGAACGTCATCAACCAGCTCAAGCAGGGCGAGTTGCCGCGCGCGTTCAAGCGTTCGGTGCCGGGCGTGCTGGACGACCGGCGGCCGGACCCGGCGGAGAAGTTCACGTTGCCCGACGTCGCCGCCAAGCCGGAGTGGCACGACAACCGTACGAAGTACGGGAACCTGTTCCTCGACCACATCACCCGCCGCCGATCGCGCGACCGTGCCTCCCGCGCCGAGGGGCGCAAGCTCACGTTCAACTTCGCCTACCCGAACCTGTACCTGGTCAGCGACACCGGCGAGTCGGTGCTCGTCACGCACGGCCACTACTTCGAGGCGTACTGGGCGATGGCGTCGGACTGGCTGATGCACTTCGCCGCCGACCACGTGCCGCTCGAAAAGCCGGGTGAGCCGAACCTGCAGGAGCTGGTCGGGATGAACCTGCCGCTCACCCAGCTCGCCTGCACCGGCATCGGCCAGGCGCAGCCGCTGACGGAGCTCGTGCGCGCCGTGCAGCGGGAGATCGCGGCAGGCCGGGTCGGCGTGCTGGCACAGTGCCTCGATCGCCTCGAGGCGCGGGTCCTCGACGAGCGGCGTCACTTGTCACGCATGCGGCGCGCCGCGGAACGCCACGTCCTGGGCTGGCTGAAGCGCTGGCTGCTGTCGACCCTGGCCACGACCGAACCGGCGCGTTACAGCCGCCTGTTCCTGCAGCACCCGCGGGTCCGGGATCGTTTCCAGCGATACTTCCGCTACAGCCTGAACGAGATTCGCCAGTTGTCGCGTGAGCACGGCATCGACCTGCCGGTGCCGACCCACGTCGTCTTCGGCCACACCCACCAGCCAATCGCGTGGGGGGCCGACGAACTGGTGGACCACGTGGACGGGCACCCGGTCCGCTTCTGCAACACCGGGGGCTGGTTGCGGCGCGAAGAGCCGGACGGGCGCACGAGCTTCGTCGGGGCCGAGGTCGTGCTCTACGAGTCGGGTCGCGGATTCCGCTCGGTGACCGTGACGGAGGCTGATGTGGCAGCAGGCGTGGGGAAGGATCGGCAGCTGGCGCTTGCGCTGTAAGCTGGACGCATCGTGCGCCCGGAGGATCTCCCGCTCAGGCACCGCCTGCTCATTGCCGCCTACCGCTGGCGCGTGCCGGCGCCCCTCCCCGCGTCGCGTCTGGCGCGTCCGGTCCACCAGGCCCGGGTTGCGCTCGTCACGACGGCCGGGCTGGTGCCGCCGGGAGCGGTCCCGTTCGATACCTCCCTCCGCGGCGGCGATCCGTCCTTCCGCATCATTGCGGCAGACACGCCGATCGGCCGCCTCGAGGAACATCACCGCAGTGACGCGTTCGACCACGAGCCCATGGCGCGCGACCGGAACGTCGCGTTTCCGCTCGACCGGCTCCACGACCTGGCGTCCGCCGGCGCCATTGGCGCGGTCGCGCCACGTCACCTGTCGTTCATGGGCTCGATCACCGCACCGGGACGGCTGCGTGACGAGACGGCGCCGGCGGCCGCCGGCCTGTTGGCCGACGACGCGGTGGACATCGCGCTGCTGGCTCCCGTTTGACCGTTCTGTCACCAGACCGTGTGTCTGGTCCAGCGTGCGCTCGAGGAGCGGGGCATCGTCACGGTCTCGGTGTCGTTGATGCCGGAGATCACGCGCCGGTTCGCGCCGTCGCGCTGGCTGGCGACGGGCTTCGGCCTGGGCCAGCCGTTCGGTGAGCCGGGCGACGTGGCGGGGCAGGAGGGAATCTTGCGGGAGATGCTGGCGCTGGCGGAGGCGTAAGCCTCGCGCTGCGCGCTCGGTAGGCCTCGGCGGCTGCGCCGCCTCGTTGGGACTCGTCCCTCGCTTCGCTCGGGCTCGCTGGGACTCGGCGCCTTCGGCGCCTCGCTGGGAGCCGGGCTCTCACTTCGCTTCCGCCGCGCCGCCGGCGCGGCGTCCCAGCGAGGCCGCGCAGCGGCCGAGTCCCAGCGACGTCCGATGCGAGGAACCCGCGAGGACGAGTCCCAGCGAGTCGCGTGAGCGACGAGTCCGAACGAGGCGGCGCAGCCGCCGAGGCCTACCGAGCGCAGCGAGGCCCAAAGAGGCGGCGAAGCCGGCGCGGCCCACCGAGCCCCGAGCGACGTCGAGGGCGAGGCCCTACGGCACCAGCGAGTCCCACAAGGCGGGATCCGTAACGCCCTCGGTCACGAACACGAGGACCCGCGAACCGGGGCCCAGGCCGAGGGCCTGTTTGGCCTCAGCCAGATCGGGATCGTGCAGCGCGGCCAGGAGGCCGCCGAGTGCCGCGCCGCCGGATGCGCCGGCGCGAATCGCCGGGTCCGCTCCGCTCGGGCGCGCGAGGCGGCGCATCCCTTCGACCGCCCACTCGTCGTCGATTGCCAGATAGGCATCGACGATGGGGTGGAGCGCCCTGAAGGCGAGGGGAGAGACGTCCCCACAGCGCAGGCCCGCCATGATCGTCGTCAGTGGACCGGTCACGTGCGATGGGGCACCGGCGCGTGCGGACTCGAGCAGGCACGCCGCGCTCGATGGCTCGACGCAGACCACGGCCGGCCGGCGATCGCCGTGGCGCCAGGCCACCCAGCTCGCGGCGGCGGCCACGAGGCCCCCCACGCCTCCCTGGACGAAGATCGTGTCGGGCCCGCCACCCCAGTCGCGCTCGGCTTCGTCCAGCAGCCGCGTGTAGCCGAGCATGATGCGGCGGGGAATCTCGTCGTACCCGTCCCACGAGGTGTCCGACACCACCACCCACCCCTCGCGCGCCGCGTCGTGGGCCATCTGCCGCACCGCATCGTCATACGTGCCGGCGACGCGCACGACGGTCGCGCCCTCGTCTTCGATAGCGGCGGCGCGCGGCGCGGCGGCGGTCGCGGCCATGTAGACACGGCAGGGGCAGCCAGCCTCGCGCGCCGAGCGCGCCACGGCCCGCCCATGGTTGCCCTCGCTGGCGCAGGCGATGACGGTCCCCGGGGCCAGGATGCCGTCCTGCAGCAGGCTGTCGACCGCGAAGCGCGTGCCGGCGCCCTTGAAGGCGTTCAGGCCGAAGCGGCCGGACTCGTCCTTGGCCCAGATGGCGCGCAGGCCGAGCAGGCGCGCGAGTCCCGGCAGCCGCCGGAGGGGCGTGGGCCGCAGGTCGGGCCTTGCCGCGAAGAAGGCGCGTTGCCTTGCGTAGTCGGCGTCGTCGAAGAGGCCGGCTGCGGCGGGACGCGGTGGCGGGACGTAGGTGAATGACACGGGCGACTGCCGCGATTATAGTGGCCGCCATGCGCCTCAGAGCCCTCGTGCCGCTCATCGCGTGTGCCGTCGCGGTCTTCCAGGCCTGCCAGCCTCCGCCCCCGCCCTACGACCTGGTGGTGCGGGGAGGCATGCTGCTCGACGGCACCGGGGCCGAGGCCGTGCGCGCCGACGTCGCGGTGAGTGGGGACCGTATCGTCGCCATCGGCGATCTCGAGGGCCGTCCCGCCGGAGCGGTCATCGACGCCACCGGCCTCATCGTCGCGCCCGGGTTCATCGACGTGCAGGGCCAGTCGGGCACCACGCTGCTCGCGGACGGCAATGGGGAGAGCCACCTCCGGCAGGGCATCACGACCGAGATCATCGGCGAGGGCAACTCACCCGCGTTCTGGACCGCCGAGACCGCGCAGACCGGCCTGCTCGACGCCTTCGGGGTGCCGTTCGACTGGACGAGCATCGACGGGTACTTCCAGGCGTTGTCCGCACGGGGCACGACCATCAACCTGGGGACCCTCATCCCGGCGACGGAAGTGCGGCGCCAGGTGATCGGGCTCGAGAACCGGCCGCCGACGCCGGAGGAACTCACCCGCATGGAGGCCATTGTCGAGACGGCGATGCGTGGCGGCGCCTTCGGCCTGTCGAGTGCCCTGATCTACCCGCCCGGGTCGTTCGCGGCGACGCCGGAGCTCGTCGCGCTGGCGCGTGTCGCGGCGCGGCACGACGGCGTGTACGTCTCCCACATCCGGGGCGAGAGCTTCAACCTGTTCAGTGCGCTGGACGAGGCGATCACGATCGGCCGCGAGGCGGACATCCCGGTGGTCGTGTTCCACCTGAAGGTGGGGGCGCGCGAGAACTGGGGACGCATGCCCGAGGTGATCGCGGCGCTCAATGCCGCGGCCCAGTCCGGCGTCCGCATCGGCGCGACCATGTACCCCTACACCGCGGGGGGGACCGGCCTGGCGGCGTCGCTGCCCACCTGGGTCCAGGAAGGGGGCACGGAGCGCATGCTGGAGCGCCTGGCCGATCCCGCCGTGCGGGCCCGGGCCCGCGAGGAACTGGAGACCCGGACCGAGGGCTGGGAAAACCTCGTGCGCGCCGCGACCCTCGAGGGCATCCAGATCGCCTCGGTGCCCGACGACTACGACCAGACCGTCCTGGGCCAGCGGATCACGGACATCGCCAAGGCGCGCGGCGCCGATCCGTGGGACGTGTACTTCGACCTGATTCGCGGCACCGGCGGGCGAGCCGGGGCGCTTTACCACATGATGAGCGAGGAGGACGTCCGTACGGCGTTGCAGTGGGGCTCCACGAGCATCGGCACCGACTCGGCCGCCATCCGCACGGAGGGCCGCCTCGCCCAGGGCTCACCGCATCCACGCGCCTACGGCACCTTCCCGCGTGTGCTCGGCAAGTACGTCCGGGGGGAGCACGTGATCGAGCTGCGCGAGGCCGTGCGTCGCATGACGTCGCTGGCCGCGGCGCAGTTCCACATCGACGGGCGGGGCATCGTGCGTGAGGGGCTCTTCGCGGATCTCGTGGTGTTCGACCCGCGGACGATCATCGACCGGGCCACCTACGAGGCGCCTCACCAGTACCCGGAGGGCATCCGCTGGGTGGTCGTCAACGGCGTGCCGGTGCTGCGGCCCGACGGCCTCACCGGATCGCGGCCGGGGCGGCCGCTGTTCGGCCGCGGCCGGGCCGAGTAGGCCTCAGCGGATCCGGCGGCCGGCGATCCAGACCGACTGGATAACCCGGGTGTTGCGGATGTCCTCGAGCGGATTGGCGCCGAGGACCACCAAGTCGGCCGACGCGCCGGGCGCGATGGTGCCGAACTCGCCCCCGTGTCCATGGCATCGAGCCGCCGCGCTGGTGGCCGAGACCAGGGCCTGCATCGGCGTGAGGCCGGCGTCCACCATCATCTCGAGCTCCAGGTGCTCGAAGTAGCCCTGGAAACGCGCGGGTGGGCCCGAGTCGGTGCCCATCGCAATCGTCACCCCCGCGTCCGACAGCGCCTTCAGGTTGCGCGTCGCCACCTCGAGGCCGTCCTTGTAGCGCAGCCCCAGCTTGTACGCACCGCTCGCCCGGATGCCCGCCTGCCGTGCCGGGTCCTTCAGCGCGGCGACGATGGCGGGGGAGACGCCTTCCTGGAAGAACGGGTCGTCGGCGAATGCAGGCGTCGAGCCATAGACGAACGTGGACAGCTCGCGCGTCAGTGTCGGGCTGTAGCAGACGTGGCGCGTCGAGAGCAGCTTCGCGAACCCGGCGTCGACCGGTACGTCACGAACCGAGTGCGCGACGAACGCCGCACCCGCCTCGACAAGGGCGCGCGCGTCGGCGAGGTAGAACACGTGCACGGCCAGCGGCAGCTCGACCTCGCGGGCGACGCCCAGCACGGCACGCCAGGCCGGCTCCGGCATCTTGCGAGTGGTGCCGAGGTTGTCGTCCACCCGGATTTTCAGCAGGTCGGGGTGCATGGCCGCGACGCGCTCGGCCATGGCGCGCGCTTCCTCGGCGGTCGCGCCGGCGATGACCGGGCCGGCGACGAAGAGGCGGCTCCGCTCCAGGCCGTTCCGCTGCTGGTCGTCGCGCAACGCGAACCCGGCGGCGTCGTCGTCGCCGAGGCTGAAGACCGTGGTCACGCCGTAGTGCGCGTAGGTGTCGAGTTGCCGCTCCAGGTTCGCGCGCGTGTAGCCGTCCGGCCGGGACTCGAGCCCGACGGTGTTGCCGACGTGGCCGTGCGCGTTGACGAGCCCCGGCATGATCGTGCGCCCGGGCACGTCCACCCGTGTCGCGTCGGCCGGCACCGGCACGTCGGGGCCGACGGCGACGATCCGTCCGTCGCGCACCACGATCGTGGCCCGCTCGAGCACGTTCCCGGTGCCGTCGATCACGCGGGCGCCGACGAACGCAGTGGTCTGGGCCGTTGCGGGCACGCAGGCGAGCAGGAGGAGGAGGGGCAGCAGGGCGGGCAGAACAGGGTGGCGCACAGCGACGAGGGTAGAACGCCAGGAATCCAGAATCAAGAAACCGGAATCAAGAAAGGAAGGCCGAATGGGGAATGTGGAGGGGAAGCCGCCGCGGGTGCGCGCCTTCTGACTTCCCAATTCCTTTCTGGATTCCGGTTTCTGGATTCAGAATTCCTGGCCGCCTAGGCAAGGATCGATCGTGCAATCTCGAAGAGCGCGGGCGCGCGCTGGTCCGCCTCGCACAACCAGGCCTCATCGAGGCCGACCTCCCGCGCGACGGCGTCGTCGAGGAAGGGGTGGTCGGTGACGACCGTGGCGCCGAAGCCGTAGCGGTGGCTCAGGCGATCGGCGAGATAGACGACCCGCGCGGAGCGGGCGTCGGTCGCGGCGGGCGTGTGGTGCCACTCGACGGGCACGCAGACCTCCTCCGGCAGCTGCCACCGGCGCAGGGCAGCCGCGCCCACCGCCGCGTGCATGTCCTCCATCACGGTCGCCACCTCCTCCGGGCCGGCCGCCGGCTGGCCCTGGCGCGCGAGGTCGTGCGCCGTCTTCAGCACGACCAGCTTGCCGATGTCATGGAGCAGGCCGTAGAGGAAGGCCGCGTCCGGGCTGACGCCGGCGCGCTCGGCCACGAGCCGCGCCAGGTACGCCGTGCCGAGGCCGTGGTCGATGAAGTCGCGGCCGCGGCTGCCGTAGACCTGCGGATCGTGCATGCGGGAGGTGAAGCAGACCGTGACGACCAGGTTCCGCACGGCGGCGGTGCCCATGCGCACGATGGCTTCGGAGACGGTCGCCACCGGCTGCAGCGGCGCGCAGTACGCCGTGTTCGCGAGCCCGAGCAGCCGGGCCGCGAGCACCTGGTCCTTCGACACGATGCCCGCGATCCGCCACACGGGCGTGTCGGAGGCCGCCGCGAGCGCAATCACCTGCTGGGCCAGCGCGGGCAGCACCGGCAGGCTGGCGCTGGGGCTCCGCAGCCGATCGACCAGCGTCCGTTCCGCGAGGGACGACGGGCGTGCGGCGACGGTCTCCACCACGCCCTCTACTTCTTGACGAGGATGAGCTCGACGTAAATCGGGTTCTCGTCCATCTTGAACGGCATGAGCACCCGGTCGGCGTCGAAGACGTACTTGGTGTAGAAGTCCGAGCCCACCGTCACCGTCGGGACCGAGATCGCCCAGGCGTCGCCGTGCTCGGCCATGCGCGTGCGGAAGGCGCCCGCGATCATGTTGGTGATCTCGCCGATGGCGTCCGGCATCTCGCCGTTGACCTCCGACGCCTCGATCCCGAGCATCGCGCCCGCGATCTGGTTCGCGGCATCGAGGGTGCTGTAGAACGCGACGAGGCCGCGCTCCGAGCCCGTGAAGCCGACCGTGCCGACGACGTTGGACTTCGGCCGCAGCGCGTCGCCGACGACCGGCGCCTCCTCGCTGAGCTCCCGGGCCACCATCGAGCTGAATACGTCGTGGGTCGCGGCGACCAGCGTACTCACCATCAAGTCTCGCATCTCTACCTCCGGACGGGCGACCGGTGCGCTGGTCGTCATTTCGGGATCGCCGCCTCGATCTTCTCGCGGAAGGTTTCGGGTGTGAACGGCTTGACGATGTAGTTGTTGACGCCGGCCCGCAGCGCCTCGACGATGTCGTCCTTGGCGGCGTTGGTCGTGACCATCAGGACCGGCAGGTCCTTCATCTTGTCCATGCCGCGCATGGCGCGGATGAACTCGATGCCGGTCATCTCCGGCATGTTCCAGTCGGTGATCACCATGTCCACGCTGGCGCCGTTCAGGCGATCCATGCCCTCGCGGCCATTGGCGGCCTCGAGCACTTCCTGGTGCCCCAGCTTGTTCAGCGTGTTGATGATGATCCGTCGCATCGTTGACGAGTCGTCGACGACGAGAAACCTCATGTTGGCTGCTCCGTCTCGCAGGTGTGATACTGTCGCGCCAGAGGCGCGGGCCATCCTGCGGGGGTAATCGGCGCCCCCGGGAGCAAACTTGAGCAAGCCGCCGCCCGCCGTCCGACCTGTCATGTCCGACCCCGACGTCCCGCTCACCGCCCTGCCGGCGCTCGCGCCGGAGGGCATCGACCAGTTGCTCGTCACCCTGAACCGGCTGGCCCTGTCGGGCTCGTTCGTGTCCGGGCTGGCGCACGAGCTGAACAACCCCCTGCAGGTCGTCAACGGCACCGTGGAACTGCTGCTCGGCCGGCCCGACCTCGCCCCCGACGTCCGCACCAAGCTCGAACGGGTGGCCAACCAGGTCCACCGCGCCAGCGGCACGATTATGGAGGTGCTCGGGTTCGTGCGGGACCGGACCGCCGTGCCGGTCCGCGTCGACGTGCGCACGGTGATCGACCAGGTCATGGCGCTCCGCCGCTACCCGCTCACCCGGGCGGGCATCACGGCGGTGGTCGACCCGCCGGCGGCGGGCGCGGCCATCCTGCACGCGCGGCCGGTCGAGGTCGCGCAGATCCTGCTGAACGTCGTCATCAATGCCGAAGCGGCGCTGGCGGGGCAGTCGGGGGCGGAGATTCGCCTGTCGTCGGCCGTCGAGGGCGGACGCGTCTGCCTGCGTATCGCCGACAACGGTCCGGGGATCCCGCCCGAGGTCGCCGCCCGTCTCTTCGAGCCGTTCCAGACGACCCACGGCCTCGAGACCGCCGGGGGCCTCGGCCTGGCCGCCGCCGCGGCCCTCGCGCGTCGCCTCGGCGGGCACATCCGCCACGTGCCGTCGGACACGGGCGCCGTCTTCGAGGTCGAGCTCCCACTCAAGACGACCTGACCGCCGCGCCGGTCACGCCGTACAACGGAAAGGGCGGCAACCCCGTCGCCGCCCCTTCGTCTGTCCTCGTGCCGCACCTCCGTGTGGCACCTTCGTGCCGCACCCCCGTCGTACTAATTTGCCGCGAGCTGCGGGACCTGGTCGTCCAGCTCCAGCCGGTGAATCTTGTCGATGAGCGTCGTCCGGCTCAGGCCGAGCAGGCGGGCCGCCTGCCGCTTGTTGCCGCGGCTCTTCTCGAGGCCCTTCAGGATCAGGTCCCGTTCGAGCTGCGACACGACCGACGTGAAGCTGATGCCCTCGTCCGGGATGCTGAGCGTCGGCAGCATCGTCGACCGGGCCGGCTCGACGACATCCTCGGGCAGGGTCGCGACGCCGATCTCGGACTCGCGACCCGTCATGCACACCGCGTGTTCGACCGCGTTCTCGAGCTGCCGGATGTTGCCGGGCCACTCGTAGTTCATGAGGCAGCGCAGCGCTTCCTGCGACAGCGTCTTGAGCGGCAGCCCGTTGTTCTTGCAGGACTTCTGCACGAAGTGCCGGCTGAGCAGCGGGATGTCCTCCCGGCGCTCCCGCAGCGTGGGCAGGGTCAGCGGAATCACGTTGAGGCGGTAGTACAGGTCCTCGCGGAACTTGCCCTCGGCGACCATCTTCTTCAGGTCGCAGTTGGACGCGGCGATGACACGGGTGTCGAACTTGATCGGGCGGGAGCCGCCGACGCGCTCGATCTCACGCTCCTGCAGCGCCCGCAGCAGCTTCGACTGCAGCGAGAGCGGCATCAGCGCCACCTCGTCGATGAAGAGCGTGCCCCGGTGCGCCTGCTCGAAGCGCCCCGCACGGTCGTTGACCGCGCCGGTGAACGCCCCCTTGGTGTGGCCGAACATCTCGGCCTCGGCCAGCGAGTCGGGGATGGCCGCCGCGTTGAACGCCACGAAGCGCTCGCTGCCGCGCGGGCTGTTGTGATGGATGGTGCGGGCGATGAGCTCCTTGCCCGTGCCGGTGTCGCCCTGGATGAGCACGGTGCTGTTCATCGGCGCGACCAGCTCCAGCGTCTGGAAGATCTGGCGCATCGGCGCCGACTGCCCGACGATGTTGTCGAAGCGGTAGCGCTCGCGGAGCTGGGCCCGGAGCTCGGCGTTCTCCTCGCGGAGGCGCGGCTCGTGGATGAACGCGTTCAGCTCGGCCGTGAGGGCCGAGAGCTGGAAGGGCTTCAGCAGGAAGTTCTTCGCCCCGCGGCGGATGGCCTGCACGGCCTCCTGCACGCCCCCGAACCCGGTGATGACGACCGCCGCAATCTGCGGGTACCGCTCGAGTGCGGCGTCGAGCACCTCCATGCCGTCCCCGTCGGGCAGCCGCAGGTCGATGACGAGCGCGTCGTACGCGAAACCGCGCAGGCGCTCATGCGCCTCGGATGCCGTCGGCGCCTGGGCCACGGCGAAGCCCCCCGCGTCGAGCGACTCGGCGATGAGCTCCCGGAGGTCGTCCTCGTCCTCGACGACGAGCACGCACGGCTGGGAGCGCCGGATCGTGTTGACGCGCGACGGGGAGGGCGCGCCGCCAATCGACTCGGCGGCCGGAGGAATATAGGCCATAATCACACCCGCTGGGAGACAGGTTCTTCAGTGGTCCGACGTCACGCACGAGGGCAGCAGCGGAGCCGGGGCCGGACGGTGGCCTGGCCCGTCGCCAACGCACACAATACAAGGATTCACGTCTGGCCGGACAGTGCCGATTGATCCGAAAGGTCTCAAAGCGCCGTCCGACCGTCACGACGTCAAGCAACCGACATGCCAGGCCCTGCCACCGACACCCGTGCGCCGTTCGAAGTCCTGGTCGTCGATGACGAACCGGACATCCGGGACCTGCTCGGGGAGTACTTCCGCGAGCGGCACTACGAGGTCGCGCTGGCCGGGGACGGTCGCGCGGCAATTGCGGCAATCGAGCGAAACCCGTCTCGATTCGGCCTGATCCTGACGGATCTGAACCTGCCTGGGGCCGACGGCCTGGCCGTCCTGAGCGCGGCCCGGGCGGCCAATCCGAACGCCTACGTGGTCATCATCACGGGCTTTGCGTCCCTCGACTCCGCCATCCAGGCGGTCCGCCTCGGGGCGTACGACTACCTCACGAAGCCGTTCTCGCTGGGCCAGATCGAAGTGGTCATGCGACGGATTCTCGACCGTCTCGCGCTGGACGCCGAGAACCGGCAGCTGGCCCGGCAGGTCGGGACGCGGGGCGCCGGCGACGGCGGCAGCGGCGTGGCCCCTCGGCTGGACGCGATTGAAGCCCGCCTGGCGCGCATCGAGTCCGCGATTCGTGACCTTGCCGCCCGCCGGCCGTCGGGCCTGTAGGGCGGCCGCCGGCCGACCGACGGCAAACGGTCTCACTGTGTCGGATTAACGTCACGGTTTGACGGCCGACGGCCCCTGACGCGCGGCCGACCCCTGGACGCCGGTCCCGCACCGCCGCCATCGTCAGATTCCCTCCAAAACCCGCCGATTCGGCCCCGGCTGCCGGCGAGGCACCGTTCTTGCTCACCCGCCCGGCGGACGCACCCATCGCGGTAATCGGCACCCGGCGGGTCGCGCGTGAATCCGGAGCGAGGGACATGAACGAGATCAGCGACGCCACTCTCATCGCCGCGCTGCGCCGCCACCTGACCGGGGCGGTCGCGCGGCAGTCGGTGTCGGCGAGCAACCTCGCCAACCTCGACACCCCCGGTTACAAGGCGAAGGAAGCGCAGTTCGGCGATGCCCTCCAGGAGCGCATCATGGCGGGCGCGCGCCTCACGTCCACCGACACGCAGCACCTCCAGCCGTCCGAGACCGGCGCGAGCTTCCCGACGAAGGATGTCGAGGGCCTGCCGGTGCGGCGCGACGGCAACAACGTCCAGCTCGATCGCGAGCTGCTGGAGATGTCCACGGCGTCGGGCGAGTTCCAGCGCGCGCAGACGGCGCTCGCGGCCAAGTTCCGGCTGGTCCGCTACGCCATCAGCGAGGGCCGGTAGCCATGTCGACCCTCAGCGCGGCAATCAAGGCCTCCGCGAGCGCGCTCGACGTCGAGCGCGTGCGCATCGAGGCCGCCGTGTCGAACATCGCCAACGCCGAGTCGACCCGCGGGCCGGACGGCAAGGCCTACCGGCGGCGCGACGTCGTGATCGCCGAGGATCCGCACAGCACCTTCGAGGATGCCCTGGGCACGTCGACGCTGAGCGGCGTGAAGGTCGTGGGCATCGTCGAGGACTCGCAGGCGCCGCAGCGCCGGTACGAGCCGTCGCATCCCGACGCCGATGCGGAGGGCTTCGTGGCCCTGCCGAACGTCGACTCGTCGCAGGAGATGGTGGACATGCTCGGGGCGGCGCGGGCCTACCAGGCCAACCTCACCGCGATTGGGCTCATCCGCGACGTCCTGACGAAGGCCCTGGAACTGGGCCGCTAGGTTCATCAGCGAAGGAACGCACGCCATGGCCATCGAAGGACTCGGACGACTTGGGCAGAGCAGCGGCGCCGCCGCGGTCACCGGCGTGCCGGCGGCGGAGCCGGCGGCCGGCGGCTTCGAGGAGTCGCTGAAGAAGCTCGTGACGTCGGTCGAGGACTCCGGCGCCGACGCGAACACCGCGGTCGCCGACATGCTGGGCGGCACCGGCGAGGTGCACGACGCGATGATCGCCCTGCAGCGCGCGGAGCTGTCGCTCCAGCTGACGATGCAGGTGCGCAACAAGCTGGTGAACGCCTACCAGGAAATCATGCGGATGCCCGTGTAGGCCTCGGGCCGGCGGCGACTTCCCCCTAGAACGCGATGAACCCCGAACAGCTCCTCACGCGGGTCAAGACCGGCCTCGGCGGGCTGACCACCCTCCAGATCACGACGCTCCTCGGCGTGTTCGCCCTGGTGGTCGGCCTGGTCATCGGCTCGGCGTACTACGTGAACCGCCCGGCGTTCACGCTGTTGTTCTCGGACCTCGAGCCCGAGGCGGCCCAGCAGGTCGTCGAGCGGCTGCAGGCCGACAAGGTGGAATACGAGCTCGCCAACGGCGGGCGATCGATCCGTGTGCCCCTCGCCCAGGTGGACGAGCTGCGGCTGCGCTTCGCCTCCGGCGGGCTGCCGAGCTCGGGTCGCATCGGCTTCGAGATCTTCGACCGCACGCAGTTCGGCCAGACCGAGTTCCTCGAACAGGTCAACTACCGGCGCGCGCTCGAGGGCGAGATTGCCCGGACGATTGCGACCATCCAGGAGGTGGCCAACGCCCGCGTGCACATCGCGCTGGGCAAGGACTCGCTCTTCACCGAGCGCGCCGAGCCCGCGAAGGCGTCGGTCGTGCTCAAGCTGAAGACGGCCAAGCCGCCCTCGGCCGCGGTGATCAGCGGCATCGCCAACCTGGTGGCGGCGAGCGTCGAGGGCCTGCGGCCCGAGTCGGTCGTCATCGTCGACACGAACGGCCGCCCGCTGCTGCGACCGACCGCCGACGAGGACGAGCCGCTCGGCGGCGCGCAGCTCGAGCGCCAGCAGCGGCTCGAGAAGGACCTCTCACAGCGCGTCTCGGCGCTGCTCGAGCCGGTCGTCGGGGTCGATCACGTGAAGGTCAACGTCGCGCTGCAGCTCCGGTCCGACTCGCAGGAGCAGACCCAGGAGCTCTGGGATCCGACCAACCCGGTCGTGCGCAGCCGCCAGACGACGAGCGACATCGGCGCGAGCGCGTCGGTAGCCGGCGGCATCGCCGGGGCGCGCGGCAACATGCCGCAGCAGGCGAAGGACTCGCCGCTGCCGGGGCAGCCCCCGGTCGTGCCGCCCGAGCCCATCGCCGTGGCACAGGGCGGCGGCAACGCGCTCGTGGTTCCCGGGGCGGCGACGCGCTCGGCGGAGACCACCAACTACGAGATCAGCAAGACGGTGACGCACACCGTGCGCCCGCGCGGGGACATCGCCCGCATGACCGTCGCGGTCATCCTCGACGACCAGCAGGTCCGCGAGACCGGGCAGGACGGCACCGTGCAGGTCGTGTCGAAGCCGCGCGACCCCAAGGAGCTCACGAAGATCCAGGCGCTCGTCGCCTCCGCCGTCGGCCTCGACGAGCAGCGCGGCGACCGGTTGACGGTCGAGAACGTCGCGTTCTCGGTGCCGTTCGTCGAGGACGTGCCGCCGACGCCATTCGTCCAGCGGATCGCGCCGACGATGATGGAGGGCGGGCGCGTGCTGAGCATCATCGCCATCGTTCTGGTCGTCCTGTTCGGCGTCGTGAAGCCGCTGGTGGCCCGCGTGTTCGGCGGCGGCCCGGCCGGCGCGCTGGCCGTGGCCGGCGGCGGCGAGACGCCCCTGCCGACCGTGACGGTCACGCCGAAGACGGTCGAGGAGCTCGAGCACGAGCTCGAACAGCAGATGATCAACGCGGCGAACGAGGCCGTGTCGGACAAGCGGCGGGTGCCGGTGCTGACCAAGCGCCTGTCCGCGGAGACGCAGAAGGACCCGCAGGGCGCCGCCCGCCTGGTGCGGAGCTGGCTGCTCGAGGATCGCAGGTAGCGCCATGGCGACCATCACGACCCAGGGGCCCCTCTCCGGCGTGCGCAAGGCCGCCATCCTGGCCCTGATGCTGGGAGAGGAAGCGTCCACGCAGATCTTCAAGCACCTGCGGGAGGACGAGATCGAGCACATCGCCGCGGAGATGGCGGCGATGGGTGTCGTGAACCCGGAGGTCAGCGAGCAGGTGCTGGACGAGTTCCACCAGATGGCGCTCGCCCGCAACTACATGGCGACGGGCGGGGTGGACCTCGCCAAGAGCCTGCTGATGAAGTCCCTCAGCCCGGAGACGGCGCGGCGCATCATCGACCGCGTGACGCGGTCGTTCGAGTCGACGCTCGGGTTCACCGCGCTCGAGAAGAGCGACCCGCAGCAGCTCTCGAAGTTCATCCTGTCGGAGCACCCGCAGACGATCGCGCTCATCCTGGCCCACCTGCAGTCGCAGAACGGCGCCGAGCTGATCACCCTGCTCCCCGACGGCCTGCGGGCCGACGTGCTGCAGCGCATGGCCAGCCTCGACGAGATCTCGCCGGACGTCATCCTGCGGATCTCCTCGGTCATCGAGCAGCGCCTCAAGGCGCTCGGCGGCGGCCACCATGAGTCCTACGGCGGCGTGCGGGCCGTGGCGGAGCTGTTGAACCGCCTGGAGCGCACCGTCAGCCAGCCGGTCCTCGACACGATCGAGGCCGAGCAGCCGGACCTCGCCGTCTCGATCCGCAACCTGATGTTCGTCTTCGACGACCTGGCCGCGGTGGACGACAACGGCCTGCGCGAGATCATCCAGCGCGCCGACAAGAAGGTGCTCACCATCGCGCTCAAGGGCGCCACCGACCAGATCAAGGGCCGGTTCTTCCAGAACATGTCCAAACGCGCCGGCGACATGCTGCGCGAGGAGATGGACGTGATGGGGGCCGTGCGCCTGCGGGAGGTGGAGAAGGCGCAGCAGGAAATCGTCGCGGTGGCACGCAAGCTCGAGGAAGAGGGGCTCATCGTGACCGGCGCGGCCGCAGGAGAGGCGTATGTCGTCTAGGGCCGTGCGCGTGCGCGCCGGCCAGGCCGTCCAGCGGTTCGGCTGGGACGGCGGGCAGACCGGTGGCGCCCTCGATCCGCTCGCCTTGCCCGACCTCATCGGCGAGGCCCCGCCCGCCGAGGCACGGGCGTCGTCGGCGGCCGCGGCGCCCGCCGCCGCGCCCGCGCCGCCGCCGGCCGTCGACGCGGCCGAGCAGCAGGCGGCGCTGGCCGCGCTCGAGCGCGACGCCTTCTCGAAGGGGTACGCGCAGGGCGAGAAGGCCGGCTACGAGGCCGGCGCGAAGCGGGCCGAGGCCATGCTGCGCCGCCTCTCGGGCACCCTGGACGAGCTCGCGCACCTGCGCACGGCGATGATCCAGCAGACCGAACAGCAGATGGTGCAGCTCGCGCTCGCCATCGCCCGGCGCATCCTCCGGCGCGAGGTCACGCTCGACGCCGACTTCGTCGTCGCGATGGCGCGGGTCGCGCTGGATCGCCTGGGCGAGCAGACGCGCGCGACGGTCCGCCTGCACCCCGACGACCTGGCGGCGACCGGCAGCGAGCCCCGGCAGTTCGCGGGCACGCACGTGACCGTCGTCGCCGACGCGTCGCTCAGCCGCGGGCAGTGCCAGGTCGAGTCCGAGTACGGCTTCATCGACGTCGGCGTGGAAGCCCAGTTCGAGCAGATCTCCGAGGCGCTCATCGGCGACGCGCAGCCGGTGCCGGTGGCCGCGGGAGCGGCTGTCCATGCCCGGTGAGGGGACGGGGTTCTCGCTCGACCGCTACGTCGCGCGCGTGAACCGGGCCGAGCCGCTGCCGGTGATGGGCCGCGTGGTCCGCACGGTCGGGCTCGTGGTCGAGTCCCAGGGGCCGCGGGCGCGCGTGGGCGAGCTCTGCGAGATCGCCGGCGGCGGCGAGCGCGAGAACCTGCCGCTGGAAGTCGTCGGCTTCCGCGATGGCCACCTGCTCACCGTGCCGCTCGGCACGACGGCGGGCATCCGTCCGGGCGACCGGCTCGTGGCCCGGGGCACGGTCGCGACGGTGGCCGTCGGGCGCGGGTTGCTCGGCCGCGTGGTGGACGGCCTGGGCCGTCCCATCGACAACCGGGGCCCGCTCGAGACGAGTGACGACTACCCGCTGCACCCCCCGCCGCTCAACCCGCTCGCGCGCCAGCCGATCACGGCGCCTCTCGGCACCGGGGTGCGCGCCATCGACGGCCTGCTCACGGTGGGCCGCGGGCAGCGCATGGGGCTCTTCGGCGGCAGCGGCGTCGGCAAGAGCACGCTGCTCGGCATGATGGCGAAGTCCACGGCTGCCGACGTCTCCGTCATCGCGCTCGTGGGCGAGCGCGGCCGCGAGGTGCGCGCGTTCATCGAGCACGACCTCGGCGCCGCGGGCCTCGAACGGTCGGTCGTGATCGTCTCGACGTCGGACAACCCCGCCCTGATGCGGATCCGTGCCGCGTACACCGCGACGGCGGTCGCCGAGTACTTCCGCGACCAGGGGCTCAACGTCCTGCTGATGATGGACTCGGTCACGCGCTTCGCGATGGCGCAGCGGGAGGTCGGCCTCGCGGCGGGCGAGCCACCCACGGCCAAGGGCTATCCGCCGTCCGTGTTCGCGCTGCTGCCCAGCCTGCTGGAGCGCGCGGGCAACGTCGAGGGACGGGGCAGCATCACGGCGCTCTACACCGTGCTGGTCGAGGGCGACGACCACACCGAGCCCATCGCCGACACGGTGCGATCGATTCTCGACGGGCACATCTACCTGAACCGCGATCTCGCGGCCCGCAACCACTATCCCGCCATCGACATCCTCGCCAGCGTCAGCCGGACCATGCCGGACGTGACTGCCGTCGAGCACCGGCTCAAGGCGTCCGAGGTGCGCGACTGGATGGCCACGATCCGCGACAGCGAGGACCTGGTGAGCGTCGGTGCCTACGTCAAGGGCAGCAACCCGCGCATCGACCTGGCGCGCGACCATCGTGACGCGATCGAGGCGTTCCTGAAGCAGCCGGCGAGCGAACCGGCGACGCTGCAGGAGTCGATCGAGGCGCTCAAGGCCGTCTGATGCCCCCGTTCCGTTTTCGCGCGCAGGCGGCCCTCGACCTGCGCCGCCAGCGCGAGGAGGCCGCCGATCGCGCGCTGGCCGTCGCGCAGGCGGCGGTGCGCGCCGCCGAGGCCGAGGTCGCCGCCGCCCGCGAGGCGCTCGAGGGGGCGTATCGCGACGGGGCCGCAGGCGTGGCCGCAGCGACGGCCGCCCACGAGCTGGCCTGGTACCGGAATTGGATTACCCGCCGCCAGCAGGCGCTGGCCGCGAAGCGGCGGGCCGAGCAGGAGCGCCGCGCCGAGGCGCACCGCGCGCAGGAAGCCGCGATGCAGGCCCGGCGCGACCGGATGGCGCTCGACAAGCTGCGGGACCGCGCCTGGCGGGCGCACCAGCTCGCCGAGCGGCGGGCGGAACAGAAGGAACTCGACCTGCTCGGCGCCCTCAAGCACGGGGCGCGGGCGCAGGCCGCGGGAGGAGAGCCGTGACGACAGATCCGACCAGTGGCGTCGGCGGGACGACAAACAGCGCCGCGGCGCTGACGGCGGCCAGCCCGGAACTGGACAAGAACGCGTTCCTGACGCTCCTGGTCACGCAGTTGCAGAACCAGGATCCGACGAACCCGATGGACAACGCGGAGTTCATCAACCAGCTCGCGACGTTCAGCTCGCTGGAGAAGCTCACCGAGATTGCGGAGAGCACCTCGAGCATCAATGCGTTCTTCAACGGCGCCGCCGAGGACCCGGCGAGCACCGGCGAGACCGGAACGGACCCGACGACCGGGACGTCGTCGAACGGAGGAGAGTAAATGTCATTCGCAGCCGGCCTGTCGGGATTGAGTGCCAACGCCAGCTACCTCAGCACAATCGGCAACAATCTCGCGAACATCAACACCATCGGCTTCAAGTCGAGCACGGTGACCTTCATGGATCTGGTCAGCCAGACCCAGGGCGGCACCTCCGTCAGCCCCATGCAGATCGGCCTCGGCGTCACCACCGGGTCCATCTCGCCGGTCTTCAGCCAGGGCGCCATCGAGAACACCCGCGAGGCGACCAACGTCGCCATCCAGGGCCAGGGCTTCTTCGTCGTCGGCAATCCCTCGGGCACGGGCAGCGCCTACACCCGCGCCGGGAACTTCAGCTTCGACAGCAGCGGCCGTCTCGTGACGCCCGACGGCTGGCGCGTCCAGGGCTGGACCGCGACCAACGCCGACGGCACGATCAACACGACCGGCACGCCCGCCGACATCACCATCCCACCCGGCGTGCTCCGCCAGCCGCAGGCGACCGCGAGCTTCACCACCAACACGAACCTCGACTCGAACGCCGCGGCGAACGACACGTTCACGACGTCCGTCCAGATTTACGACTCGCTCGGCCAGTCGCACGTGGCGACCGTGACGTACACCAAGCAGGCCGCGGCCGGCACGTGGAACTGGGACATGACGGTGCCTGGTGAGGAAATCACGGGCGGCGTCGCGGGGACCCCGTTCTCGATCGCCAACGGCACGGCGGTGTTCGACGCGCAGGGCGCGCTCGGCACCTTCACCGTCGCCGCGCCCAACGCGGGCGGCGGCACGCCGCCTGCCGACGCCACGATCACGACGCCGACGTGGGTGGACGGCGCGGCCGCGAGCGTGCTCACCTGGGACGTCGTGGATGCCAACGGCGTCGCGTCGCTGACCGGCTTCTCCTCGCCGTCGGCCACGGCGTCGAAGTCGCAGGACGGCTCGGCGGCCGGCATGATTGACAACATCACGATCAAGAGCGACGGCGCCATCGTCGCCACCTTCGGCGCCGGCCAGACCGTCACCGTCGGCCAGCTCGCGCTGGCCAGCTTCAACAATCCCAAGGGCCTCGTGAAGCTCGGATCCAACCGCTTCGGCGAGAGCCAGGCGGCCGGCATCGCGAACATCGGCGTGGCCGGCACCGGCGGCCGGGGCACGCTCATCGGCAGCGCCCTCGAGCAGTCCAACGTGGACATTGCCCAGGAGTTCACGCGCATGATCTTCGCGCAGCGTGGTTACCAGGCGAACTCGAAGACGATCACCACCGCCGACGAGATGCTGCTGGAGACGCTCCAGATCAAGCGGTAGCAGGAGCTGACGCGTGGATCTCGCATCGCTCATCGGGGCGCCGGCCGGAACGCCGGCGCCCATCCCGCCCCCGTCGGCCGGCCAGGCCAGCGACCCCGACGCCGCTGGCCCGGGATTCGGCTCGGCCCTCGACGAGCTCGTCAAGGAGGCCGCGGCCGAAGATGCCGGCAGTCCGTCGGACGCGGCCGGAAAGAAGGCGGCGGCCAGGACGAAGGATCCCCAGGCGCCCCCAGCGGGCCAGGCGGTCCCCGTGCCGGTTGCGCCGCCGATGCCGTTCGCCAACTGGGTCCTGCCTGAGGCCGGCAACACCGGCACGGTGGTCGCGAAGAGCGGCTCACCTGAAGCCGGCGTGACCGGCACCGAGAAGAACGACACCGCCGAGGAACCGGAGGACGGGGACGCCAGGAAGGCATCCACATCCGGACAGACGGTCGAGGCCGTGGCACCGCCGCTGGTCGTGCCCGCGACGTCGGCTCCGGTCCCGCCCGTGTCCACGGATGCGCCGGAGGCCGCCGCGAGCATCGCGGCCGACACCCGCAACCCGGGACCGGCAACCGGCGCTCCGACCGCCGCACCGTTGCCTGCGTCGCCTGCTGCGGCGGATGCTGCGGCGGCGCCGATCCTGACAGCCTCCGCGGAGCCGGCAGCCCGTCGGGCCACCAACACGGGCACGGCCCTGAACATGGAATCGCCCGAGCAGGCTCCGCCATCAGCGCCGACGCCGGCGTCGGCGCCGGCGATGGCGAGCACACCCGCGCGGGTGGCAACCACACCTGCGCCGGTGGCGACAGCACCCGCACCGGTGGCGACAGCACCCGCGCCAGTGCCGACAACACCCGCGTCACGCACGTCACCCACGCCGGCCCCTTCCGCACGGCCCTCGGAACTGCCGGCCGGCGTGCAGGTCAGGGGCGCAACGCAAGAGGGGTCGAGCCAGCCGTCGCCAGTCCCGGGTCGCGAGACGGCGGTCGCCGCCGCTTCGTTCGCCCCGTCGGCCGAGCCGGCGGGACGTACCGCGGGCCAGCCGCCAATCGCGCCGTCACAGGACGCCGCTTCTGCCTCGCCCACCGGCGCGAAGGCGGCTGCCGTCCTCGCGATTCACCAGGCCACGTCGCAGCCGTCCCCGATGCCGGCCGACGCGTCCACGCCGGTCGCGGCGGCGACGAGCAATGCCGTGCGCGCGGAGGCGCCAGCGTCGAACGACGCGTCGCGCAGCCTGCCGCCGGCCGCCTCGGCTCCCGTTCCCCCGTCGTTCGCGCCGGAGGGCAGGGAGGCACGGCCCGCCGACATGGCCGCCGCCGTCGAGACGTTCACCCGTATCGAATCGGCCACAGAAGCCCGTGGCTCGGCCGCCGGCAAATCCTTCGACAGCCAGGGAGAGTCGGCTGGCCGACAGCCATCCCAGGGCACCGGACTCGCCAACGAACCGCCTCTGGCGTTCGCGGACGTCTCGGCCAACGCCTTCGGAGTGACCACCCAGCCAGGCGCGACCGAGGCGACATCCGAGACCGGGGCGACCCGGCCGAGGACAGCCGACCTGGGGCCGCAGATCGTCAAGCAGATCCACCTGCAGTGGAAGGACGGCGTCGGCGAGGCCCGTCTCAAGCTGAATCCGGAACACCTGGGCGACCTCACGGTCGATATCGAGGTGACGCCGGAGGGCGTGCGGGCGCACCTGGCCTCGGACTCCGCGCTGGTGCGGGGCTGGATGGAGACCCACGAGCAGGACCTTCGTCAGGGGCTCGAGAGCCAGGGGCTGCACCTGCAGTCCCTGACTGTGGGTGACGAGGCCGACGCGGAGCAGCGCCGGCAGCGGCAGTCACGCCAGCCCCGGCAGCCCCGGCCGGCGGCCCCCGGCGGCCCTGACGCAGCCGAGGCGCCCGTCTTCGAGCTGTCGGTCTAACGACACGCGTCCGAAGGGCCGGCCCGAATGCCGGGCCGGCCCCTGATTTTCCGCCCATTTCGAGCTCACCGGCCGGGCGCCCTGCCCGGCATTGGCCTTGCTCTGTCTCGCGGCATGAGCGAAGAAGCCAAGCCCAAAGGTGGGCTGATGAAGAAGCTGGTGCTGGCCATCGTCGTCCTGCTGCTCGTCGGCGGCGCGGGGGCGGGCGGCTACTGGTGGTCGCAGCGCGCGGCCGCTGCCGGTCCTGGTGAGCACGCGGACGCTGCGGCGCCGGACGAGGGCGATCACGACGGTGCGAGCGACGACGACGGCGCTGCTGAGGACGCAGAGGAGGGGGGCAGCCACGGCGCCGAGGGCGGCGGGCTGGTGTCCTTCGAGCCGTTCCTCGTGAACCTGGCCGACCCAGGCCGGTATCTCCGCACCACCGTGAAGCTCGTCGTGAAGAGCGAGGCGCGGGCCACGGAGATCGGCGAGAGCGAGGTCGCCATGATGCGGCTCCGCTCGGCCCTGCTGGAGCTGCTCGCCGAGCAGCACGCCGACACGCTCGTGACGGCGGAGGGCAAGTCGGCGCTCAAGGAAGCAATCAAGGAGCGGGCCGGCGACATCGCCGATGTCCGGATTGTCGATGTCCTCTTCTCAGACTTCGTCGTCCAGTTCTGAAGTGCACGACGTTGCGGGGGCCTTCGAGGGGCTGCTGGACGTCCACGTGCCGCTCGAGATCGTGCTGGGCACGGGCCACATGAGCGTACGCGAGTGCCTGGCCCTCCGGCGCAACAGCGTGGTCCGGCTCTCGCAGTCAGCGGGGGCGGACCTGCGTGTCAACGCGGCGGAAGTCGTGCTGGCCCGCGGTGAGGTCGTCATCGTCGAGGACAGCACGGCGATCCGCGTGACCGAGATCGAGGGCCACGTCGGCCCGGAAGGCGCGTGATGCTGCTCGCGCTCGCGCTGGCGCAGGCGACGGCGGAGCCGTGGTCCACGTCGGGGACCGGCACGGCGGTCCGCGGCCTGCTGGCCGTCATCTTCGTGCTCGGGCTCCTGGTGCTGCTGGCCTGGCTGGCGCGGCGGGGCCACCTGCCGATTGGCCGGACCGGCCGCGGCGGGGCCATCGTGGTGGAGAGCACGGTGCCGCTCGGCGATCGGCGCTCGCTTGCCATCGTCACGGTCGAGGGCCGGCGGTTGCTGCTCGGCCTGACGCCGGCGCACGTCGGGCTGGTCACCGAGCTGGCGCCCGCGACCGACGGCCCGGCGTTCGCCGAGGCGCTCGGCGCCGCGGAGCGCCGCCCGACGATGCCCGGCTTCGGGTCCGGGCGGGAGAGCGGGCGGTGATGCGCCGCGCGCTTCTGGCGCTCGGCGTGCTCATCGGCACCGCCGGGCCCGCGCTGGCCCAGCAGGCGGCCCAGCAGGCCGACCGGGTGCAGGTGCAGATCGATGGTGTGGGCGCTGTGTCGGCGCCGCTGCAGATCGTCCTGCTGCTCACGCTGCTGACGTTCCTGCCGGCGATGCTGATCACGATGACGTCCTTCACCCGGATCGTCATCGTCTTCCACTTCCTGCGGCAGGCGCTCGGCACGCAGGAGCAGCCCTCCAACCAGATCCTGATCGGCCTGTCGATCTTCCTGACGCTGTTCATCATGGCGCCGGTGGCGGACCAGATCAACGCGGTGGCCGTGCAGCCGGCGCTGGAGGGGCGGATCGACGTCTCCGACGCGATCACGCTCGGGACGCCGCCGTTGCGCGAGTTCATGCTGAAGCAGACACGCGAGCAGGACCTCGCGCTCTTCGTCGAGCTGAGCCGGATGGAGCGGCCGGCGTCGCCGGAGGAGCTGCCGATCCGCGTGGTCATCCCGGCCTTCGTCATCTCGGAGCTCAAGACGGGCTTCCAGATGGGCTTCTTCCTCTTCGTCCCGTTCCTGCTCATCGACCTCGTGGTGTCGACCACGCTGCTGTCGATGGGCATGCTGCAGCTGCCGCCCGCGATGGTGTCGCTGCCGTTCAAGCTCCTGCTCTTCGTGATGATTGACGGCTGGAACCTGCTGGTGGGCTCGCTGGTCCGGAGTTTCGTGCCATGAGTGAGGCCCTTGCCGTCGGGACGCTGCGCCAGGCGATCGAGCTGGCCATGGTGGTGGCGCTGCCGATGCTGCTGGCCGGCCTGGTGGCCGGCGTGCTGACGAGCGCCTTCCAGACCGTCACGTCGATCCACGACAACGTCCTCGGATTCATCCCGCGGGCGGTCGCCATCTTCGGGGTCTTCGCGCTGACGTTCCCGTGGATGCTCCGCCTGATGATCGGCTTCTCGGTCCAGATCTTCACCCGCCTGCCGGAGTTCATCCGCTGATGGAGCTCGGCTTCCTGGTCCACCTCGGGCTCGTGCTCACGCGCGTCGGCGCCGTCGTCCTGGCGGCGCCGGTGTTCGGCGGGACGTTCGCGCCGCAGGTGACCAAGGTGGGCCTCGCGCTGCTGCTGGCCTTCGCGCTGCTGCCCACCGTGCCGGTGCCGCAGGAGCTGGTGCTCGGCGCGCTGGCGTCGATCGTCGCGCGCGAGATCCTGATCGGGCTGGCGATTGCGATGGCGGTGCGGGTGCTCACGGGCGCGGCCGAGCTCGGGGGGCATGTCGCGGGGTTCCAGCTGGGACTCGGCTACGCGGCGACCATCGACCCGACGAGCGGCGTCCGCAGCAACACGATTGCGACGCTCTACGGCAACCTCACGCTGCTCGCGTTCTTCGGCCTGAACGGGCACCACCTCGTGTTGCGGGCCCTGGTGGCCTCCTACGACCGCCTGCCGGTCGGCACGGGGAGCTTCGCCCCCTCGCTCGTGCAGGCGGTCACCGGCATCCTCGGCACCGTCTTCGTCGTCGGCGCCCAGCTCGCCGCGCCGGTCGTCGTGGTGATGCTGCTCGTGGAGCTGTCGCTCGGCTTCGTCGAGCGGGCCGCGGCCGGCGCCGACGTCTTCATGTTCGCGCCGCCGACCCGCGTCCTGGTGGGCCTGATCGCGCTCTCGGCGGGCATCGCGGCGGTGCCCGAGGCGGCGCGGCGATACCTGACCCACGCCTTCGAGCTGGCCATGAGCCTCGCGCTCGGGTTGCGGTGACGCCATGGGCATGTTCGGCGGCAGCGAGGACAAGACCGAAAAACCCACAGGGCGACGGCTCCAGGACGCCAGGAAGAAGGGGCAGATGGCGCGCAGCGTGCGCGCGCCCCGAGCGGCCTCGCTGGCCGCGGCCCTGGCGGTCTTCAGCTTCTCCGGCGGCCCGATGATCGACCGGCTCACCACGACCATGGGCGAGACGCTGGCACGGCTCGGGGACAAGCCCCTGCGCACGATCTCGGACGGCGAGCTCTTCCGGCTGCTGCTCGAGAACGGCGCGCTGCTCGGCCTGATTGTCGGCCCGCTCGCCCTCGCCGTCGCCCTGGCGGTCGTGGCCGTGCAGGTGGCGCAGGGCGGGTGGAACTTCGCCAGCGAGGCCCTCCAGTTCGACCTGAACAAGCTGAACCCGGCCGCCGGCATCTCGCGGCTCATGGGGCAGGGCCCGGTGGAGCTCGTGATGATGCTCGTGCCGGCCGGCATCGTGGCGTGGATTGCGTGGCAGCAGATCAGCGGGCTGATCGGTGGCGGCGTCATCCTCGCGCGCATCCCGCCCATGGAGGCGGCCCGCGCCGGCTGGGACGTGGCGCACGGGTTGTTCGTCCAGGTGACGGTGACGCTGCTGGTGCTGGCCGGCGCGGACTACGCGCTCCAGAAGTACCGCCACATCAAGTCGCTGAAGATGACCAAGCAGGAGGTCAAGGACGACAACAAGATGCAGGACGGCAACCCGCTCATCAAGGGGCGGGTCCGCAGCCTGCAGCGCCAGATCGCGATGCGCCGCATGCTCGGCGACGTCGCCAGGGCCACCGTTGTCGTGACCAACCCGACGCACTTCGCGGTCGCGCTCGAGTACGACCGCCAGACCATGGCGGCGCCGCGGATCCTGGCGAAGGGCCGGGACAAGCTGGCGCTGCGCATCAAGACGCTCGCGCGCGAGCACGGGGTGCCCATGGTCGAGAACCGGCCGCTGGCCCAGGCCCTCTACTGGGGCGCCGAGGTCGGCGAGTTCATCCCGGCGCCGCTCTTCGAGGCCGTCGCCGAGGTGCTGGCATACCTGATTCGCCTCAAGCAGCTCGCGCTCTAGCCGAGGACGCCCATGGACGGCAAGACTCCACTCAGCCACCTCATCGCGCCGGCCGCCCTCGTCATGGTGGTGGGGCTGATGATCATCCCGCTGCCACCGCTGGTCATCGACCTGCTGCTGTCGGTGGACATCGGCCTCGCGGTCGTGCTGCTGCTGACCTCCATCTACGTGAAGGAGGCCATCCAGTTCTCGGTCTTCCCGTCGCTGCTGCTGCTCCTCACCCTGATGCGCCTGTCGCTCAACGTCGCCTCCACGCGGCTCGTGCTGCTGCACGGACAGGACGGCGTCGAGGCGGCCGGGCACGTGATCATGGCCTTCGGCCAGTTCGTCGTCGGCGGCAACTTCGTCGTCGGCATCGTCGTGTTCCTGGTGCTCGTGGCCATCCAGTACGTGGTCATCAACCACGGCGCGGTCCGCATCTCGGAGGTGACGGCGCGGTTCACCCTCGACGCCCTGCCCGGCAAGCAGATGGCCATCGACGCGGACCTGAACGCCGGCATCATCGACGAGTCCGAGGCGCGGGAGCGGCGCGACCGCGTGCGCCGCGAGGCCGACTTCTACGGCGCCATGGACGGCGCGATCCGCTTCACGCAGCGCGACTCGGTCGCGGCGCTGCTCATCACCGGCATCAACATCATCGGCGGGCTGCTCATCGGCGTGCTCCAGCACGGCCTCGACCTGGGCACCGCGGCCGAGACCTACACCATCCTGACCATCGGCGAGGGCCTGGTCACCGCCATTCCCGCGCTGCTCGTCTCGGTGTCGGGCGCGCTCATCACGACGCGCGCCGCCAGCCAGACCAACCTGGGCGCCGAGGTCGCGGGGCAGTTGTTCACCGGCGTGCGGCCGCTGGCCTTCGGCGCGGGCGCGCTGCTCGCGATGGCCCTCGTGCCGGGCCTGCCGAAGGCGCCGTTCTTCATCGTCGGCCTGGTGCTCGGCAGCGCGGCGTGGGTCAACCGCCAGCGCGCCGTGGCGGCCGCCGACGAGCCCGAGGCCGCGGCGGCCCCGCCGGCCGACCCGCTGGAGCAGGCGGTCGCCATCGATCCGCTGTCGGTCGAGGTCGGCTACGCGCTCATCTCGCTGGTGGACGAGCGGCAGGGCGGCACGCTGCTGACCCGCGTCCGGTCGATCCGCCGCCAGATTGCCGCCGACACGGGGCTGGTCGTGCCCTCGGTGCACATCGCCGACAACCTCCAGCTCGGCCCCCGCACCTACTCGATCCTCGTGAAGGGCGTGGAGGTCGCGCGCGGCGAGCTGTTCCCCGATCGGCTCCTCGCGATCAACCCCGGGCTCGGCGGCACGCCCATCGAGGGCACGCCGACCAAGGAGCCGGCGTTCGGGCTGCCCGCCTGGTGGATCGGGCAGGACCAGCGGGAGCGCGCCACCACGGCCGGCTACACGGTCGTGGACCCGACGACGGCGCTCTCGACGCACCTGTCGGAGACCATCCGGAACTTCCTCCCGGAGCTGCTGACCCGCCAGCAGACCAAGGAGATGGTCGACCGCGTGGGCCAGACGTCGCCGAAGCTGGTCGAGGACCTCGTGCCCAAGGTGCTGCCGCTCGGCGAGATCCAGCGGGTGCTGCGGAATCTCCTGCGGGAACGCGTGCCGGTGAAGGACCTCACCACCATCCTCGAAGCCATGGCGGACGCCGCCACGGCGACCAAGGACCCGGAGGCGATCACCGAACAGGTCCGGCAGGGGCTGGGCCGCGCCATCTGCCGCCAGTACCAGACCGAGAAGGGCGAGCTGCCGGCCATCGGGCTGGCCCCGGCGTTGGAGGAGCGACTCCTGGCGTCGGTGGTCCGGACGGACCACGGCATCGTGCTGGCGCTCGAGCCCACGGATGCCCAGTCTCTGGCCACGCGACTGGCGCGCGCGCTCGAAGGGGCGGTGGCACAGCCCGTGCTTCTGTGTTCTCCAGCGTTGCGGCCACACCTCTTCAGGCTCTTCTCACGGGTGCTGCCGCACTTGGGCGTGCTCTCGCACAACGAAGTGCCACCGCACGTCCGCATAGCCACTGTCGCGGTGCTCGACTGACATGCAACTCAAACGCGTCTGCCGTTCCAGCGTGAAAGAAGCCCTCGCGGCCGTCCGGGCCGAACTCGGGCCTGACGCGCTCGTCCTGTCCACCCGCTTCGTGCCGGCCTCGGGCCTGCGCGGCCTCATGGGCCAGCGGGACGTCGAGGTCACCGCCGCATCGGATCCGACCCTGTCGGAGGTTCGACAGCAGCAGGCGGCCAGCCGCCCGCCGGTGGCCGCGGACGCCCTGCGGGAGTCGATCGAGCGACGTTCCGCGAGCGTGGCCCGCGCGCCGCGTCCGCCAGCCCCGCTGTTCGACGAGGTGGACGAACCGCCGACACGTCGGCCCGCCGCCCGCCGCCGCCCGGCCGAGGACCACGCCGCCGCCGACGACGCCCTGGTCGCACGGCTCATGGCCACCGGGCTGGACCGCGAGCTGGCGCGAGACGTGGTGAGCGCGCTCCCGAAGAAGTCGCGCCGGACCGCGTCGCTCGAGGCGCTGCGCAAGGCGCTCTCGAGCCGCCTGGCCCCGATTGCCGCGGGCAACGACCGGTACGCGCCCATCGAGGTGTTCGTCGGGCCGCCCGGGGCGGGCAAGACCACGACGATTGCGAAGATTGCCGCGCAGGAGCGGGCGCGCCGTGGCGCGCGCCTGAGCCTGCTGGCGGCTGACGGCTTCCGCGTGGGGGCGGTCGAACAGCTCCGGCTCTACGCCGAGATCATCGGCGCCCCGTTCTCCGTCGCCCGCAGCGCGGGCGACATCGACCTGGCGGTGACCGAGCTCTCGCGTCCCGTGCTCGTCGACACCGCCGGCCGATCCCCGTCCGACACGAGCCTCGCCGACATGTTCTCGGTGTTCGCCGGCCGCAAGGGCGTGCGCACGCACCTCGTGCTGCCCGCGACGACCGCGCCCCGCGCGGCCGAGCGTATCCTCGACCGCTACCAGGCCGCCCGGCCGGACCGCGTGGTGCTGACCCGCGTGGACGAGGCCGACGCCTGGTCGCCGCTGCTCCCCATGCTCCGCGAGCGGGGACTGACCCTGTCGTATCTCGGCACCGGGCAGTCGGTGCCGGACGACCTCGCCCGCGTCACGCCGGCCATGCTGGCCGACGCCGTGCTCGGCGACGAGGTGGCGGCATGAGCGCGATGGCGGTGGACTTCACGCCGGGCGACAGCTGCACGGTCGTCGGCATCACGAGCGGGAAGGGGGGCGTCGGCAAGACGGCCCTGGCCATCAACCTGGCCATTGCGCTGGCCCGCCGGGGCCACCGCGTGGGGCTGGTCGACGCCGACTTCGCGCTCGGCAAGATCGACGTGATGCTCGGGCTGACGCCCCGCGCCCACCTCGGGCACGTGCTCGGCGGGGAGCGGGCCCTCGAAGAGACGGTGCTCACCGGGCCCGCCGGCATCCAGGTCGTGCCCGCCGGCACGGGCATCCGGCAGCTCGCCGCGCTCGACCCCGAGCACTGGCTGCGGCTCGCGCACGGCCTCGAGCGGTTCCGTGAGAACCTCGATTTCCTGCTCCTCGACACGGCAGCCGGCGTCTCCGACAACGTGGTCGACCTGATGGCGGCCTGCCAGCGCGTGCTGGTGGTGACCTCGCCCGACCCCTCGGCGCTGGTCGACGGCTACGCCGTCGTCAAGCTGGTGGCCGGCGAGGCGCCCGGGGCCGACCTCGGTCTCGTCGTGAACCAGGCGCGCACGCCCGAGGAGGCCAGCCTGGTCTTCCGGCACCTCGAGACGGCCGCGCGGCGGTTCCTGGGGCGTCGTCTCTCGTTCTACGGCTCCATCCCGCACGATCCCGCGCTGGGCGAGGCCGTGCGCGCGCAACAGGCGCTGGTGGACCTGGTGCCCCAGGCCCCGGCCAGCCGCTCGTTCCGGCTCCTGGCCTCCCGGCTTGCCGGGCTCGGGCCGGTGCCGAGCCAGACCCTTCGCCTGCCGGCCCGTACGCTGGCGCTGGCGTACTCCCGAACCTCCGAGGTGTCCCGGTGCGCATGACGACCGCGGCTGCGGCCACAGATCTGGTGGAAGACCACGCCGAGCGTGACCAGCTGGTCATGGACCACGTCCCGCTCGTGAAGACGCTGGCGCAGCGGCTGGCCCAGCGCCTGCCGTCCCAGGTCGAGATGAACGATCTCGTCAGCGTCGGCATCATGGGCCTGATCGACGCCGCCAGCCGGTACCGCGCCTCGTCCGGCGTGCCGTTCGAGGCCTTCGCCCGCCGCCGCGTGCAGGGCGCGATGCTCGACGCGCTGCGGGATCTCGACTGGGCGCCGCGCTCGCTGCGCAAGCTCCGTCGCACGATCGACTCGGCGGTCGCGCAACTGCGTCACGAGCTCGGGCGGGAGCCCGCCGAGGCGGAGATCGCCGGCGCGATGCAGATGTCGGCCGACGAGTACGACAAGGCGCTCGACCAGGTGCGGAGCCTCGAGATCGGCGCGCTGCGCCAGCTCGACGCCACCACGCCCGACGGCGGGTCGCTGCTCGAGCTGTGCGTGGACCCGGACGAAGGCCCGGAAGTGCACCTGCAGCGCACCGAGCTGAAGTCGCACCTGGCCGCGGCCATCGGGGAGCTCCCCGAGCGGGAACGGCAGGTGCTCGCGCTCTACTACCAGGAAGAGCTGACCATGGCGGAGATTGGCGCGGTGATCGGCGTCTGCGAGTCGCGGGTCTCCCAGCTGCGTTCGCTCGCCATCTCGCGCCTGCGCGCCTCGCTGCGGGAGCGCCTGGGCCTCGCCCTGAAGTAGCCCGGCCTACGCGGGACGACGGACATGGGAAAGATTCTCTCGCAGGAAGAAATCGACGCCCTGCTGAACTCGGCCGGGCAGATCCAGGCCGAGCAGGCGCCGTCGCCGGAGATCCCGGCGCAGGCGGGCGCGATCACCTACAACTTCCGGCGCCCCGACCGGGTCTCGAAGGACCAGATCCGATCGCTGCACTTCCTGCACGACCGCTTCGCGCGGAACGTGGCGACGTCCCTCTCCGCCTTCCTCCGCGCCGTCAGCGACGTCTCGATCGTCTCGGTGGAGCAGTTCGCCTACTCCGAGTTCCTGATGTCGCTGCCCGACCCGACCGCGTTCTACGCGATCCACGCCGAGCCGCAGGACATCCTGTGCGCGCTCGAGGTCAATCCCGCCGTCGCCTTCACGATGGTCGACCGGCTGCTCGGGGGCAGCGGGCAGGGGGCCAGCACGCTCCATCGGGCCTTGACCGAGATCGAGCAGAACGTCGTCGACTCGGTCGTGAAGCTGGTCCTCGACAACCTGAACGAGGCCTGGCGGGCGATGGTCGAGATCGACTTCACCATCCAGAACCGCGAGACGCGGCCCCAGATGATGTCGGTCGCGGCGCCCAACGAGGTCGTCGTGCTCGTCGTCTTCGACGTGCGCATCGGCGAGACGCGCGGGATGATGAACCTCTGCATCCCCGCCGCGCTCATCGAGTCGTCCGGCGCGAGCTTCGTGCAGGGCTGGCACCGCACCCGGAAGGAACCGACGGTCGCCGACCGCACCCGGCTGCGCGAGAGCCTGCGGCGCGTGCGCCTGCCCGTGGCGGCCCGGCTCGAGACCGTCATGCCCGCCCGTGAGCTGCTCGAACTGCGGGCTGGCGACATCATCTCGCTCGGCCGGCCCCTGCGCGACCCGGTGAACGTCTGGGTCGGCGACACCCCCAAGATGCTCGGCCGCCTCGTCCGCAACGACGAGCGCGCCGCCGTTGCCGTCCTCGACGGCGTGAGGCCGCCCCTCGACACGGGGCAGCGCCTCCTCCAGGAGTCCAACGCACATGTCGCAGACGCCTCGCTCGTCTGAGCTCGTCGCCGCCCTCGCTCGGGAGTTCGCGTCGGCGGTCGGCGCCATGGCCGGCGGGTCCGGCGCGCTCGAGCCGGCCGACATCCCGGCCGACCCGATCCGCTGGCTCATCGTGCTCGGCGTGAGCGGCAGCGAAACGGGACGGCTGGTGATCGGCCTGCCCGAGACGGCGGGCCGCGAACTGACCGGCCGCATCATGGGGCTCGACGAGCCGGCCCCCGACGGCGCGGTCACCGACACGCTGCAGGAGTTCGGGGGTCAGGCCGCCGGCGCCCTGGGTCAGGAATCCGTCGCTGCCGGCCTCAAGTTCGCCGTCTCCCTCGAGGACGCGTCCGGAGAATCGACAGACGACGCGGTCGGCTTCACCATCCCGCTCGGCGACGAGGCGAAGGCGGCCTTCGCGGTGTGGGGGGCGGTGGAGACGCTGGCGCCGGCGCTCGAGACCGGGCCGGTGGACGAGCCCGTAATTGACTCATCACGAAAGACTTCCGAGCCGCTTCCGATGCCGGCCGGCACCCCGGCCAACCTCGATGTCATCCTCGACATCGACCTGCCGGTGACCGTGCGCTTCGGCGTGACCGATCTCCCGCTCAACTCCCTGGCCCGCCTCGGGCCCGGCTCGATCATCGATCTGGCGCGCTCGCCGGACGACCCGGTGGACCTCCTCGTCAGCGGCAAGGTTGTTGCGAGAGGGGAGGTCGTGGTGGTCTCCGGCAACTACGGGGTGCGGATCCTCGAGGTCGTGAGCACCGCCGACCGTATCCGGAGCATGGGAGCCTGACCGATGGAGATGACGAGCTGGATTCTGGGTGGCCTGACGCTGGTGTGCCTGGTGCAGGGCGTGCTGCTGTTCCGCGTCCTGCGGATGCTGGGCGCGATGGAACGGGCCGAGGACCGGCTGTCGCAGTTCAGCGGGGCGCTCGCCCTGCTCACCGAAACGACCGAGTCGGGCTTCCGCGCCCTCGCCCTCGAACTGGGCCGCCTGGGCAAGACGGGCGCCGCGGCGGCGTCGAGCCGCTCGACGAACGGGCGCGTGTCCCGCGCCGCCAAACGCGGCCGCTCGGTTCCGGAAATCGCCGCGGCCGAGGACGTGTCGGAAGGGGAGGTGCGGTTGCGCCTCAGCCTCGCCGAACGCGGCCGGACGGCGAAGGAGAATGGTCATGCCTCGCTGCGCGCGCGCTGAGTGCGGCCGGTGGCGGCCGGACGTGCTCGTCCGGAACGCCAATGTCGGTGTGCACCTGGACGGCCACTGGTACTGCTCGTCGGGCTGTGTCGAGACGCAGACCCGGCGGCGGCTGATGGTGCCGAAGCCACTGTCGCTGCGGCCGCCGGCCATCCCGCCGCTGCGCCTCGGCACGCTGCTCATCCACCTCGGGGTCGCGACGCCGGCGCTGCTGCGCCAGGCCGCCGAGGCCCAGCGGAAGAGCGGGTTGCGCATCGGCGCCCAGCTCCGCGCCATGGGGGTCGTCTCCGCCACCGACGTGTTGCGCGGGTTGTCGGCCCAGGCGGGTGTCGGGTACCTGACGCACGTCGATCCGTCGTGTGTGCGTGAGGCGCCAGGCCGCCTGTCGGTCGATGTGATCCGCGCCCTGGGGCTCGTGCCGGTCGAAGCGGATGCCACCGTCCAGCGGCTTCGCGTCGCCTGTGTGGCGCCCGTGCCGCGGGTGGCGATTGGCGCCCTTTACGAGCTCACGCGCTGGGCCATCGAGCCCCTGCTGGTGAGTGACGAGCACCTCGAGCCCCTGATCGCGGCCTATGGCAGTGCCGTGAGCGGGCCGCGGGCGATCGGCGCCCACACGGTGCGCCGCGTGGACGAGGCCGCCCGCTGGATTGCCCAGACGGCGCAGGCCGCACCGGGCGTGAAGATGAGCGAAACCCGGTTCGATCCCTATCTCTGGGTCCGGCTCGAGAGCGACGCGCGCGTCGAGGACGTGCTCATCGCGGAGTCGGCGGGGAGCTGACGATGTCCGGAGGGGCCTACTTGGCGTTGAGCGGCGTCCGCACGCGGATCGCACAGCTCGATCGGATTGCCGCCGACCTCGCCAACGCGACGACGGCCGGCTACAAGGGCGAGCGCGCCTCGACGGTCTCGGCCGAACGCCCGGGCACGCCCTTCGGGGCGGCGCTCGACGCGGCCATCGACGTGACCGACGGCCCGACCCGGGTGGACTTCCGCTCCGGCCCGCTCACCGCGACGGGCAACGACTTCGACGCGGCAATCGACGGCGACGGCTTCTTCGAGATCGAGACCGCCCGGGGCCTGCGCTACACGCGCAACGGGCACTTCTCGCGCGGCGCCGGCGGCAAGCTGGTGACGGCGGACGGCAGCATCGTGCGCGGCGAGTCCGGCGACGCGATTGAGCTGCCGGCCGGCCAGTCCGTGACGTACGAGAGCGACGGCACGGTGCGGGCGGGCGGCGCGGTCGTCGGCAAGCTGCACATCGTCGACTTCCAGGATCGCAGCCGGCTCGTCCGCGAGGGCGGCGCGTTCTTCGCGGTGCCCGAGGGGATGACCCCCGAGCCGGTGACCGACCCCGTGATTCGCGGCGGCACCCTCGAAGGCTCCAACGTCTCGGTCGTGGAGAGCATGGTGCGGCTCGTCGACGTGTCGCGCACGTTCGACGCGCTGCAGCGCGGCATCGGCGTGGTGATGAACGACCTCGGCACCAAGGCCATCTCCGAGCTTGGCCGGAGATAGGCGACCCGACGCGGGATCGCCGCGGGAGAGAGAGACATGATTCGCGCCCTGTACACGGCGGCCAGCGGCATGAACGCGCAGCAGGCCAACATCGACACGACGGCGAACAACCTGGCCAACCTCAACACCAGCGGCTTCAAGAAGAGCCGCATGGAGTTCGAGGACATGGTCTACCAGCAGATCAAGGCGGCCGGGGCCCCGCAGTCGGCCGCCGGCGACGCCCCGATCGGGCTGGAAATCGGCCTCGGCACGCGCCCGGTCGCCACCGCCCGCGACTTCAGCTCCGGCAACCTGCGGGCGACCTCGGCGCCGCTGGACATCGCCGTCGAGGGCCGCGGCTTCTTCCAGGTCGGCCTGCCGAGCGGCGAGACCGGCTACACGCGCGGCGGCTCGCTGCACCTGAGCGCCGAGGGCGCCCTCGTGACGGCCGACGGCTACGTCGTGCAGCCGCAGATCTCGATTCCCGCCGACGCCACCAACATCACGATCTCGAAGGAAGGCATCGTCTCGGTGACGCTGGATGGCCAGAGCGCGCCGCAGCAGGTCGGGACGATCGAGCTGGCGACGTTCCAGAACCCCGCCGGCCTGAAGGCCGAGGGCGGCAACGTCTACACCACCACCTCCGCCTCGGGCGAGCCGCGCGTCGGCGTGCCGGGGACCGAGGGCATCGGCACGGTCGCCCAGGGCTTCCTGGAGGAGTCGAACGTGTCGGTCGTCGAGGAGATGGTCAACATGATCCTCGGCCAGCGCGCCTACGAGGCGAACTCCAAAGTCGTGAAGGCATCCGATGAAATGCTCGCCCAGATCAACAACCTGGTTCGCTGAGGTCGCGCTCCTCGCGTGCGGCCTGGCGCTCGTGCCGGCGACGGCGCGACCGTCGGAGGACCCCGCGCCCCCGGCCATCACCGCGGCCATCGCCACGGACGTCGCCGACCGCGTCGGCGAGGGGTTCACCGTCGACATCGTCGAGGCGAGCGCCCGGCTCGTCGAGCCCGTCGGCGACCTGGATGTCGTCGAAGCGGTGCCGGCCCCCGGCTCACGCCTCGGCACGCCGATGCGCTTCACCATCGTCTCCGGCGAGGGCCGGCTCGGGGCGCGCACGCGCCTCGGTGACGCGGTGGCCACCGTGCGTGTGTTCGGACCGGTGCCGCGGGCGGCACATGCCATGGCGCGCGGCGCCGAGGTCGCGTTCGAGGACCTCGACCTGTCGGCGAGCGATGCCGGCGACGTGCGGCTCGGTCCGCTCCCGACCGCCGAGGACGTGCTCGGCGCGGTGACCATCCGCGACGTCGTCGCCGGGGAGGTGCTGACGGCCGCGCACGTCCGGGTGCCCCCGCTCGTCGAGAGCGGACAGCTCGTGACCACCGTGGTCCGCATCGGCAACGTGCAGGTGGAAGGCCGCGCGATTGCGTCCCAGCGTGGGGTGCTCGGCCAGACGATCCGCCTCGTCAACCCGGACAGCCGGCAGACGCTGCGCGGCACGGTCGTGGCCGCCGGCCGCGTGGAGGTGCTCAATGAGCCGTAAGCTGATGGGCCTCGCGTTTGCCGCGGCGCTGCTGGTGTCGTGGCCGGCTGCCGCCCAGGGCAAGAAGGACGGCCCGCCGAAGCCCGTCGACAACTACGACGAGCTCTACTATCGCTACCTGATCGCCGCGCGCGAGACGACGCCGGCGACCAGCGCGCCGGCGCCGCGCACGGACTGGATGACGGGGCTCACCGGGGACTTCCGGGCGCGCCAGGTCAACGACCTGCTGACGGTCAACGTCGTGGAGAGCATCGCCGCCTCGGGCACGGCCGGCACGACGCTCAACAAGGACGGCAGCGGCATGTCGGCCATCACCGGGCTGTTCGGCCTCGAGACCAAACTGCCGGGCTTCATCGATCCGTCGAACCTGCTCGGTTCGAGCGCCAGCAGCGACTTCAAGGGCGGCGGCGTCACCAACCGCACCGGCCAGCTGACGGCCACCATGACCGTGCGCGTGGCCGAGGTGCTGCCGAACGGCGACATGGTGCTCGAGGGCGCGCGGGAGATCGAGATCAACGGCGACCGACAGGTGGTCGTGCTCACGGGCGTCGTGCGGCCGTCGGACGTGCCCCCGTCGAACGTGGTGCCGTCGACCCTGGTCGGCCAGCTGCGGATCCGCTACTTCGGGCGGGGCCTGATGAAGGACAACCTGCAGCCCGGCTGGCTCGTGCGCATCCTGAACAAGATTTTCTGACCCTGCGGACGAACGACCATGCGTACTGATCCATCACGGCAATCGGCATTCGCGACGCTCGGCATGAGCGGCGTCGCCGCGCTCCTCGGCGTGCTGGCCCTCGTGGCGCCGGCGGCGGCGCAGGACTCGGCGAGCGTGATGCGCATCAAGGACGTCGCCTCGCTCCAGGGCGTGCAGCCGGTGCCGCTCGTCGGCTACGGCCTGGTGATTGGCCTCAACAAGACGGGCGACCGGCGCCAGACGATCTTCTCCACGCAGTCACTCGCGAACGTGCTGGAGCGGTTCGGCGTGAACGTGCCCGCGAGCGAGATGAAGGTCGAGAACATCGCAGCCGTGCTCGTCACCGCGGAGCTCTCGCCGTATGCGCGCAGCGGCGCGCGGCTCGATGTCACGGCGTCGAGCATCGGTGACGCCCGGAGCCTGCAGGGGGGCACCCTGCTGGCCACCCCGCTCAGGGGGCCGGACGGCACGGTGCACGCGCTGGCGCAGGGCCCGCTGACCCTCGGCGGCTTCGGCGGCGGCTCGGGCGCCAACAGCGTGCAGGTGAACCACCTCACGGTGGGCCGGGTGCCGGGTGGCGCGCTCGTCCAGGTCGGCCAGCGCGTGGCGCTGCCGGGCGGCGACCAGCTGCTGCTCTCGCTCGCGGCGCCCGACTTCGTCACGGCGCACCGCCTGGCGGAGAGCGTGTCGGCCGAGCTCGGCCCGAACACCGCACGGGCGGTGGATGCGGCAACCGTCGAGATCCACGTCCCGGACGCCTACCGCAACGAGACGGCGGATCTCATGGCCCGCCTGGAGCTGCTGCCCGTCGAGCTCGACCGCATCTCCCGCATCGTGATCAACGAGCGCACCGGTACGGTCGTCGTCGGCGGCGGCGTCAAGCTGCGGCCCGCGGCGGTCGCGCACGGGAGCCTCTCGGTCCGCGTCGAGACGACCAACACGGTGTCACAGCCGCAGGCCTTCTCGAGCGGCGGGCAGACGGCCGTGGTCCCGCAGGAGCAGGTGAACATCCAGGAAGGCCGATCGCAGCTGATGGAGCTCGGCGAAGGCACCACGCTGGACATGGTGGTGCGGGCGCTCAACGCGCTCGGCGCCTCGCCGCGCGACATCATCGCCATCCTGCAGGCCCTGAAGGCGGCGGGGGCGATCACGGCTGAGATCATGATCATCTGACGATGAGGAAGTAAGAAGTAAGAAGTAAGAAGGCAGAAGGCAGGAAGGTAGACCATGCAGGACCCACGCATTGCGTCGGTGATGGATCTCGCCCGGCAGGCGTCGACGAAGGCGCCGGCGGGGGAGACGTCCGACCAGGCGAAGGCGGTCCAGCTCGCCGAGGAATTCGAGTCGATGCTGATGCTGCAGATGCTGCGGCAGATGCGGTCGTCGATGTTCGAGTCGGAGGAGGGCGAGGACCAGGGCCTCGGCATGGACACCTACACCGACGTCTTCAACGGAGAGCTGGCGCGCACGTTGAGCCAGGCCGGCGGGCTCGGGCTCAAGGACGTGCTGCTCCAGGGCTTCGCCCGCGCGGGCCTGGTGGAGGGCGATCCGGGTGTCGCGACCGGGGGGGCGGCGCCGAACGGCCGGGCCGTCTCGATTGCCCCGCTGACGGGGGTGCCTGCGGCACCGGCCGTCGCGCCGGCTGTCGCGCCGGCACCAGGTGTCGGTGAAATGACACCTGGAGTGACGGGTGTCCCCGGAATCGCGCCCCCGGATGCAGGAATCGGGGGCGGCACGCCCCATGCAGCCGACGTGACCAGTCCGCTCGTGGACAGCACGGTGACCTCGGCGTTCGGATATCGCCGGGATCCCTTTCACGGGCAGAGCCGGTTTCACAGCGGCGTGGATCTGCGGGCGGCCTACGGGCAGCCGGTTCCCGCCGTCAGCGACGGCCGCGTGGCCTTCGCGGGAGAGCAGGGCGGATACGGCCTCACCGTGGTGATTGACCACGGCGGCGGTCTCCGGACACGTTACGCGCACCTGTCCAGTCTGGACGTGGCGACCGGCGAGACGCTGGCCGCGGGCCAGCAACTGGGACGGGTGGGGCAGACCGGGCGGGCGACCGCGCCGCATCTGCACTTCGAGGTCTTCCAACAGGGGCAGCCGATCGACCCCGAGCAGGCCGCCGAGCGATTTGAAGCCGCCGGATTAAAGCTCGTGGCGCTCAATGTCGATTGAAGGGATGCGAGACCCCCAGCTCGTCCACCTGTGGAGTAGAACATGAAGATTGAGGGCAATCGCCCAAGCCAGGAAACCTCGGCGGCACAGCGACTTGAGGGAAACCAGTCCGGACGGAACGGCCGGGCGGTGCAGAACGGCGCCTCGTCGGGCGACCGGGTCCGCGTGTCGGCCGAAGGCGAGCTCGTCGCGAGCGCGCTCCGGGCGGCCGGCAAGTCCCCCGAGATTCGCCAGGACGTGGTGGACCGGGCGCGCCAGGCACTGGCGGCCGGTGAGGTCGGCAAGGACGCGGGACGTCTGGCCGACTCGCTGATCGACCATCTGCTGAGCCGGTAGTCCCGGCTCGGCGGTCGCCGCGGCTCCGCCTGTCCTGACGGGCAGGGATAGGTCTATATGTCGAACACGACGGATGCCGCGGTGACGGCCGCCGTGCGCCTGCACGGCGCACTCAACCACCTGGGCGACGCCCTGGTGGCCGCCGACCTGAACGGGCTGCTGACAGCCGAGGCCGGTCTCTCGGCCGCCCTGGCGTCGTTCCGTACGCCCTTCGATCCGCCTGCCGACCCGTCCGCGCTCGCGGCCGAGGTCGAGCACCTGCGCACGGCCATCGGCCGCTGCCAGCGGCTCGGCGCCCACTTCGAAGACTTCCTGCGCCTCTCGTCCGGTGTCCTGACGCCCGCCTCTGCCTACGATCGCGCCGGCCGCGAGCGGGAGGCCGCGCCCGCCCGTGTGTTGGAGGCGCGGTACTGATGTCGCTCTTCGGCTCGCTCACCAGTGCCTCCCGCGCACTCGAGGCCCAGCAGTACGGCCTCGACGTCACTGGCCAGAACATCGCGAACCTGAGCACGGAGGGCTACTCGCGCCGGACCGCCCGCCTGGCCTCGATTGGCGCCGCCGACAGCCTGAGCGCGGGCGGCGGGGTCGAGATTCAGGGGCTGTACGCCACGCGCGACTCGATGGTCGGCCGGCGGCTGCTGCAGGAGATGCCCGAGGAGGCCCGCGAGCGCGCGTTGGCGCAGGCGCTGACCCTCGTGGAGTCGGCCCTCGGCGCCTCCGGCGACTCGCTGGACGGCCAGCTGACGGCGTACTTCGACTCGTTCGCCAAGCTCGCCGAGGATCCGCAGTCGGCGACGGCGCGGCAGGAGGTCGTGCTGACCGGGCAGAAGCTCGCGTCGGGCTTCCACGATCTCGCGTCGCGGCTCCAGGCATCCGCGCGCGACGCCAACCTGCGCGTCAAGGCCGGCGTCGACGATGTCAACGCCGCCATCTCGCGCATCGCGGCGCTCAATCGCGGCATCGCGGCCGCGGGTGCGAACCCCGCCCAGGTCGAGACCCTGAAGGACCAGCAGAGCGTCGAGGTCCAGAAGCTCGCGGGGCTCGTCGATGTCGAGGTGCTCGAGCGCCCCGACGGCGGCGTGGACGTGTCGTTCGCCGGGGGCACCGCGCTCGTGATCGGCAACACCTCCTACGCGGTCTCGGCCGTGGCGACGGGGCTCAGCGGCAACTACGACATCCAGGCTGGCGGCGTGTCGGTGTCCGCGCGGATCACGTCGGGCAGCCTCGGCGGGTTTCTCTACGCGCGGGACACGGCCATCCCGGCGTACCTCTCGGACCTGGACCAGATGGCCTACACGCTCGTGCAGGAGGTCAACACGCTGCACGACGCGGGCTTCGACAGCTCGGGCGTGGATGCGCCGGTCTTCTTCAACGCGCTCGGGGCCGTCGCCGGCTCGGCGTCGGCCATCACGGTGAATGCCGCCGTGGTCGCCAACCCGGGCCTCGTGGCCGCGGGCGGCGCGGTGGGCTCGCCGGGAGACAACCAGCAGGCGCGCGCGCTGGCCAACCTGCGCGACGCGAAGGTGCTGGCCGCGGGGACCACCACGCTGAGCGACGCGTGGGGCAACCTCCTGTACCGGGTGGGCAGCGACACGCAGGCCGCCACCTTCGAGCAGGCGACGCGCGCCGAGATCGTGCGCCAGGTGCAGAACCTGCGCGACAGCGTCTCCGGCGTCTCGCTGGACGAGGAGGCGATGCTGATGATCAAGTTCCAGCGCGCCTACGAGGCGAACGCGCGCTTCTTCAGCGCGGTGGACGAGTCGATCCGCATCCTGCTGTCGCTCAAGCAGTAGCTCACCGAACACCTGGGGCCGCGGGTACGCCCGGGCCCGACGAACGGGACGACACGAACCATGCGTATCACCGACGGCACCACGTTCCGCACGGCAGCAGCCGACATCCAGAAGGTGTCGGAGGCCCTGGCGCAACACCAGCGCGAGGTCACGTCCGGCAAGCGGCTGCACGCCCCGAGCGACGACCCGTCCGCCACCCTGGGGGCGACGGCCGAGCGGGCCGAGCTCGGCACGCTCGACCAGTACGTGCGGACCGCCGACTCCGCGACCGCCCGCCTGACGATCGTGGACTCCGTCCTCTCGGACATCCTGACCAAGCTCGAGAAGGCCAGCTCCACGCTCACCACGGCACAGGGCTCGATCGTCACCCAGGACCAGCGGGATGCCCTTGCCGCCGAGCTCAGCGGCATCCGCGACGCCATCTACAGCGGCATGACGACCGAGTTCCGCGGGGCGTACCTCTTCTCCGGGACCCAGACGACGGCGTCGCCCTACACGAAGACGGGCACCACCATCGGGGCGTATGCCGGCAACAACCAGACGGCGTCGATCGACATCGACCGCCAGAACGCCGTCCAGGTGACCTGGGACGGCAACGCGATCATGAAGGGGGCGGCGGCCAACGACCTCTTCACCACCTTCGAGAACATGCTCACGGCCGTGACGGCGGGGGATGCCGCCGGCATGGAGACGGCCGCGACCGAGCTCGCGGACGCGCACCGGCGCGTCACGCGCGCGCAGGGACTCGTGGGCACCGATCTCGCCGCCATCGAGAACAAGAAGGTGGTTCTCGAGACCTCGCAGCGCGCCTCCGAGGCGCGGTTGTCCGCGTACGAAGACACCAACATGGTGGAAGCCATCACGAAGATGACCCAGTCCGAGTCCGCCTACCAGGCGGCGCTCACCTCCACCGCACGCATCGGGCGGCTCTCGCTGCTCGACTATCTGAAGTAGGCCCATGGAACCGCAGCCCCAGCAGCCACAATCGTCTCCGCCTTCCGCCGACACCCGCATCCGGGTCGAGACCCGGTTCGGGGCCTTCGACGTCGCCGTCCACGACCTGGTGAACTTCCCGGAGGGCCTGCCCGGCTTCGAGCAGTGCCGGCGCTTCGTCGTCATCGGGTCCGAGCAACTGGCCCCGTTGCAGTGCCTCCACGCGGTGGACGGCGCCGCGGCGTCGTTCCTCGCGATCGATCCCCGCGTCGTGCTGCCCGGCTATCGCTGCCAGCTCTCGCCGCACGACCGGCATCGGCTCGGGGTGACGGACACCACCGTGCTCCTGTGGCTCTCGATCGTCACGGTCACCGAGGAGGGCGAGGCGTTCGCCAACCTGCGGGCGCCGATTGTGATCAACCCGGAGCGCATGACCGGCTTCCAGGTGATGCCGCACAATACGCTCTATCCCCTGCGGCAGCCGTTGACCGACGGCGAGTGAGGCGCGATCATGCTGGTGTTCACCAGGCGCCGCGACGAAGCAATCATGATCGGCGACGGCATCGAGGTCCGGGTCCTGCGCGTCGGCCGTGACGGCGTGCGGCTGGGCGTGACCGCCCCGCCGGTGGTGGCCGTCCATCGCCGCGAGGTCTACGAGCAGATCCGCGACGAGAACCGCACGGCCGCGGGGCTGGCCCCGCCGCCCCTCGACGCGGTGCTGCACCGCGTCCGCAACCGTATCGTATGACCGTCTCCGACTGGCGGGATCGTCCGGCGGCGCTCGTCGCGCCGCTGTACGAGGCCGAGCGCGCGCGCTGGCAGCGTGAGCTCGGCTGGGACACCACCGCCACCTGGGCGGTGGTCGAGGAGGCACGCCGGTCGGGGCGCCTGCCGGGCTTCGTGCTCGAGAGCGGCGGCCGGACGATGGGCTGGACCTTCTTCCTGCCGCACGGCGACAGCCTGCAGGTGGGGGCCCTCGCGGCCCACGAGGCCCGCGGAATTCGGCTGCTCCTCGAACGCGTGCTGGCGGCGCCCGAAGGGGCACACGCCCGGACGGTCTCGCTGTTCCTGTTTCCCGAGTCGGCGGCCCTTGGCGCCGCGCTGGCCCGCCGGCGCTTCAGCCAGCGAGGCCACGAGTACCTGACGCTCGATCTGGCGTCACCCGGCGTGGGGCCGGCCGAGCCCACCCTGCGGCCCTGGCGCGAGGGCGACGAGACGGCCACGGTGCGGCTGATGGCCGACGCCTACCGGGGCCTGCCGTCGTCGGTGTGTTACGCGCCGCACGGGCGGCTCGAGGAGTGGGCGTGGTACGTCGGCCAGCTCCTGCGCACCCCTGCGTGCGGGACGCTGCGCCCCGAGCTGACGTTCGTGGCGCCGCGGCCGGGCGGACAGCCGCCCGCCGGCGTGATCCTGACGACAGCGGTGAGCCCCGAGACAGCGCATGTGGCACAGGTCGCGGTCGCGCCCGATGCCCGCGGTCGGGGTGTCGGCCGCGCGCTCGTGACGGCAAGCATCCGGCGGGCCCGCGAGCTTGGCTTCCGCCGCCTGACCTTGATGGTGGCCGACGACAACGCGCCCGCGCGGCGGCTCTACGCGTCGCTGGGCTTCGCGCCAGGTCCGGCGTTCCTGTACGCGGCCCGCCCGCTGCCGTCCCGGCTGGCCAGGGCGTCCTAGCTGGCCGCGGCCGCTTGGGCGGCCTCGGGAGGCCTCGCCCCTCGCTGCGCTCGGGGCTCGGGAGGACTCGCGGCTTCGCCGCTCGCTGGGACTCGTCCTCGCTGGTTCGACCATCGGACTCGCTGGGACTCGCTGCGCTCGCTGGGAGGCCGCGCGCTTCGCGCGCGTCGGGCGTCGCCGTTGGCTGCGCCTCGGCTCCGTGGGCGACCTTCGCTCCGCTCGGTCGTAGGCCGGCGCCTCCGGCGCCGTCAGGACCGACGGGGCCCTCACTTCGAATCAGCGATCAGGCCATTCCCAGCGAGCGGCAAAGCCGCGAGTCCCAGCGACGTCCGACTCCCGATCCAGGGAGGACGAGTCCCAACGAGCCGGCGCAGGCGGCGAGGCCCAACGTCCCGAGCGAAGCGAGGGACGGCCTACCGAGCGGCGTAGCCGCGAGGCCTCACAGCCCCGCGACCTCCAGCCGCCGCTTCAGGCGGAAGTAGTTCACCCAGCACACGAGCGCGCCGCCACCGGCCCCGAACGCCGTGGCGGGTTCGTCCCGCCACATCATCCAGATGACCTCGCCACCAGCAAAGCTGAACGCAAGGGGGAAGAGCGTCAGCAGGATGGCGCCGGCAAGGAAGGTCTGGCGGCGGGAGATGAGCTGTCGGGTCCGTTGCAGGGACTGCTGGCGCACGGTCTCCGCGCCCGCGAAGCCCACCGTGGACGGCATCACGCCGGTGGATTGCCGGGCCAGCCGCGCCAGCGGGGGATCGTGCGCGATGAACGCCTCCACGAGCCGCCGGGTGTCGGCGCTGGCCTCGCCGGATTGATAGAGCGGTAACAGGTCGAGCACGACGTCCCTGGTCACATCCATTGGCTACCTTCCCATGGCAATCGCCGCCTGCAGCCGGCGTCGCGCGCGGTGCACCCGCACCCGGGCGGCGCCCGCGCTCGTGCCGAGCGCCTGGCCGATTTCCTCGTAGGACATGTCTTCCTCGGCCCGCATCAGCAGCGCCGCGCGATCCTCCGGCTCGAGGCGCGCCAGCCGGGCCAGGGTCCGCTCGAGCTCGACGCGGTCCAGGGCGACGGCATCCGGCCCCGGCCCCTCCGCCGTGTCGTCCGCGCCGAGCGGCTGCTGGCGCCATGCGGCCCGCACGCCCTGGAGGAACAGGTTGCGGGCAATCGCAAACAGGAAGGCGCGGGCCGTCTCATGCCGCAGCCGCTCGCGGGTCGTCCAGACGCGCACGAAGGTCTCGGCCGTGATGTCCTCGGCCACGGCGGGATTCGCGCTGAGGCCCAGGGCGAAGCGGTAGACGCGCGGCGCGTACTCGCGGTAGAGGCTGTCGAAGTCCTGCATCGGCCGTCGGGAAGGTATATCCCGGAGGCGGGGAAGTGTTACAGCGGGCCTCGCCCCTCGCTGCGCTCAGGGCTCGGTAGGCCATCCCTCGCTGCGCTCGGGATGTCAGGCCTCGCCGCCTGCGGCGGCTCGTTGGGACTCGCCCTCGCTGGATCGTGCCTCGGACTCGCTGGGAGGCCGCGGCCCCCCACCGAGCGTCGCCCTTCGACTACGCTCAGGGCAGGCGAGGCCCCTCAGCTCCGCGCGTCGAGCAGGGCGCTCGTGCGGGACGGGGAGATCACCCGGCGGTAGGCGGACAGGGTCTGCTCGCTCGTCTCGAGCACCTGGGCCGCGGCGCGGCGTGCGGCTTCGGCATCGCGCAGCGCGCTGACGGTCGCGGCGTCGGTCCGGAGGGTCTCGTCGATGAGCGTCCGCGCCTGGCGGTGGCGCTCGACGAGGGTCTGGTAGATGGGGAGGCGGCTCGACGCCTGGCGCTGCGTGCCCAGGCGGGCGCGCAGGGGCGCGAGCTCGGCCTCGAGGGTGACCAGGGTTGCGGTCACGCCGTCACGCTCGTCGGCGACCGCCTTGAAGCGCCCGAAGTCGCGTGCGTCGGAAGCCGCCCGCTGCTCGCGCGCGAGCGCCTGCAGCCGGCCGAGCAGCTCGAGCACCGCCTCGAGACCCGCGGCGTAGGTCGTCAGGTCGTCGGCGAGCGCGGCCATGGCCTACTGGCCCGTGCCGGTCTGGGCGTCCGGGCGGGCGGCGAGCTCGGACCAGGCCTCGCGCAGGGTCGTGAAGACCTTCACCACCTCGGCCAGGCGCGCCGGGTCGTTCTGCATGTTGGCCTCGAGGAGCTTCGAGTTGGCGTAGGCATACAACCCGTCGAGCGAACGGGCGATGTCGCCGCCACGTTCCATGTCGAGGGTGTTCTGCAGCTCCGACACGATCGCCAGCGTGCGCGAGATCGCGTCGCGTTTGGCGGCCAGGTCGTGGCGCTCGAGCGCTGCCTGGGCCTCGCCGGCGAAGCGCAGCACGCCGTCGTACAACATGACGACGAGCTCGAGCGGCGAGCGGGACTGCACGTGCGTCTGCTGATAGGCGCTTGCAGCCCGGGCAAGGGCTCCCTGCATTGGATCGTTCTCCTGCTCTCCGTACCCGAAAGGCCGGGCGCGTGTCACGGACTCCGTCCGCTGGTGCCACGTCCCGGATCCACGGCGGCCCCGTTCCGTCGGGGTCGCGAAGGTCCCTGCGCGTCAGTAACTGCTCGAGATGGCCGACAGCGCCTTCGACTGCGCGTTGAGCTGCGACATCGCCATGTCGGCGGCGATGAACTCGCGCTGCAGCGCGTCACGGCGCACCGCCAGCCGCGCCTCGAGCGCGTCCAGCCGGCTGGTCAGCCCGTCGATCTGGGACGTCAGCCGGTCCTTGGCGTTCGGGATCAGCCCGCCCGCCTTGGTGTACTCCTCGACCGTCGTCGAGATCGATCCGAACGCGCCGGCGCCGCCACTGAGTCCCTGGAACAGCTGCTTCACGTCGTCCAGCGAGGCGGCCACACGCTCGCGGAAGCGGGTCTTGTCGAACTCCAGCGTGCCGGTGGTCGTGAATCCGATGCCGATCTCGGACAGGCGCGTCAGCGTGCCCGCACCGTGCTGCTTCGTCAGCTGCTCCCGCAGCGTGGCGCGCAACCCGCGCAGCAGCCCGTCACGGCCGATGTTGGTCTGCCCGCCGGCGCGGGCCGCGCTCGCCTGGTTGTCGGCGAAGCCGACCAGGTCGTTGTACGCGCTGACGAACGCATCCACGTACCCCTCGGTCGTGGTGTCGTCGCGCCCGATCGTGATGGTGACCGTCTTCGCGGCGTCCTTCTGGAGCACCGTGAGGCTGGCCCCCGGGATGGCGCCCTCGATCACGTTGGTCGAGCTCTCGACGACGATGCCGTTGACGGTGGCCTGGGCGTTGGTGGCGTTGACGGCGTTGTCCGCCGCGCTGTCGCCAATCGTGCCGTTCCCGTTCGTGTCGGTGAACCCGACGCCGGTGCCGCCCGTCAGCGCGTTCGTGATCGTGAAGGCGTTGTCGGTGCCGGTGTCCTTGCCCGTGAACACGAGCTGGTAGTTGCCGCCGGTGGTCTTCACGACCGAGGCGGTCACGCCGATGCTCGCGGTGGTGTTGACCGCGTCGGCCAGCCCCTGCAGGGTGGTGTTGCCGCTCAGCGTGACGGCCACGCCGCCGATCGTCAGCGTGCCGCCGCTGGCGACGACGGTGGTGTCCTTGTCGGCCCAGGTGCTGGAGGTCGCCGTCACCTGCGCGCGCGCCAGCTCCGTGACCACCACGTCATAGGTGCCGACGGTGCTGGCGCTCGAGGTCGAGACCTGGACCGCCGCCGCGTCGGTGTTGGTCGACGTGCGCCCCCCGAACCCGTCCGAGGTCGTCAGCTTCCTGGCCGCCGTCTCGAGGGCCGAGACCTTGGTGGCGAGCGTGGAGAAGTTGTTCGACTGGAGCTGCAGGTTGCTCTTCTGCGTCTCCAGCGTCTTCACGGGCGCCCGTTCCTGCTCCATGATCGAGCTGAGGATCACGGAGAAGTCGATCTGGTTGAACCCGCTGAAGGTGATGCCGCTGCTCATGTGTTCCTGGACGCCGGACGGGTGAGCGTCCGCGTCTCTGCCCACGCATCCACGAAGCGTGCCTGCGCGTTTCCGGCCACTTTGGAAGACGGAGGCCGTCTGCTGGCGTCGGCTGACCGACACCAGCAGACGGAACTTCAACTCCCTAATCGGCCAGGGACGACCGGGCTTGAAGCCCCGGATGGTCTGGAGTCCCGCGCCTGCGGGACCCCGGCCACGCCGGGATCAGGGCCGCCAGGGCCCCGAGGGCGTGCCGGAGCGTCAGGCGCCAGCGGCACCCGAGGCTCCGGCGCTCATCGCGCTAGCCCCGGAGGAGCTGCAGGATCGACGAGCTGGTCTGGTTCGCCTGCGCGAGGGCGGCGACGCCGCTCTGGGTCAGGATGTTGTAGCGGGTCATGTTCGCCGATTCCTCGGCGATGTTCGCGTCCCGGATGCGGCTCTCGGCGGCGCGGTTGTTGACGACCTGCGACTGCGCCAGGCTGATGGCGAAGTTCAGGCGGTTCTGCAGGGTGCCGATGGTGCCCTGGGCCTTGCCGAGCACCGTGACCGCCGAGGCGACCGCCACGACGGCCGACTCGGCGAGGGCCTGCGACGTGATCACGTGGCCGTTGAGGGTCAGCGTGGTCGTCGTGACCGCCGAGATCGTGCCGGAGATCTTGCCGTCCGAGGCCGTGGCCGTGTTCTGGATGAACACCGAGAAGCCCTGGTTGCTCGTGACGTTCGCGACCGTCGCCTCGCGCTGGATTTCGGCCAGGATGTCCTGGAACTCCTGGTTCAGCGTGACGCGGCTCTCGTCGCTCGTCTGGCCCGAGGCCGACTGGGTGGCCAGGGTCGCGAGCCGGTCGAGCAGGGTCGAGATGTTGTTGGCGGCGCCGTCGTAGATCTGCAGGGTCGAGAGGCCGTCGTTGGCGTTCCGGATGCCCTGGTTGAGGATCGTCACGTCGCGCCGGTAGGCGTTGGCGACCGCGAGGCCGGCCGCATCGTCGCCGGAGAAGTTGATGCGGAAGCCGCTCGAGAGGCGGGTGAGCGCCCGGTTCAGGTTCGCCGACGTGTTCTGCAGGTGCGCCTGCGCGTTGGCCGACGAGATGTTGCTGACGACTGAGAACGAAGCCATTGGGAGTTCCTCCTTGAACGTTTTACCGGCGCTGCCGGCCAGGTTCAGTGTGCGTCCCTGCACACCCCTGTGTTCGTGGAGGTAATCGTCCCGGCTGGGCGGAACTTGAGCGGGTACGTGCGATTTCGCCCACGCTCTCTGTAAGTGACAGAGCCTGAGCCACTTCGCCTGGTGGTCCGCGGGTGCGGACCCGCCCGCGCGGCCGTGTGGGGCGCCGGCGGACGATCAGAAGAGCGCGTCCGGACCGCGGGGGGAGGACCGCGGCCCGGACGCCGGGATGGACGCGATTACCGGAGGAGCGACAGCACCGACTGGCTCGACTGGTTCGCCTGCGCGAGCGACGCGATGCCGCTCTGCGTGAGGATGTTGTAGCGCGTCAGGTTCGCCGACTCCTCGGCGATGTTGGCGTCGCGGATGCGGCTCTCGGCCGCCTTGTTGTTGACCACCTGCGTCTGCGCCAGGCTGATGGCGAACGAGAGGCGGTTCTGCAGGGTGCCCAGGGTGCCCTGGACCTTGCCGAGGACCGACACCGCCGACGCGACCGCGACGACCGCGGACTCGGCGAGGGCCTGCGACGTGATCACGTGCCCGTTCAGGGTCAGCGTGGTCGTGGTGACGGCCGAGATCGTGCCCGTGACCTTGCCGTTGGCCGCGGTCGACTCGTTGCTGATGAACACCGAGAAGCCGGCGTTGGTCGTCAGCTCGGCAACCGTGGACTCGCGCTGGATTTCACCGAGGACGTCCTGGAACTCCTGGTTCAGCGTGACGCGGCTCGCGTCGTCCGTGCTGCCCGAGGCGGCCTGGGTCGCGAGGGTGGCGAGGCGGTCGACCAGGGTCGAGATGTTGCTGGTCGCGCCGTCCTTGATCTGCAGCGAAGACAGACCGTCGTTGGCGTTGCGGATGCCCTGGTTCACGATCGCGATGTCGTTGCGATACGTGTTGGCGACCGCCAGGCCTGCCGCGTCGTCTCCGGACTGGTTGATCCGGAAACCGCTCGACAGGCGGGACAGCGTGACGTTCAGGCCGCGCTGGGTGTTGGTGAGGTTCGCGGCGGAGTTCGCCGAGGCGATGTTGCTGACGACTGAGAACGATGCCATTGCTGAGTTCCTCCTTGATCTCGACGCCGGCATCCTTGCCTGGCGCTGGCGGCTCCCCGCCTCGAGTCAGGCAGGTAATCGACGCCCTCCGGGGGTTCTTTAGCTCGTAACCTGCTGATTTCAGGAAACTTATCCGTGTGCGCCGTGTGCGGAAGCGCACACGGATGTGCGGTGCCGCCCGCGCGTGTGCGAAGCCGCACACGAGGTGGCAGTCGTCTTGCTCGGAGGCCCGGTGACGTGGTGTCATCGATGCTCGACGCGAACCTCGCCGCGCTGGAGGCCCGCTCGCCGAAGGCGGCAGCTATCCTCCGGCTGATCAAGGACTTGCCGGCGCCGCACGTACGCCAGCTCGTGGCGTCCACCGGGGATCCGGTGCTCGAACGCGGGGGTCGGGTGCTCGACAGCCGCCGCGATCCGCGTGTCGCGGCGCGCCGGGCGGCGGTGCCCGCCGGTCCGGGAGCCCTGGTGCTGGCTGGCTTCGGCGGCGGCTATGTGGCCGAGGCGCTGCTCGAGGGCGGGGCCCCGCTGGCGGCGATCATCGAACCCGACCCCGCCGTCCTTGTGGCGGCGCTCCGGGCCCGGGACCTCACGCATGTGCTGGCGACCGTGGAGGTCTGGTGCCTGGAGTCCCTGCTCGATCGGGTCGACCTCCTGGTGCTGCGTGCCCACGCCCCGGTCCTGCTGCCCCACGCCCCGAGCGTGCAGAGCAGTCCCGACCTCCAGGCGCTCGTCGCCGGGTGGGAGGCGCTCCCGGTCGCCCGGCGGGCTCCGCGGGTGCTCGTGGCCGGCCCGATCTACGGCGGCTCCCTCGAAACCGCCCGGGCAACGGCCAGGGCCGTCTCGCTGACCAGCGCGGAGACGCGCCTGTTCGACTTCTCGGTGTTTGCCGGAGGCCACCACGAGCTCGGGGCGCTGCGGGTGCCCGAAGGCCGCCGTCACGTCCTCCAGTCGGAGTTCGCCGACGTGCTGGGCCGCGCGCTGGTCGAGATCGCCCGGGAGTGGCGGGCCGACCTGGTGCTGGCGCTGGCGCAGGCACCGCTCGGCGAGGACGCCTTGGGACGCCTGCGCGAGCTGCACATCCCGACGGCATTCTGGTTCGTGGAGAACAGCCGCGTGCTGACCTACTGGCAGCACGTCGCGCGCCACTACGACTGGTTCTACGGCATCCAGCCGGGCCGCTTCCTCGAGCAGCTGGCGGAGGCCGGGGCGGCGCATCCGGCCTACCTGCCGATGGCCTGCGACCCGACCGTGCACGTGCCGGTGGCGCTGACCGACGCGGAGCGGACGACCTACGGCAGCGACGTGAGTTTCGCGGGCGCTCCGTACCTGAACCGTCGTCGCATGCTCGTGGGCCTCGCTGATCTGGACTTCCGCATCTGGGGCGACGGCTGGAACGAGCCGGCGCTGGCCCACCTCGTGGCCGGCGGCGGCCAGCGGTTTGGCGTCGCGGAGATGATCCGGATCTTCCAGGCGACGCGCGTCAACCTGAACCTCCATTCGGCCAACCACGTCTCGGGCCTCGACCCCGAACCCGACTTCGTCAACCCGCGGACGTTCGAGATTGCGGCGTGTGGCGCCTTCCAGCTCGTGGACCGGCGGGATCCGCTCCCCGACCTCTTCGCGGCCGACGAGATGGTGACCTTCGAGAGCGTCGCGGAGCTCCGCTCGCAGATCCGGCGGTACCTCGACGATCCCGACGCGCGGGCGGCGACGGCCAGCCGCGCCCGCGCGCGGGTGCTTGCCGAGCACACCTACGAGCACCGCGTGCGCCGCATCCTGCGCGACGCCTTGCCCTCGCACCTGGCGGCGGCGGCCTTCGCCGGCGTCGACACCGAGACCCTGGACCTCGCCCTCCTCGCGCGTGAGCGGTCGGGCGGGCCGATGGACGAAGACGAGGCGCTCATGCGGATCGTCTTCGAGGTGGAGAAGAACTGGGGGATGCGGTGAAGCGGATCCTCGTGCTCCAGATGTGCCGTCTCGGGGACATCCTGCAGACGACGCCGATGCTGCGTGGCCTCCGGCGCCGCCACCCGGACGCCGAGATCACGCTGGTCCTGCACGACGTCTTCCGGGACGTGCCGGTGCCCTCGCATCTCTACGACCGGCTGGTGCCCTTCCCGTACGGCCTGGTCGCCGCCACGATCTCGGCGCACCGTGAGGACTGGAAGCGGGAGGTCGAGCGCCTGCGGACCTGGGTACGGGACGTGGCGCCCGAGCCGGTCGACCTGCTCCTGAACCTCACGCACTCCGATCTCGCGGGGTTCCTGTCCGCGCTGATTCCCCACCGGGAACTGAGTGGCGGCCTGATCGCGCCGGACCGCACCCGGGTCGTCAACGGCACGTGGATGACGTATTTCTGGGCGAGCCAGGTGGCGCGATCGCTGGGGGCGATCAACCTGGTCGACGTCCACAACTACGCCGCCGGTGTGCCCTCGGACGGCCGTGCCCTCGAGATGGCCATCCCGGACCGGGCCCACGAACGCATCGCGGAATGGCTCTCGGTCCGTGGGCTGGGCGCGCGGCCCCTCGTGGCCGTCCAGCTCGGGGCCAGCGAGGAGCGCAAGCGCTGGCCGGCGGAGAAGGTCGCCGAGGCGCTCAACCGGTTGCCCGACGCCACGGCGGACGTCGTGCTCGTCGGCGGGGGCGACGAACGCCACCTCGCCGAGCGCGCGACCGCCGTGCTGACCCGTCCCGTGCACGTGGCGATGGGGGAGACCAACATCACCGAGCTCGGCGCGCTGCTCGCGCGCGCGAGCCTGCTGCTCACGAACGACACGGGCACCATGCACGTGGCGTCGGCCATGGGCACGCGGATCGTGGACCTCTCGACCGGCAACGTGTTCGTCCACGAGACGGCCCCGTACGGCGAGGGACACTTCGTGCTCGAGCCGCGCATTGAGTGTTTTCCCTGCACCGCCGGCGCGACGTGCCACCACTTCCGCTGCCGGGAGGCGTTCACGCCGGATGATGTGGCCGCGCTCGTCCGGCATGCGCTGGGCGAGGGCCCGCTGCCGCGGCCGGCCGACGCCGTCATCCTGCAGGGCCGGTTCGTGCGCGGCGGGCGGGTGCAGTACCGGCCGCTCTGGCCCGATGCCGCCCGCGGAGCCGAGCGGCGCCGCCAGGCGCTGGGCGTGATGTGGACCGAGACGCTGCCGGCCCCCGTGGACCCCGACGTCGCGGCGGACATCGACCCCTTCCCGGACCGTGATGCGTGCACCGAGGCGCCCGAAGTCGGCGTCGCGCTGGCCGAACTGGCCACCCGCGCGCGCCACGTCGCACGCCTGGCGGCCGGCCTGCCCCAGGCAGGCGAGCGCCGCGCCCGGATCGGGGACGAGATCGAGGATCATCTCCGCGGCATCCAGCTCGTCGGGCAGGTCGAACCACTGGCGCAGCCCATCGCGGCGTACCTGAAAATGCGGCTCGACTCGACCTTTGCCCGTGACGTCAGCGCGGTTGCCGCCATCTACGCCGCGGAGGCCGCCAAGGCGGCGACTCGCGCGGAACGGCTGGCCGACCTGCTGGGAGTCGACTCCGCACGCGTGTCGCGTGTCTCGCTGGGAGCGGGGGTGGCGCTGCGCCGGGTTGGCTAAGAAGATCTGGTGATCTGGTGATCTGGTGATCTGGTGATCTGGTGATCTGGTGATCTGATCGGGCGATCTCGCGATCAGAACGATCTATCTGCTGATCGATCTCGCAGCGCGGCTCATGCTGCCGCGCTGCGGCGTGCCGTCTGCCTCCCGGTCAGGCGACCCGGCGACGCGACCGGCAGACGTCCTCCAGCAGGCGGGTCCACGCCTCGCGGAAGGCGTGGGGCGCATGCTGCTGCATCACCGTCGCGCGGGCGGCCGTGCCCAGGCGCAACGCGAGCCGCTCGTCCTCGAGCAGGCGCGCGACGGCGTCCACCAGGCCGTCCGCGTCCTGCGCGACCAGGCCGTTGCTGCCGTCCACGATCGGGGACCCGGCGTGCGCCAGCGTCACGACCGGGAGGCCGGACGCCATCGCCTCGAGCATCGCGGCGGGCGCGGCCGTCTCGAACTGCGGGCTCGACAGGTTCAGGTAGGCGCGTGCGGTGGCGTAGGCCCGCTGGCGGAACGGGCGGGCGGCGGTGTCGTAGTCCACGCCCATGCCTGGGTTCAGCCCGAGCACGGCGACCGGCACGCGTGCCAGCACGTGCGCGAGCAGGTATGCCGTGTCGAACGCCGCACGCTCGGCCGCGAACGGCGTCACCGTGACGGCCTCCGTGCCCGAGAGATCGCCAAGCGGCCATTCGGCGGCGTTCACCGCGGGCGCCACGACCTCGCCCGGCATCGCCCACGATCGCGCCGACTCCGGCGAGGCGAACACGAGGCGCGCCGACCCGACGGCCGTCCGTGTCGGGGCGTCCCAGCGTGCCGGAGCGTCGCCGAACGCCTCGGCGAGCTCCCGTCGCTCGTGCAACACCAGCACCACGGGGACATGGCCGCCGAGGGCCAGGGCCTCCGACGGGCTGTGCGCCACGACCGCGTCGTAGACGCCGCGCGACAGCCGCTCCGAGGCCACCGCCGGGCGCACGGCGCGCGTGTCCCCCGGCAACTCGCGAAGGCGCGCCCACCACGCAGCCAGGCCGTCGTGTTCGGGGACCAGCACGTCCCATCGGGCACCGACACCAGCCAGCGCGTGCAGGTACCCGGGGGCGCGATCCGTGGTGAGGAGTCGGAGTGGACGGGGCATGGCATCGATCTGGCTAGCAACGATCGTTCCGGAGGGACCGATGGCCAAGATTCTCGTCAACAACGTGGAGCAGAGCGGCAATCTCACCCCGGCAACGTGGGGCGAACTGCTCGATCAGCTCGACCTGGAGCTCGCTCCGCGGGGCGAAGTGGTGACGGTGGCCCGATTCGATGGGGTCGACGAACCGTCATTCCGCCATGGCGACGTGATCGCGCGTCCGCTGGATGCGTGGAAGACAGTCGAAGTCACCAGCGACTCGCCGCGCGCGCTGCTCTCCGCGTGCCTGGTGGACGCCGAGGCCGGTGTCGTGTCGATGGCCCGGGCGATCGAGCGGCTGGGTGAACTCTTCCGCGGCACCGACCTGGTGACTGCCAACGAGGGCCTCGCGCACGTCGCCGAGGATCTGCGCGCGCTCGTCAGCCTCACCGAGACGCTCAGCGGCCCGCTCGGCATCGAGCTCGGGGCGATTCGCACCGAGCAGGGCAGCGTGGAGGATCACATGCTCGCGCTCGGCTCCATGCTCGAGTCCCTCGTGGACGCGCAGCAGGCCGCCGACTGGCTGACCGTGGCGGACATCCTGGAGTTCGACCTCGTGCCTTCGCTCGACGCCTGGCAGACGGTGTTTGCGACGCTGCGGTCGCACCTGCCGACCGACGAGGCGGCCGCCGCACCCGCCCTCGAGGCCGTCCGGTGAGCTCACCGCTGCGGGTCGTCTCCGAGCCGGCGCCCGTCGTCTTCGCGCGGCCCGCGATTGGGCCGAGTGAGCTCGACAGTGTCCTGGAGACCCTGCAGTCGGGCTGGTTGACGACCGGCCCCCGCGTGCACGAGTTCGAGCGGCAGTTCGCGGCCTATGCGGGCGCGCCGCACGCGGTGGCGGTGAACTCGTGCACCGCGGGCCTGCACCTGTCGCTGCTCGCAGCCGGCATCGGCGCCGGCGACGAGGTCGTGACCACGCCGCTCACGTTCTGCGCCACGGCCAACGCCGTGCTGCATGCCGGCGCGCGCCCGGTGTTCGCGGACGTCGACCTCGACAGCATGAACCTCGATCCGGCGGCGGCCGCCGCCGCGGTCACCCCGCGCACGCGGGCCCTGCTCCCCGTGCACTTCGCGGGCCGGCCTGTCGATGTCGAGGCCTTCCAGGCCCTTCGCGGCAGTCGGGGGCTCACGCTGATCGAGGATGCTGCGCACGCCGTCGAGGCCGTGTCCGGCGCGGGCAAGGTCGGCGCCACCGCCGACTTCACCTGCTTCAGCTTCTACGCGACCAAGAACCTCACGACGGGGGAGGGCGGCATGGTGACGACGGCGTCGCCCGAGCACGCCGCGTTCCTGCGTACGGCGGCGTTGCACGGCATGAACCGCGATGCGTGGCGACGCTACGCGCCGGGCGGCCGCGCCGATTATGACGTCGTGATGGCGGGGTTCAAGTACAACATGACCGATCTCGCCGCGGCTATCGGCCTGCGCCAGCTCGTCCGCCTGCCGGACCTGGCGGCCCGCCGGCGCGCGGTGTGGGAGGCCTACGACGCCGCGCTTGCCGGGTTGCCGCTCGTGCGCCCGACGCCGCCGGCTGTCGGCACCGTGCACGGGCGTCACCTCTATACCGTGCTGGTGGACGAGGCCTTGTCGGGCTGGACGCGTGACGCGCTGCAGGCGGCCCTGGCGCACCGGGGCATCGGCACGAGCATCCACTTCAGGGCCCTGCACCTGCACCCCTTCTACCAGGACCGCCTGGGCGTCCGGCCTGGCATGTTCCCCAACGCGGAGTACATCTCCGCCCGGACCCTCTCGCTGCCGTTCTCGGCGGCCCTGACCGACGAGGAGCTGGAGCGGACGATTGTCGCGCTGACCGAGCTCCTGGGATGACCGTCCTCTTCCGCGTGGCGGCCGGACCCCGCACGGGTTTCGGCCACCTGCGGCGCGCCCTGACCCTGGCCTCGGCCCTCGGCGTGCGCGCACGCATCGCCCTGCGGGCCGGCCCGAAGGCCGCGGCGGCCGCGAGGAGCCTCGGGGCCACCCTCGAACCCGGCCCGGCGGGCGACGTGCTGCGCCGGCGACGGCCGGACCTCCTGGTCATCGACGATCCCGTGGCGTCCCACGCGGAGACCTGGCTGCGCGCCGCCAGGCGGCTCGAGATCCCGGTGGCCAGCGTGCACGACCTCGGGATCGCGTGGATCCCCTCCGACCTGCTGATCGACGGCGCGTTCGTCCACGAGCGGGAAGACGGCCCGCGACGTCTGCTCGGTCCCCGCTACATGATCTGCGCGCTGCCGGCGCCCGCCAGCGGACGCCCGGCCGCGGCCACACGGCCGGACCGGTCCGGTCGGACGCGCCAGGCGGCACCGCCGGCCGTCCTCATCGCGCTTGGCGGCGGTCCCAGGCGGGCGCACGCGCTCAGGATGGCGCGCGCCATCCAGCGGCAATGTCCCGACGTGGTCATCCGCATCGCTGGCGGCTTCGCCGGGGGCGCCAGGGTAGAGGAACCCGGTGTCACCTGGCTGTCCCCGTTGCCGTCCCTGGCCAGCGAGCTTCGCCGCGCGATCGTTGCCGTCGTCGCCGGGGGTGTCACGCTATACGAAGCCTGCGCCCTCGGCGTGCCGGCCGTCGCGTTGGCCGTAACGGGCATGTCGGCGCAGCGACAGACCGTCCGGGCCGGCGCCGCCCTGGGGGTGCTCGCGGACGCCGGGGCCCTGACCGATCCCGGAGCCACCGCCCGGGCGGCCGAGGCCGTCTCACGGCTGCTGGGCGACCGGATATCAAGGGAAAAGCTCGCCTCCGCCGCCCGGCGGACGGTGGATGGCCGCGGCGCCTCCCAGGTGGCGCGGCACCTCGGGAGGCTGGCACGGAAGCGGCAGTGACCCCGGCGGAGCGAACCTGTGAGCGCCCGTGCGGTCATCTTCGACCTCGACAACACCCTCTATCCCGAACGGCGTTTCGCGCTGAGCGGCTTCGCAGCCGTCGCGCGTGACGTCGAGACCCGGGACGGCGTGCGCGCGTGCGAGGCCTACCGGGTGCTGGTCGGCGCCTACCGGTCGGGGCACCGGGCCTCCGCGTTCCAGCGGCTCGTCGACGCATATGACCTGCCGGCCGACCGGATCGGCGAGTGGGTGAGGGTCGTGCGGACGCACGCGCCGCGCCTGCGCCTGGCGCGCCGGACACGCCGCATGCTCGCGGACCTTCGTGCGCGGTGGCGTGTCGGCCTCGTCACCAACGGCCTCCCCGAGGTGCAGCGGCGCAAGGTCGACGCGCTCGGGCTCGGTCCGTTCTTCGACCATGTCGGGACGCCGGGCCTGCCCGGCGCCGGCGGCAAGCCCGACCCGGAAGGGTTCCTGGCGGCCTGCCAGGCGCTCGGCGCCCTGCCGAGGCGCGCCGTGTTCGTCGGCGACGACTTTCTCGTGGACGTGCTCGGGGCCCGGAACGCCGGACTCAAGACCATCCATTTCGCCCCCGGGGCCAGGCCCGCGGCGCGTGCGGGGGCGGCTGACGCCGTCGTCGCCCGCCTCGAGGACGTGCCCGGGGCCGTCGAGGCACTGCTTCAAGATGTCTGAGCCCCTGCCGATTGTTCGTCGGGAAGCCCCGCGAGGGCGCTCGACCATGCGTATGCAGATTGGCCCGCACGGCGTCGGTTCGGACCAGCCCCTGTTCGTGATTGCGGAAATCGGCCTCAATCACGGCGGGTCGGTCGAACAGGCCCTGGCGATGGTCGATGCCGCCGCGGCCGCAGGCGCCTCGGCGGTGAAACTCCAGACGCTCGACGCCGATCGGCTCGTGACGGCCGCGGCGCCGGCGCCACAACACGTGGCGGCCACGTCCCTCCGCGCGTTCTTCCACCGTTTCGAGCTGGACGAGGCCGCCCATCGAGCGGTGGCCAACCGGGCCCACGGCCTCGGCCTGGCCTTCATGTCCACCCCGTTCCACGAGGACGCGGTCGCCATGCTGGTGCGCGTCGGCGTCGACGCGATCAAGATCGCGAGCGGCGACCTGACGCACCACCGCCTGATCGAGACCGCCGCGAAGACCGGCAAACCCCTCGTGCTCTCCACGGGGATGGGCAACCTGACGGAGATTGCCGAGGCGGTCGGGTGCGCCCGCATGGCCGGCGCCACGAGCCTGGCGCTGCTGCACTGCGTGTCGGCCTATCCGGTGCCGCATGGGCAGGAGAACCTGCGGGCCATCCAGACGCTCGCCGAGGCGTTCCACGTCCCGGTCGGCCTCTCGGACCACGGCACCGATCCCCTGGCCCCGGCCCTGACGGTGTCACTCGGAGGGACGTTGTTCGAGAAACATTTCGTGCTGACCGACGGCGGCGAGGAAATCGACGCGCCGGTGTCGGTCACGCCGGACGGCCTGGCCGCGATCGTCCGGATCGCGGAGCGCGCCCGCCGCTCGCTGGGCGACGGCCGCAAGGTCTGTGGCGAGGCGGAGGCGGGCAACCTCGTGCCGAGCCGCCGGAGTCTCTTCGCCGTGCGCGACCTCAAGCCCGGCGACCGCGTCCGTCCCGAGGACATGGTGGCCCTGCGGCCCGCGACCGGACTCGACGCGCGGCGCTGGCGCGAGCTGGTCGGCCAGCGCCTGACGCGCGGGATCGCGGCCGGCACGGCGTTCGTGGACACGGACGTGGAGGGACGGCCGATCCAGGAGGAGTGGCGTGGCGTCGCTTAACGTCCTCGTGACGGCGGCCTCGCGCCGCGTGCCGCTCGTGCAGGCGTTCCGCCGCGCGGTGCGGGCCCTCGATGCCGCGAACCGGGTCGTCGTGACCGACGTCAACGCGCTGTCGCCGGCGGTGCACGTCAGCGACCGCGCCTACGCGGTGCCATTGGCTGGCGCCCCGGGCTATGTCGACACGCTGCTCGACATCTGCGCCGCCGAGCACGTCGGCCTCGTGGTGCCGACCATCGACGACGAGCTGCCGATCCTGGCCGCGGCGCGTCCGCGCTTCGAGGCCCTGGGCATCCAGGTCGCGGTGTCGTCGCGCCAGACGACGGAGACGTGCAACGACAAGCTGGCCACGTGCGAGCACCTGCGCCGTCACGGGGTGGCCGCCGCCCGGACGTGGTTGCCGGAGACGCTGGCGCAGGACACCCCGCTGCCGCTCTTCGTGAAGCCGCGGTTCGGGCGCGGCAGCATTGGCGCCTTCCAGGCACGCACGCCCCGCGAGCGGGACTTCTTCGCGGAGTACGTGGAACGCCCGGTCCTGCAGGAGTTCCTGCCCGGGCGCGAGTTCACGATCGACCTGTTCTGCGACTTCTCGGGCCGGCCCCTGTCCGTGGTGCCCCGGGAGCGGGTGGTCATCCGCGCCGGCGTGATCGATCGGGGCCGCACGGTGGCGGATCCGGCGCTCATCGACCTGGCGCTGGCCTGCGCCCGCGCGTTGCCCTTCCGCGGCGCGGTCAACCTGCAGTGCCGTCTCGCCGGATCGCGTCCGGTGATTTTCGAGATCAACCCCCGCTTCTCCGGGGGGATCCCGCTGACGATTGCCGCGGGCGCCAACTTCCCCGACATGCTCGTGCGGCTCGTCAGCGGCGGGGACGTGACCCCGGCCATCGGCCGCTTCATCGACAACCTGTGGATAACCAACTACGAGTCGTCCATCTTCCTCGACGAGGAGACGGCGGCCGCCGCGCTGATGCCGGCCCCCGCCGGGGCTGCCGCGATTGGCATTGGAGACGTCGCATGAGCCCCCACGAGCTCGGTCCTGCCGCCACCCTCATCGTGCTCCAGGCGCGACTCGGCTCCCGCCGCCTGCCGGGCAAGGCCCTGTCCCGCATCGGCGGGCGCACGATCCTCGCGCACGCCGTGACGCGGCTCGTCGCGTCGGGCGTCGCCCCGGTCGTCGTGGCCACCACCACCGAGACGGAGGACGATGCCATCGCGATGGAGGCGGCACGCCTCGGCGTCGCGGCGTTCCGCGGCCCGCGCGACCATGTGCTGGAGCGCTTCGTGCTGCTGGCGCGCCTGCGCGGCGCGCGCCGGCTCGTGCGCGCGACGGCCGACAACCCGGCCGTCGACATCGACGCGCCGGGCCGCGTGCTGGCGGCCCTCGAGGCGCAGCGTGCCGACTACGTGGTGGAGGATGGCCTGCCGTACGGCGGGGCGGTGGAGGCGGTGACCGTCGGCGCGCTGGAGCAGGCGCTGGCGTGGACCCGCGACCCCTACGACCAGGAACACGTGACGCCCTACGTCGTGCGCCGCCCGGACGTCTATCGGGTCGTGCGCGCCGCGGCTCCGGCGTCGGTACGCCGCCCGGACCTGCGGTTCACGGTCGACACCCGCGAGGACCTGCTCTACATGCGTGAGGTCTTCAGCGTGGCGGGTCCGCACGCCACGGGCCATCCGATGGCCGGCCTGATTCGCGCCGCCGATCGCCTCCGCGGGCTGGCGCTGCAGGGGGCCGCATGATTGCCGTCACCCGCCTCGACGGGTCCACGCTCATCCTCAACGCCGAGCAGATCGAGCGGATCGAGCAGACGCCGGACACGCTGATCGCGCTCGTCAACGGCGAGACCCTGCTGGTGCAGGAGTCGCCGGACGCGGTCGTGGAGCGCGTCGTCGACTACAAGCGCCAGATTCACCACGGACACCCGGCGGCGCACCTGCGGCTTGCCGGCGGAGCCCGGCCATGACCCACGGCCCTCGTCGCCCCGACCTGACGTCGCTCGTCGGCGTGCCGCTCGCCCTCGGCCTGATCCTCGTCGGCCAGTTCCTCGAGGGCGGTCACGCGCAGTCGCTGCTGCAGCTGACGGCGGCCCTGATCGTCTTCGGCGGCACGCTGGGCGCCGTCCTGCTGAGCTTCTCGCCGGCCGAGATGAGCCGCGCGGCGCGCAGCGTGAAGGACGTCTTCACCGAGCCGGTCGAGTCGCCCGAGCAGGACATCGAGAAGGTCGTCGGCTACGCGGTGCGGGCGCGCAAGCAGGGCATCATGACGCTCGAGGACGAGCTGGACAACGAGCCCGATCCCTTCCTCAAGAAGGGGCTGGCGCTGGCGGTGGACGGGACGAACCCGCACGTCGTGCGCGACATGCTGACGCTCGAGAGCGAGAGCCTCGAGGATCGCGAGGAGGTGCCGGCGCGGGTGTTCGAGTCGGCCGGCGGCTATGCCCCGACGGTCGGCATCCTCGGTGCCGTGCTCGGGCTGATCCACGTGATGGAGAACCTGAACGACCCGTCGAAGCTCGGGAGCGGCATCGCCGTGGCGTTCGTCGCGACGGTCTACGGCGTCGGGTCGGCGAACCTGCTGTTCCTGCCGATGGCCACGAAGCTGCGCCAGCGCGCGCGGCGGGCCTCGGCGCGCCGCATGCTCGTGCTCGAGGGCGTCCTGGCCATCCAGGAAGGCCTCAACATCCGGCTGATCGAAGAGAAGCTGCGCGGCCTTGCGGCGCTGCCGCCGGTCGTGAAGAAGGGGAGCCGTGCACCCGCGGCCCGGGCGGCCTGACGTGGACGCCGCCCCCACCACCGTCACGCGCCGCCGGCGTCGCCGCGCGGAGCCGCACGTGAGCCACGAGCGGTGGCTCGTGTCGTACGCCGACTTCATCACGCTGCTCTTCGCGTTCTTCACGATGATGTACGCGATGTCCACGGTGGACGCGCAGAAGTTCAAGCAGGTGGTCGCGGCCATGCAGGTGGCCTTCGACAACGGCCAGGCGATGCCGAACGGCCTCAACTCGCTCCTGCCGGCCGACAAGGGCGTCGGCGACGGGGGCGAGCAGGACGGCATGGAGCTGCTGCAGGCCGAGATCACCCGGCGGCTGCAGGGCGCCATCGACAACGAGCTCGTCGAGGTGGAGCGCGACGCCCGCGGCGTCGTGATCTCGATTCGCGAGGCGGGCAGCTTCACGACCGGGAGCGCCGACCTGTCCGTGGCCGCCCACACCGTGCTGGACCAGGTCGCCGCGATCATCGACAGCACGCCGAACGCGGTCCGCATCGAGGGACACACCGACGACATCCCGATCAACACGCCGCGGTTCCGGTCCAACTGGGAGCTGTCCACGGCGCGGGCGACGAACGTGATCGCCTACCTGGTCGGGGACGGCGCGGTGGACGCGAGCCGGTTGTCGGCCGCGGGGTACGCCGAGTTCCATCCCCGGGTCCCGAACGACTCGGCGGCGAGCCGGGCGCGGAACCGCCGCGTGGACGTCATCATCCTGAACCCCCAGATCGCCCGGGCCGAAGAGCCCCGGGCGCAGGGAGATCCCCAGTGATTCCCAGACTCGACGCGGCCACCCTCGAGCGCATCCTCGGGCGTCCCCAGTGCGAGATCCTGACCGAGCGCGACCGCGCGTCGTTCGCCGGCGAGCGGGTCGTGATCACGGGGGGCGGCGGGTCGGTCGGCAGCGAGCTGGCCCGGCAGGTCGCCGCGTGCGAACCCGAGGCCCTCGTGCTGCTCGACCACTCCGAGTACAACCTCTTCAAGGTGGAGCAGGAGCTCCGCGAGCGGTTCCCGGCGCTGCCGCTCGACGTGGTGCTGGGCGACGTGAGCCGGCCACGCATCATGCGGCAGGCCTGCGAGATCGCGCACCCCTCGGTGGTCTACCACGCCGCGGCGTACAAGCACGTGACGATGGCCGAGCGCGCGGTCGATCCGGCCATCGAGACCAACGTGTTCGGCACGTTGACGGCGGCGCGGGTGGCGCGCGAGGCGGGGGCGCGGTTCGTGCTCGTCTCCTCCGACAAGGCGGCACAGCCGGCCAGCGTGATGGGGGCCACCAAACGGCTCGCGGAACTGGCCACCCTGTCGCTGGAGGGCCCGGACTTCCGTCCCCTGGCGGTGCGGTTCGGCAACATCCTGGGCAGCAGCGGCAGCCTGCTCGAGATCGTGCTCGAGTGCATCCGCGACGGCCGGCCGATCCCGCTGACCGACCCGAAGGCCACGCGCTACTTCATGACCGCGCAGGAAGCGGCGGCGCTCGTGCTCAAGGCCGATCGGGTCGGGTTCGGCGGCGAGATCTACTGGCTCGACATGGGCCAGCCCGTCGCGATCGTCGACATCATCGATCGCGTCCGGCACTTCGCGCTCGAGGCCGGGCTGCGCCCCGTGCCCATCAAGATTGTCGGCCTCCGCCCCGGCGAGAAGCTGCGTGAGGAGCTCACCTCGCAGGGCCTCGAGCTCTGTCGCACGACCCACCGGCGGATCTGGAAGGCCCGCCAGCCCGAGATCGACCGGGCGCGCATCCGCCGCATCATGCGGGCGCTGCGGGTCGACCTGCGCGCGGGCGACCTGTTGGCGGCCCTGCAGGACCTGTCGGCGGCCGTGCCCGAGTACACGCCGAGCCGGAGCGCCTGGCAGCGCGCCACCGGCACGTCCCTCGAACCCGTGCTGGCCGCGGCGCCGGTCCCGGCGGTGCGGGTGGCCTGAGGCGGGCGCCATGCGGATCCTCACCTTCAACTGGCACGAGGCCTACGTCTCGACGCTGGCGAAGACCGGACACGCCTTCGACATCGTCGAGCGCGACAAGGGCGGCAGCCGCGCGTGGTTCTACGAGACGCGCCCCCTCCCGCCGAACGCCCGCATCGTCCGCGAGTCGACCGCGCGCGACCGCGTCCGGGCGGGGACCTATGACGTCGTCATCTGCCACAACGTGCCGGACCTGATCTGGCTGCGCGACGACCGCGTGCCGCGCGTGCTCGTCCTGCACAACCGGCTCACCACCGAGCTCGCGCTCGGCGGCAACGCCGTGCCCCGCGAGCAGCACCTCGCGGACGTGACGCGCCTGATGACGGAGTCGCGCGGGCCGGTGCGCATCGTCTGCATCTCGGCGTCGAAGCGGGACGACTGGGGCTTTGCGGACGCCACCGTCATCACGCCGGGGATCGACCTGGCCGACTACGACGGGTACGACGGCGGGATCCCGCGGGTGCTGCGCGTCGGCAACTTCATGAAGGCGCGGGACGTCATGCTGGGGTATCGCGACCAGCGTGTGATCCTCGGCGGCCGCCCGTCGACGCTCCTGGGCCTCAATGAACCGGAGGACGGGGCGGAGGTGCGGTTCACGCGGAGCTGGGACGACCTGAAGGCCTGCTTCCGCGGCCACCGGCTCCTGCTCAACACCACCGTCGAGGGCTTCGAGGACGGCTACAACCTGGCGATGCTCGAGGCGATGGCCACCGGGATGCCGGTGGTGAGCACGGCCAACGCCTCTTCGCCGCTGACGGATGGCGTCGACGGCTTCGTGTCGGACGATCGCGAGTACCTGGCGTCATGCGTCGACACCCTGCTGGCCGACCAGGGCCTGGCGCGGCGGCTCGGCGCGCGGGCCCGGCAGACCGTGGCCGCGCGTTTCGCGATGGCCGACTTCGTCGCGAAGTGGAACGCGGTGCTCGACACCGCCGCGCGTGCCGGCGCCCGTGTCCCATACGCGCGTGTGGAGGCGCCCGCCCCCGCGGCAGACAGTGGCGGGCCGTCGCGGCGCCGCCGCGTGCTGCTCTCCTACGTGTCGTATCCGGCGACGACCGCCCGGTACTTCGAGGACTCGCTGCGGCGGAGCCACGAGGTCGTGACCGTCGGGCCGGCGATGACGCCCGAGTTGCGCCAGGCGTGGAACCTCCAGAACATGCAGGAGGACATCCACCCGCACGACATCCCGACCGCGAACGAGACGGACCTCGCGCCGGTCGTGGACCGGCTGGCCGGCCACTGGAGCCCCGAGCTGTTCCTCTGGGTGGAGTCGGTCTACGGGCACTTCCCGAAGGGGATCCGGGAGCTCGGGATCCCGACGGCGTGTTACCTGATCGACTCCCACATGAACCTGGCGTGGCACCTCGAGTGGGCGCGGCAGTTCGACTACGTGTTTCTCGCCCAGCGCGAGTACATCCCGCAGTTCCTGGCCGCCGGCAACCCGCGCGTGTCATGGCTGCCGCTCGGCTGCGATCCCGCGATGCACGGCCCGGTCGACGGACCGAAGCGGTTCGACGTCGGCTTCGTCGGCAGCCTGACGATGCACCACCAGCGGCGGCAGCAGCTCATCGGCCGCCTGCGCCAGCGGTTCGACGTGCACGTCGAGCGCGCGTTCCTCCGCGAGATGGCCGGCGTGCTCTCCGCGTCCCGTATCGTCTTCAACGACGCGGTGCGGCGCGATCTCAACATGCGGGTGTTCGAGACGCTGTGCACGGGGTCGTTCCTGCTCACCGACCGCGCCACACCGAGCGGGCTGGACGAGCTCTTCATCGATCGTGAGCACCTGGCGATCTACGAGGACGAGACGATCGAGGATCTCGTCGCGTACTACCTCGCGCACCCGGACGAGCGGGAGGCCATCGCGGCGAAGGGACGCGCGGAGGTGCTGGCGCACCACACCTACGACCACCGCACCACGCACATCCTGCAGACGATGCTGGAGCCGGCCGCCGCCGCAGGCCTCGCCGGCGTCGCGGCGCGCTGGGTCAACGACCCGCTGATTCTCGAGGCCAGTCAGCGGCTGGGCGAAGGACAGCCCGACGCCGCGCTGGCGCGGCTGGCCTACCTCGACGACCAGCGGGAGCTGTCGTCGTGGGAGCGGTTCACCGCGACGCAACTCGCGGCGGATGCGCACGCGGCGGCAGGCCGGCTCGACCGCGCCCGCACGTTGCAGGCCGCCGCGCTGGCCGCGTTGTCCGCCACGCAGCGGGACGCGCTGCGGGCGGCGACGATCTGAGAAGCGATCGCCGCTGAAAAAGGGGACAGTCCTGGACAGTCCCCATTTCGCGCTTCCATCTCGCGCCTTCAGCCGGCGACGACAGGTAGGGAATAGAGGCGCTCGTAGCCGTCGATCATGCGCTCGATGGTGAAGTCCCGAAGGAAGGCCCGCTCGGCGCGGTCGAGCAGGTCCTGCCGGATCCGAGCCGGTGTGTCGAGCGCCGCCGCGATGGTGGCGGCCAGGTCGGCCGGATTGGTGGGATCGAACCGCCAGCCCGTCACGCCAGGCCGAACGAGCTCGGCCAGGGCGGGGATGTCACTGGCCACCACGGGAACACGTGCCCGGAAGGCCTCGACCACCGCGATCCCGAAGCTCTCGGTCAGGGACGGCTGCACGAGGAGGTCGGCCAGGGCGAGAGCCGCCGACGCATCCTCCATGTACCCCGTGAACTGCACGCGATCGGCCACCCCCAGCTCGGCAGCCCGGGAGGCCAGGCGGCCCGTCTCTGGCCCTTCACCGACGAGCACGGCCACGACGTCGTGGGTTGCCACCAGGTGGGGCAGCGCCTCGACCACCACCGCGTGGTTCTTCTGTGCCGTCAGGCTGCCCACGGTCATGAGGACCGCCGTGCCGTTGCCGCCCCTCCCGGGCAGGGTGTCCAGCCCCTCAGGCATCAAGCACGCCGTGGGGGCGGTCGCAATCCCATAGGGAACGATCTCCGTCTCGGCAAACCGTCCCCCGGCCTCCGCCACCTGTGCGCGTGCCGCGTCCGACGGGAACACCACGAGGTCCACCTCACGCATGATGGCGAGGTCCTCGAGGACGTGTGCGGCCAGCTTGTTGCGACTCCAGCCGTGCATCGTCTGGATGACCGGCGGGTGCGCCCGCAGGCGCCGGCGGAGCGCGAGGCCGATCCCGGCGGGGATCGCCGCGTGCGCGTGGATGACGACCGGCACGGCGCCGCGGAGTGCGAGGATTGCCGCGTCCTCGGCCAGCGCGTTCTGCCAGCGGTCGCGCTTGAACAGGGAATCGGCGAGCACGAGCTCGACGCCGGCCGCCTCGAGCTCCTTGAGGTACTGCGGGTAGTTCTCGAAGCCCGGCTCCGGCGTGAGCGTGGCCACGACGATCGTGCGTCGCCCGCGGCGCACGGACGCGACCGCCAGGTCGACGATCGAACGGCCAGCCCCTCCCTGCAGGTAGGTGGCGAGGTGGAGCACGGTGGCGCTCATGCGGCGGCCTCCGCCGGCTGCCGCCAGGCCAGCAGGAAGTTGCCGACGTGGGTGACGGGCACCTCGCACGAACGGCGGGCCATCAGCAGGTCGTCGTCGAGGGTGTCGAACGACGTCGCAATCGCGACATCCCAGGCACTGCCGGCCTCGACGGCGTGGAAGCCGTGCAGCGGCAGCGCCGCCTCGTACAGCGCGCGCCCACGGCCCGTGCCCGTGAGCAGGGCGCGCGCCGGCCGGGTCAGGCCGGCGAGCCGACGGATGTACCGGAGCTTTGCCGCAATCGACGCGATCGTCTGGGCGCGCGCCTTCCGGGCGCTCACCTGCGCGGCATGCAGCCGATAGGTGTAGAGCGGCGCCGACAGCCGCGCGAAGCAGTGGCTGGGCAGCAGCCGCAACCACAGGTCGTAGTCCTGGGCGACGTCGAGCGTCTCGTCGTACCCGCCGACGACGGCGAGCGTGGACCGGCGCGCGGCCACGCTGCCATGCACCAGGCAGTTGGTGAGCGGCAGCAGGCGCGCAATGGCTTCGGGCGTGCCGGCCCGCTCCCAGACCTGCTGGACCGCCTGGGTCCAGGCAGTGGTGGTCTCCCGGCCGGCGTGATCGACGAAGCCGACACGCGACGAAACCACGTCGACATCGGGCGAGCTCTCGAGGAAGGCCGCCAGCCGCTCGAGACGATCCACCCGCGAGAGATCGTCCGCGTCCTGGCGCGCGATGATGCCGCCGCGCGCGGCGCGCAGGCCGAGGTTCAAGGCGTGCGCGAGCCCGAGCCCCCGTCCGCGAATGACCCGTACGCGCGGATCGTTGAAGCCGCGTGCGACCAGCGCGGATCCGTCGCGACTGTCGTCGTCCACGACGATGAGCTCGAGGTCGGTGAGGCTCTGGGCGAGTACGCTCGCGACGGCCTCTCGAAGGTGCGGCAGTCCGTTGCGCACGGGCAGCAGCACCGAGACGAGGGGCGTGTGGGTGACGAGATTCATGCGGACCGCTTCTCCTGTCGTGCCTCGAGGCGGGTTGACGCCCGTTGTGCCTGCCGCGCGAGCTCGTCGGTGACCATCAGCACGGGCCGCCAGAGCGGCCCGGCGACATTCCGGGCGCCGTCGCGCCACGCGCGTGGCAGCAACCGCGCACCGAGCCCGTCCTGGATCGCGATCCGTGTCTCGCGCTGGCGTCCCCATGCGTGCATCTGGAGCCAGGCATCCTCGAGGGTGGCGTCGCCGGCGCGCGAGTACCGCCGTCCGCGGGCCTCGAGCGCCGCGGCGCGAAATGCCTCGACACTGCGCACGACATCCGTCAGCGTGGACAGGTGCGTCGCAAGCGTGGCCAGGCGGCGGTCACGCGTGGCGCCCACCGTCCGGGCCACCTGCACCGCAGGCTGGCCGGCCGGGCCCGGCGTGTCACGCAGCCGGGCGGCGACCCAGCCGCCGGGCGGTTGCGCGGTGTCGGACGCCACCAGCGGGATGGCACTGGCCGATGCGAGGAGGGAGAGCACCGCGCGCAGCGGCCGGCGCGCCGGGCGGTCGAGATCGACCCCCGTCAGCACCACCGCGCTCGCCCCGGCGCGCAGCGCCAGGGACACGAGCGTCGCCGGCCACCACCCCCAGCCCCGTGCGGCCTCCACGCCGATCAACCGCGCGTCGGGCACGCCGGCCAGGAGCATCGCCGGCAGGCGGTAATCGGCCATCACCAGCGGCGCGGTGCCCAGGATGTTGCTGCCGTCGCGATCGGTGACGTGGCGGACGTGCAGGGCGTTGCCGACGTCGGTCCGGTGCTGGCCGATCATGAGGTCCGCCGAGACGTCGCGACTGGCCAGCGCTTCTGCGCCTTCCGCCGAGGTCCACAGCGACACATGGCGGCGCACGTGCTTCAGATCCGCGGCGCGGCGCGCCGCGTCGCCTTCCGAACCCGCGATGACGATGGTGGTGCCCGGGGCGACCTGAGGCTCGCCCACGAAACGAATCGGCGTGTCGAGGGCGGCGAAGTGGGGATCGAGGCGGCTGCCGGTGAACCCGTCGAAGCTCTCCTGGTAGGCGCTCCACACCTCGGTAGACACCCGTCCGCCGCCGGGCTGCGCGGCCTCGCCCCGCGTCAGGTAGTGGTCCGAGCCCACGTCGGCGACCAGTTGCGGCGTCATCGTACGCCTCCCGCGGTCGCGAGGATCTCCGCGAGCCGTCGTGCGATGGCTTCTACTGAGTGACCCGCCGCGCGCCGGCGGCCGGCCGAGCCCATCGTGGCGGCCAGGGGGTGATTGGTGAGCAGGGCCGTCAGGCGCGCCGCCATGAGGGGCACGTCGCCGACCGGCACGAGGAAGCCCTCGACCCCGTCGTCCATGACGGCCGCGCCGTGGCCCGCGGTCGTGGCGACGACGGGACGGCCCGCGGCAAGGGCCTCGAGGATCGGGAGCGGCGCCCCCTGGCTGCTGCTGGGCAACGCCACGACCCGGGCCGCCGCAAGCTCCGGAGCGATGTCGGGCACCATGCCGCCGAGCGTGAAGGCGCCACCGAGCCCGGCTCGTGCCGCGAGCCGTTCGACGCGGCCGCTCTCGACCGGATCGGAAGGTCCCACGACCCGCACGGTTGCGTCGGGCACACGTTGGCGCACGAGTTCGAGTGCCGCGACGAGGTCGCCGAGCCGCCGTCGCGAGGTCGCGCCGGTGAGCGCGAGGATGCGCGCGGGGGCCGTGGCCGCCGGCGGTGGAATCGCGAGCAACGGGCGGACGTCGGCGGCCGGACCGAGGATGGTCGTCCGGGCGCCGGCCGTGACGGGGTACTCCTCGGCCAGCTGTCCGGTCGTGAAGACCACGTGATCGCAGGCGGCCAGCAACGCGTCCTCCTCGGCGCGTTCATGCCCGTCCGTGAGGCGCAGGCGCGCGCTCACGTCGTAGCCCTTGCAGTAGACGAGCCGTGTCCGGGTCGTCGTCACGGCCCGCGGCACCACGCGCTCGGCGGTGGCGGAGGAGGTCACGCAGGCGACGTCGTAAGCACTCGCCAGCAGCTGGTCGAGCCGCGCGGTGTCGGGACCGGTCACGACGTCGCCGGCGATGGCGCGGAAGGCGCCCTCGAGGCTGCCGCCCTCGAGCGCGACGATGTCGTGGACGTCGCCGGGCGGGAGGTTTGCCAGCAGGCGCAGGTGCACGGCGGCGGAGCCCGCGGGGACGAGCGAATCGAGCACGTGAAGCACGCGCATGGTCAGCCTCGCACCGGGCGGGCCTGGCGCCGGGGGAAACGCCTCTGGTCGATGTCGACGGTGAAGTCCACCGTGTGCCTGGTCGTCGTCGCGGGGCGGTGCATGATGCCGGACATGCCGTCTCCAGCGGGCTGGCGGCAACCGTCGGCGCGCCGACGTCGGCGTCGGCCGCTCGTGCCGTCCGGCGGAGGGCCGCGAAGAAACCAGCCGTTTCTGGCCGGATTTCGCGGCGCCGTCAGCGCCGGGGTCCCGTTGGGCTGGAGAGGGGCAAGAAGGGGGCCAGAGCGGCGGCCCGTGGCACGTCAGGCCACCCGGACGACGGGCCCGGCGTCGAGTAGCCGGTATGCGGCCTGCGCCTGTCGCAGGAGTTCGTCGGTGGCGAGCAGGATAGGACGCCAGGCCGGCCCGAGCAGGCGGTCGTCGGCCTGGCGCCAGAGCGCCGGCAGCAGGCGGAGCCCGAGCTCCTCCTGGAGTGCCACACGGAGGCGAGGACGCTGACGCCAGGCGAGGAGGCGGTGCCACGCTTCGTCGAGTGCGCGGCTCGACGTCCCGCCTGCGAGCCTGGCGCGGGTCGCGAGGTCGTGGAACACCCGTGCGTCGCCAAGCGCCTCCAGGCAATCCGTCACCGCCAGCCAGAGGGCGTGGCGGCGTTCGTCTCGCGTGGCCCAGGGCACGCGTGCCAGCGTCACGGCCGCACTACCCGCGTCTGGAAGTTCGCGCGCATCGCGGATGACCCACCCCGGCTTCGGTGAGCCGCCGCCGAGGTCCACCGTGGGCACGCGCGCGGTCCGTGCGATCAGCGCGAGCAGGGCGCGCAGCCCGTCGAACGCCGGGTCCGGCGCGTCCACGGTGCCGAGGTCCAGGCCAGCCAGGGCCACGGCGCCCGCCCCGGATCCGACGGCCAGCGAGGCGAGTGACGCAGGCCAGAGCCCCCACCCGATCGCGGGATCGAACGTGCCAAGGCGATCGAGGTCGAGGCCGGCCGTCAATACGGCTGGTGTCCGGGGCTCCGCCAGCACGACCGGCGCCTCGGCGAGGACGTTGCGGCCGTCGCGATCGCCAAGATGGCGGGCGCTCAGGTAGGCATCGAGCTCGGTCCGGTGCTGGACCAGCACCAGGTCTGGAGCCAGCCCGAACGCCATGAGCACCTCGGCACCGCGCGGCGAGGTCCAGACGGACCACCGCGCGCGGTGCGCGCGGATGGCCGGCACGCTGGTGGCGAGCGACGGGCCGGTGCCGGCAATGACGACGGTCGTTCCCGCGCCGACCACGGGCGTCGCGATTGCGGTGGCGGGGTGTTCGAGCCGCGCGAACTGCGCATCCGCCCGTGCGCCGCTGAACGCGGCGAAATGGCGCTGGTAGACGTCCCACGCCTCCGGGGTGCGCGGATCGCGGGCGACCGCGCCGAGTTCGGCCTCGCAGAGATGCCGATCCGAGCCGATTGCGGCGAGCAGGTCGTTGCCCATCTCAGTGCGCACCGGCGACGTCGTGGAGGTAGGCCGAGAGGCGTGCCGCCACCGACTCGACGGCGTGGGGCGTCGCGCGAGTCCGGCCTCGTGTTCCCATCGCGCGGGCCACGTCCGGGGCCTCGAGCAGCGCGGTCAGCCGGCGCGCAAGGGCCGGCACGTCGCCTACCGGCACGACGAAGCCTTCGACGCCATCGTCGACGATCGAGTGGACGTGGCCGCAGTCGGTCGTGACGATGGGCCGGGCGGCGGCCATGCCTTCGAGGAGCGCGGTCGGCACGCCTTCGCTGGCGGACGACAGCGCCACGACCCGCGCTCGTGCCAGCTCCGCGCGCACGTCACGGGTGCCTCCGGGCAACGTGACCGACGCACCAAGCCCCAGTGACTCGGCAAGCGCGCACAGGCGGGTGACCTCGGCGGGATCCCCATGACCGATGATGCGCAACTCCGCATCCGGCACCGCGGCCTTCACGCGCGCCAGCGCCTCGATCAGGTCGCCGAGCCGCTTGCGAGGCGTCGGATTGGCAATCGCCAGGATCCGGTGCGGGACGTCCGCTCCCGCTGGCGGCAGCGTGAGCAGAGGCGAGACGTCGGCCGCCTTCCCGAGCACGAGTCCCCGCGAGGCGTTGTCGCGATAGGCGGCGGCAAGCGCGGCAGTCGTGAACGTGACACCGTCCGCGGCGGTCATCAGCGCGTCATCGGTGCTCCACGTGAAGCCTTCCGTGCTGCGCCACTGTCCCGAGAAGTCGTAGTTCTTGCCGTAGACGATGCGGGCTGTCGACGTGGCGGCGGCGCGCGGCAGCAACTCGACCGCCGCGCGCTCGAAGAGGACGTAGATGACGTCGTAGTCCCCTTCGGCCAGGAGGGCGCCCCAGGCACGGGGCGACTGGATGTAGACGTGCGCCGCGGCGGCTCGGTACTCCGTCTCGAGGGCGCCGCCGCGCAACGCCAGGACGTCATGGCGATCCGCGCGGCCGCGGGTGCCGGCCGGGAAGTGCCGCAGGACGTTCAGGAACGTCGTCTCCACGCCGCCGGCGGCCAGCGTCTCGAGCACGTGGAGGGCGCGCATCAGCCGGTGGCTCCCCGGTGCCCGGCGATCACGCGCCCGAGCCGCGCCGGCAGGAACAGCAGGCAGGTCAGCGCCGCATCGATGGCCATCGAGCGCGCGGCGCGCCGCAGCTCACCGAAGGCGAGCGCCGCCCCGCGGCGGTGGTGCCACGAGCCATCGGGCGTCACGGCATCGAAGCCACCGGGACTGAGGAGCAGCGCGGCGCGATCGACGTTGGCGCGGTCGCTGCCGTCCGGATCCAGCCACAGGGCGACTACACGATCGAAGCGGTGCGCCCAGAGGCGGACCGCCAGGCCCGAGCGGAGCAGCGGCCAGGCGTCGAAGGTTGGCGCGGCGCGGTAGATGAACTGCCGCGACCGGTAGACGCCGAGCTGCTCGAGACCGGCCTCGGTGCCGGGCGTGGCGAGCACGGCAATCGTGGCCCCCGGCATACGCCGCCGGACGGCCTCGAGGGCGACGTGCAGATGTCGTCCCGATCGGATGACGAGGACACGTTCAGGCCGCGACGGCATCGTTTGTCTCCATGCGGGCGTCGAGCACCTCGGTGGCCCAGCCCTCGAACACGAACAAGGTCCACACCTTCCGCCAGATCGCATCGTCGCCGCGGTAGAAACGATCGACGAGGGCTGTGGTGGCGGCGGGATCGAAGACACCGCGGCGCTTGACGCGGTCCGGCGCGAGCAGGTCGCGCACCATCGGCGCGAGGGAACGCCGCATCCAGGCGTTGTACGGCAGCCCGAATCCCATCTTCTGCCGGAAGAGCACGGCGTCTGGCAGGAGGGGCCGCAGCGCCTGCTTCAGCACCCACTTGCCCATCCCGTCGCGGTGCTTCATCTCCCACGGGATACGCGCCATGGCTTCGGTGTACCGCGGGTCGAGGAAGGGCACCCGGACCTCGAGCGAGTGAGCCATCGACATCGCGTCGATGTCGCGGAGCAGGACGTACGAGAGGTAGGCGCGCTGTTCGAGCCGGGCAATCCAGTCGCCGGGCCGCGCGAGGTCGGGCGGGACGTCGGCGCGCAGGTAGTCCTCCGGTGGCCGGAAGGCGCCGTGCCGGACGCGGAGGCCCGCCGCGATCAGGTCTTCACGGCCGGCGCGATCGAAGATGCCGATGATGCGGGGCGTCACGAACTCGGCGTCGAGCGCGGCGACGGCGCGGGCAGCGCGGCGGCGCGCCGCGGTCGAGTGCCACAGGGCGTGGTCCGGCTGCCGCTCCAGCCAACCCAGCACGCGACGGGCCCAGGCCGCGGGCAGCACGGAGAGATCCCGAGCAAGGCTCGCGTCCTCGAGCAGCCGTGCGTCGCGGTCGTAGCCGAGGAACAACTCGTCGCCGCCGGTGCCGGAGAGCGCCACGGTGACGTGTTGCGCGGCCGCGTACGAGACCCAGTACGAGTTGATGGCATCCGAGGTGGGCTGGTCCATCGCGCTGAGCGTGTGCGGCAGCGCGTCGCGGAACATGTCCTCGGTGAGCACGACCTCGTGGTGGTCGGTGTCGTACCGCTCGGCGACCATACGTGCCCACGGCCATTCGGTGAGCACGTCCTCGTCCGGTCCCACGAACCCGACCGAGAACGTCTTGAGCCGGTGCGAGACCTCGGGCGCGGCCAGGGCGACGAGCGCGCTCGAGTCGACGCCCCCGGAGAGGAAGACCCCCAGGGGCCGCTCGGACATCAGCTGCCGCTTCACCGCCGTGCGCAGGCCATCCAGGGCGAGCGCCTTGGCCTCCTCGACGTCCGCGACGGGACGGTCGGCCTGTCGCGGCGGCGTCCAGTAGGGACGGACGTCCGGCGACGAGCCGTCGTGCACGAGCAGCCGCCCGGGCGGCAGCATGTGCACGCCACGCAGGATCGAGAGCGGAGGCGGCACGGCCTGGTAGGCGAGGTACTGGGCGACCGCCTCGGTGTCGACCTCACGGGTGACGCGGCCGCTGGCCAGGAGGCTCTTCAGCTCAGACGCGAACAGGAAGCAGCCGTCCTGCTGCGCCCAGTAGAGCGGCTTCACCCCGTGGTGGTCGCGGGCGAGCAGCAGGCGCCCATGGCGGCGGTCCCACAGGGCGAAGGCGAAGATGCCGTTCAGGTCGTTGACGAAGGCGTCACCCTGATCCTCATAGAGGTGCAGGATGACCTCGCCGTCGCTGTGCGTGCGGAACCGGTGGCCACGCGCCTCGAGCCCCGCGCGGAGCTCGACGTGGTTGTAGATCTCGCCGTTGAAGACCAGGCGCAGCGACTCGTCCTCGTTCGAGAGCGGCTGGTGGCCACCGGCGACGTCGATGATGGCCAGCCGGCGGAATCCCAGCGCCACCTCGTCATCCAGGTAGAACCCGTCGTCATCCGGGCCACGGTGGCGCTGCGCGCCGGCCATCGCGCGGATGAGGTCGCGATCCGGGGCGCCGAAGAGGCCTGCGATGCCGCACATGACTACGAATCCTCCGTCTCTCAGGCCGCCCGTGCCGTCAGGCTGTCGAGATCGTCGGCGGTGATGCGCCGGGTCAGGGTGCCGAACCAGGTGCCCCAGCCGTGCACGCCGTGCCCCAGGAAGACACCCGCGCCCACGAGCAGGTCGACCCCGCGGCGCGTGGGTACGACCTTCGGCAGCACGTGCGGCGACGAGTAGTCGTCCACGACGATGAGCGCGCCCTCGCGGCACAGCGGCAGGTAGTCGCGGAAGTCGCGCAGCACCTCGCCGTCGGCGTCGAGGAACAGCAGACCGAGTGGCTGGCCATCGAGCCGCGCGGCCACACGGGCCTGGATGGCGGCGTCAGTGGAGTAGCCCTGCGCAAGCTCGACCCAGTCGGTCAACGCCTCTTCCTCCACGAACCGGCGGAGGTCACCGAAGATGTCGGCGGACGGCAGGTCGGGGTGTTCGAGGTAGACGCCGCCCGGTTCGATGGACACGAACGGCGCGCGATGTCCGGTGGAGCGCAGCCCGCGCGCCATCGCCACGGTGGAACCGCCGACATAGGCGCCAATCTCGACGATCCCGCCGCGCACCGTGGAGGCCGCCTGTTCGAGCAGCAGCAGGACCTCCTGGTGCAGCATGGAGCGGCGCACCTGCGGCGCCCGCGGGTCGGTGTCGGATCCGACGCGTGCGCGCGCGTACAACGCGCGGGCCCGCGCGGCGTGGGCCGCCGCCTGTCGCGCGAGCACCGGCCGGACGAGCAGTGGCGGCACCTGGTGCACCGCGAGGTGTTCCCAGAGGCGCTTCGCGCCCTCGTCTGCGGAGCCACCGATGACACGCAGGCGGCCGTCGCGGACGTGCGTGGTCCAGTCCTGCGCCTCGAGCAGCGTGCGCAGCAAGGCGGGCTCGGGTTCGACGACCACCACGGCGGTGTCGTTCCGCTGCGCCCAGATCGCCTCGAGGATGTCGCCGGTGCCGGCGCCGGCCACGGCGAGCGCAAGCGGCAGGCCGGTGCCGAACGCGGACGCGAGCCAGCGGCTGGCTTCACCCGGGCCGCCGAAGCTCACCGGGGTGCCGCCGGGCCAGCTGACACGCAGCCTGGGGCCGTGCATGGCGACCGTGGCCGCGCACGCCGGGGGCGCGGGTGTCCACCAGGCGGGCTCGACGGGTTGGGCCGCCGCGAGGGCCGTGACGTTGGCAGTGAAGGCTGGCATGGCGAGAGCTCAGGCTGCCGTGGCGTAGGGAAGGGCGATGTCGGTCACGAACTCCAACGAGCCGAAGTGCCGGCCGGGCCGCAACCCGGCGTCCCGAAGCTGGCGACCGATCGCGTGCTTCCCGGGCAATGACGCGATGACGACGAAGTCGTAGTCTTCGCGCGCGAGGGCCGTGAAGGGACGGATCGTGACGTGGCCCACGCGGCGTCCGTGTCTGGCCGGATCGTTGTCGCAGACGGCGACCACGCGGTCAGCCAGGCCCATCGCCGACAGGCGACGGTACGCCTCGTGCCCGCCCGCACCGCTCCCGAAGATTACGAAGCGCAAATCGTGCCGGGCCGGCAACTCGGATCGCAGGAGGGGCAGCCGGCCGGCCTCGTCACGCACGCCCCGCACGGAGGTGGGGAAATCCAGCGCCTCGATGTTGCGCAGTCCCGCTTCGCGGAACCATCCGACGACGCGGTTCATCGAGCAGTCCTTGTCCTGGTAGACCGGCGTCCACCAGTCGAACGTGTCGAGCACCCGCCAGTGGAAGTCGGGATGCGTGTTGACGGGCAGCAGCCGGGGCAGGTGCCAGAGTGGCGAACGGCGGACCAGGGAGCTCCGGTAGAGCGGTGACACCAGCGCGACCAGCAGCCAGCACCAGGCATAGGCCAGGCGTGGCGGCACGCGCGAGAAGATCGACCGCCAGAAGTCCGACGCGGCCTTGTACAGGGGATCGGTGTAGTAGTAGAGCCACACGGCGAGCTGTCCGAAGTCCTTGAGCAGCCGGGGCAGCTGGAGGAAGGCCTCCCGCGTGTCGCGTGTGTGATGCAGCACGCCCAGCGAGAAGATGACATCGAAGGTGTCGTCGCGGAACGGCAGCCGGAAGACGTCCGCCTGGATGACGTCCACGGTGCCGCGGCTCGCCAGGTTCGCCTGGGCGGCGTCGACCGCGCGCGAGTAGTCGATGCCGATCACGCGGCCGCCCCAGCGCGAGACCACGTCCGAGAAGCGTCCCGCCCCGCACCCGACGTCGAGCACGAGCCGGCCCCGGACATCGTCCGGCGTGAGCCCCGTCTTCTCGATGAAGGTCTCCTCCGACTCGGACCGGCCGTTCACGCCGTCGATCTGCACGCGCCGCCACCAGTTCCACTGGTGCGAGAAGCTGCTCACGTATCCGTCGTCCCGCACGAAGCGCGGCACGCCGGCCGAGATCGGGAACACGCTGGCGCACCCCGTGCACCGGAGCGTGCCCGACTCGATCCCGTGGGCCGAGGATTCCTGCGGCTCGGCGGTGAGGGCACTCTTGCAGTCGGGGCAGCAGATCCAGTTCAGGAGATCCGGGGTCATGCGTGGGCTCCGTGGTACAGGGACAACCAGTTCTCGACCATGCGATCCGTCGTGAAGTCCTGGCGCACGCGGCGGCACCGGGCCGCGGCGCGGGTGCGTGCCGTTGGCAGGTCGCTCAGGACCGCCTCGATCCGCTCGGCGAGCCGCAGGGCGTCGCGAACGGGCACGAGGTCCCCGGCGGCGCCGACGATCTCGCGGGCGGCACCCACGTCGGTGGCGACCACGGGCACGCCGATGAGGGCCGCCTCGAGCAGCACGTTCGCGAACCCCTCGATGCGCGAGGGGAGCACGAACACGTCGAGGCCGGCGATGAAGGGCAGCGGATCGGCGGGATCCGTATCAAAGATGACGCGACCGTCGATCGTCGCGGCCTGCGCGCGGAGGCGTGCCGCAAGCGGGCCGTCGCCCTTGATGACGAGCGTCGCGCCGGGATGCCGCCGGAGCACGCGTTTCCAGGCGCCAAGCAGCGTGGCGTGATCCTTTTCCTCCGCCAGCCGGCCGACCGTGCCCAATACCGGGCAGTCCACCGAGAGGCCCAGCCGGCGCCGCAGGGCGGCGCGCTCGTCTCGCCCGGGGACCAGGTCGGGGGCGGTCAGGCCGTTGGGCACGACCGTGATCCGGCGCCGCGGCACGAACGCCCAGCGGGCGTGGTCGGCGACGAGCGGCGCGGCGTTCACCGTGACGCGGTCCGAGGCCCAGGAGCTGAGCGCATCCGCAGTGCGGAACCACCACCGCGTGGCCCACTGCCGTTTCCAGGTGCTCAGATTCCGGACGGACGCGAGCACGCGCGGAGTGCCGGCCAGGCGCGCGGCCGTCACGCCGATCACGTTGGCGTAGAACAGCCAGGTGTGCACCACGTCGTAGTCCTCGCGCCGGCACAGCGCCCGCAGCTCGAGCACGGTGTGGACCAGGGAGGTCCAGTCCGTGGCATACCGGATCGACACGGGATGCCCGGCCAGGTGGCGTGACGAGAAGTCGCCATCGGCCCGCGCCAGGACGAAGATGTCCAGCGACGCGCGTCCCGGCGGCAGGCCCCTCGCCAGCTCGGCCAGCTGCCGCTGTGCGCCGCCAACGCCCCAGCTGGTGATCACGGCCAGGACGCGGAGCGGACCGTCCTCGCGGGGCTGCCGGCGGCGCGGCCAGAGGACCGCCGCGGCGGCGAGTGCCAGGAACCGCGGCACATCGAAGTAGTGCGCCCACAGGTGGCCGAGCACGACGCGCAGCAGCGACCACCGCGTGTGGCGGACCAGACCCGCCTGCGGCGACCACAGCAGGATGTTCGGCGCCAGGAGCAGCGCCAGACTGTACACGTTCACGTAGGCCGAGGGGGCCGACCACATCTGCGGGACACCGACGTGCGTCGCCCGGCGCGACGCGCGCAGCAGGTCGATGGCGGTCAGCGAACGCAGGCCGAACCGGCTCCCGCGCACCGTGATGGTGGCGCGCCTGGCGTCGGCGTCGGCCGACGGACGCGGCCCGGCGCTGACGACCGTCAGTTCGGACGGGAGCAGCTCGGATTGGAAGGCGGTCAGGCCCTGCTCCCACTCCGCCGGACGGCAGGTACGAAGCACGAGCAGCCGGACGGCAGGGCCGTCGGCGGCATACGAGGGCGCGAGGGCTGTCGAAGGTCGCAACATGGTGTCGGGACACCGACCGTGGGCCCACCATTTCCCGCATCAATTTGCAGGTGGCCGGCGCACGGGGCGTCAACGGCAGGGAAGGGGGCAATCCGGGTGCCAGGCCCCGCCGCCTCGCTCACTTGCTGGCCGTATCGGGCTTTCGGGCGAGGACGGCAACGCCGAGCGGAAGCATCGTGGACCCCTCCGGCGCCCTGGCTGGCACCGTGACGTTGAGCAGGGCCTGGCCTGCCAGCACGATCGGCCAGACCGCCACGAGTGCGAGACGACTCAGCCCGCGCGCGCGGCCGGCCACCCGGTACTTCAGCCAGAGGATCACCAGCGTGGCCAGGGTCTCGAGGCTGTTGCCCAGCGGTCCGCTTTCGAGAACCTCGAAGCCGGCCTGGACCAGTTCCTGCCGGAGGCCTTCGGGGGTCCAGCGGCGGTAATCCCAGGGGGCTCCGTGGACCGGGAACGCGAACGGCACGGTGATCAGCGCGTGCCCACCGGGGCGGAGGACGCGGCGCGCTTCCGTGAGGATCTGTTGGGGATGGGTGACGTGCTCGAGCACCTGCGCGCACAGCACGTTGTCGAGACTGTCATCCTTGAAGGGCAGGGCGCACCCGTCGCAGTGGACGGCCGGGCGCCTCCCGCTCCGTGTGATGTTCGCGTCGCCGGCATCCCGGCCCGTCGGAAGATCGGTCGGCAGGTACCGCGTCCGCGCTGAATCGAGGTAGCGGGCCATCAATCCCGCGCCCGCACCGATGTCCAGCGTCACCCCGCGGAGCTGCTGCGCGAACGGCGGGGTATCGCGATCCTGGGCGCGGTAGGACAGGGCATGCGAGTGCCACGGCCGCGGCTCCTGCTCGGGACCCTCGATGGAGCGGAGCCAAGCCCAGCCCGGTGCTGCCGCGCGCTCCGCGGCGTCCGACAAGCGGCGGTACAGGAGCGCGGGCACCGCGGCGAACGAGACGCGGCGCGTGGCGCCGTCGGGCAACACGGCAAGGATCCCGCGGGGCGCGAACGCCAGAGCCCCCAGCGTGACGTTGTCGAGCCCGCGGCCGTCAGGGGTCCCCCACAGGACCGCGACATCGGCGCGGAAAGCCCGAAGGCCCAGGGTACGCAGGGCGACGAGCCAGATCCCCGCCGCGTGGAACCACTGGAACGGGTAGGGGCGTCGTGCAGGCGCCGGGATGCCGAGCGCATCCATCTGCGATCCGCCAGGGGCGCGGGTGACGAGATGAATCTCATCGTACGAATGGCGTACGGCGGTCCATGCGACATCCAGATGGCGGCCGGAGTGCAGCAGCAGGAGGGGGCGCCGCCGGCGTCTGGCGAGTCCGTCACGGCGCGACGGCGTCGTGGCCGGCTGTGCGCCAGGGCGTGCCGCAGCCGTGTCCGCGGAAGTCGTCTCGTCGAGGGCGGTCATGGCTGGCGTGTGCATGCGTCACTCACCGGATCGCGGCCTCGCGCTCGGCGCGGGCGATGAAGTCGGGCACCGCAAGGGTGTAGGCCCGTCGGGCGAGCCGTGGTTCGAGTCCATCGCGGCTCGCGACGAGGAGGGCACCGTCCATCACCCCGAAGGTCCCGGGGGGCCAGGTGCCAGTCGCGCTCTCGTGCCACCGCAGGGCACGGCCGTCCTCGGAAACCGCGAGATCCGACGGGTCCTCGGTGATCCACCAGGTGAGCGCGTCCGAGTGCGGGAGGTAGCGGGCGACTCCGGCGCCGACACGCCGGAGGTCCTCCGAGGGGAGGTGCAGGGGCGCCGCGGAGACCGCGCGCCGGCGCCGCTGTCGCTCCTGCCGCTCCACCTGCAACCACAGGGTGTGCTCGTTCAACTCGTCGAGCCGTGCCGCCTGTGCGAGCAGGCGCGCGCGGACCGCACCGAACTCCGACTCGAGGCGACGAGCCTCGTCCGCTCCGAGCGCCCGCTCGAACACGACCAGGCGGTCGAAGGCGGAGCGTGAGACGCCGGGGCCCGACTCGAGGTCGGCTCGTGGCTCGTCGTCCAGGAGGAAGCCCTGCCGCAGGAAGAGGTCGGTCCATTGGCGAAGGGAACGGCAGTGTGCGCCGAAGTGTGGGGCCGCCCCCGGTCGCATCGCGGCAAAGGCAATCCGGTCACCAGCCGCGCACGCATGTGTGACCAGCGCGTCCTGCACCGGCGGCGGCAGGTCGTCCAGCACGTCGAGCAGCAGGACCAGGTCGAACGGCTCCGCGACGGGTGGCGGCACACCGAAGCCGGGCTCGCGCGCCCCGGCAAGGGACAGCCCGGCCGTCCGGCTGACACCGGCACGGGCGAAGGCACGGAGCCACGCCCCGTCTCCCGGCCCGATGTCGTAGACCGAGCGCGGCCCGAACCGTGCCACGAGGCGACGAACGTGCTCCTCGGCCACCGCGCCTGCGTCGGCACCGGCCTTTGTGGCGTCCGGCACCAGCCGCGTCGATTCGGACGGCGCACCCCGGCGCTTCACCACCGTGATGCGCGAGCCGGCCCGGACGAAGCGTCCCTCGACCACCTCGAATCCTGCGGCCTCCGCAAGGGGCGCAAGCAGGCGCCTGAGCCCGAATCCGAGCGCTACCGAGGCCTGGTCCAGTATCGAGATCGAGCCGCCGGACGCCAGCCGATTCGTGGCGCCGCGGACGGCTGCCGCGGCCGGGGAACTGCCGTCGAAGACAACGGGCTCCGGAGCCGCCATCGACGGAGGCGTGGGCTCCGGGCTCGTGGTGACAGGCGGCATGTCGAACGCGAACGCGAGAGCCGACTTCAGGTCCGCGGCCGAGACCGCCGAGCCGGTGAACTCTCGCCACGGAGCGGCGGCGGCCTCGAGCGCCCCCGGGACCGTCACCAGCGCGATTGCGGCGTCACGGACTCGATCGACGGTCGTGGACGAGGCCGGCGAGCACAGGGCCGGCGGTACTGCCAGCGGACGGCACGGGTTCAGCCGGCGCGTGACTGCCGCGACCGTGTCCTGCCTGACGCGGCCGCCCACCAGCACGCCGTCGCGGCTGGTGTTCACGAACGTGCGATCGGGGAAGCGCACGCTCTGTTCGACGATCCAGTCGCGGAAGGCGAGCAGGTGAGGGGCGGTCCGCACGGTGGTCCCGCCTGCCGATCGCGCCTCGGTGTGCGGCCAGCGGTCGAGTGAGTCCTGCCACAGCGCGTCGAGCGGCGTCCCGGCGGCGACGGCGCGGGACCAGTCCTCTTCGAAGGCGGTACCGCGGCAGTAGGGACGTCCCTGCGGGAAGGCCAGGTCGGCCCCGACGTAGATCAACGACCCGCACCCCATGAACAGCGCGAGGTCCGTCGCGGCCGTCAGCACCGAGCCCCATGCGCGCAGTGTGTGGCGTTCCACCCCCAGATCGCGGAGCCAGGGCCACGGGTGGTGGTCCGAGACCTGGAAGGTGAAGAGCCGCCCGTCGAAGGCGCGGAGCGCATGTGGGTCGACACTGCCCTCCGTCACGAGCCAGGCACGGTTGTCCGGCAGGCGCTCCAGGTGACGCGCATTCGCGTCCGAAGGATCGAGCGCGACGATCAGGTCCGGCTCGATGCCTCTCGCCAGCAGGGGACGCGCGGCCGTATCGACCGCGATCAGGACGGCCCGCTCCCTCAGCGCAGTCAGGGTGTCCAGGGCGGTGTCGAGCGACGGACCGGCCGCGGCGAGCACGGCCGGCAGGCCCTTGCAGCCATCGCGGAGCCGGCCCGTATCCTGCGATTCCGCGATTCGACGGAGGTTTGCGAGCGTGTTGAGCAGGTAGCGCGGCGCGTTCTCCCGCCGGGCCGCCGCGTTGGCCTGTACGGCAGCCCACAGCCGGGCCAGCGACTGTTGGGCGGCCTCGGTGCCGGCGGCCTCGGCGCGCGCCGTGACCGGATCGACGAGGACCACAGGGGACTGGTCGAGCTGCGCCAGCATCCGTCGGGCGTCCGGTCCCGCGTCGAACGCGGGGCCGCGGACGATTACGAGCCGCCCCGTGTCGCACCAGACCGCCCGGCGATGCTCCGTCAGGCTGGCCTCGACGACGTCGGGCAGGGGCTCCAGCGCGAGCACCTGGCCGGACCAGCCACGTTCCTCCAGGGCGTCCAGGAGATGGCCCCCGGCGAGACCGATGATCGCCAGGACCTGATCCGGCGGTTCGGGCAACGTGTCCAGGCGTCGATGAGCGGCCGCCAGGGGCGCGCGCCGGCTGTGCAGGGCGACCCAGTCGGCCCCGCACTGCACCTCCAGGGCATCATCTCCGCGGCGGACGGCAGGCATGTGGTCTCGTGAAGTGGTGCGCGGCCGGCCGTGTCGCCGACAACGATGTCGGATTCACGACGGGCGCAGGGCGAATTCGCGCCGCTTCTGCGCGTCGTGGCGGCTCCGGCTCCGGCACTGGCCACCGACGCCGCAAGGGGGGTGCCAGCGGTATTCGAATTGCACGGGTGGCTGGCGATGCTCTCGGCCAACCCCTACGGCCCGCTGGTCGTGATCGGCAATCCCCGCACGCCGTTCGTGCAGCGGCCGGCGCAGTACTGGCGCCGGCAAGGCATCGACACGATCATCGTGACGGCGCGCCTCGGGGTGCCGGGGGGACAACTCGAGGACGGCACGCCGGTCCTCGACGCCGCCGCGGACGTGCCGCCCGCCGTGCGCGAGGAACTGGGGCTGGTCGGCGAACTCCTTGGCGGTCTCGAAGCCGAGCTCGATGTCCTGGCTGCTGCACAACACGGTGCCGCTGTCTCAGCCTGGGGGGAGGACAAGCCGCTGCCGTCCATCGTGCCGGTCGTGGCCGACGCCGTGGCGATCAGCCGCACGGTCCGTCGCCTCCATCCCCGTGCGGTCTTCGGGCAGGAAGTCTTCTGCTATGGTCTGGCGACCGCGCTGTGCCACGGCGTCCCCCGGGCGTTGATGATTTGGGGCGGCGACATCGACATCTTCGCCGAGTCGAACCCGCTGAACCTGGCCCTGACGCGTTACGCCCTGCGGAGTGTCGAGACGGTCTTCGCCGGCTCGGAGACCGTCGCGTCGAAGGCGCGCGAGCGCTTCGGCGTGCCGGCCGGGCGGGTGCACCCCTTCTCCTTCGGCATCGACCGCTCGCGATTCCATCGCCCGGGCCCCGCGGAAAGGTCCCGCATCAGACAGGGACTGGGGCTCCCGGCCGACGCGGCCGTGGTGCTGAACCTGCGGCGGCTCGATCCCTTGTGGGGGGCTGACGTCGTGGTGGCGGCTGGGCTCCGCCTGCTGCGCGAGCGTCCCGACGCGGCACTTGTGCTGCCTGGGGGCATCGGCAATGACGAGCGCTGCGAGACCACTCGCCGCCTCTTCGAGGCGGCGGGTCTCCTGGACCGGGTACGGATCCTGTCCGGCGACCTGTCGCTGGATCGGTATGCGGAGCTGCTGAAGGCCGCGGATGTCGGCCTGGCGCTGGCGCAGTGGCCCGAGCCCCGGTCGATGAGCGTGACACAGGGCATGGCCTGCGGACTTCCGCTCGTGCTGGCCGACCACCCCGTCTGGCGCGACGTCCAGGCGCTGGGCGGTGACGCCGACCTCGTGCCGCCCGCCGACGTCGATGCCGTCGTCGGTGCGGTCGCCTCGCTTCTGGCCGATGCCAGGCGACGTGACACGCTCGTGAACGCCGGCCTGGCCTACGTGGCGCGTCATGAAGATGAGGCGCGTGAGCTCGACCGTCTGCGGCGCCTGGTCGAGAACCAGCCCGGGGAGGCGCTCACCCGGCCTGCGTGATCGCGGACCCTCGTCCGGGGGCGCCGTGAATAGCGCAGCGGGTCAGGCCGCGCGTCGTACGCCGTCCCGCCAGCCCCACACGAACCAGCCCGCGTCCGGGCCGGCGTGGAAGATCAGGTCCAGGATCGAGACGCGACCGGCGAAGGGCGGATGGAACTGCGGGTAGTCCGGGTAGCCGTCGTAGTCCTTCCACTGGAGCGCGATTCCCGCGGCGTCGAACGCCGCCTCCTCGATGTAGGCCCGGGCCGCTGGTCCCGAGACGTACGTCGAGGCGCCGGCCTGGCTGACGAGATCGAGCACCCGCTGACTCTTCACGCCGCTGACGCGAAACTCCCTCGAGTCCCGGAAGCGCGTCCTGATGCCCAGGACGTCCCGCGCGATGGCCATCGTGAGGCCCTGGTTGAAGGCCGACAGGCTCTCGTAGCCGCACCCGAAATAGTGGTGGCGAAGCAGGTCGCGGTAGCGGCCGAAGTGCGGCGCGCGGGCGTAATGCTGCTCCAGGCGGCGCCAGTGCCGCACGGCCCAGTCGCTGTCCGGCAGCGGCACCTCGCAGATGAGGCGATGTTCGCTCGTGCCGACCGGAATCGTGAGCCACTGCGGACCGGTGGGCGTCTTGATGAAGTTGCGGTTGCGCCAGTCGCCCTTCGTGTACTGGAGGTCGTCATGGAAGACGAACACGTCCACGTCGTGGATGACGTCGAAGTACCCGCGCCAGGGGATGTAGTTGGACTGGATCAGGCCTACGCGCATGTCCGATGGACCTCCTGGAGCGCGGCGGGGGCGGGGCGGACCTGTGCGGGCACGCCGACCGCCGTCGTACCGGCTGGCACGTCGGCGAGGACGAGCGCGTGCGCTCCAACCGTGGCGCCCCGGCCGACCCGCACCGGTCCCACCACGCTGCACCGGGCGAAGAAGGTGCAGCCATCGCCGACCGCGGGGTAGCGGTCGAGCTCGTCCGGGGCCCATCCGCGAATCCCGAACGTGACTCCCTGGAAGATCGTGGCGTTGGCTCCGATGGTCGTGCCGCGGCCGATGACGACGCCGACGGGGTGCACGACCAGGAGTCCCGGACCGATCGACGCGCTGAACTCGATGTCCGCACCGGTGAGCATCAGGTTCACTCGGCACACCGCCAGCGCCAGGAGGACGGCGCCGTGCAGGCCGCACCAGTGGGCGAGCCGGTAGAGCACGGTGGCGTGCCAGCCCGCCCGGAACAGGATCGTCTCCAGGCGGGCGCGGAGCCGCCGCCGCGGCGGGGCGCCGGCGCGGCGCGGGACGGCGTCGTAGCGGGCGAGATCGCTGAGTAGCAGCGACCGGAGGGTCATGCTGTCTCCCGCAGCTCCTGGATCATCTGGCCGTAGCCGCGGCCCTGGCCGGGCCACACCGTCGCCTGCCAGTCGGGGCATTGGCCGCAGAACCCGTGGTCCGTGTAGTCGTTCGACAAGTGCGCCGCCCGCAGCGCTGCGTACTGCGCACCCATCCAGGTCTCGCGGATGGTGGTCTCCCGGAAGTCGGCGAACTGGGAACTGCGGGTCCAGTCGGCGGGGCAGAAGCCGAGCGACCCCACCGGCGTCAGCACGATGCGCTCCCACGGGTAGACGCAGGGGCGCCGCCTCGGCTGCGCGGGTGCCTGCCGCATGAGATCGGCCACCGGCACGATGGCGCCCGCGGCCGAGTGCAGCGGACGAATGATGACGTCGTCCGCGCCAACGGCCCGCCAGTATCGATCGAAGTCGGCACGCTCCAGGCGGTTGCCCGGCTGCTCGATGAAGCTGACGACGATGCGCGTCCTGTAGCCGCCCTGATCGCGAAGCTGAATCAGCCGGCCAACGTTGGGGCGGGTCACGGACAGGTCGCCCTTCACGCGAATCCGCGCATAGGTCTCGTCGGTGAAGGCATCGAGGCTGATGTCCACGAGCCCCACGCCGGTATCCAGCAGGCGGGCGGCGCGATGTTCGTTCAGTAGGGTCCCATTCGTCGTGAGGGAGACGAAGGTCGCGCTGCGGGCGACCGCATCGGCCACCATGTCGAGCAGACGCGGGTGGATGAGGGGTTCGCCGTCGCTCGCGTAGCGAACGTGCGTGCAGGCCCCGCGCCCGTCCGACGCGATCTCGTCAATCGCCTTGCGATTCAGCTCGATGGGGAGGGAGTGGCCCCCGTAGGCACTCGACTTCTTGAACGTCGGGTGCGGGCAATGGGTGCAGGCGAGGTTGCACACCTCCGTCGGGTCGATGATGACCTGCGACGGGAAGCCCTCCGTCAACCGCCCACCGAATCCGTAGGTCTCCACAGTCCTGCACTCCTCCAGCCGGCCGGGCGACACGCCCGTCGGGCATCCGACCAGCTCCTCGTGGGATCAGGCCGGATTTCCGCTGTTTCCGGCCGCGCCCTGGCGCCACCGGAAGCCGGCACCAGGCAGGGGGCAAGGGGTGTGCCCGAACTCCAGAAGGCAGAAGGCAGAGGGCAGAAGGCGGAAGGCGGAAGGCAGAAGGCGGAAGTCAGAAGGCAAAAAAAGAGGCCTGTCTCGGGCCGCGGCGACACGCCGGCGGCCGGACAGGCCCAACCTGGAGAACGAAGTCGGGGGGCGGCCGTCAGGCCGCCATGGGCATCGAGAGCGCGTACTCCGGCGGCGCGTCGAAGACGACCGTCAGGAAATCGGGCTGGCGGCTCCAGGGACCAAACGTCCCGGGCTCCACGATGGCCAGCGGCATCTGGGTCTTGCAGGCCTCGGCGATGGCCTTCGCGGCGTTGCCCGCCTTGCTCGAGGCCGGCAGCACGAACATGACGCGGCGGCAGTCGAGGTCGCCGGCCAGCCGCGCTGCGGCCTTGGCTTCGGCCGCGCTCAGCTCGGCGCCGACCGTCACCACCCCGAGGTCCGCCGCCGGGTTCTCGTCCGCCGGCGTGCCGTGCGCGCGCATGCGCACGCCCGGCGTGCAGCCGGTGGGGCCGAGGCGGCCGCCCGTGCGGGTGGCCAGGCGGAAGAGGTCGTCACCGCCTGGCAGGTGCACGTAGACGACGTCCAGGGCGGCCGAGGCGCTCAGGCCGGCGCAGGCGCCGAGCAGTTCGACGACGTGCGGCGCGCGGCCGTCAGCGGCTGCCGGGACGCGAAGGCGCGTGGCTGGCGTCCGCGGCCAGACGGCGTGCAGTTTCGAGCTCATGTTGCAACCCCCGAATCATTTCCGTGCTGACTTCCTGCAACCCGCGCTGGCGCTGGTGCAGGGTCTCCAACTGGTCGAGCCGCTGGGCGGCCAGGGCAATCCGCGCCTTGAATTCCTCCATCCGGAACGGCTTGAGCATCAGGTCCGAGGCCCCCGACGCGAGCACCTGCTCGATCGGGTACCGCGCGCCGTACCCCGTGATCACGATCGCCATCAGGCGGTGGTCGCGCTCACGTGCCCGGCGCACGAGCTCGAGCCCGTCCGGCGCCGGCATGGAGATGTCCGTGACCAGCAGATCCACCGTGTGCCGCTCGAGATAGTTCAACGCGTCGAGGGACCGGGTTGCCGTCAGGACGTGGTGCCCCTCCTGCTCGCACACGCCGCCGAGCAGCTCCACGATGTCTGGCTCGTCGTCCACGATCAGGATTCGCACGGTCTCCTAATCGGCGGAGCGGGGAAGGACTTGAATCGGGATGTCGAATTTTCGGACGTGGGCACAAGGGGGCTGTGCAATCGTGTGCTGCTGTGCGCGGGCGCACAGCGGGCGCAGGCGCACATCCCGCACATTATCAGTAGGTTACAGATTTTGGACCGGTTCAAGTCCCGCCGGGGGCTGCCGATGTCTCCAGTGGGTAGGGACAGGCACGGTGCACCGACAGCCCCAGCTGTCAGGTCGCGCCGGATGTCCGTGACCCCCATGAAAACGGCGCCCGCCGAGGCGCCCGGTCCGGAAGGGCCGGTTGGCAGGCGGGACCCGCGTGAGGGACTCCTCTGGTAGACGGGGCGGTGTCCCTGGGAGCGGTAGGAACGATGAGCGCGAACATTCTCGTGGTCGACGACGAAGCGGCCGTGCGCGACATGCTGGGTGAATGGCTGCGTGGCGAGGGCTACCAGTGCGACATGGCGGGGGCGGCCGACGAAGCCCTCGACCTGGTCGAACGGCGGCCGCCCCTGGACGTGGCCCTGCTCGACCTGGCGATGCCCGGCGAGGACGGCGTCTGGCTGGCCAAACGTCTGCGCGAACGCCAGCAGGACGTGGCGGTCATCATGTGTACGGGCTGGCAGAGCTTCGATGCGGCCGTGGAAGGCATGCGCATCGGCGTGAACGACTATCTGCTGAAGCCCTTCTCCCGGGTCGAGCTGCTCGAGGCCGTGCAGCGCGCGCTGCGCTGGCGGACCGAGACCCGCCGGGCCGCGGTCGATGCCGGCGGGGCGCCGCAGGATCTCGACGCCCGGGTCGACGCGCTGGCAGGCTCGCTCCGCGACCTCGGGGCGCTGTCCGGCGACCGGCTCGAGGCGTGGCTCGAGGGGGCCGCGGCGACGATGCCCGAGGCCGCCGCCCACGCCCTGCGCGTGGCGCGCATGGCGGCCACGCTCGCCGCGCAGATGGGCCGGCCCCCGCAGGAGGCCGACGTCCTCTGGCGCGCCGCGCTCCTGCACGATGTCGGCAAGCTCGCGCTGCCCGAGGAGCTGCTCCAGAAGCCCGGCGCCTACACCGAGGCCGAGATTGCGGCTATCCGGCGGCACCCGGAACTGGCGCACGCGGTGCTGGTGGACGTGCCCGAGCTCGCGGCCATCGCGTCGATTGTCCGGGGGTCCCACGAGGCGTGGGACGGCTCCGGCTATCCGGACGGCCTGGCCGGCGACGCGATTCCGCTCGGCGCACGCATCATCGCGGTCGCCGATACCTACGATGCCCTGACCTGGTCACCAGCCTTCCGGGAGCCGACCACCGTGTCGCGCGCGGCCGCCGAGCTCGTGCGCGCCGCGGGCACGCAGTTCGATCCCCTGGTGGTGCGGGCGTGGCTGGCTGTGCTGGACGGCAGCGCGCCGGCGCGCATTCACTGAGGGAGGCGCCGTGGAGGTTCGAACCCTCATTCACGACCTGAACAACGCCCTGACCACCATCCTCGGCCATGCCGAGTGGCTGGTCGGGGAGGACGCCGACCCGGCGACGCTCCGGAAGGACCTCGAAGCAATCCGGCAGTCGGCCCACCACGCGGCGCGCCTGGCGCGCGAGCTCCGGACGTGGGTTCGCGAGGCCGGCGTGGCGGGCGCCTCGGTCGAGCCGGAACTGCAGGCGGCCCCGATCCCGTTCCGCGCGATGGGGCTCCGCATCGTCGAGCCGCCGGCGGTGCCGCGCTCGGCCCGCCGCATCCTGCTGGTCGACGACCAGGAGGACGTGCGGCAGAGCGTCGCCGACATGCTGTCGGCGCTCGGGCACGAGGTGACGACGGCGTCCACCGGCCAGGAGGCGCTGGCCAGCCTCGCCGAGAACGCCGTGGACCTCGTCTTCACCGACTTCAGCATGCCCGACATGGACGGCCTGGCCCTCGCCGAGGCCGCCCGCCGGGTCAACCCCGAGGTGCCAGTCGTGTTGCTGACCGGCTGGGGAACCGAGCTGGAGGAGACCCACGAACAGGTGCGCCTCGTGCTGTCCAAGCCCGTGACGCTCGGCACGCTGCGCGACGCGGTCGACCAGATCGCCGCCTGACGACACGCCCCCCCGGAGTTCGCCGGCCTCAGGCCGAGGCCGGCGAACCGATCACCAGATCACCAGATCACCAGATCACGAGATCGATCAGCCGACAGATCCCACATCGATCGATCCCCCGATCAGATCACGAGATCACCAGATCACGAGATCACCAGATGTGTGTGCGTCTCGGTTCAAGTTGCCGCACACCCGGGCCGATTAGGAACACGAAACGTCCTACGTGGAGCACCGACGCGCATGTTTCTGATCATCGGAGCGATCGTGGTCCTCGGGTCCGTCATTGGTGGTTTCCTCATGCACCACGGCGAGCTCGCGGTTCTGATCCAGCCGAACGAGCTGCTGATCATCGGGGGGGCCGCGTTGGGCTCGCTGGTGATCGCCACCCCTCCCGTCGTCCTGAAGCACATGGGCGCGCAGGTGGGTGGCCTCTTTGGTTCCGGAATCGGCAAGGGGGATTACCTGGAACTGCTCGGCATGCTGTACCAGCTGTTCAAGACGGTGCAGCAGGCCGGCGTGATGGCCCTCGAGTCGCACTTCGAGGAACCCGAGAAGAGCGCCATCCTCCAGAAGTACCCGAAGTTCCTCAAGCGCCACCACGCGCTCGAGTTCCTTGCCGACTCGGTCAAGGTGATCATCATCGGCGGCATCTCGGCGCACGACCTCGAGAGCCTCATGGACGAGGACATCGAGATCCACCACCACGAGGAGCTCAAGCCCTCGGGTGCGCTTCGCACGATGGGAGACGCCTTCCCGGGGCTGGGCATCGTGGCCGCCGTGCTGGGCATCATCATCACGATGGGCGCCATCGACGGCCCGCCGGCGGAAATCGGCGAGAAGGTCGCGGCCGCGCTGGTCGGCACGTTCCTCGGCATCCTGCTCTGCTACGGCTTCGTCGGTCCCGCGGCCGCGGCGATGGAGGCCCGCGTGAACGACGACGGGCGCTACATCATCTGCATCAAGACCGGCCTGCTGGCCGTCTACAAGGGGTTCCCGCCGGCCATCGCGGTGGAGTTCGCGCGGCGGGTGCTGCCGGCGGACGTGCGGCCGACCTTCGACGAGACGGAGCAGTACTGCAAGACGCTCGGCAAGGGCGGTGAGGCCTCGGAGGCCGCGGCGGCGTAGTCATGGCAAAGACCGACCCCGTCATCATCATCAAGAAGAAGGGCAAGGGCCACGGTGGGCACCATGGGGGTGCCTGGAAGGTGGCTTACGCCGACTTCGTCACCGCGATGATGGCGTTCTTCCTCGTGATGTGGATCCTCGGGCAGAGCAAGGAAACCAGGGCTGCCATCGGCGGCTACTTCCGCGACCCCGGCATCTTCGAGCAGATGGCCTCGAATGGTCCGATCGCCGGCGGCGACGCCGGGCTCGACCCCGGCGCGGCGCCGCAGGTGGCCCCCGAGTCGCCGGAGGCGCTCAAGGAGCTCCTCGAGCAGACCGCGGCGCACATCCGCGAGGCGCTCGCGGCGCGCCCCGCGCTCAAGGCGCTCGCCGACCAGATCGAGATCCAGATCACCTCCGAGGGCATGCGCATCGAGCTGGTCGAGTCGTCCAAGATCAACTTCTTCGACTCGGGCAGCGCCGAGCTGCGGGCGGAGAGCGAACAGATCCTGGCCGTCATCGCGACCGAGCTCGGCAAGCTCGGCAAGCCCGTCATCATCGAGGGGCATACCGACAACCGGCGCTTCACCAGCGCGACGAACTACACGAACTGGGAGCTGTCCACCGACCGCGCCAACTCCGCGCGGCGCGTGATGCTCGGCCATGGCCTCGCGGCCGGCCAGGTGGACGGCGTGCGCGGCTACGCGGACACCCGGCCACGCGTGCAGGACCCGGGGGACCCCCGGAACCGGCGCGTCTCGATCGTCGTGCGCACCTTCGATGAGCGGGATCTCGCGGCGCTGGCGGCCGCCGAGGCCCCGGGCGGCCGATGAGGTGTAACATCCATGCGATGCCTGCGCTCCGCGTGCTCGTGGCGGACGACGAGCCGGTGTCGCGCGCGCTCGTGGCCCGGATGCTCCGCAAGGAGGGCTATGACGTCGCCCTGGCGACCGATGGCGCCGAGGCCCTGGCCGCGCTGACCGCACCGGACGCGCCGGCCATGGCCATCCTCGACTGGATGATGCCGGGGCTCGACGGCACCGAGGTGCTGCGCCGCCTGCGGCGGCAGCCCAGGGCCACGCCGACGTGGGTCGTGCTGCTCACGAGCCGTGACACGCCGGCCGATATCGTCGCGGGTCTCGACGCCGGGGCCGACGACTACGTGACCAAACCCCCGGACGAAGCCGAGCTGGTCGCGCGTGTGCGCGTCGGCGCGCGGGTGGTCCGCCTGCAGCAGGCCCTCGCCGATCGCGTCGCGCACCTGCAGGACGCGCTGTCGCGGGTGAAGCAGCTCCAGGGCCTCCTGCCGATCTGTTCGTACTGCAAGCGGATCCGGGACGACCGCAACTACTGGCAGCAGGTGGAGTCCTACATCGCCGAGCACGCGGACGTGCAGTTCTCCCACAGCTACTGTCCCGACTGCTATGCCCACTACGTGGAGCCGCAGCTCCGCGAGCTGCCCTCGCATCATCCATCCCCCCCGGGAGGAGACGCGCCCGCATGACCCCCACCGAGCCGGTGCTCGATCCGGCCAGCCTCGAGACCCTGCGCGCCCTGAACCAGGAAGGGGAGCCGGATGTCGTCATCGAAGTGCTCCAGCTCTTCCTCGACGACGCCCCCGCGCGGGTCGACACGATCACCGCCGCCGCCCTGGCGGGAGACGCCGTGACGCTCGCCCGTGCCGCGCACGGGCTGAAGGGCAGCGCGGCCAACATCGGCGCCGCGCGCCTGCGTGCGACCTGCCGCGCCATCGAGGAAGCGGGCCGCGAGGGACGACTGGCCGAGGCCCGGACGACGGCCGCCGCGCTGCCGGCCGAGTTCGCCGACCTCCGCCAGGCCATCGCCGGCATCCTCGCGGCCGGTTGACTGTCGGATTCCCGGCAGTCTCTCAAGAACGCGTCCCGGACGCCGATAGTGCAGGTTGAGGTGGCCAGTGAAAGCTCTCGTCGTCGATGACGATCCCGTGACGCGCCGGTTGCTCCGGCAGACCCTCACGACCCAGTTGCAGGTGGAGGTCATCGAGGCCGCCAATGGCATGGTCGCGCTCGACGCCGTCACGCGGGAACAGCCGGACGTCGCCATCCTCGACCTGATCATGCCGGGGCTCGACGGGATGGAGGTCCTCCAGACCCTCCGCACCTGGCGGCACACGAAAGACCTGCCCGTGATCGTGCTCACCTCGTCCACGGACGAGGCCGTCGTGCGGCGCTGCTTGACGCTGCGCGTGGCCGCGTACCTGGCCAAGCCCCTCGACCCGGCCACCGTCGTCGAGCGGGTGCGGAAGGTCCTCGGGCCGGGCCAGGCGGACGCGCAGCGCGTCGCCTGACACGCAGCGGCCGGCATTCAAGCCCCGCGCCGGCCGACCGATTACCTCCTCGAGTCCCCCCCGGGCTCGCGCCTCCCCCCGATAACGCAAACGGATTACTGGTCGCAGGCTGGAACGTCGGAGCGTCCCCATCCGGTTCCCTGCTCGCGCGGGAGACGGACTCATGAGCTCATGGTCACTCGGCAGGAAGCTGTACCTCGGTATCGGCGCGCTCGTCGCCCTCATCCTCCTCACGAGCGGCGCCGCCCTCTGGAGTGAGGGCCGTATCAAGAACGACCTCGACGTCGCGACGAAACAGACGGCGAAGAAGCTGGAGCTGTCGTTGCGCGTGCGCCAGAACGCCCTCGTCATGCGCTCGGAGCAGCGCCGGGTGCTGCTGGCGGCGTTCGGGAACGATCCCGCCCTGCTGGCCGAGAGCCGCAAGAGCATCGACGAGGTGCTGGAGCGCAACCGGACGCGCATCGACGAGATCGCGCCCCTGCTCGTCACCGAGGCCGGGCGCAAGATGCTCGCGGACATCACGACCGCGGTCGACGCCTGGGCAGCCTCGAACGACAAGGTCGAGGCGCTCGTCGTGGCAGGTCGGCTGCAGGACGCGTGGAAGCTGGCCGTCGACGAGTCGAACCCGCTGGTCAACAAGGTCGACGAGCTGGCGGACGGGCTCATCCAGCAGCAGACCGACTTCCTCGCCGAGTCGATCGTCACGAGTGATGCGTCCTACCGCGCGACCTGGATCATGAGCGGCGTGGTCCTGGTGGTGGGGCTGGCCATCGGGTTGGTGGTGGTCTGGTTGGTGGTGGGCATCGTCAAGACGCTGCGTGGCACGGCCGTCGAGCTGACGCAGGGCGCCGAGCAGGTCGCGAGCGCCTCCGGGCAGGTGTCCACGGGCGCGCAGTCGCTCTCCCAGGGCACCACCGAGCAGGCCGCCTCCCTCGAGGAGACCTCCGCGTCGATGGAGGAGATGGCGTCGATGACACGGCAGAACGCCCAGAACGCGAACCATGCCGCGGCGCTCGTGGGCGAGTCGGCCCAGGAGTTCGCCTCGTGCGACACGGCGCTGCGCGAGATGGTCACGTCGATGTCGCAGATCTCCGAGTCGAGCCAGAAGATTGCCCGGATCATCAAGACCATCGACGAGATTGCCTTCCAGACGAACATCCTCGCGCTGAACGCCGCGGTTGAGGCCGCGCGGGCCGGCGAGGCGGGCATGGGCTTCGCCGTGGTCGCCGACGAGGTCCGCAACCTGGCCCAGCGTTCCGCGCAGGCCGCCAAGGACACCGCGTCGCTCATCGACGAGGCGGTCACGAGCGCCGCCGACGGCGACACGCGCCTCAAGGCGCTGGCCGGGTCCATCGAGCGGATCGGGAGCAAGTCGGGCGAGGTGAAGGCGCTCGTCGAGGAGATCAGCACCGCGTCGGCCCAGCAGACGCAGGGCATCGACCAGGTCGCCCAGGCCATCCAGCAGATGGAGAAGGTCACCCAGACCACCGCCGCGACGGCGGAGGAGAGCGCGGCGGCGAGCGAGGAGCTCTCGGCGCAGGCGCAGCTGACGATGACGGCGGCCGCGGGGCTGGCGCGGCTGGTGGACGGCGGGGCCGGCCCGGTGGCGGCGGCGGCGGTGGCGAAGCCCGCGGCCCGGCGACCGGGACGCGGCAAGGTCGTCCCGATGCATCGGGCCACGGCTGACGCGCCCGAGGCCGTGATTCCCCTCGAGGGGGACGGCACCTTCGGGACGTTCTAGTCCGTCGCGGCCGCCGGCGGCTCAAGCCGGCGGCCCTCCGTGCCGATTCTGCTGCTACGCGCCGCCCCGTGCCCCCCGGGGGGCGGCGCGCACCCGTTCGTCATGGAGGAGCCGGAATGACTCGTGGATGGACCGTCGGACGCAAGCTGTTCACCGGGGTTGGCGCGCTCGCCGTCCTGGTCGTGCTCGGTGGCGTGATCTCGATCTGGCAGGCGGTCGTCCTGAAGGACGAACTCGACGAGATTGCCCTCTCCAGCGCGCGCAAGCTCGAGTTGGCGATGGCGCTCGACGAGAAGTTGACCTCGCTCCGTGTCGACGAGCGGGGGCTCCTTCTGGCCGCCCTGGCCAGCGACAGCGCGGTCATGGACCAGGCGCATGCCGACATCGACCGGCACCTCGCCGAGGCCCGCAACGCCCTGGCCGAGATGACCCCCCTCCTCGTCCTGCCCGAGGGGCAGAAGGCGGCCGACGAAGTGCGGCGCGGCCTGGAGGAGTGGGTCGAGTCCAAGAAGGAGATCGACGGCCTGATCGCCAACCTCGCGGTGAGCGAGGCGTGGACGGTGTCGAAGACCAAGACCTACCCGATCCTCGACCGCATCAACGGCCAGACCAACACCCTCATCGAGCTCCAGCGCAAGCTGATGGCGGAGTCGGTCGCGACCGGGCAGTCGGCCTTCGTGATGGGGCTGACCACCGCTGGTGCGGTGATCGTCCTGTCGCTGGTCGTGGTCGGCGTCGTCGTGTGGAGCGTCTTCGGCATCACCCGTGCGCTGGGCACGGCGACGGTGGAGCTCGGCGACGGCGCCGAGCAGGTGGCCGGCGCGGCGCGCCAGGTCTCGACCTCGGCGCAGTCGCTCTCGCAGGGCGCCACCGAGCAGGCGGCCTCGCTCGAGGAGACCTCGGCGTCGATGGAGGAAATGGCCTCCATGACCCGCCAGAACGCCGAGAACTCGCAGCGCGCCGCCGAGCTCATGCAGGCGGTCGACGGGCGCGTGCAGGAGTCGAACCGCGCCCTCGACGAGATGGTCACCTCGATGGCCGCCATCAAGGAGTCGAGCGACAAGATCTCCCGGATCATCAAGACGATCGACGAGATCGCGTTCCAGACCAACATCCTCGCGCTGAACGCGGCGGTCGAGGCGGCCCGCGCCGGCGAGGCCGGCATGGGGTTCGCGGTGGTCGCGGACGAGGTGCGCAGCCTCGCGCAGCGCTCCGCGCAGGCCGCGCGTGACACCGCCGGCCTCATCGAGGAGTCGATCGACAAGTCGAGCACCGGGGGCGTCAAGGTCCAGGAGGTCGCGAGCTCGATTCGCGGCATCACCGAGGCCATCGCCGAGGTGAAGGGGCTCGTCGACGAGGTCAGCGTGGCCAGCCGCCAGCAGACGCAGGGCATCGACCAGGTGACCCAGGCGATCTCGCAGATGGAGAAGGTCACGCAGGGCACCGCGGCGACCGCCGAGGAGAGCGCGGCGGCGAGCGAGGAGCTCTCGGCGCAGTCGGATCACACGATGGCGGTCGTGCATCGCCTGCAGGCGATGGTCGGCTCGAGCCAGGCGCCAGCCGGGGCGGTGCCGGTGCCGGTTGCCGGCCGTGCCGCCTCCGCGCCGGCCCACGTGGTGAAGATGACGCCCCGCGCCCGCCCGGCCGGGGCGCAGACGCCGGAAGACGTGATTCCGATGGACGACGTCGGCACCGGCACGTTCGGCTCGTTCTGATCCCGCCGGGATCCGTGGTCTGACAGACGGCGGCGCCGTCCCTCGAGGGCGGGCCGCCGTCCGCCCGTACGGCGGCACCCCGCCACAAGTCGCTCAAGTCGCGAGGGTTCCGGCCGATTGGATCCCTAGCTGCACACCGATGCCCACTGCGATGGAAAAGCTCATACTCGACATTGATGCCCGCCTGGCCAGAGCCGCTTGCGACGTCGTTGTGGAGAGCGGCCCGGAGGCCCTTGGTAACCTTCGCCGCACGCTGGAGGCCGTGGCCGCCGACATGGCCGCGACCGGCGCACCGGGGCTCGTCGAACTGGCGGAGGTGATCCGCCGGGCCGCGTCGATTGCGACGTCGGCTGACATGCTCACCACGGTCCAGATCGCCGACGCGGCGTGGACCCAGTGGAAGGCCGGGCACGCCAGCGACGGGGAGGCCGCGCCGGCCACGATGGCGCAGGTGGTGCCGCCGCCGGCGGGACAGGAGGGGCGCCGCGCCGAGCCGGCCCCGGCCCCCGCGGCCGCGCAGGGCCCGAGTGTCGAGCGCGACGTCGAGGCGCTGGCGATGGACCCCGAGCTGTCGGGCATGTTCATCAGCGAGGCGCTCGATCACCTCGGCACGATCGAGGCGACGGTCCTCGAGCTCGAGAGCAACCCCACCGACAACAAGCTGCTGAACGACGTCTTCCGCCCCTTCCACACCGTCAAGGGCAACTCCGGCGCCCTCGGTGTGGCGACGGTGCAGGAGCTTGCGCACCGCGTCGAGAACCTCCTCGATCTGTGCCGCTCCGGCAAGCACGCCGTCGGCGCGGTGGAGATCGACGTGATCCTCAAGTCGGTCGACCTGCTCACGCTCATGATCCGTGACCTGGGCCAGCGCCTGGCCGGCGAGGCCGGGGTGGACGTCGAGGCCGAGCGCCGGGCGCTCATGCAGGTCGTCCAGCAGGTCATCGACGGCGAGGCGCCCGCGCCGGTCCAGGCGGCGCCTGTCGCGGCGGTGCCGCCCGCGCCGGAGCCCGAGCTCGTGGGCGCGCCGGCTGCGACGGCGGTGCCCGAGGCGGTCGCACCGGCCGCCGCGCGTGGCGGGGCGGTGGCCCCGGCGGCGCCCGTGGTGGGCGGTCCGGCCGGGCCCGCGGCCGTGCCCGCCGGCCCGCGGCGTGCCGCCGAGGATCAGGCGGCGGCGGTCAAGGTCGACACGCGCAAGCTCGACAACCTCGTGGACATGGTCGGCGAGCTCGTGATCGTGCAGTCGATCATCTACCAGGACCCGACGCTGCAGGCGGCCGCCGACGAGCGGCTGTCACGCAACCTCGCGCAGCTGCGCCGCATCACCAGCGAGCTCCAGCGCAACGCGATGGCGATGCGCATGGTGCCGATTCGCCAGACCTTCCAGAAGATGGCGCGCCTCGTGCGCGACCTCGGGAAGATGTCCGGCAAGACCGTCGACTTCCTGATGTCCGGCGAGGACACGGAGCTCGATCGCAAGGTCGTCGAGGACATCAACGACCCGTTGATGCACATGATCCGCAACAGCATGGATCACGGCATCGAGGAGCCGTCGGTCCGCGAGGCCCGCGGCAAGCGCCCGCAGGGCCGGCTCGAGCTCAAGGCCTTCCACCAGGGCGGCAACATCGTCATCGAGATTGCCGACGACGGCGGCGGGCTGAACACGGAGAAGATCCTCGCGAAGGCGATGGCGCAGGGGATCGTGTCGCCGGACGAGCAGCTCCCGCCGAGCGAGATCTTCCAGCTGATCTTCAAGCCCGGCTTCTCGACCGCCGACCAGGTGACCGAGATCTCCGGCCGCGGCGTGGGCATGGACGTGGTCCGCCGCAACATCGAGGCGCTGCGGGGCCGGATCGAGATCCAGTCGGCGCCCGGCGAGGGCACGGTCTTCCAGATCAAGCTGCCGCTGACGCTGGCCATCGTGGACGGGCTGCTGCTGCGGCTCGGCGAGGAGCGCTACGTGCTGCCGACGTCGGCCGTGCGGGAGTCGCTGCGGCCGCAGCCCGAGCACGTGCACTCCGTGCAGGGCCAGCAGTGCATGGTCCAGGTGCGCGATCAGCTCATCCCGCTCGCGCCGCTCAGCGACATCCTGGGCGTCGAGCTCGGCGATGTCGCCAACCCGTGGGACGGCACCGTCGTCGTCATCGAGGACGATGGCCGCCAGGTGGCGCTGCTGGTCGACGAGCTGGTCGGCAAGCAGGAGGTCGTGATCAAGTCGCTCGGGCCGTCCTTCAAGACGGTGCGCGGTGTGGCGGGGGGCGCGATCCTCGGCGACGGCCGCATCGGGCTCATCCTCGACGGGAACTCAATCGTGAAGCTCATGCAGGGCGGCATGCGCGCCGCGGCGTAGGCCAGGAGAACCATCATCATGTCGATCGCAGGCAAGTACCTCACATTCGCGCTCGGGGACGAGGAGTACGGGCTGCCCGTCCTCAAGGTCCGCGAGATCATCAAGATCCTCGACATCACCGCCGTGCCGCAGGTGCCCGGGCACGTGAAGGGCGTGATCAACCTGCGCGGCAAGGTGATCCCGGTCGTCGACCTCCGGCTGAAGTTCGGCTTCGAGCCGCAGGCCTACACCGAGCGCACCTGCATCATCGTCGTCGAGGTCGCGCTGTCGGCCGGCAAGGTGATGATGGGGATGGTCGTCGACGCCGTGTCCGAGGTGCTCAACATCGCCGAGGCCGAGATCGAGTCGACGCCCGAGTTCGGGGATCGGGTGACCACCGAGTTCATCCAGGGCATGGCGAAGATCAAGGGCCGGGTGAAGATCCTGCTCGACCTGGACCGGGTGCTCGGCGCCGACGGCACCATCGCGATGCGGGCGGCGTGAGATGACGACCGCCGTGGACGCGGCCCCGACGCTCACCGACCGTGAGCTCGGGGCGGTCATCCGGCTCGTGTACGAGCGCAGCGGCATCACGCTGCACGATGGCAAGCGTGCGCTCGTGGTCGCCCGGCTGCAGAAGCGCCTGCGCGCCGGCGGCTTCCGGTCGTTCACGGACTACCTGTCGTTCGTGGAGCGGGACCAGAGCGGCCAGGAGCTGGTGGCGCTGCTCGACGCCATCGCGACGAACCACACCAGCTTCTACCGCGAGGCGCAGCACTTCGAGTTCCTGACCACGCAGGTCCTGCCGGCCTGGCGGGAACGGGCGAAGGGCCGGGCGCTCGAGGTGTGGAGCGCGGCGTGCTCGACGGGCGAGGAGCCGTACACGCTCGGCATGGTGATCACCGACGCGATGCCCGAGCTCGCCGATCCGGCGCGCTGCCGGATCCTGGCATCGGACCTGTCGACCAAGGCGCTCGCGCGCGCCCGCGCCGCCGTCTACCCGATGGACAAGGTCCAGGACCTGCCCCGGGACATCCTGCGCCGCCACTTCGAGCGCGGCATGGGGGCACAGGCCGGCCTGGCGCGTGTCGGTCCGGCCATCCGCCGCCTCGTCACCTTCGAGCAGCGCAACCTGCTCGAGATCGGCGACGTCGGCCGCCGGTTCGACGTGATCTTCTGCCGGAACGTCATGATCTACTTCGACAAGGCCGTCCAGCAGCGCGTGGTCTCGATGCTCGAGCGCCACCTCGCGCCGGACGGGCACCTCGTCATCTCCCACTCCGAGAGCCTGAACGGCGTGGCTCACGAGCTCAAGTGGGTGGCCCCGGCCGTCTACCGGCGGAGGAACGGGTGAGCACCCCTGCCGCGGTCCCCAGGACCGCCGCCTTTGCCGCGACCCCGTCGACGGGGACCATGGCCGCCCCGGGCCGGCGCCTGGTCGTCGGCATCGGGGAGTACGCGGTCTCGAACGGCGCCGAGGACGTGATCGTGACCCACGCCCTCGGCAGCTGCGTGTCCGTCACGCTGTCCGACCCGGTCTCGGGCATCGGCGGCCTGATCCACGTGCTCTTGCCGGACTCGAAGATCAACCCGCAACGGGCGGCCGAGCAACCGGCCGCGTTCGCCGACACCGGCCTGCCGCTGTTCGTCGACACGGCCGTGAAGCGTGGCCTGCTGAAGAAGCGCACGGTCGTCACCCTGGCGGGCGGCGCGGAAGTCGCCAACGCCGGCGGCGTCGGGTCGTTCAACATCGGGCGGCGCAACATCCTGGCGGTGAAGAACCTGTTGTGGAAGCTCGGCCTGCTCATCAAGGCCGAATCGGTCGGCGGCACGCAGGTGCGCACGGTGCACCTGCAGGTGGGTAGCGGGCGCGTACGGGTGACGTCCGGCAGCGCGACGGTCCTGGAGACCTAGGGACACGGAGCAGGGCATGGCAGAGATCACGACAGCGCCGGATGGCCGGCCACTGAGAATCCTGATCGTCGACGACTCGGCGATGATGCGCGCCATGATCAGGCGCGTCGCCGGGCTCGCCGACGTGCCCATCGCGGAGGTGTACGAGGCGGGCAACGGCGCCGAGGCGCTGCAGGTGCTCGAGGCGCACGCCATCGACGCGATGTTCACCGACATCAACATGCCGGTCATGACCGGCAAGGAGCTGCTCCAGGAGATCGAGCGGCGCCCGGAGTGGCAGGGCCTCGTGCGGGTCATCATCTCGACCGACGGGTCGACCGCCCGCCGCGAGGAGATGAGCCACCTGCATGTGCGGTGCTATGTGGAGAAACCGTTCCGCCCGGAGGTGATGCGTGACGTCCTCAGCGACCTCACCGGCACTGGCCGCGCCGCCTGACGCCCGCGAGGGCCTGCTGGCGGCCCTGGCCGAGGTCGGGGAATTGAGCTTCTTCGGCTTCGTCGATGCGGTCCCCCCGGACGCGTTCGCCGAGTCGGCCACCGCGGCCGGCCCGTGGATCTGCGCCGAGGTCGACTACCGCGGCGAGGTGGATGGCGTCGTCCGCGTCGCCGTGCCCGCGGCACTGGCCGGCGACCTGATGGCCTCGTTCTCGGGGGAACCCGACGCGGGTGACGATGTCGGGGGAACCCACGACCTGCTCGGCGAGTTCGCCAACATGATCTGCGGCTCGTGGCTGACCCACACCCGTCCCGACGCCGTCTTCGCGCTCGGCCGGCCCGCGGTCGCGCGCATGCCCGAAGGCTGGTCCCCGTCCACCACCGATCCCGATGCCGTGCTGGCCACGTTCAACGACCAGCCCGTCGCCGTGTGGCTGACGAGGGCGTGATGGCCGTCTCCCCCCCGACCCGCGTGCTCATCGTGGACGACTCGGCCATCGTCCGCAAGCTGCTCGGCGACGCCTTGCGGGGCGAGCCCGACATCGAGGTCATCGGTGGCGCGGCCGACCCGTTCATCGCCCGCGACATGATCGTCCAGCACAAGCCGGATCTCGTGACGCTCGACATCGAGATGCCGCGCATGGATGGCCTGACCTTCCTGCGCAAGCTGATGCAGCACTACCCGCTGCCGGTCATCATCGTGAGCTCGGTCACCAAGTCGGGCTCGGCCGCCTCGATCGAGGCGCTGCGCGCCGGCGCCATGGACGTCATCCCGAAACCCGGCGGGCCGACGAGCGTCGGCCAGGTGACGGACCGGCTCAAGGAACGGATTCGGAGCCTGCGGGCCGCCGGCGGCGGCCTGCGGGTCGGCCCGAAGGCACCCGCCGCGGTGCAGGCGCCGGCCCCGGCCAGGTCCGAGAGCGCCGTCCGGGGGCGGCGGGCCCAGGGCCTGCTCCTCATCGGCGCCTCCACCGGCGGGCCGCAGGCCATCGAGGCGCTCCTGTCGCGCCTGCCGGCCGACGTGCCGCCGACCCTGATCGTGCAGCACATGCCGGCCAACTTCACCGCGGCCTTTGCCGGGCGCCTCAACACGGTCTGCCCGATGCGGGTGGTCGAGGCCACCGGTGGGGAAGTGCTCGAGCGTGGGACCGTCTACATCGCGCCGGGAGACCAGCACCTGCTGGTCGAGCGCGTCGGCGTGCAGCTGCGGACCGTCGTCAAGACGGGGCCGCAGGTGCATCACCAGCGGCCAGCCGTGGACGTGCTGTTCTACTCGGCGGCGAAGCTGAGCGGGGTGCCGATGGTGGGCGTGCTGCTGACGGGCATGGGCGCCGATGGCGCCGATGGCATGGTGGCGTTGAGGAACGCCGGCGCGGAGACCATCGCCGAGGACGAGCACTCGTGCGTCGTCTTCGGCATGCCGAAGGAAGCCATCCAGCGTGGGGGAGCGGGACACGTGGCCACGCTCCTGAGCCTGCCGGCGCTGATCTACGACTGCTTCGACGCGCTCGCCAAGCGCGCCGCATAGCGCGCCGCGGGGCGGCGCGAAGAGAGAATCAAGAAAACGGAATCAAGAACGGAATTCGGAATTGGGAATTGGGAAAGCAGAAATGGGGTCAGACCCCTTTTCCGTCAGGGCTTCCGGGAGAAGGGGTCTGACCCCATTTCTGCCCGTGCTTTCCTGTTCCGTTCTTGATTCCGTTTTCTTGATTCTGAATTCGTGATCAGCGGCTCTGACGCAGGCGTCAGAACCGCTGATCGAGCCACTGCCACGCCGGGTTCGCGCCGCCCGCGCCGCGGATGACGTCGATCCAGGCCGGCTGGCCTGCATCGTCCAGCACCTGAATCTTGTCCTTCTCGACGCCGAGCACCGTGATGCCCGCCGCCTGGAGCTCCGGCGTCATCTGGTTCAGCAGTGACTGGGCCGAGCTCATGTCGCTCACCGATGAGAGGCCGTAGTTCTGCGCGACGCGCGCGAACTTGTACTTCACCGTCGTCACCGACGGGTCGCCGATCTTGTTGAAGTCGAAGCCCTCCATCTGGCCGCGGCCGATGCCGCTGCCCGCGGAGGTGGTGCCGGTCGTCGTGGTGCCGCCCGTGCCGCCGCCGGTATAGCCGGTGCCCAGCGTTCCCATGAACGTCGTCAGGAACGTCGTGAACTCCTGCGTGGTCAGCGAGCCGTCACCGTTGGTGTCGAACTTCTGGACGAGCTGCTGCGCCAGATCCTGCAGCGGGTTCGAGGTTTCGATGCTGTTCATTGCGCCAAGTCTCCTGATACGCCGGTGTCCGGTGGGGGTTGCAGCAAGGCCGGTGCCATCAGCGCTCGCACCAGCGCGATCAGCGCCGCGGGCCCGTACGGCTTCTGGATGAACTCGACCCGGCCCTGTTCCCGCATCCCCGCAATCGTGTCCTCTTCGCCGAAGCCGGTGCTGAGGATCACCGGCAGGTCGTCGCGCACCCGGCGAATCTCGGTCAACACCCCCTCGCCGTTCAGCCGCGGCATCGTCATGTCGAGCAGGACCAGGTCGATCCCGCCGGGATCCTCCAGGAACGCGTCCACGCCTTCCCGGCCATCGGCGGCGGTGCGGACGGTGAGGCCCACCCGTTCGAGCACGCTGCGGGCGACCTCGCGCACGCCCTCCTCGTCGTCCACGACGAGCACCGTGCCCCGCCCGAGCCAGTCGGGCATCGTGGCCGCGCCCGGAACCTGGTTGCCAACCGACTGTGGCAGCGCGGCAGCCGGGAAGTAGACCTGGAACGTGGTGCCGGTGGCCGGGGTGCTGTCGATCCGGATGGCGCCCTTGTGGCCCCGCACGATGCCGAGCACGGCCGCCAGGCCGAGGCCCCGACCGGTGAACTTGGTGGTGAAGAACGGATCGAAGATCCGCGCGAGCGTGTCCTGGGTCATACCGCACCCCGTGTCACGGACCTCCACGAAGACGTAGTCGCCGGGGGGGAGGTCCTCACTCAGATAGGTGTGCCGGAAGAAGTCGCGCTCCGCATGTGCGAGGCCGGTGCGGATCCGGATGGTGCCCGGCCCGTCACCAAGCGCGTCCGACGCGTTGGTCATCAGGTTCATCACGACCTGCCGCAGCTGGGAGGGATCGCCCTGGATGGCTGGCAGGCCGTGCTGGCAGTCGAAGCTGAGGGTGGCGTTCTTCGAGATGGCCGTGTGCAGCAGGTGGCCCATCTCCTCGACGAGCCGGGAGAGGTCCAGCGGCTGGACGACGAACCGGCCGCGGCCCGAGTAGGCCAGCATCTGGTTGGTCAGTTCCGACGCCCGCTGGGCGGCGGTCTCGATATGGCGGATGCGGCCCACGGCGGGCGAGTCGCCGGGCAGCTCCAGCAGCGCGAGGCCGGCGTGGCCCATGATGCCGACCAGCAGGTTGTTGAAGTCGTGCGCGATGCCGCCGGCCAGCACGCCGAGGCTCTCGAGCTTCTGGACGTGGGTCATCTGCGCCTCCAGGCGCCGCCGCTCTTCCTCGGCCTGCCGCCGGTCGATCGACTCGCCAATCACGTTGGCCACCGCCTGCAGGAAGTGCACGTCGTCGCGGCTGAACTCCCGTGGCTGGACGGCGTAGGCCGCCAGCACGCCGTAGGGCTGGTGCGCCCCGTGCACCACCACGGCCACGAGGCTCGTGACGTCGTGCGCGACGAGCAGCGCATCGGTGCCGACCCGCGCGTCGGTCGCGAGGTTCTCGACCATGAGCGGCCGGCCGGAGAGCAGCAGCAGGCCCGCATGCGACCCGCGGCTCGCCGAGAGGCTGGCCCTGCCGACGGTCTCCGGCGCCCAGCCCGTGCCCGTGCGCAGCGTCAGCAGATCGGCCTCGGCGTCGAGCTCGAACAACCCGGCGAGGGGGACGTCCAGCGTGTGGGACACGAGGGCCACGGCCTGGTCGAGCACGAGGGACAGGTCGATGCCCGCGAGGGCCCGTTGCCCCAGGGCCGCCACGGCGGCCTGTTGCCGGGCGCGACTCCGGAGCTCGTACTCCACGCGCTTCTGGGCGCCGATGTCGCGGGCGACGACAATCTGCCCGAGCTGCGCGCCAGCCGCGTCGCGCAGCGCGCTCACGCTCGCGGTGACGTGCACCTCGCCACCCGCCGGGAGCGTCACGAGAAACTCGGCTTCGTAGGGCTCGCCCTGGCGCCGGCGCTCCTCCGCGAGCTGCTCGACCTCGGGATGCACGAAGCGGAAGGGAAGGATGTCCGCGAACCGCTTGCCGATGGCCTCGGCCGCGGGGAGGCGGTAGAGACGCTCGGCGCCCCTGTTCCAGGTCGTGACCCGGAGGTCCTGGTCGAACGTGATGATGGCTTCGTGCGCGTGCTCGATCGCCGAGGCCTGCACCGCGATGCGGTCCTCGGCCGCCTTGCGTGCGGTCACGTCCAGCATCACGCCGAAGGCGGTCTGGCGGCCGTGTTCCGTCACGACCTGGACGACGTCGCGCACCCAGACCCACCGCCCCTCATCGGTCCGCAGCCGGTATTCGAGGGCGACGGCGTCGCTGGCCGCGGCCGCGTCGCGCAGCTGCAGCAACGCCCGCTCGCGGTCGTCCGCGTGAACGTGTGTGCTCCAGAAGTCCGGCGTCGCCGTCCACGCGGCGGGTGGGTGCCCGAACAGCGTCTCCGCCTCGCCGCTGACGAAGGCATAGGCGTGGGTGGCCGGGTCGCCCGTCCAGACGACGGCGTGCACGGACTGGACCAGCCGGCGGTACATGCGCTCGGCTTCCGCGAGCTCGCGGGCCTGCGCGGTGCTCCGCTGGAAGAGCGTCCTCGAGTGCACGAGGCTCGCGACCAGCAGGGCAATCAACACGACAGCGATGGCCAGGGGCCAGAGGGAGAGTGACACAGGGGCCGGTGCCTGAAGCGCAAGGATGGTACCCGGCTTCCCCCGCGCGAATGCCGGCTGTATTGCGCACTTTCCTACGGCCGTGTGTCGGTAGGGCGGACGGGGCTGTCGGGCCGGCGGCGCTTGACCGTTCGCTCAGTCCAGCCCGAGACCCGGCTGGGCATCGTACCGTTTCAGGTACTCGCGCACGCGGACCTTGCGTGCGGTGTTCTCGGAGGACATGTAGCGGATCACCCCGAACACGGGGCGTTCGGGGGCCCAGGGCCGGTCGTAGCGCCCCAGCGTCCAGAAAATCCCGCTGTAGGAGTTGGGGTTGCGGCCGTCCAGGGCGTACTTGTTGTTCAGCTCGATCATCACGTCGAGCGCCTGGCGCGGCGACTCCGTCCACTGCAGGATCTTCTTGCCCCAGAGCATCCGCAGGTAGTTGTGGATGCGACCCTCGCGGACGAGCTGGCGCTGGGCCGCGTTCCACAGCGGGTCGTAGGTGGCGGCCGCCTCGAGCTCCTCCAGGGAATAGCACGGGTCGCGCGGGTCCTCCGCGTGTCCGTCCAGGCTGCGGCGCGCCCAGTCGGGCAGCGACTCGTAACGGTCGTAGTCGTCCGGGCGCAGGTGGCACATGTTGAAGCCGACCTCGCGCCAGGTGACCAGTTCGTCGAGAAACGCCTCGGCCGGCCGGCTCATGCCCCACCAGCCCTCCCGTGCCCCGGTGGCCCGGGCCGGCAGGTGGCCCAGCCAGCCTTCGCGGGTCGACAGCGCGTCGAAGACCTGGTGGACGGAGAGATGCCCCCAATGCAGGTAGGGTGAGAAGCCGCTGGCGACCTCTTCCTGCGGCTGGCTCCGGCGGTCCGCGTAGTCGGCCAGCCGATCGTCGAGGAACGTCGTCAGCGCGCGCGCGGCGGCGGCGCTGCCGCCGGGGACGCCGGTCGGACCGACGCCTTGATTGATGGGCAGCGCGTCGAGCGAGCCGCCTCGTGCCAGCCAGCTCCAGACATCCGGCCAGCGGCGTGTCACGGTGTCGGCAATGGCCGCGGCGGGCGGGTGCGCGCCGGCCAGCGGCGAGGCTGCCGGCCGGTCGGGCAGGTGGCGGGGCAGGAGCTGCTGGAGCACCCGGCGGAACACGTATGCCGTCGGCGCCAGCCGGTCTGTCGCGGAGAGGGGCAGCAGGCCGTTGGCGTCGACGCTGTCCACCCGGACGTCGAGACGGGCTGCGGCGGCCGCGGCCATGCGCGGGAGGAAGAAGCACGGAAAGTCGTCCGTGACGACAAGCGCCGCCGTGGAGGCCAGGGTCTCGAGGAGTCCGGAGGCGTCGCCGGGCGCCGGCTCGACGTAGGCGTGATAGGTCACGCCGGCGGCCTGGAAGGCGCGCCGGTTGTCGGCCATGCCGTCGAGGACGAACGCGTGGAACCGGCGGGAGGCCCACCGATGCCCCGCCCGCAGGGCTTCGAGCACCACCAGCGGGCGGCCCAGCGCGCGCGACTGCTCGACGGCGTGTTCCAGCGCGAAGTTCCAGCCCGTGCGCCGGTTGGCGGTCATCCAATAGAGCACGTGGGGCCGATCGGGCCGCACGGGCGCCTGGTTCAGCTGGCGCACCCGAATTTCCGGTACCATTGTTATGATCGACTCCGGAGCGCGGCGCGGGGATCCACCCCGGCGGCCGCCCGGACAGTGTGGCGCGCCGGCCTGTCGCCGGCGCGGACGAGATCTGAAGGAGAGTCCCTGTGATTGCCCAGCGGTATCCTGAGCCCTTCATCGCGCCGATGCGCGACGAGCTGGCGCGCCTCGGCTTCGAGGCCCTGCAGACGCCCGAGGCGGTGGACGCCGCCGTGGCACAGCCCGGTACGACCCTGATCGTGGTGAACTCGGTCTGCGGGTGCGCGGCCGGCAAGGCGCGTCCCGGCATCGCCCTGTCGCTGCGCGCCGGCGCCCGTCCCGATCACCTGGGCACGGTGTTCGCCGGTGGCGACCTCGAGGCCACGGCCCGCGCCCGCGAGCACATGGCACCCTACCCGCCCTCGTCGCCGTCGATTGCCCTGCTCAAGGACGGCAAGGTCGTCTACATGATGGAGCGGCGCGACATCGAGAACCAGACCGCCGACGCCATCGCCGCGCGCCTGCAGGAGGCCTACGCGGCCAACTGCGCGTAACATCGACTGCCCGGCCGCGTCGTCCATGCGGCCGGGCCTCACGCCCCCCGCCCGCCCTTCGTGCCCTTCGTGTCCTTCGTACCCTTCGTGTCCTTCGATCTGATCCCTTACCCGCCCCGTGTATGCATCTCGAGGTGCGGGTTGCTGCGCAGCGCCTGCGCCGGGATGAGGGCCGTGCGGTCGGGCAGGGCCAGCCTCGTCTCCGCGCCGCGGTCCGCCCGGCCTTCCCAGACTTCGCGCACGAGCGCCGCGAGCGCCTCCCTCGAGCGCCCGGCGCGGAGGGGCGCTCGCAGGTCCACGCCGGTCGCGGCATACAGGCAGAGGTACCACATGCCGTCCGCCGTCACCCGGCTGCGGTCACACGTGCGGCAGAAGGGACCGGTCGTGGACGCGATGATGCCGACTGTCGTGCCGTCGCCAAGTCGATAGCGGTCGGCGGGAGCTGACGTACGTTCCTCGATGGGGACTGCCGGCCCGAACGCCGCCCCGAGCCGCTCGAGGATCTCCGCACGCGACACGACGGCCGCCGCGCTCCAGTGGGTGGCGCCGCCCACGTCCATGTACTCGATGAACCGGATCTCCGCGCCGCGGGCCTGCGCGAACCGCACGAGCGGCACGAGCTCATCGTCGTTCACGCCGCGGATGACCACCGTGTCGATCTTGAACCCGGGGAAGACCTCCGCCGCCCGGTCGAGGCCGGCCAGCACGCGCGGCAGCTCGGCCGACCGTGTGAGGCGTTCGAACCGATCGGGATGCAGGGTGTCCAGGCTGACCGTCACCCGGTGGAGGCCCGCCGCCTTCAGCCGCGCCGCCTGCGGCGCGAGCAACACGCCGTTGGTGGTCATGGCCAGGTCGCGGATCCGTGGCCGCGTCGCGAGGCGTTCCACGAGCGCCGGGGCGTCCTTCCGCAGCAGCGGCTCGCCGCCCGTCAGGCGCACGCGGTCCACGCCCAGGTCGAGGAACACGTCGACCAGGCGCTCGATTTCCTCGAAGTCGAGGATGTCGGCGCGCGGCAGCCACTGGTACTCCGCCTCGGGCATGCAGTACTGGCAACGCAGGTTGCAGCGGTCCGTCACCGACAGCCGGAGGTTGCGGAGCGGCCGCTCGAATCGGTCGAGGATCATGCGTCTTCGGGAATTATGGCATGCGGATGCCCGTGACCCGGCTCGGCGGTGCGCGCGCGTCGGGGTTGCCGTGGCGCCCCGCGACAGGTGGTCGTTCAAGATTCGGGAGATTTTGCCGAATGTTGGGGCAGGTCCCCGTTCCTGAAGGCCGGGAGGTCAGATGCAGGACGCGAAAATGGTGACGATGCCGGTGCCGTTCGAGGCGCAGGAGGCGCCGAGCCTCTCCCCTCCACTTGGCCGGACCCTGGACGCGGGGGCCGGGCTGGTGCTCGACGGTCTCAGGGCGCACCGCGGAGAGGCCGCCGTCGGCTGCCGGTCCGCTCGCGGCCCCTGGGACACGAGCCTGCCGGCAGGAGACCCGGCCCACGACACGTCGCCCGCGCGCGCCGGCGCGATCCGGCTGCTCGGCATGTCGGGGGCGCTTGCGTGATCGCGTCCCGATTCCAGCCGTGAGTCTCCCGCCCCGGGCCGAAGCCCCGGGCGCCGTGCCCCCGTTCTCGCCTGACCCGTCCCCCACGACGCGGCGGCGGATGTAAACCCCTCCCGATTCTCATCGTATTCCCGGGCATGCGCGCCCGGTGGACCCTCGTCATCCTGACAATGCTGCTGTCGGTGTCGACCGACGCCTGGCAGGGCCCTCCGCGTGCGCTGGACGTGCGGGATCCCTCCGGCGCGGCCATTCCCGGAGCCATCGTGGTGGTGCTGGCCGGTGGCGCGCTCGTCGAGGAGACGACCACGGACGAGACCGGGCGTGCCACGCTGGCACCGCCGGCAGGCGATGCGCGCGTGATTGTCTCGGCGCCCGGCTTCGAGACCGTCGAACGGCCGCTGTCCCTGGCCCTCGAGGAGCCGGTGACCTTGCCGCTGGCCCGCGTCGAAAGCGACGTGGTCGTCACCGGGGTGGTGGAGCAAGCCGGCGGCGCCGCGGAGGTCCTCAGCGAGGCCGAGCTCGACCAGCTGCCGGACGATGAGGAGTCGCTGCAGCGCGTGTTGCAGGACCTGGCCGGCCCCGATGCCGAGATCCGGGTGGACGGCTTCGGCGGCACCCTGCCTCCGCGCGACCAGATCATGCGCATCACCGTGCGGCGCGATGCGTACTCCGCGGAGTTCGAGCGGCCAGGCCGCGGCCGTGTGGACATCCTGACCCGCCCGGCCGCGGGCCGGTGGCGTGCCGATGGCTCCGTTCAGTTCCGGCCCGAAGGCCTGGCCGCGAGCAACGCGCTGGCACGCGACGCGGGGGCCGGCACGCTGCGGCGCTTCGGCGGGTCACTGGCCGGGCCGCTGGTCCGCGACCGCACCGCGGTGTTCCTGAGCGCCAACGTCACCGACTCCGCGGACACACGGGGCATCTCCGCGCTGACCCCCGACGGTCGTCTCATCGCGGCGGTGGAGCAGCCCTCGTCGCGCCTGCGCGTGTCCGGACGGGTCGAAAGCCTCGTATTCGGCGACGCGCTCATGCGCGCGTCCGTCTCGGGAGATCGTTCGTCCCGCGACAACCAGGGCCTGTCGGAACTTGACCTCCCGGAACGGGGATACGAGCGCCGCGCGACCGGGCGGTCGGCGCGCGTGAGCCTGGACGGCGGTGTCTCTCGCCCGTACTACGTGCGCGTGAGCTGGGATCGGGACGTCACGCGCGCCCTTCCGGACACAGCCGCGCCGGCGATTGTCGTCAACAGCGCCTTCCGCGCGGGGGGAGCGACGGTCGAGGGCCAGGATCGTCGCGACCGCGCGGAGATCGAGTCTGCCGTGACCGTGGCGACGGCGCCGTTCACGGTGCGGGCGGGCACGCAGCTCGAGTGGGTGCGTGAGGCGCAGGGGCAGGTGCGGAACGCGCGCGGCACGTTCACGTTCGTGAACCTCGCCGCCTATGCCGCGGGACAGCCAGCGACCTTCACGCGGCGGATCGGCGCCGAGGCACTGACCCTCGACACGCTGCGAGGGGCGCTGTTCGCCCAGGCCGATCGAGCCTGGGAATCCGGGTGGTCACTGGCCACGGGCCTTCGCTACCAGGCGCAGACCCACTTCGGCGATCGTGCCGCCTGGGCGCCGCGCTTCGGCGTGTCACGCGCGGCCAACCGCGGGCGCACGACGCTGCGATTCGGCTACGGCTGGTTCTACGACTGGCTGCCCACGCGGGTACGTGAAGAGAGCGTCCGCCTCAGCCGCGGCTCGGGGGAGCAGGAGATCATCATCCGCAACCCAGGCTACCCCGACCCCTTTGCCGCGGGCACGCGTGACACGCCCGACGTGGACCCGCCAAGCCTGGTGGCCGTCCCGGCGGACGCGGATCTCACGCGGTGGTCGCGTGTCTCGGCCGGCATCAGCCAGTCGCTTCCCGGCGGATGGCGACTCGGCGCGGACGTCTACCGGCAGTGGACGGGCACGGCCTGGCGTGCGGTCGACAGCAACGCGCCGGTGGGTGGCGTGCGTCCGGATCCGTTGCGCGGCCGCTCGCTGATCGTGGACGCGACGGGGCGTGAGGCCGACACCGGGCTTTCCACCGACATCCGGTATTCCGCGGACGGCCGTTTCGCGAGCGTGCGGTATCGCTGGGGGCGGCGCATGAACGACGGCGACGACGCGCTGACGCCGCCGCCGGATGGGCGGGACATCGCGGGGGAGTGGGGGCTGGCCCGCAACGACCCCGGCCACCGTGTCTACTGGTCACTCGGCGGGCGCCTGCCCTGGGGCGTGCAGGCGGCCGTCTTCGGCCGTGCCGAGCAGGGCAATCGCTACACCGTGACGACCGGGCTGGATGCGAACGGCGACGCGCTGTTCATCGAGCGGCCGGCGGGGGGGACGCGGAACAGCGAACGCGGCACGTGGGAGATCACCATGGACCTCAGGCTCAGCTGGGAGATGCCGCTCGGCGCTCCGCCAGCCGCCCAGCGCCGGCGCGGCGGCCGCGGTCGTGGCGCCGGCTCGCGATCGATGGAAGGCTTCGTCTCGGTGAGCAACCTGTTCAACCGCGTGAACTACTCGTCGTACGTCGGCGTGCTCACCTCGCCGCTCTTCGGCACCCCCACCTCCGCCGGCTCCGCCCGCCGCATCGAAGTGGGCTGGCGCATTCGCTACTGACCCGGCCCGCAAAGATGCCGCACCGACGAAAAAGGGGTCAGACCCCATTTCCATCGAGAGCCCACGGAAATGGGGTCTGACCCCTTTTTCAGGTCACCAGATCACCAAATCACGAGATCACCAGATCACCAAATCACGAGATCACTAGATCACGAGATCACGAGATCACGAGATCACCAAATCTATTGAGGCCTCATGCGGTCGATGATCTCGCCGAGCCGCTTGATCTCTTCCCCATACGTGGCCCAGTCACCCGCCCGTTGCGCGGCGATGGCACGTTCGTAGGCCTGGCGGGCCTGCTCGGCCAGCGCAGGGGAGACGGCGGCGCCGGGCTGTGGCGCACCGGGCCCCGGTCCCGTGGCCGGGGGTTGGGCCATGCCGCCGGGCGCGCCCTGCGCGGTCTCCTGGGGCTCTTGCGGCGGTGACGGGCCGCCGAACAGCCGGGCGAGCCCCTCATCGAGCGTGCGTTCCATCACGATGCGGTTCTGGTACGCGACGATCACGCGCGTGAGCTCGGGAATGCGCCCGGACTGCGCCCGCAAGTACAGCGGCCGCACGTAGATCAGTGACTCCTCGATGGGAATCACCATCAACGTGCCCTGGATCACCTCGGAACCCTGCTGGTTCCAGAGCGTGATCTGCGGCGAGATCACCTGGTCCTGGTTGATGCGCGCGACGACCTGCCGCGGGCCGAACACCAGTTTCTGCTTGGGGAACTGGAAGACTTGCAGCTCGCCGTAGTGCGCCCCGTCGCTCCGGGCCACCATCCACGACGCCAGGTTGTCGCGGCGGCGCGGCGTGAACGGCAGCATCTGGATGAACTCGGCCTCGTCCTGGCCGGGCAGCTTCATGATCGTGTAGTACGGCTCCATGCGGACCGTCTCGCCGCTGCGGTCGATGGAGGGCACCTCCCATTGGTCTTCCTTGTTGTAGAAGACCGACGGGTTCGTCATGTGGTAGGTCGAGTACACGTTCGCCTGCAGGCGGAAGATCCCCTCGGGATAGCGGACGTGCGCGCGGAGCCCCGCGGGCATCTCGTCGATCGGCCGGAGCAGCGACGGGAAGACCGCGTCGAGCGTGCGGACGAGCGGGTCCTCCGGTTCCGCGACGTAGAACGTCGTGGTGCCCTGGTAGGCGTCGACCACCACCTTGACCGAATTGCGGATGTAGTTGATGCCGGGCGCCGCGTCGGTCGAGTACGGGTACTGCGAGGAGACGGTGTAGGCATCCTGCATCCAGAACAGCCGTCCGTCGCTGACGACGAGGTACGGGTCGTCGTCCAGGTAGAGGAAGGGCGCGATCTTGTTCACGCGACGCCGGATCTGGCGGTCGAAGAGGATCCGGCTCTCGCTGGTGATGTCGTCGCTCAGCGCGATCTGGTACGCGCGGAAGTGCGCGGCGAAGAGCAGCTTTTTCCAGAGGCTGTCGAGCAGCACCCCGCCCTGGCCGTCGTACTCGGTGAAGACGTTGTCGTCCCCCTTCGGGTAGTGGAACTCCCGCGCGCGGGTCCGCACGATCACGTAGTCGTTCGACAGCTCGCCGTAGTAGATCGACGGCTGGGTCACCTCGAGGTCGGTCGTGGACACCGGCGGCAGGTCGCGGATGAAGAGCACGGGCAGGCCTTCCGCGGTGACCTGGTTCACGGGCCCGAGCGTCAGCCCGTGGCCGTGTGTGAACACGAGGCGCTCGTTGATCCAGGTGCGGTTGGGCAGCGCCGTGGGGTTCAGCTCCCGTGCCGAGAGCATCACCTGCCGGTAGTGGCCGTCGAGGTCGTACCGGTCGTTGTCGACCGAGATGAAGTCGTAGTAGGTGCGGATCTCCTGGATCTGCCCGAACGTCTCGAGCAGCGGCTGGTGGTCCCACAGCCGCACGTTGTCGAGCGTGGCGCGGTTCTGCTCGATGTCGGTCCGCGTGAGCTCGGCGTCGCCGCTGATCTCCCGTTCCTCGACGCGGTCGAGCGCGAAGCCCTGGCGGGTGCCGGCGATGTTGTGCTCGATGTACGGGGCCTCGCGCGCCTGCTCGTTGGGCGCGACGACGAACCGCTGGAGAAAGCCGGCGTAGAGCTCCCCGCCGCCGGCGGCGATCACGTAAAGCACGGCCGCGGCGGGCAGGGCCCAGCGGGCCGACCCGCGCGCATGCGCGAGGGACAGCCCGACCCCCACGAGCGACGCCGCCACGAGCACCCACGCCGCGGGCAGCCGGCCGTGGACGTCGGCGTAGCTCGCGCCCTGGATGATGCCGGACGGGCTCAGCAGGAGGTTGGGACGGTCGAGCCAGGCGCCAAACGCCAGGACGACGAAGGCGGCCGCGGCGAGCAGGGCGCCGTGGCGGACGACCCGTGGGGAAATCCGGAAGCCGAACGGCGTGAGGCCCAGCTCGCCCGCCATGACGTAGAGCGCGCCGGAGCCGGCGGCAGCCAGCACGACGAGCACCATGGCCAGGTTGCGAGCCAGCTCCAGGATGGGCAACGTGAACACGTAGAACCCGGCGTCGTGTCCGAGGATCGGGTCGGCCTGGCCGAAGGGCACGGCATGCCACCACGACAGCACGGTGAGCCACTCGCCGGCCGGATAGAGCGCGACGAGGACCGACGCGCCCAACGCGACCGCCGTCGCCAGCGGGCGGATCTGATCCCGCGTCGGCAGCGCGATCGTGAGCCCCTCGCGCGTGGTGAAGGTCGCGGGCGTCGCCGACATGGCGCCGAGGGCGTGGCGCAGGTGCAGCAGCAGCCACACGGCGGCCACCAGGAACGCGGCGCCCCCGAGCAGGAACTCCCACTGCAGGCCCGTCAGGAAGACGCCGCGGTACCCGAGCGCACCGAACCACAGCCAGTCCACCGCGAAATCCGTCGCGGAGGGCAGCACGAAGAACGCGAGGGCGCCGGCCAGCAGCAGGCCGACGCGGAGGGAGGGGGAACTTGGCATCGGACCTCGGCCCGATCATGACAGAACGCGCGGGGGCGTGCCACCCCGGGACGGCTACTGGTCGTCGCCGCGCTTCTTGCGCAGGATGGCGCGGCGGTCGCGCCGGTCGGGACGCCCGGGTGGGGTGGCCATCGCGCGGAACAGCCGCTCCTGCCGGCGCATCGCGATCTCCTCGTCGGTCGGCTTCGGCGTGGTGTCCTCGTAGAGCGCCCGGGCCTCGGCCCGGGCGACGTGGCGGTCAGCGAGCGCGCGCACGACCAGCGTCTGCTTGCGGCCCAGCGGGCGGCTGATGACGAGCTCGTCGCCGACGCGCAGCTCGCGGTGCGGCTTCGCGTCCGCGCCGTTCACCGTGACCTTGCTGAGCTTGCAGGCGCGCTGCGCTTCCGACCGTGTCTTGAAGAGGCAGGCGACGTCGAGCCAGACATCGAGTCGTACGGTATCCACCGTACCCAGATTACGTGAGTAAGGCAGAAGGCAGAAGGCAGAAACGGAGACGGCGCGAAGAGACGCCGGCGAGTTCCGCGTCAGGAATCAACCGTCAATCGCGAGTCTTCGATCTGCCTTCTCAAATCTGCAATCTGAGATGGCAGGCGCCAGCGGGCCTGTCTCCGTGTCTCCGTGTCTCCGTGTCTCCGTGCGTGCATTTGCGAGGAGAAGCGCACCCTACTCTTTCGTCACGAACTCCCGCTCGGGGTGCCGGACGGTCAGCACCGGGCACGGGGCCTTGCGTACGATCCGTTCGGCGACGCTGCCCATGACCATGTGGCCGAGCGGCCCGCGGCCGTGCGTGCCCATCACGATCAGATCGACCTGCTGCTCCTCGGCATAGCGGAGCAGCTCCACGACGGGGTGGCCCAGGATGGTGCAGACCTTCGCATGGCTGGCGGCCCGTTCGGCCTCGGGCAGCGCCTCGTCCAGCCGGTGCGCGGCGTCCTGCTGCCACTGCTCCTGGAGGGAGGCGAGGGAGAAGCCGTAGGCCTCGACGGCCCAGGGCTGGGCGAACGGCTCCTGGACGACGTGCACCAGGTGCAGGGTGGCGTCGAACTTCTCCGCGAGGGCGCGGCCGTAGCGCAGGGCCACTTCCGACGTCTCGCTGAAGTCCGTCGGGACGAGGACCGACTTGAGGGTGATCATCGTTGCCTCCGTACGACGAGGCGCTGCAAACGGCAGGCCGCGACGATGCCCCGCGTCGCGGGCCAAACGCCGCCGATCGGCGAGCCGTTGTCAGCCACCTTGCGGGAATCCGGCAAGACACCGGGGATTGGGGAGCCAGGCCGGGCCGGGTTCCGTGTTTGCGGACGAATTGAACGTTCGGTTGATGGCATTCATGTTGCTCAGGTGCAGGTCAACACGGAGGCCGTCCAATGGCGTGGTCCACCCGAGTCTATCCGATTCCTTCTTCGACTCCGCCGCTCGCGTCCGTCTCGCGCCGAGACTTCCTGAAGGTCTGCACGATGGCCGCGGCAGCCGTGGGGCTGTCGAACACGGCGGCGGCGCAGATCGCGGATGCGGTTGCGGCGGGCGCGCGCCCCTCGGTGATCTGGCTCCATTTCCAGGAGTGCACCGGGTGTACGGAGTCCCTCCTGCGCACGTCCCATCCGGACGTCGCGGAGGTCATCCTCGATCTCATCTCCCTCGACTATCACGAGACGCTGATGGCCGCGGCCGGCCACCAGGCCGAGAAGTCGCTGCACGACGCGATGGCCGCCAACGCCGGCAAGTACGTGCTGGTCGTCGAAGGCGCGATCCCGACGAAGGAAGACGGGATCTACTGCAAGATTGGCGGGCGGACCGCCGTCGAGATCCTCAACGAGGCTGCCGACAAGGCCGGCGCCATCATCGCGATCGGGTCGTGCGCCTCGTGGGGCGGCATCCCGTCCGCGGACCCCAACCCGACCGGCGCGCAGGGCGCTAACGCGATCCTGCCCGGCAAGACCGTCGTCACCATCCCGGGCTGCCCGGCCAACCCGTACAACTTCCTCGGCGTGGTCCTGCAGTACGCGACCTTCGGCACGCTGCCGGCGCTCGACGCGCTCGGCCGGCCCGAGTTCGCCTACGGGCGGACCATCCACGAGCACTGCCCACGGCGCGCGCACTTCGACGCCGGCCGCTTCGTCGAGGAGTTCGGCGACGAGGGGCACCGCAACGGGTACTGCCTCTACAAGATGGGATGCAAGGGACCGCAGACCCACGCCAACTGCTCGGTCCTGCACTTCTGCGAGGTGGTGGACGCGTGGCCCATCGGGCTCGGCACGCCGTGTTTCGGCTGCACCGAGCAGAAGCTGGCCTTCCGGGTGCCGGCGTTCCAGACCGCGGAGATCGAGCGGCCCACGCCGCCCGACACGTATCCGCCCGTGCACGCGGACCAGGGCGTGGTCAGCCCGGTCGCGACCGGCGTGGCCGGCGTGATTGGCGGCGCGCTCATCGGGGCCGGCTACACCTGGTCGAAGAAGCTCGGCGACCAGCCGGAGCCGCCCGCGCCTGGCGCGAAGGAGTGAGGCCATGGCCATCTCGAGACGCGCAGCGCTCAAGGCGATGGTCGCGGCGACCGGCACGGCCGCCGCGACGGCGGCCAGCACCGTGACGGCGTCGGCCGCGCAGGAGGCGCCCCAGGCGCCGCCCGACGCCGTCGGCATGCTGTACGACACGACCCGGTGCATCGGCTGCAAGGCGTGCGTCGTCGCGTGCGCGGACGCCAACGACCGCATCCGTGACACCGCCTGGTCGGACGGCAAGTGGCAGGCGCCGGTCGATCTGAACCAGAACACGAAGAACATCATCAAGCTGTACGAAGAGGGGCCCTATCGCTCGTTCGTGAAGCAGCAGTGCATGCACTGCGTGGACCCGGCCTGCGTGAACGCCTGCATGCTCGGCTCGCTCAAGAAGCGCGAGTACGGGATCGTCACCTACGACCCGACCCTGTGCGTGGGCTGCCGGTACTGCCAGATGGCGTGCCCGTTCAACATCCCGAAGTTCGAGTGGACGAAGGCCTTCAACCCGAAGATCGTCAAGTGCGAGATGTGCAACCACCGGCTGGCCGAAGGCAAGGAGCCGGCGTGTTGTGAGGTCTGCCCGCGCGAGGCGGTGATCTTCGGCAAACGCGAGGACCTGCTCCGGGAGGCGCACCGGCGCCTGGAGGAGTTCCCGGACCGCTACATCCCGCGGGTCTACGGCGAGACCGAGGCCGGGGGCACGCAGGTGCTGTACCTGTCGCACGTCCCGTTCGACAAGATCGGGTTGCCCGACTACGGACCGGTGTCGGTGCCGACGACGCAGCGCACGATCCAGCACTCGCTTTACCAGGGCTTCATCGCCCCGGTGGCGCTCTACGGCGTGCTGGCCGCGGTGATGCTCAAGAACCGGAAGTCCGGTGAGGCGGCCGACGCCGGGGAGGACGAGGCATGAGCGCGCACACCTTGGCGGAGCGGCCGGCGCCGGTCGGCGGGAAGTTCTTCACCCCCGCCGTGATGCCGGTGGCCGTGATCGCGGGGCTGGGTGTCCTGGCGATCCTGTACCGGTTCGCCTTCGGCCTCGGCGCCAGCACGGCGCTCAACGACGGCTATCCCTGGGGGCTCTGGATTGCCTTCGACGTCGTGACCGGCACCGCGCTGGCCTGCGGCGGGTACGCGATGGCGATTCTCGTCTACATCGCCAACAAGGGGGAGTATCATCCGCTCGTTCGCCCGGCGCTGCTGACCAGTGCGTTCGGGTACACGATGGCCGGCCTCTCGGTGGTGCTCGACGTCGGCCGGTACTGGTTGATCTGGAAGGTGCCGATCTACTTCTGGCACTGGAACTTCAACTCGGTGCTCCTCGAGGTCGCGCTCTGCATCATGGCCTACACGGTCGTCCTGTGGATCGAGCTGAGCCCGGCGTTCCTCGAGCGTGGACGGACGGCGCCGATCCCGTGGGTGCGTGACTTCAGCGAGAAGGCGCTGCCCATCATGCGCAAGGCGCTGCTCTGGTTCATCGCCCTCGGCATGCTGCTGCCGACGATGCACCAGTCCTCGCTGGGATCGCTCCTCCTGCTGAGCGGCCCGCGCCTGCACCCCCTGTGGAACACCGGGTTCCTGCCGCTGCTGTTCCTCATCTCCTGCATCGGCATGGGCTATGCCGCCGTGGTGCTCGAGGGCGCGATTTCGTCCGGCGCGCTGCGGCGCGCGCCCGAGCGTGACATCCTCGCCGGCGTCGGCCGGTATGTCGCGTTCGTCGGCGTCGCCTACGTCGTGCTGCGCGTCGGCGACCTGGCCTGGCGCGGCCAGCTGGCGGCGCTCTTCGCCTTCGACAAGTACTCGATCCTCTCGCTGCTGGAACTGGGGCTGTTCGTGGCCGGCCCGCTGATGCTGGCGACCGACGCCCAGCGGCGGCGCTACGGCAACCTCGTGCGGGCCGCGATGGTCCTCATCCTCGCCGGCGGGATGTATCGCTTCGACGTCTTCCTGGTCGCCTTCAACCCGGGCGCCCACTGGTCGTACTTCCCGAGCGTGGGTGAGACGCTGGTCACCGCGGGCCTCATCGCGCTGGAGATCCTCGGGTACATCTTCATTGTCAGGAACTTCCCGATCCTGGCCGGGCGTCCGGCGGGGAAGGGGCGCGCCGCGGCCGCCTCGTAAGGGCCGCATCGTCTGGTTGAGCACGAGGGGTCCCTGCCGGACAGGCCCGAGACTCCATTCGAAGGGAGCACGTAATGGCGACGACGGTCACCATCGACCCGGTCACCCGCATCGAGGGGCACCTGCGCATCGACGTGGAGGTCGATGGCGGGCGCGTCACGCGGGCCTGGTCGTCAGGACAGATGTTCCGTGGGATCGAACGGATCCTCCTCGGGCGCGACCCGCGCGAGGCCTGGCTCTTCACGCAGCGGTTCTGCGGCGTGTGCACGACCGTGCACGCCATCGCCTCGGTCCGTGCGGTCGAGAACGCGCTGAAGCTGGAGATTCCACCCAACGCGCAGTACATCCGCAACCTGATCCTCATCGCGCACGGCCTGCACGATCACATCGTGCACTTCTACCACCTGTCGGCGCTCGACTTCGTCGACGTCGTCTCCGCGCTGAAGGCCGATCCGGCCAAGACCGCCGCCCTGGCCGAGTCGCTCTCCGACTGGCCGCACAACGGCGTGAAGGACCTGGTGGCCGTCAAGGAGCGCCTCGCGGGCTTCGTCGGCCGCGGGCAGCTCGGCATCTTCGCCAACGGCTACTGGGGCCACCCGGCGATGCGGCTGTCGCCGGAGGTCAACCTCCTGGCCGTCGCCCACTACCTGCAGGCCCTCGAGATCCAGCGCAAGGCCAACCAGGTCGTGGCCATCCTCGGCAGCAAGACGCCGAACATCCAGAACCTGCAGGTCGGCGGCGTCGCCAACGCGATCAACCTCGACAACGAGGCGACCCTGAACATGAACAAGCTGTTCATGATCAAGGACCTGCTCGCCGAGGTGCGCACGTTCGTGCAGCAGGTGTACTTCCCGGACGTCTGCGCCATCGGCGCGATGTACCCGGACTGGTTCGGCTACGGCAAGGGCGTGACCAACTACCTGGCCGTGCCCGACCTGCCGACCGACGGCGCCGCCACGAGCTTCGACCTGCCCGGCGGCGTGATCATGGACGGCGACCTCGGCACCGTGAAGCCCTTCGCGGGCTGGACGGACGAGGCGTTCGAGAAGGGCGTCACCGAGAACGTGACCCACGCCTACTACGAGGGTGGCGACACGCTGCACCCGTGGGACGGCGAGACCAACCCGGCCTACAACGAGTTCGACGCGCGGAAGAAGTACTCGTGGATCAAGGCCCCGCGCTACAACGGGCAGGTGATGCAGGTCGGGCCGCTGGCGCAGGTCCTCGTCGGGCTGGCCACCGGTGATGAGCTCACGAAGAAGTGGGCCACGCGGACGCTGGAGACGGCGTCGAAGATCGCGGGCACCCAGCTCTCGCCGGCCATCCTCCACTCGACGATGGGGCGCCATGCGGCCCGCATGATCCGCACGTGCATGCTCACCGAGCTGGCCGACAAGCACTGGGAGCTGCTCGCCAACAACATCGCCTCCGGCGACGTCGCGATCTTCAACAAGCCGATCTTCCCGGCGGGTGAGGTCCGCGGGTTCGGCGTGCACGAGGCGCCGCGGGGCACCCTGTCGCACTGGACGGTCATCGACGGCGGCAAGATCGCCAACTACCAGGCCGTGGTTCCCTCGACGTGGAACGCCGGCCCGCGTGACGAGAAGGACCAGGCCGGGCCGTATGAGGCGTGCCTCGTCGGCAACCCGATCGCCGACGCGGAGCGCCCGCTCGAAGCCCTCCGCACGGTCCATTCCTTCGACCCGTGCATCGCGTGTGCGATTCACACCCTGGATGTCGAGGGTCACGAGCACGCCGCCGTGCGGGTGCTCGGCTCGTCACCGGCCGGCGACTCCTGCTAGCGCAGGCAGGGAAAAGGGGACGGACAGTCCCCTTTTCCCTTGTTTCTGCCTTCCGGTGCCAATTCAGAATTCCGTTCTTGATTCCGTTTTCTTGATTCTCAATTCCGCAGGCAAGAGTCCCCACCATGCGCATTTCAATCCTCGGGCTCGGCAACGTCCTGATGGGTGACGACGGCTTCGGGCCGTATGTCATCGAGCACCTGCGGGCCCACTACGAGTTCGCGGAGGAGGTCGAGCTCGAGGACCTCGGCACCCCGGGGCTCGACCTGGTGCCGTTCCTGGCCGACACCGACCGGGTGATCCTCGTCGACACCGTGCTTGCCGGCGCCGAGCCGGGCACGCTGCGGCTCTACGACCAGGCCGACGTGGTCCGGCACATGCCCGGGCCCCGCACCGGTCCGCACGAGCCGGGCGTCAAGGCCACGCTGCTCACGCTGCAGATTGCGGATCGCGGGCCGGCGGAGCTGGTGCTCGTGGGGGTCGTGCCCGGGCGGGTCGGCATGGAGCCCGGCCTGACGCCGGCGGTGCGCGCCGCCGTGCCCGCGGCGGTGGACGCCGTCCTGGAGACGCTGGCGCGATTCGGGCGTCCGGCCACGCCACGGTCCGTGCCGCTCCCTGTCGACGCCTGGTGGGACCGCGCCGTCGAGGCGTAGGGGACGACATGGCAACCGACAAGGCGCACCCCCGTGTAGCACCTTCGTCCAACACCACCGTGGCGCACCCTCGTGCAGCACCCTCGTGCGGCACCTCCGTGCCGCACCTCCGTGCAGCACCATCGTCATCGATCATCTCCCGCCGTGTGGCCCTGGCCGGTATGGCCTCGGGCCTCCTCGGCGCCGTGGCCTGCCGGCAGGGCCCTCCGCCCCCGGTCGCGAACGTGCCGCTTGCCGATCTGGCCGGCGGCCGGCGCGTGATCGTGCAGGTCGGGCCCGCCCCGGTCGAAGTGCGTCAGGTGGGCGACGCGGTCCAGGCCCGCTACCTCGTGTGCACCCACATGGCCTGCCGGGTGTCGCTGGACGAACAGACCGGCGGCTACCGGTGCGCCTGCCACGACGGCCACTACGACGCCGAGGGCCGGCCGTCGGCCGGGCCCCCGAGCCTGCCGCTTGCCGACGCCCCGTTCGAGATCGAGGACGGCGCGGTCGTCTTCCGGCGCGCCTGAACGCCGGGTTTCCGGCACCCAACTCCCGCGTCACCGGGCCCCCGCCAGTCGTCGCCGCGGGCCGCCCGGAAACAGGCCTGAATTCAGCTGTGCCCCTGGCACCCCGTTTGCCCTACGATTCCCCATAGCCGTACACGAGGCGAGGCGGATGGTGCAGGGCAGACGCATCGAAATTCACGGTACGGTCCAGGGTGTGGGGTTCCGGCCCTGGGTGTACCGGCTCGCGCAGGCCGAGGGCGTGCGTGGCCACGTGCGCAACGGCGCCGCGGGGGTCACCATCGAGGCCTTCGGGACGTCGCGGTCGCTCGAGCGGTTCGTCATGCGCCTGCGCGAGGCGCCGCCGCCGGCCGCCCGCATCGTCTCGCTCCAGCAGACCGAGATTCCCCTGCAGCCCGCCGACGGCTTCGCGATCGTGCAGAGCGACGCGAACGCGGAACGCGAGCTGTCGATCCCACCCGACCTGGCGACCTGCCCGGCGTGCGAGGCCGAGATCCACGATCCCGCGGACCGCCGCTACCGGTATCCCTTCACCAACTGCACGAACTGCGGCCCGCGGTTCACGATTGCGCTGGACGTGCCGTACGACCGCGCCGTCACCACAATGGCGCGGTTCGTGATGTGCCCCGCATGTCATCGTGAGTACCATGCGGTCGCCGACCGGCGCTTCCACGCGCAGCCGAATGCGTGCCCGGTCTGCGGACCGCGGCTCACCGCGGCCCGTCCGGACGGCTCGCCACTGGACGAAGCCGACCCCATCCGGGCCGCGGCCCTCGTGCTGCAGCAGGGGGGGATCGTCGCCCTGAAGGGCCTTGGCGGTTTCCATCTCGCCTGCGACGCGACGAACGCCCACGCGGTTGAGCAGCTTCGCCGGCGGAAGCACCGGGACGAGAAGCCCTTCGCCGTCATGGTGCGGCGCCTGGAGGAGGCCGAGGCCCTGGCCGTCGTTGGCCCGGAGGCGCGGCTCCTCCTGGCCGGTCCCGAGCGCCCCATCGTGCTGCTCGAGCGGCGTGAGCCCTCGCCACTCGCCGCGGCGGTGGCGCCGGGCAACCCGCTCGTGGGGGTGATGCTGGCGTACACGCCCCTGCACCAGCTCCTGCTGGACGACGCCGGCCATCCGCTGGTGATGACCTCGGGCAACGTGAGCGACGAGCCCATTGCGTTCACCAACGAGGATGCGGTCTCCCGGCTCGGCACCATGGCCGACCTCTTCCTCCTGCACGACCGCGACATCGTGACGCGCTGCGACGATTCGGTGGCGCGGGTGATCGCCGGGCGGCCCTCCGTGCTCCGGCGGTCGCGCGGTTACGTGCCGCGGGCGGTGCGGCTGCATCGCCGCGTGGAGGCACCGGTGCTGGCCTGCGGCGCGTTGCTGAAGAACACCTTCTGTCTCGCCTCACGCGACGATGCGTGGCCGGGCCCGCACGTGGGCGATCTCGACTCGCTTACGACATATCGCGCCTACCAGGACGCGATCACGCGGCTTGAGCGTTTCCTCGGCATCGTGCCGGAGGTCATTGCCTACGACCTGCACCCCGGATATCCCTCCACGCGCTATGCGCTCGAACGGCCCGAGCCGGTGAAGGTCGGCGTGCAGCACCATCACGCCCACGTCGTGAGCCTCATGGCGGAGCACGGGTTGGACGGCCCTGTCATTGGCGTGGCCTACGACGGCACCGGCTACGGCCTGGACGGCGCGGCCTGGGGCGGCGAGATCCTCGTGGCCGAGTACGCCTCGTTCACGCGGGTGGCGACGTTCCGCCCTGTGGGCCTGGCGGGCGTGGACCAGGCGATCCGGCAGCCGTGGCGCATCGCCCTGTCGCTGCTGCAGGACGCATTCGGCGAGGATGCGCCGCTCGACCGCCTGCCGCTCTTCGAGGCCGTGCCGGCCAGGGACCTGCGTGTGGTCTCGCGGCTGCTCGCCTCGGGGTTCCAGGTGGCCCCGGCCCACGGCGTCGGGCGCTATTTCGACGGCGTCGGGGCGCTGATCCTCGGGCGCGGACGGGCGACCTACGAGGGGCAGGTCGCGCTCGAGCTCAACGCCGTTGCCGATGCCGCCGAGGGCGCGGCGTATCCCTACGACCTCGCCGAGCGCGAGGGCCTCATCGAGATCGATCTGCGCCGGGGCGTGCGGGCGCTCGTCACAGACCTCCTCGCCGGTCTGAGCCCCGCACGCCTGTCGGCGCGTGTTCACCGCACCATCGGCGCCGCAACGGCGGACGTCGTGGGGGAGGTGACGCGCCGGCACGGCCACATGCCGGTCGCCCTCACGGGCGGCTGCTTCCAGAACACCCTCCTCGTCGATGACGTGCTGGCGCGCGTGCCGCGGGGATGGACATACATCCACGAGCAGGTGCCGCCCGGTGACGGTGGCCTCGCGCTCGGCCAGGCCGTGGCCGCCGACGCGATGCTGGCGGCCGGCACGGTCATGACACGTCAGGCGTAGCGAAGGGAGTCCCCACCATGTGCCTTGGAGTACCCGGCCGCATCGTGTCCATCGACGGGATGAGCGCCGTCGTCGACTTCTGGGGCGTCCGCCGGCAGGTCGCACTCGACCTGGTCGACGAGCCCGTGCAGGAAGGCGACTACATCCTGAACCATGTCGGCTATGCCATCCGGCGGATCCCGCCGGAGGACATCGCCGGCACGCTCGCGCTCTACGAGGAGCTGCTGTCCGAGCACCCGCCTGCCGAGGGCGAGGACCTGATGGCGGCGGACGTGCGCGGCGAGATCGCGGCGCTGCCCGGGGGCGACGATGAATCCCGCTGACCTGCCGCGCGGCGTGGAGCAGCTGAAGTTTCGCGACCCCGCGCGCGCGAAGGAACTGGTGACGGCCCTCGAGCGCTCGGTCGAGGCCATCGGCCGCAAGGTCAACGTGATGCACGTGTGTGGCAGCCACGAGCAGGCGATGGCCAAGTTCGGGTTGCGCGCGGTGTTCCCGAAGAACCTCAACATGATCATGGGCCCCGGCTGCCCGGTGTGCATCACCGACCAGCCGGAGGTCGACGAGGCGGTCGCGCTGGCGCTCCAGGGCGTTGTGGTTGCCACCTACGGCGACATGCTGCGGGTGCCCGGGACCTCCAAGTCGCTCGCGGACGCGCAGGCCGCCGGCGGGCGCGTCGAGGTGGTCTACAGCATCAACCAGGCGCTCGACCTCGCGCGGGGCACCACCGACCCCGTCGTCTTCTTCGCCACCGGCTTCGAGACGACGGCGGTGACGACGGCGACGGTGTTGTGCCGGAGCGACCTGCCGGCGAACTTCACCGTGCTCTCGGCGCACAAGTTCGTGCCGCCCGCCATGAACGTGGTGGCGGAGATGGAAGAGTCCACGGTCGAGGGGTTCCTCGCGGCGGGGCACGCCGCGACGATTACCGGCTGGGGGATCTTCGAGGAGTTCGTCGAGAAGTACCACATGCCGGTCGTCGTGGCGGGATTCGAGCCGCTCGACATCCTGGCCGGCATGGTCGCGCTCGTCGACCTGGTCCGCGACGGCACGCCGCGTGTCGTCAACGCCTATCCGCGTTGCGTGACGAAGGAGGGGAACCTCCGCGCGCAGGAGCAGCTCTGGCGGGTCTTCAAGATGCAGGAAGGGCACTGGCGGGGTATCGCCGACATCCCGGCCGGCAACCTGGAACTGCGGGAGGAGTACGCGCACCTCGACGCGCGCCGGGTGTTCCGGGTGGATCCGTCCATCGCGGCCGGCGACGGCCCGAGCGAGCTCGCGAAGTCGTGTGTGTGCGGCACCATCATGGCGGGCCTCGCGACCCCGCACGATTGCCCGCTGTTCGGACGTGAGTGCGTCCCGGAGAACCCGGTGGGCGCCTGCATGGTGAGCAGCGAGGGGACCTGCAAGATCTGGTGGCAGTACGGCGGCCGTCCCGACGTGGCCGCGATGATCGGAGGTGGCCGGTGACCCTTCGCACGCTTCCGGCCGACGACAAGGTCGCCATGAAACACGGCGCGGGAGGGCGGGCCATGCGCGCGCTCATCGAGCAGGTGTTCCTGCGGGGCCTCGATCCCGACACCCGCCCCGGCATCGTCGGGCTTGCCGCGCTGGACGACGGCGCGGCCTTTCCCGTGGGCGATCAGTGGCTGGTCGTCACGACCGACTCGCACGTCATCCAGCCGAGGTTCTTCCCCGGTGGCGACATCGGCCGGCTCTCCGTGTCAGGCACGGTGAACGACCTGGCCATGATGGGCGTGACGGAGCCGCTGGGCCTGACGTGCGCGGTGATCATCGAGGAGGGGTTCCCGCGCGAGGAGCTCGAGCGCATCCAGGCCTCGATGCGGGACACCTGCCGCGAGGCAAGCGTCGCGATCGTGACCGGCGACACCAAGGTGATGGGGCGCGGGGAAGTGGACGGCCTCGTCCTGAACACCACGGGCATCGGGCTGACCCGACGCCTGGTGCGCGACAACGGCCTCGCGGCCGGCGACGTGCTCATCGTGACGGGCACGATCGGCGACCACGGCATGGCGGTGATGGTGGACCGGCACGATCTCGCGCTCGAGGGCGACCTGCGGTCGGACGTCGCGCCGATCAACGGGCTGGTGGCGGCGGCACTCGCGGCGGGCGGCGACGGGATTGTCGCGATGAAGGACCCGACGCGTGGCGGCGTGGCAAGCGCGCTGCACGAGATGGCGGGGAAGGGGCACGTCGGCATCCTGCTGGATGAGACGGCCCTGCCGGTGCGTGAGGAGGTCCGGGCCGCGTCGGAGCTGCTCGGCATCGAGCCGCTGCACGTCGCGAACGAGGGCAAGGCGGTCATCGGCGTGCGGGCGGACCGCGCAGAGGCGGTCCTGGCCGCGCTGCATGGACACCCATTGGGACGGGACGCCGCGATCATCGGGCGCGCGATCACCGAGTCTCCGGGCCTGCTCATTCTCGACACGGGCTTCGGCCACCGGCTGCTGGCGGAGCCCGAAGGCGAGCCGCTGCCCCGGATCTGCTGAGACGGAGGGACCGTGCACGAGTACTCAATCGTGTCGGCGCTCTACGACCGCATCGCGGACGAGGCGGGGCGCAGGCAGGCGACGGCCGTCCGCGCGGTGCGGGTGCGAATCGGCGAGCTGTCGGGCGTCGAGGTGGAGCTGCTCCGCACGGCGTACGACACGTTCCGGCCGGGTACGCTCTGCGCGGAGGCGCCGCTGGAGGTCGACACCGTGCCGGCGTTGTGGTCGTGCCCGTCGTGCGGCGGGACGCCGGCGCGTGGCGCCGCGCTCATCTGTCCCGCCTGTGGCGAGCCCGTGCGGCTGGTCCAGGGCGATGAAATCGTGCTCGAGCGTCTCGAGCTGGAGGTGCCGTGATGTGTGACGTCTGTGGCTGTGGAGACAAGTCGGTCCCGGTCGAGGTGCACGACCGCATCCTGTCGGGGAACGATCGGCAGGCGGGACACAACCGCGAGCACTTCGTCGACGCCGGTGTGCTGGCGATCAACGTGATGGGCTCACCTGGGGCGGGCAAGACGGCCCTGCTGGAGGCCACCGCGCGTCACTTCGGCAAGGGGCGCCTGGGCGCCCTGGCGGGCGACCTCGCCACCGAGAACGACGCGAACCGGCTGACGGCGGCGGGCATCCCCGCGCTCTCCATCACGACCGGCTCGGCCTGTCATCTCGATGCCGACATGGTGCACCACGCCCTGCACCATTTCCCGTGGGCCGACCTGGACTTCCTGTTCGTCGAGAACGTCGGCAACCTCGTGTGCCCCGCGGTGTACGACCTGGGGCAGGCCGCTAACGTGGTGCTGCTCGCGGCGCACGAGGGGGAGGACAAGCCGCTGAAGTACCCCGTGATGTTCAACAAGGCGGACCTGGTCGTGATCACGAAGTTCGACCTGGTGCCGTCCCTGGACATCGACCTCGACCTGATCGAACGGAACATCGCCACCGTGATGCCCGCGCCGCAGGTCTTCCGCGTGTCGGCGAAGACCGGGGTGGGCATCGGCCTGTGGGTCGAGTGGCTGGAGGCGCGGCGGCCGCAGAAGGCGGCCGCCGGCAACCACGGGGGCCACCATCACCACCACGACGACGGCTCGCACCACGCGCAGCATCATCACTCCTGACTCGCCGCGCCCGGGCCCCGGCGCCCGGGCGCGCCCTGTGCGGCTCGCCGGGGTTGCCAAGCCCCGGCGGGTTCACTAGGCTGACCGCGGCGCGCTTCGCGCCGTAACGAGCTTCGGCTCCAACTACCGGCGGTCAGCCATGCCACGCACGCCTTCGAAGCCCTCGTCTGCCGCACCGCGGCCCCATTCCTCCCTTGTCGTCGACGGCCCATCCCGCGCGCCGGGAAGGGCGATGCTCCACGCCGTGGGCTTCACCCGCGACGACTTCGCCAGGCCCCAGGTAGGCGTCTGCTCGACGTGGAGCCAGGTGACACCCTGCAACGTCCACATCGACGAGCTGGCGCGTCACGCGGCGGTGGGGGTCGACGCCACCGGGGGCAAGGCGGTGATCTTCAACACCATCACCGTGTCGGATGGCATCTCGATGGGGACGGAGGGCATGAAGTACTCCCTCGTCTCGCGCGAGGTCATCGCGGACTCCATCGAGACCGTGATGGGGGGCGAGGGGCTGGACGCCCTGGTGGCCATTGGCGGCTGCGACAAGAACATGCCCGCATGTGTGATGGCCATGGCGAGGCTGAACCGGCCATCGGTCTTCGTGTACGGCGGCACGATCCTGCCCGGCCGCTGGCGCGACCGCCCGGTCGACATCGTCTCGGTGTTCGAGGCCGTCGGCCAGCATGCCGCCGGCACGCTCAGCGCCGCCGACCTGGCAGACCTCGAGCAGCATGCCTGCCCTGGTCCGGGCTCGTGCGGGGGGATGTACACGGCGAACACCATGGCGTGCGCGATCGAAGCCCTGGGCCTGAGCCTGCCCAACAGCTCGGCGCAGGCCGCCGTCTCACCCGAGAAGCGCGACGACTGCCGCCGCGCCGGCGAGGCCGCGGTCCGGCTGCTGGAGCGTGGCATCACGCCGCGCGACATCCTCACGAAGAAGGCGTTCGAGAACGCGATCCGGACCGTGATTGCGCTTGGCGGCTCGACCAACGCGGTGCTGCACCTCGTGGCGATTGCCCACGCCGCCGGCGTGCGCCTGTCGATCGACGACTTCACCCGCCTCGGCCGCCGCACGCCGGTGCTGGCCGATCTCAAGCCGAGCGGCCGCTACGAGATGGCGGAGCTGGTGCGCATCGGAGGGCTGACGCCGCTCCTCAAAATGCTCCTGGACGAGGGACTGCTCCACGGCGACGCCCTGACGGTGACGGGCCGCACCATGGCCGAGAACCTGACGGAGGCCGGCCGCTATCCCGAGGGCCAGGACGTCGTGCACCCCATTGGCGATCCGATCAAGAAGGACAGCCATCTGGTCGTGCTCTACGGCAATCTCGCGCCGGCGGGCGGCGTCGCGAAGATCAGCGGCAAGGAAGGTGAACGATTCAGTGGGACGGCGGTGGTCTTCGACCGCGAGGAGGCCGCGCTCCAGGCCATTCTCGCCGGCCGGGTGCGCAAGGGGCACGTCGTCGTCATCCGTTACGAGGGGCCACGCGGCGGTCCGGGCATGCGTGAGATGCTCGGGCCGACGAGCGCCATCATGGGCCGCGGCCTCGGCAAGGACGTGGCGCTCATCACCGACGGCCGCTTCAGCGGGGGCACGCACGGCTTCGTCGTGGGGCACATCACGCCTGAGGCCTTCGAGGGAGGACCGCTGGCCCTGGTCAAGAACGGCGATGCCATCACGATCGACGCGCGCGCCCGTATGCTGACGCTCGAGGTGCCCGCACGGGAGCTGAAGGCGCGCCAGAAGGCGTGGCGCCAGCCGAAGCCCCGCTACACCCGCGGGGTGCTGGCGAAGTACGCACGCCTCGTGTCACCGGCCAGCGAAGGGGCGGTCACTGACAAAGGGAATTCAGAATTCAGAAAACGGAATTAAGAAAGGAATTGCGGAAGGCGGAGGGCGGAAGGCGGAAGGCGGAAAGGCCGTGTGGTCCCGGCCCTTCCGCCTTCGTCCCGAGGTCTAGGCCGTCCCGCCGGACAGGCGCGTGTTCTTCACCGGCAGATCCCGCACGCGGGTGCCGGTCGCCGCGAAGATGGCGTTGCAGATGGCCGGCGCCATGGGCGGGACGCCGGGCTCCCCGACGCCGGCCGGTGCCCCGTCGCTGTCGACGATGTGCACGTGCGTGATCGTCGGGGCCTGGTGGATGCGGGCGACCTGGTAGGTGTTGAAGTTGCCCTGTTCGACGCGGCCGCCCTTGGCCGTGAGCTCCCCGAGCAGTGCGATGCTCGCCCCGAAGGTGGCCGCGCCCTCGAACTGCGCGCGCACCCGGTCGGGTGCCACGATCCGTCCGCAGTCGACCGCGATGTCGACACGGGGGATCGCGACCTGTCCCCGTTCGTCGACCCGCACCTCGGCGACCACGGCGATGTAGCTGAAGAAGCTGCGGTGTGCCGCGAAGCCCCAGCCATGGCCCTTCGACGCCTGGCGGCCGGTCCAGCCGGAGCGATCGCGCACCAGCTCGATGACGTGCCGGAGGCGAGCCGTGTCAGGCACGAATTCCGGCCGCGCCGACAGCCCCCGCAGTTCCACGCCCTGGGCCTTCATTTCGTCCAGCAGCTTCCGGTCCGGCCCCAGCGCCTCGAGGTAGAACTCGATCGGGTCGCGCCCGGCCGCGTGGGCCATCTCGTCGACGAACGAGCCGATGCCGAACGCGTGGTGCACGTTGGCGACCGACCGGAGCCAGCCGATCCGCACGTGGGCCTTCGACGGCCCGTTCTCGACGCGCAGGTGGTCGAGCCGGAAGGGCAGGTCGGTGAAGCCCATCCCCAGCTGGCCGCCGCCGTACTGCTCGTCAGCGTTGTAGAGCGAGCCGATGGGCGGGAAGGTCGTCCGCTGCAGCCACGCCGTCGGCTTGTTGTCGCCGTCGAGCGCCCCCTTGAAGTAGAGGGCGCACTCGCCGTGGTAGAAGTCGGAGCGGATGTCGTCCTCGCGCGACCACACCACCTTCACCGGCTTGCCGGACTGCCGCGAGAGCAGCGCCGCCTCGGCGCAGTAGTCGGGGAACGACTTGCGCCCGAAGCCGCCGCCAAGCAGGGTGACATGGCACGTGACCGACGTCGGCGGGATGCCGAGCGCCTCGCCGACGACGTCCTGCACGGCCTGCGGGTTCTGGGTCGGGGCCCAGATCTCGACGGTGTCGCCGGTGACCTTCGCGACCGCCACAGGGGGTTCCATCGGCGAGTGCGAGAGCATCGGCGTGTAGTACGCCGCCTCGACGGTCTTCGCGGCGCCTGCGAACGCCGCATCGACGTCCCCGGCCTGCCGCACGACCTTCTGGGGGCTGGCGACCGTCTTCTGCATCTCGGCCTTGAAGGCCGCCGTGTCGTAGGACCCGTTCACGCCGGCGTCCCACTCCGCCTTGAGCTTGTTGCGGCCCTGGAAGGCGGCCCAGGTGTTGGTTGCGAAGACCGCGACGCCGCCCATCGGCTTCATGCCGACGGGGAAGGTGAGGCCGTCGAGCACGGCCGTGCCCGTCACGCCCTGGACCTTGAGCGCCTCGCTGTCGTCATGGCTCTTCAGGGTGGCGCCGACGACCGGCGGCCGCAGGATGGCGGCGTAGATCATGCCGTCGATCTTCGCGTCCATGCCGAACACGCCCGTGCCGTTGACGTACGCCTCCAGGTCGGCGACCGGCATCGTCTTGCCGACGTAGCGGTACTCGGACGGGGCCTTGAAGCGCAGCTCGGCGGGTTCCGGGACCGGCAGGCCACGGGCCGCGGCCACGAGCTCGCCAAATGCAAGGCGCCGGTTGCTGCCCTGGTGCACGACGAAGTGGTTCTCCGCGCGGCACTCGTCCGCCGGCACGCCCCACTGCGCGGCAGCCGCGCGTTCGAGCATCACGCGGGCCGTGGCGCCGGCCTCCCGCATCGGCTGGTAGAAGTCGCGAATCGAGCACGACCCGTCGGTGTTCTGCGACCCGTATTTCTTGTCCCCGAGCGCCTGGACGATCTCCACCCTCTCCCAGTCGGCCCCGAGCTCCTCGGCGACGACGGTCGGGAGGGCCGTGCGGATGCCGGTGCCCATTTCGGAGCGGTGGGCGATGATGAGCGCCCGCCCGTCGGGTTCGAGCGCGAGGTAGACGTTCGGCTCCCAGGCGTCCTGGGGAAACTGCTCACGCGCCAGCGCCTCGAGCGGGAGGACGCGCGTGCCAAGGACGAACGCGCCGGCCGAGGCCAACGTGCCGAGGAAGCCGCGACGGGTGACCAGCATCACGCTCATGCCTGCACCCCCGCTGCCTGCTTGATGGCCGCGCGAATCCGCTGGTAGGTCCCGCAGCGGCAGATGTTGCCGCGCATGGCCGTGTCGATCTGCTCGTCGGTGGGCTTCGGCGTGTCGGCGAGGAACGCTGCCGCCTGCATGATCTGCCCGGTCTGGCAGTAGCCGCACTGCGGGACGTTGACGTCCTGCCAGGCCGCCTTTACGGGGTGATCGAGCGCCTCGATCGTGACGACCGCCTTGCCGGCCGCCGCGGACATCGTCGTCGTGCAGCTCCGGACGGCGCGACCGTCGAGGTGCACGGTGCACGCGCCGCAGAGTCCCGCACCGCAACCGAACTTGGCGCCGGTGAGGCCGAGCACGTCGCGCAGGTACCAGAGCAGGGGCATGGCGGGGTCGCCGTCGTACTCGCGCCGCACGCCGTTGACAGTGAGCTGAACCATCAGGAGAGCGTATCGCACGGTCCCGCGCGCATCAAGGGAGGCCCGCCGTTCGGGTGGGCCTATTCACGCCATGGATGGGATGCATGCCGCGGGCACCACGTACTGGCCACGGAGACACGGAGACACGGAGACACGGAGGGGGAAATGGTCGGGACTCGGCCGTATCCGCGACCTGAGCCAATCAGCACGGTGCCGGTCTCTGTGTCTTCGTATCTCTGGGGCCCGTCCGTCGTCGTCGGTGTCCGCGGCGACGCGAACGCATCGGGCCGGCTCCTACGGCCAGGAACGCCGCCCCGGCGTCTCTACAGTCGTGATGGCACCGAGACGCGCCCAGAGCGCGGCCCCCCCCCAGCCGTCCTGAGGGGAGTCGGTCCGTGTACGCGCGTTTCTCGACCTGGCAGGTTCGTCACGACGGTCTCGCCGTCGTAGGCCTTGCCGCACTGGCAGTCCTGCACACCTTCCCGCTGGTGTTGCACCTCGGCACGGCTCTCCCCGGATTCGGGCTCGGAGACAACGTCACCTACCTCTGGGACCTGTGGTGGATGCGCAGCGCCCTCGATGTGGGACGCGACTTCTTCAGCACGGATCGCCTCTTCGCCCCCCTGACCGTTTCGCTGGCCCTGCACACGCATCAGGCGCTGGCCTCAGCGATCGGTGCGACGTTGCTGGCGGCCCTGCCGTTGGTCGTGGCGCAGAACATCCTGCTGATTGCCACGCTCGCCCTCAACGGGATCGCCACATACGCGTTGGCCCGGTGGCTGGGCGCATCCCGCCACGGGGCCTTTGTCGCCGGCGGCCTCGTCCTCATGGCCCCGCCAGTGACGCTGCGCCTGCTCGGGCACTTCGGCCTCGTCACGTTGTGGCCGCTGATCCTGGGATGCTGGGCGCTGGCGGCTCTCGTCCGATCGCCCAGCCCCTGGCGGGCGGCCGCTCTGGGCGCTGCCGTCGCGGCCACCGTCTACACCGACTACTACTTCAGCGTGTACTTCGCGGCGTTCAGCGTCGTGTACGTGGTGTCCACGGTGGTCTCCGCAAGGCTGGCAGCCGGCGCGCCGCGCGCGGGCTGGCGCTGGGCGCTGGCCGCCTCCGGTCTGGCTGCCGTCACCGCGGTCGCCTTGGCCTGCTGGCCAGGCACGGGGCTGAACATAGGCGGCGTGACCATTTCCCTGCGGTCGGGTCGAAACGCCGCGACCGTTGCCGGTCTGCTCGGCGTCGTGGCGCTGTGGCTGCGCACGAATCCCGTCGTGAAGTGGCAGGTGCGGCGCGGCAATCCAGGACCGTTCGTTGCGGCCGTCGCGCTGGCGGGCGTCATGGCTTCGGTGCTGCTGTGGCCCCTGCTCCGTCATGCCGCCACCCTCGTCATGGCGGGCGACTACATTACCGTGACGACGCCGCTCAAGAGCAGTCCCGGCGGGATCGACCTCCTGACAGCCGTGCTCGGGCCACCGGCGGGTGGGGTGTTGGGAGGCGCCGTGCGGTCTTGGTACAGAACCCTGGGGATCGATGTGATGGAAGGCAGCGCCTGGCTCGGCGTATTGCCGCCGGTCCTTGCGTGGTTCGGATACCGCACGGACACGGCGCACCGTGTCGAGTCGCGCCGATGGCTGGCGGTCGCGGTGTTCTTTGGTGTCTGGGCGCTTGGCCCCTACCTCGTCGTCGGCGGCGTCACGACCGGTGTCCTCCTGCCCGGGGCGCTTCCACACTTCCTGCCGCTCATCGACAACGCGCGCATGCCGTCGCGGGGATTGCTGGTCGTTGCGCTGGCGCTGGGCATCATGACGGGACTCGCGTGGGAGGCGCTATGGGAGCGTCGCCGCACCGCTTGGACGGTGCCGGTCCTCGTCGTGGCCGGACTCTCGCTTCTGGCAGCACCGTTGCCCCTGACCGTGTTGCCGGAGTCTTCGGCCTATCGCGCCCTTGCGGCCGATCCGCAGGAGGGGGCCGTCCTGCCGGTGCCCTTCGGATTCCGCGACGGCTTCGCACGCACGGGCGGGTTCGATGAGGCGACCTTGTATTTCCAGACCTGGCACGGACGGCCCATCGCCGGTGGCTTCCTGGGGCGTCTTCCTCCGCGCGTGGGTCAGTGGTATGCCGAGACTCAGCCCTTCGCGGCGCTGCTCGCCGGAGGCGGCGCCACGCCGTCCTGTGAGATTGCGTTGCGGGGGCTGCGAGCGGCTCACGTCGGATTCCTTGTCGTCGATCGCTTGGCGGTGGTCGAGTCCGACCGGGCGGTCGTGAACCTGCTGCCCGTCACGCTGGCATGGCGCGACGGGCGGTATGACGTCATGCGGTTGCGCCCGGGTGCCGACTGTCCAGGCAGCTGAACGCAGCAGGAGCCGCGGCTACTTCCGGGGCAGCTTCTCGTCACGCATGGCGGCCTCGTAGAGCACGGTGGCCATGACGACTGACGCCTGCCGGAGGTCCGCGTCCGCGACGCGCTCGGGGGTGTCCATGTTCGTGTGGTGCGTGCGCGTGTCGTAGTCCACGTAGTTCTGCACCGCCTGGAACCCCGGGATGCCGACCGCGAGGAACGACAGGTGGTCGGTGGCGCCGATGTGATCGGTGGTGGCAATCGTCGCGCCGAGGTCCCGGAGCGGCTCGAGCGAGCGGGAGACGATGGGCTGCACCGCCTCGTGGCCTTCCAGATAGAAGCCGGTGATGGGCGGGTAGCCGTTGTCGAGGTTGAAGTAGACGGAGTAGCGCTCGCGCTCCGCCTGCTTGTCCGGGCCCGTGAGGTGCTCGGCCACATATGCGCGGGAGCCAAGCAGGCCCTGTTCCTCACCACCCCAGAGCGCGACCCGGATCGTCCGTCGGGGCTGCACGCCCGCGGCCTTCAGGATGCGCATGGCCTCGAGCAGGGTGGCCACGCCATCGGCATTGTCGGTGGCTCCCGCCGCCGAATGCCAGGAGTCGAGGTGCGCGCCCGCCATCACGATCTCGCCGCCGATATCTGGATCCGTGCCCGGGATCTCCGCGACGACGTTGTACGCGTTCGGGTCGTCGTCATTGAAGCGGACCTGGACGTCGACCGCGAGCCGGACGTCCTCGCCGGCCTCGAGCAGCCGGGCCACGAGGTTGTAGTGCTCGGCGGCCAGCACCACGCCAGGCGGCACCTCGTCGCCGGCGTCGCGGCCCGTCACGAAGACCGTGCCCTCCTGGCCATAGTTCGGTTCGAGGGTCACGGCCGCGCCGGCGGCGTGCAGGGCCGACGCGAGCGCCTGCTGCTCGTCGCGGTTCAGGCGCGACCTGGCCGCGGCTGGCGGGCGGAAGTCGCCGCCCGCGACGGCACGATCCTCACGGACGAGGAAGGACTGTTGAGGGGCGGTCATCACGATTCGGCCCGACAGGTCCTCCGCGGGACGGCCCAGGCGTTCGGCGGTCGCCTCGGGCAGCCACAGCGGTGTGCCCGCGATGCGACCTTTCGTCGAGGGGGACCAGGCCTTCGGGTACCCGATCAGCGGCAGGTAGCGGGGCGAGAGCATCTCGATCGAGAACCGCTCGAGCGTCCAGCCGCGACCGAAGGCCCAGGGCTCCGCGTGGACGTTGGCGAGGCCGTACTTCCGCAGTTCCGCCTGGGTCCACTCGATGGCACGGCGGTGCGCGGGCGACGCGGTGAGCCGCGGTCCAATCGTCGTGGTCAGCATCGCGAAGGTCGCGGCGACCTGCGAGCGTTCGAGCCCTTCGGCCCGGATGCGGCGAAGGGCGTCGTCATCGGCCTGCGCGCGGGCCAGGAGCGGCACGGCGCAGAGGGCGGCGAGCACGAGGCCGGCAGTCAGGCGGGTCATGCGGCGGATTCTACTCCCGAATTGCGGGTCACGAATCGACGAGAGCCAGCCACGGCCCTTCGACTTCGCTCAGGGTCGCACCGAGCTGTGCCGAGGGGCGAAGCGCACGAAGGACACGAAGAACGCGAAGCATCGCGAGGTCGTGCTGCCCGCACCAGTGACATCGACCCGGGCTTCCGTTGGTCGCCGGCGACGATCGTGTCGAGATAGGCGGCGCCGTCAGCCTCCGTCGAGCCGGGATGCGGCGAGATGCCCGCGCGATAGCCCGCGCCTTCGGTCTCGCCGAACACCTGTGCCACGAAACCCGTGCGGTGGCGGCGCTCGAGGATGAGCCGCTCCATCCGGCCAGCTTAGCATCGGCGCTTGCCGGCTCCAGCACGGACCTCACCACGAAGCTGGTGGACGTGCCTCCACCAGGCGCGGACTTGCCCTGGGCGGCGGAGGCCTTCACGAAGGGCCCCCGAATCCGGATCACATCTCCAGCGGCAGCCTCGCGCGCTGGGACGTCACCCCGAACACGGGTGAGCCGCTCGGCAAGAACAGCAGCGATCCCCGAATCAGCGTCCGCACGGGCGCACGCCTTCTCGGATTCCTGCTTCCCGTTCTTGATTTGTGTTTCTGGATTCTGCCTTCCGCCCCGGAGGGGCGGAGGTGGTGGCCAGGGACGGAGTCGAACCGCCGACACCGTGATTTTCAGTC
>JBFWVR010000010.1:0-186896 GCA_050246635.1 Vicinamibacterales bacterium
TTCGCCTGGCTTCACAACTGTCGTCGCGTCGTCACCCGCTGGGAGCGCCACGTCGAGAACTACCTCGGCATGGTGCAACTCGCCTGTGCGCGCATTCTGCTCCGAGCATTTATGAGATAGCTTCTAGCCCGCCGGCGGGCTTCGCTGCTCACGCGGCCTCAGCTGGTTGCGCCTTCCTGCTCGCGGCCAGCCGCCTCAGGGTGGGGCGTATACTCGGGTCGGGGCAACTTGCCCGGGAGGCTCCATCCATGGCGTTCGAGCGCATCACGGTGGACCCGGCTCAGATGGGCGGCTTGCCGTGCGTCCGCGGGTTGCGTATTCCCGCCGCGACGGTGGTCGACATGGTCGCCGACGGGATGACCACCGCCGAGATCCTGGCGGCCTACCCGGATCTGGAAGAGGCGGACGTGCAGGCGGCGCTCAGGTTCGCCGCCGAGGCCGTGCGAGAACGCGAGCTCCCGCTCGTGCGCACCAAATGAAGTGGCTCGTCGACAACGCGCTCTCACCGGCGATTGTCGACCTGCTCGCTGCCGCCGGCCACGATGCCGTGCATGTCCGCGCCCTGGGACTCCAGACGGCCAGTGACTCGGTCGTACTTCAGGCGGCTGCCGACCAGGGTCGTGTTCTGGTGTCCGCCGACACCGAATTCGTCGGGTCAGGACAGACCGGTCCGCGCAGCCCCAAACCTGCAACCGCCCGCTTTTAGGGTCCGGTAGTGCTCCTGGTGTCTCCACCGACCTTCGCCTCGGCGAAACAGGGGCACTGAACTCGATCCAACACGCCGTGGCAAAGGCCAAGGGTCAAGGCGACCGCGGCGGTCTTCTCTGTCGCCGTGCACTTGCCAGCGTTTTAGCCGAACGAGCCGCACCTTGTCCCGATCCCTCGACTCACGATGCCTCGCGGGCCTCTCGCGGAGAGAAAGTGGCCACCGCAGCCACGGCGCCAACTACCTGGGACGTGGTGCGGCTCTCTGTGCGCGAATTCTGGCTGTTCACCGATTTGAGTACAGCGATGTGAGGTAGTACCCGGCCGCCTGCGCGGACCGCCCATGGGGTGGGCGGTCTGCTCGGCGGCCTGGACGTCACAAAGCGCGATCCCACTTGGCACCGGACCACCCGGTGTCGTTCTCTCTTGTTGTGGTGCAACGAGGGAGGACGCGTGGGATCGCAGTGCGATTGTACGTGGATCCTGGGTCTGCCGGGATTCCGCGTCGAGCAGGTGGACGGCGAGCGCGGGGACGCGACGGGTCGCGTCCAGATTCGCATCGAGCGGCGCGGGCCGCGCCGCTATCCGTGCAGTGGGTGCGGTCGACGCACCGGTCGGGTGCGGTCCGCCCGTGACCGGACGTGGGAGGACTTGCCGTGGGGGCCCCATCCGGTGACGCTGGTCTATCGGCAGCGCCGGGTCGTCTGTCCGCACTGCGGGATTCGCACCGAGCGCGTCGAGTTCGCAGACCCGAAGGCGCGCGTCACGCGGCGGTTACGGCAGCAGATCGGCGTGGACTGCCAGTCGATGCCGACCAGTCACGCCGCGGTGCGGTATGGCGTGAGCTGGGGCAAGGCGCGTCGCGCCGAGCAGGCCTTTCTCGCCGAGTGGGACCGGACGCGCCCGCCGCGGCGGCCCCGCCATCTGGGGCTGGACGAAATTCAGCGCGGCAAGGGCCAGCAGTTCTGGACGGTGCTGTCGGACCTCGTGCACGGCGAGGTCATCGGCTTGCGTCGGGACCGCACGACCGAGACGGCCACGACATTGTTGACGGCGGACTTGACCGCCCGCCAGCGCGCCGCGGTCACCGCCGTCTGCACGGACATGTATCGACCCTATCGCAACGCCGTGGCCACGGTCCTGCCGGACGCCGAGATCGTGTTCGACAAGTTCCACGTCCTGCAGCACGCGAGTGCGGCACTCGATGAGGTGCGCCGGCACGAGTTCTTTCGCGCGGGGGCGGTGATGCGGGCCCACGGCCGGGGCAAGCGGTGGCTGCTGTTGCGCCGGTGGCACACGGTCCGGGGCTCGAAGCGGGCCGAGCTGCAGGCGCTGGCCGCCGCGAATCGTCGCCTGTTCAAGGCGTACGTCCTGCGCGAGCAGCTCGACCGGTTGTGGACCTATAAGACGCGCCGCGGGGTCCTCGCCTTCGTGATCGCGTGGTTCAAGGCCTTGCGCTGGCAACGGCTGCCGGAGATGGAGCGGCTCGGGGACTTTCTGCTGACCCACATCGACGGCATCGCCGCCTACTGCGATCATCCCGTGCGCTTCGGCGTCGTCGAGTCGCTCAACACCACCATCAAGGCCGTCCTGCGCCGCGCGCGCGGCATGCGCGACGAGGCGATGCTGCTGCTCAAGCTGAAGTGAGCCACCGCCCATCCGATCCGATCCGCACGCGATTTGATGCGCTTCCTGACCGGTCAACCGCTGTACTCAAACCGGTGAAGACCGCGAAAATGCGGCATTGGGACCGTCGACAAATTGCGGGATTTGAACTGTCCACCGAGGCTGAGCTTGTGATATTCTCCCCGCCTATTCTGGGAGAGGTGTCTCTATGTTAGCGATCCCATCAGGGCAATTTGCGTCTTCCGGTTCTCCGTCAACGGACAACGAGGCTCTCAAGGAAAAGCGGCGCAAGATTAAGGAGGCACTGCTGAACAATCAGCAGATCAAGGTGACGCCTCAGGGCAATCTTAGCCCAAATCCGCAGGATCCTGGGATCGTCGTTCCAGAAGGGAAACTGGCTTCGTTCTTTTGGTACGAAGACGATCCGGAGTTGTATCAGGCTGAGCTTGAGGCAATGCAGAAATTCTTTCCTGGCTTTCGACTCGAGAAAGAGTCCGACGGCAGGTTGTCTTGGATTGGTCAGGTGACGCCGGGGCTCGTTGGGAGGACTCCCAGAACTTACACGCTGCAAGCCGTCTATGACCACAATCATCCTTCGAACAGCACTTATGGAGGCTCCATAAAGGTCTATTCAGTGGACCCGGATTTGAAGGAAATCGCGAATGGCGAGAGGATCCCGCACACGCTTCACGACAGCGAGAACGAACTCTACATTTGCACTGCCCGTAAGGAAGACGTCCGGGTCGGCACAAAAGTCGCCGGTACATTCACGACGGCAGCCGTTGCCATCAGTTGGGCTGTAAAGTGGTTGTCCGTCTTCGAACTCTGGCTGAACGATGAGGTGACCGACCAACAGTTCGCGGGACATGTGTTCTGAGGGGAGCCATGAGCGCGAGCCCCACGATTTTCCTTAGTGACCGGTCATACTGCGACATCTTAAACGAGACATCCCAACATCCACAGACCGAAACCGGTGGCGTCCTGCTCGGCGAGTACCGGAATGGAAAGTGGTTCGTAGTCGAATCGATCGATCCTGGTCCGAAAGCAATTCTTCAACACTCCTATTTCGAGTACGACCAAGCGTACGTAAATCATCTGTGCAACAAGGTGCGCCTGCGTTACAGCGCGCCAATCCGACTTCTTGGCCTCTGGCATCGACATCCCGGAAGTTTTGATCGATTCTCGGGAACTGACGATGGCACACACCGCCGCTACGTTCAACAGTGTCGGGGGCCGATCATCTCTGGCCTGATCAACATCGATCCCGAATTTCGGATGACGTTTTACGTGGTTGATGCTGAACCGGTCTCTCACCAGCGAACCAACTACGCTGTCGGCGATCAGCACTTTCCGCCGGACCTCCTGCGGACGTTGCATCAGGGTGCGCTAGTCGCCAGGGTCAACGGCGCTGTCATTCCGGCCCTGAGAGGCTCGCAAGAGATGCAGATCGTCGAAAGGAAGCCCACCTCTTCGACGTTGGTAGCGCACATCGTTACGCCTATCAAGGACTGGTTTGGCTCCCCAGCGCCTCCTGCCGAACCGAACAATTCACAGGGTGTGCCCCCTCATGCGCCGGGTGCCATCGCGGGCGACGCACTCGAAATGCTGGACGAAGAACTCGAGTATCTCGACTCGCAGCGAGACTTTGAGTACGAGTTGGAAATGGTGCCGAGGGGTGTGCTGCTCACGATGCAGCGGCTTCATAGCGTGCGCGGGCCAAACGGTGGCATCAAGTTCTTGTTCACTGTCGAAGCCGACCAGCGCATTGTCAAACACGAACGCAATTCGTACCCATTCCGCAAGGGGATCGTCGAGCAAGTGATCGGCAACTTGCTCTACTAGCCCTGGAGAGTTCGAAATCCCCTATGTCGAAAGCGCCAGGCTTTAAGGTTCTCTTCCCGCTCGAGGCCGCCAGTCGTCGCGCCACGGGGACGCTTTGGGGCTATCGCCATCACGAGACGGGCGTTTTTAACGTAACTTGGTGCGGTCAGTCTCCGCCGACCGACTCGCCTTCGAAAGCAGTCACCCTTCTCGGAGTTCTACACGAAACAGCACAAGGATCCGACGACGACGGATTGCTGTCCGGATTCTACGTAGAGGACCAGCTCACTTTCCGCTGCAATGGGCGGGACTGCGAAGTGCATTTCTATTCATTGGTTCAAGACGTATTCTCCAGGAACACGGGAATTCTTGAGACCAACATCCTGCTGAACGCCAGGACGGTTATCTCTGGCTGCGGATCTGTGGGCAGCCAAGTAGCCTTGGAGCTCGCGCGGTCTGGCGTGGGCAACTTTCTGCTGGTTGATAACGACCAACTGGCGTACCACAACCTCTGCCGACATCAGTGTGGCTTGAGCGACGTGGGTCGCCTCAAAGTAGACGCCGTGAGGGATCGGATCCTCGACATCAATCCAAACGCGACAGTCGACGTTGCCTCAACGATCGTCGAACGCATTGAAAAGAAAGTATGGGACGCATGGCTCGGCCCTGACACGGTAGTAGTGGGCTGCGCAGACAATCGCGAAGCCGATCTTTATGCGAATCGGTTATCGCAGCTTTACCTAGCCCCATTCGTATCAATCGGATTGTGGGAACGGGCGTTCGCTGGTGAATTATTCTGGAGCGTTCCTGGCGAGACACCGTGTTACCACTGCGCGTTTGGGGCAAAGAGCAACAATCTATCGTTCAGATCGTCGCAAGACCGCAGAATTTATACAACCGAGGAGGATCTGAGCAAGCTGACCTTCGAGCCAGGCATTGCAGTAGACATCGGGTTTGTAACCAACATCGGCGTGAAGATCGCTCTCGATCTGTTTGCCCGCGGCAGGCGGCCAATGCGGCTGCTGGACGCTCTCAAACAACTTACATTGGTTTGTAACACGACCAACGTGCAGGTCGCTGACGAGCTGCAGGAGATCTTCGACCACCCTCTGCAGGTCACGCGATCAATCGAAGTCGAGAAACAGTTGGAATGCCCTCATTGCCGAGTTGCGGGCAAGGAACGGGCGAAATGAGCGCGTCCGTGCAGGATCGGCGACAGACAGAACTCTGCGGGATTGCGATGTTGGGGCAACACTACTCTGCACTTGCCCAAGAGCGGGGACGAGTTCGTCTGGAACTGCTTTGCCTCATCGAGCATCTCTGGGCTCTCGCAGATCACGAGAGCCAATGGTGTGCCTCCTTGTTGTCCGAGGATGGCGTGCAGCCGCGCGATGGCAGCAGCTTGGTGAGTCAGACATCGGCGTTTCTTGCGCCGGAGGACTTCACCGCGTTAGCTCAATGCTTGGGTTGGTTTGACACCACCGACGGAGCAATGCAGGCCCTGCTGCGCGATCTGCCGGCAGACACAGTGTCCGCCAGCGAGCATTGGGAGCTCTTTCCTGAGCCCGTACTCAATGCGTTCAGCACACTGGATACTGAGCCGACGCTCGATTTGGATACGGTAAACCAAGCGTACAAGCGACGAATGAAGTTATTGCACCCTGATGCGCGTGTTGGGGTGGATCTCGATGACGTTGAGAGAGCTGCGGCAGAAGCGATCGTGCGGGGACTCTCGGATGCACGAGAGTTGATCAAGGCGCACTTCCAGAATCTGCGTCGACGCTCCTCCGAGCCGGGGAACGACCCCGTGGCGTCGAATGGTTCAGCGCAGAGCGACAACGGCGGTCATCTTAACGCCCGAGTGAGGACACTCGGACAACAAATTCAGCACACCCTTGAAGCCGCGAACGAGATCGTTAAGGAGGCCGAGGAGCGAATCCAGGGTGCGCGTGCAAGGCACAGCGCTGATGTCGGCGCGATTAACAGTCATGCTGCGCCGGTCCGGCAGGAGACTGACCGGCTACTAGCCGCCGCGCGTGCGCACGTGGCGGCTCAAGGTGCTGAACAGTCGTTTGCCGATGTCAGCCCTTCGATACCGCCAGTTGTAGCGGATGTGAGCGAGGCGATCGCCGCGGTCGCCTCGCTCAGAACTCTCGTGAATGATCAGGTGCTCAAGACGGCCAAGCCGAAGGATGGTTGGCGCCCCAACAGCGATGAGGGCACCTGGGTGCTCGGCATCGTTGCCGTTGTAATGGGGGCGATCGGCGCTACGGTGGGCGACCTTCTTGGATTCGTCGCGGGCTTTGCGGCGGTCTACGGCCCAGTGATGTGGTGGCTCCATCACGACTCTATGTCTACTCTCCGCCAACTATCGATTGCGGTGGAACATCACGCCCGTAAGGCGCTGGGCATCATCGATCAATACACGACATCGATGATCAGCAGAACAGACCGCGCACTTCAGGCAGCGGAACAACAATTTCGGGTCGACATTGCTCGGCTGGACGAATCCTTCAATCGCGAAGCCGCTGTTCTTCATACGGGGATCGCGTCACTCTGGAGGGATGGCGAGTGTGCGTGCGCGGAATGGCAGAGTCTGGCCTGGAGCGAGTGGCGACCGGCATCAGCGCCTGTCCTCACATCGCGGTTTGCCACTGTGAAGGCGAACTCCGGCAACTTAGAGGAGTACCTGAGCGGTGACTTGAACTTCGTTCTTCCTGCACTGGCGCCCTTTTCGGAGGGTCACTCGCTGTTGTTTGAGACTTCAGGTTCTGGGAAGGAGCTAGCCACAGACGCCATCCACTCTCTGCTAGCCCGTTTGTTAGCGACTGTTCCAGCCGCCAAGCTACGATTTACTTTCATCGATCCTATCGCGCTTGGGAACAGTGTCGCGGCGTTTATGCCGCTCGCCGACCACGACGAATCTCTTGTTGCGAGTCGCGCGTGGAGCGAGCCTCACCATATTGAACAACGCCTCGGCGATCTGTCAGAGCACATGGAAACGGTTATCCAGAAGTACTTGCGCACTGAATTCAAGACTATTCACGACTACAACGAAGCAGCCAATGAGGTTGCCGAGCCGTACCGGTTCATTGTGATTTTCGATTTTCCGGCGAACTTCACAGAAACCGCTGCCAGACGCCTGGTCAGCATTGCTCGCAATGGTGCGCGGTGCGGCGTCTATGCGCTCATCGTCCGCGACAAGGCGCTTGCGCTTCCTTACGGGTTTTCGCTTGATGAACTGCGTCGTACGGTCAGTGTGGTCGAAGTTCCAGACAACAAGCCAGAGGCTACTCCGAATTGGACCGATGCCGACTTTCGCGGGTGGCGACTTCGGCTGGACGCGGCTGCGCCACAACAGATATTGACTGGCGTAATTAGTGCCGTAGGTGCACGCGTCAAGGACGGTATGCGGGTGGAGGTTCCATACCGCAAGCTCCTGTCGCTCGCGGGCCTTGGGAACAACACATGGTGGACAGCAACAACGGCCCAGTCCATCCGCGTTCCACTAGGCCCAACAGGTGCCCGCAAGCTTCAGTACCTCGTGCTGGGCGAGGGCATGGGACACCATGCGCTGATCGTCGGGCGCCCAGGTTCTGGCAAAAGCAATTTGATGCACGTCATCATCACAACCCTCGCGCTAACCTACTCGCCGGACGAGATTCGACTGTACTTGATCGATTTCAAGAAGGGCGTCGAGTTTAAGGGCTACGCCGACGCTAAACTGCCGCACGCTGAGGTAATCGCGATCGAGAGTGAGCGTGAGTTCGGGCTGAGTGTTGTGGAACGCCTTGACCTGGAGCTGAAGCGGCGCGGAGATCTCTTTCGCTCCGCAGGAGCTGCCAACATCGCGGAATACCGCGAAAGGACGCGTCGGCAGATCCCGCGCGTGTTGCTGCTAGTTGACGAGTTTCAAGAATTCTTCACACAAGACGATCAGATTGCTCGGCAGACTACGCTAATCCTAGACCGCCTCGTGAGGCAGGGACGAGCATTCGGTATTCACATCATACTGGGCTCGCAGACCCTAGCAGGGAGTTACAACCTTTCCCGAAGCACGCTTGATCAGATGGCGGTCCGCATAGCGATGCAGTGTAGCGAAGCCGATTCGCGGCTGATTCTGTCGGACGACAATCCCGCGGCACGTTTGCTGTCGCGGCCCGGAGAGGCGATCTATAACGCGTCAGCGGGTCTCATCGAGGGAAACAACCTGTTTCAAGTGGCTCGTGTGGGTGAGCACGACAGCTCCGAATATCTAGGGCTAGTTGCGGAGATCGCGCGCAACTCAGGTGAATCGCTCCGCACTCCCATTGTGTTCGAGGGCAACGACCTTGCGCACCTCGTTGATTGCCGCAAGCTTCGAGATTTGCTCGATGCTGCTGACTGGCCCAACCAGCGCGCCGTAGAGCTGTTGCTTGGCGATCCGATCGCTATTAAGGAACCGGTCACGGCGCGCATGCGTCGGCAGAGCGGAAGCCATTTGCTTATTCTCTCTCGAGACGAGGCGGAGGGCATGGGCTTGTGCACCGCTTCAATCGTCAGCATTCTTGCTCAACAGCGACCATCAGATGCGCAGGTGTTCATTGCCGATTTTGCGCTCGCGGACGGCGACTGGGCCGAGCGCGCTGAAACCATCAAGCGGTTGTTTCCACATCAAGTCCATGTGCTGAAGCGACAGCGGGATGTCGCCGAGACCGTCAAGACCCTCGCTGACGAAGTGAGACGAAGGGGCGACGTGGGGGCGGAACGCCGGAGTCTGTTCCTCGTAATTCAGGGAATGCACCGCGTGAGAGTATTGCGCGGCGATGATGAGTCTTTCTCTTACGACGACGACAATTCCACGCCAGCGGAGCACTTCGCATCAGTACTTCGCGGCGGACCTGAGGTCGGCGTCCATGTCATCGCGTGGTGCGATACCTACGCGAACGCGAGCCGAGTCGCGGATCGACGACTGATGCCGCACTTCGGGCTGCGGACCGGTGGCGCAATGAGCGCCGACGACTCGATGAACGTCTTCGATGACACAGCCGCGTCGCGGATCGATAAGCCCCATCGCAGTTTCTTCTTTGAAGAAGAGCGTCCGGGCCAGCTGGAGAAGTTTCGTCCGTACTCGATGCCGCCCCTCGAGTGGCTTGAGACGGCAGCGCGCGAATTGTGCTCCAGACCCTAGAGTTGAGGTGCTTCCATGTCCATATCAGACATTCACGTTGACCCGGATCGCCTTCGTGCGATTGCCGAGGAGCTCAGTATGTTCTCAAACGACATCCGAGCGGAGCTTGCTCAGCTTGATGGAGAACTCGCGAGACTAGGCCGCAGCTGGCAGGATGACGAATTCAAGAAGTTCAAGCGAGCCATTCAGCCGCTGCGCCGAGTCCTTGATGAATTCCATCAGGAGATTGCGCGGAATAAGCCCAACATGCTTGCCGATGCCGAAGCGATTCGAGCTTATCGGCAGCTTGAGACACCATAGTCATGCCTCCCGCCATCGTAACGCCGTCGGAACTCGTCGCTTTCGCACGACATCTCACGAAAACTGCGCAGAGCGTCGCTCGAAGAAAGAGTAAGGCGACACGACTCGTCGCCGACTCCAGGTCTGTCTGGAAGGACGCCAAGTATGACAGCTTCCAGAAGACATTTGATCAGACCACCAAGGAGCTGGACCGGTTTGTCCGTTTAGCGGAAGACTATGCGCAATTCCTTGAACGGAAAGCCGGGCGAGCGCGCAAGTATCTTCACAACCGATGAGCGGTGCGGCTGACAGCGCTCGGGCGCAAAGCGAATCCATCGTCGATCTCGAACTGGCATTTGGTCGATTCGCTGGCGCCTCGCTAGAGCGACTGAAGGCGGCGGAGACGGCTTTGCGGCGGACCACGTCTCAACTGGAGGAGCGTCGGGGTGGCCTTCGTCGAAGACTCACCCGCTTGCAGGAAGAAATCGATAGCGCAGGCGAAGACGACGATACAAGCCACGCGCAAAGGCAATACGAAGAAACAGAGGAGGCGCTCGCCAATGTCGTGCGGTGGCAGAGTGCCGTAGACGAAGCTGCCGTCCGCTATCTGCGTGAGGCGTCACACCTTCAAGATCTCGGTCATAGAGCAACGCCCGAAGCGCGGGCCACACTCCGCAAGATTCTTAACGACTTGGGAGCCTATTTCGCCCTGCAGCAGAATGTGGCCGGTATCGGAAACGCCAAGGGCGATTTTGTCCCTGCAAATCCGCACGGCCACACTCCGACCGAGCGCGATGCGGTTCGGGCCGTTGCGTCCCTCTTGGCCTCGGCAGCTGGCCTCGGGCGTGAAGATTGGAATAACTTAGCGACGCCCAATGCTCGCCTGGAGGTGTTACAGAAAGCCGAGAACGCAATTGCCAGCCTATCCGGTCGACCAGCACTGCCAGTGTTGCCTGGGAATTTGGAGCCGCAAGAGTATGGGGTCTGCGACGGAGAGGCGATCTGGGTTAACGAGGATTATCTTGAACCAGGTTGCAACCAGGAAATGATCCGCACGATCGTCCATGAGGGACGTCATGCCATGCAATATCACGCGTGCAGCAACCCCGACGCTCACCAGGATTCCGCACAAGTCGAGGCTTGGCAGTCGAATCTTCGTCCTGGTGGTTACATCGAGTGGCGCGAGAATCCAGAACGATACATGAGTCAACCCGTCGAGGCAGACGCATTTGCTTACGAAGACGCAGTCATGTCCGCATACATTGACGAAGGGGGTGACTGATGGGCGGCGATTCGCCACGTCTTGAGCCCGCCACGATTGCGGAACGGCTTGTTGCGGAATTCAAGTACTCGCCGGCCAGTGCCGACTCCGCCGCGCGCGATCTAGTTGCTTGTGGTGACGTGGTGTGGGGTGCCTTTATGAACTGGTGGCGAACGGGCGATATCGGTGTTCTAGAAGTGCAAGGGTTCTCGGCCGAAGAGCTGGTTGGGAAGCACGCATTGCTTGCGCCTGGGGCATTCCTCATGCTCGATTGGCTCTCAAGAGACCCGAAGGCCGCTAAACTTGCCCTCGCCCGTCAACATGACGCGGTGGGCCGGCGGCCGACACGGAGCAGATAGTGACTTTTGCTGGGCGGCAGCTGCGATGAGCAGGCTCAAGGACATCCACGGCGAGGCGCGAGCAGAATGGTCACGCTTGCAGGAGCACTGGCGCAACGCGCGGAGCCAATGGACTGATGGCGTAGCCAGCGATTTCGAGCGTCGGCAATGGCAGGCTTGGGAAGAGACGGTGCCAGCGTATCTCGACGCGTTGCAGGAGTTGGAGGAAGTCACAAGCCGCGCGCTACGCGAAACGTGAGACGAGCGGGCCAAGCCGGCAGACTCGGCCCTTGGCCTGAAGCGAACGCCTGCCGCAGAAGGTCATCAGGGGATGTAAAATCCAGCTGTCAGTCCAAGAGGACTCGGCTTTGGCGCAACATCGCAAGGAACCAGCACAAGTATCAGGTGTGTCTTCTGCCAAACGCGCAAGAAGACACGAAGAGTCGTTGCATGCAGTTGCAGTTTGATCCCGCCGGCTGAGAAGGATTCCCCACGCTGAATGGGAGGCAGGCTATGCCGATCAACGAGCGAGGAGAATTTGTAAGAAGACGTTCCGGTGGCGGAGCGAATCCGTCTCCATCATCCTCGTCCAGTGGGGGGGCTATCATCGCCGCCGTTGTGTTCGCGGTAGTGGTTTTGGCTCTCATCATAAGCTCTCAAAGCGAATCGACACCGGACGCAACACCAACTTCCACGACTTCCATTCCAGCGCCGGCTCCTCGGGCGATAGAGGAGGCTGCGCGTGCTGAGCGGACACGTGTCCTTTCTGGCGTTGTCGGGAACTGGTCCGATGGAGCATCCCGCCTAGAGATCACGAGAGTTGGGAACGCCTTTGAGGCTACTTATGTCGCGAGCGACGGTGTCGCGCGGCGTTTGCGAGGACAGCTGCTGCCGAGTAACGAAATCAAGCTCCGGAGCGATCAAGTTGGAAAGCTCGTTAATCCCTTGCGATATTGGGACGGCGACTTTTCGCAAGAGACGTGGATTGACCTTAGCTCAGACGGGACGCAGTTGAGCGCCAGGTTCCGCGAGGCGCGGACAGGGACAGGCGTTGTAATGAAAAGATCAACGCTGGTTCGATTGGCGATCGAGATCGATTCGAGTCCATCAGGTGCAGTTGTAATGCTGGATGGCAATCGGATTGGAACGGCCCCCACGACCGTCACGTTCGAAGGTGCTGCTGCTTCGCAGAGCCACGATATGTCCCTGATTACGCAAGACGATGAGCATGAGACGACGAACCATTCGTTCGTCCCGTCGAACCTAGCGAATCGGAGTCTCGTGGTGGAACTAGTTCGACGCCCTGCTGCGCCATCACTGACGCCTGCACCTCCTGTGGCCGGAAGTGCGCCGAGACGTATCTTGCCGGCTCCCTCTGTAGCAGTTGCACGAAGCGTGCTTGTTATACGCGCGCCCCAAGAAGTTGATGTTCGATTGGACGGCCAGAGTCTGGGGCGGGGTGATGCATTTCGGATTGATGTATCACCAGGGAATCACCGCGTCGAATTTGTCGATGAAGGGCTATTCGTGCCCGCCCAGGACGTGATGGTTCAAGCCGGCGCAACTCAGTCGGTCGTCTTGGGCGCGCTCGCGTCCATCCGGCTGGCCGCACGGCCCGGCAACTCCGAAGTGTGGGTTGGAGATCGGAGGATGGGTGTCACGCCGTTGACCTTTACAGCGCCTGAAGGCGTCTACCAACTTCAATTTCGTTGGCCGGATGGCCGTAGCCTCTCCTACCCGCTGCCGTTGCGCACCGGAATGAGTCCGTTCCTTGCCGTCGCGCCTGGGCGCTGATTCGGCCAACTACCAAGCCGCGCGACTTCGTCACGGCGGTCTCTGTTGAAATCGATATCGCCAGAAACGGGCGTTGTGATGTAGCGTGAGCGCGTCCAGCACAGCCGTTTCCTCGGGGAGTCCGTCTCGACTGAGACAGATCGGATGGGATTAGCGTGAAGGCTACGATTTTGCGGGCATCGACCATCTTGCGGGCGGCCGCTCGCGCGTTGGCCGTCGCCTTCCTGTTGAGCGCCATGGTCACGCCCGCCGTTGCGCAAGTTCGATCTCGGGAGGCAATCGCTCTTGACTACGCACGTGCCGTCGAAATGTTTAATTCGAGTCGCGCATTGGAATCTGGCCCGCTGCTGGATGGAGTCGTCGATGCGATAGTGGCGTTGCCGGATCCCCTACGGGCACAAGATCGCGACATTCTGAAACGAGCTATCGCCCTTCGTGCACAACTGAGGTTGGACCTCGACCAAGAAGCAGGAGCCGTGGAGGATCTGTCGTGGATAACGCAGCTCGACGCGAATTTCGAGTTTGATGCGGCCAGCGTGTCACCCAAAGTGATAGACCTGTTAAGACAAACGCGGAATGAAATGACCGGAAGAGTCAGGCTGCCGAATCTGCCCCGGGGCAAGATCTGGCTCGATGGCAAACGTCTGGACGGTGTCCCTGCCGTCTCCGCGCGACCTGGTTCACATCAAGTACGCCTTGAATCGGATGGCGCTCAGGCCGAGGGCAACGTTGACGTTCGGGCGAATCGAGAAACGGAAGTCACGTCGCCGCGTACGGCACGCGGTCGGCAGACCGCCGGCAGCACTGGCCCAAGCCGGGTCGTTGAGTTCTTCGTCCATCCGCCAAGGATCTTCACGGTTCGCGTTGGTACGGCAATCGATTTCGGCAGCGACACCGAGCCCGCGCCCATATCTACCGTATTTGCCGACACCACATACACCTGGCAAGCGCCGGCGGGATTCGGGACGGAACTTGGCGGCACTCTCCGCGTTCCGCGCACCCCATTTTCACTTGGTGTAACTCGACTGACGACAAAGACGACATTCACCGGAGCGTTCGACACGGGAGCGAACGAGGGGAACGCAAGGGATCTTCTTCGCACTCAGGAGGCCTTGCACTTCGAAATTGGGTTCTCCATCGGCGGAGATCACGGCGAGTTCGCCGTGTTCGGAGGGCCGTCATTTATTTCGGCCAAGCAGTCACTCGTGACTACCGTGAATACGACTGCGCGAACGTACTCCTTCCAAAATGTCGAAACTGACCGTGTTAGAGGATTCAATATCGGGCTCGATGGAGCTTGGATGTTCGCTAAGTATGTCGGCGTCGGCGCCGGAATGAGGTACACACGCGCTTTTGCCGATGTGTCTCTCTTGGGGCGGCCCGTCCGGTTGCAACTAGGTGGATACCAGATGGGCATGGGTGCGCGCATCAGGTTCTGAGAAGAGGCGTTGGCGTGCGCGGAGCATGGGTTCGGGTCGCAACGCGATTCTTGAGGCAAAAGGGCCGGTGGTTGAACGTCGGCTTGCTCTTTGGGATTCGCGTTGCGCAACCGATGACCAAAGCGTATTTTCACGGAAGAAGGCAGTTCTGCATCGCACTTCGTAAGCGCGTGCGCCCGTCCGAGGCGCACGAGATTGAGCCCAGCTTTCCGCCGGTGTCAACGCCGGCCCAAAATCCGACAGTTCCGCCGGTTGAAAATCCGACAGATCGACGAGGGGACGAGCCTCAGTTCGTCGCCGCCTCCTGACGAGGACGCCGCCGTCGGGTGGCGGTCGGTTCTGGGTCGGGGGTGTGCAGCGCGTGCCAGAGATCGGTGTGCTGTCGCATGCGGTAGCTGTTGCCGCGGATCGTCACGATGTGACAGTGGTGGACGAGCCGATCAATCAGCGCCGCGGCCATGACATCGTCGCCAAACACCTCGCCCCACTCCTCAAAGCCTTTGTTCGACGTCAGCACGGTCGAGGCGTGCTCGTACCGACGCGTCATCGGCTGGAAGAAGAGCATCGCGCCGGTCCGGCTGATCGGCAGGTAGCCGATCTCGTTGACCACGAGCAGCGCGGGATGCGTGAGGACTTTGAGGCGAGCCTGCAACCGCCCAGCGGCCTGGGCTTCTTCGAGCGAGGTGATCAGATCGGCGAGCGTGCCGTAGTAGACGCGTCGGCCGCTCTGCGCGGCGGCGATCGCGAGGCTGATCGCGAGATGCGTCTTGCCCACGCTCGGGGGCCCCGGAGAGATCACGTTTTCCCGCCGCTCGACAAAGCCGAGCTCGTGGAGACTGTCCATCTGCTCGCGACGGAGCGAGGGCTGGAAGGAGAAATCAAACTCGGCGAGCTGCTTGACGGCGGGCAGCCGACTGGAGCGCATCGCGGCCTACAGTCGCCGATTGTTACGCAGCTGGATCTGCGCGCCGAGCAGCTGCTCGATGGCCTCGGGCGCCGTGAGCGTCGCGCCATCGACCCCATGGAGAATCGCATCGAGGGCCTCGAGCGCCCCCGGCATGCGCAAGTCCGCCAGCATCTGCCGGAGGCGGTCGCGGCGGGACGGAGCCATGCCCTTCATGCGAGCCCTCCCGTCAGGCGGGCATACGCGGCCAGGGGCCGCTTCTCCACCGTGACCAGCGGACGCGGCCCCGCGACGGCGACGGTCGGCGCCGCGCCTCCGGCACGAGCACGGACGCATAGGGACGCGGCGCCAGGGCCTGCAGGAGCAGGCGCTCGTCCCGATCGAAGCGATCGCGCGGCCGTTCCCGGGTCGTGGCATGCACGCGCACATTGGCGACGGCATCGAGCCACTGCCGTCGCTGCTGGTCGAGATCGGCATCATTGGCAAACGTCCGGCCGTAGACGAAATTGTCGCGGAGATAGCGCACGGGCCGCTCGACCTTCCCCTTGGTCTGCGCGCGGTACGGCCGGCAGGCGCGCGGCGTGAAGCTCCAGTGATGGGCGAAGCGGAGAAACTCAAGATTGCGGATGAGCGCACCGCCCTGCAGGCGCAGGTCACGGGTGATGACCGCTTTCATCTGATCGAAGAGCAGGTCCTGGGGGGACACCGCCGAAATAGCGAAACGCGTCCTCGAGGCCGTCGATCAGCGTCCGCATGTCCTGGTGCACGTAGAATCGGCACCAGAGCAGCCGCGAGTAGCCCTTGGTGGACAGTTCAAATCCCGCAATTTGTCGACGGTCCAAATGCCGCATTTTCGAGCGGCGGCCGAGACCGGTGAGTTCTACTTCGACGGCGCCTCTGTTTTCAAGTCGGTCAGGACCTTGGTGCGCCAGCTCCGTGGCCCACATTTGAGCACGTGCGCGTGATGGAGCAGGCGATCGAGGAGCGCCGTCACGGCGGCGGTGTCCCCGAGCAGCTTGCCCCAGTCGTCGACGGGCCGATTCGACGTGAGCATGGTGGAGGCCCGCTCGTAGCGCCGCATGATGATCTCGAGCAGGTCCTCCGCCGCGGTGTGCGGCAGCTTCCGCATGCCCAAGTCATCGATGATGAGCAGCGGGACGGTGGCCAGATCGGCGAGGACCGCCTTCCGGGTACCCTCGAGCGTCGCGTCGGCGAGCTCCTCGAGCAGCACGTGGGCTTCTCGGTAGAGCACGCGATGGCCCTGGAGGATCGCGGCGTGCCCCACCGCTTGGGCCACGTGACTTTTGCCGGTGCCGGGCGGTCCGAGGAGCAGGACGTCCTCCCGCGCGAGGATGAAGCGAGCGGTCACCAGCTCGTGGATCAGGGCGCGGTTCATCTTCTTGTTGAAATCGAGATCGAAGGTGTCGAGCGTGCGGTCGGCGTCGCGGACGCGCGCCTGCTGGATCCGCCGGGCGATCAGCCGATCCTGGCGGCGGGTGAGCTCGTCGCTCACCAGCGCGGAGACGAGATCGATCGGCGCCTGTCGTTCGGACTGGGCGTGGCGGAGCCGGGCGTCCAGCGTCGTGGCCATGCCGGAGAGCCGGAGCTTGCGCAGGGCGGTGTCGAGCTCGACGAGATTCATGAGCGGTCTCCTGTCTGCTGGTCGATGAGGTCGCGATAGAGCGTGAGCTGACGAATGAGGGGATCGATTTGCTTCAGCGTGAGCGGCGCCGCCGGGCGCCGCTCGAGATACCGCCGGAGAAAGTGATACGTCGGGACCTGCAGGTCGAGGGCCGCTTTGGCGGCCTCATCGGCCGCGGCGGGCCCGTATTTCTTCGCCAGCGCGAGGAAGCCCAGCATCCGGCGCACGCCCGCGGCGCCGTCGTGCGTGTGGATGTGGGTACACACGGTGTGCAGGTGGACGCCGGCACGCCGGGCGCGCGCGAGGATCGCGAGCGTCCCGGCCGGTGTGCGGGCGGGCCGATCCGGGTCGGCGATGCGGTGATGGCCGCGCGGTGCGCGGACATGCTCGCGCAGCAGCTGCCCCGTCGTGGGAGCGAGCACGCGGACGTGGAGGTCGGTCCATTGCACATGGACGCGCTGGCCGATCCAGCGGGCGGCGTCGAGTAGTACGCGGCCTCGACTTCGACGCAGCCGTCGAGATGCACCGTACGCACCCCGAAGCGGTAATAGCGAAACGGCTCGAGGGGCAGCGGCTGGAGCGTCGGGCGCTCGTCGGCAAACATGGCGGCGACCTGGCGCTTCGTCGTCCCATGGATGCGGGTGTCGGCCCAGTGCGCCTCCCAGCGATCGAGATAGCCCTGCGCCTGCGCCAGCGTCTCGAAGCGCTGCCCGTGCAGGGGCGTCTTCTGCGTGTGGCCGATGCCGGCTTCGACTTTGCCTTTGCGATCGGGATCGCCCACGCGACACGGGAGCCCGACCACGCGGTAGTGCGCGAGCACGTCGCGATACAGCGGATTCAGCCTGGGCTCGTAGACCGTCGGGCGTGAGCACGCCCTCTTTGAGGTTGTCGAGCACGACGGTCCGGGGCGTGCCGCCCAGGCGCCGAAACGCGCGCTCGTGCAGCTCCGCCCACGTCTGCGCGCTGGACTGCCACGTGAGCAGCCGCACCGCCTTGCGGGAATGCGCCAGCGTCAGGACAAACAGCCGGGTGCGCCGGTACTTGCCGGTGGCCGGGTGACGGACCATCGGCCCCTCGCCGTAATCGACCTGCGCCTCCTCGCCCGGCGTGGTGACGATGACCACGCGCGCGTCGGGTGGCGCGGTGCGTCGGAGGTGCCGCACAAAGCGGCGGACGCTCGCATAGCGGCCGGTGAAGCCCACGTCGTCGACCAGGTCCTGCCAGATCGCCATCGCATTGCGGCCGAGGCGGACGGCGGCCTCAATGCGCTCGCGATGCGGCTCGCAGGCGCTACTCCGCGGCGCACGCGCGGGCGCGGAGTCGGTGGACACCACGCCCGAGGACATTGCGGGATCTGCCGGAGGGTCGGTGGACACCTCGCGCCCGGAAATTGTGGCATTTGCCGTCGCTTCGCTCGGACGTCCCCGTCCGCGCACCGGCAGGCCGGCGGCCCGCAGGTAGCGCGTCACCGTCGCCCGGTCCACCTGCGCCGCCGTGGCGATGCGGCTCACCGGCCATCCCAACTGGCCGAGCGCGAGGACTTGCTGCTGTTTGGTCTGCTCCAAGACGTAGCCCATGCCGGCGAAGGACACCAGGTGCCTCGCCCGCGTCAACGTCTCGGCCGCCGTCAGCTAATTGCGGGATTTGAAGTGTCGATTAATTGCGGGATTTGAAGTGTCGATTAATTGCGGGATTTGGGCGTCCACCGAGGCCAGATCTTCTCCTGAGTGCAGGGCACGATGATCGCCTCCAATTGGACCCTCCGAGGACTCGCGGGAGCCACAGGCGGTAATCAGCCGCGCCGACTCGCAACGGGCCTCGTTGCCGACCGATGTGAAGGAATACCTGGCACCGCTGTCGCTACTTCTTCCTTCAAGTGCCCAGCAACAGCTTCGACGAATTGCGCGAGGCGCTGTGCTGAAGACCTGGTGGACGCCTGGAGCACGTAGTCCAGCGGTACGTAATAGGAGCGCTCGTTGTAGACCGGCTTGGCGTACGGAAGGCGTCTGCCGTCCAGATGGTTCTTGACGGTGACAGAAGTCGGACCCAGCTTGATCTCTGCGTCCTCAACGGACAGGACACGTCGATCTCCTGCGCCAGGCCGGCTAATCCACACCCAAACTCCCATGACCGGGCCCCTCACGGTCGGGCTCTCTTGTGCAACTGATTGCAGTGGCCCAACGTTGATCAGGTGGACGGGCGCGAATGGTGTGCGGATCTGATAGATCAAGCTACTGGCGCTCTTGCGGCACTGGACGCCAGGCCTCCTGAAGCTCTTACCTATCGAGTCGTAGAGGTCGAGCAACGCTCTTGCGGCGGCAGTGTCGATGAATGGGTCGCCCAATCCAGCCCAGCTAAACTTGCCAAGTCCGGCCCACTCGAGGAACTCTGCGAACTCCCTCGCCAGATGGTGGTCGACAGCGCCGAGCAGCGGAGGCAGGTCCTGCCACATGAAGTGCGGCGGTCCGCCTGTCGCCGACGGCGACACGTAGCTCGGGGAGCGCAGCACTTCGTCGGGCAGCTCAAGCCGCCAAGCCGACAGCAGCGCGAATTTCCAGCCCCGGGAAGCGGCCAGCGCGCCGTACCGCTGCAATTGCCTTGGGCCGACGGGAGAATCGAGTTTGTGCTCGAACAACACACTCCAATCACGACACTGAATGAGAAGATCCGGCCTGTTCTGCGAATCCCCGTAGGGGTGATCGATTGCTCCCAGGAACGGGGATGGTTGCAGGCCTGCGGTCTCCGAGATCGCGTCTGCGAACGCCTGGCCGAGGCCTGGCACAACGCTCAGGACGTAGTGCCAGTAGGCCGTCAGACGATCTTCCGGACAGAGGACGGGATCGACTAAGAAGATGTTTGGCTTCACGGCTCCCCAGGTACGTCCAGTAGCCGATGACAGCGGCCCTCTTGAGCTGTCGATCGACGTTCGGCGTCATGATACGCCCGCTCTGCCAACTGGTGTCACCTCGCTCGCTCTGCGACCGGAATGAGCCGCCAGGGTCCGTTGTTGGGCTCCGCACACGGTGCTACCCTGGACCCGTGACGATCAAGGCCCTGGTGTGAGACGGACGCCTGGTTGTCGATGAACCGACGGATCTCCCGGAAGGCACGGAAGTCGAGTTGCTGGCGCTGGATCCGGGCGATTGGCTCGACAACGCCGACCGCGCGGCCCTGCATGCCGCGCTCGCGCAGTCCGAAGAGGACGTGCAGGCCGGACGCCTGGTTGACCCAGCCGAGCTTCTCCAGCGGCTGCGGGTGCGGTGACAGAGCGCCGGGTCCGGCTGACGGCGACGGGCGCACAGCAGATCGAACGAGAGCACGCGTGGTGGGTCGCCAACAGGGACCACCAGGATTTCTTCCAGACTGAGCTGGCGAGCGCCGCGGTGTGTGACGGGAGGCGGACCTGCAGGGTTGGTGGAGAGGCCCCGTGCCGCGGTCAGCCGAGGACGAGGATCAGGCCGTCACTCGTACGCTGTCGTGCAGGAACTCGGGCGCGAAGTCGGCCCCATTGGGCCACACGAGCGTCTGGAACTCCGGATCGATGCGGAAGCTCTGGAAGACGGCAGGGTCGCGAAGCGGTTCGAACACCTGCCCGTGAAGTTCTGGCCCCAGGTCGATCTCCCCTGCGGTGCCATCGCGGAACCGGAGCCAGAGGACGAACCCCGCCACGTGCCGCGCTTCGATCACGTCGTAGGGCATCATGGCTTACTCCAAAGGCTCGATTCTCGAGAGTGGTTCTCGCCGCCGAGCTCGCTCCCAGTTCTGCATCAATTCTCGCTCGTGGAGACGGGCCCATTCAAGTACGAGGCGAAGGGCGCGAGTTGGAAACTCTCCCTGCACACGCCCTGATCCGATCTCGACCGTGATCCTTTGGTCGCCGTACACGGCATGAAAGTGCGGAGGCCCGTGTTCGTTGAAGAACATGCCGATCACCATGCCCAGGAAGCGCGAAATCTCAGGCATGTCGCGACCGACGGGAGCGTGACCCCAGCCGGGGCACGGAGCTCTTGACGACTCGATCGTGGCGATCCGCCCGGCAACGGACCACCCGAATACCGGGTCGCAACAAGCGCTGTATCGCCACTGCTGCCGCTCGGCGCTTGAAGAGCGTGCCCAGCGATGGGTCGTTCATTCCGAACGTGTCCCTAGACACGTTGTAGTACAGAACCATCTGCGGCGTGAAAGCACTGACGAGTAGATACCGGGTCCGATCCTCGAGATCCCGAATGCGGCGCTGAATCTCGCGCACCTGAGCCTTCGAGAGCTTCCATGCGTCGCCGTCTCGCTCGGTTCCAGAACCGCCAGCCGCCGTGCGTTGCTTCGCAGCCGACCTGCCCCCCACGTCGACGACGATGGCATCGTCGGACTCCGTCGTCAATCGAAACGGCCAGCGCCTCGCCGCAGGGCTTGCCTACGGACTTGTCGCCAGCGGCCGGCTGCTGGAATCGGTCGCACCACGTTGGCAGAGTTCACTCACCGGTCGAGAGTTCCAGGACAGGCAAGGCCCTGTCGGGCGCGCCGGGCATCGGAGCGGGGCGGCTTCCTGTCAGGCGGGCGCCGAGCGCGGTATAGAAGTCGACGGCGTGAGGGTCGGAGAGGACGCGGACCATGCGCGCGCCATTCCGCGCGGCCTCACCAATCGCGTGCCGGACCAGAGCCTTGCCGATGCCTTGGCGCTGGTGGCCGGGAACCACCCAGAGATGCTCGAGGCAGGCGGTGCCAGCGGAAAGTTCGAGCGCCACGATCCCGGCGACGCTGTCGTCAGCGACGGCGACAAAGACCGGGTGTGTGGCGATGAACCCCGGCGTGATCGTGAGCTCGTCGCGCCAGGCCCACAGCCAGTCGGCCTGGTAGCCCCACGAGGCCTTGGCGGTACGTGCCACCTCGCTCAGGGTCTCTGCCTCGTCCGGTACGGCTCGCCGGATCTTGAATCTCACCGGCTCACCTCGTTGCGCCTGGTCGTGCGGTTGCGTTCGCTCGGCGAGCACGCTGACGGTCAGGCAGCACGCCACGTATCGAATAGAGGCCCCACCCGGATGTCTCGCGCGTGGCGAGCTCCTAGCCACTGGTGGATATCAACCCGGTCCAGTTCCGTCGCGGGCCGACGGTGCCCCCGATAGATGACCACGTCCCAAGCCTTCCCGCATGCACCGGCACAGTACAGCCTTCGGGACTCGATGTGCTCGACGAACTCGTCCCAGAACGCATCGAGCGCCTGGTCGCCGTCGGCCCAAGGCAGCCGGAAGCTCACCTCGAAACCGAGCTCGACGAACTCCCCGAGCCGCAGCTTCTTCCGAAGACGCTTCTTCATGAAGGTGTCGTGCTCCGGCTGGAGGCAAGCAACTCCATCACACGCTGCAGAGCCACGTCCGTGGCGCCGGCATCATAGGACGGCAACGAGCTGTCCGCGAAGCAATGCTCGCTCCCGGGATACAGGAACAACTGCGCGTCGTCCGCGAGCTCCACTAGCTCGCGAGCGGCCTGGAGGTCCCCTTCTCCGGTGAAGATGGGATCCTCGGACATCGCGTGAATCTGCACCGGGACGCGTTCCGGCCAGGTCGCGCCGAACTCCCGCATCGGCACACACGCGTGGAAGAGCAGCGCCCCTCGCGCGCCTGGCCGGGTCTGGGCCAGCATCTGCGCCGGGACCACGCCGAGCGAGAACCCCAGGTAGACGAGCTCCGGCGGCAACCCGTCCACGGTCTGCTTCCCACGCTCGATCACCGTGCCGAATCCGATCTCCTCGACGTGGCGAAGGCCTTCGTCCAGGCTGCCGAACGTGCGTCCGCCGAAGAGGTCTGGCACGTGCACGCGATGCCCCGCCTGCCGCAACAGGTCAGCAAAGGCCACGACCCCGGGCGTCACTCCCTGGGCGTGATGAAAGAGCACGACTTCAGCCACGCTCTCTATCCTCGCGCCGGGCTGCCGAACGTCATGCGATGACCGTCCGGCGTCTGCAGCGCGAACTCGCGCATCCCCCATGGCTTCGTCTGCGGCGGATGTCGGATGCGCGCCCCACGTGGCTCGAGCTCGGCATGGAGCTCGTCGACATCGTCCACGGTGATGTACGCCACGTACGAGTGGTCGCCAAGTTCGCCTGCCGGCAGGGCGTCCTTGCACTCGCCCAAGCCCACCCGGAAGTCGCCCCGCGACAGCCAGCTCCAGCCATCCGAATCGTCACCGAAGTCCCGCTCGAAGCCCAGGACGCGGATGTAGAAGTCAGTGGATGCGCGGAGGTCGCGAACCGCCAGGATGAGCCGCACGCCCTCGAGTCGAGCCATCGGTGCACCTCCGTCGGCTTCTGCATGTCCGTCCCCGGCTCACACAGCACTGCCCGGGGTACCTCGCTCCGCGACGGCGCGGAAGTTACGGCCGCCTCCCCGTCCAGGATCTGCCAGATCGTGCCGTCGGGCGGAATCGCGGCGCAGTCCGCGTATGTGAGCTTCGCGTCCAGCGCCCGTTGCATAGGGCCATCCTACATCTCCGGTCGCGCGCCGTCGCATCTGCGCGGCCCCGGGGGTCGAGGGAGTAGAAGAGGGGTCAGACCCCTCTTTCATGGGGCCTTGTCGAAAAGGGGCCGACCGGCCGCCTGATACCTGGCCGCAGGCCCGGGCCGACTACCAGGCGGCCCTGGCGGCGCCACACTGGGGACAGTACGCCGCGACGTCCGGAAGACGTGTTCCGCATTGGGTGCAGAACGCATTCATCGCCGGGCTCGCGGCCTCGGCCTTGACCGGGACGGGGATGCCTGTCGCATGGGCGGCACCTGAGACCACGGAGCTCTCCGGCACCGACGCCTTTGGATCCGGGCCGAAGCGATTGTCGCCGTGCTGCCCCTCGCTGACGGCGAACACCAGATTGACGATGGGCACCAGCAGCCACCATCCGCTGTGGTCCGTGTCGTGCATCCTGCGCACCCCGACGGCGACCGCAGGAACGAGGATGCCCAGTTCGTAGACGGTCACCAGAACGCTCTCGCCGGTCTCGGCCGCGATGCCGAGGATCCCCTCCAGCAGTCCGAGGGCGAACACGATCAGGATGTTGAACAGGACGAACATCCAGTATTCCTTGCGTCGTGCCCGGCCGGTGAAGACGGCGTACTTCCCGAGGGCCTGCAGATACCAATGCATGTGATTCCCTCCTGGCAATCCCTCTGTTTCAGTCGTTGGCGGCGGCAGCCGTCACTGGAGACGCTCCAGTTCCGCCCGTGTATCGTCCAAGGTGCCCTGCAGCTCCTGAAGGGCGCTCTGCTCCTGTGCGAGCAGCTGAGATTCGGAGGCGTGGGCGGAGGAGAGCTCGGCGATCTGCTGCGACAGTGCCTTGACGTATCGGTCAGCCTGGAATAGCTGGTCGGCCACGTTGGCGACCTCGTCCGCGTTGTCGATCGCATAGGCCAGGGCCAGGAAGGCCGCGACACCGCCGATGGCCCTGGCGTCACGCGAGAAGGAGTTGCTCGAATCGAGCGCGACGGCAGCACCGCCGCCGCCCAGCGCCAGCGCGGCCACGGCCATCTTGTGGTTCATCATGAAGGCGTTGACCCGCCGCCTGTAGTCGGCCAGCTCCGCCTGCATGCCCTCCACTCGCCGCTGCGCATCGGCCACGCGAGCGGTTCTGACCGCAATCGAGTGACTGAGGACCGAATAGTCGGCGCTGAGCCGCTGCACATCCGACGTGAGCGCTTGTCGCCTCGCCGCGTTCGGATCCGTGCAGGCCGTCGCTCCACAAAGGCACAGGAGCACTGCAACCGACAGGCAGTAGCGCATGGACTGGCTCCCCGGGGCAGGACGATGACCGTTCCGAATGCCCCAGCAAAGGCAGGAGACGGACGTCGGTCAGGATTTCCGTCGCGTCCCGACCAGCCGGGCGGGCTCGCGGCGGCCCTGGATGGCCTCGGAGCAGTGGGCGCCGCGTCGGGCACGCGGCAGGCGTGGATTCGAAACGGCTTAGCCGACTTGCGGATGAGGCATGCGCTCGGCCTCGTCGCGGGAGCGCGCCGATCCGCCAGGCGGATCTGCGCGGCTCGAGCGGGTCGCGGGAGCAGAAAAGGAGTCAGACCCCTTTTTGATGGGGTCCTTGTCGAAAAGGGGGTCTGACCCCTTTCCTGCCGATTGCTCTCGCTGCTACCGCCCCGCCGTGGACAGGTACAGCGGGTTGAACAGCAGCTTGAACGTGTTGTGCGGCTGGCCGCGCCAGTGGGGGCGGAAGCCCATCACGACCGCCGTGCCCCTGCCGACCGGCACACGGACGGCAGCGGCGCGGCCGGCGACGTAGCGGCTCGCGCCGAGCTCCCAGCCGCTCACGAGCAGGCCCTGCCGCGGGTACTCGACGTAGACGTCCACGTCGCGGGCCGCGCGCATCTTGCCTTCCGACGCGGGTGGCACCACCTGGAAGGCCTGCGAGCCGGCGAACATCGCGATCGCGTTCGCCTCCATGCCGGCCGCGAGCGGGTTCTCGGGCCTGGTCGTGATCTTCAGGAGTGATCCGGGGATGAAGAACTCGGTGGAGCGTGTGGTCGCAACCGTGTTCCGGAGGGGCAGCGACAGCACCTCGATGGCGAAGTCGGCCGCGCCGTCCCACGCCATCAGCCAGCCGCCGTTCTCCACGAACTTGCGCACGTTCGCCGCGCCGTCCATGCCGATGCCGCCGACGTATTCGTCCGGCATCGTGCCAGGCAGGTGGCCCTGGATGATGCGGTCCACCGTCTCGTCCGCGAAGAGCAGGATGTCGAAGCCGGAGAGGTCACCACGCACGGCCGCGTTGTCGAGGGAGGTGTACTCGAAGCCGTACTGCTCGAGCATCCACCGCGTCCAGCCCTCGTCCATGTTGGCCTCGTAGCTCTTGTAGAGGCCGATCCTCGGACGCCGTATGGTGCGCGCGCCGTCGGGGACGGCGTCGAGCGCGTGGACGGAGATCCCCAGCTCGCCGACTTCCCGCTCGACACGGTCACGCGCCACGCCCTGGACCACGATCTGGTTGTCGGCCGTCCACGACGCGGTCGCGCCGTCCTTAAGCAGGCGGTTGAGCGCCTTGACGCTCATCTCCTCGTTCGCCGAGAGCTGGAACACCGCGCCGGTGCCGGTGATCCCACCAGCAGCGGACGTCACCTCATCCACGACGCGTGCGGGAAGCGTGAACGGATCCTTGACCCGATCGATGGTGACGCCCATCTGGATGGCGATCTCGTAGCCCGTCATGTCGTAGGGCGGGTCGGGCGGCCCCCCGGGATAGAGCCGCCGCTCCGGGAACTCCTTCGGCTCGATCTGGTCGACGACGTAGGGGCGGAAGGGCTGCGGGCCCATAACGTAGGTCCCCGCCGGGTACTGCCGGCCGCCGGCCGTGAACGCCGCGTCGGCCTGGCGGATCTCGATGTTCGCCTTGCGGAAGGTGCGCAGGAACTCGACCGTGCGCGTCGGGTCGTGCTGCGCGGACATGTCGATGACGTACGCGAACGGCCCCCCTTCCGCCTTCTCGCCGCGGGCGATCTGCCGCGCGCCCATGCGCCAGATGTTGAAGAGGAAGTCCTCGCGGAGCTTCGCCGAGAAGTCGAGCGTCGCGCGGGACGCCGTCAGCATGTACTCGACGGGCTTCCGGAATGGCCAGCACCCACCCATCCACGGGTTGGTGTAGTTCACGCTCGGGATCTTCGCCGGCTGGTTCTTGTGGCGCTCGCCGAAGGTCTCAGGGATTTCCTCGGGGGCGTAGCATTTCGGTGTCGCGTACCGGTAGAGCGAGGTCTCGGTCAGGAACCCCGCCATGTTGTGGAAGTCCGGCCCGCCACGCATGCTGCCGTTCCACCAGATGTCGTACAGCATGTGGCTGCTGTAGCCCGGCTTGTCCTCCTCGTCGAAACGCTTCCGCATCGCCTCGCCGATCTGGTTGATCGTGCTGACCAGGAGCGGATCGAGGTTGGGGTTCACCGGGTCCTTCATCGGCGGGCCCCAGATGCGGCTCGGGAACGGGCCGGACTGGTGGTGGTTGTAGACGACCTGCGGGAACCACTCGAAATACAACTGCCGCGCCACCGCCTGCGTCTCCACCTGCGTCAGCATCGTCCAGTCGCGGTTGTTGTCGTGGCCGACGTAGTGGTGGTACAGGACGGGTGGGGTGGTCGTCTCGAACGGCGTGTCGAGGTTGCGGTAGTACCAGTCGCGCACGACGTCGAGGCCGTCGGGGTTCATCGACGGCATCAGCAGCAGGATGGCGTTCTCCCGAACCCGCCTCGCCTCATCGTCCTCGGAACTGACGAGCCACCAGGCGAGTTCCGGCGTGTGCTGCGCACCGGCGACCTCCGTCGCGTGCAGGCCGCCGTCGATCCAGACGATGACCTTGCCTTCCTTCGCGAGTGCCCGGGCCTGTGCCTCGTCCACATCGCGGACGTTGGCGAGCCGTCGCGCGATGTCGCGGTAGCGCTCGCGGTTCCGCAGGTTCTCCTCGCTCGAGATGAGCGCGAGGATCATCGGGCGGCCTTCGGTGCTCTTCCCGATCTCCTCCACGACGATACGGTCGGAGGCGGCGTCGAGCTTCTGGAAGTACTCGAGGATCTGCTCGTGGCTGGCGAGCTTGTAGTCGGCGCCGGGCTGGAAGCCGAAGACGTCAGCCGGCTCGGGGATTCGGGCCTGGGCCCACGCGATCGGGGGAGCGCCCGACCAGGCGACGGGCAGGGCTACGACGCCGAGCAGAGCGAAGGCGAGCAGCAGTCGTCTCATCGCACACCTCTCGCGCTCACGCGAATGGAGAATCAAGAAACCGGAATCAAAGAAAGGCACATCGCGTTGTCACGACCGCTGCCTGAGGCCCCCTCAACCAGGGAGCCGTCTCCGTGTCTCCGTGTCTCCGTGTCTCTGCGGCCCGCCGCCTTCTTACTTCTGACTTCTTACTTCTGCCTTCCTACTTGCCCTGCTCCGGCTCCACCGTGAGCTCGATCCCCGCCGTGTTGCGGACCGAGTACTGGCGATGGTGCCGGATGCGGTCGTAGGGGATGACGACCATCGTGTCGGCGTCGGCATCGCGGTCGTAGAAGATGTGCAGCACGACCGGGCCGGTGGCATTGGCAAGGGCCTGGGCCTCGGCGCTGGACACGCAGCCGAGGATGACGGCCCGGCCATCGGCCAGCCGGTGCATCTCGTAGGTGCGATAGCGGAACGTCCGAAACAACGGTGCCGCCAGCACAGGCGAGTACGAATAGCCGTAGACGCCGTTCGGCAGATCCTTGATGCCGCAGCCTTCCTCGGCCGGCTCGATCAAGCGGACCTGGTGGGCCTTGCGCAGGGCTTCCCGCTCCTGCACGCCCGCGCCGGCGACTTCGGTGATGGTGACTCGTGACACGCTGCAAGCTCCCGTCCGGGTGGCGAAGACTCAGGGACTCCCGGACAACCGCCAATTATACCGGCTCGACCATACACGGAGACACGGAGCAGCACGGAGAACACGGGGGCGGGCTGCGCCCGCCATTTCAGATTGAAGATTTCAGATTGACGATTGGCGGGCGCAACGCGCCGGCTCCGTGCCTCCGTGTCTCCGATGTCTCCGTGAGGCATTTCGCTTGGGCTCGACCGCACATCCGTAATCCAACTGTCCCATTCCAGCACACTTTGCCCTCAAGAACAGACGGCGAAGATCCGATAGTTCTCTAGAAGTTCTCCGCCGCCACCCCGCGGCGCCCCTGGGTACCCGTCTTGCCGAAGCAGCCCCTGGTCCCCTGCGGGACCCGAATTCCCATGGCGCGTTCCACCCAGTCCGGCTTCACGCTGCCGGAGATGCTCGTTGCCGTGACGTTCTTCCTGATCCTGTCGGGCATGGCGCTGGCCACCGTCAACGCGGTGGTGCCGTCGGTGCGGGCGGACGGGCAGGTGAGCCGCGTGCTGGGGGCGCTCCAGGCGGCGCGGGAGGTGTCGATCTCGAGCCGCCGCGACGTGGAGCTGCGGTTCGACACCGACGCGAGCACGATGACGGTGGTGCGCCTCGACGGCGGCGGGGCCGAGACCGAGCTGCAGGTCCTCGGCTTCGAATACAACGTGAAGTTCTACCAGTTCGGCGACATGGGCGACACGCCGGAGGGCTTCGGCGCCGGCGGGGTGGTCGACTTCGGGGACTCGTCCGAGCTCATCTTCACGTCCGACGGCACGCTCGTGGACGAGACCGGCGTCCCGGTGAACGGGACGATCTTCATGGGCATGGCCGGCAAACGCGAGACGGCGCGGGCCATCACCGTCACCGGGGCGACGGCGCGAGCGCGCTTCTACAAGTGGAGCTCCTCGGGCACCGGATGGGAGGGCGGATGGACGGCACGCTGACGCGCCCGGCCGGCCCCTGGACGGGAGACGAGCGCGGCTTCTCGCTCGTCGAGTCGCTCGTGTCGATCACCATCCTCGCGTTCGGCATGCTGGCGATTGCCGCGGCCTTCGCGCAGGGGCTCGGCACGCTGGCCGGCTCGAACTTCGACATCCTCGCGCGCGAGAAGGCGGCCGAGGCCATCGAGAGCGTCTACACGGCGCGCGACACCAAGACGATCACCTGGGCGCAGATCAAGAACGTCCAGGGCGCGAGTGGCTCCGACGGCGGCATCTTCCTCGACGGCGCACTCGCGCTCACCCGTCCCGGCGACGATGGGCTCGTCAACACGGAAGACGATGGGGACGAGCTCGAGGCGCTCGTCCAGCCGGGCGCCGACGGCCTGCTCGGCACGGACGACGACGAGGTCGTGCCGCTGGTCAACTTCACGCGCGAGGTGGAGATTCGCGACATCGGGCCGACGCTTCGATCGCTCCGCGTGATCATCACCTACGAGGTCGGCGCGGAAACGCGGGAATACGTCATCACGACGTACATCTCGGCTTATGCGTAGCAACAGCATCGCGGCGGCGCTGGCGCGGCTTCGCGGAAATGGGGACAGTCCCCATTTCGGGGATGGCGCTGCCGTCGGAAATGGGGACAGTCCCCTTTTCGTGGGATCTCACGCTGGCCGAAAAGGGGACAGTCCCCATTTCGTGAGCCCCCGGCTGCGCGGGCAGGCGGGCTTCTCGCTGCCCGAGCTGCTGGTCGCGATGACGCTGACGCTGACGGTCACGGCCGCGGCGCTGACGGCCCTCCAGGACGCGAACCGCGCGAGCGAGGCCGGCGCGGTGATGACCGACGTCAACCAGAACCTGCGCGTCGCGATGAACCTCGTCATCCGCGACCTGCTGCAGACCGGCCAGGGCATCCCCACCGGCGGGATTCCGATCCCCTCCGGCCAGGACGCGCTCGCCATCGCCCGGCCCGGCCCGGACGGCTCGGACTGGGAGTTCGATCCCGCCTACACGACGTTGCCGGCGGTCAGCCCCGGCGCGGGCATCGGCCAGGTGATCAACGGCGTCGCCACCGACGCGGTCACGCTGCTCTACGAGGACCCGTCCATCACCCTCAATGACGACGCCGCCGACAACGAGGTCGGCGTCATCGTCGCCACCGATGGCTCGAGCATCATCGTCGACAACGGGAGCCCGATCGACAACGCGGCGACCGGCGTGAAGGAGGGTGACCTGATCATGATCACCTTCGCCGGGAAGGGATCCGCGATCCAGGAGGTCACGGGCGTCGAGGGCCAGCAGATCTACTTCGCCAGCACGGCCAGCTCGCACCTCAACCAGCGCGACGCCCCGCAGGGATCGATCCTGTCCTACCGCAACGACGACGCCTCGTGGCCGCCCGCGACCGCGTACCGGATCCTGATGATCAGCTACTACCTGGTCGTGCCCTCGAGCGGGCCGATCACGTCGCCGCACTTCATCCGCCGCGTCAACTACGGCCCCGGGCGCGCCGTCGCGATTGGCGTCGAGAACATGCAGCTCACGTGGGACCTGGTGGACGGCGTGACGAACCCGACGAACGTCGAGGAGCCCGAGAGCCCGAACTCACCCAACCAGATCCGCAAGGCCAACCTGTACCTGGCCGCGCGCTCGCTCGAGGAGTTCTCGCGCACGGGCCAGTACCTGCGCTCGAGCCTCACGACGCAGGTGAGCCTGCGCTCGCTGGCGTTCGTCAGCCGGTACGACCTCCAGTAGGGGCGAGGCAGCGATGACGAGACCTCACGGACGGCTGGCCGACGATCGGGGCGTGGCGCTCGTCACCGTCATGCTCCTCCTGCTCCTGACGACGTCGATCCTGACCGGCTTCCTGGTGGTGGTGTCCACGGACGTGAAGCTGCGCGGCGTCGACCGGTCGCGGACGCAGGCTTTCTACGCGGCGCACGCGGGGCTCGAGAAGCTCACGGCCGACCTCGGAGACCTCTTCGCGGTGGACTTCTCGCCGGAGCTCGAGGACGTCGAGACCATCGAGGGCGAGCCCCCGGCGCTCACCAACGTGTCGTTCGACGCGGCCGACGGCCTCGGCTACAAGGTGCAGTTCACGGCCGACGCCGATGGCAACCCGACCGCCACCGCGGGCACGGTCAAGTCGGGCCCCTACGCCGACTTCAAGGCGCTCATCACCGATTACACGCTGACGACGACGGCCCGCACCGTCGACGGGTCGGAGGCGCGGCTGCGCCGGACGATGCAGACCGTCAGCATCCCGGTGTTCCAGTTCGGCATCTTCTCGGACACCGACCTGAGCTTCTTCGCGGGCCCGGACTTCAGCTTCGGTGGACGCGTCCACACCAACGGCAACCTCTTCCTCGCCTCCGGCGCGACGCTGTATCTCTCGGACCGGGTGACGGCGGTCCAGGACGTGATTAGGACCAACCTGTCGAACGGGTGGTCCGTGACCTCCGGCTACACCGGCAGCGTGCGGCCGATCACGGCGCCCGGGTCGTACCGCAGCCTCACGACCAGCGAAGGCAGCTTGGTCGGCACGCTCGGCAGCAGCCAGAACGAGCCGACCTGGACGAACCTGTCGATCGGCACCTACAACGGCTACCTGCGGAACGGGCGCACGGGCGCCCGGCGGCTCGACCTCCCCCTCATCACCATTGGCGGCACGCCGGTGGACCTCATCAAGCGGCCGGTCGCGGGCGAGGAGCCGCTCGTGACGGGCCAGCGCATGTTCTCGCAGGCCAGCGTGCGTGTGCTGCTGTCGGACACGGCCGCGGACATCACGAGCCTGCCCGGCATCTCGGGGGGGGCGCCGGTGCAGCTCGGCCGGCTCGCCGTGTCGCCCATCGCGGGCTACACCGTGGACGCGGCGCACGCGCCCTTCGCGGTGTCCCCCGGCAACGCGGCCGACAGCAACGTGCTCTCGGCGCTGAACACGCCCCTGCACGACGGCTTCCTGAAGGTCGAGTACCGCAATGCCGCCGGTGCCTGGGTCGACGTCACCGTCGAGTGGCTGAACCTCGGGATCACGCGGCGCAACATCGACGTCGCCGGCTGCGCCGAGCCGAACCCCGACGCCATCCTGCGGATTCAGCGGGTCAAGGCCGCGCCGTCGACGGCCCCAGGCGACGCGTGCGGGCTCGACAGCACCAACGAGAAGGACTACTGGCCGCTCGTGATCTACGACCCGCGCGAGGCCTGGCCGCGCGACAACCACGCCACCTCCGCGACGGACATCCGCCTCGGTGGCGTCATGCACTACTTCGATCTCGACGTGAACAACCTGCGGCGCTGGCTGGCGGGCACGATCGGCGCGAGCGGCGCGAGCGTGGTGAACGAGGACGGGTTCGTCCTGTACTTCTCCGACCGCCGGCTGAACCAGGATGCGGGGGGCAACGAGACGGGCGAGCTGGGCTTCGAGGATCTCGTCAACCCGGGCGACAGCAACGGCGCGCCGAACTCCGTGCTCGACACCGGCGAGGACGTCAACAGCGACAGCACGCTGCAGGTGTACGGCAACACGCCGGTGCCCCCGGCGGGCGCCTCGGCGCCCCTGAACGCGACGGCCACCCTGCGGACGCAGGTCACGCTCGAGCAGGCGCGCCGGAACAAGGCCATCTTCTTCCGCCGGGCGCTCAAGGTCACGAACGGCACCCTCGGCAACCTGCCGGCGGACGGCCTCGCAATCGTGTCCGAGAACCCCGTGTACGTCGAGGGCAACTACAACGCCAACGACTCGGGCTTCGGCGACCCGCACGTGCCGGCGGCGATCATCGCCGACGCGATCACGCTGCTCTCGAACAGCTGGCCGCTGGCCCGCACCATCAGCAGCGTCACCTACCAGCACGGCGACACGCGGTCGCTGTACTTCCCCTACAACCCGTCGAACCGTCGAGCTACCGCGACCACCTGGTACCGCTTCGCGGCCATCTCGGGCAAGGGGCGTTCGTTCCCGCACATCAGCGGCAACTACCAAGACTACGGCACCGACGGCGGCGTCCACAACTTCTTCCGCATGCTCGAGGACTGGGACGGCACGCTCAACTATCGCGGGTCAATCGCCAGCTTCTACTACAGCCGCCAGGCCACAGGCCTTTACAAGTGCTGCACCACCGTCTACAGCGCTCCGACACGCGGCTACAACTTCGACACCGACTTCCTCGACCCCGCCCTGCTGCCGCCGAAGACCCCGATGTTCCGGGACATCAACACCACGGGCTTCCAGCAGGTGACGCGCTGGCAGTGACATCTCGACGGATCGCCGCTTTTATGGTGAAATTGCCGGCTTGATGCGCCGGACGCTCCCCCCCCTGCTCTGCCTCCTCCTGCTCGTCCCGGCGGCGTCCGCGCTCGCCCGTCAATCCGGCGATGTGATCATCGACGGCCCGGCGGCGCCGGAGCCGCCCGCCATCCTCACGCGCGGGGAGGACGGCAAGGCCACCATCCGCACGATGCGCCTGCCCTCCCCCGAGATCTTCGACGGGCGGCTGGACGAGGCCTTCTACGAGAACGTGCCGCCCATCACGGGCTTCTACCAGCAGGAGCCCGTGGAGGGCGCGCCGGCCACGGAGAAGACCGAGGTCTGGGTGTTCTTCGACGACGAGAACCTGTACGTGTCCGCGCGGCTGTGGGAGACCGACTCCTCGCGCCGCGTCACGGCCGACATGCGCCGCGACGCGATGAACATGTACAACAACGACCACTTCGCGGTCCTCATCGACACCTTCTACGACCGGCGGAACGCGTTCGGCTTCGCCACCAACTCGGTCGGCGGCCTGTTCGACTGGGCGGTGACCAACGAGCAGCCCAGCAGCGACTTCAACACGCTCTGGGACGTGCGCGCCGCCGACTTCGATGGGGGCTGGTCGGTCGAGTACCAGATCCCCTTCCGGTCGCTCCGCTTCCGCGAGGGCGGCCACGTGTGGGGCATCAACTTCCGCCGCATGGTCCGGTGGAAGAACGAGATCTCGCACCTCACGCCCGTGCCGGCGCAGTACGGGCGGCGTGGCATGTCGGTGATCTCCACGTCGGCCACGCTGGTTGGCATCGAGCCGCCCACGCGCATGCGCAACCTCGACGTGAAGCCCTACGTGCTCGGTTCCGTCCTGACGAACCGCGATGCCGACATCCCGTTCGAGAACGAGGGCAACGGGGAATTCGGGGTCGACGTGAAGTGGGGCCTCACGCAGACGCTCATCGCCGACTTCACCTACAACACCGACTTCGCCCAGGTGGAAGACGACGAGGCGCAGGTGAACCTCACCCGCTTCAGCCTGTTCTTCCCCGAGAAGCGCGACTTCTTCCTCGAGGGCCAGGAGGCGTTTGCCTTCGGCGGCGCCAACCTCCGTGGGGGTGGTGGCGGGCGGGGCGGCGGCGGTGGGCCGAACAACGGGCCGGACGACCTGCCCGTGCTCTTCTACAGCCGCCGTATCGGGCTGGACGAGGGCGCGGTGATCCCGATCCTCGGCGGCGCACGCATCCTCGGCCGCACCGGGCCGTGGCAGGTCGGCGCGCTCTCGATGCAGACGAAGGAGGCCCCGGAGGTCTCGGTGCCGGGGACCAACTTCTCGGCCTTCCGCCTCAACCGCGACGTGCTCAGCCGGAGCCGCATCGGCATCATCGCGACGCGCCGCGATCCGGGCAGTGGCATCGAGGGCACGAACACCGTGTACGGCGGCGACGCCCAGCTCAACCTCAGCGACGATCTGACGATCGTGAGCTACTGGGCGCGGACCGAGACCCCCGGGCTCGAGGGCGACGACACGAGCTACCGGGCGCGGTTCGACTACAACGCGGACCGCTACGGGTTCCAGGCGGACCACCTGCTGGTCGGCGAGCACTTCAACCCGGAAGTCGGCTTCCTGCGCCGCGAGGCCTTCCGGCGCTCCTACGCCCAGGCCCGCTTCTCGCCGCGCCCGGCACGCTGGGCCGGGGTGCGCAAGCTCTACTACGAGGCCAGCTTCAACTACGCCACGAACCCGTTCGGCGACATGGAGTCACGGGAAGCCCAGGCGGCGTTCCGGATGGACATGGACTCGAGCGACCAGATCTCGGTGGACTACACGCGCAGCTTCGAGCTGATCTACGAGCCGTTCGAGGTCGCGAAGGCGGTGGAAGTCCAGCCCGGCGCCTACGACTTCTCGCAGGTGCAGGCCGAGTACATGATCGGCAACCAGCGGAAGATCAACGGCCGCATCACCGCGCGGCGCGGCAGCTTCTACGGAGGCCACCTCACCGAGCTCACCTGGCGCGGCCGTGTCGACTTCAACGCCCAGTTCTACGTCGAGCCGACCTTCTCGTACAACCGCGTGACCGGGCCCTTCGGCAACGGCAACAGCAACCTCGTGAGCACCCGCCTCACCTACACGCTCACGCCGCGCATGTTCGTCGGCGCGCTGGTCCAGTACCAGTCCCGCGCCGACGCCGTCGCCACCAACGCCCGCTTCCGCTGGGAATACACCCCCGGCTCCGAGCTCTTCATCGTCTACAGCGACGGGCGGAGCACGCTGACTCGCGGGTTTCCCGAGGTGAGGAATCAGAGCTTCGTGGTGAAATTGACGAAGCTCTTCAGATTTTAGATCTTCAGATTTCAGATCTCAGATTGATTGACGATTGACGATCGATCGATTGAAGAATGGATTTACCAGATCGAACGTTGGGTGATTGCGCTGGCTCGGCGCTGAAGATCTCCACGCAAAAAGCAGAAAAGGGGTCTGTCGCCTTTTTCCTCTGCGCCAGATGGAAAAAGGGACTGACCCCTCTTCTGCCAATCACCCGATGTCTTCAGATCCCTAAATCAATCTTCCATCGACCGATCTGAATTCATCAATCAATCTTCAATCTGAAATCTGAAGATCTGCAATTTCTCCCCCGCCTGACTACTTCATGAACGGATACGTATAGTCAGTAGGCGGGACGAATGTCTCCTTGATGCTGCGGACGTTCACCCACCGCAGCAGGTTCATCTTCGAGCCGGCCTTGTCGTTCGTGCCGGACGCGCGGCCGCCGCCGAAGGGCTGCTGGCCGACGACGGCGCCGGTGGGCTTGTCGTTGATGTAGAAGTTGCCGGCCGCATCGCGCAGGGCGGTCATGGCCTCGGCCACGGCCTTGCGGTCGCGGGAGAACACGGCGCCGGTCAGCGCGTAGGGTGAGGTCTCGTCCACGATCTCCAGCGTCTCCAGCCACCGGTCATCGTCATAGACGTAGGCGGTGAGCACGGGGCCGAAGATCTCCTCGCACATCAGGCGGTAGCCGGGGTTCTCGGTCTCGATGAGGGTCGGCTCGATGAACCAGCCCTGCTCGCCCCGCGCGCCGCCACCCTGCACGATCTTCGCGTTCTTCCGCGCGTCGTCCAGGTAGCCGCTGATCTTCGTGAACGACTTCTGGTCGATGACCGCGCCCATGAAGTTGGAGAAATCGCGGACATCGCCCATCTTGATGTCGCGCATCATCGCGACCATGCGGTCGCGCACCTCGGGCCAGAGCGACCGCGGGATGTAGCAGCGGCTGGCGGCCGAGCACTTCTGTCCCTGGAACTCGAAGGCGCCGCGCACGAGGCCGACGGCCACCTCCTGCGGGTCGGCGGAGGCGTGCGCGACGACGAAGTCCTTGCCGCCGGTCTCGCCGACGATACGCGGATAGGAGCGGTAGCGGGCGATGTTCTCGCCCACGGTCTTCCACATGCTCTGGAACACCGCGGTGCTGCCCGTGAAGTGGATGCCGGCGAACTCCGGCGACTCGAGCGCGGTCCTGGTGATGGCGACCGGGTCACCCGGGACGAAGTTGATGACGCCGGGCGGCAGGCCCGCGGTCTCGAGCAGGCGCATCACGTAGTAGTTGCTGAGCATCGCCGTCGCCGAGGGCTTCCAGACGACGGTGCAGCCCATCAGCGCGGGCGCCGTGGGCAGGTTGCCGCCGATGGCCGTGAAGTTGAACGGCGTGACGGCGTAGACGAAGCCCTCCAGCCCGCGGTAGTCGGACTGGTTCCAGATGGCATGCGAGCTGTCGGGCTGCTCGTGGAGCAACTGCTCGGCGAAGGCGACGTTGTAGCGCCAGAAGTCGATCAGCTCGCAGGCCGCGTCGATCTCGGCCTGGAACGCCGTCTTCGACTGGTTCAGCATCGTCGCGGCATTGAGGGTCTGGCGCCAGGTCGTCGTCAGCAGCTCGGCGGCGCGGAGGAACACCGCGGCGCGCTCCTCGAACGACCAGCTCGCCCACTCCCGCCGCGCCTCGCGCGCGGCCGTGATGGCCTTCGTCACGTGCTCGGCGCCGCCGCTGTGCCAGTCCGCCAGCACGTGCTGGTGGTTGTGGGGCATGACGGCGGTGTGGGTCTCGCCGGTGCGGATCTCCTGGCCCCCGATGATGAGCGGGATGTCGACGCGCTCGGCCGCCATCGACTCGAGTCTCGCCTGCAGCTCGACCCGCTCGGGCGTCCCCGGCGCATAGCTGAGGTTGGGTTCGTTGACGGGCCGCGGCACGCGGCGGACCCCGGCGAAAGTCGACGGCATGGATGGCCTCCTCGGAATGAGATGCAACTGCTTATTCTAGGCCACAGATGGCACAGATGGCACAGAACGCCAGGGACACAGATGCACAGATAAGAAGAGATGCACAGATGGGCCCTTGGTGGGCTCACCTTCGCGGCGGGGCGAAAAGGCGCGCTGGCGCGCGGCCACAGATGGCACAGAAGGCACAGATGGCCGGGGGACACGGACGCACAGAACCACAGATGCACAGATAAGAAGAGATGCACAGATGGCCGGGGGACACGGACGCGGCAGATCACAAGCGATTCACGGATGCGGCCCCTGGTGGACTCTCCTTCGCGGCGGGGCACCAAGGCGCGCTGGTGCGCGGCCACAGAAAGCACAGAAAGCACAGATGGCCCAGTTCCAACGGGTACCAAGTTCACAGAGGTCAGGGGATACACAGATGACCGCAAGTTCGGTCCTCACGACGGCGACGCCGCCGGCCCAACCGCCGCGGAGCGGCGGGCCCACGCGCAGCGCCTGACGCCGGCGCAACCGTCGCCCCCTCCCGGCGAGCCCCGAGCGCGGCGAGGGGCGAGTCCCAGCGAACGCAGTGAGTCCCAGCGAACGCAGTGAGTCCCAGCGAGCGCAGCGAGTCCTGGCGAGCGCGAAGCGCGAGTCCCACCGGCGGCGACGCCGCCGGCCCAACCGCCGCACAGCGGCCGGCCCACCCGCCGCGGCGCGGCGGGCCCACGCGCCGCGCGCGAGGCCGGCGCTGCCGTCGGCCCGCGCCCAGCGCGCCCGAGCGCGGCGAGGGGCGAGTCCCCGCGAACGCAGTGAGTCCTAGCGAGCGCAGCGAGTCCCAGCGAGCGCAGCGAGTCCCAGCGAGCGCAGCGAGTCCTGGCGAGCGCGAGCGCGAGTCCCACCGGCGGCGACGCCGCCGGCCCAACCGCCGCAGGGCGGCGGGACCACGCGCAGCGCGTGACGCCGGCGCAGCCGTCGGCCCCCTCCCAGCGAGCCCCGAGCGCGGCGAGGGGCGAGTCCCAGCGAACGCAGAGAGTCCTAGCGAACGCAGTGAGTCCTGGCGAGCGCAGCGAGTCCCAGTGAGCGCAGCGAGTCCTGGCGAGCGCGAGGCGCGAGTCCCACCGGCGGCGGAGCCGCCGGCCTTACCGCAGCCCCGCCAGCGTCAGCGGCAGGCTGGAGAACTCGAGCAGCACCAGCCAGAGGGCGGCCTGGTAGTCGTCCCAGATGGCGGGGCGCCAGAGCCAGGGCGTGTCGGCCGCAATCGCGGCGTAGAGCAGGGCGAACGCGAAGGCGAGGGTGACAGCCTGGAACGCGCGCGGGTAGACGCTCGGCGGGGGTGTTTCCACCGGGCGCTTCTCCGGCGGGCGGGGGTCGTCGGCCGCGACGATGGCGACGAGCTGGCGGAAGGTGAGGAGCCAGAGGGCCCCGGCCGCGACGAAGAGGGCGAGCCACCAGGGGTTCTCGGTGAGGCCGGCGGCGGCGACGGCCCCGGCCACGGCGACCACGGTGGCCTGGTGCGCCCAGGCTGCGCCGCGTGCCGAGGGGCCCGGCGGAAGCCGCCACGGGTCGATATCACGCGAGACGATGGCGTTGACGGCAACGCCGGCGCCCAGCACCGCTCCGAGCGCCGCCACGACGACCTGTGGCCAGTCATCGAGCGCCGCAACCCCGGCGTACACCGCGAGCGCAATCCCAATCACGAGCCCGGCAGCCGACAGCGCCCGGGCGGCAGGCGACGGTTCCATCGTGCCGTCCAGCCTAGCAGACACGGGAGCCCGATCCGCCGCCGCGCCTTCGTGCCCTTCGCGCCCTTCGTGTCCTTCGTGCCTTCGCGCCCTTCAAAATCACCAGATCACGAGATCACGAGATCACGCAATTCAAGCGGTCGCCCGCTCTATCTCGACCTTGATGTGCCGCCACTTCCCCTGGCGGAAGCGGAGCACGCTCAGCACGCACCGCGTGAAGTGGCCGAAGAGGATGGCCAGCCAGATGTCGGAGGGGTGCAGGGGACGCGTGGCCTGGATGGCCTCCATCATGCCGATGGGAATGGCAATCTGCGAGACCAGCGTGATGTAGAGCGGGCTCTTGGTGTCGCCCGTGCCCTGCAGCGCGCCCGTGTAGGTCAAGGCCAGCGTGATGAAGAAGCCAGAGAGCGCGAGGAACTGCAGGAGCTGCTCGCCGATGGTCGCCACCGCGGCCTCGGTCGCGCCGAACACCCCCAGGAGCGCCTGCGGGATCGTCAGGAACATCAGCCCGACGACCGCCGCCACCGACAATCCGATCTTCGCGGCGGCGTGCACGCCCTGGATGGCGCGCTCCGGCTGTCCGGCGCCGAGGTTCTGGCCCGTGATCGTCGCCGTCGCGCCCATGAGCCCGACCGACGTCCACGTGATCATCGAGAAGAGCTCGGTGTAGCCGATGGCATAGGCGGCCTGCGCCGCGGCGCTCTGCTCGAGCGAGCCGATGAAGCGCAGGAACAGCACCCCGGCGACGTTCATCGCGATGCCCTGCACGCCCGTCGGCAGGCCGAAGCGGAAGAGCGACTTGATGATCGCCCAGTCCGGCTTCCACTCCATGTGCTTCGAGAACTGGATGACGCAGTCCTTCCGGTACAGGTGCCAGAGCGCGTAGGCACTCGTGACGCCCGTCGCCGTGACCGTGCCCATGGCGGAGCCGGCCGTGCCGAACATCGGGATCAGCACCAGGTTCAGCGCCACGTTCAGCACCGTCATCATCACGCCGAGCCGCAGCGGCGTGCGGGCGTCGCCCGCCGCGCGCAGCGCCGACGTCAGCATGAAGAACAGCAGCATGCCGATGTTCAGGCTGAACATGATCCGGAGGAAGGGCAGCGCGAGCACGCGCACCTCCGGGGCGGCATTCACCAGGTCGAGCAGGAGCGGCGCCGAGAAGAACCCGACGGGCGCCATCACCACGAACATCCCGAGGGCCGTGATGAACGCCTGGTGCACCGTGCGGTTCACCATGTCGGAGTCGCCGCGCCCCGCGAAGCGCGCCACCAGCACGGCCTGCCCGGTGAAGAGCGACGCCATGAAGACGACGACGACGAGGATGATCTGCCAGCTCACGCCGATGGCGGCGTTCGCGGTGTAACCGATGAGGTGGCCGACCAGAATGTGGTCGACGACGCCCTGGAGGCCCGCGACCAGGTTCTGGAGCATCGTGGGCCACGCCAGCTTCCAGACCGCCGGACTGATGGGACCTTCGATGAGCGAGCGGTCGAACCGGGAGGGTTTTCTCTGCGCAGCGTCCGCCATACAGCCGTAAGGGGCGATTGTATCGTGATACGCCGCCGGGGCCCGGACAGTTTCGCCCCGCCTCCCATCCCCGCCGGGATCCTCACGCGGGCCGGAGGTGTCCTACCCCCACGGACACCACGTCAATGCCCGCATTCCTGCTCCTGATTCTCGCGCTCCTGGCGCCAGCCCTGCCCGCCGCCGGCCAGGACACGGCCGGCCTCGGATCGGTCACCGGCGTCGTGCTCGCGGCCGATGGCACCCCCGCCGCCGACGTCGCGGTCTGCACCCGCGAAGCCACGCGGTGCGACGTGACGGGCGCCGACGGCCGTTTCCGACTGACCGAGCTCCGGCCCGGCGCCTATTCGCTGGAGGTCGTCGCCGCCGGCCAGCCCCCGATCGTGAGCGGCGCCGTCGACGTGCGGGCCGGCCTTGCGGCCACCGTGGAGGTGACGCTGCCGGCCCTCGATCGGCTCGAGCAGACCGTCACGGTGACCGCGCCCGCGTTCGCGGCGCCGGAGGAAGTGAAAGGCTCGAGCTTCCTGGCGCGAGGCGTCGACGTGGCGCAGAGCGCGGGGGCGCTCCAGGACGTGTCGCGCTACGTGCAGTCGCTGCCCGGGGTCGTGATCGGCTCCAACGACTTCCGCAACGACATCATCGTCCGGGGCGGGAGCCCGCTCGAGAACCTGTTCGTCGTCGACAACATCGAGATCCCGAACATCAACACGTTCGCCAACTTCGCCTCGGCCGGGGGCACGGTCAGCATCCTCGACTCGGCGCTGCTCGAGGACGTCACCTTCCTCACGGGCGGCTACCCGGCGCCCTTCACGAACCGGACGTCGAGCGTGCTGCAGGTCACGCTGGCGGAGGGCAACCGCACCCGGCCGGGCGGACGTGCCACCCTCGGCTTCGCCGGCGCCGGCGCCGTCATCGAAGGCCCCATCGGCGCCGAGGGACGCGGCTCGTGGATCGTCTCGGCGCGGCGCAGCTTCCTGGACCTCTTCACGGACGATGTGGGGTTCGGCGGCGTGCCGGTGCTGTACACGCTGAACGCCAAGGGCGTGTACGACCTGACGCCACGAGACCGTGTCTGGGCGGTGAACGTCTCGGGCTGGGACAACATCCGCCTCGGGCTGCCGGACGCGCCCGACGCGGAGGCGCTCGAGGACGAGGTGTCGAACTTCGACATCCGCTACGACGGGTGGCGCAGCGCGACGGGCGTCAACTGGCAGCGCATCCTCGGCGACCGCGGCGTGGGTGTGCTCGGCCTCACGCACTCGGAGGCGCGCGTCGGCTCGCAGGTGAAGGACCTCGCGCGCGACGGCGTGCCGCCCACGGATGTGCCCACCGACGAGATCATCGCGACGAGCCCCATCGTCTTCCGTGAACGCTCACGCGAAGGCGAGACGACGATCAAGTACGACCTGACGGCCTACCTGCCGGTGCTCGACAAGCTGCAGACCGGCGGCAGCGTGAAGGCCTTCCAGGTGGACTACGACACGGCCGCGCCACTGGGCACCGACAGTCCGTTCACGACCGATCGCAGCCTGAACGCCTTCGACCTGCAGGTCGGGTTCACGTCGTGGCAGACGGCGCTGTACGCGCAGGCGACCGAGGACCTCACGACCCGGCTGAACGTCACGTGGGGCGGCCGTGTCGACCACTACGGCTACCTGGGCGCGACGCGGTTCAGCCCCCGCGCAGGGGCCAGCTATCGGTTGACGGATCAACTGTCTTGGCGCGCGAGCTACGGGCGGTACTACCAGCAGCCGTTCTTCCTGTTCCTGGCGGCGTTCCCCGAGAACCGCCAGCTCGTGCCGTTCCGCGCCACGCACTACGTCACCGGCCTCGCGTGGGAGGCGCCCGGCGGCGTCCGGTTCACCGTCGAGGGCTACCGCAAGGACTACGCGGACTATCCGGTGGCGCGGCAGTTCCCGTCGCTGTCGCTCGCGAACATCGGTGACACCTTCAACACGCGCGAGATCCTCTTCCCGCTGACCAGCGCGGGCACCGGGCGCGCCACGGGTGTCGAAGCGTTCGCGGAGAAGAAGGACACGGGCGGACGGTGGTACGGGCAGGCCAACCTGGCGGTGTCGCGCACACGGCACGCCGGTCTCGACGGCGTGCTGCGACCCGGTTCGTTCGACTACCCGGTGGTGGCCAACGCCGTCGGCGGCATCAGGACGGGCCGCTGGCAGTTCTCCGCCAGGCTGGCGTACCTCGCTGGACGGCCCTACACGCCGTTCGACACGGCGGCGTCCACCGAACAGCGGCGCGGGATCTACGACCTGTCGATGGTGAACGGCGAGCGTTCGCCGGACTACTTCCGGTTGGACCTGCGTGCCGACCGCACCCTGACCGTGGCAGGCCGGACGCTGAACCTCTTCATCGGCGTCCAGAACGTGACGGGACGGAAGAACTGGGCCGGCCTGCAGTGGAACCGTCGCCTGAACCAACCGGTGGTCAACGAGCAGCTCGGGGTCTTCCCGATCCTCGGCTTCGACTGGGTGTTCTGACAGGCCTGATCATGCGCCGTAGCTGGCATCCCGGAACGTGAGGATCTCGGACGCGATGGTCACGTCCATCGCCTCGAGCCGTTCGATGGCCTCCCGTGATGCTGACCGCGCGCCCCGATAGGTGCCGCTGAGCAGGTCGAGCAACTGTTCCCGCGAGAGGTGGTGGCGCTCACGCGCCTCCTGCCGGGTCTCCAGGATGAACCGGCCGGCATGCTCCTCCACGACGCCAGCCACCCGGTCGCGCGCCCGGCCTTCACCCTGGACGGCGCCGCGGAGCTCGACGAGGTCGTCCGGCGCCGGCACGGCAACGACGAGGCGCCCGCCCGGCGCCAGCACACGCGCGCACTCCGCGGGGTTGCGCCGCGCGTTGAGCGACAGCACCAGATCCACGGACTCGTCCAGCAGCGGCAACCGGCGGTCGGCGTTTGCCACCACCCACGTCAGCTCGGGAAAACGCCGCGCCGCCAGGGTCACGGCGGCGACCGAGAGATCGATGCCGATGGCCGTCACCCGGCGTTCCGCGGCCACCGCGGCCAGCAGATCTCCCCCACCGGTCCCCAGCTCCACGGCCACCGCATCGTCCCCGAGGTCGGCGCAGGCCACGGCTGCGACGCGCGCGAGCACGGCCGCGCCGACACCGGCCGCGAGCGTACGCAGCCGGGCCTCGAGCTGCTCCCGGCTGTCGCCGGCAGCCGGTGAACGGCGGTCCTGCGGCTGCAGCAGGTTGACGTAGCCCGCGCGGGCGCGGTCGAAGGTGTGCCGACGCGGGCACGACCACGTGCGGTCGTCGGCGTCGAGTGGCAGGCCACACCCGCGCACCGGGCAGCTGAGCGGCACGGGCATTGGAGAATGGTAACTGCACACGGGGCCTCGGCGGCTCCGCCGCCTCGGCAGGCCGGCCGCTGCGCGGCCGTTGGGCGCACGCGTAGGCCCGCCGCTCCGCGGCGGTTCGGACTCGTTCTCGCTCTCGGAAGTGCTCGGGGCGACCCTGAGCGGAGTCGAAGGGTCGCTGGGTCGCGCTTCGAACTCGCTGGGACTCGGCGCTGCGCGCCTCGGTAGGCCGGCCGCTGCGCGGCCGTTGGGCCGGCTGCTCCGCAGCCGGTGGGACTCGCCGTCGCCTGCCCTGAGCGCAGTCGAAGGGCTTCGCTCGGCGAGCTGGGAGTCCGGGGGCGGACGCCGGCTTGCATGCTCTCCAGGCGCGGACACCCGCAACGACAGAGGAGCTCGACCGTGAACGACGGACCGGACGGCAACTCACGCGGTGGCAGGGCGGCACACACGGACCGGATGGTGCTGCTGGCCACGACCCTCGGGTCGACGATGGTGTTCCTTGACGGGTCCGTCGTGAACGTCGTGCTGCCCGTGCTGCAGTCGGAGCTTGGCGGCAGCTTCGCGACCGCCCAGTGGGTCGTCGAGGCCTACGCGCTCTTCTTCGCGGCGCTGCTGCTGGCCGGCGGCGCGCTCGGCGATCGGATCGGACGCAAGCGCGTGCTTGCGCTCGGCGTCGCGGTCTTCACGGCCGCGTCGGCCGCCTGCGGCCTTGCGCCCGGTCCCGCCGTCCTGATCGGCGCACGTGCGGTGCAGGGCCTCGGCGCCGCGATGCTGGCGCCGAACAGCCTGGCCGTCATCAGCGCACACTTCCCGGACGGGGCGCGCGGCCGGGCGATTGGCACCTGGTCCGGCTTCTCCGCCCTGGCGTCGGGGGCCGGTCCCCTGGTGGGCGGCTGGCTTGCCGACCAGGCGTCGTGGCGATGGATTTTCGCGTTGAACATCCCCGTCGGTCTCGTGGTGCTCGCCGTGTTGCGCGCGGTGCCAGAGAGCCGAGACGCCGGGACGCCGCGGGCGCTGGACCGGGCCGGCGCGGTGCTGGCCACGGCGGGCCTTGGAGGGGTCGTCTACGGGCTCATCGAAGCCAACCAGGCCGGCTTCGGGTCGTGGCACGTGGCGTCAGCCCTCGCAGCCGGCGCCGCCTGCATCATCGCCTTCTTCATCGTCGAGCGGCGACGGCCGCACCCGATGCTGCCGCTCGGGCTGTTCCGCTCACGCACCTTCAGCGGCGCCAACCTGCTCACGCTCGGCCTGTACGGTGCACTGGCCACGGGCCTCTTCTTCCTGCCGTTCTACCTGGTGCAGTACCGTGGCTACTCGCCGACGCTCGCCGGCGCGTCGCTCTCGCCGTTCGTCCTGCTGATGCTCGCGCTCTCGCGCGCGAGCGGCGGGCTCCTGCAGCGAACCGGCGCACGGCTGCCACTGACGATCGGACCACTCATCGCGGCGAGCGCGTTCGTCTGGCTGTCGCGCACCGCACACACGGCCGGCTACTGGACGGGCGTCTTTCCCGGCGTGGCGCTGCTCGGCCTCGGCATGGCGACGACCGTCGCCCCGCTCACCACCGTGGTCATGGGCGCGGTGCCGTCACGCCACACCGGCCTGGCGGCCGGCATCAACAACGCCGCCTCACGCGTGGCCGGCCTGCTCGCGATCGCCGCGCTGAGCGTCGTACTGGTCGCGCTGTTCGCCAGCCATCTCGATGCGCGGCTGGCCGCGCTCGACGTGCCGCGCACCGTGCGCGAGGACGTGCTTGCACATCGGGACGAGCTGCTCGAGCTCGAGATGCCCACGGATCTCGGTCCTGCCAGCGCCGAAGACGCGGAAGCGGCGAAACGCGGCGCCTTCGCCGACGCCTACGCGACCATCATGCTCGTCGTCGCGGGCCTCGCCGCAGCGAGTGGGCTGGTGGGGGCGGGAATGATCGGGAAGGCCTCGGCGGCGGCGCCGCCTCGGTAGGCCGGCCGCTACGCGGCCGCCAGGACTCGCTTCGCTCGCTGGGACTCGTTCTCGCCCCTCGGAAGTGCCCGGGGCGCCCCTGAGCGGAGTCGAAGGGTCGCTTCTCGGCGAGCGACTGAGAGCCGAAGTGGTGCCATCTGTGCATCCCGTGACATCTGTGCATCTGTGTGTAGCCCCCTCCATCTGTGCTATCTGTGCTATCCGTGCAATCTGCGGCCCTCATCTTTGCCACCTGCGTTTCCCTGCCGGGGATCACGCCTGACGACCAGCCGCTGGCCGATGCGTTGATGTCGCTCGGGGTCGAGGTGCGCCCCTTGCCCTGGACGGAGATCGCCCCCGACGCATCCCTGCCGGTGCTGTTGCGGTCCACGTGGGACTACTACCTGTCTGGACCGCGTTTCGAGGGCTGGCTGCAGGCGCTGGAAGCAGCGGGGACACGGGTCATCAACCCGGCGCCCGTGGCGCGGTGGAACATGGACAAGCGGTACCTGCTGGAGCTGGAGGCGGCCGGCGTGGCCATCCCGCCGACGCTGATGGCCCACGGCTTCGATGGCGCAGGGCTGCGCACGGCCCTCGAGGCTCGCGGGTGGTCGACCGCTGTCGTCAAGCCGCGCGTCAGCGCCACGGCGCATGGCACGCTCGTCGTCCGCGCCGGGGAGGCGATCCCGGAGGCGGGTCTCGAGCCCGCCTCGAACGCCGGCGCGCTCATCCAGGCATTCGTGCCCGAGATCCTCGAGCAGGGGGAGCTGTCGCTGGTCTACCTCGGTGGGCAGTACAGCCACGCAGTCCGCAAGCGTGCACGGCCCAGCGACTTCCGCGTGCAATCCGATCACGGCGGGACCGTCGAAGCCGCGAGTCCGTCCGCCGCAAGCCGCGCGCTCGGGGATCGCGCGGTTTCCGCCGCTCCGGGCTCCTGCCTGTACGCGCGCGTCGATCTCGTGGAGACGTCCCGGGGGCCCGTGCTGATGGAGCTCGAGCTCATCGAACCCGAACTGTTCTTCCTGCATGCGCCCGCAGCGGCGATGCAGTGCGCACGGCTGTTGCGGTCGATGCTCGCGAGCTGATTCCCGTCCAGCCCCGGTTGGACGACGGCGGAATGCGGCGCGATAATGGCCGCATGGCTGACAGCGATGCGGCGGTGCGTTACCGGCACACGCAGGCTGGGTGGGCCATGGCCGGGACCGCAGTCGCGATACTGGGCGTCGTCGCCTGGCAGACCACGTCGCGCAACCCCGGTCCCACGCTCGTGGTGGGCGCGGTGCTGGTGCTCCTGCTGCTCGTCATGCCGTCGCTCACCGTCGAGGTGACCGACGTCGAGATCCGCTGCCGCTTCGGCGTCATTCCCTACTGGAAGCGCCTTCCGCTCTCACGGGTCGCCAGCGCGACGCCTGTCCGCAACAACCCCCTCTACGGGTGGGGAGTGCGCTGGACGCCACATGGCTGGCTCTGGAACATCTCCGGCCTGGACGCGGTGGAACTGCGGTACCACGACGGCGGCACCTTCAGGATCGGCACGGACGAGCCGGACCGGCTGGCGGCCGCGATCGCGGAGCGGCTGCCGCGCTGACGTCCCCTCAGGCAGAAAAGGGGTCACAAAAAGGGGTCTGCCCCCTTTTCTGTGGCCCGCCTCGTGCCGATAGGCTTCTCGGACCCTGCGCGCAGAGCCCGAGACCATGAGCACCCCCGAGCGCCCGACCCGTCATCCGAGCTACGAGCTCTTCATGCTGGCGTTGTGCGTGTATGCGCTCATCGCCCTGGCCACGCGTTCAATCGCGCCGATCAGCTCCGACACGGACAGAATCCTCAACTACGTGGACGACCTCGTCTGCCTGGTGTTCTTCGGCGACTTCCTGGTGTCGCTCGCCACGGCCCCGAACAAGTGGCGGTATCTCTGGACGTGGGGCTGGATCGACCTGATCTCGTCCATCCCGGCCATCAACGCCGCGCGCTGGGGACGCTTCGCGCGGATCATCCGTGTCGTCCGCGCCCTGCGGGGCATTCGCGTCACCCGTGAGCTCGCGACGTTCCTCGTCCGCCACCGCGCCGAGAACGCCTTCCTCGCCGCGTCGCTGATCGCGGTGCTGCTGCTCACCTTCTGCAGCATCGCCATCCTCCGCGCGGAGGACGTGCCGGGCGCCAACATCAGGAACGCGGACGATGCGTTCTGGTGGGCCATCACGACGATGACGACGGTGGGGTACGGGGACACGTATCCCATCACGCTCGAGGGGCGTGCAATTGCGGCCGTGCTCATGTCCGCCGGCGTGGGGCTCTTCGGGATCTTCTCGGGGTTCCTCGCCTCATGGTTCGTCGGCGAGGTGCAGGGCCGGGCCGCGCCGGATCCCGACATCGTCGCACTGCGACAGGAGATTGCGGCGCTGCGGGAAGTCCTCAAGAACCGATAGGCATCACCGAAATGCGGACGCGGAGGCACGGAGACACGGAGGCACGGAGGCACGGAGGCACGGAGGCACGGAGGCACGGAGAACATAGATGCCGGGCGCCGGGGGAAGCCGGCAGCGAGGCCGCGTCGCCTCGGTGTGGGCGATGACCCGCTCGATCGACCGCTGGGATCGAACCAAACAGATAATCTGTGCATCCCGTCACATCTGTGCATCTGTGTCTTGCTGGGCCGCGCGTGCGTGAGGCCCGCGGCTGCGCCTCGGTGGGCCTATGGGTAGGCCGGGCGCTCCGCGCCCGTTCGGCCGGCGGCGGCGCCGCCGTTGGAATCGAACCGAACAGACAAATCGGTGCATCCCGTCTTCATCTGTGCATCTGTGTCGCCCGTGGTCTGTGCATCTGTTCCCCCCTCATCTCTGACATCTGTGCCATCTGTGCAATCTGTGGCTCTGTGGCCTGTGCAATCTGTGGCCTGTGCCATCTGTGCCATCTGTGGCCTGTGTATGATCCCGGGATGCCCTCCGCATCCGTGGCCCGGTTCCGCGAACTGCACGCATCCGGCTGTTTCGTCCTGCCCAATCCGTGGGATGCCGGCAGCGCACGCGCGCTCGTTTCGTGTGGCTTCCTGGCCGTGGCCACCACGAGCTCCGGCATGGCCTGGTCGCGCGGGCGCGCCGACAACCAGGCGCCACTGGAGGAGGTCCTGGCCCACTTGCGCGACGTCGCCGCGGCGGTGGACGTGCCGGTGAACGCCGACTTCGAAGGGGGCTTCGCGGTGAAGGCGGAGGACGTCGCGGCCAACGTGGCGCGGGCGCTCGACACGGGCATCGCGGGCATCTCCATCGAGGACTCCACCGGCCATCCGGAGGCGCCACTCTTCGACGCCGCGCTGGCGCTCGACCGCATTCGCGCCGCGCGTGCGGCCATCGACACGAGCGGCACCGGCGTGCTGCTCACGGCGCGCACCGAGGGCTTCATCTGCGGCCGACCCGACCTCGACGAGACCGTGCGCCGCCTGGCGGCCTTCGCCGAGGCCGGCGCCGACTGCCTCTACGCCCCTGGCATCCGCACGCGCGAGGAGATCGAGACGATCGTGCAGGCCGTGGCGCCGAAGCCCGTCAACGTGCTGGCCATCGACCCGACGATGACCGTGGCCGGCCTCGCCGCCCTCGGCGTGCGGCGCATCAGCGTCGGCGGCGCGCTGGCGCGCACCGCCTGGACGGGCTTCCTGGCGGCCGCGCGGGCCATTGCCGCCGACGGCTCGTTTGCCCCGCTCGGTCTCGCGGTCACGGGAGCCGAGATGAACCGCCTCTTCTCAGGACGGTAACCCGCCGTGGAATCCCTGATCCGCCTCCTCTTCGAGAACTTCACGGTGACGATGCTCGTCGCCGGGTTCGCCGGCGCGGGCGTCGCGCTGGCACTGAAGCCACGGCCGCTCGCGCCAGGCGCGGTGGCGGAGGCGCTGCTGGCCTGGTTCGTGCTGTGCTCGATCGGCATCGCGCACTTCTACAACTTCGTCATGCACGTGTTCTTCGGCGGGATGATCGCGGCGTTCATCGGCTGGGCCGACAGCCCGTTCCAGCGGGAGGTCGGCTTCGCCAGCCTCGGGTTCTCGCTCGTGGGACTGCTCGGGTTCCGCGGCAGCTTCGACATGCGCCTCGCCGCCGTGCTCGCGGTCTCGTGTTTCCTGCTCGGCGCGGCCGGCGGGCACGTGCTGGAGATGGTCCGCGCCGCCAACTTCGCCCCCGGCAATGCCGGTTCGGTCTTCTACACCGACATCCTCGTCCCCCTCACCGGCGCGACACTGCTGTGGCTCGCGCGCCCGTCACGACACGCCTGAACCGTCCCCCCGGGAGCTCCACCCATGGCCATCCGCATCGTCCGACTTGGCAGCCCGCGCGCGAAGGGCGAGGGCCTGCGCATCGGCACTGTCCGCCGCCCGCCCCGGGGCGTGCCGAAGGCAGAGTTCGCGAGCCGCGACTTCTACGACGTGTGGCTGCCGGATCTCGCGCCGAGCGAAGCGCTGGTGAAAGAGGCGCAGGCGGCAGCCGACGGCCGCGCGTGGTCGGCGTTCGTCCGCAAGTACCGGACCGAGATGAAGCGGCCAGAGGCGGTGCGCCTGCTCGACCTGCTCGCGGCGATGTCGCGCCAGACCAGCCTGTCGGTGGGCTGCTACTGCGAAGACGAGTCGCACTGCCACCGGTCGGTGCTGCGTGAGCTGCTGGCCGAACACGGCGGCGACGTCGCCTGAGGCCCCGGGAACTTCGCTGAGCCCAGCCGCGTAGACCTCCAGTGGCCATGCAGCTCTTCGAACACGTCATCGACATCGCGGCCCCGCCTGAACGGGTCTGGGCCATCATCCGCGAGCCGGCCCGCTGGCACGAGTGGACGGCCTCCATCACCGGCATCCGGATGTTCGGGGGCAACGAGCTCGTCGTCGGCCGGCGCGCGCTGGTGCGCCAGCCCAAGTTGCCGCCGGCACTCTGGACCGTCACCGAGGTCGCCCCGCTGGGCTTCACGTGGGTGTCACGGGGACCGGGCCTGACGGCGACTGGCCGCCACTACGTGAAGCCCCAGGGCTCCGGCAGCCGCGTCACCCTTTCGCTGTCCTACGACGGCCTGTTCTCGGGAGTGATGGCCCGCCTCGCGGGCGAGATCACGGACCGCTACATCGGCTACGAGGCCGCCGGGCTCAAGCAAAGGGCTGAAAATTCGTGATCCCCGTTGCCGGCGCCGGCGACGTCACGGCCGTGCGGGGACAACGGCGGTGGCGTCGAGCGTGTGGCCTTCGCCTTCGCGTCCGGCCTCACCCGTGGCGACGACCTTCTTCGTGAGCAGGTCCTGGAGCGCGGCGTTGTTGTCGGCGGTCAGGCGGCCCGTGATCTTGTAGATCACGCCGTCGTCCGTCAGGACCGCGAGCGGGTAGCCCTCGTTGGCGCACTTGCGCGCGCACTCGGCGTGGGAGGCACCCCGACCATCCTCGCCGTGGCCCGTGTAGCACATGATGGTGATGAGCTCGCCCTCGACGGAGACGGGCTCGGCGGCGACTGCCAGGGCGGCGGTGAGCGAGACTGCCGCCAGGGCGGCGAACAGGTGTCGGTGCATGCTCGTGTGCTCCTCGGAGGGACCGGCGTACAGCGGCCCTCAGTTGATGTCCAGCGCGCCCAGCACGCCCGCGACCACACGGTCGCAGCGCGAGAGATGGAAGGCGTACAGCTCCGGCGACCGGGCGCCGAGTCGTGACGTGAGATCGTGCCGCAGGCTTGCGCGGGCGCGGTGGAGGCGCGTCTTCACCGTGTCCTCCTTGAGGTCCAGGCTCTCGGCGACCTCTGCCGTCGACATCCCTTCGAGCTCGCGCAGGACGAAGACGAGGCGATGGCCGTCGGGAAGGGCGTCGATGGCGGTTTCGAGCACCCGTCCGAGCTCCGCGGCGTAGGCCGCATGCTCAGGGTTTGGCGCGTGCACCTGCGGGGCCGTGGCCTCCACCGTAGGCAAGGGGGCCTCCTGCCGGCGGTCGCGCTGGCGGAGCCGGAGGAGGGCATCGTTCACCGCGATGCGCGTGAGCCATGTCGAGAAGCGGGCGTCGCGACGAAATGTGCCAAGGGCCCGATAGGCGTTGATGTAGGTCTGCTGCATCGCGTCCTCGCAGTCCTCGTCATTCCGCAGGATGGCACGCACGGTCCGGAACACCCGGGGATTGTGACGCCGCATCAGCACCTCGAACAGGTGGGCGTCTCCCGCCAGGACCCGTCCGACGAGGTCTTCGTCGCTCGGATCCTCGCCAGGCGCCCGCGGCGCCCGTGGCGTCTCGGTCGATGACATCGTGGTCCTCTCCTCCATCAGAGTGACCGCCTCCCGAAAAGGTTCCCTGCCCGGCCGCCTTCACGTCGGGCGCCCGGCACCACTCCATCGCGGCAGGACGGCGGCCCCTGGGCCGCCGGGGACACGGCGCTCAAACGGAGCCTCCCACGCGATCTTGTGATCTTGTGATCTCGTGATCTCGTGATCTCGTGATTTCGTGATTTCGTGATTTGTACGGGATTGCGGACAGTCCCCATTCCCGGGGCCCCTCTTCTGCCCCCCCATCCCCAAATTTCCCAAGTCCTAAATCCAATCTGCAATCTAAAATCTGCAATCTGAAATCAATCTTCAATCTGAGATCTGAACATCTGAGATTTGGGAGGCCCCATGTCCCGTGCCCTGCCGGCGGTGTTTGCCGTCGTCGTCCTTGCTCTGGTGGCCCTGCCGGCGGCGGCGCAGTCACATGCCGCACACCCGCAGCGCGCCACCGACGGGGTGGTCATCAACGAGGACGGCTATCCGCAGTACTCGACGTTCTCGCTCTGCGCAATCGATCCGGCGACCGGGCAATCCGGCGCGGCCGTGACGACGCGGGTGCCGTTCGTCGGGCGGGCGGTGCCGTGGGTACGCGCGGGGGTGGGGGCGGTGTGCACGCAGGCCTCGACGGTGGTCGAGTACGGCGTCCGCGGACTGGACCTCATGGAGAAGGGGGTGGCGCCGGCCGACGCCATCCAGCAGCTGCTCGCGGACGACCAGGGGCGCGAGTCGCGGCAGCTCGGCATGATCGACATGAAGGGCCGCGGCGCCGCCCACACCGGCAAGAACAACGGCAACTGGGCGGGCAGCCGGCAGGGGCCCAACTACACCGTGCAGGCCAACATCATGGTCGGCCCCGAGGTGGTGCAGGCTGTCGCCGACACGTTCGAGGCCAGTGAGGGCACCGGCATGCCGCTGGCCGAGCGCATGATCCTGGCCCTCGAGGCCGGCTACGCCCAGGGAGGCGACCGCCGGTGGGGCAACCTGCAGTCGGCCGCCATCAAGATTGCCGACCCGAACGATCCCGGGCGTGGGGGCGACTACATCGCCCTGGCCATCGAGGTCGGCGAGCACGCGAACCCGGTCGGCGAGATGAAGCGGATCTACTACACGACCGCGCGCCGCCTCGGCTATCGCGAGTTTTCGCAGGTCGAGGGGCAGGACGTCATCGAGCTCAAGCGCATGCTGCACGCGCTGGGCTACTGGCGCCCGTCGCTCGCGTCGTTCCCCGAGCCGCCGGCGTCGCTCAACACCCCCGAGAACCAGGAGCTCCGCCGGACCAACCCGGACGCCTACCAGAAGCTCCAGGCCGACACCCGCCGGCAGTCCGCCGAGTACAACCGCGAGTACGGCCTCTTCGACGCCGAGACGGTGGCCGCGGTCGACAAGTACCGCGAGGCGAAGGAGATGGACTACGCCGGCAACGCGCCAGGGCTCGTGGACGAGCGGCTCGTCAAGGCGCTCAGGGAGGACTATTTCGCGAAGATGAAGAGGAAGTAAGAAGTAAGAAGTAAGAAGTAAGAAGGCAGAATGCAGAAAGCGGGGCCGTCCCCTTTTCTGCTGTCCTACTTCTGCCTTCTGCCTTCTGCCTTCTGACTTACTCACCCGTTTACACATCGAGCTCTTCCGCTTCGTCCGCGCGCTCCATGATGAAGCGGAAGCGGGCCGAGGCGTCCTTGCCCATCAGCTCGTTGATGACGCGGTCAGACGCGAGCTGGTCGGAGACCTCGACGCGCAGGAGGCGGCGTGTCTTCGGGTTGAGCGTGGTCTCCCACAGCACCTTCGGCATCATCTCGCCAAGGCCCTTGAAGCGCGTGATCTCGGGGGTCGCGCGGCCGGTCTTCTGCTTCAGGATCTGCGCCTTCTGCGCCTCGTCCAGCGCCCAGAAGGTCTCCTTGCCGATGTCGATCCGGTAGAGCGGCGGCTGCGCGAGGTACACCTTGCCGGCCGCCATCAACTGCGGCATGTGCCGGAAGATGAACGTCAGCAGCAGTGTCGCGATGTGGTTGCCGTCCGAGTCGGCGTCCGCGAGGATGATGATCTTCCCGTACCGCAGCCGGCCCAGGTCGAAGCTCTTGCCGACGCCGCAGCCGAGCGCGGTCACCAGGTCCGAGAGCTCCTTGTTCTCGAGCACCTTCGCGGTCGACACGCCCTCGGTGTTCAGCACCTTGCCGCGCAGGGGGAGGATCGCCTGCCGCGTCCGATCCCGCCCCTGCTTCGCCGATCCGCCCGCCGAGTCGCCCTCGACGATGAAGAGCTCGCTGGTGATGGAGCCGGGATGGGTGCAGTCGGAGAGCTTGCCGGGCAGGTTCAGGCGCCCGGCGGTCGGGCCCTTGCGCACCACCTCCGCCTGCGCCGCACGGCTGGCCTCCCGCGCACGCGCCGCGAGGATGATGCGCGCGACGATGGCCTCGGCAATCGACTGGTTGGAGTTGAGCCAGTGCTCGAGTGCGGGGCGCACCAGGCCGTCAACCGCGGACACGACCTCCGGGTTGTTCAGCCGATCCTTCGTCTGGCCCTGGAACTGCGGCTCCTGGATGAACACCGACAGGATGCCGGTCAGGCCCTCGCGAATGTCCTCGGCCGTCAGCGTCACGCCCTTCGGCGACAGGTTGTGCGTCTCGACATAGTTGCGCACGGCCTTGCCGAGGCCGGCACGCAGCCCGTTCTCGTGGGTGCCGCCGGAGCCCGTGGGGATGCCGTTCACGTAGCTGCGGACGTGCTCGTCGGTCGCCTCGGTCCACTGCATCGCGAGCTCGAGCCGGACCCCGTTCGCCTTCTCGATCGAGAACACCGTCTCGTGCACCGGCTTCGCGCCACGCTCGGCCACGACCTTCCTGAGGTAGTCGACGAGCCCTTCGTGGTGCTGGTAGACGACCTTGTCGCCGGTCACCTCGTTCTCGAAGGCGACCTTGACGCCCTTGTGGAGGTAGCTGGCGACCTCGAGCCGCTCGCGGATGACGTCGGCGTCGAACTCGATCTTCGGGAAGATCGTGGAGTCGGGATGGAAGAAGACGATGGTGCCCGAGCCGCGGGCCGGTCCGACCTTCTTGAGGGGGCCGACCGGCTTGCCCTGCCGGAACCGCATCTCCCACTGCTGCCCGTCACGTTTCACGGTGGCGGTCAGCTCGCGCGACAGCGCATTGACGACGCTGGCGCCGACGCCGTGCAGGCCCCCGGCGGTCTTGTAGTTGCCCGCCTCGAACTTGCCGCCGGCATGGAGCACCGTGAAGATCACCTCGAGGGCGCTCTTCTTCGTCTTCGGGTGGACGTCGACCGGAATGCCCCGGCCGTCGTCCGCCACGGTGATCGAGGAGCCGTCCTTGTGCAGCGTGACGGTGATGTTCGACGCGTAGCCGTTCATCGCCTCGTCAATGGCGTTGTCGAGCACCTCCCAGACGAGGTGGTGCAGGCCGGCGGAGCCGACGCCGCCGATGTACATGCCGGGACGCTTGCGGACGGGCTCGAGCCCCTCCAGGACGGTGATGTCTTTTGCGGTGTAGGTCGGCATCAGGTGCGGGACGATCCGTGAAGAATTGTAGCGCGATGCGGGCGCGGCCGGGGACCGCGCGCGGCGTTCACTGGCGCACGAGCGTGGCGCGAGCCTCGTCCCAGCGCCACACCGGCCCGGGGCCGCACACGTGCACGCCACCGAGCCAGCGGTCGATCCCGGTCTCGGCGACCCGATCGGCCTCGCCGGCGAGCACACGCGCGCCCGTGCCGGTGAGCGCGTACCCCGCCTCGGTCGCCTCGATCAACGGGGACGGCCCGGCCGCAAGCGTCTCGACATGGGTGAAGAACGTGAGGTCGCCCATGAACATCGGATCCTCGAGCGCGTTCACCCGCCGGAAGAGCTCCCCGCGCGGACGGCGTGCGTCCGCCAGCAGGGTGAGCGCCTGCGACTCCGTCCGCGAGAGGCCGTCGCGTGTGGACGGGAACTGTCGCAGGTGCCGCCGCAGCGCGGCCCCGAGGTGTGGCAGCGGGCCGTCGCCCCCCAGGCGCGCGGCAAGCGCCGCCAGGGGGCCGGGGTCCGCGGCGCGGAACGCGTCCCATGCCTCCACGGCGAGGCGCACCTGCTGATCCTCCAGCGGCGCGCGGCGCGTGAACCAGGCCGCCAGCGTCGCCGGCGCCTGGTGCCCCAGGTAATCCGACGCGAGCACGGTCGTCACCTGCGCGCGCGGCGGCAACTGGGCCAGCACCTGGATCAGCTGCAACTGGTCGTACAGGTCGTGCTCGAACCAGAGCACCACCTCGTCGGCGGCCGCGAGGGTCGCGTCGCGCGCCATCAGGCTGCCCCGAATGGCCTCCACCTCGCCCGCGTCACACGAGGCGAGGAACGCGGCCCGCACGCCAGCCAGCGCGCCCGTGTCGAGGCCGGCCGGGACCGGTCCCTCGTGCAGGACGTCGTCCCACGCCAGGACGGTGCCGGGCAGCCCGGCTTCGCGGATCAGGTCGGCGGCGCAACGCCCGTTCGTGACGTGCAGCATGAGGCTCCCACTCCTCGCGCCCGCGGGGGACGTGCGGGGACAGTGCGGGCGCGAGTTGTTATCATCGCCCAACGATGGCCCGCCTGGGACTGATTCTCGTGTGGGGAATCGCCGCCACCCTGACGATTGCGCTGGGCGCGACGAGCTACGTGCTGATGCGCGAGCCCCGGGCCGCGCCGGAGGCGACCCCGGAGCGGAGTCCCTTCTTCAGGCACGACACGAACCCCTGGGCCCGCTGGACGATCACCGAGCAGCTCTCCGCCCACCACGTGGCAATTGCCCACGTGGAGACGCGCCACCTGGACGAGGCGATGTCGATCGCCCGGGAGATCATCGAGCCGATGCGCGTGCGCGCCTACACGGAGATCGTGATCTACTTCCACCGACCCGGCCGGCCCGATCCGCTGCCGCCGATCAAGATCCAGTGGACACCGAACGGGGGGTACGTGACGACGGATTATCGGGAGCAGTAGTGCTGCACGTTGGTGCCGCACGTTGGTGCTGCACGGGGGTGCTGCACGTTGGTGCCGCACGGGAGTGCTACACGGGGGTGCGGCACCGTCGTGAAGCACTCTCGTATCGCACCTCCGTGCCGCACTCTCGTGCGACACCTCCGTGCAGCACCCTCGTGATGCACCTTCGCTTCTACACGCTTTTCGCCTTCCGCGTCGTCTTGGCGGCCTTTGCCGTCTTCGCGGTCTTGGCCGTCTTCTTCGCGGCGGTCTTGCGCGTGCGCTTCGGCTTCGCGGCCGGTTCCTCCGCGGCGTCCGTCGCGCTAACGTCAGGCGCCGTCTCGGGCTCGGCGGCGGGAACGTCCATCGGCTCGGCCGTGGCCGTGTCGACGATGTCGCCCTCGTCCACGCCGTCCTCCGGGAACTCCGGCAGGAGCGGCTTGTGGACCCGACGGCCCTTGCCACGAGCCGGCGGTTCGGCCGGCTGCTCACCCGGCTTCAGGCGGTTGCCGATGTCGTCCGGCAGGTCGTCCGGGATGGCTACGGGCTGTCCGCCGTCCACGCCGGGCTGCACCGCCCCGGTCGAGAAGACACGGAGCCCACCCTGTCGGTCACGCTCCACCCGCAGCAGGCCGTCGCGCTGGCAGGCGCGCATGAGCTCCACGATCGAGCCGTACTTCCGCTCGTCGAAGTCGGCCACGGCCTGGCGGAGCAGCTGCTTCATCTGGCGCAGGTACATCGGCCACCGCGGCGGGTTCGGCGGGTTGGCCAGGGTGCGGCGCACGAGGGCCACGCCCTCCGCCAGCGCCTGCGGATCGGCCGGTTCACGGTCGCGGCGTCCGTCGCCACGGGGTCCCTCTCCCCTGGCGGCTTCGCCCCTGGAGGCCTCGGCCCGGTGGGCCTCGGCACGGGGCGCCTCGGCGCGCGGGGCCTCCACGCGAGCGGCCTCGCCGTCGGCCGCCGCCTCCGGCGCGGCGCCGTCACCGGCCGCGACGGCCTCCGACAGCTCCACGAGGGTGCTGCGGCCCGTGTGCTTCAGCTCCACGAGGCCGCGCTTGGCCAGCTTCTCGGCGAAGTCGCGGAAGGTGCTGGCGCCGTAGTCGCGCTCCGAGAAGGAGGAGTCGAGCTGCAGCAGGGTGCTCTTGAGCAGCCCGAGCTGCGGCGTCACCTCGCGGTCGAGCAGCACCTTCATCGCGCGGCGGATGAGCGGCAGGGCCTGATCGAGGGGCGCGGCGCCCGTGGCCGTGCCGATGCGGGCCCGTTCGGCGCTCCGCGCGCCCTTCGCGATGTTCTCGTAGGCGATGAACTCGGTGCAGTTCTTCTGCATCACCTGGCTGGTGAAGTTCCGGCCGCCGACGACGAACACCTTCTTGTCGTACTGCTTCAGCTTCTCCACCAGCGTGATGAAGTCGCTGTCGCCCCCGACGATGACGAAGGCGTTGATGTGGTCGTGGGTGAAGGCCATCTCGAGGGCGTCGAGGGCCAGGTTGATGTCGGCGCCGTTCTTGTCGCCGCCGGGGGTGGTGACGCGCTGGACGAGGCGGACGGCGTGGCTGGCCATCGTGCGGGCGTACTCCGCGCGTTTCCAGTCGCCGTAGGCAATCTTGGTGATGATCTCGCCGCGTTCCTTGACGGCCTCGAGCACGGCGCCGACGTCGAAGTGCAGGCCGAGCGTCGTCTTGACGCCGATCTCGACGTTGTCGAAATCGATGAACACGGCAATCTTGAGTGTCTGATCGGACATGGGGTTCCTGGATGTGGCCGCGGGATGCGGGGCTCGCGGCGTGCCGCCCCCCTCGCGGGAGCGGACAGCGTCTGGGCTCGCGACGCCCGGGGCGGTGTGACCTTTCTGTGCGGGAGCGGCGAATCGAGGCGGCGGGGGCCGCCCCTTCAGGGGACGGCGCCAGGCATCGTCTGGTGGACGACCTGGCTCGAACCGGCTCGACGGCGTCTTCCGTGTGTCAGTATAGCAGAATGGCGCCGGCACGCCCGTTGCAGAGTTCCCCGCAAGGAGAGGATCATGGCATCTGAACGTCTCTTTTCGAGGTCATTCGCCGCCGCGGCCATGGCCGCCGCCGTGGCCGTCGCGCCGGTGGCGCTGGCGGGCCAGGCCCAGTCCGCGAAGACCCTCTACGAGTCGGGCAAGAACGCCGAGCTGCTGCAGGCCGTCGAGCAGCAGCGCGAATCGGGGGGCGCCCCGCCCGAGTCGGTGTACCTCGCGGCGCAGGCCCAGATCCGCACCGGAAACGCCGAGGGCGCCCGGAACGAGCTTGCCTACCTGCGGGACGTCGGTGACCGGGCGTGGCAGCTCATTGCCCAGGCCGAGACGGCGCGGGTGAACGACGACAACGCCGCGGCGCGCGAAGCCGCCGAGCAGGCGGTCGAGGTGAACCCGACCCACCCCTGGACGCACTACGAACTCGGGCTCGTCGCGTCGGACATGAACGACTACCAGACGGCCGCCCGCGAGTTCGAGCGCACGACCCAGCTCCGCCCCGACCTGGCCTATGCGCATTACTACGCGGGACAGGCGTACCAGCGGATCCAGCAACTCGGCAAGACCGCCGAGCACTTCCAGGCGTTCCTCAAGCTCGCCCCCCAGGCGCCCGAACGCGTCGCCGTCCAGGCCGTCCTGCGGACGCTGAAATAGGACGACTTGGAATAGAGAATCAAGAATCAGGAAGAGAGAAAGGAATTCCGGAATTCGAAAATTCCCGAATTCCTTTCTGGATTCCGCTTTCTTGATTCTGTATTCGGGATCGGCCACATCAGAAGATGTGCCCGATCCCGATGTACCACCGCCCTGACGACCACGCATTGGGGCGGCGGGCGCCGGTGAAGGGCAGGTCCGAGCCGGGAATGCCGTAGTCGATGCGGACGAGGGCGAAGGGCGTGTCGACACGCAGCCCGAACCCGTACCCCACCTTCAGGTCCGAGAGCGACAGCTCCGCGTTCTCCGCGAAGACGTTCCCCGCGTCCACGAATCCCACGCCGTTGAACCACCACGCGATCGGGAACCGCACTTCCTGGTTGAAGAGCAGCAACGCCTTGCCCCCGGCGGCCTGGCCGAGGAAATCGCGCGGGCCGACGGCGTTCTCGCCGTAGCCACGGATCGTGGTGGCGCCGCCGGTGTAGAAGCGCTCCTGCGGCAGCAGCGTCTCGTCGGCCCAGAACGATCCCCCGAAGCTGGCCCGCGTCGCCAGGACCACCTCCCCGATCGGGCGGAAGTAGTACTGCTGCAGCACGAGCTTCGCGTTGCGGTAGTCGGAGCCGAGCGCCTCGGCGGCCTGGTCCCAGTTGGCCGAGAAGAACCAGCCGGCCCGGGTGTTGAACGGGTCGTCGCGGCGGTCCGCCAGGAAAGCCGCGCTGACGCGCGCGATGTCCACGGTCAGGTCGAGCGGAAAGGGGTCGTCCGGCTCCGGGTTCGGGTCGTAGGTGTGGCTGCGCTCGAAGCGGTACGAGTACGAGAGCTCGAGGCCGCGCCACTTGCGCCAGCGCTGCTCGGCCGCAATCGTGCGCCGGTCGGTCACGAACTGCACGACGTCGTCCACGCGCAGGTTCTCGCGCTCGGCCTGCGTGTAGTAGCTCGTCGTCGCGGGCAGCGCGAAGAACGTCGGCGTCTGCACGAACGTGCGGGCCGTCCAGCGATCACGCTCGTAGCGGCCGGTGAGGCCGGCGGAGATCGCGCGCCCGAAGAGGTTCTGGTTCTGCAGCTCGCCGGTGAGGCCGAGGCTCTGCGTGCGCGTGGACATGTCCTCGGCATCCTCGAGGCGCTCGTCGTTCAGCTGGACACCGTAGCGCACGCGCCAGGTCGGGTACTCCTGCACGGTCACCACCGCGCGCACCGGCTGGGTGCCCGCCGGCGTGTTCTCGTCGGGCGTCAGCGGCTGCGCCTCGATGTCGACCTGGCGGAAGACGTTGGTGTCGTAGAGCCGCTTGCGCGCCAGCGCCCACTCGCCCATGTCGACCGGCTCGCCCACCTTGAGCCGGAGCGCATCCTCGATCACGCCCTCGCGGGTCTTCGACGCGCCACTCGTCGTGATCTCACGGAGGATCTGCTGGGGCCCCTCCTGCACCGCGTAGTCCACCCGCACCGACGCCGTGTCCGCGTCGACCTGGGACTCGGCATCCACCCGCACCTCGTTGAACCCGCGGTCCCGGTACAACCGGACGATGCGGTCGGAGCCGGCCTCGATGCCGGCGGCGTCATAGGTGTCGCCGGCGTGGATGCCGATGGCGTCGCGCACGGCGCCCTCGCGCCCGTCGTCCACGCCGTCGAGCGCGATCTCCCCGATCGTGAAGCGGGGGCCCTCGGTGACGGTGAACGGCAGCACGCCGATGCCCTGCTCGACGGTGGGGGGCCCGGCCGACGCCACCTCGGCATTCAGGTACCCCGTGCGGCGGTAGAAGGCCTCCGCGGCATCGGCAATCGTCGACGGCTCGAGCCAGGCCTCCGGACCGAGGCCGGCACGCTGCACCGCGGTCTCGAGGCGGCTCGCCTCGACCGCCGCGTTCCCGGTGAACCGCAGCTCGCGGTGTCCCACGGTGGTGCCGCGCGTGACGTCGATGCGAATCACCTTGCGGTCCGCGGACGCCGTGGCCACGCCGGCCGACACCTCGCTGCCGATCACGCCGTCTCGAACCAGCCGCCGCGCCACGCGCGTCTCGAACTCAGAGAGCAGGAACTGGTCGAAGATGCTGTGGGTCCATGCGTCGAGCAGGGCCCGGCGCAGGTCGGCCGGCGCGTCGTAGCCGGTGATCTCGAGCTCGGTGCGCGGCCCCCGCTCGATGTCGTATTCCAGCGCGACCGTGCCGGCCGCCTCGTCCTCCTCGCGTGAGCCGGTGACGCGTGCCTCGTAGTACGACTGGTCCCAGAAGTGCTGCCGGAGGGCGTCCAGGTCCTCCTGCCACTGGTAGAAGTCGAACCGGTCGCCCGTCTCGAGATCGAGCAGGTTCCGCAGCGGCGCCTCGGGCTCGCCCGGGTTGCCCGTGATCGCAATCGAGGCAATCTCGGGCTCCAGGCGCTCCGAACGATCCGGCCGCGAGCCGCCGCCGAACGTCAGCTCGTGCCGGATGTCCACGAGGCGGTCGCCGTCGCCAAGCGTGATGGCCCGGAGCTCGATGTTCGACGTGGGGCGGTACGCGAGGATGGCCGCGAGGTCGCCACTGTCACGCAGGCTCTGCGAGAGCGTGAGCTCCACGTTCGGGCGCAGGCGCTTCGACAGCGTCAGGCGTGTCGACGGGTCGGTCTCGGTGGCCAGCTGCCCGGGGTCGGACCGGACGTCGGCCTCGTTGAAACCGCGCTCGACGCGCAACGTGTCGAGCCCCACCGCACGGCCGGTCGTGCCGAGGAGTTCCGCCGAGAGGATCGTCGCGGCCTCGCCACCCGTGATGCCGCCGCTCGTCCCGAGCAGCGTCTGGTAGACCTCCTCGTTGCTCATCTGCGGATCGGTCTGGTTCGCCACATCGACGGACAACTGGTCGGGCGTGCCGCTGAGCGAGAGCGTGATCTGCTGGCCGGAGGCACGTGTCTGGAGCTGCAGGTCGAGGTCGGGCTGGATGCGCGTGGGGTCGGTGAACGAAATGGTGCCGCGCTCCACCTGCAGCGTGTTGCCGGCCAGGTAGACCTGCCCGCCCTCCTCGAGGGTGACGCGGCCGGTCAGCGCGGGATCGGCCGCCGTGCCGACGACGCGCAGCGCCGCGTTGGCCTGCAGCCGCCCGTAGTTGTTGTCCACGAGGATGTCGTCCACGGTGACGACGAAGATGTTCAGCCGGAAGTCCTCGAGGGCCGAGCGCTCGCCGACGGTGGTCGTCCGCGCGCGGTTGCCGGTGGCCAGCGCGGCCAGGCTCAGGTTCTCGCGGTAGGAGGCCCGCTGCACCCGCACGTCGCCGGTGAGCAGCCAGCCGCCGTTGTCCTCCGGCGCGAGGGTGAGCAGGCCGTCCGACTCGCTCCGGAAGCCGTCGGGATACTCCAGCGCCACGCTGCGCAGCTCCGTGATCAGCTGCCCGCCGCTGGGGACCATGCCGTCGAGCGTGAAGGCCCCGTCGAGGCGGATGCGGCCGCCGTTGGCGCTGCCGGCGATGCCATTGAAGCCGATGCGGCGCCCGTCGAGCGAGATGGGGCCGGACAGGTCGGAGACGAGGAACCGCGGGGTGCGGAGCCCGAGCTGCACCGCGTCGAGGGCCACGTCGCCGTTGACGGCCGGGTCGGCCACCGTGCCGCCGACGCGCACGTCGAGGTCGGCGGTGCCCCCCATCGTCACGTCGGGCAGGAAGGGCGTGAGCACTCGCAGGTCGGCGGTGCCCGTCGCCGCGACATCCAGGGCGGGCGAGTCGTCCGCGCGGAGGTCGACGGTGCCCGACAACGCAAGCGGGCGATCCGCCACCTGCCAGCCGACCTGATCGAGGTGCACCACGCCGTCGCGGAGCGTGATGCGCGCCGGTGACGGCTGCACGGCCTCGATGCCGGCCAGCGTGAACGCCGCCTCGTCCAGCACCAGCCGCGCGTCCACCGCCTCGAGCGAGGTGCCGCGGATGTCCGCGTCCACCGTCGCCGAGACACGCGCCGTCAGCCGCCGCCGCGTCTCGTCGTCCACCCAGGGGGCAAGCGCGTCTTCCGTCAGGCCGGTCAGGCGCAGGCGGGCCTGTCCCGACTGCGCGGAGCCACCGGCGTCCCCATCCGTGAGCAGCGCGCGCGGGATCGTCGCCGTCCCCTCGATGCCGCCGTTCTGCCACTGTCCCGTCAACGTCGTGACCCGCAGCGCGGCGCCGTCGAACGTCGCATCGACGGCAAGGTCACGCACGGGCGGCACGTTGACCCACGACAGTTCCCCGTTGGTCACGTGCAGTTCCGCGTTTGCGTCGGCCAGCCCACCGGGCGACTCCCAACGCGCGGCCAGGTGGCCATCGAGGTCGAGGCCGCCGGGCGCGCCGAGCGCGCGTCCCATGCGCGCGAACTGCCCGAGGTCTCCCTCCAGCCGTGCCGACAGCGGGCGGTTGCCGTCGCCGCCGACCTCCCCACTCGCGGTGAGCTGTCCGTCGCCGACCGAGAGGGAGAGGCTGCCGACGTCCAGCGCACCGTCGCGCCAGGCCAGCGTCGCGGGGCTCGTGAGCGCGACAGGCAGGCCACCGACCAGGGCGTCCAGCGCCTGCAGCCGCGCATCGACGACGAGCGTATCGGGGGCTTCGATCGTGCCGTGGGCCTCGGCACTCAGGCTCAGGGTGCCGTCGACCTCGCCTTCGCGGATGCCGCCCAGCGTGGCCACGGGCTCCAGCGTCATCCTGTCGAGCGTCGCGGTTGCGTCGTAAGCGTACGGCGCGGCGGTGCCGACGGTCGCATCGACGGATGCTCCCAGCTGCGGCACCTGGCCGGTGACGTGGGCCGTGTCTCCCTCGAGGCGCACCTGCAGGCTGCCCTGCTGCACCAGCTGGTCCATCGCGCCGCCCGTCAGCGTGAAGTCGACCGTGCCGTCGCCGCGAGGCTCGTCCAGCGTGCCCTCGCCCTCGAAGCTCAGGTCCACCGAGGCATGCGTTGTCTCGCCCTCGAGCACGACGCCGTCCCAGGTGAGGCTTGACCCGGTGAGGTCGGCCGCATAGCGGCCCGTGTCCCACGCATAGCGCGCGGTGCCGGAGAGCGTGCCGCCGTCCGCCTGCGAGACCTCGAGCGCGCCGACGTCGATGGCATCCCCGGTCACGTGCGCGCGCACCGCCAGCGTGTCGATCGGCTGTCCCGCGAGCATGAGGCTGGAGCCGTTCAAGGTGACGTCGATTGCCGGCGCCGACGGCGTGCCGCCGAGGATCGCGGTCGCCTGCACCGGGCCCTCGAGGCGATAGTCGTCGGGTACCGCGGACTGGAGATCGGCAGCGGACGGCGCATCGAGCTTGAGCGTTCCGGAGAGATCATCGGACGCGAGGTCGAGCCGGACCCCACCCGTCAGGTGCGCGTGACCGATGTCGACGGCGAGGTCCGGCACGTTCACCAGCCGGCGCGAGGCCGACACGCGCGCGTCGATCCGCACATCGTCCCCGATGGACGGGAAGGCGAGCCCGGCGCCCTTCACGCGGGCCGTGACCTCGGGGTCGGCGAGACGCCCGCCCAGCGTGGCGTCGGCGTCGAGTGGCCCCGTCGCCTCGGCGACGATGTCGGGCAGGGGCTGGCCGAAGCTCGCGAGCAACCGCGCAAGCTGCCGGAGGTCGCCGGTGTGGACGTCCGTCCGTCCTGCGAGGGTGGAGTCGAGCGGGCTGCCGGCGTCGAAGCGCCCGTTCACGGTGCCGGCGACGGTCGTGCCGCCACTCCGCTGATCGAAGGACGCGCGCCAGCCGCCGTCATCGACCCGCGCGTCGAGCGTGCCGGCGATCGGCACGAGGCCCGGGCCGTTGGCGGCCGTCGCCTCGTTGTGCACCGTCGCGCGGGTCACCGTGGCCCGCGGTGCGAGGTCCACCTCGGCGCGACCTCGCAGGCGTGCCCCGATGGGCCCAGGCTCCGCGCCGGCCATCCGGTAGATCGCGCGCGGATCGAGCGACGTCCACTCCGCGGCGTACGTCGCGCTGGTCTCGTCGCCGAAGGGCTGCGACAGCGTCGCCGTGATGGCGCCGCCAGTGGTGGTGGTGATGGTGAGCCTATCGCTCGACACGGCGTCGGAGGTCAGGCGCACCGGCCCACGCACGGACAGCCCCCGCTCGTCCCCCACCGTGAGGTTGCCGCCGTCGAGGTCGAGGGCGAGCTGGAACTCCGAGACTGGTCCAGTGAGCGAGCCGCTGACCGGGAGCGTTCCGTCGATCGCCATCGGCAGGTCGGGGGCCCAGCGGATCGCCTCGCCGACGTCGGTGGTGCCGTCGAGCGACAGGTCGAATGCCGGTGAATCGAACACGTGCAGGATGCGCCCGTTGATCGCCAGCGTGGCCTCGTCCGTCCTGAGCGACACGTCCTGCAACGAGACATCGGAGCCGTCGAAGGCGAGGCGCGCGTCGATGGGCGCCGCGCGCAGGGTGCGGTCCCCCACCTGCACGGTCACGCCCCTGTCGATGCCGAAGGCGCCCGACACGCCCTCGAAGACGCGAATGAGGTGGTACTCGAGATCGGCGCGGATGCCGCGTGCGGTGATCGCGAGCGACGCCTCCGGATCACGATAGGTGAAGTCGAGATTGCGCAGGTCGACGCCCTGCAGGTTCAGCCGGAACGGCGTGTCGCGGGGCGGCGACTCCGGCCCCTCGCGCCGCGGGAGGTTGAGTCGTCCCTCTTCGTCGCGCACGAACGTCAGGTGCCCGTTGGCGACGGTGATGCCCGAAATCACGAAGCGCCCCGTGACCACGCTCCACGGGAAGTGCGCCTCGACGAGGTCCGCCTCCAGGAACGGCTGGTCTGGCAGCGACTCGGCGCCGAGCCGCACGTCGCGCAACGTGACGCCCAGCGTGAGCAGGTTGTAGGAGAAGCTGCCGGCCTGGAGGTCGAGCCCGAACCGCGACTCGAGCTCCCGCTGCGCGCGGTCGAAGATCCGGGACCGGACGACGGGCAGGTGCAGCACGAGCAGGAGGATGGCCACCACGGCCAGCCCCGAGGCGGCCAGAATGGCCAGGAACCTCAGCTTGCGCACCCGCATCCCGTGATCTTAACAATCGGCGATGCAAATTTGCGGCCGACCTTATAGGATTGGGGACGGGAGGTCCCTCGATGAACGTGCGTGTCATTCTCGGTGTGGCGCTGGCCGCATTCCTCGCTTCCACCGTTCCGTCCCAGGCCCAGTCCATGGGCGAACTGAAGGTCGGCGACATGGCGCCGGCTTTCACCCTCAAGGCATCCGACGGCCAGACCTACTCGCTGGCCGACTTCAAGGGCAAGAGCGCCGTCGTCGTGGCGTGGTTCCCGAAGGCCTTCACGCGCGGCTGCACGATCGAGTGCAAGTCGCTGGCGGAGAACGGGCACCTGATCAAGAAGTACAACGCGAAGTACTTCATGGCGAGCGTCGACCCGGTCGAGGAGAACTCGAAGTTCGGCGCCGAGCACAAGGCCGACTTCCCGCTCCTGAGCGACCCGTCGAAGGAGACCGCCAAGGCCTACGGCGTGCTCAACGAGGAGCGTGGCGTCGCGAACCGCTGGACGTTCTACATCGGCAAGGACGGCCGGATCATGGCCATCGACAAGACGGTGCGCCCGGCGACGTCGGCCGAGGACATGGCGGCCAGGCTCGGGGAGCTGGGCGTCGAGTCGACCCGGTAAGACAGGGCGGCAGAGACACGGAGGGCCGGCTGGCCTGGGGCGTGCACACCGCCACGTCAGGCCGGCGGCCTTCTCTTCATCCGAGATTGGAGGCGCCCCGCCTCCATGCCCTTCACGACAATTCCCCTTGCGGCCGGCGGCCATCGCGGTAGGATCCCCCGTCAGAGGAGGATTCGATGACCCGAAGGTTTGCTCTCGCCGCGAGCCTCGTCGCGGTGCTCGGGCTCGCCGGTCTCACCGGCCACGCCCAGTCACCCGTCGAGCTCAAGGTCGGAGACCCCGCCCCGGCGTTCACGCTCAAGGCCTCGGACGGCAAGACCTACTCGCTCGCCGACTTCAAGGGCAAGCAGGCGGTCGTGCTGTCGTGGTTCCCGAAGGCGTTCACCGCCGGTTGAACGGCCGAGTGCCAGTCGCTCCGTGAGAGCGGCGATCTCATCCGCAAGTACGACGTCCAGTACTTCATGATCAGCGTCGACACCCTCGAGGAGAACACCGCGTTCGCCCAGAAGGAGTCCGCCGACTTCCCCATCCTCGCCAACCCCGAACGCGACGTCGCCGAAGCGTACGGCGTGCTGCGCAGCATGCCCAACCGGCCGGCGTTCGCCAACCGGTGGACGTTCTACATCGGCAAGGACGGCACGATCCTCCACATCGACAAGGCGGTGAAGCCCGCCTCGTCCGGCCCCGACATGGTGAAGATGCTCGAGGAGCTGGGCGTCGACAAACGGCAATAGCCGTTTGGGATTGCAGATTGACGATTGCAGATTGACGATTGACAACCAGCCACGAAGGGCACGAAGGACACGACGGAGAGGCGTTTCGGTTCCCGTCGTGGGCTTCGTGAACCTCGTGGCTGGCTCGTTGGGCCAATCGACAACCTGCAATCCGAGATCTGCAATCGTATGACCGGCGTCATACCGCCCCCGCCCGGGGGCTGAGACCATGGGGACAGAACGAGGTCCCCGATGGCTCGCGCCTACATCCGCCGCCCACCCGGCCAGACTGCCCTCATCCGCCACAGCGTGCAGGCGGCCTTCCTCCTGCTCAACCTCTGGCTCGGTGTCCGCTTCTATCTGTGGGTCCGTTTTTTCGAGACCGGGGGCACGTCGGTGTACGTGCCGCGCCCGGCAGGGGTCGAAGGCTGGCTGCCCATCGCGGCGCTGATGAACCTCAAGTACCTGCTGGTCACGGGCCTCGTGCCCGAGATTCACGCCGCCGGCATGTTCCTGCTGATCGCCTTCCTCGGCATCTCGCTGGTCTTCCGCAAGGCGTTCTGCAGCTGGCTGTGCCCGATCGGCACGCTGTCGGAGTGGCTCTGGCAGGGCGGGCAGGAGCTGTTCAGGCGCAACCGGCGGCTGCCCCGCTGGGCGGACATCCCGCTCCGCAGCCTGAAGTACATCCTGCTCGGGCTCTTCGCGTGGGTGATCGTGCGTATGTCCGCGGCGGACCTGCACGCGTTCCTCGCGAGCCCCTACGGCCTGGTGGCCGACGTCAAGATGCTCGACTTCTTCCGCGAGGCCGGGCGCACGACCCTCATCGTGGTCTCGGTGCTCGTCATCCTGTCGGTGGTGACGAAGAACTTCTGGTGCCGCTACCTGTGTCCCTACGGGGCGCTCATGGGCCTCGCGTCGCTGCTGTCGCCGCTCCGGATCACGCGGGATCCGATCTCCTGCATCGACTGCGGCAAGTGCGCGAAGGCCTGCCCGTCGCTCCTGCCCGTCGACAAGGTGATCACGGTCCGCTCGGTGGAGTGCACCGGCTGCCTGACCTGCGTCACGGCGTGCCCGGTCAAGGACGCGCTCGAGATGCGCGTCGTGAAGCGCCGCCTCGTCCCCGCCTGGGCCATGGCTGCCGGCATCGCCATCATCTTCATCGCCGTCGTCGGCTTCGCGAAGACCATGGGGTACTGGGAGCCGTCGACGCCCGAGCACGTGTTCTTCGACCTCATCCCGCGGGCCGCCACCTTCGGGCATCCGTGACGCGCAGCTGGCGCCGAGTCGGAATGCCAACACGGAGACACGGAGACACGGAGTCACGGAGGCATGGAGGCTGACGCCTCCAATTTCAGATTGATGATTGTAGATTGAAGATTGAAAGGCGCGAGCCGGCACTGCGGTTCCTGGCGCTTCAATCTTCGATCTTCAATCTGAAATCTTCGATCTGAAATTGGAGGCTATGAGCCCGCTTCCAGCACCGGGAGCGCGATCTCGCCGGGGATGACCCGCACGAACTGGCCGCGCTGGAGGAGCTCGCGGCCCTTGCCGCCGCGGCCGGTGACCTCGTACTTGGCGGTGCTGATGGTCTGCTCGGCGCCGCGTGACGTCTCGACCGTCATCAGGTCGCGGTCGCCGACCGAGGCGATGAAGCCGAGGACACGGTCGTCGTCGCTGGCGAGCTTGATCAGGATGACGCCCTTGCCCGGGCCGGAGAGGAAGTTCACCTCCTCGACGGGGCACAGCATCGCGCGGGCGTCCCTCGTCGCGGCGATGGCGGTCTCGCTGCCGGTCACCTTCGCGACGCCGACGACCTCGGCCGCGCCTGCCGGTCGCGCATAGCGCCGGCCCGCGCGGGTGCTGGGCTCGAGGAACGGCTCCAGCGAGAATCGCAGCGCGTAGCCATCGGTGGTCACCGCCATGGCGTGCACCGGCGGCGCCTCCCCTTCCTTCGCCCCGCCAATCGCGCCGGCGACCCGCGGGTCGAGGCTGTAGGCGGCGACGATACGCTCCCCGTCCTTGAACTTGAACAGGCGCTGGATGGGTTCGCCGTACCCCGTGGACGCGGGGACGTCGACCACGCGGGCTGTGTAGGCCACGCCGAAGTTCGTGAAGAACACGACCGTCGCGCGTGTGCTGCCGGCCATCGCGGCCAGCACCGCATCCCCCTCACGCAACCGGGTGGTCGAGAGGTCGCGGACCTCCTTCTGGCGCTTCACCCACCCGTCACGCGAGACGAGCACGACGTTGTCCTCGTCCACGATGAAGGCGTCGGCGGAGTACTCGATCTCCTCCGTCTCCTCGATCTTCGTCCGCCGCGGCTCGCCGTACTTCTTCTGGATCTCCTCGATCTCGCCGCGGACCAGTGCCCAGCGGTCCTGCTCGTTCTTGAGCAACCCGGAGATCTGCCGCGCGCGTTTGCGTTTGTCGGCGAGCTCGTTCTGGATGACGAGGATCTCGAGCCGCGCGAGGCGGTATAACTTGAGCTCGAGGATCGCATCAGTCTGGTCGGCGTCGAGCGCGAACCGTTCGATGATCTTCTCGGCCGCGTCGGCCTTGCCGTCCGACTTGCGGATGATCCGGATGATTTCGTCGAGCGCGTCGAAGATCTTCTCGAAGCCCTCGAGGATGTGGATGCGCTTCTCGAGCTGCTGCAGCTCGTGCTCCAGGCGGTCCGTCACGACCTCGAGGCGGAAGTGCAGGAAGTGCCAGAGCATCTCCCGCAGCTCGAGTCGCTGCGGCCGGCCGAGGTCGGAGCCCTCGATGGGCACGAGGCACGTCGTGTTGACCGCGAAGGTCGTCTGGAGCGGCGTGTTCTTGAAGAGGTACGCCATCACCAGGTTCGGGTCGGCGTCCTTCTTCAGCTCCAGCTCGATCCGCACGTCGTCCGTGGAGAGATCGCGGACGTTGATCAGGTGCGGCATCTTGCGGCCGAGCACGACGTCGCCGATGCGCTCGACGAGCGCCGACTTGTTCACGCCGTACGGGATGCTCGTGACGTACAGGTTCTGCACCGTCCGGGACGAGGGGCCGGTCTCCCAGGTGGCGCGGAGCCGGATCGAGCCCTGGCCGGTCTTGTAGATCTCCTTGATCTCGTCCGGCGAGTTCAGGATGTGGCCACCCGTCGGGAAGTCGGGGCCCTTCACCCAGCGGCACAACTGCAGCGTGGACAGGTCGGGGTTGTCCACGAGCTTGATGAGCGCCTGGCAGATCTCGTTCAGGTTGTGCGGCGGGATGTTGGTCGCCATGCCGACGGCGATGCCCGTCGATCCGTTCACCAGCAGGTTCGGCAGCCGCGCCGGCAGCACGACAGGCTCGGTGCGCGTGCCGTCGTAGTTCGGCCGGAACGGCACCGTGTCCTGCTCGATCTCCTGCAGCATCTCGTCCGACACGCGGGCGAGCCGGCACTCGGTGTACCGCATGGCCGCCGCCGCGTCGCCGTCGAGCGAGCCGAAGTTGCCGGATCCGTCGATGAGCGGCGTGCGCAGCGAGAACGACTGCGCCATGCGGACCAGCGTCTCGTAGATCGCCGAGTCGCCGTGCGGGTGGTAGTTGCCCATGACGTCGCCGACGACCTTCGCGCACTTGCGGTGCTTCTGGTCGGCCGTGAGGTTCTGCTGCCACATCGTGTAGAGGATGCGGCGCTGCACCGGCTTGAGGCCGTCCCGCACGTCGGGCAGGGCGCGTGACGTGATGACCGACAGCGCGTAGTTCAGGTACCGCGCCTGCGCCACCTCGTGCAGCGCCACCGCCCCGGAGCCGTCGTTGAACCCGCCGCCCCCCGGTGTCACCGGGGGGGTCTGGCCGTCACCGCCGTCGCCTGAGTCAGGGATATCGAAGAGGGAAGGTTCGGACTTTCGCTTCGCCACGGGGAACTACTGTAGCAAATCACCTGGCGGCAACGGCGGACGGGCCACACGAGGACGCCCGGTTGCACAACCAGCCACGAAGCACACGAAGAACACGAAGGGTACGAAGGACATGAGGCGGGAGTCCGCGTGCGGGCTTCGCACTCGGCATTCTGCAATCTGAAATCTGCGCTCTGAGATCGAGGGCGCCAGCCCTCGCGTCTCTGTGGCCCGTACGTGAACGGCTGCTAAACGCCCGGCACGAGTTTGCCGGGATTCATCAGGTTGCCTGGATCGAGCGCGCGTTTGATGTCGCGCATCACGGCGACGGCGTCCCCATGTTCCTGCTCGACGTACCCGAGCTTGCCGATGCCGACGCCGTGTTCGCCGGTGCAGGTGCCGCCGTAGCGCAGTGCCCGCTCCACGAGCCGAGCATTGAGCGCCTTCACCCGCTTCAGCTCCTCCTGGTCGTCCGGCGGCAGCATGATGATCAGGTGGAAGTTGCCGTCGCCGGCGTGTCCCACGAGCGGGCCTTCGATGCCGGACGCCTTCAGGTCCTCCTGCGTCTCGACGATGCAGTCGGCGAGCTGGGAGATGGGGACACAGACATCGGTGGTCCAGGGCAGGGCGCCGGGACGCGACGCGACCGTGGCATACATCGCGTTGTGGCGGGCTTCCCACAGCTTCGCGCGCTCCTCGGGCGACGCGGCGACGCGGAAGTCGCGCGCGCCGTGCTCGCTGGCGATCTCACGCACCGCCTGGGCCTGCTCGTCCACCGCCGACTGGCTCAGGCCGTGGAACTCGAAGAACAGCGTCGGCGCAATCGGGTAGTCGGTCTTCGAGTGCACGTTGATGATCCGCAGTTGCGCCTCGTCGATGATCTCGATCCGCGCGACGGGAATCCCCAGCTGGATCGTCTGGATCACGGTGTCGGCGGCGCCGCGCATCGACTCGAACGGGCACACGGCCGTCAGGACGGCCTCCGGGCGGCCGTGGAGGCGCAGGGTGAGCTCGGTGATCACGCCAAGCGTGCCCTCCGATCCGACAAAGAGGCGCGTCAGGTCGTACCCGGAGGACGACTTGCGCGCACGGCCGCCGGTGTGAATCACCCGCCCGTCGGCCAGGACCACCGTCAATCCCATCACCGCGTCCCGCATCGTCCCGTAACGGACCGCGGTCGTGCCTGACGCGCGGGTCGCCGCCATGCCGCCGAGCGTCGCGTCGGCGCCGGGGTCGACCGTGAACATCAGGCCCGTGTTCTTCAACTTGTCGTTCAGCTTCCGGTGCGTGAGCCCGGCCTCGACCGTGACGTCCATGTCCTCGGGGGACACGCGCAGCACCCGGGTCATGCGCGTCAGGTCGATCGACACGCCGCCTCGGAGCGCGTGGACGTGCCCCTCGAGCGAGCTGCCGGCGCCAAACGGGATCACCGGGACCCGGTGCCGCGCGCAGGCGGAGACGATGGCGGAGACTTCCGCGGTGGACGCCGGGAAGGCCACCGCGTCCGGCGGCGCGGGCGTCAGCCACGACTCCCCGTGGCTGTGGTGCTCGCGCACGGCATCGGACGTGGAGAGACGGTCACCGAGGAGCGCGCGCAGCTCCTCGATCACGGACGCAACGGCCGGGGCGGACATGCGCGCAGTATGCCACGCGACATGGCGACCGGGTAAGCTGTCCAGAGGCACCCCCGACGCCACGAGGCCCCATGTCCGACCTGTTCACGCCGAAGACCCTGTCCTTCCTGCGCGCGCTCAAGAAGAACAACGACCGGGCCTGGTTCCACGCCCGCCGCGACGAGTACGAGGCGCACGTGCGCGCCCCGATGACCCGCCTGGTCGAACGCCTCGCCAACGACTTCCCGTCGTTCGCGCCGGAGCTGCAGGCCGACCCGAAAATCTCGATGTTCCTGCCGTGGCGTGACACCCGGTTCTCGGAGGACAAGTCGCCGCTCAAGACGAACGTCGCGGCGGTGTTCCCCACCCGCGCCCTGGGACGCATGCGCGGGGCGGGCCTGTACCTCGAGGTGGCACCGCAGTGGGTCTGGATGGGTGGTGGGCTCTACGCGCCGGACACGGCGCAACTGCATGCCGTGCGCGAGCATGTCGCGGCGCACCACCGTGAGCTCCACAAGATCGTGACCTCGGCGGCATTCCGCAGGTTGGGAGGCCTGAAGGGAGACACCCTGACGCGCGTGCCGCGCGGCTTCCCGAAGGACCATCCGGCCGCGGACTACCTGCGTCACAAGCAGTTCCTTGGCTTCCGCGAGGAGGCGGCGACCTTCGCGACGCGGCCGGATTTCTACAAGCAGCTCGTCGCGACGTTCAAGACGCTGGCACCGCTGTGCCGGTTCGTCAACGAACCGATCCTCGCGCTGGCGCGCTCGGATTTCAGATTGTAGATTGAAGATTGAAGATTGAAGAGCCAGCCACGAAGGACACGAAGATCACGAAGGCACGAGTCCGTGCGTTCCTGCGCGGCCTTTAGTATTCTTCGTGTTCTTCGTGAGCTTCGCCCCTCGACGCTGCTCGGGGCGACCTGAGCGAAGTCGAAGGTCGTGGCTACGCTCTTGTCAATCGCTCACTCTGCAATCGTCAATCTGCAATCTTCATGATCCGCCAGATCGTGCCGCGCTGCGAGTCGCTCACGTAGAGCGATCCGTCGGGACCCTGCGCGAGGCCGGTCGGGCGGTGCTCGGCGTTACGCGGGTCCTTCGTCGCGGCGAAGCCTTCCGCGAAGACCTCGGGTTTGCCCGACGGCGTGTTGCCCTTGAACGGCACGAACATCACGTTGTAGCCGGCCTGCGGCTCGGGCGCACGATTCCAGGACCCGTGGAACGCCACGAACGCGCCGCCCTGGTACTTCGCGGGGAACTGATCCCCGGTGTAGAACACCAGGTCGTTCGGCCCGATGTGCGCCGGGAACACCGCGATCGGCTGGCCGACCTTGTCGCAGCCGTTCACCGCGCTGCCGTCACCGCCGTACTCCGGGTTCAGCACCTTGCGGTCGTTCTTCAGGTCGTAGAAGCACTTCGGCCAGCCGTAGTCGGTGCCGTCACTGAGGCGGAACATCTCCTCTGCCGGGCGCTCGGCGTTGTCCACCGAGGTGAACTTGTCGGGCCAGAGCGTGTCGAGCGCGTCACGGCCGTGCTGCACGACATAGATGCGGCCATCGGCCGGGTTCTGCGCGATGGCCACCACGTTGCGGAGCCCCGTCGCGAAGCGGTAGCCGTCCTTCACCTGGTCCTGGTTCGGCTTGTCGGCGCTGAAGCGCCAGATGCCACCGTGGCGCTCGAGCAGCGGGCACGGGTCCTGCCCCGGCACACCCGGACGGCGGTCCGGCGACTGGCAGGCATTCGAGGGCGCCCCGATATTCACGTACATGTTTCCCGCATCGTCGAAGGCGAAGGACTTGGACGCGTGCTGGCGCTGCTCCGGGAAGCCGGTCGCGATGATCTCCAGGTCGCTCGTGGGCAGGAGCTGGCCGGCGGTCATCTTGTAGCGGCCGACCTGCGAATCGGACGACAGGTACAGGTAGTCGCCGCGCCACCGGATCTCGGTGCCGTCGAGCGTGGCCATCTGCTGCCGCTCGTCGGCGCGGCCGTCGCCGTCCGTGTCGCGGAGCGCCACGATGCCACCGGGCGTGCCGGCGCGGCTGCGGTTCACCATGACGTGGATGTCGCCGTTCGGCGCCACGGCCAGGTGCCGCGCCGGGCCGAGGTTGTCCGCCACGACCAGCGCGCAGAAGCCGGAGGGCAGCTTCAGCCCGCCGTTGTCGGGATCACACGTCACCCGCGCGCCACGCTGTGCCGAGACGCCCAGCGTCGCCACACCCACCGCCCCAACCAGGGCCACCACGAGCCGCTTCCGCATCGGATCTCCTCGTTCTGTAACTGTGCGTGCTGTTCCGCCGGTTCCAGGAAACGGGGTCAGCGCCCTTTCCCTGCATACGACGGGACGCTCCCGGCGTTACAGAGCAGCCTATTCGATCGCGTTCAGGCGCTCAAAGTCGCCGGATCCAAATCACAAGATCACGAGATCACAAGATCACGAAATCTGTAGAGCAGGCCGCCGCCCGCCAGCGCCGCCACCCCGGCAAGGAGCTGCACGGTGCTGGCTCCGGCCAGCATGCCCAGCGTGATGACGAGCGCGAGCAGGGGGACGACCGGGCCGAGGGGGATGGTGAAGCTCGCGGGGGCGGAACGATTGGCGTGCGAGGGACGGCGCAGCTGCAGGACCGCGCCACACGCGCTCAGGTAGATCACGAGGCGGGCGACGGCGCTCACCGCCGCGAGCGTCGCAAACGAGCCTGACAGCGCGAGGGCCAGGGCGACGGCCGCGCTGAACAGGACGGCATTGGCCGGCGTCTGGTACACGGGGTGCACCCGCGCGAACACACGGGGCAGGTCGCCGTGCTCGGCCAGCGCGAACAGCGTCCGGGACGAAGCGAGGACCTGCCCCGCGCAGTTGCCCGTCATCGAGATGGCGGCTCCGGCGCTGATGAGGAGCGCCCCGCCGGCCCCGAGGGTGAGCGCCGCGGCGTCGGCGAGGGGCGTGCGCGTCGCCGCGACGTCGGCCAGCACGCCCGTGGCAACCGTCGCCGTCAGTGTCATCACGATCGTCACCCCGACGAGGGTCATCACGAACGCGAACGGGACGTCGCGGGTCGGCCGGGCCGCCTCGCCAGCCGGGACGCTCACGACCTCGTATCCCCCGTAGGCGAAGATGAGGAGCAGCGTGGCCGTGCCCGCCTCTGCCGCCGACACCGCCGGCGGGCTCGCGAAATGCGACGGGTCGATGAACCACACGCCCGCCGCGATGAAGATCATCAGCGGGACGAGCTTGCCCCAGGTGAACAGGTTGACCACCCAGGACGCCTGGCGGATTCCCCGGATGTTGATCCAGGCCAGCGCGGTCGTGAGCGCCGTGATCAGCACGACGCGTGGCGCGCCCGCGGCCAGCGCCGGCCAGTAGAACGCGAGGGCAAGGGCCAGCCCGTTGCTCACCGAGGCCTGGCTCGTGACGCGCGTGAACCACATCATCCAGCCCACCTGGAAGCCGGCGAAGCGGCCGAAGGCGGCCCGCGCCGGCACGAGGGGCCCGCCGGTCCGGTCGAACCGGCTGCTGGCTTCGGCGAAGCAGAGCGCGACGAGCAGCGACGCGGCGCCGACCAGCACGAATGCCACCGGCCCCCAGCTGCCCACCTGCCGCGCGACGTCCGACGGAATCAGGAAGATGCCGCTCCCGATGACTTGGTTGATGCCGATGGCCGTGAGGTCCCACCGGCCGAGGGCGCGCCGCAACGCGGGCTGGGCCATGGCGCGGGATTGTAGCTGCGACCGGTGCCTATCCGCGACGGCTTCGCAGGACTTCGTTGACGCGTGCGCTCAGCGTCTCCGGCGTGAACGGCTTCAGGATCAGGTTGGCGGCATCCGGCCCGTTCGGATCGAGGCCCGCGCCGGCGCGCTCGGGATGACCCGAGATGAAGAGCACGGCCATGTCCGGCCGGATGGGCCGGACGGCCTGGGCCAGGTCCGCGCCGTTCATCTGCGGCATGACGACGTCGGTCACCAGCAGGTCGATGTCGGCGCCGTACTGCCGGCAGATCTCGAGGGCCTCGCCGCCATGGCGCGCCTCGAGCACGGTGTAGCCACGCCGTCGCAGCTCCGCGGTCATCAGGCGCCGCACGGCGCGATCGTCCTCGGCGAAGAGCACGACGCCAGAGGCTTTCGGCGGCGCAATCGACGCCGGCGCGGTGGCTGGGGCCGGCGGGGTCGCCTCGATGGGCTCGTCGACCCGGGGGAAGTACATGCGGAAGATGCTGCCGCGGCCCGGGCGGCTCTCGACGCGGACGTGCCCCCCCGCCTGCCGGACGATGCCCTGGACCATCGACAGCCCGAGCCCCGTGCCCTGACCGCGTTCCTTCGTCGTGAAGAACGGCTCGAACAGGCGCTGCTGCACATCGTCCGACATGCCGTGTCCGGTGTCGGCGACGAGCAGCATCACGTGGGGCCCGGGAATCGCGTCGAGGTCGTCCGAACCGATGTCCACGTTGGCCGTCTCGATGCGCAGGAACCCGCCTTCGGGCATCGCGTCACGTGCGTTGACCGCGAGGTTCATCACCACCTGGCCGATCTGCGCGGTGTCGGCACGAATCAGCCCCAGGTCCGGGGCCAGCGTCACCCGCAGCTCGATCTCGGCGCCGAGCAGCCGCCGCAGGAGGTCCTGCATGTTGCGCACGGCGACGTTGAGGTCGATGCTCTGCGGGCTCGTCGTGTGCCGGCGGCTGAAGGCGAGGAGCTGCTGCGTCAGGCCTTCGGCCCGCTCGGCGGCGCGGCGGATCTCGGACGCCGGCTGGTGCAGCTCCGACTGGGGATCCACCTGCTCCAGCAGCTCGTCGCTGTAGCCGAGCAGCACGGTGATCAGGTTGTTGAAGTCGTGGGCGATGCCGGTGGCGAGCCGGCCGACCGCCTCCATCTTCTGGGCCTGGCGCAGCTGCGCCTCGAGCTGCTCGCGCTCCGCCAGGTTGCGCGCCACGACGGAGACGCCCGACACCTGGCCATCCGCGGCCTGCACGCGGGCGTGCACCTCGACCGGCAGCCGGGTGTTGGTGCGGTTGACGATCTCCGCGCGGAAGGCATGGGCCGGCGCGTCCACGCCTTCCCGGATCAGCCGTTCGATCTGCTCGAGGTACTCGGTCGAGAACGCCCATCCCGGGTCGAGCGTCCGGAGCTCCTCCCGCGTGTAACCCGTCGCCTGCTCACCGGCCCTGTTCATCGTGAGCACGCGGCCGCGCCGATCGTGCATGACCATGATGTCGGAGGTGCGCTCGAACAGGTCGTCGAAGCGCGCGCGCAACGTCGACTCCCGCGTCGCCTGCCGGCGGATGGCCTCCTGCTGTCCCGAGATGCGCCGCCACGCGAACCCGAGGCCCGCGAGCGCCATGAGGCCGAGCGCCAGGCCCACGGCACCGAACCAGCCGCCCCTCGCGGCCAGCGGCCGCTCGAGGACGTCCAGATCCGACGCGTCGCGCATCATCAGGCGGAACGCCCGTGGGCGCCGGTCGGCGTCCACCACCGTCGACGCGATGCCCGCCACGCGCACCCGGTCCCCGGGGAAGAGCGTCCCGGCGAGATCGCCGGCCCGAGCCAGCAGCACATGGGCGTTGAAGACCACCTCGCCCTGCGCGAGCACCAGCGTGAGCTCCTCGGTGCCCGTCTCGAGCCCGCGGAACTCTGCCTCGACCGACACGAGGTCGGCGTCGTGCCGGCCCTCGGCCAGCTCCGGCGCCGTGACCGCGATGGGGTCGGGTGGCGTCCCGGTGCCGATGCGGCGGTAGACCGCGTCCGCCACGTATGGCGCGAGCTCGTCGACGGCCGGGAACCCCACGACCTCCACGACATCGCCTGGCGACACGGGATCGACGCCGTCGGTCTCGACGTAGACAGGGCCCGACTCGTCCCGGACGTACAGGGAGCGTCCCGGGCGCTGCCGCAGCACGACCCCCGCGAGCTTCACGCGCCTGACGCGATCGGGTTGGGACGCGGCGGGTGGCAGGTCACGGACACGCAGGACCCGCAGGGCGAACGGATCGACCGCGGCGGGCTCCGTCACCGTGACGAGCCGCGCGTCGGGCACCAGCAGCTCGCGATCCCGCAACCCGAGCGCCTGGGTGGCCCGCGGGGCGAGCACCCCTGCGACCGTCACGACGGCATCCACGCCCAGGGCGTCGGCGGCCACGCTGCGCGGCACGACGGTATCGACGAGCCCGGCCGCCGTGGCGAGGGCGATGACGGCGGACGCCGTGCCGAGGCTCGACCGTCGCACCACCCCCTGCACGCGCAGCAGGCGGCCGTCGAGCGCGCCGCCACGGGCGGCCTCCGGGACGAAGGCGTGCTGCGCCGGCAGGCGGTCGGGGGCCACCACGCGGATGGCCGAGACGAGGAGCGTCGGGCCCCGTTCCGACACCGCAGGGCGCCCGCTCAGGACCACACGCGTGCCGGGGGTGAGCGCGGGGTTCCGCGCCACGAATCGCACCGCCATCCCGCCGGATTCGTCCTGCACGAACGCCAGCAGGCCGGCGGTCCCGACGAACGTCACGGTGCCTTCGATGGTCGAGTCCCGATCCGCCGGGGCGGCTGACGCGAGATTCCGGACGTCGGCGATTGGCGACGCTTGCCGGGCCTCGGCGGGCACGGCCAGCAGGCTCAGGGCGAGCAGGAGACCGGCGACGCGGACCGGGGGAAGGTCACGACGCATGAAGGCGCTCATCAGGACACGGCCCACGACGCAACGGGGCCGGCAGGAGTTGTACCACGGGAGGGGACGCACCCCCTACCCGGTCCGGCCATCGACACGCGACGGCGGGAGCGGCATCAGCGACCGAGCCAGGCGGAATACAGGTCGGGGCGGCGGTGGCGAAGGAAGAGCTGGCGCGCGTGGGAGGCGGCGGCTGCCGCCGGATCGACGTCGGCGAGGAGGAGCTCGTCGTGGCCGCGTGCCGCACGGGCGATGACACGGCCGTCTGGCGCGCAGACGAACGACTCGCCGGCGAACTCGAGCGCGTCCTCGCGGCCGACGCGATTCACGAGCGCCACGTAGTAGCCGTTCTGGAAGGCGGCCACCTGCATCTCGCCCTCGTAGAGCCCGGGCGCCCATTCGTCCGTGACCCCCGCCTGCGGCACCACCACGAGATCCGCGCCACCCAGGGCCAGCGCCCGCATGTACTCCGGGAAGTGCCGGTCGTAGCAGATTGCCACGCCGATGGCGCCGGCCGCGGTGCGATACACCGGCGCACCGGAGTCACCGGGGGCGTAGTACCCCTGCTCGTGGAAGCAGGGGTAGTCGGTGATGTGCGCCATCCGTGTCGCGCCGAGCACGGTGCCGTCGGCATCGATCACCGGCGACGTGTCATACGCGCGGTCGCCGTCGCGTTCGAACAGGTTGATGATGACGACGAGGCCCAGGGCCTTCGCCTGGCGCCGGAAGGCCTCGACCGTCGGCCCGTCGAGCGGCTCGGCCAGGTCCAGCACGCCGGGCCCGGCGGGCCGCTGGGGATGGAACCGCTCGAACGCCAGCTCGGCGAACGCCGCCACCTGCGCCCCTCGACGCGCCGCCGCCTCGAGCGCCACCAGCCCCCGGGCAATGTTCTCGCCCTTCTCGGGCCCGGCCTGCTGCTGAATGAGGGCTATGCGCATGAGATGACCAGATCAGCCATGGAGGCACATGCGGGCACGGAGGCACGGAGACGCGGAGGCACGGAGATCAACCGGGTAGATCACCAGATAGATTGCCACATCAGAAGATCCCAGATCAGATCACCAGATCACCAGATCACCAGATCACCAGATCACGAGATCACGAGATCACCAGATAATGAGGATATGCCATCAACCACCCGCCTTGTCGGCATCCTCCTGATGGTGCTCGGCCTCGGCAGCTACGTGCTGACGGGGCGCACCAGCATCACCGCCCTCATCCCGGCGTTCTTCGGCATCATCTTCGCGATACTGGCGTACATGGCAAGGCGCGAGTCGCTGCGCAGGCACATGATGCACGCGGCGGTGGCAATCGGCCTGATCGGCCTGCTCGCGACACTCGGACGCCTGGTGCCGGCGCTCGCGGCGGGCGGCGATCCGGCGCGGCCCGCGCTCCTGTCGCAGGCCGCGATGGCGGTCATCCTGCTCGTCTACGTCGCGCTGGGCGTGAAGTCGTTCATCGACGCGCGCCGCGCCCGGAAGATCTAGCGCCCCGTGTCCGGGCGCCGGCCCGGGCCGGCCGGGCGCCACATCAGCACGCCCACCGCCGCGGTCGTCACGACGACGAGCGTGAGCCCGGCGTCGAGGCCACGCGCCCCGGCGATCTGGCCGACGCCCCATGGCAGCGTCATGCCGCCCAGCTGCGCGCCCGCGAGCAGCACGCCGTACATCGTCCCCATCTGCCGGGGATAGCGGTCGCCGGCGGCCGCAAGCACCGCCGAGAAGACACTCGAAATGCCGAGGCCGGCGACCACCGCACTGGCCACGAGCGCCGGCGGCGTGGACGACGTCACGAGCAGCAGCGTGCCGGCACTGGCCGTGGCCGCGCCGGAGACGATCACCGCGCGCACGCCGACCCGCTCGATGACCAGCCCCGCGACGACGCGGCTCGCGATGATGGCGACCCAGTGCAGGCCGAGCGTCGCGAGGGCCGCGGACGAGGACAGGCCGCGTGACCCGAGATAGGCGGTCAGCCAGCCAGCCAGCGACGCCTCGTTGCCCCCCTGGCAGGCGAGCGCGAGCACGAACCACACGAACCCCGGGGCGGCCAGCACCTGGCGCACGCGCGCCGGCGTCAACGGCTCGCGCCCGCCCGTGTGCGGCGGAAACGTCATGGCCGCCGCCGCGCCGCCCGCCACCGCGGCCACGGCCGCGGCGCCCCAGAGCACGGCGGTCCAGCTCACGCGGCCGCCGGCGAGCGCGAGGAACGGCAGCGAGGCGCCGCCAACGCCAGAGGACAGCGCCAGCCACGTGAGCATCGCGCCACGGCGCGCGGGAAACAGATCGGCCGCAATCGTGTTGGCGACCGTGTTGACCCCGGAAGCACCGAGCCCGAGCAGCAACATCGCCGCAAGCGCCGCGTCCGGGCCCTCGGCCACGCCGAAGAGCCCCAGGCCCGCGGCGAGCAACGTGCACGACAACACCAGCACCTGCCGGCGGCCGACGTGGTCCGACAGTGGGCCCGCGACGAGCGTGCTCGCGAAGAAGCCGAAGAAGAGCGTTGCGATCAGACGCGCCTGCACGGCGACGTCGAGCGCGAGGCGTACACGTACTTCGTCCACGCCGAAGGCGGCCCCCGGCAGGGCGAGGGCGAGGCCGAAGACGGCCATGGCGGCGGCGCACGCGGCAAAGAGCGGCATACGGTGTCAGGAGGCCGGCCGCGCGGCTCAGGCGGGCGGCAGCGCGGTCTTGCGCGCCGGCGCGAAGAATGGCGTGCGCACGACCCGCGCCGGTACGCGGTGCCGCACGGCTTCCACGGTCACTTCGATCTCGAGCATCGTGCCGTCACCGAAGTACGGTGCGCTCACGGTGGCCAGCGCGAGCAGCTTCTTCAGGGTCGTGGACCACGTGGTCGAGGTCGCCCGGCCAACCTGCCGCCCGTGCGCGAAGACGGGCACCGCAACCCTCGAGGTCGCGGCCGGCGCGGTCGGTGGAAGACCGGCAGCCTCGTACAGGGCCTCGACGCCGGTCCACTCCACCTCGAGGCCGACCACCCGCCGGGCGGGTCCGCGCGCGGCTTCCTCGCGGAGCGCGGCGCGGCCGACGAACGGCCCCTTGTCGAAGCTCACGAGCCGATCGAGGCCGAGCTCCGCCGGCGTGTAGCGTTGCGACGGGATGAGCGCCTTGCGGCTGCCGTGGAAGTCCACGTCGATGAGCAGCAGCCCCGCCTCGACCCGCGCCACGTCGAGCGCCAGCATGCCGGCCGGGGTGAGGTCGAACCTCGCGCCCGCCTCGACGAGCGTGTCCCAGACCCGAAGCGCCGCGTCCCACGGCATCCACAACTCGTAGCCCAGGTCACCGGTATAGCCGGTCCTCGTGACGTCCACCGGCACGCCGCCGATGCTGCCGGCCGAGGCGCGGAAGTATCGGAGCTCGTCGATGGGCACGGTGCTGGATTCACGCAGCAGCGCCGCCGCGGCCGGCCCCTGCAGCGCGAGCGCCGCCACCTGCTCCGAGATGTCCTCGACGCGCACGTCGAGCCCCGTGGCGTTCAACGTCAACCACCGCAGGCTCGGGTCCGCGGCCGTCCAGCGGAACACCTGTTCCGCCGTCCGCGTCACCGTGCCGTCATCGATCACCGTGCCATCCTCGTCGCACCACGGCGTGTACCAGACCTGCCCGATCTCGAGGCGCGTGGCATCGCGGGTGATCACGCGGTCGACGAGCCGAACCGCATCCGGACCTGACACCCGGTACTTGTACAGCGGGGAGATATCGAACAGGGCACAGGCGTTCCGGATGGCGTTGTACTCGTGCTCGTGGTGGGTCTCGTAGGCGCTCACCGCCAGGAACCCCGACCAGTCGCGCCAGGCATGACTCGTCGCCAGCGAGGAGGTGCGGGGGTGGAAGGGGGTGGGGATGGGCACTGAGGGTGAGTATAGAGGGGATGGCTATCTGTGCATCCTGTCTTCATCTGTGCATCTGTGTTGCATGTGCATCTGTGTTATCTGTGACCCGTGAGGTTCGACGCCATCGTCATCGGAGCGGGCCACAACGGGCTGACCGCCGCCGCCTACCTCGCGCGGGCCGGGCGGAAGGTGCTGGTGCTCGAACGGCGGCACCTCGTCGGTGGCGCGGCGGTCACCGAGGAGGTCTTCCCCGGGTTCCACTTCTCGGTCTGCTCGTACGTCGTCTCGCTGCTCAGGCCCGAGATCATCCGCGAGCTCGACCTGCCGCGGCACGGCCTGGAGTTGCTGCCGCTCGACGGCACCTTCACGCCGATGCCTGATGGCGATTACCTCTGGCGCACCAACGACCACCACCAGACGCGCCGTGAGATCGCGCGCCATTCCCGGCTCGACGCGGAGGCCTACGACGAGTACGGGCGCGCCATGATCGAGATGGGCCGGTTCGCGAAACCAATCCTCGGGATGACGCCACCCGACCCGACATCGCTCGATCCGCGCGGGCTGCTCGACCTGCTGTCCGTCGGTCGCCGTTTCCGGGGCATGCGACCGCACGACCGCATCAACCAGGTGCAGTTGCTGACGATGAGCGCGGTCGACTTCCTCGACCAGTGGTTCGAGACGGACGTCCTCAAGGCGACGATGGCGGCGTCGGGGATCATCGGCACCTTCCTCGGCGTGCGGTCACCGGGGACCGCCTACGTCCTCCTGCACCACTACATGGGCGAGATCGACGGCTCGTTCCGCTCCTGGGGGCTGTCGCGCGGAGGCACGGGCGCCGTGTCCAACGCGATTGCCGCGGCGGCCCGCGAATTCGGGGCCACGATCCGGACCTCGTCACCGGTCGCGCAGATCCTGAGCGACGGGGCGCGCGTCACCGGCGTCGCGCTCGCGAGCGGCGAGGAGATCGAGGCGAACGCGGTGCTGTCGAGCGTGGACCCGCGCGTCACGTTCGAGCAGCTCATGGATCCGCGCAGCCTGCCGGCCGACTTCGCCGCGGGCGTGCGCCGCTTCAAGTTCCGCGGCTCCTCCGGCAAGGTGAACCTGGCGCTGGACGGCCTGCCCGACTTCCGCTGCCTGCCGGGCGCGGGGCCGCACCTGCGTGGCGCGATCTCGATCTCGCCGGGCGTCGACTACATGGAGCGGGCCTTCGACGAGGCGAAGTACGGACGATACTCGAGCCGTCCCTACATCGACGCCGTCATTCCCTCCCTGACCGACACCTCCCTGGCGCCGCCCGGCAAGCACGTCATGTCGTGCTTCGTGCAGTACGCGCCCTACCATCTCGACGGCACGACGTGGGACGCCGAGCGCGACCGGTTCGGCGATGTGGTCGTCGAGACGCTCGCGGAGTTCGCGCCGAACATCCGCGACCTCATCCTGCACCGGCAGGTGCTGACGCCGCTCGACCTCGAGCGGGAGTTCGCGCTGAGCGAGGGCAACATCTTCCAGGGCGAGCTCTCGCTCGAGCAGCTCTTCTTCCTGCGGCCCGTGCCCGGCTGGGCGAGGTATGCCACGCCGGTGGATCGCCTTTACCTGTGCGGGTCGGCCGCGCACCCCGGCGGCGGCATCATGGGCGCGCCAGGCCGCAACGCCGCCATGAAGGTGATCGCCGAGGTCAAGCCGTGAACGCCGATCACGACGTCATCGTCATCGGCGGCGGCGTGAACGGCCTGGTGGCCGCGGCGGTGCTCGCGCGCTCGGGCCTGCGTACCCTCATCCTGGAACGTGGGGCCACCTGCGGCGGCGGCGCGGTTACGCACGAGATCGCGCCCGGGTTCCTGGTCCCGCGGTACACGCACCAGGCGGGTCCGTTCCGGCGCGACGTGTCGGAGGCCCTTGATCTCGAGGGGCGAGGGGTGGCCTTCGTGGACAGCGAGGTGGACGTCACCGCGCTGGCGACAGACGGCCGGGCCATCACGATCTTCACGGACGACAGCCGGACGGTTGCCGGTCTTGCCGGCATCTCGCCCGGGGACGCCGCGAGGTGGCCGGCGTTTGCCGCGTCACGACGTGCCGTGGCCGGCGTGATTGCGTCGTTGCTCGAGGCCTCGCCGCCCCCACTCGACGCGCCGGACCGGCGCGAGCTCTGGCAGCTCGTCAAGACCGCCCATCGTTTCAGGCGGCTGGAACGCGCCGACGCGTACCGGCTGCTCCGCTGGGCGCCCATGCCGGTGGCGGACCTCCTGCGTGAGCACTTCGAGTCGGATCTCCTGATGGCCGGCCTCGCGGGCGACGCCGTGTTCGGGGCCATGCTGGGCCCGCAGTCCGCCGGCAGCGGCATGACTTTCCTTCTGCGCGCCGCGAACGACGTGCTCGGAGGCGCAAACCGCCGGTTCATGGTCGGAGGCCCCGGGCGCCTCGCGGAGGCGCTGATCGCCGTCGTGAAGGACGCGGGCGGACAGGTCCGTACCGGGTCCGAGGTGTCGAGGGTTCGTGTGGACGACGAGGGTCGCGTGCTCGGTGTGACGCTGGCGTCCGGCGAGGAACTGGATGCGATGGTGGTGGTGTCCGGCCTGGATCCGCGACGGACGCTGCTGTCCCTGGTCGATCCCGTGCATCTCGGTCCGGAGCTCGTCTGGCGCCTGGGCCACTACCGGGTGCGTGGCACGGTCGCCAAGGTCAACCTCGCGCTCGGCGGATTGCCTGCGTTCACGGGCGTAGCCACGGAGCAACTGACAGGGCGGATCAGGCTCGGCGCGACACTCGAGGCGCTCGAGCGCGCGTTCGATCATGCGAAGTACGGACGCTTCTCGCCCGAGCCCTGGATCGAACTCACCCTGCCGTCGCTGGTGGACGCATCACTCGCGCCCGGTGGCGCACACGTGCTCTCGGCGTACGTGCAGTGGGCGCCGTACCAGCTGCGGAGCGGCTCATGGGACGCGGCACGCGAGGCACTCGGCGATGCGGTGCTCACGCTCCTCGACCGGTACGCCCCCGGCCTCTCGCGCCTGATCGTCGCCCGCGAGGTGCTGACGCCGCTCGATCTCGAACGCGAGCTCGGCATGACCGGCGGGCACATCTTCCACGGCGAGCTCGCGCTCGACCAGCTGCTCACGATGCGCCCGATGCTTGGCCTCGGCGGCTACCGCACGCCCGTGGACGGCCTCTTCCTCTGCGGCTCCGGCACCCATCCCGGCACCGGCCTCACCGGCGGCTCCGGCTGGCTCGCCGCCCGCGTCATCGCGAACGAGTTCACACAGCTCTAGGCGGGACAAGGGAACTGTCCCCTTGTCCATTTCAGATTGACGATTGCCGATTGAAGATTGGCGGCGGAATCGGAAAGGGAGTCAGCCCACTTTTTCAATCGCCTGCCTCCCAATCCCCCACTTGCCCAACTCAATCTGCAATCTGAAATCTTCCATCTGCAATTTGATCTTCTATCTTCGATCCCAAATCTGAGATTCTTGAAGGCCCCGGCGGAGGACACGCCGATGCGCCGTTCTGTCGTCGTCGTCGCCGTCGCCGTCCTGGTGGCTGCCGCCATCACCGTCACGCTTCCCGCGCAGGCCCCGGCTCCCGGTCAGCCGGTACCCGGGGCAGCCACGCCCGAACAGCGCACACCTCCTCGTGACGGGTCCGCGCGACCCGAGACCCGATCCGGCTCCGGCGTCATCTCCGGCACCGTGCTCGACGCCGTCACCGGCGCGCCGCTCGCACGCGCCAGGGTCATGGCCCGGGACCGGGTGACGGGCGGCGCGGTCACCTCGGACGCGGAGGGCCGCTTCACGATTGCGCGGCTGCCCGCAGGGCGCTACTACGTGTCCGCGGAGAAAGCGGGATACGTGGCGGGGACCTACGGGCAGTCGAAGCCGGGCCGCGCCCCGACGCCGGTCGCGATCGGCGAGGATGACCGCGCCGCCGGGCTGACCATCGCGCTGACACCAGGAGGCGTGATCACCGGCCAGGTTTTCGACGACCTGGGTGGGCCACTCGCGCGAACCCACGTGCAGGCGATGCGGTATCGCACGGCCGGCGGGACTCCCCGGCTCATGCAGGCCCCCGGGGCGACCGACACCACCGACGACCGAGGCGCGTACCGGCTCTTCGGTCTCGAGCCCGGCGACTACCTCGTCACCGCCGGAAGCCGGATGGGCATGCAGATGTCCCTCGGCGACGCGTTCACGGACGAGACGGCCAGCGTGGCGCCCACGTACTACCCGGGGTCACCGGAGCTCGCGCAGGCCCGGCCGGTAAGAGTGGTGGCCGGCGATGAGACCGCCGGCGTCAGCTTCGCCGTGGTCATCGCACGCCTCGCGAACGTGCGAGGCGCCGTCGTCGATGCGACGGGGACTCCGGCCGCTCGCGTCATCGTGATGCTGTCGCCGCTCGGCGAAGACGGCGCGATCCTGGGAGGCGCCAACCGCGGCGCCAGGCCCGACGGCACGTTCGAGATCGCCAACGTCGCTCCCGGCCGCTACCGGCTGGTGGCCAGGCGCGGCGACGGCGCCGGATCTGGTGAAATCGCCATTCAGGACCTCACCATTGGTGGCGACGACCTCGACGGGATGCTCCTGGTGATGAAGCCGCCGCCGACCATCACCGGCCGGATCCTGACGGACGAAGGCGGTCCGCCGCCGGTGGCCGCCTCTGCGCTGCATCCCTTCTTCGCCAGCACGGCGGTCGTCACGTCGATGCCGTTCGGCGAGGCTCCGGTGGTGCAGGATGACTACACGTTCAAGGCCCGAGGGTTCGTCGGCACCCTGCTGCCGCGCATCTCCGTCATCGGGACCGACTGGACTCTCAAGGCGGCGTTCGTGGACGGCACGGACGTGGTCGAAACCGGGTTCGAGGCCACCACCGAACGCGACATCGAGGGTCTCGAGATCGTCCTGACGCGCAGGCGCACGGAACTGACAGGCACCCTCACCGACGATGACGGACATGTAGCCCGTGAGGCGACGGTCCTGGTGTTCCCGTCCGACCCGGCACGCTGGACCCCGATGTCTCGCTACTTCTCGTCGGCGCGCCCGGACCAGAACGGGCGCTTCGTGATTCGCGGGCTGCCGCCGTCCACCGACTACCGCATCGTCGCCGTTGACGACACCGTCGACCTGCGTGAGACACGTTCACCCGAGTACCTCGAATCGGTGCTCGACATCGCGCTGCCACTCTCGCTCGCCGAAGGCGAGACGAAGGTGCAGCACCTGCGGATCGCGAAGCGCTGACGCGGAGCGCCTTTGGAGTCCCCCCGGTCTCCGATCAATCTGCAATCTGCAATTGAGAATTCAATCTTCGATCTGCAATCTGAAACCTGAAATTCTTGAGACCCCCGGTTGGAGCGGACCATGCGCAAGAGCGTCGTCGTCATCCTCGCGGCGTGTCTCTCGATCACATCTGCCGTCTCAGGCCAGGCACCCGTCGCGGGGCAGCAACCACCGGGACAGCCCACGCCTGGACAAACGGCGGGCGGACAGCGCGCACCGGCGCGTGACCAGTCGGGGCGGCCAGATGAGCCCGAGAAGGGGACGGCCGTCCTGAGGGGTCACGTGGTCGACGCGACCACGGGCGAGGCGATTCGGCGCGCAGTGGTCCGCGCCGATTACCGCGGCGCCGGCGGCGCGGTGAGCACCGATGCCGAGGGCCGGTTCGAGATCCGCGACCTGCCCGCCGGACGCTACACGGTGATGGCCTCGAAGGCCGGGTACGTCGCCGGCATCTACGGGCAGACCGACTACCGGACGCCTGGCACGCCGATCGAGATCGGCGACGGCCAGATCATCGAGCGCATCCGGATCCCGATTTCACCTGGCGGCGTGATCACGGGCCACCTCTCCGACGACTTCGGCGACCCGGTCGCCGAGGCCACGGTCACCGCCCTGGAGTATCGAACGATTGCCGGACGACGGCGGCTCATGCCGGCCGGCGGCAGCCGCAGCATGACCGACGACCAGGGGAGCTTCCGGATTTACGGACTGTCGCCCGGCGAGTACTACCTCAGTGCCACCAGCCGGATGGGCAACCTCGTCTACTCCTCGACAATGCGGAACGAGACGGAGGGCGCGGCCCCGACGTACTACCCGGGCACGGCAGACATCGGCCAGGCGCAGCGCGTGGTGGTCAAGGCCAGCCAGGAGACCGCCGGCATCAACTTCGGCCTGGTCATCGCCCGCATGTCGACGCTCCGGGGGCGCGCCCTCGATTCCAGCGGACGACCCGCGGCCCGCGCGATGGCCATGCTCGTCCCACGTGACCCGGGGACGGCCGTGCTGATGATGTCCTCGTCCAATCTCGTGCGCCCTGATGGCACCTTCGAGGTCGCCAATGTGCCCCCCGGTGCCTACACCCTCATGATCCGCCCCATGGGCCAGACGGCCACCAACCCCGAGTTCGGCTCCCTTGCGGTCACCGTCGGCTACGAGGACCTCGATGGCCTGGTGGTCACGATGGGGGTGGGGGCAACCGCCAGGGGACGGGTCGTGACCGATGAAGGCACGCCGCCGCCGTTCCCGGCCCGGCAGGTCCGCATCTACTTCGCAAACCCGGAGCCGGGACTCACGATGGTCGCGCCGCAGCGGCCCGACATCCGGGACGACTTCACGTTCGAGGTTGGCGGGCTGTCGGGCACCCTGCTCGTCCGTGCCTCCGCCGATGGTGCAAACGAGTGGGGCGTGAAGGAAGTCCTGCTCGACGGCGTCGACGTGACCGATTCCGCGGTCGACTTCACCGGCCGGCGGGAGGTCACCGGCTTCGAGATCGTGCTCACGCGCCGAAGGACCGAGATCAGTGGCACCCTGACGGACGAACGCGGTCGGCCCGTGCTCGACGCCATGATCCTCGTGTTCTCGCCGGACCCGGACAAGTGGGGTCCCCTTTCGCGATACCGCTCCATGGCGCGGCCGGACCAGTCGGGCCGGTTCGTCGTCACGGGCCTGCCGCCCGCCAGTGACTACCGGATGGTGGCCGTGCAGAACATGGATCCCGGCGAGGCCATGGATCCGGAATTCCTCGAGACCATTCGCGACCAGGGCATTCGCATCACGCTGTCGGAGGGCGAGCAGAAGGTGCAGAACCTGACGTTGCGCCAGCCGTAAGGCGAAACGGGGGAAATGGGGACAGTCCCCTCGTCCATTTCAGATTGAAGATTGCGGATTGCAGATTGGCGGGGATCCGGAAAGAGAATCGGGCCATCGGAACGCGGCGCGACAGGTATTCTGGAGCCATGAAGCGGGCAGCTTCTCTCGTGGTCGCGCTCGTCGTGAGCAGCGCCGCCTGGCTCGTGGCGGCGCAGGGCGGCCAGCGGCCGCAGATGCCGCCGCGAGGGGGCGGCCAGTCGGGCCAGGCGCAGGAAGCCGCGCCGAAGGGCACCTCCGTCCTGCGGGGCGTCGTGCTGGCGGCCGACACGGGCACCCCCGTACGTCGCGCGCAGGTCCGCGCGTTCGCGCCCGGCGTCCGCGGCGGCCGCCTCGCGAACACCGACGAGCAGGGCCGCTTCGAGATCCGCGAGCTCGTCGCCGGCCGCTATACGCTCACTGCGAGCAAGGGCGGCTTCGTGTCCCTCCAGTACGGCCAGCGCCGTCCCTCCGAGCAGGGCACCCCCATCGACCTCGGAGACGGTGAGACGATCGACAAGCTGGTGATCGGCCTGCCGCGCGGCAGCGTGCTGGCGGGACGCATCACCGACGAGTTCGGCGAACCCGTCACCGACGCCGTCGTCACCGCGATGCGGTACGGCTACGCCGGCGGCACGCGCCGCATCGTGCCCGAGGGCCGGCGCGACACGACCGACGACCGGGGAGAGTTCCGGTTGTTCGGCCTGCAGCCGGGCGACTACTACGTCTCGGCCGCGTTCCGCATGCGCGGAGGTGAGGTCACCGACCCGGCGGGCGAGCCGACCGGGTACGCCCCCACCTACTATCCCGGCACGCCGAACATGGCCGAGGCGCAACGCGTCACGGTTGGTGTGGGACAGGAGCTGTCCACCGTCTCGTTTTCACTCGTCGCGACGCGGCTGGTCCGGGTGAGTGGCTCGGTCGTCACGTCGCAGGGCACACCGGGCCAGGGTGTGGTGACCCTGTCACCCGCCGAAGGCGGCACCGGCATGCGCATGGAGATGAACGCGGGCCGCGTGGACCAGACCGGACACTTCGAGATCGACAACGTCGCGCCCGGCCGCTACCTGCTGCAGACGCGCGCAGGCGCGGGTGGCGGTGGACGCGGCGGTTTCGGCATGCGCGGCGGCGGCGAGTTCGGCCGGATGGAGATTGCCGTCGGCAACGACAACCTCACCAACGTCGTCGTGGTCACCGCGCCGGGTGCGACACTCTCGGGCCGGATCGTCACCGACACCGGCGAAGTGCCAGGGTTTGCGCCGCAGCAACTGCAGGTGATGGCACAGCCTGCGGAGCTCGAGATGAACTCGCTCGGCGGCTTCGGCGGGCAGGCGCGGGTGTCGGACGACTGGTCGTTCGAGTTGTCCAACCTGTTCGACGCGCGTCTCTTCCGCGTGCGAGTGCCGCAGGGCTGGACACTGAAGGCGGTGCACCTGGACGGCGCGGAGGTCACCGACATGCCGGTCACGATCCCGGCCGGCCAGTCGAAGACCGGGCTCGAGATCGTGCTCAGCGAGCAGATCGCCACGCTCAGCGGCCTCGTGAAGGACGACCGTGGCCAGCCCGTGCTCGACGCCACCATCGTCGTCTTCCCGGACGAAGAGGAGCTGTGGATGTACCAGTCACGGTTCATCCGCGCGGCGCGCCCCGACCAGGACGGCCACTACACCATCGAGGGCCTCCCACCCCACCGTGCCTATCTCGCGGTTGCCGTGCAGGGCCTGGAAGACGGCCAGGCCGGGGACCCCGACTTCCTCCGCCAGGTGCGGTCGAATGCCGTCAAGTTCGGGTTGGGGGAGGGGGAGGCGAAGAACGTGGATATCGAGGTCGGGGGGATGCGCTGACGTCAGAAGGTCGCGCCGCCCTCCTGAATCTGCAGGACACTGATCACACTGATCACACTGAAGACACTGAAGGCACTGAAGGCACTGAAGGCACTGAAGGCACTGAACAATTCGGATCGAAGGAAGTCGACCTGGACCAGGTTGGCCAGGGCACGAGTCGGCGGGAAGCTCTCGTCCCCAAGTCCGCTCGCTCTGCCCTTCTTGACGCCCCGTTGCCGACCGGCCCCGTGAAGTGAACCGCTCAGTGTGTTTCAGTGTGTTCAGTGTGCTCAGTGTCTTCAGTGTGTTCGGTGTTCAGGGATTGCCGCCTCGCCCCGGCCCGCCGCTCAGAAGGCGTCAAGCCTCCAGTACAGCAACTGGCTCCCCTCGATCGGCGGCAGCGGTAGCGTGCCGGCGGCCAGGGGACGGATCATCATCACTTCCCGCGAGGGACGCGTCTCGGCAATCGTGATCTGCGGCGGCGTCAGTGTCGGGGGCCACCAGGCATGGATCTCCGGGGGGGCCTGTCCGGGCTCGCGCGCGAGCATGACCTGGAGCATCGCACCGAGTCTCGCGCCGGCCGGATCACGATCCGCCGCGTCCTCGATGAACCACTGGTCACCTTCGACCGACACCACCAGGTAGGCGACCGCCTGGTGCCCCTCCTCGGCGACGAGCACCTCCGTCTGCCGGAGGCCGGCGGGACCGAGCCCGGCGAGCAGACGGCGCCGCGAGATCCCGAACGCGATGAGTTCGTCAGACCGATCGAGCGTGAGGCGATAGCCCTCCGCACGAGCCGCGCTGGTCTCGGCCACGGCCGGCAGATCACGCTCATCCAGCGCGCGCACGAGCACGGCCGGCGCGCCGTCCTTGCGGGTCACGGTGAGCCGTGACTGGGTCAGGGGCAGCGGCACGAAGTCGAGTTGCTCGTAGAGCTCGGGGCCAATCTCCGAGAAGAGCAAGGCGAACTCGTAGCCCTCGGCCTCGGCGGTCTCGAGCACCCGCTGGAGCAACAGGCGCGCGCGCCCGCGGCCACGATGCGACGGCGAGGTGAAGACCGCCCCGATGCCGAGCACACGACGGATCCGGCCGTCGAGGCGCATCGGCAGGTCGTACCGCTTGGCGCTGGCCACGACGGTCGTGCCGTCGACGAGCGCGACGCGGTCCAGGTGCGCACGTCCCCACGGCGTGCGCAGCTGCGCTTCCCAGAACATCGCATACGCGCGCGGCGTGAGGCCGTCGGCCCAGACGGCGTGGGTCTCGCGGAGGATCTGTTCCAGGAACGGACCGGTGGCGGGCTCGAGCGTCAACGACATGGCAGGAATTCCGGCGCGCTAAACCTTGCGGCGGCACCCACGGTCCTACTGGCACGTGCCACTGCCGCCCGTCCCAAGAGGTTAGCGCATGATCACCCGGCTGTTGCTCGTCTTCCTGCTCGCCGTACCGGCGGGCCTGCAATCCCAGGCCATCGCCGTGGTCCCCGGTGATGAGGCCGCGGCGCGTCACGTGCTCGATCGCCTGGCCTTCGGCGCCCGTCCCGGTGAGGTGGCCGCCATCCGTCGCGAGGGCGTGACGGCCTGGATCGACCGCCAGCTTCGGCCGCGCGGGATCGACGACGCGGCACTCGCCGCGCGGCTGGCCAGGCTCACGACCCTGACGCTCGACTCGGCGACGATCGCGCGCGAGTACATCCGCCCGGCCCGCGAGGAGCGGCGCGCAGCGTTGCAGCAGGCGGGCGCGGAGGTCGCCCCGTCCGAGCCGCGCATGGATGCCGTTCCCCGGATGGCCGGCGCACCCGGATCGCGCCGGCCACAGAGCGATGTCCAGCGGCGTGGACGCCAGGTGCTCATGGAGCTCAGCGAAGCGCGGGTCTTGCGCGCCGTCTACGGGGAACGGCAGCTCGAAGAGGTCCTCGTGGACTTCTGGTTCAACCACTTCAACGTCTTCGCCGGCAAGGGCGCGGTGGAGAACTACGTCACCGTGTACGAACGTGACGCCATCCGCCCGCACGTGCTGGGGTCCTTCCGCGAGCTGCTTGGCGCGACAGCAACGAACCCGGCAATGCTCTTCTACCTCGACAACTGGCAGAGCAAGGCCGGCGCGATCAACGAGAACTACGCGCGTGAGCTGCTCGAGCTCCACACCCTCGGCGTGGACGGCGGGTACACGCAGCATGACGTCGAGGAGGTCGCGCGTGCGTTCACCGGCTGGACACTGCAGGGGCCCGGTGGCCCGGCCGTGTACCGGCCCGGCCGCCACGACGATGGGGCCAAGACGGTGCTGGGACACGTCATCCCCGCCGGTGGCGGGCGTTCCGACGTCGACCGCGTGCTCGACATCGTCGCCACGCACCCGGCGACCGCGCGGCACATCGCCACGGAGCTCGCGCGCCGGTTCGTCAGCGACGAGCCGCCAGCCGCCCTCGTCGATCGCGCGGCGACGGTGTTTCGCGACACCCACGGCAACCTGCGCGACGTCGTGCGCGTGATCGTCACCTCGCGGGAGTTCTTCGCGCCGGAAGCGCGCGCGGCCAAGGTGAAGACCCCGTTCGAGTTCGTCGTGAGCGCGCTGCGCGCGTCGGGCGCCAACGTCGTCAACGGCGGCGTGCTCGCGGGGACACTGCGTGAGCTCGGCATGCCGCTCTACATGTGTGTGCCACCGACCGGCTACGACGAGACCGCCGACGCCTGGCTGGCCTCCGGTGCCCTCGTGGCGCGGCTCAACTTCGCGACCGACCTGGCGCACAACCGCGTGCGCGGCATCCGCGTCAGCACACGTGATCCCGACGCGCTGGCGGAGCAACTCGGGTCACCGGCGTTCCAACGGCAGTGATCCAGACGCGGATCGACAACCAGCCACGAAGGGCACGAAGAACACGAAGCACACGAAGTCTGCTGATCGCTTGGTCAGCGCCTGACGGCAGAGCGTCTTCGCGTCCTTCGTGGCCTTCGCCCCTCGACGCTACTCGGGGCGACCTGAGCGAAGTCGAAGGTCGTGGTCGGAGTTTCGATCTGCGATCTTCGTTCTTCAATCTGCAATGGCCGAAGGCCACTCCGTGTCTCCGTGGCTCCGTCCACTCATTTCACTTTCACGCACGAGGCTCCTCATGATGAACCGTCGCATCTTCCTCAAGTCCGGCGCTGCGGCGATGCTGACCGTCGGCTTCGCGCCGTCGTTCCTCGCGCGGACCGCCGAGGCGGCCGGGGCACGCAGGCGCCTCCTGATCGCGGTGTTCCAACGTGGCGCCGTCGATGGCCTCAACATGGTGGTGCCGCACGGCGACCCCGAATACTACGCGGCGCGCCGGACCATTGCCGTCCCCCGCCCCGGCGCTGAGGGTGGCGTCGTCGATCTCGATGGCTTCTTCGGCCTGCACCCGCGACTCGCGCCGCTGCAGCCCCTCTGGGCCAATCGCAGCCTCGCCGTCGTGCACGCCAGCGGATCGCCGGACGCCACCCGCTCGCACTTCGACGCCCAGGACTACATGGAGACGGCTACCCCGGGCGTGAAGACCACACGCGACGGCTGGCTCAACCGCTACCTGCAGCACGACGCCGAGGGGCACCCGCTGCGCGCCGTGGCGATCACGCGCCAGATGCCCCGTACGCTCCAGGGCACGGCGCCCGCCCTTGCGGTCGGCAGCCTCGCCGATTTCGCGGTGCGAGGAGGCGCGGGACAGCAACGCACGCTCGAGCAGACATACGGGCAGGCAGCCGACGGGCTCGGAGAGGCGGCCGGCGAGGCCTTCGATGCCATGCGTGAGCTCGCGGCCGCCACCTCCGGCCCGTATCGCCCGGCAGGCGGCGTCACCTATCCGCGGTCGCCCTTCGGGCAGGCCCTCCAGGAGATCGCACGCCTGGCCAAGGCCGGCGTCGGCCTGGAGATCGCCTTCGCCGAGTCGGATCAGTGGGACCACCACGCGAACGAGGGCGGCGCGACGGGCCAGATCGCCAATCGGCTCGGCGACTTCGCCGCGAGCCTCGCGGCGCTCGTCGCGGATCTCGGCGAGCGCATGGCCGACACGGTGATCGTGACGATGTCCGAGTTCGGCCGCGCCGTCGCCGAGAACGGCAGCCGCGGCACGGATCATGGCCACGGCAACACGATGCTCCTGCTGGGTGGGCCCGTGAGGGGCGGCCAGGTCGCCGCCGACTGGCCCGGCCTGCGTCCGCAGGATCGCTACGAGGGCCGCGACCTCGCGATCACCACCGACTTCCGCGACGTCTTCGGCGAGATCCTCACCCGGCACCTGGGCGCCGACTCCGCCACCGCCGCACGCGTGTTCCCCGGCTACGAGGTGGATCCGACGCGACTCCGTGGGGTGATCAGGAGTTGATGACATGGCTGGCAACAGCCAGCCACGAAGATCACGAAGACCACGACGCCTACGAAGCCACTTTGGGGCGTCAGGAGATGGGCACTGTCCCCCTTTCCTTGCTTCCTCTTGGTGAACTTCGTGTTCTTCGTGCACTTCGCCCCTCGACATGGCTCGGGGCGACCTGAGCGAAGTCGAAGGTCATGGCTGGTATTCCAATCGGCAATCAACACTCTGCAATCTACAATCGACAGGTGACATTGGACACCCTGCCCACTCCTGCCGTGCTGATCGAACGGTCGCGCGTCTTCGCCAACCTCGACCGCATGCAGGCGGCCGCGAACCGGAAGGGCATCACGCTTCGGCCGCACGCCAAGACCCACAAGAGCCCACGCGTCGCGGCATGGCAGCTCGAGCGTGGCGCCTCCGGCATCTGCTGCGCGAAGCTCGGCGAGGCCGAGGTGTTCGCCGATGCCGGCTTCCGCGACATCCGCCTGCCGTACCCCCTCAACCCCTCCAACGCCTCGCGGGTCCTCGCGCTGCTCGATCGCACCCACCTGTCCTTCATCGTCGATCACCCGGCGGTCGCGAAGGGGTGGTCGGAGGCGATGCAGGCGGCAGGCCGCGAGGTGGACGTCCTGGTGAAGGTCGACGTGGGATTCCACCGCTGCGGCATCGATCCGGATCCGGCGTCGGCGGTGCCGTTCCTCCAGATGGTCTCCGGCCTCCCGGGCCTCCGGCTTCGCGGCGTGCTCTCGCACGCCGGGCAGGCGTACGGCGCGACCTCCGACGACCACCTCCGGCAGATTGCGGCAGACGAGGCCCGGGCCTTGACGACGCTGGCCGGGGCGGCGCGGGACGCGGGCGTGACAATCGAGGAGATCAGCGCGGGAGCCACGCCAACCGCACGCTTCTCGCTCGAACAGGACGGCCTGACCGAGTACCGCTGCGGCAATTACGTCTACTTCGACCGCACCCAGGTGGGGCTCGGCGCGGCCGGGCTGGACGACTGCGCCCTGTCGGTGCTGGCGACGGTCGTCTCCAAGCCGGGCAGCGCGCGCCTGGTGCTCGACTGCGGCAGCAAGACCCTGAGCTCCGACGGCGCGCGGGGGTTCATTGCCCTGTCCGGCTTCGGGGCCGTCATTCCGCGGCCGGGCCTCGCCCCGGGCGCCGCGCCCGACCCGGGCTTGATTGTGGAGCGGCTCTCGGAGGAACATGCCGTGGTCGGGCTGGCCGGCGGGGCCACCCCGCTGGAACCCGGCGACCGCGTCCGCCTCATCCCGAACCACGCGTGCGTGGTGTCGAACCTGGTGGACGAGGTCTGGCTGGTGGATGCGGACACGGTGGTCGAGGCGCTGCCGGTGGCCGCCCGCGGCCGCATCCAGTAACGGACAGGTCGATGGCGAAGGCGAAGGACACGAACGTGGCAGAGACGGCCGATTACGGCGAAGCGCTCGGCATGGTGGAGACGCGCGGACTGGTCGGGATGATCGAGGCTGCCGACGCCATGTGCAAGACCGCGAACGTCGTGTTCGTGGGCTGGCAGAAGGTCGATGCCGGCCTGGTCACCGCCATCGTGCGCGGGGACGTCGGCTCGGTCAAGGCGGCGACCGATGCCGGCGCCGCGGCCGCCCGGCGCGTCGGCGAGCTCGTCGGCGTGCACGTCATCCCCCGGCCCGGCGACGACCTCGAGAAGATCTTCCCCATCGTCCCCAAAGCCTGAGCCCAGGCGCGCGCGGCGCGCGCCCGCGGAGGCGTGAACCCGATGGTCCTGATGGTCCGTCCGGCGTCTGGCGTGCGTCCGTGAAGCTCAAGAAGCTGTACGCGTCCCGGGAGGTCTCGGCCATGACCGGGCTCACGGCGCGGCAGCTGCAGTGGTGGGATCGCCGGGGCCTCTTCGTGCCGACGGTGCCGTCACAGCCCACCGGACGTGGCGGTTACACCGAGCGGCGCTACACCTCGATCGAGCTGCTCGAGCTCACCGTGCTCGCCGACCTGCGGCGCCGCGGCTTCACCCTTCCCCGCATCCGCCGCCTGCTGTCGGTCCTGCGGACCCGCTTCAAGGTGCGCCTGTTCGAGGCCATCGAGGGTGGCGGTCCGGTGACGCTCTACATCGACGGCGACCGCCTCTTCGCGCGCACCGCGGACGGCGACCTCTACAACGTGCTGGAGAACGCCGCGCAGCCGATCATGGCGCTCGGCGACACTCCCCGCCTGCGCGAGCTGACGGCCCGCGAGCACCGGCCACAGAAGGGCAACAAGAAGAAGAAAAAGGAAGAGGGAAAGACAAGCCACAGATAGCACAGAGAGCACAGATGTACCAGCATCTGTGCCATCCGCACCGTCGTGCCGCACCGTCGTGAAGCACCTTCGTGCCGCACCCCCGTGCCGCACCCCCGTGCCGCACCTTCGTGAAGCACCCCCGTGCGGCACCTCCGTGCCGCACCTCCGTGCAGCACCTCCGTCGTTACTACTCCGCCGAGAACTCCGTCAGGTGCGGCAGGCTTGCCGCCACCTGATCGGCCATCGCCGCGCCGTCGAAGTCCTTCTCGGTGAGCCCGCCCTCGGAGTGCGTCGAGTAGGTGAGCCGCACGCGCTTGTAATGGATCTCGATGTCGGGATGGTGGTCGGCGTCCTCGGCTCCCGGCACGAGCGCGCTCACGAAGAGCACGGCCTCGGGGAAGCCGCCGAACGTGAACTCCTTGCTGATCGACGCGGCGGCAAGGGTCCAGCCCTCGAGCGTGGCGACTCGCGCTTCGGCGTCCTGTCGGCTCAGTGTGGCCATGGTCTCTGCTCCCGGACCTGATCGAGTTGGCTGCGGCAGGCATCGAGGCGCGACAGCGCCTCCCGCTGACTGGCCCGTCCCGCCTCGTCCGTCGTGGTGCCGAGCGCCGCCTCGGCGACGTGGCGGTTATAGGCGCCCTCGGCCGCCTGAAGCGCCGCCAGGGCGTTGGCATGCGCCCGCTGCCACTCGAGCCAGCCAGCCAGCAGCGCCGCGGCTTCTTCTCCGCGATCCGCCGGCATCGGCGGGCCGAAGGGATCGCCCGTGTCGAGCCGGCGTGCGCTCGCCACCCACACGCCGTCCTCGTCCTCGGCCAGGATGAGGCGGTATCCAAGGGCCGCGAACCTCTCGTTCATCGTGCTATCGATCATCGTGTCTAGTGTAGCGGCACGGAGGTGCCGCACGAAGGTGCAGCACGGAGGTGCCGCACGGAGGTGCTACACGGAGGTGCGGCACGGAGGTGCCGCACGGAGGTGCCGCACGGAGGTGCCGCACGGAGGTGCCGCACGGAGGTGCTACACGGGGGTGCGGCACGCAGGTGCGGGCGGTGCGTTAGAGCCTGCCGCCGCGGGACGGGCGCAGCGCGTGCAGGGCCGGGTCCGTCGTGTCGCCCGCGACGACCCGTGCGACGAGTTCGGCCGTGAGCGGGGCCAGCAGGATGCCGTTGCGATAGTGGCCGGTCGCATAGACGAGGCCGGGCACGCACGCGGAGATGCCGACGAACGGCAGCTCGTCCGGCGAGCCCGGCCGCAGGCCGACGCGCACGCCCCCGAAGGCCGCGTGGGCCAGCCTGGGCACGAGAGCCGTGGCCGCGGCCAGCAGGCCGGCCACGCCATCCGCGGTGGCGCGCTCGTCGAATCCCACGTCCTCGACGGTGGCCCCGACGAGCACCGTGCCATCCGTCCACGGCACGAGGTAGCAGTCGCGCCCCCAGACCACCCGATCGATGGCGCCTGGCTCGTCGCACAGGTACAGCAACTGGCCGCGCACCGGACGGACGGGGACGGGCTCGGCGTCCTCGATGGGCAGGCCCCCGGCCCAACTGCCAGCGGCCAGCACGACCGTCTCCGCCGCCAGCGCGCCGGTCTCAGTGGTGACGACCACCTTGCCGACCCCGCGAGCGATGGCGGTGACGCGGGCGGTGTCGAAAATCGCGCCAGCGTCCGCCGCGGCCCGCGCCAGCGCGGCGGTCAGGGCAGGCACGTTGACGTAGCCGTGCTCCTGGACGATCAGTGCCGCCGTGGCGCGCGGCGCCACATAGGGCGCCCATGCGGCCAGGGCCGACGATGCGACGAGCTCGGCCTCGACCCCTTCGGCCGCCAGGACCGTGGCCGCCTGCCCCAGGCGCCGGGCATCGTCTTCGGTCAGGGCCACCTCGATCGTGCCGTTCCGCCGGTACTCGACCGCGGCCGCGCCGCCGACGCGGTCGAGGAACGTGTCGTACATCCCGAGGCTGCGCTGCCCCAGCCGCCGCAACGTCTCCGACGAATGCCCTTCGATCAACGGCGCAAGCACGCCGGCCGACGCCTGCGAGGCCCCACCCCCGGCCCGACGCGGATCGAGCACCCGCACCCGCCGCCCCTCCGAGGCCAGCCGCTCAGCGATGGCGCAGCCGATGATGCCGGCGCCGATGATGATGGTGTCGGTCATCGGCCGGGATCGAAGGTCACGAAGGGTGCGAAGGGCACAAAGGGCACGAAGGGCACGAAGGAGGCCATCGTCACTTCCACCATTCTAGGCATCTCGCGCGTCGTACGTGAAACGGGCCGCGCCAGTGTCCCCAGCGCAGCCCGTTTCCCTTCGTGCCCTTCGCGTCCTTCGGAACCTTCGTGTCCTTCGATCCGTGTCTCCCTAGAACATCACGGAGACACCAAGCTCCACCCGCCTCGCCGGCATCGCGTTCGTCGCCTGGCCGAAGAAGCTCGAGAGCTGGTTGCCGACCCAGCCGGTGTAGTTGGTCGCGTTCAGCAGGTTCGAGACCTGCGCGTAGATGTCGAGGCGGTACCGCGAGGCGTTGCCGTCCATCATCATCATCATCGGCCCACCGCCCCCACCTCCCGGGCCACGCTGCGCCAGCGCCTGCGGGGGCGGGCCGTCGCCGCCGATGACGGTCGGTTCACCGGGGCCGCCACCACGCACGCCACCGAGCGGGATGCTCTTGTTGAGGCGCAGGTTGACGTTCCACTGCGCCGAGCCCCGCGCGGTGTTCCGGCCGACGCCGGCCGGGCGGTCATTGAACACCGTGTCGCCGTTGTCGTCGTACCCCGTCGTGATCGTGTACGGCGTGCCCGACGAGCCCTGCACCATGACATTCGCCCTTACGCCGTACGGCAGCGGCGTGTTGAACATCAGCATCAGGCGGTGCCGCACGTCGTTGGCCGCCGGCCCCCAGTCGGCATCGGGGTTGGTGGAATCCGACGGCAGCGCCAGCGCGGAGTCGGCGTAGTTGCGCGAGCTCCCGAGCTGGTAGGTCACGTTGCCCATGATGCGGCGGCCCGGCACCATCATCATCAGGCCCACGCTCAGCCGATCCGTGGCGCTCCGCCCGGTGGAGAGGATCTCGGTGATGTTGCCGACCGCCTGGTCGGGGCGCACGCCGTTGACCGGCGCGTTGGCGTTGATTGACCGGAACTGGCCCGTGCCCCGCAGCAGCAGGTAATCCGCCCGCATCGTCATCCAGGGCGCGAGCTGGCGGTCGAAGCCAATCGACGCCTGGTGGATGACGGGCAGCTCGAGGTGGTCGCCGACGCGGATGATGCTGGGCGGCAGCACGGTGCCGGCCGTGGAGAGCGACGCGTCCGGATACGAGGGATCGATGATGACCTCCTCGAGCTGGTGCGTGCCGTCCACCTGGATCGTCTGCTCGAACAGGTTCGTCTCGAACCAGTCGTAGAACATCCCGTAGCCGCCACGCACGTTCACCTTCACGCGGCGGGGCGACCAGGTGAACCCGACGCGCGGCGCGAGGTTCCACTTGTCGTCCAGGTTGGTCTGGAGCTCGTGTCGGGCGCCGACGGAGAGCGAGAAGGTCTTCCCGATCTGGAAGTCGTCCTGCACGAACAGGCCGAGCTGCTGCTGGGAGTAGCTGACGTTCGGGTCGCCGACGAGGCGCGAGAACTGCGAGGCGCGACCGGCCAGGTAGTCGTCCAGCGTGCGGAACGTGAACGTCCCGTTCGCGTTGGTCGTCTGGGTGCTGTCCCACCACGCGCTCTCGAAGAGCAGGCCGGCGCGCATCGAGTGCTTCTTGTTCACCGTCCAGTCGAAGTTCTGGGCCAGCTCGATCTCGGTGCCGGTCCGGACGCCGTCGCGCCCGGCGCCACCGGACGTGAAGGCGTCGATGACCCGCACGGCCGGCGCGGCCGACGTGGACAGGAACGAGGTCTCACTGCGGCGCGCCTCGAGCCGCAGCTCGCTGAACACCGACTTGCCGTAGACGCGGGTGTTGCGCACGCGGAACTGGTCGGTGACCTGCTCCTGCTCGTAGGCGCGGTCCGCGAGGTTGAAGTTGCCCACGCCAAGGTTGCTCCGCGTGGAGGTCCGGCGCGAGAACTCGGTCCGGATCTGGTTGCCCTGGCTCAGCTCGTGGTCGAGCCGCACGCTGGCGTTCAGGTTGTCGGTGGGCCGCCGCACGAGGTCGTTGAGCTCACCGGCCGGCGTCCGCGCCACGACGGTCTCGGACTGGTAGGAGGCCAGTCCGTCGGCCGAGATGCCCAGCGAGGTCTTGCCCTGCTGGATCGGCCCGTTGAAGTTGAACATGTAGCGCTTCTGCTGTTCCGGCCCCGTGATCGGCGCGAACGCGTCGCGGGCGTTCAGCGACTCGTCGCGGAAGCCGAAGTTGAAGCGCCCGCGCCAGTTGCCGAAGCCGGGCCGCGTGATGATCTCGACCCGCACCATGCCGGCGTCGTGGTACTCGGCGGCAAACGAGTTGCGCTGGAAGCGGATCGACTGGATCTGGTCCTTCGGCGGGAGGCGGCCGCCCCGGAACCCGTCCACGAAGATCTGCGCGCCGGGGCCCGCCATCTGCGCGAGCTCGTCCGCCATCTCGTCCGGATCGTCCGAGAGCGCCTCGATCTCCTCGGGCGTGAGCGTCTGCGAGAAGCCGTTGTCGCGGCGCGCCGACGCGTCGGTGCCCTCGACGGCGACCTCTTCCTCGATGGCCACGGGCAGCTGCACCGTGGCCTCGTTGGTCCCGCGCGCCACGTCGACCGAGATGGCCGTGGCCTGGAAGCCGCTCGACACCGCGAGCACCTGATACGTGCCGGGCGCCACGTTCCTGAACGTGGCCACGCCGTGATCGTCCACGGACACGGTCCGCTCGACGCCCATCAGGTCCACGATCGTGACCTCGGCGTGAATCAGCCGGGCCTGGGTCTCGTCCTGCACCACGACCGCCAGGGTCGCGGCCTGCTGTGCCAGCAGGGCCGTCGGCACCGCGGCCAGCCAGGCGAGGACGAACAGCGTGCGGAGTCGAAGGCGCATGGCCGTCCTACTTCTTCTTCTCGAAGGCCTCAGCCTTCACCTTGGGGTTGATCTTGTACTTCTCGACCGTGAGCTCCTCGGTCGGCTCGTTGCCGACGCTCTGGTCGATGCGGTGCGGCAGCAGCACGCCGTCCTCCGCCTGGTAGTCCGCGAAGCGCATCGACACGGTCACGGGCGGGGGCGGTCCCTGCTCGGCCATGCGGCGGCGGATCTCCTCGGGGTCGGGACGCTCGGCCGGCTGGCCGTCGGGCGGCGCCTGCCCGCGGGCGCCGCGGCGGCCGCCGGGCCCGCCCGGGCCACCGGGGCCCATCATCATCATGCGCGGCCGGATGTCCTGGAAGGTCATCATCAGCGGCATGTGCGTCGCCTGGTCGACGAACAGGCGGACCGGCTGGTCACGCTCGTCCTTGATCTCGAGCACGTCCGCCGTGCCGTCCGGCGCCTGCGCCGTGCCGGCGTAGGTGATGGTCGTGTCGCTCGAGAGCAGCAACGCGAACAGCCAGCGGTTCATCTCCGCCTGCATGCGCGCGCCACGGGCGCGCGCCAGCGCGGCTTCGTCCAGCGGCTGCCCGTCGCGGCCCCGCGGCTGGCCGTCTGGACCGGCGCCGCCGGGGCCGCCACGCAGCATCAGCATGCCGCCGCGCCCCCCACCGCCTCCGCGGTTGTCGACCTCGTCCCAGGCCTCGCCGCCGCTCAGCGTCGACGTCCGCTCGATGCTCGGCCCCCCAGGACCGCCAAAGCCCATCGTCTCGACGCGGCGCATCTGGCCGGGCTGCACGAGCAGCAGCTCCACGTCGCCTTCCATCTGGCGCTGCCCCGCCACGCGGCGGAACGAGCCTTCCATCCCGAGGCTCTTGACGGCATCGAGCGCCGGGCCGCCAAGCGCCTGCCGCGTCGCGGCCACGACCTCCGCGGCCTTGTCATCCGACTGCGCCCATCCTGCCACCGGCATCGCCACCAGCGCCGCCACTGCGAAAGCTGCCACTCGCATCTTCGTCATCTCCCCAACCGCTCGCGTTTCCCTCGGACGAGAAAAGGGGGCTGCCCCCTTGTCGATGTTCGTCAGCCGCGCCGACGTCGCGACGGTTCGTATCCATGAATACGACGGTTCCGCCGGGAGAGTCGTTAAGCGTCGGCAAAGAGGTTGTTAAGGATGTTAAATGGCTGATTTCAGGGCGTTTTTGCCGATTTCCGCGTGCTAGACTCCGCTCGTGGGACTCCCCCGCTTCCGCGTGTCGGGCATGACGATGCTGGCGGGCGCGGTGCTGGCGCTGCTGCCGGCACTGGCGTGGCTGCAGTACTCGTGGCTCGACCAGATTGCCGCGGCCGATCGTGACCGGCGGGAGCGCACGCTCCGCACCGCCGCGACCCAGCTCGCGCAGGAAGTGGACGCCGAGCTCAGTCGCGCGTACTTCGGCCTGCAGATCGACGGCGGCATGCTCGCGTCGGGCTCCTGGGAGGCGTACGCGCAACGCTACGAGCAGTGGTCGGCCGCCGCGACCTATCCCGGCCTCGTGTCGTCGGTCTACTTCGTCCGCCTGCCCGAGGGCGGGCTCACCGGCGACACCCCCATCGCGTTGTTCCGCTGGAATGCTGCTGCGCGCCAGATGCAGCCGGCAGGCTGGCCGGCCGACCTGGCAGGGCTCGAAGCCCGGGTCCGCGCGCAGGCCGGCACCTTCGAGGCGATGCTGCTGGCGGGCCGGCGCGGCGAGCGCCCCGCCACGATGCCCGGACCGCTCGGCGACGAGACCACGATCGTCTCGCCGGTCATGCAGATCATCGGCGAGCCGCGACCGGCGGATGGCGACACGCTTCGCGTCGCGCCGCCCGACCTGCGGCTGGCCGGCTTCACCGTCCTCCGCCTGGACGATGACCTCCTCACAGGGACGCTCCTGCCGGCAGCCGTGCGCCGGCACTTCGGCGTGGATGAGGCCTCCGCGGAGTATCGCGTGGCCGTCGTCGATCGCGAGGATCCGACCCGCGTGGTGTATGAGTCCGAGCCCGGTATCGCCGCCGAGGTGGTTGCCGCGCCGGACACGAGCCTCGACTTCATGTCGGCCCGGCCGAACCCCTTCGTCTTCGTGCGGCGTGACAGCCGGCGGGGGGAACCCGCAGACCGCGACGAACGGGAACCGGGACGCGGACTGGCCGACGCCGACGCACCGCCGCGCGTCGAGCTGCCTCCTCCGCCCGCCGGCGCCCCCTCCACGAACGTCGTCATGGGCATGGTCGAGGGCCGCCGGGGCGAACGGAACGCGCGGTTCTTCACCGCCGGTGGCGATCACTGGACGCTGGCGGTCCAGCACCGCGCGGGGTCGCTCGAGGCCGCGGTCTCCGCCGCGCGGGCCCGCAACCTCGGCCTGAGCTCAGGGATCCTCTTCCTGCTGGCCGCGGCGATCTTCCTGATCCTGAAGTCGGCGCGACGGGCCGACCAGCTCGCGCGGCAGCAGATCGAGTTCGTCGCCGCGGTGAGCCACGAGTTGCGGACGCCGGTTGCCGTGATCGGCGCGGCCGCGGGCAACCTCGCCGACGGGGTCGTCGAGGATCCCGCGCGCGTGCGCACCTACGGCGCCACGATCCAGAGCGAGGCGCGCCGCCTCGGCGAGACCGTGGAGCGGGTGCTGCAGCTCGCCGGCATCCTCGCCGGCCGCGCCGCGGCGTCCCCGGCACTCATCGAGCCAGGCGACCTCGTGCGTGAGGCCCTGTCCGCCTGCCGCCACGAGATCGAGCAGGGGCACGTCGACGTCCAGGTCTCGATTGCCGACGGGCTGCCGGCCGTCACCGGCGACAGCGCGGCGCTGCGCTCGGCCGTCCAGAACCTCGTGAGCAACGCGGTGAAGTACGGCGGCGACGCGCGCTGGATGCACGTCTCGGCGGTCGCGACGCCCGGCAGGGGCGCCGGCGCGCGTGAGGTCCGCATCACGGTCGAGGATCACGGGCTCGGCATCGATCCCGTGGATCGCCGCCGGATCTTCGACGCCTTCTACCGTGGCCGCGAGGCCGTCGCGCGTCAGATCCAGGGCAGCGGCCTCGGCCTCAACCTGGTCCGCCGGATCGCCGAGGCGCACGGCGGCTCGGTCACGATGACGAGCGAGCCGGGTCGCGGCAGCGCCTTCACGCTCCACCTGCCGGCCACCCCGGACGACGGCGTCCGCGACGCCGCGCCGGCAGCCGCGCCCGGTGGCGCCGGCCTGAGCCCCGCCCGGTGATGGCGCGCGCCCGTGTGCTGCTCGTCGAGGACGAGCCCGGCCTGCAGCTCGTCGTCAGCGACCGCCTGGCGGCCGAGGGCTACACGGTGGAGACGGCGGGCGACGGCGACACGGCCGTCGCGCGCGCGTCGGCCGAGCCCTTCGACCTGATCCTGCTCGACGTCATGCTGCCGGGCCGCGACGGCTTCGAGGTCGCCCGCGCGCTGCGCGCCAAGGGCCTGGCGATGCCCATCCTCATGCTCACCGCGCGAAGCCAGGTGGTTGACCGGGTCGTCGGGCTCAAGCTGGGCGCGGACGACTACCTCACCAAGCCCTTCGAGATGATCGAGCTCGTCGCGCGGGTCGAGGCGCTGCTCCGCCGCGCGCCCGCGAGCACGCAACCGGTGGGCCGCTACCAGTTCGGCACCATCACCATCGACACACGCCGTGCCGAGGTGCAACGGGATGGCCACCTCATCGAGCTCTCCGCGAAGGAGTTCCAGCTCCTGCGCTACTTCGTCGAGCACCGTGGCGCCACCCTCTCGCGCGACGAGCTGCTGCACGAGGTGTGGGGCTACAACGAGATGCCGTCCACGCGGACCGTCGACGTGCACGTCGCGTGGCTGCGGCAGAAGCTCGAGCCCAACCCGAAAGCGCCGCAGTACATCCTGACCATCCACGGCCTGGGCTACAAGTTCGCGGGGTAGCACTGGGCCTCGGCGCTGCGCGCCTCGGTAGGACTCGCCTTCGGCTCGCTGGGACTCGTCCTCCCCGGTTCTGAGCGTCGGACGTTGCTGGGACTCGGCCGCGGCGCGGCCTCGCTGGGAGGCCGCCGCCTTCGGCGGCGGTGGGCCGGCCCGTCGCTGCGCTCGGGCCGTTCGGCCTCGCGGCTTCGCGCCTCGGTAGGAGGCCGCTCGCTACGCTCGCGTTGGGCTCCCGCGCTCCGCGCGGGGGTGGGCCGGCCGGCCCGTCGCTGTGCTTCGGCCGTTCGGCCTCGGCGCTGCGCGCCTCGGTACGAACGAAGGCTGAAGCCGTCAGGGCTACCTGGTCCTACGGGGCGCGACAGCGCCCGGCCAAACGCGGCCGAAGGCCTCGAGGCCCCCTTCCCAGCGAGGTCGCGTAGCGACCGAGTCCAAGCACCGGCCGCAGGTCGGTGTCCCAGCGAACGCAGTGAGTCCTAGCGAGCGAAGCGAGTCCCAGCCAGCGAAGCGAGTCCCTGCTACCATTCCCCCGTGCGTTCCCTCTGCGTGTTCTGCGGCTCCAGCACCGGTTCCAACCCGGCATTCGCCGATGCGGCGCGTACAGTTGGTGCGTCGATGGCGGCGCGCGGGCTGCGGCTCGTCTACGGCGGCGGGAATATCGGCCTCATGGGCATCGTCGCGGATGCGGTGCTCGAGGCCGGGGGACAGGTGACCGGGGTCATCCCCCGCCCGATGGTCGAGCGCGAGATTGCCCACACCGGCCTCACCGATCTCCACATCGTCGAGACGATGCACGAGCGGAAGGCGATGATGGCGGAGCTGAGCGACGGCTTCGTGGCGATGCCGGGTGGCTTCGGGACGCTCGAGGAGATTGCCGAGGCCATCACGTGGACGCAGCTCGGCGTGCACGAGAAGCCCTGCGGCCTGCTGAACGTCGACGGGTTCTACGACGGGCTCCTGACGTTCCTGGCGCACGCGGGAGAGAGCGGGTTCATCCGGCCGGCTGGGCTCGCAATCGTCATCAGCAATCCGGATCCCGCCCAGCTGCTCGACCAGCTCGAGGCCTGGACGCCGGCGGAGCGGCGGCAGTGGCTCAGGGTGGGACAGACCTGAGGGCGCTGCACTGGATGGCGCCACACCAGGGCCACTGAACACCCTGAAGACACTGAAACGAGCGAACACGAGGCACAGGGACAGCGGGACGTTCGGAGGGATCTGCACGACGTGGCGCAGACACGGCGCCACGGTGCTGTCGTCGACCACGTCCTCCGTCTCAGTCGTGCGGCAGACTTCCACCCCGGACCGTACGAAGCCTTCTCAGTGTGTTCAGTGTGCTCAGTGTGCTCGGTGTGTTCAGTGTGCTCAGTGTGCTCAGTGTGTTCAGTGTTTCCTGATTGATCAGCTCACCGCGCCACCTGACGCCTCACCTCCGCAGCAGCTTGATCCGGAGCCCCTCCCGGCAGTCCCGCACGAGCTCCGCGAAGCGCCGCTCGCGGGTGGCCTCCTGCTTCGCGCTCACCACCCAGTGCCCGGCAATCTTCCGGTAGGACGGCGGCTGGCGCTCGAAGAACATCCACGCCTTGCGGTCCTTCCGGAGCCGCGCCTCGTACGCCGGCGTGAGGCCGCGTTGGCGCTGCTCGTAGGAGTAGATGCCGCTGCGATCGTCCCGCCGCGCCTCGAAAGCGGCCCGGCCGGCCTTCGTCACGCGGCCCTCGGCTTCCAGCTCGGCGAAGCGCTTGATGTTCACCGCGCTCCAGGTGCTCGTCTTCGTCCGCGGCGTGAAGCGGTTCATGTAGCGGGTCTCGTCGACGGCATTCCGCACGCCGTCGATCCACCCGAAACAGAGCGCCTCGTCCACGGCCTCCTTGTAGCTGACCGTCGGGATGCCGCTCCCCACCTTGTAGAAGCCGACCCATAGCTCGGTCTGCTTCTTGTGGTTCGCGGCCAGCCACTTCCGGAAGGCCTTCACGTCTGCGAAATGCGTGGGCTCGGGTTTGCTCATCGGCTTTTCGCAGAACCGTTCACGAGACAACCAGCCACGAAGAACACGAAGCCCGCGAAGGCGCGAAACGAGCGGCAGTCACCGGGAAGGGAGTCCGACCCGTGTCCGAGCACACATTCCTCAGACCCTGCCGTCATCTGTGCATCCCGTCACATCCGTGCATCTGCGTCCTGCCGCACATCTGTGCAATCTGTGCCATCTGTGGCCTGTGCCATCTGGGCCCTGTGCAATCTGTGGCCTGCCCCATCCGTGGCCTGTGGCGCGATGTCACCGATCCATGCCGGTTTCGACCTGCAAGGCCGTCAGCGAGAGGTTGATGTCCTGCAGGAACGCGATCAGCGCGCCGATCAGCGTGCCCATGCAGCAGATGAAGAAGACCACGACCGGCACGCCCGTGTCCCAACCGACGAGGGCCTGCATGAACAGCGTGATCACCAGCACCGCCGCGAAGAGAACGCTGAGCACCGCGAGGAAGATGGCGAGGCGCGTCAGCCGGGCACGGTGCGACAAGACGCGCAACTGGGCCAGCGCCGCTTCGCGGGCAGGTCCCTCTGCCGTCCTCAACTCCACGGCCAGCAACCTCGATCGATCGATCACCCGGCCGAAGCGGTTCGTCATCGACAGGATCAGCAACCCGACGCCGGAGATCAGGATCACGGGGCCTATCGAGAACTGCAGGATGGGCAGGAGCTGGTGAAGGGACATTTCCATTTGAGATTGTAGATTTCAGATTGAAGATCGAGGAACCAGGCGAGTGCCGCCGCGTCGCGGACGGCCCTGTCACAGCCGGAGCAGCACTCCCCTGGCCGGACGGCCGGTGGCGGTGGCAATCGCCTCGGCGTACAACGCGACCTGCTGGCGATAGGTTCCCTCGGCCTCGGCCAGGTCGGCGTCGGTCTTGAAGTCCACCACCACCCAGCCGGCGCCATCGTCGTAGGCCAGATCCACCTGGCCGTCCACCACACTGCCGTCCATCACGAGCGACACCGCGGCCTCGCGACGCACAGGGCGGCCCGCGGCGTCGGCCGCGCGGGCCGCCGCGACGACCGGGTGGCGCAGCGCCGCGAGCACGGCATCCGCGGCGCCCGCACGCTCGGCGTCGTCCGCGGCCAGCAGGCGGGCCTGCACCTCGGCGACCTCGCGCACCGCCGCAACGTCGGCGTCGAGCGGGACGGCCGCGAGCACGGCGTGCACCAGCGTGCCGAACCGGCGGCCCGACGACCGCGGCGCCGGCCCCCTGGGGCTGGCGTCCTCGAGCATGACCGACCCGGCCGCTTCCGTTGGTGCCGTGACCACCCCCGCCGCCACGTCCGCCGCCCACTCGGTCACCGTGCGCACGACGACCGACGGCGCCGCGCCGGCGCGGAGCGCGCCCTCGCGCCAGGCCCGCCATTCGTCGTGTCGTGCCCGATCGGCGGCGACGAGCTCCGGCTGCGCGTCCTTGGTGATCAAGTCCTCGCGCCGCAGCCCACGCCGCTCGTCGCCGCGGCCATCGAGCGCCAGGGGATCCCACCACACGACCTGGTAGTCAGCCGCCGTGACCGGGTCCTGCATCGTGAATGCGCCCGGCCGCACGGTTCCCGCCGAGATGGTCTCTCCGTCTGGCCGCTCCAGCACGGTGTCGCGCCCGCCGAACTCCGGGACGCCCGCCGCCTGCTCCGGGTCCTTCCGCCGATCGATGTCGGGATAGATGGCCGGCGACAACGGGTGCACCCATCCCTTCTCGTGTGCCCCGTCGCCGACGGCGGGGACCACCAGCAGGTCCTTCGCCCGCGTCGCGGCCACGTATGCCAGCCGCACGCCCTCGGCCTCGTCCCGGGAAGCCTCGAGCGCGTTGTGCTCCGAGAGGTCGAGCGGCGTCCATCCCGCAAGCCGGATCGCCGCCAGACCGCGTGACGAATCGAGGTGGCGCTGCGCATCGTCGCGACTCAGGCGGCAGCCGATGTCGGCGAGGATGACCACGGGGAACTCGAGCCCCTTGGCCTTGTGCACGGTCATGAGGCGGACGCCGTCGCTGCCCTCCTCGAGGATTGGCGCCTCCGGCGCCTGCGCGCGACCGGCGGCCCGCCGCAGGTCGTCGACGAAGCCGCGAAACGACAAACCGCCCTCGGCCTCGTACTGGCGCGCCAGCTCCGCGATCTGCAGCACGTTGGCCAGCACCTGCTCGCCCCCGCGCCAGAGCACGAAGCCGGCGTGCGCCCGCGTGGCCTCGATCAAGCGGCCGATCGTCTCGGCCACCGGCCGGTGGTTGCGGAGGCGATTGAGCTCGCGAAGCACCGACAGCGCCTCGGCGACCGGGACGAGCGGACCCGGTGGATCCGCGGGCACGGCAAACGGGCGGAAGCCGAGCCCCAGGGCGTGCCACTGCAACAGGTCCTCTTCCCCGAGCGCGAAGAACGGGCCGCGCAACGTGGCAAACACCGACAGTTGATCGTCCGGCCACTCGATGGCCGTCAGCGCGGTCCGCAACGCGTCGACTTCCTCACGCTCGTGGAAGGCCTTGCCGCCCACCAGCAGGTGGGTGATCCCGCGTGACTCCAGCGCCTCGACGTACGCCCGCGTCACGTCATCGCGATAGTTGATGAGACGCCGGAACAACAGGCACACATCTCCGGACCTGATACGCCGCGGCTGCCCGTCTTCGCCCTCCACGATCCAGCCGCTGTCGGTCACGAGCCACCGCACGAACTCCCCCACCACGTCGGGCAGTGACGAAGCCAGCGCACCCAGGGTGACCTGCCGCCGGCCGTATGGACGCGGAACGGGAAGGGCCACGACCGCCGGCTGGGTGGCGCGGTCCGGGCGATGCGGCTGCAGCTCGACGTACTCCGCCTGCAGCGACGGGACATCCCCGGTCATGTGGGTCGAGAACGCGCGGTTCACCGCCCGCTGGATCGCCGGCACGCTGCGGAACGACGTGCGCAGCCGGACCCGGCTGGCGCCTCCGGAGACGAGGCGCTCGCACACGTCCCGGTAGATCCCGACATCCGCGCGGCGGAAGCGATAGATCGACTGCTTCGGATCGCCAACGACGAACAGCGCGCCGGGCCGCACGGGCAGCGCGCAGGGATCTCCCGTGTAGCCGGCCGGCTCGTCGGCCGCGAGCATCCAGAGGAGATCGGCCTGCAGCGGATCGGTGTCCTGGAACTCGTCGACGAGGACGAACCGGAAGCGGGCCTGGAAGTCGCGGCGCACGGGACCGCAGTCGAACACGAGGTTGCGCGCGCGAATCAGCAGGTCGAGGAAGTCGAGCACGCCGGCCCGCAGCTTGCGCTGCTCGTAGCGCGCCGTGGCACCCGCGAGCGACGCGTGCACGAGCGCGGCGAGGTCGGCGTCGGCCTTCGCGCGGAAGTCCTCGAGCGCGTCCACCAGCATGTCGCGGGCGTCGAGCACGGCCTGCCGGGGTACGCTCCGGCTGTACTGCGCACCGCTGCCCTTGCCGTCACGCAGCTCGCGCGCCTTCGCGCCAAGGCCCGCCAGGCGGGCTTCCCAGCCGTCGTAGTCCTCGTGGCCGCGTCCCCGGAGCTGCGCAATCTCCTCGTGCGCCAGCCGCAGGTCGCGCGTGGCACGGTACAGGTAGTCGGACCTCGGGTTGATCGGGCTGGCGCTGAGCGCATGGAATGCCGCCAGCGCATCGGCCAGCGCGTCGATCTGCCGTTCGCGATCGAACCCGGCAGGGCGTGTCCACGGCCGTGGATGATCGCGCCACTGCAGCAGCTCGAACCCCGCTCGACGCAGGCGCTCGATCGGGCCGTCCTCTTCCTCGTCCGCGCTCCAGGCGGACTGCGGCCGCCGCAGCGAGCGGCGGACGCCCTCGGACGGGTCATTCAGCTCACGCTGGATCCAGTCGTCGAAGGCCTCGTCGTAGAGGTGGGCCGACTGTCCTTCGGTCAGGACCTCGAACGCAGGATCGATGCGCGCCTCGACGGGCCGTTCGCGGAGCAGGTCGGCGCAGAAGCCGTGGATGGTGCTGACGTGCGCCTCCTCGAAGCGCTGCACCGCGGCCTCGAGGCGCACGCGTTCCTCGCCCGGCGTCCCGCTGGCGGTCCTGGCGCGTTCCAGCTCCTCGCGCAGGCGCAGCTTCAGCTCGCCGGCCGCCTTCTCGCTGAAGGTCACCGCGACGATCTGCTCGATGCCGGCGGCACGCCCGGTCGCGAGCAGGCGCACGATGCGCTTCACGAGCTCGGTGGTCTTCCCCGTGCCGGCCGCGGCCTCGACGACGAGCGTCGTGTCGAGCGCGTCGCTGATCAGGTGGCGATCGTCAGTCACGCTCACGGGTACTTCCTCAGCGTGAGCAGGTCCTCGAACATCGCCTCGGGTTTGCGCGCCGTGCGCCGCTCCTCGTCCGGCCCGCAGACCGGGCGGAAGTCGCACCACTGGCAGGTGCCACTCGCCGGGTAGGCCGCCAGGGTGCCACGCTCGACGGCGCGATCGATGATCTCCAGCACCTCGAGGGCACGTCCGCGAATCGGCGCGTCGAGCGGGATGGCGTGCACCGTGAACCCGCCCGCCGTCGTGCAGTACGAGAGTCGCCCCTCTGCCACCGTCTCGCCAGTGAGCGCCTCGAGGGCCATCCCGTAGAGCACGGGCTGCAGCACCTTCCCGCCGCCCACCACGGTCGCGAGGGTGGTGCGGTTCTTCCCGGTCTTGTGATCGGTGACGCGAAGCGCCTTGCCGTCCGCGCGGCGCTCGACCAGGTCGATCGATCCGCGCAGGAGGTATCCGGGACCGACGCGGACCGGGTCGCGCGTGGACGCGGGATCCCGTCCGTCCGCCTCGGCGAGGCCGAAGGCCAGCTCGAAACGCTCGGGCACCCAGGTCGCTGCATCCTCGGGCAGGCGGTCGAGCCACAGCAACAGGTCGCGCCGGATGCCGGCGACTTCGTCCGCCCACACCTTCTCGATCGCCGGCGCCAGCTTGTCCTCGGCCTCCGTCGTCACCCGCTGGATGGCCCACTCGAGTTGCTGGCGCGCGTTGGCCCGCCGCGCGTCGGTCACCGGCAGCTGGCCGTTCCGCGCCAGCGTGCGGAAGAACTCGGCCTGGATCTCATGGAAGAGGCTGCCGCGCGTCAGGGGGTCGAGGCGCTGCAACGGGGCCGGGGTCTCGAGCGGCGCGAGCCGGTACAGCGCGCTCAACTGGAACTGGTACGGACACGCCGCGTAGCGCTGCAACGCGGTCAGCGAGTACGGACGCGCGGCCAGCCGCTGGCGGCCGAGCGCCGGCAGGGTGTCGTCCGTCACGCGAATCAGGCCGTCCGCCTGGTGCCAGCGATTCTGCCAGCGGGCCCAGCGTTCGATCACCGACCGCCGGAGCGCGTCATTCAGCTCGAGGAGGTACCGCGCACGCCCCTGCACGGCCTTGCGGTCGCGTGACTGCAGCAGCGGCAGCAGCACCGCGAGGTCGTGCTCGAAGTCGTCTATCGCGCGGGCGGGATCGACCGGCGCGGGCCAGGCCAGGGAGGCCGCCCCGGCCGCGGCCGCGCGCGCGCTGAGCTCGGCGTATCGTGGAATCGCGCCGGTGGTCGCCCGCAGCGCGTCGAGCACGTAGAACGAGGGCACGCGCGGACGTGACTCCCGCAGCTCGAGCCGTGGATACGAGAGGTACGCCCGCTCCGACGCGGCGCCGACCGCCAGCCGCAGTTGCAGCCGCTCCGCCTCGGCGCGATCGTCCGCGGTGGTCAGGCCGGCGTCGAGCCGCCGACGCCGTTCATCGAGCAGCAGCGGGTCCTCGCGCAGGCGTTGCGGGAAGATCCGCTCCGCCAACCCCGGCACGAAGACAACGCGGAACCGGCGCCCACGCGCCTGGTCGGGCGTGCCGATGAAGACACGGCCGTGACGCCGGCGCGGCGGCTCGGCCGTCAGCGTGAGCAGGCGCGGCGCCAGGACGTCGCGCACCTCGCGCAGTGTCACGGGCCCGACCAGCCCCAGGGGCTCCAGCTCGCCAAGCACGCGCAGCACCCGCGCGGGCCGGCGCAGCACGCGGGGCACCAGCGCACGGAACGCCGCCAGCCAATCCGCCCACCGGCGCTCGCTCCGCCACCCGTCGAGCGCCTCGACGATGGGCAACGCGAAGGCCTGGAGGTGCCCGAGCTCCGCGCGGTCGCGCTCGAGCGCCGCGATGCGTGGCGACCCGTCCTCCTCGTCGCGCAGCTCGCGGATGCGGCGATCGTATTCGTGCGCCAGGCCCGGCAGTCGGCGTTGCCAGCGGTCGAGGCCCTCGATCACGTACGACTCGACGAGCAGCTCTTCCCAGCGCCACGGCGCGCGCAGCGTGCCCGCCACCACGCGTGAGCCGTCACGTTCCGTCGCGGCCGGCGCTTCGTCCTCCGGTGCCGGGTCCGCGGGACGATCCTCGGGCCTGAGGAACGCCGCCGCGGCCTCGTCTCCTGCCGGGGTCCAGCCCTGTTCCGCTGCCACCGGAGTGGAGGGCACCTGGGCCAGGGAGAGATACTCCGCGAAGCGCCGCGCCGACAGCCCTTCGTCCGCGCACGCGAGCAGGGCGAGGAAGGCGCGCCCCGCCGGGTCGGGCCGCCGCGCGCCGCGCTCGAACCACACCGGAACCCCCGCGCGCGAGAAGGCGTGCTCGAGCAGCCCGAAGTAGGTGGCCGGCGCGCGCAGCAGGACGGCCATCTCGTCGAAGGGGACGCCACGGTCCGCCTCCTCGAGCACCCGGCGGGCCACCTCGACGGCCTCGCGGCCCTCGCCAGGCGCGGAGTACACGTGCACCGAATCGTCTGCCGCGCCTCCGGAAGGCGGCGTGTCGAGGGAGAAGAGGAATCGCTGGAGCCGTTCGAGATCGCTGCCGCCATCCGCCTCGGCCGGTACAGGCGGTGCCCCGCCGGTGATCCGCGCCAGGGCCTCGGCGGTACGGGCGTCGCCGGCGGGCACCGTCGCGAAGACCTCCGTGGCCGCATTCACGAGGGCGGCCAGGTATCGTTCTTCGGCGACGTTCGTGACGGAAACGTCGAGCAGCACCACCAGGTCCGCCTGGAGGCGTGCGGGAGCGTCGGTCAGTACCCGCGCGGCCACCGCGAGGACGTCGGACCTCGTGGCCGTGCCCGCACGCGCCGCTTCCTCTTCGGCCAGGCCGAGCAGGACGCCGAGGTCGCGCCCCGCGCCGTCCAGCGCCGCCAGTGGTTCGATGCCGATGCCCGCATGCTCGACTTCGGCGAGCGTGCGCGCCGCGGCACGGGGAAACCCCGGCAGGTCGGCCACCGGGGCGAAGTACCCGAGGGCGGCGCGCTGCCGGGCCTCGAATGCGGCGCGGGTGACCACGGCTTCCGCGCCAAGCATGCCAGTGGGGCTGCGCCGGTCGTGCGCCAGCTCGGGCAGGGCCAGCCGGGCGGCCTGCTCGAACAGCCCGACGCGGCTGACGCCGAAAAGCGCCCCGCGCTCCCGTGCGACGGCCAGGGCCAGCTCGTCGGCTGCGGCCCTGGTCGCGCCGACGATGAGCACCCGCTGGCTTCCGGCGGCGCGTGAGACGGCGGCCGTCGCCGCCGACACGCGGGCCGCGGCGGATGGCGATGAGATGACGCGCAGCGGAACATCCACGACGATCCGGAGCATACCGCCCGCCGCTTCGCGGCGGAAACGCGTTCTTGCGCCTGTTTTCCTGATCCTGTCAGCCGAGTGAAATATTCGCGGCGGTCATCCGTCTACATGGGTGAGTGGCTGCGCACCCCTCCAGGACGGCGATGGCAGACGACCAGGACGAGCGCATCGCCGAAATCGTCTCGCGCGAAGAGGGACGCCTGCGGGGCTTCATCCGACGGCGGGTCGCCGACTCGCGCGACGCCGAGGACGTGCTGCAGGACGTCTTCGCCGAGCTGGTCGAGGCCAATCGGCTGCTGATGCCAATCGAGCACGTCACGGGCTGGTTGTACCGGGTGGCGCGCAACCGCATCACGGACCTGTTCCGGAAGAAGCGGCCCGAGCCGCTGGCGCCGTCGGGTGACGGCAACGGCGGGGAATTGCCCGGGCTCGAAGACCTGTTGGCCGCGCCGGGTGGTGGTCCCGACGCCGAGTACCGGCGGACGCGGCTGCTCGAGGCGCTCGAACGTGCCCTCGACGAGCTGCCGGCCTTGCAGCGTGAGGTGTGGATCGCGCACGAGCTCGAGGGTGAGAGCTTCCGCGAGATGGCGGACCGGACCGGCGTCGGCGTGAACACGCTCCTGACCCGCAAGCGCCGGGCGGTGCTGCACCTGCGCAAGCGGCTCGCCGGATTTCATGACGCGTGAGGAAGAGTGAGGACCGAGATGCGAAGGAAATGGTTCGTGCTGGCGCCGCTGTTCTTCCTGGCGTTCATCGCGGTGGGCGGCCTCGTCGTGCAGTGGCTCTGGAACTGGCTGCTGCCGTCACTCGTCGGCGTGCGGGCCGTCACGTTCTGGGAGGCGCTGGGCCTGCTGGCCCTCTCCCGGATCCTCTTCGGCGGCGTCGGATTCCGCGGGCCGCGCGGCCGTCGTGGACGCCGCATGACGCCGGAGCAGCGGCAGCGTTTCCGCCACGCGATGCGGGAGCGTTTCGGGCACGGGGACTGGTGCCCGCCGCCGCACGCGGCCGGAAGGGAGCATCGAGAATCGGGTTCGCAGGATTGACGGTCCTCAAACAAATGTTTTATACATTTGTTTCACCCTCCTTCCCCGGCAAAGAGGCTTCCTTTTCATGCGCAAGCGACTCGTCCCCCTCATGATCGTCGCCCTCATCGGCGCCGCCGCCTGGTTCTGGCTCACCCGGCCCGGTCCCGACACGCTCGTCCTCACCGGCCTCGTCACCACCGACACCGTGATCGTCAGCCCCCAGGTGGGCGGGCGCCTGACCGATCTCCGCGTGGCGGAAGGGGATGCCGTCACCGCGGGGGAGGTCCTCGGCACGATCGACGCCGGCGAGCTCACCGCCGAGCGCGCCTACTACGACGCGAGCGCGCAGAGCCTCCAGTCGCAGGTCGCGGAGAGCGAAGCCGCCCTGCGCCTCGAGCAGAAGCGGCTGGCGGATGCGGTTCGCCAGGCCGAAGCCAGCGTCGCGACCGCCGAGGCCGAACAGGTGGCGGCGGAGGCCGACCTCGGGCGCACGCGTGTGACGCGCGACCGCACGCATCGCCTCGCCGACGACGGTCTCGCCACCGCGCAGCAGGTGGACGAGTCCGACGCCGCGTTCAAGGTGGCCGACGCACGGGTGCGGGCGGCGGCACGCCAGGCCGACGCGGCTCGCGCGGCCCTTGCGGTCGCGCGGGCCAACGCCGAGCAGGTGGCGGTCCGGCGCAGCCAGGTGGCGGCCGCCGAGCATCAGCGCGACGCCGCCGGTGCGCAGCGCGCGAAGGCGGACGTCCGCCTCGGCTACAGCGAGCTGCGGGCGCCGGTCGCCGGCATCGTCGACGTGCGCGCCGCGCGGCAGGGCGAGGTCGTCGGCGCGGGCCAGCCGGTCGTCACGCTGCTCGACCCCGACGACCTGTGGGTGCGCGTGGACGTCGAGGAGACCTACATCGACCGGGTCCGCCTCGGCGACACGCTCACCGTGCGCCTGCCCTCTGGCGAGGAGCGGACCGGCACCGTGATCCTGCGCAAGGTCGACGGCGGCTTCGCGACGCAGCGCGACGTCAGCCGCACGAAACGCGACATCCGGACGTTCGAGGTGCGCCTGCGCGTGGACAACGCCGACCGGCGCCTCGCGGTCGGCATGACGACCTACGTCCTGCTGCCGGTGCAGCCGCCGCCCGCCGCGCCCGAGGGCGCGCGCCCGTGATCGCCATCGACGTCCGCGGCATCCGGAAACGCTTCGGCGACTTCACGGCGGTCGACGGCATCAGCTTCTCGGTGCCCGAAGGCGAAGTCTTCGGGCTGCTGGGCCCGAACGGCGCGGGCAAGTCCACCCTCATCCGCATGCTGACGACGCTGCTGCCGCCCACCGAGGGCTCGGCCCTGGTGGCGGGGCACGACGTCGCGCACGAGTCCGACGCCGTGCGCCGGGCGATCGGCGTGATCCCCCAGGCGATGACGAGCGACACCGAGCTCAGCGTCGAGGAGAACCTGATCATCTTCGCGAAGCTGTACGGCGTGCCTCGGGAGAAGCGGAAGCGCACCATCGCGGAGCTGCTCGATGCCGTCGAGCTGACGGAGTGGAAGGACAAGCAGGTGATGTACCTCTCCGGCGGCATGCGGCGGCGCGTGGAGATCGCCCGCGGCCTCGTCCACGAGCCCCGCATCTTCTTCCTGGACGAGCCCACCACCGGGCTCGACCCCGTGTCGCGGGTCGCGGTGTGGGAGATGATCCAGAAGATCAAGAAGGAGCGGAACCTGACGGTGCTGCTCACCACCCACTACATGGACGAGGCGGACCGTCTCTGCGACCGGATCGCCATCGTCGATCACGGCCACCTGGTGGCGCTCGACTCGCCCATCAAGCTGAAGGCGTCGATCCCCGGCCGCAACGTGCTCGAGGTGAGCGTGCCGGACGCCCCGGAGGGCTGGACGGCCGCGCTCGAGGGCCTGCCGTACGTCGAGAGCGTCGCCCGGCACGACCACGTGTTCCGCGTGGCCTCGGGCAATGGCCCGGCGACGGTCACGGCGCTGGTCGCGCGGACCGCCGCCGACGGGCTCACGGTGCAGTCGCTGAGTGTCCAGAGCACGACGCTGGACGACGTGTTCGTGCACTACACGGGGCGCGACCTGCGCGACGAGGTGTCGACCTCGGCCACGCGCGACTTCGCGTTCATGCGGCGCGGCCGCTAGGGAGTGGACGCGATGCAGCGCACCTGGGCCATCATCGAACGCGAGCTGCGCCGGTTCCGCCGCAGCCCCTTCCTGATCCTCGTCTCGCTCGTCTTCCCCATCGTCCAGCTGGTGGTGCTGGGCTATGCGTTCGGCGGCAACGTGAAGCACCTCACCGTGGCGGTCGTCGATCACGACCACGGGGTGCCGGCGGTGCGGGTACGCGAGCTGGCCGGGGCGGTCGCGGCCAACGCGCAGACGTTCTCGACGGTCGAGTACGTGGACGAGGGGGCCGCGCTCGACGCCCTGCGTGACGGCCGGGTCAACGGCGTGCTCACGATTCCCCCGGACTACTCGCAGCGGATGGTGGCCGGGCATGAGCCGTCCCTCGCGCTGATCGAGGACAACACCGACAACTTCGTGGCGGCCACGCTCGCGGGGTCGATGAACGGGCTGGTCGGCGCCCTCAACGCGAACGGCCCCTCGGTCGCGTCGCGGTATCCCTCGGATGCCAGGCTGGACGTGGTGGAGCTCTATCCGTACGTCCCCTACATCCAGTACCTGCTGCCGGGCACGATCGTGATGTCCATCTTCATGATGGTGATGATCGGGGGCGGGATCATCTTCATCGACGACAAGGCCCGCGGCCTGCACGAGGGGTACCTGGTCACGCCGATCACGCGGCTGGAGCTCATCGCCGGCTTCAACATCTCCGGCGCGATCAAGGCGGTACTGGCGGGGGCCGTGCTGATGACGATTGGCTCGCTCATCGCGGGCGTGCCGAACCCGTTCGACCCCATCCGGCTGGCGCGGTTGCTGGTGGTGATCGTGATCACCGCGCTCGCCCTCGTGAGCATGATGTTCCTGCTGATGGTGCGAGTCCGCGACCCGCTGCTCCCGCGCGCCGTGTTCGGCGTGCTCAACACGCTGCTCTACTTCCCGAGCGGCGCCGTGTATCCGCAGCAGGCCTTCCCGCCGTGGCTGAAGGCCATTGCCGTGGCCGACCCGTTCACCTACGCGGTCCACGCGTTCAAGAGCCTGCTGCTCAAGAACACCGACCTCGCCGCCATCGGATTCGACCTGCTCTTCCTCGCCATCTTCTCGACGGTGGCGATGACCTCGGCCACCCTGCTGTTCCGCCGGACGATCTGATGCACCTGAAAGAACAGGCCACGACCGCCGACGGGCCCGCCGCCCCGGACGCCCACACCCGCCAGCGCCTGCTCGATGTCGCGACGGCGCTCTTCGCCGAGCGCGGCTTCAAGAAGGTCACCGTGCGAGACCTCTGCAAGGCGGCGCAGGCCAACGTCGCGGCGGTCAATTACCACTTCGGTGACAAGCAGGGCCTCTACGACGCGGTCGTCGGTCGCGCCATTGCCGTGATGCGCGAGACGAACGAGCTCGGGATCGCGGCCGGCGAGGGGCTGGACGGGGAGGGGAAGATCGAGGCGTTCGTCCGGGTCTTCTTCACGCGCGTGCGCGGCACCGATCGCCTGCCCTGGATCCACAAGCTCGTGACCCGCGAGTTCGAGGAGCCGACCGGCGCCCTCGACGCCGTGCTGACCGAGGTCGTGCAGCCGCGCATCGACTACCTCGCGGACATCGTCGCGGGACTGCTCGACCGGGAGCCCGCCGACCCCGTGGTCCAGCGCCTGGTCGTCAGCATCCAGTCGCAGGTGCTGATGTACGCGCGTCCCATCCCCCGCAAGCACATGCCCCCGCAGTGGGCCGCCCTGATCGAGGACCTGGACGAGGTCGTGCGGCACATCATGAAGTTCTCGATGGCGGGCATTGCGGCATATCGGTCGTAGCTGAGGATGGGCGGGGGCCATTCCGGGGCAGTCCAAGACTGGAGACACTGAATACACTGAAGACACTGAAGACACTGAAGATTGTCAGGATAACGGGGCTCACTGGAGCTGCAATATGCGCCAGGACGTGGGCTTCCGGGTTCGCAGTGTTTGCGGACGTGTTCAGCGTGCTGGGGGAATTCAGTGAACTCAGTGTGTTCAGGTCGCCATACGAAACACTGAACACACTGAACACACTGAACACACTGTGGCCCCGTACGGCACCCCGGGGCCGCACCTGCGTGCCGCACCGTCGTGCCGCACCCCCGTGCCGCACCGTCGTGCCGCACCTCCGTGCCGCACCGTCGTGCCGCACCCCCGTCTGACTACCTCCGTCCGACATAGTGCGCCCGTGGCCGGATGATGTCGGGACGTTCGGCCTGTTCCAGCATGTGGGCAATCCAGCCGACCGAGCGGCCGAGCAGGAACAGCGACAGGGCCGCGCCGGGCGGCAGCGCGAGAACACGCTCGACGGCGGCCAGGCTCACGTCCAGGTTCGGCGCCTGTCCCGTCACCGCCTCGCCAGCCACCGCCAGTTCCTTCATCAGCGGGAGCGCCGGCGGCTCCGGCCGCAACCCGTCCAGCATGCCAAGCAGCACCTTCGCGCGGATGTCACCGTCGGGATAGAGCTTGTGACCGAAGCCCGGCACCCCGAGTCCCTGGCGCACCCGCGTGCGCAGGACCGCGTCGACGTCGCCTGCCGCCGCGGCCGCGTCGACGAGGGCCGCGACCTGCGCGGCCTGCCCGCCATGCCGTGGACCGCTGAGCGCAGCGAGCCCGGCCGAGACCACCGCATAAGCCGAGGCCCCGGTCGACGCCACGACCCGCGCCGCGAAGGTGGACGCGTTCAGCTCGTGATCGGCGCACAACACGAGCGCCGCCCGCACGAGGCGCTGCGCGTCTGCATCCAGGTGCCAGGCGCTCCCAAGCACCGCGTCAACGGGTTCGGATGATGGGGGACGGCCGACGACGATGGCGGCAAGCAGGCGGAGGAGACGGGCACCGGTCAGGCGGAGCGCGTCGGGGTCGAGCGACCAGATCTCCGCGTCGAGCGCGGCCGCATGCGGCAGCAGCGCGAGGCAGCGGTCGAGGGGCGCCAGGGACGCAACCGCCTCCCACGCGCGCGCGAAGGCACGGGCTCGCGGCGGGCGGTTCGCCGCCGCGAAGGCGCGCGCGTCCGCCTGCCAGAGCAGGCGCGCCACGTCCTCCAGGCTGGCGGACACCGCCAGTCCGGCCACGTCTTCGCCGCGGTAGTACAGCCGGCCGTCCGCAATGAGACTGAGCGCCGACTCGAGGACGGGCGTGCCGAAGCTCATCGCCCGCGCTGCCACCGCCTGCCGGGCCCGCACCGCCTTTCGCTCGCGCAACGCCTCGACATCATCCTGCCGGTAGCGGCGCTGCCGGCCATCAGGCCCTTCCGCGGAGCGAATCAGCCCGCGACTCACGTAGGCGTAGAGCGTGGCCCGGGAGACGCCCAGCCGCTCTGCCGACTCGGATGCCGTCAGCCATGTCGCAGTCATGGATTGATATATTGATTTGAACTATCAAGATTGACAAGTCATCAAGCTAGATCGACTGTGGATCCAGGCTATTTCAGAGGAGATCCACATGTCTGTTGCGCCTGTCTCGTCCGGCCTGGACGGCGTGGTGGTGGCTGAAACCGTGCTCAGCCTCGTCGATGGCGAGGCCGGCGAGCTCATCATCCGGGGGGCTCGCCTCCCCGAGCTGGTCGCCGACGGGGGCTTCGAGGGTGCCGCCGCGCGGCTGTGGCAGGGCCTTCTTCCCGAGGGTGGCAACCGGGAGGGCCTGCTGGAGGCGCTCGGCCGGGCCCGGCGCGACGCCTTCCTGGCCCGGTATCCCGAGTCCCGCGCCGAAGGGGCCCGGTCGCCTGTGGAGACGTTGCGGGCCGCGCTGGCCGCCCTTGCCGATCCCGCACCTGCACCGCACCTCCGCATCATGGGCACCGCGCCCGTCGTGGTCGCCGCGGCCGTACGTGCGTCGCGGGGACTCTCGCCCGTGGCCCCAGACCCGTCCCTGACCACGGCCGCCGACTTCCTCCGCATGCTTCGTGGCGAGGTCGCCGATCTCGCCGAGGTCGCGGCGCTCGACGCCTATCTCACGACGGTCGTCGACCACGGGCTGAACGCGTCCACGTTCACCGCGCGTGTGATCGCCTCGACGCAGGCGGGACTGGTATCGGCCGTCGTGGGGGCGTTGTGCGCGCTCCAGGGCCCGCTGCACGGCGGGGCGCCGGGGCCCGTGCTCGACATGCTCGATGCCGTTGCCGCCGCGGGCGATGCCGATGCCTGGATCGACGCCGCCCTGGCGCGCGGCGAGCGGCTCATGGGCTTCGGCCACCGTGTCTACAAGGTGCGTGACCCCCGCGCGGACGTCCTGCGGCAGGCGGCGGCAAGCCTGCGGCGGACCGCTGGCCGCCTGGCGCTCGCGGCGGACGTCGAACGCGCCGCGGTGGCGGCTCTCGCGCGCCGCAAGCCCGGGCTGCGGCTCGACACCAACGTGGAGTTCTACACGGCGGTACTGCTCGAGGCGCTCGGCATCCCGCGTGACGCCTTCACCGCCGTCTTCGCCATCGGACGCACCGCCGGCTGGATTGCGCACGCCCGTGAACAGGCCGAGACCGGCCGCCTCATCCGGCCGCAGTCCGTCTACGTGGGTCCGCCGCCCGCGAGTGTGACCCGCACATAGCCGGTCCCGGAGGCACGGAGCACACGGAACACGCGGAACACACGGAACATACGGAGCACACGGAGGACACGGAGGACAGAAACGACGAGGGTTCGCTCCGGGCCGTGTCTGCCGCGAACTCGCCGTCTGTTCCCTGTTTCCGTGTTTCCGTGTAATCCGTGTAATCCGCGTAATCCGTGTAGTCCGTGTTTCCGTGCACAATGCTCCTGTGCCCGAGTCCCCGCAGCCGCCGGTCGACGAGGTCTACGCCGAGCTCCGCCGGCTGGCGGACTACTACGTCCGCGGCGAACGCGCGCGCACGCTGCAGGCCACCGAGCTCGTGCACGAGGCGTGGCTGCGCCTGGAACAAGGCGCGACGCCGCGCTTCGAGTCGCGCTCGCACTACGTCGCCATCGCGGCGATTGCGATGCGCCGCCTGCTCGTGGAGCGCGCACGGGCGCGCGGCGCGATCAAGCGGGGCGACGGCCGCCGGCCCGTGCCACTCGACACCGTCCTGCTCCAGTCCGAGCAGGGCCTGCCGGTTGCCGGGGACGGCCCGGATCTCCTCGACCTCGTCGCCCTCGACGATGCCTTGCGCGAGCTCGCGGCGCTCGACCCGGAGCAGGCGCGCATCGTGGAGCTGCGGTACTTCGGCGGGCTCACGGTGGAGGAGACCGCCGAGGCGCTGGACCTCTCCCCTGCCACCGTCAAGCGGCACTGGGTCCTGGCAAAGGCCTTCCTCTTGCGTGCCCTCAGCGGAGATGGCGCGTCATGAGCACACCCGATCCGTCACGCTGGCGGGAGGTGGCGACCCTCTTCGACGAGGCGACCCGGCTGCGCCCCGAAGCGCGCGGGGACTGGCTCGAGTCCACCTGCGCGGATCGACCGGACCTGCGCGCGGAGGTCGAGTCCCTGCTGCGCTTTCACGACCGCGCCGGCGCGTTCCTCGAACAGCCCGTGGCTCCGGCCGCGGGCGACCGGATCGGTCCCTACCGCATCGTCCGGCAGATCGGGGCGGGTGGGATGGGCGTCGTCTTTCTCGCCGAGGACACCCGGCTGGGACGCATGGTGGCGCTCAAGGCGATTGCCCCGGGACAGGCCGCGGATCCCGGGAGCCGCGCGCGTCTCTCGCGTGAGGCGCGCGCCGCGGCCGCGCTGGCCCACCCTGGTATTGCCACCGTGTACGCGCTGGAGGAGATCGAAGGCGCGCTGTACATCGCCTCGGAGTTCGTGCGCGGTGAGACGCTGCGCGATGAGCTCGACCACGGCCCCCTTCCGGTGAGTCGCGCCGCCGCCACGGCGGCAGCGGTGGCGCGCGCGCTGGCGGCAGCCCACGACCGTGGCGTGGTGCATCGCGACCTGAAGCCCGAGAACGTGGTGCGACGGCCAGACGGGACGGTCGCCATCCTCGACTTCGGTATCGCGCGCGTCGCGGGCGGCGACAATCCGCGCGACGAGCCCTTGCTCGGGACGCCTCCCTACCTCGCGCCGGAGCAGCGGGCCGGGGAGCCTGGTGACTTCAGGAGCGATCAGTACGCGCTCGGCCTGCTCGCCTGGGAACTGGTGACAGGTCGACGACGCGAGGACGCCGGCGACCGGGCATTCGAGCCGGCGCTGCTGGACATCCTGTCACCCGCGCCTCCAGGTCTCGCCGCGCTGGACGCCGTCGTGCGCCGGTGTCTCGCGCCAGCCCCGGACGATCGCTATCGCTCGACCACGGAGCTTGCGCTGGCACTCGAGGCCGCGGTGCTCGATCGCGCCGACGCCGGTGATGGCCCCGCCGCCGGGAATGGCCGGGCGCTCGCGTGGTGGCGTTTCCACCAGGGCGCCGTCACCCTCGTCTACGGCGCCTTGCTCTATCCCCTCTGGCTGGCGCACGCGTGGATTGGCGGTCCGCTGGGCCTGGGCCTGTTCCTCGCGGCAGTGCTGGCGGCGTGCACCGCCGGCGCCATCCGGCTGAACGGCTGGTTCGTGTCACGACTGTCGGGCGAGGCCTGGGCCGCGCACGGCGCCACGGCGGGTCCCTGGCTGCGCGGGGCGGACGTGATCATGACGGCGTGCCTGGCCGTCGCGGGCGTGCTCGTGGCGGCGGCCCACGCCGGTTGGACGGTGTTGCTGCTCGGCATGGCCGCGATACTGGCGGTGATGTTCATGCTGGTCGAACCGACGACGCGGGCCGCGAGCCAGCGTGAGCGCACGGTGGCCCGCACCGGAGGGTGAGCCCGTTCGTCGCCGTTCGACGCACTGCCTGACAGGAGGTTGCCTGTCATGCTCCAGTCCTCTGTCCTCGGCGGCAGCGCCTTTCGCTCCGCCACGCGGTCCATCACCGGTGTCACGGCCAGCCTCGAGCGTCGCGCCCTGGCATGGCTGGTGGTCCGCATCCCATCGCGAATCGGGCCGGACCACCTGACGGGACTCGCTTTCCTAGCGATGCTGGCCGGCGGCGGCGCGTACGCCATCGCGGGCACCCGGCCGTGGGCGCTGTGGGCCGTGAACGTGGCCCTCGCGGTGAACTGGTTCGGAGACTCCCTCGACGGCTCGCTCGCGCGGCACCGGCGCATCGAGCGACCGCGATACGGCTTCTACGTGGATCACGTCGTCGACGCGGCCGGCATCGCCGTCCTCGTCCTGGGAATGGCCATGGGCGGCTTCCTGAGCCCGCTGGGTGCCGCGGCCTTCCTGGCCGCTTACTTCCTCGTCAGCATCGAGGCGTACCTCGCGGCCTACTGCGCGGGGCGCTTCCGGCTGGCGGTGCTCGGGTGGGGGCCCACGGAACTGCGACTGGCGCTCGTCGTCGCCAACACCGCGGCGTTCCTCATGCATCCACACCCGACGGTGACCGTGGCCGGCACGATGACGGCAATCTTCGATCCCGGCGCAGCCGTCGCCGTCGTCGTGCTGGTGATGATCTTCGGCGCCTCCGCTGTCCGGCAGGCGCGGGATCTCTATCGGGCCGGCACGTGAGGCCGTGCCGGCCGGTAACGGGTGGCAACGGGCGGCCGGCTCCGTCCCCGGGGACCGAAGCCAGCCGACCCGCCACCTGAATCCGTTCGGCCTATGCAGCCAGCCGCAGCTTGTGCTCGTGCGCCCTGCCGGATGCGGCCGCAGCTGGCGCCGCGGCTCCCTGCGCGCCGACCATCGCTTCGAGCCTTCGGACGACCTGCATCGAGGCCTCGGCCTGGGCGTTGAGCTCCTCGGCCGCCGCGGCACTCTCCTCCGCGGTGGCGGCCGTCGTCTGCGTGACGCGCTCCATCTGGCTGACCGCCTGCGAGACCTGGCCGATGCCCTGCGACTGCTGGTTGCTCGCCTCGGTGACCTCCTGCACCAGCCCGCGGACTTCGCCGACGCTGCCGACGATGCTGCGGATGGCCTCCGAGACCTGGCCGACCTGCGAGCCGCCGTCCTCGGCGGTGGCAAGCGACTCCTCGATGAGCTCGGCCGTGTCCTTGGCCGCCTGCGCCGACCGCTGTGCGAGGTTGCGGACCTCGTCGGCGACCACGGCGAAGCCCATGCCCGCCTCGCCCGCGCGGGCCGCCTCGACGGCGGCGTTCAGCGCGAGGATGTTCGTCTGGAACGCAATTTCGTCGATCGTCTTGATGATCTTCGACACCTTGGCGCTCGACTGCTGGATGGCCTCCATCGACTGCACCATGCGCCCGAGTGCCACGCTGGACGCGTTCACCCGCTCGTCCATCGTGCCGACCAGCACCGCGACCTGCCGCGAGTTGTCGGCATTGCGCCGGGTCATCGACGCCATCTCCTCCATCGACGCGGACGTCTCCTCGAGCGAGGCCGCCTGCTCGGTCGCGCCCTGCGACAGCGACTGCGCCGACGTCGACACCTGGCCGGACGCCGCCACCACCTGCTCGGCCCCCTGGCGGAGGTCGGTGGTGATCCGCAGGAGGTTGCGCCCAATCAGGGCCCGGAGGCCAAGCCCGACGCCCGCCCCGATCAGGAACGCCGCGAAGACGATGCCGAGCATGAGCGTGCGGGCGCGTGAGTACACCACGTCGCTCGCGGCATAGGCTTCCTCGCCAAACGTCCGGTTCATGTCGACCAGGTCGGTGAGCAGGCCGTCGACCGCGCTGAAGCGCTCCTGCAGCTCGCCGTTCACGAGTTGCATGGCTTCGTCGTTCCGCGCGTCCAGCGCCAGCGCGACGGTCTTCGCGCTCGTGGTCTCGTATTCCTGCCAGGCGGTGTCGAAGCGCGCCAGCACCGCACGCTCGTCCTCCGTCAGCTCGGTCGCGCGGTAGGCGTCGAGCTTCTCGGACAGCAGCCGCTTCTGTTCCTGCATGCCTGCGACGATCTCCTTCATCCGCTGCTGATCGGGCTCGATCACGAGGTCGTAAATGGCCCGGTTGTGGTAGACGCCGTACAGGTTGGCATTGCAGACGTCGACGATCGGCACCAGGTTGTCCCGATACATCGAGTTGAGCATCGCGTTGACCGTGCCCGTGCTGGAGATGCCGGAGTAGCCGACCGCCAGGGACATTGCGGCGGTGAAGAGGAAACCGACGAGCAGCTGGGAACCGATGGTCCAGGTCGTGAAGCGCTTCATGGGGATCGCCAGTCGTGCAACGAGTTCGACGCGGTGGGTGACGCGGAACCTCCGCGTCTCGTGGATGGTTAATCGACGGGCAACCCCGCAAGGCTGAGGTAAGGGCCGCTGATTTTGAGGTAGGTGTTTTCTTACGCCAGAAACGGACAAGCCCGCTGCCCCCGTCGGCATAGCCGTACGGATCGGTGGCGGGCGGCCAGCTCCGTCCCCCCGGACCGAAACCAGCCAACCCGCCACCTGAGTGGTCTGGCGAACTCGTGGGGAGCGCGCCGGACTTCCCCGTCCCCCCGGACCGGGTCGTCCCGCCCCCCATTCCTCGCGCCGCCACGTGACGACGAACATTCGTCGGGAGCCCGCCATCGCTGGGCCTGACCGCCGAACTGTGAAGGTAATCGGCGGGCTCCCCCTGAACACTAGGTCAAAAGAACCTGAAACAGGGTAGGAATTTACCTACACGACGTGGTTCTCGAGGGCGTAGCGGATCAGTCCGGCGGTGGTTCTCACCCCGAGTTTGGCCAGGACACGGGCCCGATAGGTGCTGACTGTCTTCACGCTCAGGGACAGGTGATCGGCAACTTCCGTCAGCGTGAAGCCTTCGGAGAGCTGCCTGAGGACCTGGAACTCCCGGTCGGAGAGCTCCTCGTGGAGGGGACGTACGGCCTCACCGGCCAGCACCGCGGCCAGGTGCACCCCGGCCGAGGGACTCGTGAAGCGCCGCCCGGCCGCCGTCTCGCGGATGGCGTGCGTGATCTCCGCCGCGCCGGCACCGCGGGCAAGATAGCCGTCGGCCCCGGCGCGGATCGCCCGCACGGCGAGGGAATCATCCTGCAGGGAGTTGAAGACGAGAATGCGGGGCTCTGGACCACGGCGCCGCAGATCCTGCAGCGCTTCGAGCCCGCCGCGACCGGTGCTCATGAACCCAAGCACCACGACGCGGGGCTGGATCTCGCGGACCCGGTTGGCGACGGCCGCGGCGGTGCTCGCCGTGCCGCACACTTCCATGTCCGGCTCGGCTCGAACCAGTCCGGCGAAACCCTCGCGGACGATGGGGACGTCGTCGGCCACGAGTATGCGGATCATGGCAGGCTTCGGACGGGACGTGGGGACATGCTGGCAGGACCCGTGATGAAGGACGAAGATTCCGCCCGGCCACGCGCCGGACGACCGCATCTCGACAGGCGAGACTGGAGGATTATCGACTGTCCGACAGGTGACAGTCAGGTAACGAACGCTGATTCTGAAGTAGGACGATTCCCGCGCGGAGCGCCGGCTCGGCCGTGGGAAGCGGGCCGCCCTTCACCGGGCCGGGAGGTCGAGGACACGCGGGAGGGACGGGCCGGCCGCTACACGAGGTGCTGCTCGAGCGTGTAGCGGATCAGTCCGGCCGTGGTGCGCACGCCAAGCTTCGCGAGGACACGGGCCCGGTAGGTGCTCACGGTCTTCACGCTGAGCGACAGGCGCTCGGCGATCTCGGTGAGCGTGAAGCCCTCGGAGAGCTGTCGAAGCACCTGGAACTCGCGATCGGAGAGCTCCTCGTGCAGGGGCCGCGCGGCTTCGCCGGCGAGCACCGCGGCCAGGTGCACCCCGGCCGAGGGACTGGTGAAGCGGCGCCCGGCCGCGGTCTCGCGGATCGCGTGCGTGATCTCGGCGGCTTCGGCGCCCCGGGCGAGATAGCCGTCGGCGCCGGCGCGGATTGCGCGCACCGCCAGCGAATCGTCCTGCAGGGAGTTGAAGACGAGGACGCGAGGCCCCGGACCACTGCGCCGCACTTCCTGCAGCGCTTCGAGCCCACCGCGACCGGTGCTCATGAAGCCGAGGATGATGACGCGGGGCTGCGTCTCCTCCGCGCGGGCGACGACGGCCGCTGCGGTGGCCGCCGTGCCGCACACCTCCATGTCCGGCTCGGCCCGAATCAGTCCGGCGAAACCCTCGCGGACGATAGGGACGTCGTCAGCGACGAGGACGCGGATCATGGCAGAGCTCGGACCGGACAGTGACGTCCGGCCCGAGTCTCAATTGTGACACGACGCGGCGCGGTGCGACCACCCCGCCGGCGCCGGCTCAGCGCTGGCCCTGCGAGTCGCTCGTCGCGGTGGCCTTGCCGGCGTTCAGGTCGTTCCAGTTCAGGATCGCGTTGAACCCGAGGAAGAACGTGCCCTGCGTCTGCCAGCGCCAGAACGGGCGGATGGCGAACATCACCACGTGTCCGTTGCCGAGCGGGGCGTCGATCACCTGCGCGCGGTTCGACAGCACCTGCCCGCCGGCGAGCGTGCCCGAGAGCAGCATGTCGTTCGGGTTCTGCGGGAACGCCATCACGACACGCGCCTGCGACTCGGGGATGTTGATGCCGAACTGGCGCGCCATCTGGCGCATCGCGGCCATCTCGTCCATCCGCGGCCGCGGCGCGCTACCGCCCTCCTCGGGCTCGAGCGGGGAGATGTGGAGCGGGGAGTTCGCCATCGGCGTCGTGTTCTGGCCGACGCCGGGGATCGTGTTGCCGCCGCCGAAGAACCCGCCGAAGCCGCCGAAGCCGCTCGACACGTTCAGCACGGGATCCTGGTTGAAGTACACCGGGAGCTGCGTGCCCGCGTACCCGTAGGCGATCGGGCTCTTCGCGTCCTTGATGATGCCGCGCATCACCGAGCCGCGGGCGAACAGGCGGCTCGAATCCTCGACCTGGATCGTCGGCAGGATGCCGTAGTCGGGCAGGATCGTCGACGTCGCGCCCTCGACGATGAGCGTGCCGCCGTCCTTCACGAACTGCACGAGGTTCATGAGGCCCTCGATGCCCATGCCGCCGCGGATGTCGTCCGCGGTGTCGGGCGTGCCGAGGTTCGGCGTCTTGTCCGTCTTCTGGTACGGCAGCGGCCGGTCGGAGGTCTTCGCGATGCCGTTGACCATCGACTGCGACGACCCACCGACGTGCGGGAAGACGATGACGTCGTACTTCTGGCGCAGGTTGCCCTCACGCAGCTGGATGTCGCCGAAGTAGGTGTAGGGCACGCTGTAGGTGTCGAGCGCGGCCCGCACCCAGCCCTCGTCCTGCGTGCGCTGCCAGCTGTGCACGTAGCCGATGCGCGGCACGTCGAGATCGTGGGTCTTGACCGACGGCACCGAGGCGACCGCCCAGCCCGAGAGGCCGAGCGCCTCGAGCGCCGGCCCCAGGGTCGCGACGTCGGCGTCCGGGATGATGAACGCGCCCGCGCGGAACGTGCGGCCGGCCGCGTCGAAGTCGGCCTCGGCGGCCTGCATCTTCACCGAGGCGTGCTCGAAGCGGAACTTCATCAGGTTGTTGTCGGTCGTGTGCGCCACGATGACGACCGGTCCGGTGCCCTCGATGCCGCCCGGCGCCTTCGCCGGCTCGGTCAGCTTCGTCATCGGCTGCGTGAGCAGCGCCGCGTCCCCGATCGGCGTCAGCTTCACGTTCCGCATGTACTGGAACGTCCAGCCCGTGTCGTCGTACGGCCGGGGGTTGGCGGGAGCATAGTTCTGCACCGAGAAATACATGTCGGCCAGCGTCCGGTACGGCTGGTCGCCGCGCACGATGTAGTCGCCGGCCGCCACCTGCACGCCGCCCGCCGTGAAGGCGCCGGTCGCCCGGTGGATCTCGAGGCCCTGCCGCATCAGCTCGTTGACGGCATCGGCCGCGTCGGCCTTGCGCCGCTGCCCGGCCGGGATCACCCAGCCGTTGATCTCGCCGCTCTTCCCCTTCTCGATCGCCCGCTTGTTCTTGAGCCAGTAGTTCTCCAGGTACAGCTCGCGGTTCTTCGCGACGTGGTTCAGCACGAAGAGCAGCGCCGACTCCTGGATGTTCGTGTTGTTGCGCGGCCCCCACTTGATCTGCGGCAGCGGCGGGTTCGGCCGGAACCACTCACGGCTCGTCGTCGTCGCGCCGGGACGCACCTCGTAGTTGTCGGGGCCGTAGCTCTGGACCTCGTAGAAGCGCCCGATCGAGTTGTGCGAGTTCGCGATGAAGAACATGTAGTTCGGGACCCAGCCGTCGTAGAACCCGTAGGTCCACACGCCGGGCACGCCGCGCTTGGTCATCTCCATGACCTCGGTCTTCGCGAGCAGCCACCACTCGTCGGTGGTGATCGGGTCGAGCGCCTCGTTGTACGGGCCGGTGCCCGTCGACGCGTAGAGGTAGGTCTGCGCCTCGTGCAGGTCGTGCATCACGGTCGGCGTCCACTCCAGGAACGCCTTCGTCGTGTTCCGCGTCAGCGCCAGGAACTGGCCCATGCCGTCGCGGTTGTTGTCGTGCTGCACGTACTTGCCCCAGTACATCAGCGGCAGGCGCTGCGAGCCCTCGGGCAGCGACTTGTTGTAGTAGTAGGTGTCGACCTGCTTCTCGCGGCCGTCCACCTCGATCACCGGCGTGATCAGCGTGATGACGTTGTTCCGGATCTGCTGGACGAACGGCGTCTCCTCGACGATGAGCCGGTACGCGAGCTCCTGCAGCATCTCCGGCCCGCCGTTCTCCGGCGAGTGGATGCCGCTCGTCAGCCAGTAGATCGGCTTGGCCGTCTTCAGCAGCTTCTGGGCGTCGGCCTCGGACGTCACGCGGGGATCGGTGAGCTGGTGCAGCATCCCCTTGTACTTCTCGAGGTCCTTGATCGTGGCCTCGTCCGCGATGGCGAGCATCACCATGTCGCGGCCTTCCTCGGTCTTGCCGATCGTCCAGTACTTCGCGCGCGGCGACGCCTGCGCGAGCGCCTCCATGTAGCGGTGGATGTCCTTCGCATACGTCAGCTCGCCCGGCGTGCCGACGATGCGTCCGTGGAACTTGAGCGGCGTCGGGACGGTGGACGAGGCGGGCAGGTGGTCCACCAGCTCCGTCGTGATCCGCGCGTCCTGCAGGTACTCCTTGATCTTCGCGGTGTACTCCTGGTCGATCGGCTGCTGGCGCTGGCCGGCTTGCGCGCCGAGATCGACGGGACCGGTCAGGCCGACGGCCATCGTGACGGCCAGGGCGGCGGGAACCCACCAGGCGCGGCGGGACCGGGTGTGCGTGCTGGACATGCTCTCCTCCACGGGGTCGCGGAACGAACGGGACATGAAGACGGGATGGGCGCCCGGCCAGGACTGACCGAGCGTTCAAACCGCGAGTATACGCCCGAATTCGTCTACGGCGCGGTTCGTTGATGGCCCCTTCCAGGGACACGCCGATTCCCCGGAAGGGGACAGGCCGAGGCCTGCCGGGCGCGCGACGCTGTAGACTTCCGGGCAGTTGGCACCACCGGGGGCCGGTACGTCCCTTGCTCCGGGGACGGCAGCGCCCAGACCGGCCTGCCCCCGGCGGACGGCGGGCCCAGGAGTGACGTCATGGAGTTCAACAAGCTGGTGATCGGCGCCCTCGCCGCCGGCAGCCTCACCGCCGCCGCCGGCGGGGCCTACATGGCCGTCAGGCACAACGCCGAGGATGCCGCCCAGGCGCGCGAGGCGCTCGTCGCCGCCGCCCCCGCGACCGCGGTGGCCGATGGCGTCCCGGTGGAGGCGTCCGAGGGCCTGATCCCGGCGCCCACCGAACCGGCCGCACCCGCCGTCGAACCCGCCGCGCCGGTCGACCCGCCGCCGGCCCCGCGGGTGGAACCGCCGAAGCCCGCGCCGGCCCCCAGGCCCGCGCGCCGTGCCCAGGCGCCCGCGCCCGAACCCCTGCCCCCGCCCGAGCCACCGCCGGCGCTCGCGGCCGACACCGACGGCACGTCGATGTGGGAGGCGCGCCGGCCTGTCGATCCGACAGTGCCCGAGCGGGCGCCCGAGCCCCCGCCGGCCCCGGAGTTCCTCGACCTCGTCGTGCCCGCCGAATCGGTGCTGGGGCTGCAGATCGACCGCACCCTCTCGAGCGAGACCGCCCGGGTGGAAGACGAGGTGGAGGCGCGCGTCACGCGTGACATCCGCGTCGGCGACCGCGTCGCGATTCCGTCCGGCGCCGTCGTGCACGGCTCGGTCATCGACGTGCAGCAGGGCGGCAAGATCAAGGACGTCGCCCGCCTGGCCGTCCGCTTCCACACGATCGTGCTCGCGGACGGGACGCGGCTGCCCATCCGCACCGACGCGGTGATTCGCGAGGGCCAGTCGCCCGGCAAGGAGAGCGCGGCCAAGATTGGCGGCGCGGCCGTCGGTGGCGCGATCCTCGGCGCGATTCTCGGTGGTGGCCGTGGCGCGACGATTGGCGGCGCGGTCGGCGCGGCCGGCGGCACCGCCGCGACCATGGCGGGGGGCCGCAACCCCGCGGTCCTGCCCGGCGGCACGACCGTCAGTGTGCGGATCCAGTCGCCGGTGACGGTGACGGTGGATAAGGAGTAGGACGGGATCGAAGGACACGAAGGGTACGAAGGACACGAAGGGCACGAAGGACACGAAGGGCACGAAGGGGTGAGGGCCTCCTTCGTGCTTCGTGCCCTTCGCGACCTTCGTCCCCTTCGTGACCTTCGATCCCATCTGTCCGCAGAGCGGCGTATGATCACCCCTTGGAGGTCCCGATCATGCGCCGTTTGCTTGTACCCGCCATTGGCGTCATCGCGCTTGTCGCGGCCGTGTCCGCCTGGACCGGCCAGCAGAAGCAGGAACACGCCGGCATCACGAACTACACGAAGGTCGATGCGGTCGTCGCGTGTGGGGGCGCCACCGAGGTCAGCGCGCTCGACCAGCTCAAGAAGGACGGCTTCACGAGCGTCATCAACCTGCGGCAGGCGAGCGAACGCGGCGCGAACGTCGAGCAGAGCCAGGCCGAGGCGCAGAAGGTCGGCCTCAAGTACTTCCACCTGCCCGTCAACGGCGCCAGCCCCGACCCCGCCATCGTCGACCAGTTCCTGCAGGTGGTCTCGAACACGGGCAACCAGCCGGTGTTCATCCACTGCGCCTCCGCAAACCGCGTCGGCATGATGTGGCTGATCAAACGCGTGCTCCAGGACCACTGGACCGTCGAGAAGGCCACCGAGGAAGCGCACGCGATCGGCCTCACCAGCGCCGGCCTCGAGAAGTTCGCCCTCGACTACATCAGCCAGCACAAGCAGGGATAACCGCTTCGTGCCCTTCGCGACCTTCGTACCCTTCGTGTCCTTCGAACGATGACGCCCGAAGAGTTTCGCCAGCAAGGACACCTCCTCGTCGACTGGATCGCCGAGTACCTCTCGCACCCCGAGCGGTATCCCGTGCTCTCGCGGGTCGCGCCCGGCCAGATCCGAGAGGCGCTGCCGGCGCAGGCGCCCGAACGGGGTGAGCCCTTCACCGACGTGATGGCAGACTTCGAGCGGGTGCTCGTCCCGGGCCTCACGCACTGGAACCACCCGGGGTTCTTCGCCTACTTCGCGATCACGGCCAGCGGCCCAGGCATCCTGGGCGACCTGCTCTCCTCCGCGCTCAACCAGCAGGCGATGCTGTGGCGCACGTCGCCGGCGGCCACCGAGCTCGAGGCGGTGACGCTCGGCTGGCTGCGTGACCTGATGGGGCTGCCCGAGGCCTTCGAGGGCGTCATCTACGACACCGCGTCCATCTCGACGTTGCATGCCCTCGCGGCGGCGCGTGAAGCCGGGGTGCCGGGCGTGCGCCAGCAGGGCCTGTCGGGACGGCCAGAGCTCACGCGGTACCGCATCTACTGCTCCGAGCACACGCACTCGTCCATCGACAAGGCGGTGCTGCTGCTCGGGTTCGGGCAGGACGGCCTGCGCAAGATCCCCGGCGACGCCGGGTTCCGGATGCAGCCGGCTCGGCTCGAGGCGGCGATTGCCGAGGACCGCGCGGCCGGCTGGACGCCCATCGCCGTGGTGGCCACGGTCGGCACGACCTCGTCCACCAGCATCGACCCGGTGCCGGCCATTGCCGACATCACGGAACGCGAGGGCCTCTGGCTGCATGTGGACGCCGCCTACGCCGGCGTCGCCGCCATCGTCCCCGAGTACCGCCACGTGCTCGACGGCGCGGCGCGCGCCGACTCGCTCGTGGTGAACCCGCACAAGTGGCTGTTCACGCCGTTCGACCTGAGCGCGTTCTACTGCCGGCGCATGGACGTGCTGCGGCAGGCCTTCTCGCTGGTGCCGGAGTACCTGAAGACGACCGATCCATCCGCGGTGAAGAACCTGATGGACACGGGCGTGCAGCTCGGTCGGCGGTTCCGCGCGCTCAAGCTGTGGATGGTGCTGCGCCACTTCGGCGCGGAGGGCATCCGCCGGCACCTCGCCGAGCACATGCGCCTCGCGCGGCTGTTCGCGGACTGGGTCGATCAGGATCCCGACATGGACCGCCTCGCCCCCGTCCCCTTCAGCGTGGTCTGCTTCCGCCTGCACCCCGCGCACGCCCGCGACACGATGACGGAGGCCGACATCGAGGCCCTCAACCAGCGCGCGATGGACGCGGTGAACGCCGGCGGCGAGATCTTCCTGTCCCACACCCGCCTCGACGGCCGCTTCACGCTGCGCCTCGCCATCGGCCATCTCGAGACGACCGAAACGCACGTCAGACGCGCGTACGAACTGCTCCGGGCGCAGCTTCAGTAATCTCGTGATCTCGTGATCTTGTGATCTCGTGATTTATTGGCGGATCGGCCTTCCCCCCAATCACCAAATTCTCGAGATCCCGCAAGCACCCAACAAATCACGAGATCACAAGATCACGAGATCACGAGATCACCAAATCTGGTACAGCCCTTGCTGCTTCCACCCCGAAGCCCGTCCAACGGATGGGTTTGTCTTCAATACGTACATTCGGGGAGGTAATCCATGCGCGGAAGTATCCGGCTGCTTTCCATTCTGGCGGTGGCGGCCCTGGTGCTCACGCCGAAGGCGGCAAGCGCCGACACCTGGCTGACGCCCTACATCGGCACCAGCTTCAACACCGATTTCGGGGGCTACGACCCTGGCAAGGCCCTGTTCTACGGCGGGTCGCTGACCTGGCTGGCCGACAGCGGCCTGGGCTTCGAGATCGACCTCGGCTACTCGCCGAACTTCTTCGAGCCCGGCAACGAGGACTTCTTCGACTTCAACGGCGACGGCAACCAGACCACGCTGATGGCCAACCTGCTCTTCGGCTGGCCGCTCGGTCCCGTGCAGCCGTACGTCACCGGCGGCGCCGGGCTGATGCGCTCCGCGCTCAACTCGCCAGGGGACCTCTTCGACTACTCCGACAACGCCTTCGGCTTCAACGCCGGCGCCGGCGTGCGCATCGGCACGGGCCCCGTCGGCCTGCGCGCCGACGCGCGCTATTTCCGCCAGATCGACGACATCTCCCCGATCAACGACATCAACCTGGGGAACTTCTCGTACTGGCGAGGGACGCTGGGCGTCTCGTTCGGGTTCTAGAAGAGACTTGAGCATCTGGTGATCTGTTGATGTGGGATCTTCTGATCTGATCTTGCGATCTGAGGATGTGGACATCTATCTACTGATCTATCTGGGCAGAAAGGGGGTCTGACCACTTTTCTGCAGCGCCACCTCACCAGATCGATCAGCAGATAGATGTCCACATCCTCAGATCGCTAGATCAGATCACACGATCACCCGATCAGCAGATCGCCAGATGCCATGACGCGCGCGTCCAGGCGCCAGCCGCCCTCCGCTCGCGTCAGCACCATGGCTCCGTGCAACGGGAACTCCGCCGAGCCGCCATCGTCTCGACCGGTGAGGAGGCGGTGGAGCAGGCGCGGGAGGTGGGGCATGTGGCCGGTGAGCAGGATGTCACCGTCCTCCGCGAGCAGTGCGGTGGCGATGGTGTCCGGGCCGTCGGAGGGCTGCAGGCCACGGACGGCGGTGAAGGGCGCGAGCGGGTTCAGCGCGCGCCAGCAGGCCATCGCGGTCTCGCGGGCGCGCAGCTTCCCGCTGTGCCACACGGCCACTGGCGCGACGCCGTAGCCCTGGAGGGCGGCGGCCACCGCCTCCGCCTGCCGCCGCCCCGTCTCGCTGAGCGGCCGCATGTGGTCCACGCCCGGATCCACCGCCTCGGCATGGTGCACGAGAATCGCCCGCATCCCCGCAGCATACCGCGCGCCCGCCGGTGCCCCACCCCGTGCCGCACCCCCGTGTGGCACCTCCGTGCCGCACCCCCGTGCGGCACCTCCGTGCCGCACCCCCGTGTGGCACCTTCGTGCGGCACCTCCGTGCAGCACCCCCGTGCTGAGCTTGACACCCACTGCTCAGCGGGCGATACTGAACAGTCGTTTGCGCGGCGATTTCCCGACTTGATGGGCCGCGCGCGGTTGGACGTCCACAGCACGTCCGCCGGAGCACTATCTAAGTCGCGAAGCCCGCGACTGACCAAGTCTGCGGGCTTTTTTCGTTTTTCGACACCGGCGGGCGCGCCGACGCGTGTGCCGGCCGGGGATTCACCCGCAATATCGTCGAAGGAGCCATATGTCGCAGTTCACGTTCACGTCCGAGTCGGTGTCCGAGGGCCACCCCGACAAGGTGTGCGATTACATCTCCGACTCCATCCTTGATGCCTGCTTCGCGCAGGACCCGAAGAGCCGCGTCGCGTGCGAGACGCTCGTCAAGAGCGACCACGTGGTGCTGGCCGGCGAGATCACGACCAATGCGGTGCTCGACTACGACAAGATCGTGCGCACCGCGGTCAAGGAGATCGGATACACCGATTCGAGCGAGCCGTTCTGCGACAGCACGCTGAAGCTGATCTCGCTCATCACCAAGCAGTCCAACGAGATCGACCAGGGCGTCACCGAGGCCACGAGCCTCAGCGGCGACCAGGGCGCCGGCGACCAGGGCATCATGTTCGGCTACGCCTCGGCCGAGTCCGAGGAGCTGATGCCGCTCCCGATCCTCCTGGCGCACAAGCTCACCCACGGCCTCGCCCACGACCGCAAGACCGGCAAGGTCGACTTCCTCCGCCCCGACAGCAAGTCGCAGGTCTCGGTCGTCTACAAGGACAACAAGCCCACCCAGGTCACCTGCGTCGTCGTCTCGACGCAGCACACCCCGGCCGTGAAGCAGAAGGAGATCGCGGAGTACGTCCGTGAGGACCTCGGCCCGCGTGCCCTCGGCGAGTGGTGGAACAAGGCCGTCGACCTGCACGTCAACCCGACGGGCAGCTTCACCCACGGGGGCCCGTCGGCCGACGCCGGCGTCACCGGCCGCAAGATCATCGTCGACACCTACGGCGGCTGGGGCCGCCACGGCGGTGGCGCGTTCAGCGGCAAGGATCCGTCCAAGGTCGACCGGAGCAGCGCCTACTACTGCCGCTACGTCGCCCGCCAGGTCGTCAACGCCGGCTTCGCCCGCATGGCCGAGATCCAGGTCGGCTACGCCATCGGCGTCGCCAAGCCCGTCTCGGTCAAGGTCGACACCTTCGGCACCGGCGACGAGCGGGCCGCCGAGGAGTTCGTGATGAACTCCTTCGACTTCCGCCCGCGCGCGATCATCGAGCAGCTCGACCTGCTCCGCCCGATCTACCGCCAGACCACCAACTACGGCCACTTCGGCCGGCCCGGTCTGCCGTGGGAGACGGTCGCCGCCGTCGCGGCCAAGTAAGCCGCGACGGAAGAGATAGGGAATAGAGAAAACGGAATCAAGAAAGGAATTTTCGGAATTCTGAATTCCGGAAGGACTCTACGAAGGACACTGCATAGGAGGGCCGGGGGCATCACCTCCGGCCTTTCGTGTGTACGGACACCTTCGCGCCCTTCCAAATTCCAACTTCGGACATTCCTTTCTTGATTCCGTTTTCTTGACTCTCTATTCCTCACGAACCCCATGGACCTCCTGGACCCGGTCGCCGACAGCCAGGGGTCCTTCGCCCCTGTGATTGAAGTTCCTCCCGAAGATGACCCCGCCGTCCGCGCGGCGGTAGGTCGCCAGCGTGCGCAGCGGCTCGACGCCACGCGCCGCCGTCGCCTGGTCGGTCGTCGTGATGGCGCAGCGCACGCAGGTGGTCATGCCGTCGAAGGTGATGCCGCCTGTCCGCAGGCGCGTGACGGTGTCCTCGTGATACGCCGGTGAGCCGGCCAGCACGATGTTGGGACGGAAGCGGTTCATGGGAAGGGGTTCGGGGAGGCGCGTGTTGAGGTCGGCAAGCGACGCCTCGCCAATCACCAGGAAGGGATAGCCGTCGGCGTAGGCGAGCCACGACTCGCCACGCTTCGGTCGCCGCGTGCCATCGTCCGCCATGCGGACGAGGCGGTAGTGGGCGGGCCGCTCGCGGCCGAGCACGGCGCTCGCCCAGGCCGCCGCGTCGTCGCCCTGATCGATGCCATCGGTGCGGCTCTGCCACACCTGCACGGGCACGCGCGGCCCGTCACGCCCGGCCAGCGGCAGGCGCAGCGGCTCGGCGTCCGGAGCCGTGAGCACGAGATCGTCGCCATCGAACGCCGTGCCGATGAGGCACATGGTGCGTATGCCGATGCCCTGCCCGCCGTCGCCGCGCTGCGCGACGAACATCCCCCGGTCGTCGACGAAGGCCCACTGCCGGTCGTACCGAATCCCCAGCCGCCCCACCTCGGCCCGCTGGAGCTGAATACCCCCGCACGATTTGACCGGGTAGACGTGCAGGCTCGCAACGGTCATGTTCACGACGAGGCCCGCCACGCGGCCTGCCGCGACGCGAGCACGATTCGCACGAAGACGCGACGCATGCCGTCCTTCGTGGGCTTCGTGTTCTTCGTGCCCTTCGTGGCTGGCGCTTCAATCCTCAATCTGCACCCTTCGATCTGAAATGAAAAGGCCCCAGTGTCGCAGACACTGAGGCCTTGAGCGCCCGGGACCTCGTCCCTTACTTCGCCAGCGACAGCGACGTCACGTTGATGACCTTCTGGCCGTCCTTCTCCGTCACCTCGCCCTTGGCGACGACGGTCTTGGCCACGAAGTCGAGGAGCTTCGCGTTCTTGTTCGAGGCGTAGTCGCCTTCGATCACGTAGATGGCGTCGGCCGTCATGATGCCGGCCGGCTGCCCGCGCTTGGCGCACGACATGGCACAGGCCGCGTGGGCATCGCCGTGCCCACCCTCACCCTTGCTGGTGGCGCAGGCGATGTCGACGACCTCACCCTTCACCGTCATCTCGGACGCGAACGACGGGACCGTCAGGGCACCCGCGAGGGCGAGGCCAGCGGCCGCTGCGAGGATCTTGCGCATTCGGTTACTCCTTCCCGAAGGGACTGTCAGGGAACAGTCTTCCCTTGTAGCTGCCGGGAGACATGGGTGTCAAGGCGCGTGAGCCGGGAGCGAAGCTGGCGGCGAAAGCGCCAGCTCTGCCGGTGGCTGCCACCTGGTGTGCTACGCTGCCTCGCCTTCGAGGCTGACACGGCCTCGGCCATCGACATGCGTGAGGCCCTGATTCGCCGCCACGGCGGGCCCGACGTCTTCGAGCTCCGCGAGCGCCACGCCCCCGAGCCCGGGGCCGGCGAGGTCCGGATCCACGTCCGCGCGGCGGGCGTGAATTTCGCCGACATCCTCGGCCGCATGGGCCTCTATCCCGATGCGCCCCGCGGCCCGTACGTGCCGGGCTACGAGGTCGCCGGCGTCGTCGACACCGTGGGGGCCGGTGTGACCCGCGTGGTCCCCGGCGAACGGGTCGTGGCGCTCACCCGCTTCGGCGGCTACGCCGACACCGTCGTCGTGCCCGCCGACTACGTCTTCGCCACGCCACGCGACACCAGCGACGCCGAGGCCGCCGCGTTGCCCGTCGCGCACCTCACGGCCCTCGTCGCGCTCTATCGGATGGCCAACGTCCAGGCGGGGGAGATCGTGCTGGTGCGAAGCGCCGGGGGCGGCGTGGGCCTTGCGGCGGCCGATCTCTGCCGGCTCCGTCGCGCCACCGTGGTCGGCATCGCGTCCGGCGGCAAGCTCGAGGCGATTCGTCGCCTCGGCGTGGATCACCCCATCGATCGTCGGGCCGACGTCCCGCGTGAGGTCATGCGCATCACCGGGGGCCGCGGCGCGGACGTCGTGCTCGACGCCATCGGTGGCGCCAGCTTCGCCGAGTCGTACCGGCTCCTGGCCCCACTCGGTCGCCTGATCATCTTCGGCGTCTCGGCCGCGGCCCCGACGTCGGTCCGCCAGTGGTGGCCGGTGCTGCGCACGTTGTGGGCGATGCCGCGCTTCAAGGCCCTGTCGCTCATCAACCGCAACCGCGGCGTGTTCGGCTTGAACGTGGGGCACCTCTGGGACGAGCGCCGCCACCTCGCCTCCGCGATGGAATTCCTCCTCGGCGAGCTCGCCACCCGCCGCCTCGCCCCCCGCGTGGACCGCACCTTCCCCCTGGACGACGTCGCCGAGGCGCACCGCTATATCCAGGAACGGAAGAATGTCGGGAAGGTAATTCTCACAATTTGAGATCTTCAGATCTCAAATTGAAGATTGATTGCAGATTGCAGATCGGCTGATTGCAGATTGATTTACCAGATTGGGGGAATTGGGGGAATTGGGTGATTCGGGGACGCGCTGCGCGCGGTAGGCGGTTGGCTCCGCCAACCGTCGGCCGGTCGCTTCGCGACCGTTGGGCCTCGGCCGGACGGCCTCGGTGGGCACGAAAGCAGGTGTGCCCATCTGTGCATCCCGTGTCATCTGTGCATCTGTGTTTCCGTTATCTGTGCCATCTGTGGCCCCTGTGGCCGCGCTGCGCGCGGTGGGCGCTGGCTCCGCCAGCCGTAGGCCGGTCGCTTCGCGACCGTTGGGCCGCGGCCGGACGGCCGCGTGAGGAACGAGGAATCGAAGACGGATAGGTCATCTGTGCATCCCGCCTTCATCTGTGCATCTGTGTTTCCGGTATCTGTGCTATCTGTGCCATCTGTGGCCCGAACGAATCCGTGACATCCCTGCCGGAGCATCCCTGCCCATGAAGCGTTTCCTGCTCGCGTCCTCCATCGCTGCCGTGGCCCTGTCGATGCCCCTGATGGCGCGGCAGTCCCAGCCCGGGATCGACGACATCCTCAACCTCGAGCGTGTGGGCTCGCCGGCGGTGTCGCCGGACGGGCGGCTGGTGGCGTACACGGTTCGGCGGCCCGACTGGAAGGAAGACGAGTACGTCACGGAGGTCTGGCTCGGTGGCCCGGATGCGCCGGCGCGTCAGCTCACGCGTGGGCCGAAATCCAGTGGGCAGCCCGCCTGGTCACCGGACGGCACGTGGCTGGCCTTCACCTCCAACCGCAGCGGCAAGCAGCAGATCTACCGGCTGGCGCTCGATGCCGGCGAGGCAGAGCCCCTGACCGACACCGAGGGTGGCGTGAACCGCTTTGCCTGGTCGCCGGACGGCACGAAGATCGCCTACACGATGACCGACCCCGAGTCGGCAGAGATGAAGGCGCGCAAGGAGAAGTACGGCGACTACGCCGTCGAGGACGAAGACCGCCGCATGGCGCAGCTCTACGTCCTCGACATCGCCAGCCGAACGACCCGGCAGCTCACCGATGCCCCGTTCGTCGTCGGCGCGTTCGACTGGTCGCCCGATGGGACGAAGATTGCCTACGACCACCGTGTCTCGAGCGACCCGGCCGACAGTGGCTCCGCGGACATCTCGGTCGTCGAGGTCGCGTCGGCGACGAGCACGGTGGCCATCGATCAGGCCGGCCCCGACAGCAACCCGATCTGGTCCCCTGACGGCTCGAGGATTGCCTTCAGTACCGCGATGGCCAAGCCGTTCTTCTTCTTCGAGAACGGAGAGATTGCCGTCACCACACCGGGCTCGAAGACCGCCGAGGTGCTGACGGCCGACTTCGACGAGGACCCGAACCTCCTCGCCTGGACGAAACAGGGCCTCTTCTTCTCGGCGTCGCAGCACACGTGGGCGTACCTCTTCCGTCTCGACCCGTCCTCGAAGCAGGTGACCCGGTACGCCGCCGGCGACCAGTGGATTGGCTCGGGCTTCTCCGTCTCCCCCGACAGTGCCCACGTCGCCTTCGTCGGCGCGGGTCCGGAGGCCTTCGCGGAGATCTACGTCGCCCCGCTGGCCGAGCGCCTGCAACCCGCGCAGGTGAGCCACGCCGGTACGGCGATCCGGAACTGGCCGAAGCACACGCGCGAGGTCTTCACCTGGAAGAGCCAGGACGGCGCGGCCATCGAGGGCGTGCTGCACAAGCCCGCCGACTTCCAGTCCGGCCGGCGCTATCCGCTGCTCGTCGTGATCCACGGCGGCCCCACCGGCGTCTCGAGACCCGTCCCCTATTCCAACGGCGCCGGGTACTACCCGATCGACGCGTTCCTGGCGGAGGGCGCGCTGGTGCTCGAGCCCAACTACCGTGGCAGCGCCGGGTACGGCGAGGCCTTCCGGTCCCTCAACGTGCGCAATCTCGGCATCGGCGACGCGTGGGACGTCCTGTCCGGCATCGACGCGTTGGCCAAGGCTGGCCTCGTCGATCCCGACCGCGTCGGCTCCATGGGCTGGAGCCAGGGCGGCTACATCTCGGCCTTCCTCACGACGAAGCACTCCGAGCGGTTCAAGGCCATCTCGGTTGGCGCCGGCATCTCGGACTGGATGACCTACTACGTCAACACCGACATCCACCCGTTCACGCGCCAGTACCTCAAGGCCACGCCGTGGGACGACCCGAAGATCTACGCGGACACCTCGCCGATCACGTACATCAAGCAGGCGAACACACCCACGCTGATCCAGCACAAGGCCGGCGACCGCCGCGTGCCGATCCCCAACGCCTACGAGCTCTACCAGGGCCTGCGCGACCAGGGCGTACGTACCCGCCTCGTCGTCTTTCCGGGCGAGGGCCACGGCATCACCACCCCCAAGGCGAATCGCGCGGCCATGCAGCAGAACCTCGACTGGTTCAGCGAATTGCTGGGGCTTAAATGAATCGCAGATCTTCAGATCTCAGATTGAAGATTGATTGACGAATTCAGATTGCGGGAAATGGAAGATTGGATTTACCAGATCAGGGGGAATTGGGGGATTGGACACTCGAGCGCGGGCAGAGTGAGGCGGGCGGTCACGGCGCCACCTCCTGCAGAAAAGGGGTCAGACCCCTTTTTCCTCGAGTGCCCATGAAAATGGGTCTGACCCCTTTTCTGCAAATCCCCCGATCGCCAATCTGGTAAATCCCTTCTTCAATCCCCAGATCTGAAATCGTCAATCAATCTTCAATCTGAGATCTGAAGATCTGAGATCGGTACAACTTGCACCGTCGCGTCCCGCACCTCATGCAGGAAGCGGTCGACGACGGAGCCGTGCAGCAGCTGGTGCCAGCGCGAGCGGGCGGTCTGGCCGAAGATGACGTGGGTCACGCCCTGGCGCCGGGCGAAGTCGATGAGCGCGTCGGCGACGTCGCGCGACTCCAGCCGGACGACCTCGGCGCCGAGGTGGCGCGCGAAGCGGATGTTCTCCTCGAGCTCGACGTGCGTGGACGGATCGATCCGGGACGGCCGTTCGCCCGGCGTCTGCACGTACACGGCGAACCACGCGCCATCGACCTTGTCGGCAATCCGCCAGCCGATCCGCAGCAGCCGCTTGGCGCTGCCGCGCGACGCCATGCACACCATCACCTTCTCCGGCAACACCGGAGGCTCGATCCCACGGCGCTCCCGGTATTCCTGCGCCTGGTCGGCATGGGTCGACACGACCTGCCGCAGCGCCAGCTCGCGGAGGGCGAGCAGGTTGCTCTTGCGGAAGAAGCGGCCGAGCGCCTGTTCGATCTTCTCGACGCCGTAGATCTTGCCCTGTCGCAGCCGTGACCGCAGCGTCTCCACCGAGACGTCCACGTTCACCACCTCGTCCGCGCGCTTGAGGAACCAGTCCGGCACGGTCTCGCGCACCTGCACGCCGGTCGTGCGCGCCACGGCGTCGTTCAGCGATTCCAGGTGCTGGACGTTCACCGCCGTCATCACCGCGATGCCGCGGTCGAGCAGCTCCAGCACGTCCTCGTAGCGCTTCTCGTGCCTCGAGCCCGGTGCGTTGGTGTGCGCGAGCTCGTCGACGACAGCGATGGCTGGCGCGCGTGCCAGCAGCCCGTCCAGGTCCATCTCCCGGAGCACCGTCCCGCGATAGGGGACCTCCCGCTCCGGCACCCGCTCCAGGTCCCCGATGAGCGCCGCCGTCTCCTCGCGCCCGTGGGGTTCCACCAGGCCGATGACGACGTCGAGGCCCTGCTCGCGAAGTTCGTGCGCGTCCTGGAGCATGCGGTAGGTCTTGCCGACGCCAGGCGCCATGCCGATGTACACCCGCAGGCGGGCGCGTCCTTCCTCCTGCGCGCGCGCCAGGAGCGACTCGACCGACGGCCGCCTCGGTTCACCGGTCATGCCAGGCCGACCGCCACGACCAGCATGTCGAGCAACTTGATGCCGATGAAGGGCACGACGACTCCTCCCAGGCCGTAGATCAGCAGGTTCCGTCGCAACAGCGCCTGCGAGCGCGGCCAGCGGCGACAGCGAGTCGTGCATCGCGTTGACCGAGCCGTTCGACGTCGCCGTCGTCGACACCGCCCACAGGGCGGAGAGCACGACGCCGTTCCGGACCTCCTTGCCTTCCATCGCGCCGCCGTCCGCGACGCCGAGCGCCGTCATGGCTGGCGATCCGGCGGTCTCCTGCCCGATGGCCGCCACGGCCAGCGGCACGAAGAGCGCGAGCATCACGGCGAAGAGCATCACGGCGAAGCGGGTCCTCCGCAGGACCGCGCCCAACGCGACGATCATCGCCATCGGGATCACGAGAATCGCCCACGTCTCGACCACGTTCGTCAGGGGCGTCGGGTTCTCGAGGGGATGGCTGGAGTTGGGCCCGAAGTAGCCTCCGCCGTTGGTGCCAAGCTGCTTGATGGCGACCTCCGCCGCCGCGACCCCCCTGGCGATGGCTTGCGGCGTGCCCTCGGGCGTGACGGCGTGCGCGGCGCCCTGCAGCGTCATGGGCACGCCCTGCCACAGCAGCACCACCGAGACGACGAGCGCGAGCGGCAGCAGCACTCTCACGGCAGCCCGCGTGCAGTCCACGTAGAAGTTGCCGATCGTCTCGAGCCGGTTGCCGCCAAGCGCGCGGATGACGGCGGACGCGGCGGCGATGCCGGTGGCGGCGGTGACGAACTGCAGGAAGGTGACTACCAGGAGCTGCGACAGGTACGAGAGGCCGGTCTCACCCGAGTAGTGCTGCAGGTTGGTGTTGGTGACGAAGCTCGACACCGTGTTGAAGGCGAGCGTCGGCTCCATGCCGGCCACGGCGTCCGGGTTGAGCGGCAGCAGGCCCTGAAGCCGCAGCAGCACGTACCCGGCCATCCACATCACCAGGTTCGACACGACCAGCGAGCGGGCGTAGCGGTGCCAGGTCTGCTCCGCCCCGTCGCTCCCCGAGGCTCGCAGAATCACGCGTTCGACGGGTCCGAGCACGGGGTCGAGCCATGTGCGCCCGCCCGTGAACACCCGCGCCACGTATCGCCCGAGCGGGATCGCCGACAGGACGGTCGCCGTGAACAGGAGCACTGCCGGCACGACGTCGGCCGCCATCAGAAGCGCTCCGGGCGGAGCATCGCGTACAGCAGGTACGCCGCCACCACGACACTCAGCCAGAGAAGGGAAGTATCCATGTCGCTCACACCCTGTCGCACAGGCGGATGAAGCCGATGAGCGTCGTCATGACGACGACGCCGAGCACGAAGAGCCAGATGTCCATCACCACACGCCCTCCAGCGTGCCAAGCCACCAGACGAGCCCGACTTCGACGGTGACCTGCGAGCGCCGGAGATCCGCGGCGCCGTGCGGTCCGGGGAAGAAGGCCCGATCCGACCAGTCACGGCGAAGCTCTCCGCGCAGCAGGAAGCCGTCGGCGGCGCGCCACTCCAGCGTTCCCGTGATCTCCTGGAGCACCTGATCCACGCCGGCGAACAGCCCTTCGTCATCGAGGCGCTCGTAACGGAGCGCGAACGAGGTGGGCCCCACGAGTGCCGTACGTCCATAGGCGCCAAGCCCCGTGAGCGTCGTCGTGTCGCCGCCCGCGGCACCCGGATCGTTCGAGGTGCGGTTCAGGTCGAGGCCCGCGCTGAAGCGCGGCGACGGCGTCCAGGCCGCGTAGGTGTCGAAGATCGTGAACAGCCCGTTTGCACCGCGGGGCATGCCTTGGTCCGGCTGCTCGCGTCCCGCGTAGTAGTTGACCGTCCAGGAGAGCGTGGGGAGTGGCGTCAGGACAGCCGTCACATGGCTCGACTTGGCCGCGTTGAACTCCTCCGCCTGTTGCGCGCCGTTGCTGAGCGCGTACTGCAACGTGAGGTGGTCAGTGACGGGCAACGTGACGCGGACGCCGGCGTGGTAGAACGGCAGGAAGCCAAAGAGGTACGCGCGAGAGAAGTGGTCGTTGTCCTTGGCGAAGCTCGTCTCGAAGCCGAGATTCGACGCGAACTTCCCCACGTCCGCGCGGAGACCACGTCCGACCGGGAACACGTAGGTGCCGTAGGCCTGCCAGATGTTGCGGTAGACCTCGGGACGCGGCTCGTTGACGGCGCTGCCCTGCACGGCAGCCGTGGCCGGACCGAACATCAGGTCCACGCGCATGCCGAACCGGCGGCCGGCCTCCACGTCGGGCGCAAGCGCCGCGACGGCGGTCACCTGCTGCAGGTCGAAGGTGTTGGCCCGCGCGTCGTAGGCGCGCAGGGGCGTCACCCGATCCGGCGGGTCGTTGGTGTTGAACTGGTAGTAGGTCTCGAGGGTGACCCCGAAGTCGACACTGCGCCACGGCGACGGGTCTGGGGGCGCCGCCTCCTGGGCGGCGGCGAGCCCTGGCACGGCGACACCCAGGAGCACGGCGGCGAAACGCGTACACGCACGCATTCCCCCACTGTGGGGCGCGGGAGCTAAAGAAGGCTCCGGGTGGGAGATAAGGAATTCGTAAGGAACCCCGTCAGGGGCCTGGATCGAAGCGGTACCCCACCCATGGTTCGGTCGTGAGGTAGCGCGGATGCGTGTGGTCGGCCTCGAGCTTTCGCCGGAGCTGCGCCACGAACACCCGCAGGTACTCAGTCTGGGAGGCGTAGTCGGCGCCCCAGATTGCCGTCAGGAGCGCGCGGTGGGTCAGCACCCGTCCGGGATGGCGGGCGAAGTGCACCAGGAGGTCGAACTCCTTCGGGGTCAGGTGCACCTCGGCTCCGCGCACGACGACGCGGCGGGCTTCGAGGTCGATGGCGAAGTCACCGGCCTCGATGCGGGCGGCGGCACGGTCGGCAGCCGGTGCGGTCGAGCGCCGGAGCGCCGCACGAACGCGCGCGAGCAGCTCGTCCATCCCGAAGGGCTTGGTGACGTAGTCGTCCGCGCCGGCGTCGAGCGCGGCCACCTTCATCGGCTCGTCGCCCTTCACCGAGAGGATGATGACCGGCACGTCCGATTCCTGGCGGATCCGGCGCGTCACCGACAGCCCGTCCTCCTCGGGCATCGTCAGGTCGAGCACCACGAGCTGCGGCTTCCAGTCGTGGAACAGGTCGAGCGCGGCCGTGCCGTCGGCGGCCGTGCGCACGTCGAAGTGCTGGGCCTCGAGCGTCACCCGCAGCACCCGCCGGATCTGCGGCTCGTCGTCCACGACGAGGATTCGGGCCGCGTCGCTCACGCCGGCGCCTCCGCAGCCATCGCCCCGTCCCCGTCCTCTTCGTCACCGATGGGCAGGCGAATCCAGAACCGGGCGCCTGGCACGTGGTCTGGCCGGTCCGACACGCCGATGCGTCCGCCGTGCGCCTCGACGAGCCCCTGCGCAATGGCCAGCCCCATGCCCAGGCCGACCGGCGCCGAACTGCCGGCCGAGCCACGGGCGAACTTGTCGAAGATCCGTTCGCGCTCATCGACCGGCACGCCGGGGCCCTGGTCGTCCACCCGCAGCTCGACCTGTTCCCCCGGGAAGAGCGCCGCCGACACCGAGATGGTGCTCCCGGGAGGCGAGTACCGGACGGCGTTGTCGAGCAGCTGGTACACCGCCTCGACGACCGCGCGCGCGTCCGCGCGCACCAGCGGGATCTCGGCGGGCATGGCCACCTCGAGACGGTCGCCGGCGGCGCGTGCCCCGAGGCGCGCGACCGCAATCGAGACGATGTCGTCCACGGCGCACCACTGCCGATCGAGCCGCAGCGCGCCGGATTCGATGCGCGCGATGCCCAGCAGGTTCTCGACGAGGTCGTCCAGGCGATCGGCTTCCTGGTCGATCACCTCGATCAGCTCGTGGCGCGCCGGCTCCTCGAAGGTTGCTCCAGGCTGCAGGAGCGCCGTGGTCGAGGCCTTGATCGACGTGAGGGGGGTGCGCAGGTCGTGGGTGACCGCGTCGATCAGGGCGGCGCGCAGGCGGTCGCTCTGCCGTGCGGCTTCGGCCTCCGTCTCACGTGCGAACGACGACCGAAGGGCGTGCAGGAGTCGCTCGGTCTCCGCCCGACTGTGGTCGGCCTCCTCGGCGCGGCGCCTCGCGCGGACCGACAGCTCCCCCACGGCCACCGTCAGGCAGACGCCGACCGAGACCCAGTTCAGGGGATCGGCAATCGTCAGGGTACCGGTCGGCGGGATGATGAGAAAGTTGAACGCCGTCGCCGCCGTCACACCCGCGGCAATCCCCCCGCTTCGCCCCATGCGGATGGCGATGAGCACGACCACCAGTACGAGCAGCAGCCCGACGCTGGTGACGTTGAGCACCGCCCCCGCGAGGCGCATGAGCAACGTCGCAACGACAACCACCAGCGAGGCCACGATTGGTGACAGAGGGGGCAATCGGGGCCATTTTAGATCTTCGGATTTCAGATTGAAGATTGATTGACGAATGCAGATCGGGGGAATTGAAGATTGGATTTAGCAGATCGGGGGGATTGGAAAATCGGGAAACAAGACACTCGAGCGCGGGCAGGGTGACGCGGAAGTCACTGCACCACCTCCTGCAGCAATAGGGTCAGACCCCCTTTTCATGGGCACTCGAGGAAAAAGGGGTCTGACCCCTTTTCTGCCACTCCAATCGCCCAATCCCTCAATCTGGTAAATCCATTCTTCAATCCCCAGATCTGAGATCGTCAATCAATCTTCAATCTGAAATCCGAAGATCTGAAATTTGCCTATCTGGCCAACCAGTAGGTCATCTTGATGGCCAGCGACCGGTTGTGCACCATGTAGCTGGGCGATCCCGGCAGGTTGGTGTCCCACCCCTGGTTGTAGACGATGTAGAGATCGCTGCCCGGCTTGTAGATGTACCAGAAGAGCAGGTTGATGTTGGAGGTCTTCCGGTCGTCGTTGTACTGGAAGAACGCCTTCACGAACAGGTCCGGCGAGAACGACTGGCTGACGCGGAAGTTCACGACGTTCGTGCCGTACGTCTCGTGCCCAGGCAGCTTGATCTGGTTCCGCGTGTAGTTCGGCTCGAGCAGCAGCGTCTTCCCGAGCTGGAAGTTGATCGCGGCCGTGTAGGTCTGGCGGTCTCCGTTGTAGTAGCCGCCGGCCTCCGCGGACACGCTCCCGTAGACCCGCTTCGCCTGGTTCGTCGTCCAGGTGGCGCCGTAGTTCGTCCACGCGTAGTCGCCGACCGGGACGGTCGTGCCTCCCGTCGCGAACGGCACCGGTGGCGAGTCGAACTCGTGATTCGCCGTGAGCTTCAGGCTCGACGTGTCCTGCCGCTGGAGCTGCACCTCGAGGCCCTGCGTGCGCGACACGAGCTTGCCCGCGTGGTTCTCGAAGTACTCCAGCGTGCCATTGACGAACAGCTGCCGCATGCCACGCCAGCGCGGGCGGGGCGTCCAGGCGGCCTTCGCCTTCGTGCTCCGGATGTCGGTCCTGACGATGAAGCCCATCTCGGCGTTGAAGTCGCGGCCGATGTCGGCGTACTGGAGGCCGTAGTTGAAGCGGTCGCTCTTCCAGATGAAGTCGGCGACCGCGGCGGTGCCGTCGCCGCCCTCGCCGGGCGAGTCGGTCTTCGCTGCCAGCCCGGTCAGCGTGATGTGCGAGCCGAACAGCAGGCCCATGTCGACGCCGTAGCTCCGGTTGAAGTCCGACTGCCCCCCCTGGCGGTTGAGCAGGATCGCGCCGATGGACGACTGGGCGAGGATGTTGCGCTTCACGCGGATGGCGGTGAAGTTGGCCTCCCCAATCGGCTGCGTGCGCCCGCCGCCGAGCGCCAGGTCGGCCGCCTCGGTCGTGATGTTCATCACGCCGACCGTGTAGTTGCCGACGCGGCCCGTGACCTTGCCGCCGCCGATCAGTGGCACCTCGGTGCCGTTCACGAGGCCGATGCGCCGGCTGTAGAACAGCGGCAGGATGCCCGGGTCGTTGCGCGCGGCGTCGCCGCCGGGGCTCGATCCGCTCTTGCCGTAGTCGAAGATACCGGCGCTCTCGGTGAAGAAGACGCGCTTCTCGGGGAAGAACAGGCTGAAGCGCGTGTTGTTGACGACCTCCTGGTCCGCCTCCACCTGCGCGAAGTCGGTGTGGTACGTGAGGTCGGCCGTCAGGTCGTTCGTGATGCCGATCTTGAAGTCGCCCCCGATCTGCACGTCCGACTGGAGGCCCTCACCCGTGGTGTAGTCCTTCGAGGCCCGCGGCAGGACGTAGGGCAGGAACTCCATGCGCCGGCGCGAGCGGATGTCGCGCATGCCCTGGAGCAGGCCCGCGTTCGACGCGCGCGCGAAGCCGCCGGCGCCCCACTCGCGCGGGAACGGCACCCAGTAGCTCTCCTCGTTCTTCCGCATGATGATGCGGCAGAGGTTGAGCCCCCAGGTGGCCTCGCCGATCTCCTCCTTGAACCGGAGCTGGCTGAGCGGGATGGCAATCTCGACATACCAGCCCTTGTCGTCGATGCTGGTCTCGTTCTCCCAGACCGCGTTCCAGTCGTAGTTGATCGTGCGCCCGTTCTCGACGTTCTGCGCGTCCTTGAGCGCGCCGTACGGGCTGGTGCTGAAGTAGAACGCGTTGCGGTGATCGTGGAAGGTGTCGAAGACGACCTTGAGCTGGTCGCTGCGCCGCAGGCCCGAGTCGCGCTTCATCTCGTTGGCGATGATCCCCGACGGGTCATCGTCCCAGGCCCAGACCCCGAGGTAGATCTTGCGATCGTCGTAGAGGATGCGGAACTCGGTCTTCTCGGTGGAGGGCTGGCCGAACGCGGGCTCACGCTGGATGAAGTTGCCCTGGACGGGCGCCTCGGCCCAGACCGCCTCGTCCAGGTGCCCGTCGATCTTCGGCGCCTGGCCGTCCGGCACGCGATACGCGATGGCGCGGAAGGAGTGCGGGTCGATGCGGGTGATGTCGAAGGGCTGGCCTGCCCCGGCTTGCCCGGGCGCCCCCTGCGCCGACGCGGTTCCCGCCGAGAGCACCAGAACGAACGCCGCCACCAGCCGCCGCATGACGGGGGCATTGTAAAGGCCGCGCCCGGCGCACGTCGAGGGCGCGGTAGGACTCGGCCGCTTCCTGCCCTGAGCGGAGTCGAAGGGCGCGGCCTCGCTGGGACGCCCCTCGCCTTCGCTCGGGGCGCTAGGACTCGCCATCGCTTCGCTCGGCTCGCTGGGACTCGCGGCTACGCCGCTCGCTAGGAGCGAAGGGCCCTCACTTCGGCTCAGCGTTCCCGCTCCTGTTGGGGCCGGAGGCCCCGCGCAGCGAGGCGGCGGAGCCGCCGAGTCCCAGCGAGCGCGCAGCGCGAGTCCGAGCGCCCGGAAGGGCGTCCTAGCGAGGGCCGGAGGCCCGAGTCCCAGCGACGTCCGAAGACCTGGCCAGCGAGGACGAGTCCAAGCGCCCGAAGGGCGTCCCAGCGAGGCCGCGCCCTTCGACTCCGCTCAGGGCAGGAAGCGGCCGAGTCCCTCAGTACTCCCCGAAAATCCGCTGCAGCTCCGCCGGGTCCTGCGTCTTCGTCAACGCCACCATGAGCAGGATCCGCCCCTTCTGCGGCAGCAGGTGCTGCGCCTGGATCGCCGGGGGCGGGGCGTCGGCGGGCGGGTTGCCGCGGCGGGTGGCACCGGCGACGTGGTCGCCCGAGGGGAACACCATCACCACCGGGATCCCCTTCCGGCGGATCGCCTCGAAGGGCTCCCGCTCGCCCGGCGCGAAGCCCGTCGTGGCCACGACGACGCCCTTGGTGTCGTCCGCAAGGTGCGGCCCCTCGCCACCGGGGTAGGAGTAGAGGAGCTCGACCTTCGGCAGGGACGAGATGGTCGTCGCATCGAACTCGGTGTCGACGCCGTGGCGGCGGGCCGGTTTGAAGAAGTAGGTGGGCCCGTCCGCGGCGACCACGCCAAGCATGCCCATGTCACCGGTGCTGAAGCCGCCAATGCGTGGGTAGATCTTGCGCGCCTCACGGGCGGAGAGGATGCGGTCGTCCATCACCACCATGGCGCCCATCCCGCGCGACTGTGGCGCGGCGGCGGTCCGAACCGCGTTCAGGAGGTTCATCGGGCCGTCCGGGCTGATGCCCGTGGCCGGGTGCTGCGCGCCGACCACGACGACGGGCTTGTCGGACTTCACGGTGAGGTAGAGGAAGAACGCCGTCTCCTCGAGCCGATCCGTGCCGTGCGTGACGACCACGCCGGCGAGGTCCGCGCGGTCACGCAGGACCTGGTTGATGCGCTTCGAGAGCCCCAGCCAGTGCTCGGGCAGGATGTTCGGGCTGGCCGTGTTGATGAACTGCTCGCTCTCGACCTCGGCGAACTTCGCAATCTCCGGCACGCCGGCCACGATCTCGTTCACCGGCGTCGTGCCCGCCCGGTACGGCGCCAGGGTGCCGGGCTGGTCCTGCACCCCCGCGATGGTGCCGCCCGTGCCGATCACGAGGACCTTCGGCAGCGGCTCCTGGGCCAGGGCGGCCGAGGCGGCGAGGAAGACGGCAAGGACGAGCAGGTTGGCACACGCGCGGGCACGCATCATGGACACTCTCTCCGGAGGGGAATTGGGACGCAGGGCTGAAATATAACAGGACTCGCGCCTCCGGCGCTCGCTGGGACGCCCCTCGGCTCCGCTCGGGGCGCTAGGACTCGTTCTCGCTGGGGTCGTGCTTCGAACGTCGCTGGGACTCGGCCGCTCCGCGGCCTCGCTGAGCAAGTGGGACCTTCACTTCGGCTCGGCCTTCCGTTCCTAGCGAGCGCCGCGAGTCCCAGCGCTCCGAGCGAGCGAGGGGCGTCCTAGCGATGGCCGCGAAGCGGCCGAGTCCCAGCGAGGTCGACGCGCCATCCCAGCGAGAACGAGTCCTACGACGGCCAACCGCCGTCGTCCCAGCGAGGCCGCGGAGCGGCCTCACGCGACGGCGCAGCCGTCGCGGCCTCGCCTCCCCCCTGCGCATTGACATCCCTCCCCGCGTCCGGGGACACTGCGGGTCTCGTCTGGTGGTGGAGTCCACCTGAACTGCCGCGGCCTGGCGGCCAATGACTCCTGTGGTGTCCACCGCGGGAGAGTTCCATCCTGCACGGCACCTGACGCACGGAGGTGACGCGGGATGGAACGGTTCCTCTGGATCTGCTTCGGCGGCGCGGTCGGCACGGGCGCGCGGTATCTCGTGGCCCAGTGGGCGGCCGCGCGCTTCGGCACGGCCTTTCCCTACGGCACCCTGTTCGTCAACCTGGCTGGCAGCTTCCTCATTGCCGCGGTGATGGACGTGGCCATCGCGGCGTGGCCGCCGACGCTGCGCGCGGCCGTGACGGTGGGGGTCATGGGTGGCCTGACGACCTACTCCAGCTTCAACTTCGAGACGACGAGGCTGCTGCAGGACGGCGCGCCGGTGATGGCCCTCGTGAACGCCGGCGTGACCGTGGTGGGCTGCTTCGTCGCGGGCTGGCTTGGCCTGCTCGTTTCGCGCCAGCTGCTGGCGCAGTGAGGGACGTCATGCGGGTAATCGACGGCGAACAGCTCCTGGTGCGCATCTTCATCGGCGAGTCCGACACGGTCGGCCACACGCCGCTCCCGCGCGCGCTGCTCGATCGCCTGCGCAAGGAGGGCTTCGCCGGCGCCACGGTCATCCACGGCGTCGCCGGCTTCGGCGCCAGCAGCGTCGTGCACACCGCCAGCCTCGTCGGCCTCTCCACCGACCTGCCCGTGCTCATCGAGGTCGTGGACGACCAGGCCCACATCGACCGCTTGCTGCCCATCCTCGACGAGATGCTCACCGGCGGCGCGCTGGTCACGATGGAGAAGGTGCGAGTGCTGAAGTACGCCAGCCGGCCACGGAAGGACCACTGACACAGCGGGACTCTGCCCCGCTACAATATCGCCCGATGAACCTGCACGAGAGGCTCAGGCAAGATGTCCTGGCCTGGCGGGCCTCCGGGTGGGCGCACGACGCCTATCCTGCCATCGCGGAGGTGCTCGAGTGGACCCAGGGGTCCGAGGGCAACCCGCGGTTTCTGCGCGCCCCGCAGCTTGCGGCACTCGAGACGTACTGGTACCTGCGGCTGGTGCGTGACACCGCCCATGTGGCGGACTTGTACGCCACGCTCTTCACAGATCCGGCCGAGCATCTCCAGTCCCTCGGACTGGAGCATCCCGATCTCGCCAAGGAGGCGCTTCGCGCGGGAGGCATCGACGGCCTCCTCGACCGCGTCCGGCGAGACGACGACCTGGTCAAGCGCTTCAAGCTCGAAGCCCTCCGCGAAACGCTGACGCTCGACTATCCAAGCTACATCCTCGCCCTCGCCATGGGTGCCGGCAAGACCCTGCTCATCGGGGCCATCGTCGCCACGGAGTTCGCAATGGCGCTCGAATATCCCGACGCCGCGTTCCCGTTCGTGCAGAACGCCCTCGTGTTCGCGCCCGGCAAGACCATCATCGAGTCCCTGCGCGAACTACTGGGCGCGCCGTACGGGAGGATGTTGCCGCCACGTATGCACAAGGGCTTCGCGGCCGCGGTCAAGTTCACGTTCACGCGCGACGGCGATCCAGACATCCCGGTGATCCGCGGGTCGCTCTTCAACGTGGTCGTCACGAACACCGAGAAGATCCGGATCCGCAAGGAACAGGTCCGAAAGGGAGACCTCGGCCCGCTTTTCGGCGAGCGCAAGCTGGACGAAGCCCGCGAGGACGTTGCCAACCGGCGGCTCCAGGCCATCGCCAGCCTGCCACATCTCGCCGTCTTTTCGGACGAGGCGCATCACACCTACGGTCAGTCACTCGAGAGCGGACTCAAGAAGGTGCGCCGCACCGTGGACTATCTCGCGGCCAACACCAACGTGATCGCGGTGGTGAACACCACGGGCACGCCGTACTACCAGCGCCAGATGCTGCGCGACGTCGTCATCTGGTACGGCCTGTCACAGGGCATTCGCGACGGCATCCTGAAGGACGTCGCCAACAGCATCCAGAGCTACGACTTCGATGGCGACACGGCGGCGTACTTGCGCCATGTGATCACGGACTTCTTCAAGGACTACCGCGACGTCACTCTCCCTAACGGCGCGCCGGCAAAGCTGGCTGTCTACTTTCCACAGACTGACGACCTGGCCGAGTTGCGCCCGGTCATCGACGAGGCATTGGTGGCTGCCGGCCTGAGCCCGGCTCTCGCTCTGGCCAACACGTCGAATCCTGCGCTCACGAAGAAGGCCGACGAGGACGCCTTCAACCGCCTGAACGATCCCCTGTCTCCCCACCGAGTGGTGCTGCTCGTGAACAAGGGCACCGAAGGCTGGAACTGCCCGAGCCTGTTTGCCTGCGCGCTTGCGCGCAAACTGAAGGCTTCCAACAACTTCGTCCTCCAGGCCGCGACGCGCTGCCTGCGCCAGGTACCGGGCAACTCCACCCGCGCCCGCATCTACCTCTCGCAGGACAACTACGGCGTGCTCGACCGGCAGTTGCGCGAGACCTACGGCGAGGAGATTGCGACTCTGACGGCCTCTCCTGTCGAAACTCGCACCGCCCGCATCGTGCTTCGGCGGCCGTCGGTGCCGCCGGTCCTGCTCCACCGCGAGGAACGGACGGTTGTACGCGCGGATCCGCCTGCGGCCGACGCGCTGACGCTGGTCCGGCCCACTTCCACCGCGCGGAAGGCCAGCATGGCGAGGTACAGCCTCACGGAGCCGGCCGGCGCCTCTCGTGTCCTCCGGCAGGTGGAGGCGTCGATCGAACTGACGTCGAGTGTCGCCGCAATGGACGTGTCGGCGACGGCGACGGCGCTGGCGGGGCGTTACCGGCTCGCCCCCCTCGCGGTCAAGGACGCGCTCGCCCCGATCTACCCGGATGGAGACGTGCCGTTGGCGGATATCGACGCACTGGCCGGCCAGCTCGAAGAGCAAACCCGGAGCTATGCGGTGCGATCCGAGCGCGTCGACGTGGCGCTTGCGCTGGTGAAACCGGAGGGCTTCACCGAGGAGCGTGACGAGGAAGGCCGGGCCATCTACACGGCGGAGATCACGTACCGCGTGGATCGCGAGTCGTACCTGACGCGGTGGTCCGACATGCATGCGACGCTCCACAAGGACCGGGGCTTCTTCTACGATCCGATCGAGTTCGACTCGAAGCCCGAGCAGGAGTTCTTCCGCACGCTCCTCCAGCAGCTCGACGTGCAGCCATGGGACGTCGAGGACGTCTACTTCACCGGCGGGCTGACCGACCCCTCGAAGACCGACTTCTTCGTCGAGTACAAGGCGGCGGACGGCCGCTGGCGCCGGTACGTTCCCGACTTCGTCATCCGGAAGCGCCCGGCGCTCGGAGGACCACCCGGATCGGGCCGCGTCCTGATTGTCGAGATCAAACGCGAGAAGGCCCGCGACGACCGGGATGAGGGGCCGGACGGCACCAAGGCCGTCGCCATTCGGGCGTGGGAGGACCTCAATCCCGACCGCGTGAAGTACGAGATGATCTTCACGGGCACCGACACCGTGAGCTACGACCAGATGCGGGACGTGTTCCGGTTCGCCGAGGCGAAGGAGCTGTACCTGCCCATCGAGATCGACCGGGACGCCATTGCCACCTTCTGCGACAAATGGAAAGTCTCACAGCTCGACCTCTTCGGCTCGATCGTGACCGGCGGATTCGGCCCCGACAGCGACGTCGACATGCTCGTCACGTTCGCCGACAACGCCGCGCCCGGGCTGGACGTCGTCCATATGGCCAACGAGCTCGAGGGTATCGTGGGCCGTAAGGTGGACCTCCTCACCAGGCGCGCCGTGGAGCAGAGCGACAACTGGATCCGACGGAAGAACATCCTCGAATCGGCGAAGACCCTGCATGTCTCGTGACCTCGGACACGCGCTCGACATGTTGCGGTTCGCACGCCGTATCAGCGACGTGGCCGGTCGCGCTGGCGAAGACGGCTTCCGCACGGACTGGACGGCGCAGGGCGCCCTGCTCCACTACCTGACCGTGCTCGGGGAAGCCGCCAGGCGCACCAGCCAGGCCTTCCGAGACGAACACCCGGAGATCGACTGGCCCGGCATCGTCGGGCTCCGCAACCGGATCGTGCACGAGTACGACGACTACGACCTGGACATCGTCTGGCATGTCGCCTCCGTCGACGTGCCGGTCCTAGTCGGGCAACTCGCACGGATCGTCCCGCAGGAACCCGATGGCAAAGACACGTAAGGCGAAAACTCCTGCCACCGGCAAGGCACGGACCGTGGCCCGGGAGACAGCGGCAGTGGCCGAGGCTCCCAAGACCCGCCGGTCCGGTGCCTCGCGCCCGCGCGCGAGTGGCCGCTCTGAGAGTGCCAGGGTTGGTTCAGCGCCGACTGCCGTGAAGGTCTCGGCAGCCAAGGGCCGGCCGATGCTCGTGTGGGTCGGCAAGCGCCCGCTCGGCCAGGTGCAGGCGTTTCCCGCTCAGCACGTGGAGCAGTTCACATCGCCGGAACACGCTGCGCTGGCCGCCGATGAGTCGCAACTCCAGGCGTTGGCCCGTGACCAGGGCATCTCACGGCCGGCCCCGTGGGCCGACTGGCCGGCAAGCTACCCGAAGGGTGGCCTGCTCTTCCACGGTGACAACAAGGAAGTGCTCGCGCACCTGCTCGCTAACGGCTTCCGCGGCAAGGTGAACCTGATCTACATCGACCCGCCGTTCGACTCCGGCGCCGATTACGTTCGCAAGGTCAGCCTGCGCGGGCCGGCGGGCACGGCGAAGATCGATGGCGAGAGCTACACGCTCGGCGAGCAGATCCAGTACACCGACATCTGGGCGAACGACACGTACCTGCAGTTCATGTACGAACGGTTGCTGTTGCTGCGAGAGTTGCTCGCTCCCGCGGGTTCAATCTACGTTCACGTCGATGCCCGGAGGAGCCACCTCTTGCGGGCGCTCATGGACGAGGTCTTTGGTGAAACTGGTTTCAGAAACCAGATTTCATGGAAGCGGACGTCCGCTCACGCTGGGGCTCGGCAGTACGGCGCGGTCACCGACTACCTTCTGTTCTATGCGGCCGGAGCCGATGACCTGACCTGGAATCAACAGTTCCAGGAGATGACGGATGCCCACAAGGCTCGGCACTACCGCCACAAGGACGATCAAGGTGTGTATGCTCTTGGGGAGCTGACGGCCCCGGGTCTGCGCCGCGGGCCATCGGGCGAACCGTGGAGGGGCTTCGATCCAAGGACACTCGGTCGTCACTGGGCGAAGGTCCCATCGCAGCTGGACACGCTCGATGCCGCGGGCTTGATCTACTGGCCTCCGAAGACTGGCGCATGGCCTCGGCTGAAGCGCTACGAGTCTGATGTCGAAGGGCGGGCGTGCACCGACTTCTGGGATGACCTGTCGCCAATCAATATGGTCGGTGGCGAACGGGAGGACTACCCGACCCAGAAGCCTGAGGACCTTGTCGCGCGCATCGTGTTGTCCTCGTCACACCCGTCGGACATTGTCCTTGACTGCTTCATCGGCTCCGGCACCACCGCCGCTGTCGCGCAAAAGCTCGGCCGGCGCTGGATCGGCTGCGACATCAACAAGGGCGCCATCCAGACGACGGCGAAGCGGCTGCAGGGCGTGATGGAGGGCCAGGCGGCGGAGCGGAAGGCGGCGCGACACACCGCGGCGTCACAGGGCCATCTGCCTGGCATCGTCGAGGACCGCGAGCCGCCGCCACCTGGACCGGCCCAGCTCGCCTTCTCGACCTGGCGCGTCAACGACTACGACCTGCAGATCCAGCACAACGAGGCCGTGGCGCTCGCCTGCGAGCACCTCGGCGTCGAGCGTACGCGCAGCGATCGCTATTTCGACGGCACGCTGGGGAAGAAGCTCGTCAAGATCGTCCCCTTCGACCATCCGCTCTCGCCCCTCGATATCGAGGAAGTGAAGCGCGAGATCGAGGCACGCCGCGACGAGGACCGCGACGTCACCCTGGTCTGCCTGGGCGTCGAACTGGCCGCTCAGCAGGCGCTGGACGACTGGAACCGGCACCGCAAGGGGCGGGGCGCCATCAACCGCCTTGACGTGATCGAGCTCAGGACCGATCCGAAGTACGGCGGCTTCCTCCAGCACCAGCGCGCTGCCGCACGGGTCTCGATCCGGCGCACCAAGGGGACCTTTGCCATCGAGATCACCGACTTCATCTCGCCGTCCATCGTCGAGCGCCTGCGCCAGCAGGCCGGCGTGCTCCAGCCCCGCATCGACGACTGGCGGGTGATGGTCGACAGCGTGATGATTGATTCCGCCTACGACGGCACAGTGTTCAACGTCGCCCTCGCCGACGTCCCCGCCAGGAAGTCCGACCTCGTCGAGGGGCGTTACGAGCTGCCCGCGCCGGAGGCCGAAACCACGGTGGCGGTGAAGATCACCGACATGCTGGGCGAAGAGGTGCTGGTGTCGAAGACAGTCTGAAGACGCCTTCCGACAGCGCCTTGCCCCCAACGAGGCGGCGAAGCCGCCGAGGCCCAGCGAAGTTCGAAGCGCGACCCAGCGAGAACGAGTCCGAACGAGCCGCGAGCGCAGCGAGCGGCGAGGCCTGACGCCCCGCGCGCCACGCGGGGCGGCCTACCGTGACAGCCAGTACGTCAGCTTCACCGTCAGCCGCTGGTCCCGCACCTGGAACCGCCGCCCATTCGGCAACTCGGTGTCCCACCCGTTGTTGTAGACGATGTAGAGATCGCTGCCCGGCCGGTAGACGTACCAGAAGAGCAGGTTGAGGTTCGACACGCGGCGATCGTCGTTGTACTGGAAGAAGGCCTTCCAGTACAGGTCCGGCGAGAACGAGTGGCTCACGCGGAAGTTCACCACGTTGCTCGTGTACACCGGTCGCCCCGGCAGCGTGATGCGGTTCCACGTGTAGTTCGGCTCGAAGAGCAGCGTCTTGCCGAGCAGGAAGCTGAGGTTCCCGCGCACCGTCTGCTTCCGCCCGCTGTAGTAGCCGCCGGTCTCGACCGTCGCGCCACCGTACACCCGCTTCGACGAGTTCGTGTTGACCCGCGCGGAGACGTTGTCCCACGAGTAGCCGCCCGGCGCGAGCGTGGTGCCGGCGACGCCGAAGCCCCTCGGCAGGAAGTCGTAGTCGCGCGTCAGCGTCAGGTTGGCGTTCGACGAGTCCTGCCGCTGGAGCGTGGCGGAGGCCGTGTACGTCCGCGACTCGACGCGGCCGTCGTGGTTCTCGTAGTAGTCCACGCCGCCCTCGAGCTCGAGCTGACGGACGCCGGGCCATCGCGGCCGGGGCGTGTAGGCCGCCGACGCCTGCGTGTGGCGGATGTCCACGCGTGGGATGAAGCCCATCTCGGCATTGAAGCGGCGGCCGATGTCGGTGTAGGTGGAGCTCAGGTTCATGCGGTCGCTCTGCCACTGCACCGACCCCACCCCGGCGAGCGCATTGCCGTCGCCCGGCAGGTCGGACGACTGCGTGCCGGCGAGCAGGCCGGTGAGCGAGAGGTGCCGCCCGAACAGGAAGCCGCCGTCCACGCCGACGCTCCGGTTGTAGTCCGACAGCCCGCCCTGGCTGTTGAGCACGATGGCGCCGACCGACGAGCGCGCGAGCACGCTGCGCTTCACCCGGATGGCCGTGAAGTTCGCCCCCGGCCCCGCCTCGTCATCGTCCGTGGTGATGTTGATGACGCCGAGCGCGTATGGTCCGGCCCGGCCCGTCACCTTGCCGCCACCGATGATCGGGACTTCCTGCCCGTTCACCAGCCCGATGCGGCGGCTGTAGAAGAGCGACAGCAGTCCCGGCCCGCCGGCGCCGCCGTTGCCTCCCGTCGCGGTCGCGCGGCCGTAGTCGAAGATGCCGGCGCTCTCGGTGAAGAACTGCCGCTTCTCCGGGAAGAACAGGCTGAAGCGGGTGAGGTTGACGACCTCCTCGTCCGCCTCGACCTGCGCGAAGTCGGTGTGGTACGTGAGGTCGGCCGTGATCTCGCCGGTGAGCCCGACGCGGAAGTCGAAGCCCGCGCCGGCGTCGGCCTCGGTGCCCGTCCCGGCGGCGGCATCGCGGGTGACCGACGGGGTGACGAACGGCACGAACTCGAGCCGGCGCCGCGCGCGGAGATCGCGCAGGCCCTCGATGTGCCCGCTGCTCGCCATGCGGAGCATGCCCGTGAGCCCCCACTCGCGCGGGAACGGTGCCCAGTAGGCGTCCTCGTTCTTGCGCCGGATCACCCGGCCAATCTGCAGGTTCCAGCGGGTGTCGCCGTCGACGGTGCGGAAGCGCAACTGGCTGAGCGGGATGGCAATCTCGGCGTACCAGCCCCTGGCGTCGACCGTCGTGTCGGTCTCCCAGACCGCGTTCCAGTCGTAGTTGAGGACGCGGCCGTTCTCGGACGCGTTGGCGTCCTTGTAGGCCCCGAGCGGGTTGGTGAAGAAGACGTAGGAGTTGCGTTTGTCGTCGAAGGTGTCGATGGCGATCTTGATCTGGTCGCCCTTCCCGAGGTTCGCGTCGCGTTTCAGCTCGCTCGCGATAATCGCGTCTGCCTCGTCGTCCCAGCACCAGACCGCGAAGTAGATGCGGCGGTCGTCATAGGCAATCGCGAACTCGGTGCGCTCGGAGGACGGCACGCCGAAGACGGGCTCACGCTGGATGAAGCCGCCCTGCCGCGGCGCGGCGGTCCAGATCGCCTCGTCCAGCTTCCCGTCGATCGTGATCGACTGCCCGTCGGCCACCCGGACGGCCCTGGCCGTGATCGCCTCGTAGTTGACGGTGTCGATGTCGACAGGCGCGGACTGGGACGCGGCGGGGGCCGACTGCGCGCCGGCGCCCGTGGCCCGTGGCTGGCCGGCCGGCTGCGCCCGCACGGGCGTGCCCGCCAGGCAGACCGCCGCGAGCGAGAGCGCGGCGGCGTGACGGACGAGCCGGCGGGGACCAGGCATGCGGGGGATTCTACCCGGCCGCGGGGGGCGAGGGGCGGTGGAAGGACTCGCCCTCCGGGGCTCGCTGGGACGCCCTGGCGGGCGCTGGGATTCCCTGCGGTCGCTGGGACTCCCTGCGGTCGCTGGGACTCGGCGCCTGCCGGCGCCTCGCTGGGAGCCGAGGGGTGCCTCAATGCAGTTCTACCTTCGTGTTCCTAGCGAGGCGCCGAAGGCGCCGAGTCCTAGCGAGCGAAGCGAGTCCCAGCGAGGCACCGCAGGTGCCGAGTCCTTCACCCCCGTCCAGGGAACAGCCACTCCAGCATCGGTCCCACCCGCTCCGCCCAGGCCGCCTCGCTGTGGTTCGCGCCGGCGTACTCCCGGTAGCGGAGCGTCTCCTCCTCCACCCATCCGGCCTTGACCAGTCCCGCCTTGAGCAGCCGCGTGTCGTCCAGCGACTTCCGGCTGTCCTGCGGGCGGCTGCGCTCGGCGGTGCCCATGTCCAGCCAGATCCGCGCGCGTGGCAACGGGCGGGCGGCGCGGACCTCGCGCAGGATGACGCGGCGGTCCCACCAGACCGAGGGCGAGAGAATGGCGAGCCGGCCGAACGCCTGCGGATGCCGGAGCCCGAGATACAGCGCGACCAGCCCGCCGAGCGACGAGCCGCCGAGACCGGTCGACGCGCCGTCGCGACGGGTGCGGTAACGGCTGTCGATGAACGGCCTGATCTCCTCGAGCAGCAACTGGCCGTACGCGTCGGCCTGGCCGCCGCCGTGGCGCCGCGTGAGTGTCGGCGTGTACTCCGCCGTCCGTGACGCGCCCGTGTTCTGGATCCCGACGATGATCAGCGGGTCGACCTGGCCCTGGTCGATCAGGTAGTCCGCGGTTTCCCCGACCCGCCAATGCTGGCCACGGATGAACGCGGTCTCCGGCTCGAAGAGATTCTGGCCATCCTGGAGGTACAGCACCGGATACCGCCGCGTCCGCGTGCGGCTGTACCCGGGCGGCAGGTACACGATGAGGTCCCGGGCGTCGGGGAGGAAGCGGGAGGCAAACCCCTCGTGGCGCTCGAGACGGGGACCGGTCGTAGGCATCGGGCGGGGATCAGTATAGGATGCGGCCTGCAGAGCTGCCGCTCGATAGAAGGAAGCAGAAAGAAGTAAGAAGTAAGAAGTAAGAAGGCAGAAGGCAGAACACGACTCGACCCGTGAAACGCGAATACCACAAGTGGTTCGCCCACCCGCTCGGCCGCGACATGGAGCTGCTGGTCTTCGGCCACGCCGGCATGCCCCTGCTCGTCTTCCCGACCTCGATGGGCGCCTTCTTCGAGTTCGAGGACCGCGGCATGGTGGCGGCCGTCGCCGACAAGCTCGAGCACGGCGCGATGCAGCTCTTCTGCGTGTCATCGGTCGATGGTGAGAGCTGGTACAACCGCCGCGCCCACCCCCGCCAGCGCGTCGTCCGGCACCTCCAGTACGAGGCCTACCTGCTCTCGGACGTCGTCCCGTTCGTGCGATCGCAGAACCCGCACCCGGCGCTGGGCGTGACGGGCGTCAGCTTCGGGGCCTACCACGCGATGACGCTCGCCCTTCGCCACCCCTGGACGTTCACCAGTTGCGTGACGCTGGGTGGCGCGTTCGACGTGCGGAGCTTCCTCGACGGCTACTACGACGAGGACTGCTACTTCCTCAATCCCACCGACTTCCTTCCGAGCCTCGGCGATCCGCGGTACCTCGACCAGTTCCGCCGTTCGAAGTGGGTGCTCGCGACCGGCGAGCACGACATCTGCCGCCAGGCCAACGAGCGGTTCTCGGGCATCCTGTCTGGCAAGCACATCCCGCACAGCCTGCACGTGTGGGGCCACGGCTCGAAACACGACTGGCCCGACTGGCTGCCCATGGCGCAGGCCTACCTGCCGTGACGCGCCGGTTCGGCGCCTTCGTCCTGGAGCCGGACGAGTTCCGGCTCACGCGCGACGGCGTGCCGGTGCCGCTCTCGCCGCGCCCGTTCGACCTGCTCGTGGCGCTCACGGCGCGCCCCGGCCGGCTCGTGACGCGAGACGAGCTGCTGGCCGAGGTCTGGAAGGACACCGCCGTCGAGGCGTCGAGCCTCAATGCCGCGATGTCCCTCCTCCGCCAGGCGCTCGGAGACGACGCCCGCATCGAGACGGTGCCTGGACGCGGCTATCGCTTCCAGACACCCGTCACGGAGGAGGCGCCACGGCGGGCACCACGCCCGGATGCAGAGGCCGGCACGACACGCCGCGTCGTCATCGTGGACGACCACGCGATCGTGCGGATGGGCATTCGCGCGCTGCTGGCGCGGCTGCCCGGCTACGACATCGTCGGCGAGGCCGCGACGGTCGACGAGGCCGGATCGCTGATCGCTCGGACGGCCCCCGACCTCGTCGTGCTCGACCTGATGCTCGGCGACGAGACGAGCCTGCCCGCGATCGGCGCCTGGCGCACCGGCGCGCCGGACCTGCGCATCATCGTGCTCTCGATGCACGACGAGGATGAACGTGCGCGTGAGGCGCTCGCGGCCGGCGCGGACGGATACGTCATGAAGGGCGGCATGCTCGAGGAACTGGCCGAGGCCGTCGACACCGTGATGGCCGGCGGTGTCTGGGTCAGCGCCCGCCTGGGCCGGGCAATCCTGCGCGACGTGCTCGACGGCCGGCCACTCTCAGCAGGGGCCATCGGCGAGCGAGACGACAAAGGTCGCGCCCCGATCGGATGACGACTCGACCACGACGGTCCCACCCATCGCCTCCACCAGCCGCTTGACGATGTAGAGCCCGAGCCCCGACGAGCCCTCCCCATCCGTCGGACGGGGACGCAGCCGGCCGAACTTGCTGAACAACCTCGGCCGGTCACATTCCGCGATGCCAGGTCCCGAATCGGCCACGACGATGGCGATGCTGCCCCCTGCGGACCGCATCGCGACATGGACGTCGCCGCCGGGCGGCGTGAATTTCAGGGCGTTCGACAACAGGTTGTCCAGCACGCGGCCGAGCGCCTGCGCATCGACCCGGGCCACGCAGGGCTCGTCCGGGGCGTCGATGCTCAGGGAGATGCCCTTCTCCCCGGCGCGCGGCTGGTGCGCCCCGACCACCTCGGACAGCACCGGCCTGATGTCGCGCCGCTCGATCACGACCGGCCCGAGCTGGTCTTCCGCGCTGTGCGCGTCGAGCACACGCGTCACCAGATCCGCCATGTCCCGGCAGCTTTGATCCAGCGCCTGCAGCGTCGAGACGCCAGCGGACCACACGCGCGCCGCATCATCCGCGGCCAGGCGCAACACGGCGGACATCCCCATCAACGGGCTGCGCAGGTCGTGCGCCGCAATCGCCATGAGATCGTTCTTCTCGGTGTTCAGTCGCTCGAGGTGCCGGTTCGCGGACGCGAGCTCGTCGCGCTGCCGCTCCAGCCGGTACCTGGCGGCGAACGCCTCCCGCTGGGCCCGGTAGATCAGGTAGGCGGCGAGCCAGGCCGTGGCCGTCCAGATCGGCACGTACAGGTAGGCATCCGGCGGGCTCGCGACGCGCAGGACCGGCAGCACCAGCAGGTGCCCGAGCACCAGTGCCAGGGCGAGGTCACGCGGCCGCCACAGGACGCTGATGGACGCCACGTACCGCGTCACGAAGAAGAGGGCGAGGTGACTGGCCGCGTGCGTGGCGTGGCCGAGCTCCACCTCGGCGAGGTATGCGCTGACCTCGACGCTGCCCCAGGCCAGCGCGACATAGCCGTAGACGATCGCTGGCAATCCCGGTCGGGACGACCAGCGCACGAGCGCGAGCACGAGCCCCGAGAGCAGGAGGCCGCCGACGTTGGTGCGCTCGACAGTGCCGGTGACCACGAGGTTTGCGACGACGCCCAGCATCAGGAGCGCCGCGGTGGCAAGCGTGAGGGGGACGATGCGGCGGCGGTTGAGGACGGCCAGGTGCGCGTGAAACGCGCGGATCATGTCGTCCACGGGCCTGTCCTCTCGTCGCGCACGTCACCTCCGTCGTCATGGATTCATGAGCCCGCCATGAGCCCCTCATGAGAACCACCGGAGAGTATCGCACCGATACTGGACGCGGCATTCAACACCCGGAACATCCGTTCCAGACAGGAGCTCTTGCGATGCGGATCAGCCCCCATTCCGTTCTTCTCGCGCCCGCCCTCGCGCTGGCGCTGGCCACGCCGGTGCTTGCGGCGGCGCCGGCTGCGGCCGACGCACCGCAGTCCGCGCGCGGGCGTGGCGCCAACGAGCGCGGCGACCACGACGACCGCGGGCGCAACGACCAGCGCCCGGGGAACGACGACCGCGGGCGTGGCCGCGACCGGGTCGAGCTCCCGACGCCGCCCGGCACGCTGAGCGCGTGCTTCAACGCGACCAACGGCGACATTCGCCTCGTGAACGAGGCGGACGACTGCCGCCGCAACGAGCAGTTCCTCCAGTGGAACCAGCAGGGTCCGGCCGGGCCGCAGGGCGTCGCCGGCCCGATGGGTCCGATGGGCCCCATGGGGCTGATGGGACCGCAGGGAGCGACCGGCGCCCAGGGGCCGCAGGGGCCGCAGGGTCCGCAGGGGGAGACCGGTGCGGCCGGCGCGCAGGGGCCGCAGGGCGAACCGGGCGCGGTAGGAGAGCAGGGCCCCGCTGGACAGGACGGCGCGATGGGCCCGCAGGGGCCGGCTGGCCCTGTGGGCCCGACGGGGCCGCAGGGGCCACAGGGCAGCCAGGGGGAGCCTGGACCCGCGGGTGCGCCTGGTTCCCTCGCCGGCTACCAGTACTACTACCGCGAATTCACCGTCCCGACCGGCACGGGATCTGGCTTCATCGTGGAGTGCCCGGCAGACAAGCGGGTCCTTGGCGGCGGCTGGCAGACCAATGCCGCCACCGGGACGGCCGTCCACATCTCGGGGTCGTTCCCACTGGATGACCCGGGTTTTCCCGGATTCCCTGCCATCTCATGGTGGTACGTCACGGCCAGCAATCCCGGACCGCCTGCGTGGCTCAGCGTGTACGCCATCTGCGCGCAGCGATGACACGCGCGGGAGGGGGCCGCTGGTTCCCTCCCGCCCGTTCGCCCCGTCCGCCCCTGCCCGTTCGCCCTTCCGCGCCCGACGCGCCCGCTCCCATCCGCCCATCCGCGCCCTCGCCGCCGGGAAGGTATGATTACCGCCACGGAGGCCCTGCCATGAGGAAGATCGGTGTCCTGTTCGGCATGGAGAACACCTTCCCGGGCGCGCTGGTGGACCGGATCAACCAGACGGCGCCGGCCGGCATCTCGGCGGAGTTCGTCGAGATCGGCGCGGTGAAGATGGCAGAGCCGTGCGCGTATGCCGTCATCGTCGATCGGATCTCGCACGACATCCCGTTCTACCGCGCCTGGCTGAAGAACGCCGTCCTCGGCGGGACCTACGTCATCAACAACCCGTTCTGGTGGTCGGCGGACGACAAGTTCTTCAACTACGCGCTGGCGACGCGGCTCGGGGTGGCCATCCCGCCGACGGTCGTGCTGCCGCACAAGGAGCACCCGCCGGGCACGACGGATCGCTCGATGCGGAACCTGCAGTTCCCGATCGCGTGGGACGGCGTGTTCGAGTACGTCGGCTTCCCCGCGTTCCTGAAGCCGTTCGACGGTGGCGGCTGGCGCGACGTCTACAAGGTGGGCTCGCCGGAGGAGTTCTTCCAGGCGTACGACCAGACGCGCAACCTCTGCATGACGCTGCAGCGCGGGGTCAACTTCCGCGAGTACTTCCGCTGCTACGTCGTCGGGCAGCAGGACGTGCACATCATGCCCTACGACCCGCGGCAGCCCTTCCACGAGCGCTACCTGAAGAACCCGCCGGCATACGACCCGGCCCTCATCGCGCGCGTCGAGCGTGACGCCCGCACGCTCTGCCAGGCGCTCGGCTACGACCTGAACACGGTCGAGTTCGCCGTCGAGGACGGCGTGCCGTACGCGATCGACTTCATGAACCCGGCGCCGGACGCCGACCTGCACTCCGTCGGCCAGGCGAACTTCGACTGGATCATCGACAAGGTGGCCACGCTGGCCATCGACCGCGCCGCGAACCCGAAGCCGGTGACGGCGGACTACCGGTGGAACAGGTTCCTGAACGGGGGTGCCTGACGGGGGTGCCACCCGGGGGTGCCGCACAGCGGTGCGCCACGCCAGTGCGCCCCTTCGTGCAGCACCACCGTGCAGCACCTTCGTGCCGCACCATCGTGAAGCACCATCGTGATGCACCTTCGTGATGCACTTTCGTGATGCACTTTTGGGAGTTCCTCCATGCCCGTCGCCCCGACCTTCTCCATCGGCATCGAAGAGGAATATCAGACGATCGATCCGGAGACGTTCGACCTCCGCTCGCACATCCACAGCGAGATCATCGCGAAGGGCCAGCGGCAGCTGAAGGAGAAGGTCAAGGCCGAGATGCACCAGGCCGTCGTCGAGGTGGGCACGGGGGTCTGCCGGACGATCCGGGAAGCGCGCACCGACGTCGTGAACCTCCGCCGCCAGATGGTGGACCTGGCCTCGGAGTCGGGCCTCCTGCTCTGCGCCGGCGGCACGCATCCCTTCGCGGACTGGCGCACGCAGGACATCTATCCCGACGCGCGCTACCTGCAGGTCGTCGAGGACATGCAGCTCGTGGCGCGCGCCAACCTGATCTTCGGCCTGCACGTGCACATCGGCATCGAGGACCGCGAGACGACCATCCACCTGATGAACCAGTTGCGGTACTTCCTCCCGCACCTGCTCGCGCTCTCGACCAACTCACCGTTCTGGCTCGGCATGAACACGGGCCTGAAGTCGTACCGCTGCAAGGTCTTCGACAAGTTCCCGCGGACGAATATCCCGGAGCTCTTCCAGAGCTGGGCGGACTTCGAGGGGCTCGTCAACATCCTGATCAAGACGAAGTGCATCGACAACGCGAAGAAGATCTGGTGGGACGTCCGCCCGCACCCGTTCTTCAACACGCTCGAGGTGCGCATCTGCGACATCCCGCTCCGCGTCGACGAGTCGCTCGCGATTGCGGCGCTCATCCAGGCCACGGTCGCGAAGCTCTACCGGCTGCACTCACGCAACCAGGGCTACCGGCTCTACGGCCGCTCGCTCATCATGGAGAACAAGTGGCGCGCGTCGCGCTACGGCCTCGACGGCATGCTGATCGACTTCGGCCGCGAGGAGCAGCTCCCCGTCCGTGACCTGATCCTGGAGTACCTCGACTTCGTGGACGACGTCGTCGACGAGCTCGACTCGCGCGAGGAAGTGGAATACGTCCGGACGATGCTGGAGCGCGGCAGCGGCGCCGACCGCCAGCTCGGCGTCTACAACGAGACCGGCGACCTCAAGAAGGTGGTCGCCTACATGATCGAGGAAACCCGGGCCGGCCTGTAGAATCAGCCGAATGCCCCTCTGCCTTCTGGCTTTCTGACTTCTGACTTCTTCCTTCTGACTTCTTCCTTCTGACTTACTCATGAACTTCGATCCAGAGCTCACTCCCGGCGCGAGAAACGCCGTCCGCGTCTGCCTGAACATCCAGCCCCACGAGCGGGTCACGATCATCACCGACCGCGAGTGCCGGGAGATCGCCGACAGCCTGGCGCACGAGGTCGAGCAGGTCGGCGCCCCCCACACGCTCTTCGTGCTCGAGGACCTCGCCGAGCGGCCCCTGCAGGCGCTGCCCGCCGAGATTGCCGCGGACATGGAGCAGAGCCAGGTCAGCATCTTCGCCGTGCACGTGCAGCGCAACGAGCTCAAGTCGCGCATGCAGATGACCGACATCGTCAACCGCCGGCGCATGCGGCACGCGCACATGGTCAACATCACGCGCCAGATCATGCTCGAGGGCATGCGCGCGGACTACCGGCGCGTCGACCGGCTGAGCCAGAAGGTCTACGACATGGTCCGCGTGGCGAAGGAGATCCGCGCGACGACCCCGGCCGGCTGCGACTTCCGCGCCACGCTCAATCCGAACTACAAGTGGCTGAAGACGAGCGGCCTGATCAGCCCCGACAAGTGGGGCAACCTGCCCGGCGGCGAGACCTTCACGACCCCCGGTGAGGTCAACGGCACCTTCGTCGTCGACGGCGTGGTGGGCGACTACCTGTGCGAGAAGTACGGCGGGCTGCAGGCGACGCCGTTGACGCTCACGATCGAGAAGAACCGGCTGGTCTCGGCCGAGTGCGCCAACCAGCAGCTGCGCGACGATTTCTGGGCCTACACGCACACCGACGAGAACTCCGACCGCGTGGGCGAGTTCGCGATTGGCACCAACGTGGAGCTGACGCACGTCATCGGCCACATCCTGCAGGACGAGAAGTTCCCGGGCATCCACATCGCCTTCGGGAACCCGTACGGTGCCCACACCGGCGCCGACTGGCACTCCTCCACCCACATCGATGTCGTCGGGCTGAAGTTCGACATCTGGGTGGACGGGCAGCAGATCATGAAGGACGGCTCGTTCCTGATCGAGGCGTAGATCGACACAACGCATGATTCCCTCCCGGCGGGCGGCCTTCAACGCGGCGTGGACCGAGGACGCGCACCAGGCGCTGCTGGCAGGCCTGCGCGCCCGCACCGGCGTGCCAATCGAGTTCCCTATCGCCGAGACGCCGGTGTTCCTCCCCGGCGCGCTGGCCGAGGAGCTCGCCGCGACCGGCGCCATCCTGACGGCACAGGCGCTGGCGCCCGGGACACTGGCCGCGGCCGATGCCGCGGTGCCGGAGCGCTTCCGTGGCCCCGGCGAGGGCGCGGTGCCGCAGTTCGTCCAGGTCGACTTCGGCCTCGTGCGCGACGACGATGGCCGGCTGCATCCGAAGCTCGTCGAGCTCCAGGCGTTCCCGTCGCTCTATGCCTTCCAGCTCGCGCTCGGCGCCGCCTACAGGTCCACCTATGCGCTCGAGCCCTCGCTCGCGCCGGCCTTCGGCGGCCTCGATGCGGCCGCCGCCTCCACGCTCGTCCGTGACGTCCTGGTCGGCTCCCACGATCCCGAGCAGGTCGTCCTTATGGAGATCGCGCCGGAGACGCAGAAGACGCGGCCCGACTTCATCCTCACCGAGGAGCTCTGGGGCGTCCGCACGGTGGACGCCCGTGGCGTCATCGTCTCGAATGGGCGCCTGCACTACGAGCGCGATGGGAGGCTGGTCCCGATCACGCGGGTGTACAACCGCGTCATCCCCGACGAGCTCGAACGCACCGGCTTCGAGCTGCCCTTCGACTACCGCGACGACTACGGCGTCGACTGGGGCGGCCATCCCGGCTGGTACTTCCGCGTCAGCAAGATCTCGATCCCCCGCCTCGCGCACACGTCGGTGCCGCGCACGTGGTTCCTGCACGAGGTGGACGAGCTGCCCCTTCCCCCCGATCGCCTGATCCTCAAGCCGCTCTTCTCGTTTGCCGGCGGCGGCATCGTCTTCGGTCCCGACGAGCGGACGATTGCCGCCATCGCGCCCGAGGCGCGCCGCGGTTTCATCCTGCAGGAGCGCATGGCGTTCGCGCCGGCCGTCGAGACACCCGACGGCGGCACGCAGGCGGAGATTCGCGTCATGTACGTCTGGGCGGACGGCCCGCGCGCGGTGCTGCCGCTCATTCGCATGGGCCGGGGTCGCATGATGGGGGTGGACCACAACAAGGGCCTGCGCTGGGTCGGCGCCTCCGCGGCCTTCATCGGTGACTGACGTGTCCCAGCTCCGCCGCTACGGGCTCTCGGTCGGTGCCGTCGTCCTCGTGACGCTCATCGGCCTGCTGCTGCAGACCGTCGCCGAGACCAACCCGATCGGCTTCCTCATCTACGCCCCGCCCATCCTGCTGGCCGCCACCGTCGGCGGCCTGGGTCCGACGCTGATGGCCACCCTCCTCGGAGGCCTGGCGGCGGAGTTCTTCCTGCGCCGCCCGTACTGGGCGTGGCCGGACGATCCGAGCGAGTGGGTGCCGATGATGCTGTACCTGGTCGTCGGCTTCGGCGTGAGCCTGCTTGCCGACAACCTCGCCCGCGTCCGGAACGACGTGCAGGCGCAGTCGGCGCAGCTCGAGGGCGCGCGGCGCGAAATGGAGCGGCTGTCGCGCGATGCGGCGCGCCGGGCCAAGGACTTCGAGACCCTCTTCGAGGTGGCGCCCATCGGCATCGGCGTGTCGCAGGACCCCGACGGCCGCCAGGTCGTGCTCAACCCGGCGCTCGCCCGCCTGCTCGGCCTGGGCGACATCCGGACGCTCGACGCGTCGGCCGGCGTGTATCGCCCGTTCCAGGTCCAGAAGCAGGGGGTGTCCATGCCCGTCGCCGACCTGCCGCTGCAGCGGGCGGCGCGCCTCGGCGTGGAGATTCGCGAGCCCCAGATCGACGTGCTCCTGGACGACGGCCGGCGCGTGAGCCTGGACGAGTTCGCCGCGCCGCTGTTCGACGAACAGGGCCACGTCCGCGGCGCCATCGGCGTGTTCCTCGACATCACGGAGCGGCAGCGCGCCGACCAGGAGCAGCGCTTCCTGATTGCCGCGAGCACGGTGCTGGCCTCGTCCCTCGACTCGAGCGCGGCCCTCGCGGGCCTCGTGCGCCTCGCCGTGCCCGAGCTGGCCGACTGGTGCACGCTCGACGTGGTCGGCCGTGACGGCAGCGTCGAGCGCACGGCCTGGGCCCACGCCGATCCGGAGATGGAGCGCCATCTCGAGCGGCTCGTGCGTGAGCGTTTCCCCGTCCGCTCCGAACAGGGCCTGCGGACCTCGATTGCGGCCGTCGCGGACGCCAGGGCGGTGCTCTTCGAACGGGTCACCGTCGAGCAGATCCGGGAGATGGCATGGGACGCCGACCACGCGGAGCAGCTGCTCCACCTGGGGTGGACGTCGTCCATCGTGGTCCCGCTCGTGCAGCAGGGCCGGGTCGTCGCGGCGCTGGCCTGGGTGCGCGGACCGGGTCGTCCCCAGTACGACGCGCGGGATCTCTCGCTCGCACAGGAGCTGGCGCGGCGCGCCGCGACCGCCGTGGAGAACGCGCGCCTCTACCGCGAGGCGCAGGAGGCCAACCGGCTCAAGGACGAGTTCCTGGCCACGCTCTCGCACGAGATGCGCACGCCGCTCAACGCGCTGCTCGGCTGGATCCAGCTCCTCAAGTCGGACCAGCTGGCGCCGGCGCGTCGCACCCGCGCCCTCGAGGCCATCGACCGGAGCGCGCGGCTGCAGGCGCAGCTCACCGCCGACCTGCTGGACGTCTCCCGCGCCATCACCGGCAAGCTGCGCCTCGACCCGCAGGACGTCGTCGTCGGCGCCCTCATCGAGGGCGCCATCGAGTCGCTGCGCCCGGCAGCCGATCTCAAGCACCTGTCGCTGCGCCTCGAGATCCCGGCCGGGATCCCGCCGCTCGTGCTCGATCCCGAGCGCCTGCAGCAGATCGTCTGGAACGTCCTGTCGAACGCGATCAAGTTCACGCCCACCGGCGGCGCCATCGTGGTGGGCCTTGCCCTCGAGGACGAGGAGCTGGTGTTCACCGTGCGCGACACGGGTGTCGGGATCCGGCAGGAGTTCCTGCCGTTTGTGTTCGATCGCTTCCGGCAGGCCGATGGCGGCACGACGCGTGAGCACGGCGGTCTGGGGCTCGGCCTCGCGATCGTCCGGCACCTCGTGGAGTTGCACGGCGGCACCGTGTCGGCGTCGAGTGACGGGCCCGGCCTCGGGGCGACGTTCACGGTGCGCCTGCCCGCCGTGCCCGCGACGTCCCACCCGGAGCCGCTGGTCGCGACCCGCGACGATCGAACGCGCCTCGACGGGCTGACGGTGCTGTTCGTGGACGATGATCCGGAGAGCCGTGACCTGGTGAGCGAGTTGCTGGAGGAACACGGCGTGCTGGTGACGGCCGTCGCGGGCGTGCCGGACGCGTGGGAGGTGTTCGTCACCGACCATCCGCACGTCGTGGTCACCGACCTGGCGATGCCGCAGGAAGACGGCTATTCCCTGCTGGCGCGCATCCGCGCGCTCGGCATCGACGAAGGCGGCGGCACGCCTGTCGTTGCCCTCACGGCTCACGCCCGCCCCGAGGACCGCGCCGCCGCGCTCGCCGCCGGCTTCCAGGCGTACCTCACGAAGCCGCTCGACGCCTCCGCGCTGATCGCGACACTGGCGGGGCTCCGCTCGCCCTGATCGAAAAAGGGGTCAGACCCCTATTTCGCTCCGGGCGAAATTCAGAATCAAGAAAACGGAATCAAGAAAGGAATTCGCCAAGAGGGAATTTCAGAAGGTCGCCTGGACAGCTGCCCGTTTTTCCATTCCCGATTCCGCCCTTCCTTTCCTGATTCCGTCTTCTTCATTCACTATTCGTACATCGCCTCGAAGCGCGGGACAGCCCACATTTCCCTCAGCCGCCGTTTCACTGCTCCGCCAGCACGTCCTGCGGATCACCCGCCGCCACGAGGGCGCCGTCTTCGATCAGCAGCACACGATCGGCTATCTGCCGCAGCTCCCCGGCATCGTGCGTCACGTACACCAGCGGGACGTGCAGCTCGCTGCGAATGCGGAGCAGGTAAGGCAGGATCCGCTCCCGCCGGCGGCGGTCCACGGCCGCGAGTGGCTCGTCGAGCAGCAGCAGCTCGGGACCCGCGACGAGCGCACGGCCGATCGCGACGCGCTGGCGTTCGCCGCCCGACAGCACCGTGACGCGCCGCTCGAGCAGGTGGTCGATCTCGAGCATGCGGCTCACGGCCTCGACCGACAGCCTCTCGCCCACCCCGCCGCGCGCGCCGTAGTTGAGGTTGCCCCACACGGTGAGATGCGGGAACAGCAGCGAGTCCTGTGGGACGTAGCCAACCCGCCGGTCACGCGCCGGCACGTTCACCCCGGTGGCCGAGGAGAACAGCACACGATCGCCAATCCTGATCTCGCCGCGCTCCAGGACCCGCAGGCCAGCCACGGCCTCGAGCAGCGACGTCTTGCCGGCCCCTGATGGCCCGAACAGCCCCAGCACCTCCACCGAGGCCTCGTCCGCCACGTCGAGCGTGAACGCCTCCTGCCGCAGCCGCACGTCGAGGGCGAGGTGAATCACGCCCGCGCTCCTGGACGCGCGAGCACGTTCGACAGCAGGATGGCCCCGAAGGCCAGCACCACCGACACGATGAGCAGCCCGGCCGCCTGATCTTCCCGGCCCGCCTCGACGAAGTCGAAGATGGCCAGCGCCAGCGTCTGTGTACGCCCGGGAATGCTGCCGGCCACCATGATCGTGGCGCCGAACTCCCCCAGCGCGCGCGAGAACCCCAGCAGCGCCCCGGCCAGGATCGCGCGTGAGGCAAGCGGCAGCGTGATCGTCAGCAGGATGCGCCAGGGACCGGCGCCGAGCGTCGCGGCAATCTGTTCGTATCGCGGATCCACCTGCTCGATGCCCGCCCGGGCCGTACGCACGATGAGCGGGAAGCTCATCACCGCCATGGCAATCACCACGGCCCGCCAGGTGAAGATCACGTCGATGCCGGCCGCATCGAGCGCCTGCCCCACCGGGCTGCGCCGCCCGAAGAGCCACAGCAGCAGTAGCCCCGTGGCGACCGGGGGCAACACGAGTGGTAGCGACGCCACGGTTTCGAGGATCGCCTTGCCCCGGAAGCGGCCGCGAGCCAGCACCCACGCGACCGCGAGGCCGGGCGCCAGCGCAATGAGCGTCGCCAGCCCCGCCATCGTCGCGGAGAAGCGCGCGATGGCAAGCGTGTCAGCGTCCATCCGCCATCTCGAAACCAGCCTGCTCGAATCGCGCCCTGGCCGTCGGGCCGCGCAGCCACGCCACGAATGCCCCGGCTGCCGCCTCGCGCCCCCCGGCGACAACGGCCGCGGGATAGACGACCGCGGGCGCTTCGGCTTCCGGCACGCGCAGCGTGACCGTCACCTCGTTCGTGGTCTTCGCATCCGTCGCGTAGACGATGCCGGCTTCCGCCCGGCCTTCGCGCACGGCAGCCAGTGCCGCCCGGACGTTGGGCAGCGGCACGACGCGGGACGACACCGCGTCCCACAGGCCCAGCCCCTCCAGCCAGCGCCGGCCGTAGACCCCGGCGGGGACGCTGTCGGGATTCCCCATCGCCACGTGCCGTACACGGGCGGCCGCCAGGCCCCTTGCGCTTCCGACCGGCGCTTCACCCCTGGGCACGATGACGACGAGCGCGTTCGAGAGAAGTGCCCTCCGGCTGCCGGCGGCAATGCGGCCCGCCTGCTGGACGACATCCATCTGCGCCTGGTCCGCGCTGAGGAACACGTCCACCGGCGCGCCGGCAACGATCTGCCGCGCCAGCGTGTTCGACCCGGCCGTCGTCACGCTCACGTCGACGCCGGTCTCCGCCTCGTACGCCGCGGCCAGGTCGCGCATCACGTCCGACAGGCTCGCCGCCGCCGCCACGAGGATGCGCTCCCGGGACGCCTCGACGGGAGCAACCGCCAGCGCGCAGGCCGAGACGATGGCCAGGAGCCGGAGGGACATGGAGCGCATATATCGATTCTGGACGATTTGCGGCGGTTTGGCACCCACTTTCGGGCAGGTCTCTGCCAGTGGCGCAGAACTGCACAGAACCACCAGCCACGAAGGACACGAAGGACACGAAGCACACGGGACAGGAAGATGGGGACTGTCCGGACTGTCCCCATTTCCGACGCACCACCTCGCCCAGCAGGAACAATCCGGGGCATTCGCCGCTCCTGGGCCCTTCGTGCGCTTCGTGGCCTTCGTGGCTGGCTGTTCTTGATTCCGGTTTCTGGTTTCTTGATTCGCACGTAAGCTGTGTCCCGTGAGCACGCTCCTGACCCCACGTGAAGCGTCCGACCGGCTCGGTGTCGGCTACTCCACCCTGAAGCAGTGGATCTATCGCGGCACGGTGCGCACCGTGCGGACGGGCGGCGGCCACCACCGGGTGCCCGAGGCCGAGGTGGAGCGCATCCTTGCCGCCCAGGGCACGGCCCCGGCCGTGCGCCGGGCCGCGGCTCCCGACGGCGTGCTCGTCGCCCTCAGCGGCCGCAACCAGCTCCGCGGCATCGTCGAGGAAGTGCGGGTGGAGGGCCTGCTCGCCCAGGTCCGGCTGCGCGTGGCCGATCAGACCCTGACCGCGGTCATCACCCGCGACGCCGTCGCCGCCCTCAAGCTCCGCCGCGGAGACGAGGCCGTCGCCATCGTCAAGTCCACCGAGGTGATGATCGGCCGCCATGCCCCCCGCCCCGTCCCCGCGCCGCGCAAGACGGCGAAGAAGCGAAAGAAGGGATAGAATCCCCGCACGTCTTCGGCCCACGAACGGGACCCGAACAGCGAGACACTGAGCACACCGAAGACACCGAAGACACTGAAGACACTGAAAGACGGGTTGATCCTGGGCCTGACGGGCACTCAGAACGAGAGGCACGGAAGGTCCACAACGTCATCTGTGCATCCTGTCTTTCATCTGTGCATCTGTGTTGCGTCCCCGGTATCTGTGCCATCTGTGCCATCTGTGGCTCCTTCGTAATCTGTGGCCTATGAAATCCACCATCACTGCCCTCGCAATCGTTGCCATCACCGCCGTCGTCTCCGCGCAGTCGGCCCTCGATGCCGGCGTCTTCTCGCGCATCCGTGACGAGGGCCTGAACCGCTCCCAGGCCATGGACCACGTCAGCTGGATGGCCGACGTCTATGGCCCGCGCATGACCGGGACGCCGTCGTTCGCGGCCGCGAGCGACTGGGCGATGAAGCAGTTCTCGTCATGGGGCCTCCAGAACGTGCACCAGGAGCGGTTCCAGTACGGCCAGGGCTGGAAGGTGGAGCGCTTCTCGGCGCACCTCGTCGAGCCCCAGGTGCAGCCGATCATCGGCTACCCGCGGAACTGGTCGCCCTCGACCGACGGCCCGATCACCGCCGATGTCGTCCGGGTGGTGATCAACGGCGAAGCCGACCTCGCGAAGTACACCGGGACGCTGAAGGGCAAGATCGTCCTGCCGCAGCCGGCGCGCCGCGTGCGCATGCTCGACGGCCGCCTCGTGCTCCGCATGACGGACGCCGAGATCAAGGAGGCCCTGACGACCCCGATTTCCGGCGGGGACGGTGGTGCCGGCGGCAACTTCGCGGCGTTCCAGGATCTGCAGCGCAAGCTGAACGCCTTCTTCGTCACCGAAGGCGTTGCGGCGGTGCTCGAGCGCGGCAGCGACTCCGACACCTCCGCCGGCGGCAGCGACCTCTCGTGGGAGACGCAGCGTGTCGACGGCGGCACCATCTTCCCGGGCAGTGGCGGCAGCCGTGACGCCAGCCAGCCGAAGCAGGTGCCCTCCGCCACCATTGCCGTCGAGCACTACAACCGCATGATCCGCATCCTCGACAAGGGCCTGCCGGTCCGGGTCGAGCTCAACATCCAGACCACGTTCTATCCGGAGACGGGGGAGGGGAACGGGATCAACACGATTGCCGAGATTCCCGGCACCGACCTCGCGGACCAGGTCGTCATCCTCGGCGCGCACTTCGACTCCACGGCCGGGTCGACGGGCGCCACCGACAACGCGACCGGCTCCGCCGCCATGATGGAGGCCGCGCGCATCATCCAGTCGCTGGGCCTCAAGCCGCGCCGCACCATCCGCGTCGCGCTCTGGGGCGGCGAGGAGCAGGGCCTGCTCGGTTCGCGCGCCTATGTGGCGCGCCACTACGGCGACCCGGCGAAGGGCACCGCCACGGCGGACCACGGCAAGGTCGCGGCCTACTTCAACCTCGACAATGGCACCGGGCGCATCCGCGGCATCTGGGCCCAGGGCAACGTGGGCGCGATGGCGGAGTTCCGCGAGTGGCTCGAGACCGTGAAGGACCTCGGCGCCGAGTACGTCGGGCCCCGCTCGGTCACCTCCACCGACCACTCCCCGTTCGACGCGGTGGGCATCCCGGGCTTCCAGTTCATGCAGGAACGGCTGGAGTACAACGCCCGCAGCCACCACTCGAACATGGACTTCGTGGACCGGGTCCAGCGCGAGGACCTGGTGCAGCAGGCCACCGTGGCGGCCGTCTTCGCCTGGTATGCCGCGAACACCGACCAGCCGCTGCCCCGCAAGGCCGTTGCAAACGGCACCGGGCCGCGTTAAGCTTGGCTGACATGTCGTTCGTCCACGTCGCGCATCGGGCCCACCACCACCGCTCCACGAGCGGACCGGCCGGACTGCGCGTCCACTGACGAATCGACCCGCGCTTCGTCACACACGAAACGCCCGCAGGCCCGCCGGATCCGGCGGGCCTTTTGTTTTTGCACGACAGAAGCGCGCCGGCTCCCGTGGCCCCAGGGCCCAGACAAGGACCAGGACCGATGGACTTCAGCAAACTGGACGGCCTCATCCCCGCCGTCGTGCAGGACGACACGAGCAACGAGGTGCTCATGGTCGGCTTCATGAACGAGGAGGCCTGGAAGATCACGCAGGACACCGGCTTCGTCACGTTCTTCAGCCGCACCCGGAACAAACTCTGGACGAAGGGCGAGACCTCCGGCAATCGCCTCGCCGTCAAGCGGATCCTGATCGACTGCGACGAAGACACCGTGCTCGTGCGCGTCGACCGGCAGGGAGATGGCAACGTCTGTCACACCGGCAACCGATCCTGCTTCTATACGGAGATCCCTGCTACGTAGGCCACAGATGGCACAGATTGCACAGATGGCACAGGCAGGGCCAACACAGATGCACAGATGTCACGGGATGCACAGATGAAAGAAGGCAGGGTTGAAGCGGCTCCGGCTCTGGCCCTTACTCGAGATGTGAGTGTGCCGGTGTCCTCCGTGTCTTCCGTATGCCCCGTATGTTCAGTGTGCCCCGTATGTTCAGTGTGTTCAGTGTGTTCAGTGTTTCCGTGAAATCCGTGTAATCCGTGGATGATCTGATTCCGCGCACTCCGAAAAAAGGCATCAGCGAAATGTCCGTCCTTAAACTCGGCATCCCCAAAGGCTCCCTCCAGGACGCGACGGTCCAGCTCTTCGACCGCGCGGGCTTCAAGATTCACGTCTCGTCCCGGAGCTACTTCCCCTCGATAGACGACCCGGAGATCGAGTGCATGCTTATCCGGGCGCAGGAGATGGCCCGATACGTCTCGGACGGCGTGATCGACGCCGGCCTCACCGGCATGGACTGGATTGCGGAGCACCAGATCGGCCATCCGGAAGAGGCGCCGCTCGTCCCCGTCTGCGACCTCGTCTACGCGAAGCAGAGCTTCGGCAAGGTGAAGTGGGTGCTGGCCGTCCCCGAGGGCTCGAAGTACCAGAAGGCCGAGGACCTGGACGGCTGCCGCATCGCCACGGAGCTCGTGCGCGTGACGAGCGACTACTTCCAGCAGCGCCACGTGAACGTCGACGTCGAGTTCTCCTGGGGCGCCACCGAGGTCAAGCCCCCCGTCCTCGCCGACGCCATCGTCGAGGCCACCGAGACGGGGTCGACCCTGCGCGCCAACCGGCTCCGCATCATCGAGACGCTGATGGAGTCGAACACCCAGCTCATTGCCAACCAGCCAGCGATGGCAGACGACTGGAAGAAGACGAAGATCGAGAACATCGCGCTGCTGCTCAAGGCTGCCATCGAGGCCCAGGGCCGCGTCGGCCTGATGCTGAACGTGAGGAAGGCCGACCTCGACGCCATCATCGAGCAGCTCCCGGCCCTGCAGCGCCCGACGATTTCGGCGCTGTCGGATCCCGACTGGGTCGCCGTGAACACGATCATCGAGGAGAAGACCGTGCGCGACCTGATCCCCCGGTTGAAACAGGCGGGTGGGCAGGGCATCGTGGAGTATCCGCTGAACAAGATCGTCGTGTAGGCAGGAATGCCTACACGGAGACACGGAGACACGGAGCCTTCGGCTCCGATCTTCGATCGAAGATTGAAGATCGATGATTGACAACCAGCCACGAAGAACACGAAGCGCACGAAAGGCTTCGCTGTTGAATTCGACCGACGATACCTTCGCAGTCTTCGTGTCCTTCGTGTCCTTCGTGGCTGGCTATGAAATCGCCAATCTGCGATCTTCAGTCTGAAGTGGCTGCTCCGTGTCTCCGCGCCTCAGTGTCTCCGTGAGTGCATGTTCAATGGGGCTAACTGGTGACTTCGTATGCTCAAGATCGTTGACTCCACCAACACGAAAGCCGTCGACGCCCTCCTGTCGGCGACGGCAATCCGCGATACCTCCACGGAGACCGCCGCGGCCGAGATCGTGAACGCCGTCCGCAAGCAGGGCGATCGGGCGCTCAAGCGGTACGCGCGGGAGCTCGACGGGCTGAAGGGCGCCATCGAGATTCCACGCGAGCAGTGGGCGCGTGAGGCGGCAAAGGTGCCCTCGAAGGTCCGTGCCGCCATCAGGCGGGCCGCCCGGAGCATCCGGGCCGTGGCAAAGAAGCAGGTGCCGAGGGGCTTCCGGATGCGCGTCGCGCCGGGCGTGACGGTCGAGCAGCGTGTGATTCCGCTCGACCGCGTTGGCTGCTACGTGCCGGGCGGGCGCTATCCCCTGCCCTCGTCTCTCCTCATGAACGCCATCCCCGCCCGCGCGGCTGGCGTGCCCGAGGTCATCGCCGTCAGCCCGAAGCCCGACCCCACGGTGCTGGCCGCCGCCATCGAGGCCGGCATCGACCGCTTCTTCCAGGTCGGCGGCGCGCACGCCGTCGCCGCCATGGCCTACGGGACGGCGACGATCCCGCGTGTCGACAAGATCGTGGGACCCGGCAACCGCTGGGTCTCGGCCGCGAAGTCCCTCGTCAGCGCCGACTGCGGCATCGACTTCTACGCCGGCCCCACCGAGATTCTGATCGTCACAGACGAGGGCCCGGCACGCTGGATTGCCGCGGACCTCATCGCACAGGCGGAACACGATCCGGATGCGCGCGCGGTGTTCATCACGTCAAAGCGCAAGCTCGCGGAGCAGGTCGCCGAGGAAGTGGCCCACCAGGTGCCGCAGGACGGCCCGGCCCTCGCATCGCTGCTGGCCCACGGCGGGATCATCGTGACCAGGAACCTGAAGGAGGCGATGGCGCTCGCCAACGCCGCCGCGAGCGAGCATCTCGTCGTCGGTACCGAGGCGCTGGCGAAGCAGGTGCGCGCCGCCGGTGCGCTGTTCGTCGGCGGCTGGACCGCCCAGGTGGCCGGCGACTACGCCATCGGCTCCAACCACGTGCTCCCGACTGCCGGCGCGGCACGCATCCACGGCGGCCTGAACGCCGCGGACTTCGTCCGTCTCGTGTCCGTGCAGCGGCTCACGAAGCAGGGCCTGAAGCGCCTGGCTCCCACGATCACCACGCTGGCCCGCGCCGAAGGGCTCGAAGGCCACGCCCGTTCCATCGAGGTCCGACTCTCATGACGCGCATCCAGGGCATCCCCGATCTCGGCCCCGGCCTCCGGCT
>JBFWVR010000011.1:0-169125 GCA_050246635.1 Vicinamibacterales bacterium
CGGCTCGGTAGGACTCGCTTCGCTCGCTGGGACTCGTCCTCCCTGGGATCACGAGTCGGACGTCGCCAGGACTCGCTTCGCTCGCTGGGACTCGTCCTCCCGGGATCACGAGTCGGTCGTCGCTAGGACTCGCTTCGCTCGCTGGGACTCGTCCTCCCTGGGATCACGAGTCGGACGTCGCTAGGACTCGCTTCGCTCGCTGGGACTCGTCCTCCCGGGATCACGAGTCGGACGTCGCCAGGACTCGCTTCGCTCGCTGGGACTCGTCCTCCCGGGATCACGAGTCGGACGTCGCTGGGACTCGCTTCGCTCGCTGGGCCGCCCGCGCGCCGTGCGGGCGTTGGGCCGGGCTCGCTCCGCTCGCCCGTCAGGCCTGCGGTGGACCTCGCCGCCTGCGGCGGCTCGTGGGATACAGAAGGCAGCCTTCCCATCCCAACGCTCGAGCGAAGCGAGAGCGGCCCCACGCCCGCGCGCCGCGCGGGCGGCCTCCAGCGAGGCCGCGAAGCGGCCGAGTCCCAGCGACGTCCGACTCGTGATCCCAGGGAGGACGAGTCCCAGCGACGTCCGACTCGTGATCCCAGGGAGGACGAGTCCCAGCGAGCCGCGGAGCGGCGAGTCCTACCGAGCCCCGAGCGCAGCGAGGGGCGAGGCCTACCGAGGCGCCCCGGGCGCCGAGGCCCCCGCCGCGCGGACGCGCGGCGGGCCGAGTAACATGGACCCCCGCATGCGTCACTCCCGCGTCATCCTGCCTGCCCTGGCCTGCCTCGTGGTGGGGGTCGCGCTCTACCTGACGCGTGCGGTGCTCGACATCGGCCTGGACGGCGACGTCCCCGTCCGTCTCGCCTTCCTGCCACCGGCTATCAGCCTGCTCGGGTTCGTCGTGCTCGGCGGCATCGGCCTGCTGGTCCTCGACCACCTGAACCGCCCGCATGGGACGACGGCGCTCGAGCGGCCGCGACTCGGCCGCCTGGCGCTGCCGGTCTTCGCGCTCGTCCTGCTCATCGTGCCCTTCCTGCCGTGGCTGCCCGACGCCTGGCCAGCCCTGCGCCTGCCGGCCGGACCGGCACAGGGCGTGATCTGGGCGCTCGTGGCCGGGATGCTCCTCTGGTCCACGTGGCACGAGGGCCTCTGGCGGCTGCCGACCCTCGACACGCAGCCGCTCGCGCGCCTCACGGCGGCGGTCGGGCTGGCGACGTTCCTCTTCTCTGGTGTCGCGGCGGCGCGGCTGACCGACACGGTGCTCTTCCCCTCCGGCGACGAGCCGCACTATCTCGTCATCGCCCAGAGCCTCTGGCGCGACGGCGACTTCGCCATCGAGAACAACCACGCGCGCGAGGACTACCGCGAGTACTTCAACCGCCCGCTCGACCCGCACTACCTCACCCGCGGCGCGGACGGCGAGATCTATTCGGTGCACCCGGTCGGCCTGTCGATCCTGCTCGCGCCAATCTATGCGCTCGGCGGGTATCACCTGGTCGTGATCGTGCTGCTGGCGCTCGCCTCCCTCGCCGCGGCGCTCATGTGGCGCGCCATCGCCGAACGGGAGGGCCTCGCCCCCGCCACGTTCGCCTGGGCCGCTGTCGCCACCTCGGCGCCGTTCGCGCTGAATGCCTTCACCGTGTACCCGGAGCTGACCGCGGGCCTGGCCGCGGTCGTGGCCTTCACGCTGGCCACGGGGCAGCGTGCGCTCGACACGCCTCGACTCCTGGGGATCGGCGCGGCGGCCGGCGTGCTGCCATGGCTGAGCACCAAGTACGCCCCGATGTCAGCGGCGATCATGGCGGCCGCCGCCGCACGCCTCTGGCTGCCGCCCCTCAAGCTCCGGCCGCCCTCACGCGACCTCGTCACCGCGACGGCCCTCCTCGCAGCTCCGTACCTCGCGTGTCTGGCGGCGTGGTTCGCGTTCTTCTACGTCATCTGGGGCTCGCCGTGGCCGCAGACGCCATACGGCTCGATGACCCAGACCACCCCGTTCAACCTGGTCTTTGGCGCACCGGGCCTGCTGTTCGATCAGGAGTACGGCCTTCTCGCGTATGCCCCGGCCTACGCGCTCGCCGGCACCGGGCTGTGGGCCTTGTGGCGCGCCGGCGGCGAACGGGCGCGCCTCGCCATCGAGTCCGGTATGGTGTTCCTGGCGCTGCTGGTGACCGTCGGCGCCTTCCGCATCTGGTGGGGCGGATCGGCCTCCCCAAGCCGGCCGCTCGGATCCGGGCTGCTGCTGCTCGCGCCCGCCGTGGCCGCCGCCTACCGCGCGGCTGGCGGGGCCACCGTCCGCCGTGCCGCCCAGCACCTGTTGCTCATCATCGGCGTCTGTTTCACCGCGGCACTCACCTTCGCGCAGCAGGGCCTGCTCATCGCCAACGATCGTGACGGCACCTCGCGCCTGCTCGAGTACTTCTCGCCGCGCTGGGATGCCTGGACGCTCGCGCCGACGTTCATCGCGCACGAGGCGGGCACCGCCGTGCTTCACGTCGCGGCCTGGCTCGTCATCGCCGCGGCCGCCGCATGGCTGATACGTCGCCTGCGTCCCGCCACGCCAGGCGCCGCGGCCCTCATGGCGACGACGACCCTGGGCGGGGCCGTGCTGGCGGTCGCAGCGGTCATGCCGTTGCTGCCGGACGATCCGCCGCTCCCGCGCAGAGACGTCGGCGCCCGCTCCGCGCTCGACGCGCTCGCGGACTTCGACGAGACGGCGCTGCCGACCGCGGTGGTCTACGATCCGTTCAGCGTGGAGCCCGCGAGCGCCGCCGAGCCGTTGCTGTCGCTGCGGGTCGTGCCTGGATCCCGCACGGATCCACAACCCCTGCGCGTCCTGCACAACGGGCGCTTCTCCCTGCCGGCCGGCGAGTACGCCGTGCGTGTGACGTGGACCGACGAGTTTCCATCGGCCGTCGCCGGCGGTGCGCCCTTCGCGCTGCAGGTTGGCCGCATCGGGCCGGCATTCGAGACGTGGCGGGTGCACCCCACCGCCGGCGGTGAGTGGCAGGCGACCTTCTCGCTGCCGGCCGATGCGGCGTTCGTCGGCTTCCGCGGCTCGACCGATCTCGAGCGGGCGATTGCGGCGATCCGCATCACGCCCGAGCGTGTGCTCGACCGCGCCGCCCGTCCACGCACGCCACCCGTGCTCGCGGCGGCCCAGTATCCCGGCGCCGTCGTGCTCTTCCACGACGAGCAGACGTATCCCGAGGTGGACGGGTTCTGGACGATCGGCGAGCGGACGACGGAGGTCACGATCGTGCCCCCGTCCGACGCGCCCGCCATCCTGACGATGCACAGCGGGCTTCGGCCGAATCACCTGGTGCTCGAGGCGCATGGCTGGCGCCAGGCGCTCGACCTCGCGCCCGGCACACCGGTCCATGTCAAGTTGCCCCCGCCTTCCCGGGGCGTGATCGAGCTGACCATCACCTCCGAGAGCGGGTTCGTGCCGGCCGAGATCGAGCCCGGGGCTACGGACCAGCGGGTGCTGGGCGCCTGGGTGTCCGTCGGCACGCCGTAGCCGGCGCGGGTGTAATCTTCAGATCATGTCGATTGCCGATCTCCGGCGTGAGTACGCGAGCCGCGCGCTCGACGAGGCTTCCGCCAGCGCCGATCCCCTGGCGCAGTTCTCGACCTGGTTTGCCGAGGCCGAGGCGTCGGACCTGCTGGACGTGAATGCGATGACGCTGGCCACGGTCACGCCCGCCGGCGATCCGGCGGCGCGCATCGTGCTGCTGAAGGACTTCGGTCCCGAGGGCTTCGTCTTTTTCACGAACTACGAGAGCGCGAAAGGCCACGACCTCGCCGCGCACCCCCGGGCGTGCCTGCTCGCCTACTGGGCGCCGCTCGAGCGACAGGTCCGGGTCACCGGCGCGGTGGAGAGGGTCTCGGACGAGGACTCCACGGCGTACTTCCACTCCCGCCCGGTCGAGAGCCAGATCGGTGCCTGGGCCTCGCAGCAGAGCACACCGGTCGAGCACCGTGGCGTGCTCGAGGACCGGTTCCGCGCGCTGCAGGCGCAGTACGAGGGCACGACGGTGCCACGCCCCCACTACTGGGGCGGCTACCGCGTCGTACCCGAGCGGATCGAGTTCTGGCAGGGCCGCCCGAGCCGCCTGCATGACCGGCTGCTCTATGAGCGTGGCGCGAGCGGCGAGTGGAGCCGGACGCGGCTGGCGCCGTGAGGGCCGCCGGCGCGGTCGCGCCGGCGGTGGGCCTCGCCTGCCCTGAGCGGAGTCGAAGGGCCTGCCCTGAGCGGAGTCGAAGGGCCTGCCCTGAGCGGAGTCGAAGGGCCCGCTTCGCGGCCTCGCTGGGAGATCGACAGATCAACCATCGACCGATTGGCAGATCGATCGGCCGATAGATGCCCAGGTCAGCGGATCACCAGATCAGATCACAAAATCACAAATTCACAAGATCACAAGATCACAAGATCACAAGATCACGAGATCGTCAGATCTCCATGTGCCACGATCACAGCCTGCCCCCCGACCTTCACCCCGGTCACCGCGCCTGAGCCATCCTGATCCACCCGGACGTGGATGCGGCAGGGGCGGCCCATCTTGACGCCCTGGCGCGACACGATGCGCTGGGCCTCGTCGCCGGCCACCTGGCCGTGGCGCACGAGGTAGGCGCCAAGCGGGCCGCTGGCGCTGCCCGTGCCGGGATCCTCGGGCACGCCGTGGCCGGGCGCGAACATGCGACTGTAGACGGTGACGCCTGGCTCGACCGCCTCGGTGCTGAACACGAAGACGCCGATGTGATCGCCCGGGAACGCGCTGCGCAAGGCCTTGAGGCGCGCGACGTCGGGCTCGGCTCCGTCGACGGCCTCACGGGTGGCCACCGGGACGTAGATGAAGGCCGCGCCACTCGAGCCCTCCTCCACCGGACACCCGCTGGCCGTGACCGCCGCCGGATCCACACCCGCGGCCCGCAGGATCTCATCGACCGGCACGACCGGCGGGCGGAACTCCGGCACCCGCTGGGTCATCCACGCGAACGCCAGCGTGTCGCCCGCCCATTCGAGTCCGACAGGGGTGGGACCGATATTGAGGCCGTACGTCCAGCGGTCGCGCGCCGGCGTGATGGCGCCGGTGGAGGCGAGCGCGAAGGTGGTGCCCACCGTCGGATGGCCGGCCATCGGCATCTCGAACGCGGGCGTGAAGATGCGCATCCGGATGTCGGTCTCGGGCGACTCGGCCGGCAGCAGGAACGTGCTTTCCGCGAAGTTCATCTCCTGGGCCATCTTCTGCATCGTGGCCGTGTCGAGCCCACGTGCGTCGAGGAAGACGGCGAGCTGGTTGCCTTCGAAACGGGTGCCGGTGAAGACGTCGAGGTGCAGGTACCGATACGAGGACATGAGGAGGTTCTCCTGAAAGGGCCATCGTAGCCCGCGCACCGCCCCGGTGCCACGAATCGTCTTCATGGACATCATGAGCGCGCCTCAGTTCCCCAAAATGCCGCCACCGAGACACGGAGACACGGAGGCACGGAGGCGCGGCCTCCAATCTCAGATCGAAGATTTCAGATTGAAGAGTCAAAACCCAAGAAGCCAGCGGGCGCCGGTCAGGCGGTCGAGCTCTTCGTCCAACCTGGCGAGCGTAGCGAGTCCCAACGAGCGCAGCGAGTCCGAGCGAACGCAGTGAGTCCCACCTGTGCATCCCCGTGCATCTGTGCATCTGTGTTTCGTTCCTTGCCGCTATCCGTGCCATCTGTGCTATCTGTGGCCCGCAGATGCGCTTCGTCTCTGTCTGTCTGGCCGCGCTCCTCCTGCTGCTGCCGGCCCCGGGCCACGCGGCATCCGGGCCCCTGACCATCGTCGCCCCGGCCGCGCCGGGCGGCGGCTGGGACCAGACGGCGCGGGTGCTGCAGCAGGCGTTCGCGGCCACCGAGCCCGGTGCCCTCGTGCAGGTCGAGAATGTGCCCGGGGCGGCGGGCACCATCGGGCTGGCCCGGTTCGTCAGCGCGGAGCGTGGCAATCCCGACGCGCTGCTCGTCACCGGCCTCGTGATGGTGAGCGGCACCGTGACCAATCGCTCACCGATCACCCTGGCCGCCACGACGCCGATCGCGCGGCTGATCGGCGAGTACGAGGTCATCGTCGTCCCGGCGGCTTCGCCGTACCGGACCTTCGACGAGCTGCTCGCCGCGTTCCGGGAGGCGCCCGGCTCTATTGCCTGGGGCGGCGGGTCGGCGGGCGGCACGGACGACCTGCTGGTGCGCCTCATCGCGGAGCAGGCCGGCATCGCGCCGGCTGCCGCCAACTACATTGCCTTTGCCGGCGGCGGCGCGGCCATCGCCGCCGTGCTCGGGGGGCAGGTCACGGCGGGTGTCAGCGGCTGGGGCGAATTCGCCGGACAGATCGAGGCGGGCACGCTGCGGCCCCTCGCCGTGTCGGCGGCCGCGCGGCTGCCCGGTCTCGACGTCCCGACCCTGCGCGAGTTCGGGCTCTCGCTCGACCTCGCCAACTGGCGTGGCGTCGTCGCCCCACCTGGCTTGAGCGACGCGGAACGCGAACAGCTCATCGCGCGCGTCACGGCCGTGGTCGGCAGTGAGACCTGGCAGGCGGCCGTGGCCCGCAACGGCTGGACCAACCTGTACCTTCCAGGTGCTCCGTTCGTGCAGTTCCTCGCCGCCGAGCAGTCGCGCGTCGAGGCCGTGCTCCGCCGGCTCGACGAGACCCGCCTCCCACCGCCACCTGGCGCGGCCTTCGCCCTCACGCCGATGACGACCCCGCTGGCGGTGCTGTTCGTGCTGGCCGGCCTGCTCCTGGCCGCCGGCGCACCGACGCTGCGGCGGTGGGCCAGTGTGGCCCGCGCCGCGGCGCCGCCCGAGCCGCCCGTGGTCCTGCCCGGCCTGCGAAGCGCGGCGCTGCTGGCCGCCGCGCTGGCGGGGCAGGCCGTGCTCTTCGACGGTCTCGGGTTCGTCTTGACGAGCACGATGGTCTTCGCGGCCGCGGCAGGTGCCCTGGGCAGCCGCGCACCGGTGCGGGACGGCGTGATTGGCCTCGTCGTCAGCGCCGCGCTGTTCCTGGCCTTCACCCGCGGGCTCGGCGTGCAACTGCCGCCCACCCCCGGGCTCCGGGGCTGGCTGTGAACCCCCTCGATGCGCTCGCGCAGGGCTTCGCCGTCGCCCTCACGCCGTTCAACCTGCTCTGGTCCCTCGTCGGCGTCACGCTTGGCACGGCCGTGGGTGTGCTGCCGGGGATCGGCCCTGCGTTGACCGTCGCGCTGCTGCTGCCCGTCACCTTCAGCCTCGATGCGACCTCGGCGCTCATCATGTTTGCCGGCATCTACTACGGCGCGATGTACGGCGGTTCGACGACGTCCATCCTGCTGAACACGCCGGGTGAGAGCGCGACGATGATCACCGCAATCGACGGGCACCGCATGGCACGCGCCGGCCGTGGCGGCGCGGCCCTGGCGACGGCTGCCATCGGCTCGTTCGTCGCGGGCACGCTCGCGACGCTGGCCCTGAGCGTCAGCGCACCGGCCATGGTCCGCCTGGCGCTCGTCTTCGGGCCGGCCGAGTACTTCGCGCTGATGGTGCTCGCCTTCGTGACGGTGTCCACCGTGCTCGGCCCGTCGCTGCTGAAGGGACTGCTGAGCCTCTTCATCGGCCTGGCGCTCGGTTTCATCGGCATCGACAGCCTCAGCGGCGAGGCGCGTCTCACCTTCGGCATCCCCTACCTCCTCGATGGCATCGACGTCGTCATCGTCGCGGTGGGGCTGTTTGCCGTGGGCGAGACCCTGCACGTCGTCAGCCAGGGACCGCAGCCGGACGAAATCCTGCCGGCGAGCGGATCGACCTGGATGACCCGTGAGGAGTGGGCACGGTCGTGGCGCCCGTGGCTGCGGGGCACGGCCATCGGCTTCCCGCTCGGCGCCCTGCCGGCGGGTGGCTCCGAACTGCCCACGCTGATTTCCTACGCGGTCGAGAAGCGGCTGTCGCCGACGCCCGAGGCGTTCGGCGAAGGCGCCATCGAGGGCGTCGCCGGCCCGGAGGCGGCCAACAACGCGTCGGCGGCCGGCGTGCTGGTGCCCCTGCTGACGCTCGGCCTTCCGACGTCGGCGACGGCCGCGGTCCTGCTCGCCGCCTTCCAGCAGTTCGGCCTGCAGCCGGGGCCGCTGCTCTTCGAGCACGAGCCGCTGCTCGTCTGGGGTGTCATCGCGAGCCTCTACATCGGCAACGTGATGCTGCTCGTGCTGAACCTGCCGCTGGTCGGCTTGTGGGTGAAGCTGCTCGAGATTCCGAAGCCGCAGCTCTACGCCGGCATCCTGATCCTGGCCGCGCTCGGCGCCTACAGCGTGCACCGCTCCGCCGGGGATCTCGTGCTGCTGGCCTGCATCGGCGTGCTCGGTTTCGCCCTGCGCACCGCCGACGCCCCCGTCGCGCCGGTCATGATCGGCCTCATCCTCGGCCCCATGGCCGAGCAGCAACTCCGCCGCGCCCTCGCGATCAGCGAGGGGGACTGGACCGTCTTCCTCACCCGGCCGGTCTCGGCGGCGCTGCTCGGGATCGCCCTGCTGGCGGTGGCGTGGCCCATTCTGCGGCGCGTCTTCGGGCCCGGCGCCGCCCGCACCAGCATCTCCCGCTGAGCACACTGAAGACACTGAACACACTGAGCACACTGAACACGCTGAAGACACTGAGAACACGAAAGACCGCAGGGGCTGAAGGTTCGCTCGGATTTGGCGAGAGCGGAAGTCGTCACGAAGTCCTGGCAGATCGCAGGGACACCCGCCCACAAGCCGTCCAGCCCTTTCTTCAGTCTTCAGTCTTGAGTGTGTTCAGTGGATTCAGTGTGTTCAGTGTGCTCAGTGTGCTGAGTGTGTCTAGCCCGGCACACCGGCGTCTCCGCCGCCCCACGATTTCGTCGTTCCCGCCTCCCCCTCCCACAGAACTGCCTCTCCCCGGACAACACCCTTGTCGCACGGCGCCCCCGGCTCCGGTGTATGCTCCCGCGCATGTCCAAGCCGTCCCCGTCCCGCCGCCAGTTCCTGGCCGCCTGCTCCACCGTCGGCGTCAGCACCACGCTCCTGCCCGGCGTGCTCTGGGCCCGCATGCAGGAGCAGGCCGCGCCGCGTGTCACCGACCAGATGCTCAAGGACGCGCTCGCCGTCGCCGGCCTCGAGTTCCCGGACGAAGACCGGCAGCAGATGCTCGAGGGCCTGAACCGCACGCTCGACAGCTACGACGCGCTGCGCAAGGTCTCGATCGATCCGCAGGTCGCGCCACCGCTGTACTACAGCCCGCTCGTGCCAGGTACGGCGCTGGATCACACGGCCCGTCCCTTCCGCCCGAGCACGCCGCCGAAGGTCACGCGTCCCGCGGACCTCGAGGACGTGGCGTTCTGGCCGCTCACGCACCTCGCGGAGTTGCTCCGCACGCGCCAGGTGACGTCCACCGAGCTCGCGACGATGTACCTGGCGCGGCTCGAGCGCTACAAGCCGACCCTCAATTTCGTCGTCTCGCTGACGCCGGACCTGGCGAAGGAGCAGGCCGCCGCGGCCGATCGTGAGATTGCCGCCGGCCGCTACAGGGGTCCCCTCCACGGCATCCCGTGGGGCTGCAAGGACATCATCGCGGTCCCCGGCTACAAGACGACGTGGGGCTCGGGCGCGTACGTCGACCAGGTGATCGACTCGGAGGCGACGGTCGTACGGCTGCTGCGGGAGGCTGGCGCCGTGCTCGTCGCCAAGTTGACGACGGGTGAGCTCGCGGGCGGGGATCGCTGGTTTGGCGGCCGGACGAACAACCCGTGGAATCCCGAATACGGTTCGAGCGGGTCCTCCGCTGGGCCCGCCTCGGCGACGGCCGCCGGTTGTGTCGCGTTCGGCATCGGCTCGGAGACGAGCGGCTCCATCCTCAGCCCGTCCACCGTCTGCGGCTGCACGGGTCTCCGCCCGACGTTCGGCCGCGTGAGCCGCCACGGCGCGATGACGCTGTCGTGGAGCCTCGACCGGCTGGGCCCGATCTGCCGCACCGCCGAGGACTGCGCCGTCGTCTTCAAGGCACTGGCCGTGCCCGACCCACTCGACATGACGGTGCAGGACCTGCCGTTCAACTACGACGCGGCGACGGACCTCCGGTCGCTCAAGGTCGGCTACCTGAAGGCGGCCTTCGACGAGGAGGGGCGTGACGCGGAATGGAAGGCCCACGACACGGCGGCGCTCGACACGCTGCGTGGCCTCGGGGTGACGCTGGTGCCGTTCGACCTGCCCGAGATGCCGATCGAAGCCATCGGCGGCGTGCTCGGGGTCGAGTCGGGCGCGTCCTTCGACCAGGACCTGCGCAGCGGGCGGCTCGCGAAGATGACGAACAAGGGCCGGGCCAACGGCATGCGCACCGCGCACCTCGTCCCGGCCGTGGACTACCTCCAGGCCCAGCGCGTGCGCATGATGGTCATGGAGCAGTTCGCCGCGGCGGTGAGCGGGTTCGACGTCTACCTCGCGCCGTTCATGGAGGCGCGTGGCAGCCGCGAGCCGGCCGGCGGCGCCGCGCCCGCGGCCCGTCCGTCCGGCCCGCCACCGGAGCGTCCGCCCAGTGTCATCCGCGACCACTTCACGGTCGCGAACGCCTGCGGCTATCCGGCGGTGGCGGTCCCCCACGGCTTCACGAAGGAAGGCCTGCCGACGAGCATCACGTTCCTGGGACGGCTCTACAACGAGGGGGCGATCCTGGCGCTGGCGCGGGCGTACCAGGCGAAGGTGGGATGGCCGACGCGGACGCCCACCCTGGGGTGAGCGTCCGCCCCCGGCGGCGCGCTACTTCTTGACGTACTTCTTGAGGCTGCGCGGGCCGACCTCCGCGCCGTAGACGTTGCCGGCGGCGTCGACCGCGACGCCTTCGGCCGCGCTCGTGATGGCGTTGTAGGCCTTGCGCGGGTCGGGCTCGGGGTCGGGGATCAGCGCGATGATCTTCGCGTCCTGCCCCTGCTTCAGGTCGCCGACGCGGATGCCGCGCTTCCAGTCAGCGCGCTTCGGCTCGACCGAGCCCGACTCCGAGTCGGCGCCGTAGAGGATGTCGTCCTTGGTGATGAAGATGCCGCTCAGCCGGCTGAACTGCTCGTAGCCGGTCTCGAGCAGTTTGCCGTCCTGGTCGAACACCTTGATGCGGTTGTTCGAGCGGTCGGCGACGAAGAGGCGGCCCTTCGAGTCCCACGCCAGGGCGTGCGGCTGGTCCATCTGGTCCGGGCCCGAGCCGTACTCGCCCCACTCCTTGATGAACGTGCCGTCCGGCGCGAACTTCGCGATCTTCGCGTACTCGGAGCCGTGGCCCTGCGTGATGTAGATCTCGCCCTTGTCGTTCGTGATGACGTCGTTCGGCTGGTAGAGGTCCCCGGGCTGGCGGCCCGGCGTGCCAGGCACGTGCCCGCCCGGCTTGCCGATCGTCATGAGCAGCTTGCCCTCGGGGCTGAACTTGAAGACCTGGTTCCCCAGGAGCTTCGACGGCCCCTTCGGCTCCGGCGCGTCGGCCGGCGCGTTGCGCGGGCGGCGCGGCCGGTTGTCGGCGGCGTCGGTCACCCACACGTTGCCGGCCGTGTCGACGTAGATGCCGTGCGGGAAGACCATCAGGCCCTGCCCGAAGCTGCGCACGTACTTGCCGCTCTGGTCGAACAGGAAGACGGTGTCGAGCGGCTTGCTCTGGTCCTTCTCGAAGTCCCAGCAGTTGTTGGACGCGCAACGCTCCGCGACCCAGATCGACCGGCCGTCGGGTGCGATGTCGACGGCGCTCGTCGAGCCCCACTCCCGTCCCGCCGGCATCTTGAAGTAGCCGTCGATCGTCTCGTAGGGGTTCGGCGCGTCATTGGTCGGCTGCACCGACTGCGCCGAGGCCGCGACCGCCGCGACGACTCCCGCCGCGAGTGCCAGCGTCCATCCCGTCCGCCTTGCGTTTGCCATGCGTCTGTCCCTCTTCGGTGTGCAGGGGGCCACCGGGCACGAGCCCGCGTGCGCGCCGTTGATGGTCTCGTGGGGTGAATGGCCCGGACGATGACCGGCCGCTCCGTTGTCGCGGCCGATCCGTCGCGGTCGTCACCGCCTCACGGAGGACCGAATCAGTGGATACGCGCCACCGTCCGGTTGCCCTGACAGCATATCCGAGGAGCCGCCCCCACCCAACCGCTTGACCCGGCCTGGCGCCTCTGCTGTAGTGGCGCGGCCCGCGACAGGCGCGGGGCGGCCCTTTCGCGCGCTGGCTGACGGACGTGGACGACACCCTGATCGATCGCCCGGCTACGGCCCTCCGCGACCTCGTCGCGCGGCGGCAGGTGTCGGCGCGCGAACTCGTCTCCGCCGCGCTCGCCCGCGTGGATCAGGTCAACGGCCCCCTGAATGCCGTGGTGACGCTGAACCCGGCGGCGTTGGACGAGGCGGACCGGGTCGATGCGGCGCTGGCCCGCGGGGCCACGCCGGGGGCGCTCTGCGGCCTGCCCGTCGGTATCAAGGACGTGACGCCCGTGGCCGGGTTGCGCCTGACGTACGGCAGTCTCGTCCACGCCGACCACGTCGCCACCCGCGACGCTGTCGTCGTCTCGCGGCTGCGAGCGGCGGGCGCCGTCATCGTGGGCAAGACCAACACGCCGGAGTTCGGCGCGGGCGGCAACACCTTCAACGAGATCTTCGGCCGCACCCGGAACCCGTGGGACACGACACGCACGGCGGGCGGCTCCACCGGCGGCGGGGCCGCGGCGCTGGCGAGCGGCATGATCGCGCTGGCGGAAGGCACGGATCTCGGTGGCTCGCTGCGCATCCCGGCGTCGTTCTGCGGGGTCGTCGGGCTGCGGCCGTCGGTCGGGCTCGTGCCGACCGTGCCCTCCGACTGGGTGCACGACACGCTGAACGTGACGGGGCCGATGGCGCGCACGGCTGGCGACGTCGCCCTGATGCTGCAGGCCATCGCCGGTGCGAGCGCCGGGGCGCCGTTCGGATCCCGCGTCGCGGATCGCGACTTCCCCGCCGCGGTGAACGTCGGCCTGCCGCCTGGCACTCGCGTGCTCTATGCCTCGGACCCGGCGGGTATTGGCGTCGATGCCGCCATCGACAGGATGTGCCGGGACGCGGCCGTGGGCCTGGACGGGGCAGGCGCCGTGGTCGAGGAGGCCGCCCTCGATCTGGCCTTCGCACGTCCGGCGTTCCTCACCCTGCGTGGCCTCTGGTTCGTGAACCACATGCGTGGGCGGCTGGAACACCTCGACCGCTTCGGCCCGAACGTGGCCGGGAACATTCGCGCCGGCCTCGCCACGACGCCCGAGCAGATTGCGGAGGCCGAGCAGGCACGATCGCGCCTGTGGGGGCTGTGCGCCGACTGGTTCACCCGCGTGGACCTGATCGTGACGCCGACGGTCGCGGTGCCGCCGTTCCCGGTCGAGGAGAACTACGCTGGCGTCGTGGCAGGGCAGACCATGCCGACCTACATCGACTGGCTGGCGCCGACCTTCGTCTGGAGCCTGACAGGGCTGCCGGTGGCGTCGGTGCCGGTGGGCCTCGGCGCGGACGGCCTGCCAGTGGGCATGCAGATCATCGGTCCGCCACACGGAGAGGAAAGTGTGCTGGCGCTCGCGGCGGAGTTCGAGCGGCGGCACCCGATCGGGCGCCCGCCGGTTCTCGATTGAGGCTCACGCGGAGGCCAGCCACGACCTTCGACTACGCTCAGGTCGTCCCGAGCATCGGTCGAGGGACGAAGCGCACGAAGAACACGAAGCGCGCGAAAACAGCACAAGAGCGCGAGACCACATCGCGCCATCGACGACAAGGGAGAGCCATGGCCAAGGTAACCGGCATCGGAGGCGTGTTCTTCAAGAGCCGACGGGACCCGAAGGCGCTCGCGGCATGGTACGAGACACACCTGGGGTTCAAGATGGAGCCCTGGGGTGGCGCCGTGCTCAACTGGACAGACGACACCGCCGAGGACAAGGGCCTGACGGTCTGGCACGTCGCCTCGCCCACCACCGACTGGTTCGCTCCCAGCGACGCGCCCTTCATGCTCAACTACCGCGTCGATGACCTCGTCGCGCTGATCGCGGACCTGCGCTTGGCTGGCGTCGAGGTCCTCAAGGGACCGGAGTCGCACGAGAACGGCAAGTTCGCGTGGATCGTCGATCCCGAGGGCAACAAAGTGGAGCTGTGGGAGCCGAAGCTCTGGGACGAGAAGAACAAGGAAGGGTGACCGACCGTGGACGCCTCAGGCGGCGCCGCTTCGCAGGCGACGATCCGTGTCGCACTCCAGGGGCAGTACCACGCGGCCTTGGCGATGCTCCGCGAGGCCATCGAGCGCTGCCCCGACGCCTTGTGGCTGGACGAGACACCGCGCAATGCGTTCTGGCGCGTGGCGTACCACACGCTGTTCTTCACGCACCTCTACCTGCTCGATCGGTCCGAGGACTTCGTTCCCTGGGAGGGACACCAGGACGGCTTCCGCGACGGTGACGGGCTCGTCCGCCCGGCCGAACCGGGCCAGCCCGCAGAGGCGGGACCACGGCCGTATCTCAAAGCCGAGGTCCTCGCCTACTGGGCCGTCTGCGACGCGATGGTGGACGAGCGCCTGGGCGCCATGAACCTCGCAAGCCCTGACAGTGGCTTCTCGTGGTACCCGATCTCGAAACTCGAACACCAGATCGTCAACATCCGGCACATTGCCCACCACGCCTCGCAACTTGCGGATCGTGTGAGGGCTGCGGGCGATATCCGCCTGAAGTGGGTCGGCACCGGACACGGCCGGCCTCCGGACGCCTAGCGGCTACCGCCCCTGGCCGGCCGGGTTCACACGCGCACGACGCATCGCATCGGACACCTGCCTTCCAAGCCGGGGGTCGGCGTCGAGTCCACCGGTCGCCCCACGCACACCAGGCCAGGCCGCATGCCTGGATTGTGTATATACTTAAACATGTTCGAGTGGGACCCTCGAAAGGACGCGATCAACGTCCAGAAGCACGGGGTGTCATTCGATGAGGCCGCCACCGTCTTTGTGGATCCGGATGCCCTGGACGGGCCGGACCTCAAGCATTCGGCTCGTGAACCACGTTCTCTAAGGCTCGGACAGTCACTCGAGGGACGAGTGCTGATTGTGGCCTACACGGTGAGGGGCTCAGGCAATGGCGAAACGGTCCGCATCATCAGCGCGCGGCGGGCGAGCCGCGCCGAAAGGGCGGCGTACGTCCACCGACGCAACGATTGACTACTCCGACATCCCGGAGCTGTCGGACGAGCAGTTGGGGACCATGCGCGGCGTCGGCCGCCCTCCGCTCGGAAGTGCCCCCAGGCGCCTGATTGCGATTCGTCTCGACCCCGATGTCCTGGACGAAGTACGGCAAACCGCGAAGCGCCGGAAGATTGGCTATCAGACCCTGATCAACGAGGTGCTCACGGAGTACGTGCTGAGAGAGCGCTCGTAACCCGGCGCGAGTCCCCGCCACTCCCCTTGACGCTCGAAAGGAGAGCTGCTACCGTTCCTTCGACGGTCGAAAGGACACAACGTGGCGAAGGACGGCACCGACGTTCTCCAGGGTACGCTCGACATGCTCGTGCTGCGGGCACTCCAGCTCGAGCCGATGCACGGTTGGGGCATCACCGAACGGATCGAGCAGTGGTCCGAGAGCGTGCTGCAGCTCGGGCAGGGCACCCTCTATCCCGCGCTCTACCGCCTCGAGCGCCAGGGGCTCGTCCGGTCCGACTGGCAGCTCACCGCAAACAACCGCCGCGCCCGCTACTACGCGCTGACGACGCAGGGCCGCCGGCGGCTCCAGCAGGAGCTGGCTGCCTGGCGCCGCATGTCGCGCGCCATCAACCTCGTGCTCGAGGCCAGCCTCGAGGGCGGTGAGGCGTGATCACGCGCCTCGTGGAGGCGTGGCGCCGGCTGCGCGCGCAACCCCACCGCGCCGCGCTCGAGCACGGCATGGACGAGGAGATCCGCTTCCACCTCGACCAGCAGACCGAGAAGAACATCCGGGCCGGTCTGCCGCCGGACGAAGCGCGCCGGCAGGCGGTGCTCCGCTTCGGCGCCGTGGAACGCACGCGCGAGCAGACGCGTGACCAGTTCCGCTTCGTCCGCCTCGAGGACCTCTGGCGTGACCTGCGCCATGGCGCCCGGTCGCTGGCACGCGCGCGGTCGTTCACCATCATTGCCACGCTCACGCTCGCCCTCGGCATCGGCGCCACGACCGCGATGTTCAGCGTCGTCAACGGCGTGCTGCTGCGTCCCCTGCCCTATCCGGATCAGGATCGTCTCATCGAGCTCGTGCACGAGGCGCCGGCCGTCGGCATCGACCAGCTCTACGCGTGCCCGGCCGTCTACTTCGGCTACCGGGATCACAGCCGCACGTTCGAGTCGGTGGGCCTGTGGGACTGGGACGGGTCGCCGGTGACCGTCACGGGTGCCGGCGAACCGCAGTCGGTCGAGAGCGTCCAGGTGACGCACGAGGTGCTGCCGATGCTGGGCGCGACACCCGTGCTCGGCCGCACCTTCTCCCTGCGAGACGACGAGCCGGGCAGCGCGCCGACGGTGCTGATTTCGTATGGCTACTGGCAACGGCAGTTCGGCGGCGCCGATCCGCTCGGCCGCACGCTGGTCGTTGACGGCGTGTCGCGCGAGATCGTCGGGGTGCTGCCGGCGTCATTCCGCTTCTTCGACTATCCCGCGGACCTCTTCTACCCGCTGCAACCGGTGCGCGCGGACGCGGCCTTCCCGGCCGGCGATGGCCGGGGCATCGCCCGGTTGAAGCCCGGTGTGACGCTGGCACAGGCCAACGCCGATGCGGCCCGGCTGGTCCCGATCCTGGACGAGGAGTATCCCGGAGGCGACGCCGTGCAGTTCGGCTTCCAGCCGAAGTTCCGGCTCCTGCGCGACAGCGTCGTCGGCAACCTCGGCGGCACGCTGTGGCTGCTCATGGCCACGATTGGGGTGCTGCTGGTCATCGCGTGCGCCAATGTGTCGAACCTCATGCTGGTGCGCACGCAGGCGCGCGCCCCGGAGCTCGGCCTGCGGGCCGCGCTCGGCGCGGGCCGCGGCGCGATCGCGCGCGTGGTGGTGGCGGAGAGCGTGCTCCTCGGTGCGGCCGGTGGAGCGCTCGGTGTGGCGATCGCCTATCTCAGCCTGCCGCTGCTCGTGTCACTCGGCGCCGGGGACCTGCCCGGCATCATGACCGTGGCCATCGATCCCCGGGTGCTGGCCCTGGCGCTCGGCATGTCGGTCGTCGCCACGCTGTTCTTCGCCCTGCTGCCGCTGGTCCAGTTCGCGTGGCCCCGCCTGCCGGTGACCGACGCATTGCGTGGCAGCGGGCGCACCGTCGCCGGTCACCGCGAGAGCCAGCGGGCACGCCACGCCCTGGTCGTCGGCCAGGTCGCCCTGGCCCTGGTGCTGCTCGTGGGCTCGGGCTTGATGATCCGCTCCTTCCTGCTGCTGCGACAGGTCGATCCGGGTTTTCGCGAGCCGGAGAGCCTCCAGACCTTCCTGCTGACGATTCCGCCGGCAATGGTGGCCGCCCCTGGTCGGCCCGGCCAGCATGACGCGGCACGCACCCTGGACATGCAGCAGCAGATTCTCGAACGTCTCGAGAGCCTGCCCGGCGTCGCCTCGGCCGGGTTCGCCAGTTCGAACGACGGTCTGCCGCTGGACGGCGACGGCCGGTCGGCCTCGATTGTCGCGGAAGGCGGCGCCACCCGTGAGGACACGGGACCATTCAAGGAAGTGCAAGCCGTCTCGCCGGGTTTCTTCGAAGCCTTCCAGACACCCCTGCTTGCGGGTCGCGCCTTCGGCTGGGACGACGTGCTGCGGCAGCGACCGGTCGCGCTGGTGTCGGCCAACTTCGCGCGCGCGGAGTGGGGCTCGGCCCAGGCGGCCCTGGGCCACCGCATTGGCCCCGGTCGAGAGGGGCCATGGTGGGAGGTGGTCGGGGTCGTGTCCGATGTCCATCACGACGGCCTGAACCAGCCGCCGCCGGAAACCGTCATCATGCCGGCCTTCGCCAGGAACACGACCGCGGCGTTCGTGGTTCGCAGCCCACGGGCCGGCACCACGGCGTTCCTGGACGAGGTGCGGCGGGCCGTCTGGTCCGTGAACCCGAACCTGTCGCTCGCCAGCGTACGGACCATGGGCGAGATGTACCGGCGTTCGATGGCCCGCACGACGATGACGCTGCAACTGCTGGCCATCACCGGCACGATGGCGCTGCTGCTCGGTCTCGTCGGCATCTACGGCATCGTGAGCCACGGCGTCGCCGAACGGCGCCGCGAGATCGGGATACGGCTGGCGCTCGGCGCGCGGCTGGGTGAGGTGCGCGCGTCGTTCGTCCGCCACGCGCTCTGGCTGGCCGTGGCCGGGGTTGCGCTAGGCCTGGTCGCGGCCGGGTGGCTGACGCGCTTCATGGCTTCGCAGCTGTTCGGAGTCAGCCCGCTCGACCCGCTGACGCTCGGCATGGTTGCGGCGATCCTGCTGCTTGCCGCGGCCGTGGCCAGCTACGTCCCCCTCCGCCGGCTCGCCACGCTGGATCCCGCGGACGTGCTCCGGGCCGAATAGGGGCAGGCGCCTTTGCTACCATGTGACCGACGCGCCCGTAGCTCAGCTGGATAGAGCACCGGCCTTCTAAGCCGGGGGTCGCAGGTTCGAGCCCTGCCGGGCGCGCCACAGGCCCTCCCCCCCGATCGGTGCTCCGTGATGCCACGATTCGTCGCGGTCACTCTCGCACTCTCGGCAGGAGCCGTCGTGCTCGCGCCCCTGGCCGCTTCCCAGGCCTCGCTCCCCTTCACGCTCGGCATCGCCGGCAGCGCCGACGCCATCGTGCCGTTCGCGACGTGGGACGGCCAGCGCTGGAAGAACAGCTGGCCGGAACCCGTCGACGACGCACGCCCGCCGCTGTCCTTTGAGGACATCCCCGCTGAGTGGTGGGGAGCGGCGGACCGCTCGGAGACGTGGGAACTGCTGACGTCGGATGGCCGCCGGCTCGGCACACGAATCACGGGTGCCGTGGGGGCGAACATCGGGAGCGGCTGCGCCAACACTCCGGGCCTCACGACCAGCGTGCCGGACGGGACCTACGCGCTCCAGGAGGGGCTGGCCACGAGCCGGCCCGGCCTGCTGGAGCCGGTCCGGACCCTCGCGCCGGGCGGCGCTGACTGGCGGTCGATCGCGAGCCGTCTCGAAGCCGTGTTCGCGCTGAACGAGCCTCCGGTGCGGCTCGAGCTGGGCACGGCGCCGGGACCTGATCCCCAGGCGCCGCTCGCGCCGCCGGTTCTGGAGGCCGCCTTCGTCAGTACGGATGCCGGTGCGGAAATCGCCTATGCCGAGGCAAGCCGCCGGCACGCCAGCGCCGACACGCTCATCGGGACTTGGCTCTGGCGGGCGTCACCCGCGAGCGCCTTCCAGGTCGTGGGTGTGCGATCGGGCCTCCACTGGCCGGACGGCAAGGGCATGGCTTCGCTGCGCCCACTGGGGCTCGTACGCGTCGGCGAGCACCGGTTCTGGGCCGGGGTCTATCGGAGCTACGCGTATGCCGCGCCGGCCGTCCTGGAGGTCGGCCAGTCGGGCGTGCGGGAGTGGCTCGTCGTCGACTTTCCCGGCTGCTGAGCGGCCGGCCGGAACGCGATCGGTCTCGCCGACCGGCTCGCGCGGCGCACGGGGCGACGCCCCGGCGCCGCCCCGTGTCCGTGACAGGTGGAGCGACGACTCAGCGGCGCGTCCGGCCGCCGTGCGAGTCGTGCCGGTCGTGGCCACGCCGATCGTGGCCGGGCCAGCCGCGCCACGAACCGTGATGATTCCGATCGTGGTGGTCGTCCGCGTGCAGCGACGCCACGCACTGCCCCTGGTTCCGGAAGCCGTAGCCCCGCCATCCGCCGTCGCGGCAGTCAGCGGCCGTCTGCGGGGTCGACTCGAAGTCGTAGACGGTCGTGCCGGTGCCGAGCCGCACGACGACGTTGTCGAGGTAGCCGTCGAGCGTGGCATCGTTGGCCGAGGTGTCGCCGACGTTGAGGGCCACCATCCGGAGCGTCGCGTCGGCGCCCATCGCCGACGGCACGGCCGGGCACGGGAAGGGAGACGCGCTCGCCCCGCCACGGGTCGCCACCGGATACGCCTGGTCGGGATCGAAGGTCACGGTCGTGAAGTCGGTCAGCGAACCCGCCGCCGGAACGACCGAGTACCGGCAGTCGTAGTACTTCGCGGGGTCGGAGACCCCGAAGTTCGCGTAGACGCTCATGTAGAACTCGTTCGCGTCCCCGGCATCGCCGCCGGAGCCGATGCGGAAGTCGTACGCAATCGAGTCGACGTTGCCCATCGACGCCAGCAGGAACAGCTCGCCGATGAACTTGTCGGCCGGCGCCGCGCTGATCGGCAGCACGTAGAGGCTGCCGCGGCCACGGCTCGCGGCGTGCGTGGTGAACTCGAACGGGGTGGAGGTGCTCACGTCGCGGTTGAACAGCCAGCCGGGGGAGTTCTCCCCAGTGGACGTGTCACCCGAGACGGTGACCACCGTCGTGTAACGATGCGCGACGACGGGCGCCGCCAGGAACAGGACGACGAGGGAAACCAGGAGCGCGCCGACAGGGGGTTTCGACACAGTGGAAGCCTCACGAGGTTAGGGGACAGTCGCCAACGTGCCAGAGTGATACACCCTCGTCCAGCAGCTCGTCAACCTGGGCGGGCGCACGGGGGTGCCAGACGGCGGTGCTGCACGGAGGTGCTGCACGGAGGTGCGGCACGAAGGTGCCACACGAAGGTGCGCCGGCCCCCGTCCAACTCAGCGTCCTGCTACTGGTCGGTCGTCGCCGCCTTGCCGCCCCGGTTGGCGTCGATGAACGTCGTGATGTCGTCCTTCAGCTTCTTGTGGGCGGACGGCCGGATGTAGATCATGTGGCCCGCCTCGTAGTAGCCGAAGGACACGCGGTCGGTGATCGACTTGTCGTAGGCGAGGTGCGTGAAGTTGAACTCCGACCCGCCGACGCACGTCGCCATGTCGTAGTAGCCGCAGGCGACGAACACCTTCAGGAACGGGTTCTTCGCCATGGCCTGGCGCAGGGCGTTGGTCTCGTCCATGTAGCGGTTCTCGACGTACTTCCACGGCCGCACGTTCCCGGAGCTCGGATAGTGCAGGTCGCTCTCCCACTTGAGGTCGTTCTTGACGTAGTCCTGGAAGAGCGCCGTGTACGCTCCCTGCAGCGCGGTGTTCGAGGGATCGAATTCCTGCCGTTCACCCGCGGCGTCGGCATCGAGCGCCGTGAAGCGGCCATCGAGCCGGCCGACCATGAGGCGCTGATCGCGGAGCAGTTCCTTGCGGAACCGGCCCGAATCGACACGCAGGTTGGCCTGCAGGATGAACTCGGGCGACAGTCCCGTGTAACGCGCGAGCTCGTCCGCCATCGACTTGCGCTCGCTGTCGGTCAGCGTGTTCCCCTTCGTCAGCGCCTGCATGTAGTCGCCGAAGGCGAACGTGCGCGCCGCGTCCACGACGTCCTTGACCGTCTTCGCCTGCAGGTCCGCGGGCAGTTTCTTGTGGTACCACGCGGTTGCCGCGAACGTCTCGATCTGGTCGGCGTACGCGATGTCGTTGTCCGGCGCCGGCGAGAGCGTTTGGTACGTGAGCAGCGACGAGATCAGGACGATGCCGTTCAGCTCGATGCCATGCCGGCTCTGGAGTTCCGCCGCCAGGCCGGCCGACCGGATCGTGCCGTAGCTCTCGCCGATGAGGAACTTCGGCGACGGCCAGCGGCTGTACTCCCGGAGGTACTCGTTGATGAACTCGCCGAAGGCGCGGATGTCGCCCTCCTGGCCGTGGAACTGCGTGTTGTTGATGCCGGGCATCGCACGGCTGTAGCCCGTGTCGATGGCGTCGACGAACACGAGGTCGCTGACGTCGATGAGCGACGCCTCGTTGTCGACGAGTTGATACGGCGGCGCGGGCTGGAACCCTTCGTCCGCCATCTGCACGTGCTTCGGGGCGAACGAGCCCATGTGCAGCCAGACCGTGGCCGACCCGGGACCGCCGTTGTAGAGGAACGAGATCGGACGCGTCTTCACGTCCTCGCCGTCCTTCGTATAGGCGACGAAGAACAGGCGCGCCGCGACACGGCCGTTGTCGAGCCGGATCGGCAGCGTGCCGGTGGTGGCCGTGTAGCGGATCTCCCGGCCACCGAGCCGGACGACGTGCGGCGTGGTCGAGATCTTCTCCTCAGCCGGGCCGGCCGTCTCGTGGGTGGGCTGCGGGTCCTGCGAGGCGCCCTGCTCGCTGGCCGCCGGCCGCTGGGCCGCGGGAGGACCGCCGGGACGCTGTTGAGCGAACACCGGCGTGAGCGCGAGGCTGAGCACGAGGGTAAGAAATACGGAGCGTCTTGACATGCTGGCCTCCTCCCGGGTGCACACGCGAATACTCACGATGTTACACCCGGGCACGAAGGTGCTACACGGGGGTGCCAACGAGGGTGCCGCACGCAGGTGCCACACGGAGGTGCGGCACGGAGGTGCCACACGGAGGTGCCACACGGGGGTGCAGCACGAGAGTGCCGCACGAGGGTGCCGCACGAGGGTGCGGCACGGCGGTGCGGCACGGCGGTGCGGCATGACGGTGCCGTCAATCCGTCAGCGGGCTTTCCTTCTTCGCGCGTTCGCGTTCTTCGGGCGTGAGGGCGCCGCCCTTCGCGGCCTCGTCGTAGCCGATGTTCTGCTCGGGGGTGTCATTCACCTCCGGCGGCGGCTCCTGCCCGCCGCGGCTGCTTTCCTTCTCCACGTCGAGCAGCGAGTCGCGGTCTTCGAGATCAGTCTTGTTCTGGTCGGTCATGATTGCTCCTAAAGGTGCCGCACACGGAGGTGCGGGGAAATGGGGACTGTCCTCATTTCTGCTGCATCAGTGCCGAGAAATGGGGACTGTCCCCGTTTCCTGTCTCGCAGTTCCCCCAATCCCATCAACGCCCTTCAATCTTCAATCTCAAATCTTCGATCTGCGATCAGAAGGCCTGTCCGATGCTGAAGTAGAAGCGGCTGCGCCGCTCGCCGTCGCGCGGGTCGAGCACGAAGCCGTAGTCGGTGCGGATGAGCACCCACGGCGTGCGGAGGCGCAGGCCGAGGCCGGCGGACTGGCGGAGGTCGGTCAACGAGAAGTCCGACACCCGCTGGTAGACCTGGCCGATGTCGAGGAAGGTGACGCCGTCGACCGGGCCGAGGATCGGGAACCGCAGCTCGTTGTTCAGCACGAAGAGCGCCTGCCCACCGAGCGGGATGCCGTCGCGGCCGATCGCCCCGACTGCGTTCTGCGCGAAGCCGCGGAGTGTCGTGCTGCCACCGGCGAAGAACCGCTCGCTGGCCGGCAGGTCACTGCCGATCCCCTTCGCCAGGCCGAGCCGCACGCCCGTCGCGAAGACGAGCCGCGGCCGCAGGATCTCGTGCGTGAGGCGCTCGCGCGTGGGCGGACGCAGCGGGAAGTACTTGAAGAACTGCCCGTAGTACTTCATGAACGGCACGTCGGATCCGAGCCACTCCGGCGAGAACGAGAACGAGTGCGACAGGAACGATCCGGTGGACGCATCCAGCGGCTCGTCCCGCGTCTCCCGTGTGAACGCGCTCGTGAGCGGCGCGACCGTCGTCCTCTCGTCGAGCGTGCCGTCCGGACGGGGGTCCCACCGGCGCGCCTGCTCGAAGCGGTAGCCGTAGTTCCAGACATAGTGGTTGCCGAGCTGCTTCTCCTGCTGGATCGAGAAGCCGACCCGGTCCACATTGAAGGCCTCCGAGAGCTCGGTGAGCGGGTTGCGCTCCGCCCGCACGTAGCCCGTCACGGTGCTCTGGAGCGGGAAGCTCTCCAGGGACGGCTGGCTCAGGAAGATGCGGGCGGACCGCAGCTGCGAGTCGTACCGCGTGCTGAGGCCGAGCACGCGCGCGTGCCCGAGCGAGTTGTGGTTCGACACCTCGAAGAGCCCACCGGGGCCCCGTTCCGTGTCGACCGACAGGCCGTAGCGGATCTGGAACGGCTGCACCTCGCGCAGGTGGACCTGCAGCGTGACGGGTTTGACGCCCTCGGTGCCGGTGAGCCCCTGGGCGCCCCCGGCGTCGCCGTCGCCGGTGTCGCCCGCGGGCACCCGCGTGATGTCGGCAATCGAGAAGCCGCCGGTGTCGTAGAGATTGCGCCGTGACTCGCCCACCGCGGTGAGGTCGAGCGTGTCGCCGGGAGCGAGCGCAAGTTGGTTGCGGACGACCGCCTCGCTGACGCGGTCGGCGCCGTCGATCTCGACACCGGCGACAACCGACTTCACGCCCTCATCCACCCGATACGTCACGGCCACGCCTCCCGTGGCCCGGTCCGCGTCGAGCACGTAGCGGATACGCGCGTCGTTGTAGCCGCGTTCCCAGTAGGCCTGGCGGATCAGCCCGGCCGATCGCTCCGCGACGGCAGGCAGGTAGGTGTCGCCGGCCAGGAGCGGCGTCTCGTCGCGAAGGGCCGCCTCGGTCATGGCGGCGTTGCCTTCGAACACGACGCGTGTCACGCGGAACCGCGGCCCCTCGTCCACCCGGAACCGGACGCGCGCCTCCTCCGGTCCGCCGCCGAAGTCGTACTCGGGCTGGTCGATGGCAGCGTCGAGATACCCCTGTTCCTTGTAGTACCGCTCCAGCAGCTCCGTGACCACCGTCGGATCGGTGTAGACCTCGTCCTCGAGGTCCTGCTCCGAGACGATGTCGCGGAGCACGTCGGGGTCGACGCCCTGGGCACCGTCGAACTCGAGCCGGACGTGCTCGAAGCGCACGCCGGGATCCACGGTGAAGATGGCCACCCGCCGTCCCGCGCCGTCCTCGTCGACCTTCCACGTGATGTCCGGGTCGAGGTGCCCATCCCGCATGAGCCACGCCCGGATTGCTTCCCGCCCGTCGTCCGCACGCTGCGAGTCGAACACGCCGCGTTGCCACTGCCGCGCCACCTCCTCGCGGACCTCGTCCGGGATGGTGGCGCCCTCGAAGCGCAGGTCCACGCGTGGCCCACTCTGGATCGCCAGGGCGAGATCGGCGTGACCCTCGTTGATCGTGCGACGCAGGCGGACGTGCGACTGGAGCCAGCCGTGCTCGCGGTAGTACCGCTGGATGCGCTGCACGCCGTCGCGGGCGTCGAAGTAGTCGAACGCGTCCCCCTCCTCGACGTCGAGCAGGTCGCGCAGCGCCGCGGTGCCCGGGCCCTCGTCCGCGTCGATGGTGATCGTACGAACGGTCGGCCGGGTCCGGGGCACCCGCAGCGGCTCAGGCGCCCCGCCGAACCGCACGTCGTGCTGGAAGTCGAAGCGGTACGTGTCGTCCACCTGCCGGACGGCCCGGGTCTGGAAGCGGCGCGTCGCGTCGTACTGGGCCACCCAGACCTGGTTGTTGCTGTCCACCAGGTCGTTCGAGAAGATCAGCTTGAGCCGGTCGGTCAGGTCCTGCGCGATCGTGAGGCGGGCGTTCGGATCCTCCTCGCCCGCGATGAGGTTCGGCTCGAGGCGGACCTCGCTGAGGCCGGTCGCCTGCTCGAGCCCGCGGCCGAGCCGTGAGCCCAACCCGCCGGCGAGATACGACAGCACCTGTTCCCGCGCGACGGCGAACTCCGACCCGCGCATCTCGTCCAGGGTGCGGCCCGTCACGAGCAGGGCCATGATGTCGGGCTCGGGCAGCGTCGGGTCGGCTGTCAACGACGTCTCGGTGTCACCAGGAGGACCATTCACCGCGAGCGTGATGTCGTAGCGGCTGGCGGACGTGTTCAGCCGGAGATCGAACTCGGGCGCGATCCGCCGTTCGTCGGTGAACATGATGACGCCACGTTCGATCTCGTAGTCGCGCTCGTTCAGCGTCACCGCACCGCCCTCGAGCAGCTCGAGCCGTCCCGACAGCCCCGTCTCGTACGGCGTGCCGAGCACCCGGAGATCGGCCGTCACTTCAGCTTCCGCGAGGTTGTTGTCGACGAGGAGTGGCTGCGCGGTCTCGACCGAGACGTCGAACCGCACACGCTCGAGGAACGGGTTGCGCTCGGCCGTGAGGTCGAGGCGTTCGGGCGCCGTCACGGCACCGATGATCGCGGTGTTGAAGTCGATGTCGCCGGTCAGGCCACCTTCCTCCACGGTCACCGTGCCGCCGACGACGAAGTCCTGCCCCTGCCGGCTGATGCGGATGGCCGAGTTCGAGAGGCTGCGCAGGTCGAGCGGCGCGTCGAAGGCGAAGTCGCGGGTCGTGAACTGCAGATCGGCATCCGCGATGACGTCCCCGCCCAGCGTCACGTACCCCGAGCCGTCGAAGGTGCCGCCGTTGATCGATCCGTCGAGCGCCGAGAGCGTGATGCGGGGGCCCTCGAGGTCGAGCCGGGCGTGCACGCCTTCGGCGCCGATGCGCGGGTTGTCGACCGCGAAGGTGCCGTCGGTCAGCTCGATGGTGCCCTGGAGGTCGGGCTTCGCCACGGTCCCGCCCGCCGTGACGGCGATCCGCGTCGGGCCTTCCGCGCGCACGGCGTCGGTGACCGCGGAGACGGCCGCGATGTCGATCTGGCCGTTCGCCTGCACGTCCAGCGGCCGGTCGCCGGTCAGCCCGACGGTGCCCACCGCCGACAACTCGCCCACCGACCCCGCGAGATCGAGCTGCTCGACGGTGGCGATCCCACCTGCGACGCGGATGGACGAGGGGCCCTGCTGCGCGAGGTCGAGCGTGTTGAACGCCACCCGCAGGTCGTCGAACGTGAGGGTGCCGTCGAGCGACGCCAGGTCGGCCTGCGGCGCCGTGAAGCGGGCATCGAGACTGACGAGGCCCCCCAGGCCCTCCGGTGTGCCGGGGATGATGCCGGGATCGAGCCCGCGCACCGTTGCTGCCAGTTCGGCGGGCGCCGCCTCGCGCGCCGGCACCAGCGGCAGGTCGCCCGCGATGGACAGCGGCGCCCGGCCGGTCACCGAGAGGCTGGCCGCGCCCCAGTCTGCCGTCAGCGTCTCGAGGCGCGCCACGCCGTCGCGGATCATCGCGCGCAACTCGAGACCCGTCACCGCAGGCTCGAGGTCCGGCGACAGCACGAGGCCGTTCTCGATCGTCAGCGTGAGGTCGGGATCCAGGGCCGCCAGCGTCCCGTGCACCGCCCCCGTGACCGCCATCCGGCCGTCGGCGCTCACCGGCGTGTTGTCGGGCGCGTAGCTGGCGGCCGACGCCAGGTCGACATCCGCGTCGATCGACAGCGTCCCTGGCGTTGCGCCCTGGTCGAGGGGCAGGCGGCCTTCGACCGTCAGCGACGACTGGTCGGCCTCCACGGTCAGGCTCTTCACGGCGACCACACGATCCGCGTAAGTGATCACAGCCGGCGTGTCCACCGACACGGGACGTCCATTCCACTGCGCGGCGAGGCGGTCCAACGTGATGGTGGCGGTGCCGGTGTCGGGATCGGCAAGGGGTGCCGAGGCCGTGACGTGCGCGGTGAGCGTGCCGTCGAGGGGCGTGTCGGGCGGCACGGGCAACGCGGCAAGCGGGAGTGCGTCGATGCGCAGCTCGGCCTCGGCCGGGTACGGCCCGTCGGTGCCGATGACCGCCTCGAGCGCCGTCTGGAAGCGGTCGGCGCGGGCGTTCACGTGGGCCTGGCGGTCCGCGACGTCGATCCGTGTCTCGATGGCGCCGAGCTCGGTGTCACCGACCGAGAGATCCTGAACTGTCACGTTCGCCCGGGCGGCCGGATCGGCAATCGTGCCCTGCCCGTTCAGCTCAATCGCCACCCCCGCCCTGACCGGACGGCCGTCGGGCAGCACCAGTCGTTCAATCCGCAGGTCGTTCGTCGACAGGTCGAGGCTGTAGGCGCGGGAGCGGAGGTCGTACTCGCCGGACGCGGCCAGCCGTCCCGTACCGTCCTCCTGCGGCTTCTGCAGGACCAGCTCGCTCAGCTCCGCGCGATTGCCACGCAGGACGGCGCGCGCGGTGAGCTGGCCGAGCGGCTCCTGATAGGCCGCCAGGTCCGCGCCTGTGAGTGCGACTCGCGCCTGCGGGTCGGCGACGGTGCCCTGCACCACGCCCTGCAACTCGACCAGTCCCGACGCAGGCACGTCGGAACGCCCGAGGGCGGCCAGCACCGACTCGATCCGGACGCCCTGCGCGGTGACCGTCGCGTCGAGCGGCTGCCGCCCCGCGAGGCCGATTCGGCCTTCCGCGTGCAGGCGCGCATCGGCCCAGTCGACGTCGAGGCCGGCAATCCGCACGCTCTGCCCGATGTAACGGGCGTCGGCCGACAGGCGCAACGCGTCGACATCCCCCACCGCCAGTGCCGGTGCGGAGACCTGCGCGGTGACGTCCGGTGACTGCACCGTGCCACCGAGGCGCGCGTGCGCGGTGAGCCGGCCCGCAACCGGAGTCGGCACAAGGGAACCCCGAGGACGGCCGAGGAAGGCCTCGACGGCCGGCAGCACCTGCTCGAGCCGGCCCGCCTGGAGTTGGACCTCGCCCCCGAGCGACTGCTCGTCGCTGACGCGGACCTCGCCATCGAGGCGGGTGCCCAGTGCGCGGACCTGATCGAGCGACGCGACGATGCGGCCATCCTGCGCGGTGGCTTGGAGGCGACCCGCCACGGGCACGACGGCTTCGGCCGGCGCCGTACGCGCGGGCGTGAGGGTCACGGTCGCCTCGCCGCTGGCCGAGGCCACTTCGAGGGCCGGCCACGACGCGTCGGCCTGGAGGTCGACCCGCGACGCCACGCGGTAGTCGAGCCCGAACGCCTCCATCAGCGCGGCGGCATCGAGCGCATCGGTCGTCGCATGCACCGTGCTGGTCGAGCCCTGCTCGAGGGCAATCGTGCCCCGCGCGTCCACCGCGCCCCACGGGGCGTCGACCGAGACTCGATTGGCGCTGACGACTTTCGTTGCCACGTCGTAGCCGGCGTCGAGGGAGAGCGCGGCGGGAGCGAGGCCCCTCGCCGTCATGCCCTCGCCACCCGCCGTGGCACGCACCACGGGCGCGGCGGCTGGCCCTTCGACCGTGACGTGTGCCTGGATGGTGCCGGCAAGCTGCTCCTCGACGCCCGCGACAGCGGCGGCGCGGCGCACATCGACCCGGGACTCGACCGTCATCGCCAGCCGCGGGTCCGAGAAGTCGTCGACCGCGCCGCTGATCTCCACGCGTGATCCGGCGGCCTCGGCCACGAGCCGCTCGACGTCGATGTCGTTCGATCCGAGGTCGAGGTCTCCCGCAATCGACGAGATCGGGACGCGGCGCCCCTCGTAGGTCGCCTCGCCCGGACCCGCCACAAGCGCGATGTCGTGGCGTCCGGTCGCGAGGTTCCCGTCAACCGTCAGCGAGCCGATCGGCAATTGCACGTCGAGTGCCTGACCGGCGTCCTCGTAGTGCACCCGCGCGTCCTCGATCCGCACGTCCTCGAGCAGGTAGTCGAGCGGTTGGCCTGGTTCGCTCGTGGCCGGTTCGTCCGGGCCGGGCGGTGGCATGGGCAGGTTGGTCTCGCCGTCCTGCCGCACGAGGTAGTGCACGTCCAGGCCCTGGACGACTCCCGACTCCACGACCCACCGGCCACGGACGAGGCTGAGCACACTCAGATCCACACGCGCGTAGGGGATCACCGCGAAGACCGGCGCGTCCGGCCACCGTTCGGTCCCCACCCGTGCGTCGCGCAGCTCGACCGACAGATCCGCGAGGTTGTAGCGCAGGTCGCCAGCCTGGAACGCAATGCGACGGCTCTCCAGATAAGAGGTGAGGCGATCGAGCACCATGCGCCGCGCCGGCGGCGTGTGCAGCGCGAGGAGCGCCACCAGCACCAGCGCCAGGACCACAGCCAGGGCCATGCCCACCCCGCGCAGCCATCGCCGGCGCCGGCCGTGGCGGCTCGCACGCGGCAGGACGGGGTCAGCGCCCACGCGCAGCCCCCGCGGGTGGGGCCACCGCGCGCGCGCGACATCCGGCTACCAGCGTGACCATTGTCGGCACCATTCGAGCCACTCCAGGGTGGGCAGACACCCACGCGGCATCGCACCGCATGACCAACACCAGCCACGGGCGCACCGGACGAGGCATCCCGCGACGAGTCGTGCAAGATGCTGGCCGGGCTGGACGGCAAGGGCGGCGCACGGGCATCGCCCTTGCAGCGTGCCGCTGCGTGCTCGACCGTATCCGCCGGCGCGCGAGGCCGCTCGCGCGGTACGGCTGCGCCTCCATCGGCACCGTCTACGTGCTCGTCGGCGTGCTTGCCCTGCTGGCGCTGGGCGGCATCCTCACCGGGCAGGCCGACGAAGACCGCATGATCTACGTTGTGCTCGACGTTCCTGGCGGGGCGTTTCTGGTGTGGGCGGTCATCGCCGGACTACTGGGATACATGCTCTGGCGGCTGGTGGAGGCCTTGACGGATCCACACGAACTGGGAGCCGACACGGTCGGCGTGGCCAAGCGGGTCGGCATTGCGGTGAGCGCCTCCGCGTATGGCGCGTTGGCGTTCTCGGCGGCGCGGATTGCGTTGGGCGGTGGTAGCGGGGGCGGAGACGCGTCGGAGCGGGAACAGGAGCGACTCGTGGCGCGCGTGCTCGAGTGGCCGGCCGGCACCTGGCTCGTCGCCCTCACCGGCCTCATCGTCATCGGCGTGGCGATCGGCCAGATCGTGATCGTCTCGCGGTCGGGCTACTCCCGCTGGATCAATCTCGAGGGCTGCGCCGAGGACATGCGGCGCGTGATCCGCACGGTCGCCTGGTACGGCTACGCGGCGCGCGCCACGATTCTCGCGGTGCTTGGCTGGTTCTTCCTGCTTGCCGCATTCCGTCACGATCCCGGCGCCGTCGGCGACACCGACACCGCGTTCGACTTCATCGGAGGCGGGGTGATCGGCGACTCGGCGTTCTTCCTTGTCGCGGTCGGCACGATCGCCTACGGGATCTTCATGTTCCTGAACGCCGCGTTCTACCAGTTCCGTCACGTCCGGCGCGCGGAGGCCAGGCAGGCCGGCACGGAGGGCGCCTAGCGTCGCGGGAACATGTCGCCCTTCTTGCCCGTACGCTCCCACACCTTTTCGTAGACGCGCTCGAGGCTCTCACGGCTGACCAGGCGCAGCGCGATGCGATTGGCCAGGGCCTCGGTCTGCAGGTACGGGTGGTGGGTGAAGATCCACGCGTGTCCCAGCTCGTGCGCCACGACCGCCCGGACCTCCTCGTCATCGAGATCACCCAGCATGCGGCGTTCGGCGGCAAGCTCGAAGCCCCGTTCCCGTTCGTCCTGCCAGCGCATCGACGCGAGCATCCGGTTCTCGGGCACGATCGTGACAGTGACCGCCTGCATGAGGCCGAGCTGGGCCCGGAGGTCATCCACGAGTTGCTGTAGTGCGCGGACGTCCGTGAAACGCCGCTCGCCGGACGCGCCACTGGCCGTGGCAGGCGCCCAGGCGAGCAGGATGACGACGGCGAGGAGCCAGGGCAGGCTCACGGTCGGCAGGTAGTGGCGCCATCCGGGGCCGGCGGCCGGCGCCGGGACACACGGACAGTGAGAGCGGGTCGGAGACACGAGTCGAGCGCGCACGGGCCGTCCTTACGAATGCCAGACAACAAGCAAAGGACGCAGCTAGGGAACCGGGTGCCACACCTTGGGAAGAGTGGCGGCCGCGACTGCCACGTCAGACAACAACGCGACGCGATGCGGCGCAAGCGAACACCTGGGGGCGGAGTGGTGCTCGGTCGTCTCGCGATTGGCAACAGACTTTACCATCCTCATCCGCTGCCACATAGAAAATATCGGCCGATCGTGTAGAAACCTCCAGCCGTTCGTCCGTGTTCGAGACACGCCGCAGGCAACCGGGTGGGAAATGGCCGCGCCGGGCCGTGAAATCGGGGATGGCACGCCGATTGGTTTGCTCCAGGGCAGGAGGTACAACCCATGAAGTCGATTCAGTCGCCTGCCCTGCTCGCGGTGATCGCCGCCGCGGGACTCACCTTCGGTTCGGTCGCCACGAGCGCGGCCCAGACTCCGACGCCGCAGGACCCGGCGTCGCCGCCGCAGGCGGAGCAGCAGCGTGACATGAAGGCCCAGAGCCAGCAGGCCCAGGGCCGGCTCATCTCGGTCGATCCCGACGCGAGCACGCTGACCGTCGAGACCGCGAATGGTGACCGGATGGAGTTCACCTACAACGAGAGCACAGAGGTGAGCGGATCCGACGAGGACGTCGCCGGTCTCGCGCCGATGGCCGGAGCCAACGTGACGATCCACTACACGGCGGACCAGGGCACCGGGAAGAACACCGCCACGCGCATCGAGGTGACCGCGCAGAAGTAGGCGCGGCCCGGTCCGACAACCAGACGCCGGCGAGCCCGGGGTGAACCTCCCACCCACTGGCTCGCCGGCGTTTCATTTTCTCACCTCGACGACCCGCAGCCCGGAACGCGGCCGCCCATCCGGCCGCCGATTCGTCGGCTCGCCGCTTGCACTGCCGGCCGTGCGCGGGTGGCACGCACGCCACCGGCCACGACAGGGAGCGCGGATGAAGCACCGCATCGGCATTACCGGGTCCTACGGCGGCCTCAATCTCGGGGACGAGGCGATTCTGGCGTCGATGCTGACGTCGGTGCGGGCTCGCGGCCACGTGGAGGTGGTGGTCTTCTCGGCGAACCCGGCCGACACGAAGGCCCGGCACGGCGTCCGCGCGGTCTCCATCCGCGAGATGCACCGCGACGAGGTGCTGGAAGAACTGCGGACCCTCGACCTGCTCGTCGTCGGCGGCGGCGGCATCCTGTTCGACGGCATGGCAGAGCGGATCCTGCGTGACGTCAACTGGGCACGCGAACTGGGGGTGCCCGTGATGATCTTCGCCGTCAGCGCCGGCCCCCTCGTGTCGCCGGAGACGCGGCAACTGGTGCTCGAGACCCTCGAGCAGGTGGACGTCATCACGGTGAGGGATGCGGGCGCGAAGCGCACGCTGCAGGACCTCGGGGTGTCGAAGGCCATCGAGGTCACCGGAGACCCGGCCCTGCTGCTCAAGCCGCAGCCGTTCACGCGCCAGATGCTGGCGAGTGCCGGCGTGGAGCCCGGTGCGACGCTGGTGGGATTCTCGGTGCGCGAGCCAGGGCCGGCGGCGCCCGATCTCGACATCGACCACTACCACACGATGCTCGCCAACGCGGCCGACTTCATGGTGGAGCGGTTCGCCGCCCAGGTGCTGTTCGTCCCGATGGAGCCCGGTGAGAGCCGCGACCCGCAGCACTCCCATGCCGTGATCGCCCGCATGGCCCACGCCCAGCGGGCCAGCGTGCTCAAGGGCGATCATGCGTCGGCCCGTATCCTCGGGCTCGTCGGCCACATGTCGTTCGTGGTCGGCATGCGCCTCCACTTCCTGATCTTCTCGGCCATCCAGCACGTGCCATTCGTCCCGCTGCCGTACGCCTCGAAGGTATCCGGCCTGCTCGCCGATCTCGAGATGCCGGCACGGGAGTGGTCGGAGCTGAACACCGGCCGCCTGTGTGCCTACCTCGATCAGTCGTGGGACACCCGCCGACAGATCGCGCGGCGGCTCTCGAACACCGTGCCCGCCCTGCAGGAGCGCGCGCGGCGCACCCCCGAGATCCTGTCCGACCTGCTGGATCGGATCGAACCGCGAAAGGGACGGAAGTAGTGCCCGCCCTGCGCCGTCCGGCGGCGGCGACCGTCGTCGAGCTACCGCCCCGCAGAGGCCAACTGGCGGGCGACACCGACGTGCTCGTCGTGGGCGGCGGTCCCGCGGGCCTCGGCGCGGCCCTCGGCGCGGCCGCCGCCGGCGCCGATGTGATCCTCGCCGAGCGGTACGGGTTCCTCGGGGGCAACGCGACAGCGGCACTGGTGATGCCGCTCATGTCCTTCCATACGCAGAAACCCACCGCCGAACGCGACGGCGCGCTCACGCTCTTCCCCACCGACCACGGCCCGGGCGAGCCGGTGATCGCCGGGGCCCTGAAGGTGCTGCTCGACCGGCTGGTCACGGCGCGCGCGGCCATTGCCCCATCGCTCACCACGGGCTATACGGTGCCCTTCGATCCCGAGGCCTTCAAGGGCGTCGCCCTGGACCTGCTGGACGAGGCGGGCGTGCACTTCCTGCTGCACGCGCTCGCGGGTGATGTCCTGCGGGACGGCGACCGGGTTACCGGTGTGGTATTCGAGACCAAGAGCGGTCCCGTCGTCGTCCGTGCGCGCGTCGTCGTGGACGCGACCGGCGACGGCGACATCGCCGCCCGGGCCGGGGTCCCCTTCGAGGTCGGCCGCGGCGACGATGCGCTGGTGCAGCCGATGACGTTGATGTTCCGCATGGCGGAGTTCGACCGGGCACGGTTCCAGGACTACGTCGCCGAACACCCGGACCAGTGGCGGGGCGTGCACGGCCTCTGGGATCTCGTGGCGAAGGCCGCAGCGGCCGGGGAGCTCGAACTGGCCCGCGAGGACATCCTCTTTTTCGCGACGCCGCACGCCCGGGAGGTCAGCGTCAACAGCACTCGCGTGACCCGTGCCCTCGGCACCGACGTCTGGGACCTGTCGTACGCGGAGTGGCAGAGCCGGCGGCAGATGCGGCAGATTGCCGCGTTCCTCACGCGCCACGTGCCCGGCTTCGCCGAGGCGTACGCCGTCCAAAGCGGCGTGCACGTCGGCGTGCGTGAGACGCGGCGGATCCAGGGCGAGTACCAGCTGACGGTGGAGGACATCCTGGGCGCCCGGAAGTTCCCTGACGTGATCGCACGCAGCACCTATCCGGTGGACATCCACAATCCCGAGGGCACGGGCACCGTGTTGAAACGCCTGCCGCCCGGCGAGTCCTACGACATACCGCTGCGGGCGCTTCGCCCGCTGGAGGTGCAGAACGTCCTGGTGGCCGGGCGCTGCATCTCGGGCACGCACGAGGCGCACTCCTCGTATCGCGTCATGCCGGTGTCGATGGCAACGGGACAGGCGGCCGGCGTGTGCGCGGCACTGGCGTCGGCGCGCGACGGCGACCCGAAGGCTGTCGCGGTGCCGGAGATCCAGGGCGAACTCCGGCGGCAGGGGGCCAACCTCGGGCCGGAGCTGCCAGCCGGCTGACGCGGATGTCGGGTGCGATCGTCAGGCCGACCGGCGTTTCGAGGCCGAGCGTGTCGACTTCGCCTTGCGGGAACGTGCCGTGCGGGACGTCTTGGCCTTGTGGCCCGCGCGCGTGCGGGCGGACGTCTTGCCCGGGCGCGCCGGCTTGCGCCCGGCGCTTCCACGGGCCTCCGCCTGGGCCAGGCTCTCCCGAAGGCGGTCCATGAGGTTGACGACCTTGGTGCTCTTCGGGGCGGGAGCGGCGGGAGCCTCCTCGACCTCCTCGCCGTCCGCCTTACGCTCGATCAGTGAGAGGAGGGCGGACGTGTAGTCGTCCGTGTAGGCGGACGGATCCCAGTCACGCGCGAGGCCCTCGACAAGCTTCACGGCCAGGTCCACCTCCCGCTTGTCGGGCGCCGTCTTCGGCAGCTCCCCTATGACGGACTGCGGATCCACGAGCTCGTCGGCAAACCGCATGGTCGTGAGCACGAGCCGATCGTCGACCACCTGGACCGCGGCCAGGTGCTGGCGCGTGCGCATCACGTACTTGGCGATGCCGGCGCGCCCGGTCTTCCGCAGCGCGTCGCGCAGCAGCACGTAGGTGTGCTCGGCGCCCTTTCCCGGCGCGAGCAGGTAGGGCACATCGAAGAAGCGGTCGTCGATATCGTCCACGGTGACGAAGTCGAGGATGGCGATGTTGGGGCTCCGCTCGAGGGCGACCGTGCGGAAGTCGTCTTCAGTGATCGCGACGAAGCGGCCGGGCTCGATCTCGTAGCCCTTGACCAGATCGTCCCACTCGACCGGCTTGCCCTCGTGCTGGCAGACCCGCTCCATGGAGACGGGCGACATGTCGGTCGCATGCAGCAGCCGGAAGCGCGGGCGCGCCTCCCGCACGGCCGTGTGCAGTTCCACCGGCATCGACACCAGGCCGAAACTGAGCTGGCCCTTCCAGATCGCCCGTGCCATCAGCGTCTCCCCCTCGGAGCCCCCATCCGCCTTACTGCCGCGGGTGCGGCCCTTCCGCGAACTCCTCGATGATCTTCTCGTTGAATGCCGGCAGGTCGTCCGGGTTCCTCGACGACACGATACCCTGATCGACGACGACAGGCTCATCCACCCACTCGGCACCGGCGTTGCGCAGGTCGCTCTTGAGCGACGGCCACGAGGTCATGCGCACACCACGGACGACACCAGCCTCGACCAGCGTCCACGGCCCGTGGCAGATCACGCCAATCGGCTTGCCCTCGGCGAAGGCCTGCCGCACGAAGTTGACCACGCGTTCGTTCATCCGCAGGTGGTCGGGATTCATGACGCCGCCCGGCAGCAACACGCTGTCGTAGTCGCCGGTGCGGGCGTCGGCGATGGTGCGGTCCACGGCGACCTCCTGCCCCCAGTCCTTCGCCGCCCAGCCCCGCACGGCGCCGGATTCCGGGGCGATCACGTCGACCGAGGCGCCCGCCTCTTCCAGCGCCCGTTTCGGCTCCATGAGCTCACTCTGCTCGAAGCCGTTGGTGACGAGCGCGGCGACGCGCTTGCCCTTCAGTGCCTGGTTCATGGTGTTCCTCCCTGTCTGCGGCCGGGGCGTTCCAGCGGCTGGTGCCGGCTCGGCGCCGGTGGCGCCCGCGGCCTTGCGTGACGCCGGCATCGAGCGATCCGGATACCGCGAGCCGTCCTCCTTCTGGGCCACCGACCGGCTGCCGGCCTTGTGGGATGTCTGATACGCGCCGACATCGTCCAGCGTCGCGTCCCCGGTCCGGCCGGCCGCGTCCTCGGCCGGCGGCGAGCCGGCTGGCGGGCGCGGGTGCTCCCGGCGCTCCCGCGCCTCCTCGCTGGCGGTCTCGCGATTGCTGATTCCCTGCTCTTCGCTCGACATACGTGCCCTCCGCCGGGAGGAATTGCACGAAGCGATCCACGTGTACGCCGGAAATCCGCAGGAATTCGCCACCTCGCGCGCCGTCCCGCTGCTCAGGATGGCGAACCTCGTCGTCAGCGTTGGGAAGGGCGGTGCCCTGTCAGCCCGGCAGGCGACGTGCGACCTGACGAGCTAGCAGGGGGGACGGCGATCTCACGGCCGCGCTCCGCGCCTGCCGCGAGCGGCCGATCAGCCGCATGTACTGCGACAGCCTGCCGCGGGGCTCCCGGCGAGGGTGCCCCTCCGGCCACCGGGTGCCGCGCTTCAGCGGGGGCTCGTGGAAGGTGCCGCGGCGCCGAAGGCCTCGGCTATCCGGAGCGCAAGCGACGTCGTGTCGGCGTGGGAGATATTCGCCGTCACGGCCACGACAAGGCCGGAGCCGGGCACAGTCAGGAACGTCGCCAGCCTGCCGCCTCGCAGTTCGCCGTCGTAGCCCACGACGCGCGTGTCGGTCCCCCCGAGCGTCACCGTCTCGAGGTCCCAGCCCAGGCCGAACCCCGTCTCGTCGCCCGAGGCAACGCGCTGCGAGGTCTGCAGGGTCTCGACGGTCGCGGGCCGCAGCAGCCCGCCGCTGTTGATCGCCATGACGAACTGGACGATGTCGGAGGGTGTCGAGAGGAGGCCGCTGGCCCCGGAGAAGCACGAGAGGTCCATGGGCTCGGGATCCTGCGGGCCATACCGCGGATCCGCGGCGAATCGCGGGAAGTAGTAGGTGGTGTCGTCGGCGCGTGGCCCCTCGCCGGTGTGGAGGCGTGTCGCGTCCAGGCCGAGCGGCTCGAAGACCTGCTGGCGCATGAAGGAAGCGAACGGCTGCCCGCTGGCGTGCTCGACGGCGACGCTCACGAGCATCCAGCCGTAGTTCGAGTAGCGGTAGGCGGTACCAGGCTCGAACAGCAGGGGCCGATCGGCGAAGCGCCGAAGGGCGTCCCCGGGATCCTGACAGTGCTGCTGCACCGGTTCCTCGTCGCCCGCATCGGGCCGGATGCCGGCGACGTGCCCCATGACCTGCCGCAGCGTCACCGGCCACTGCTTCGCGGGGAACCCGGGTACGTCACGCTGGATCGCCTCGTCCAACTGCAGGCGTCCCTGCTCCACCAGCAATCCGACGGCTGCTGACGTGAAGGCGGCCGAGGCCGTGCCTATCGGGAAGGCCGTGTCGGGCGAGACGGGTTCCTCGCGTTCAAGATCAGACCATCCGAAGCCCTCGGCCCAAACCACGGCCCCGCCGTGACCGACGGCGACGGAGGCTCCCGGAAGGTTCTGTTCGGCGACGCCCTCGCGCATCACACGCTGCCCCTCTGCGACGGCGGCCGCCCAGCGCGTGTCGGCGTGAGAGCCGCGCGTGGACGGCACGGCCGACGCGTCGGGATGCAGTGGAGGGGTGGCGCTCATGAACACCCAGAGCCCTCCGATCGCCACCAGCAGCCCGCCCATACCCAGCACCCCGAGTGCCAGCCACGTCTCCGTCCGGTTCCATGCCTTCGCCACGTCTGCTCCGCCGATACTTTACAACACAAAGCTAACGGGCCACGCCTGCGGCGTGTGAGGCCGCCGCTGCCGCGGCGTATGGCCGGGCGCTACGCGCCCGGTGGGCCTCAGCCTGCGGCTTCGGTGGGAATGGATGGACCTGAGCCTCATCTGTGCATCCGTTCTTCATCTGTGCATCTGTGTCTGTGCCATCTGTGCCATCTGTGGCCACACGGGCCACGCCTGCGGCGTGTCGGGCCGCCGCTGCCGCGGCGTATGGCCGGGCGCTACGCACCCGGTGGGCCTCAGCCTGCGGCTTCGGTGGGAATGGATGCAGCCAAGCCTCATCTGTGCATCCCCTGTACATCTGTGCATCTGTGTCTGTGCCATCTGTGCCATCTGTGGCCGGCGCCCTCTCTGGCCCCTCTGTGGCCCCATCCCTGCCCCGGCGTACAATCTCCTGATGTCTTCTGCATCCCTGCCGCAGGCTGGACGTGCGGCCGGGCTCCGGCCCGGCGTGCCGATGGCCCTTGCGTCGTTCCCGTTCGGCCTCGCCTACGGAGTTGCCGTGGCGGCGGCGCCCATCGACAAGGTGGTCGGCGGATCGGCGTCGTGGCTGGTCCTCGCCGGCGCGGCCCAGCTCTCGATGCTCCAGTTGATGGTGGACCACGCCTCCTGGGTGATCGTGATTGCGACCGGCCTGGTCATCAACGCGCGCTTCGCCCTCTACTCCGCCGCCCTCGCGCCGGCCTTCAAGGACTTCCCCGCGCCGTGGCGCTTCGTGCTGCCGTATTTCATGACCGATCAGGCGGCGGCGCTCGCCCTGCAGTACTTCCGGGGGCAGGACGATCCCACGGCACGGCGCTGGTTCTACCTGACGACTGCGGTCGTCATCACCACGTTCTGGTGGATCGGCACGATCACGGGCGTGCTGGCCGGCGCGGCGTTGCCGGCCAGCCTCGACATCGGCTTCATCGTGCCGCTGGTGTTCATCGTGCTGATCGTGCCGACGCTGCTCGACCGCCCGGCCGTGCTCGCGGCCCTGGTGGCCGCGACCGTCACCGTCGTGAGCCGGGGCCTGCCGAACGGGGTGAACATCCTGCTCGGTGCCGGCCTGGGCATTGGCGTGGCCGCCATCGTGGACCGGAGACCACGCGCATGAGTCCGCTCCTGCAGTTTGCCATCGCGGGCGTCGGCACGTACGTGTTCCGCGTCTCGGCCATCGCGCTGGTCGGCCACGGCGTCACGGTGCCGCCCCGCGTCGAGCGCACGCTCCGGCTGATCGCCCCCGCCGTGCTGTCGGCCATCGTCGCCAACAGCCTGATCCTCAGCGGCAGCGAGTGGAACACCCGCGTGAGCTGGTACCTCGGCGCCCTGGTCGCCTGCGCCGTGGTCTGGCGCACACGTTCGATGGCCTGGGCGATGGTCGCCGCGTTCGCCGCGCTCTGGGCGGCGCAGGGGCTGGGAGCGCCGTAGGACTCACTGCGTTCGCTCGGACTCACTGCGTTCGCTCGGACTCACTGCGTTCGCTCGGACTCACTGCGTTCGCTCGGACTCGGCGCCTCTGGCGCCTCGCCAGGTATGGCGGACATGGCTGAACGCACGGCAGATCCATTCCCAGCGAGCCGAGCGCCGCGAAGGCGAGTCCTCGCGAGTCGCGCAGCGACGAGTCCCAGCGAGCCGAAGGCGAGTCCTACCGCGCGCCGTCGGCGCGCGGCCTTTCAGGGCCTCCCGTTCGCCAGCGAGTTCCAGAGCTCGATGTTGGGGTTCCGCAGAATCCGGACGCCCTGCCGCTGCTCCGCCGCCACGGCGTGGATGTCGTGCTCGCGGCCGAGGACGAAGCGGTCGAACATCGGGCTCATGATCGTCAGCGCGTACCGCACGCTGTCGGGGCGCCAGTGGTACCAGCCGTGCGGCTCCTTCGCGTATTCCACCCAGTCGTACCAGTTGCCGTGGATCTCGGCCTGGATCCCGTATTGCTCGATCTGCTGGAACCGGGCGGCGGAGTCACCCTGCGCGTAGAGGAACAGCAGTGGCACCTTCACGCGATCGAGGTGATAGATGATGGAGCGGTTGTAGTAGTTCGACGGGTTCTCCATCGGCGTCTTGCCGATGAGGTACTTGTTCCAGCCCTCCATGCCCGCGTACGTCGAGAGCGTGACCAGGTCGGTGGCCCCGTACCAGACGACACCGGCCTTCAGGCGCTCCGGATCCTTGGTGGCGGCAGCCGTCGTGAAGTACCCGCCGGTGGAGCCGCCGAAGGCGCCCACGCGGTCCGGATCCACCCAGCCCTCCGCCGCCAGTTTGTCCATGCCGAGGAACGCGTCACGGAGATCGTGATCGCCGCCGTAGGTGAAGACCGCCTGCCGGTACGCCTTGCCCCGGCCCGTGCTGCCACGGAAGTTCGGGGCGAAGACGAGATAGCCGCGGCTCACGAAATACTGGATGAACGGGTGCCACTGCATCGGGTGCTGCCCGTTGGAGTTGGCGCGGAAGAAGAAAAGCGCCGGCAACCGGTCGCCTGCCTTGCTGCCCTTCGGCTTGTAGACCAGCCCCGCGACCTCCCGACCATCGAAGCTCGGGTACTCGATGAGCTCGGGCCAGACGAACAGCTCGGGATCGCGGAGCGCCGGGGCCTGGTGGTTCGTCACCTGCCGCGCCCCGGTCCCATCCGCTGACGTCACCCACACGTCACCCGTGTGCGCCGGATCGGAGTGGTAGTACACGATGCGCGCACCGTCGCGCGTCCAGCGGAACATGCCGCGGGTCTGGCCCGACGCCGACGAGCCCCCGTTCACCCCGCCCTGGTCGGTGACGGCCCGGGCCGGACCACCCGCCGCCGGCACCTTGAAGATCTCGTACTGGTAGTCGAGGTTCTTCGTGAAGGCAATCCACTGCCCGTCGGGTGACCAGCGCGGTTCGCTGTGCTCGATGGGCTCGGTGAGCAGCATCCGCGCCGCTCCCGTCGCGACGTCGATCACGCCCAGATTGTTCCAGCCGTCGCGATCCGAGATGAAGGCGATCTTCGTCCCGTCCGGTGACCATGCCGGCGCCCCGTCGAGCGCGTCGAACGTCTCCGGCGTCAGCAGCCGCGCCTCTCCCTCCCCCACCGGCGCAACGTAGATGTCCTGGTTGCTCTGGTCGTCGTCATCCGGCTTGCGGTTGCCCGTGTACACGAACCACTTCCCGTCGGGGGACAGCGCCGCCCCACCACCACCCGCCCGGACCCGGCGGATGGCCGTCGTCTGGATGTCCACGGCCGCGAAGGACCGGTCCCAGAACATGTCGGTGCCGAAGTAAAGCGTCTTGCTGTCAGGCGCCCACATGATGCCGCTGTCGTCCAGCGGGTGGTTCGTCAACTGGACGGGGTCCCCGCCCTCGACAGGGACGATGTAGATGTCGCGCACATTGACGCCCTGGTAGTCCGCTTCGAACGCGACCCAGCGGCCGTCGGGGCTGAAGGACGGCAGCATCTCCCGTCCCGGCAGGGAGGTCAGCTGGCGTGGGGCCCCGCCGTCGAGCGGCGCAATCCAGATGTCGTACGTCCCTGCCTCGGACGACTTGTAGGCCACCGCACGCCCGTCCGGCGAGACGTCGAACTCCTCGATCCAGACCGTCTGCGCCAGGGCCTCGATGGGCAGTCCCGGGCGCGGACCCGCGTCCTGGCGGGCCACCGCCGGCGCGGAGCGCCAGAACACCAGGGCGACGGCGAGGACGACGGTGGCGAGAACGGCGATCACGAGACGGCGCGTCATGGGGAACTCCTGCAACGGGTGAAACACGGAGAATCGAGAATCGAGCAGCAGGAATCAAGAAGGAAATGGAAGACGGGCGATCGGGCGGCGCAGGCCGCGTAACCACCGGGCGGGGCTCGACCGTAGTGCATCCAGGGGCCAGATGACGGCTGGCGCCAACTCATGGGAACATCTCACATCATGTCCAGCGCCCGTTTCCCCCTCGCCCTTGCCGCCTGTCTCCTGGCCGCTGCCGCGGTCCTGCCGGCGCAGGGCCCGCCGAATCCCCCGACGGTCACCCCCGTGCTCGGCGCGGACGGCGTGGCGGCCGGGGGAACGGTGCGCGCCGCGCTCGTGGTCGAGCTGCCGGCGGGGTATCACGTCCAGTCGAACGAGCCCAGCGATCCCGGCCTCATCGCGACCGAGGTGCACGTGGACGCGCCGGACGGCGTACGTGTGGAGGAGGTCGTCTTCCCGCCCGCCCTCGATTTCGACCAGGAGGGCGCGGACACGCCGCTCAAGGTGTTCGAGGAGCGGTTTGCCATCGGGGTCCAGCTGGCCGTGTCCGGCCAGGTAAGCGACGGCAGCCTGGCCGTGCCGGTGCGGCTCCGCTACCAGATGTGCGACGACAAGCTCTGCTATGCGCCGAAGACCGCGCGGGTGGAGTGGACGCTCCCGGTCGGCGCGCCGGGCACGGCCCAGCACGGCGACGTGATCGACGCCATCGCCTGGGGGACGGGATCGGCACCGGCCGACGCCGCGGACGCCGCGGTGCCGATGCCAGCCATGCCCCAGGCGGACGCCGGCGACGGTCAGGCGATGCTCGACGGCTTCACGACGCTGGGCTCGACAGGGGGATACCTCGGCACGGACGACTTCCTGCAGTTCATCAGCAACGCCGAACAGGGCGTCACCGCGCCGGGGCTGTTCGAGGGCGCGGGCCCGCTGGCCATCCTGCTGATCGTGCTCGTGGGCGGGCTGGCGCTCAACCTGACGCCGTGTGTCCTGCCGATGATCCCCATCAACCTGGCCATCATCGGCGCCGGCGCGCAGGCCGGCTCCCGGCAGCGCGGGCTCCTCCTCGGCGGCACCTACGGCGCCGCCATGGCCGTCGTCTACGGCGTGCTGGGCCTGGTGGTGGTGCTGACCGCGGGCACGTTCGGCACGATCAACGCCTCGCCGTGGTTCAACGTCGGCATCGCGGTGCTGTTCGTGGTGCTGGGGCTGGCGATGTTCGACGTGATTACGATTGATTTCTCGTCGTGGTCGAGCAGCTTCAACCCCGCCGCCGGGCGCGGTTCGTTCTTCCTGGCCTTCACGATGGGTGCCGTCGCCGCCCTGCTGGCCGGGGCCTGCGTGGCCCCGGTCGTGATCCAGGTGGTACTGTTCTCGAGCGACCTCTATGCCCGGGGCACGACCCTCGCGCTCGCCCTGCCGTTCGTGCTCGGCATCGGCATGGCGCTGCCCTGGCCGGTGGCCGGCGCGGGCCTCGCCTCGCTGCCGAAACCAGGCCCGTGGATGGTGCGGGTGAAGCAGGTCTTCGGCGTGCTGATCCTCGGCACGGCCCTCTACTACGGCTACGTCGCGTACGGCATCTTCGCCAACCGCTGGGTGGAGGAGGGCGCGGTCGCCTCCAGTGTCGAGGAGATGCTGAAGGAAGGCTGGCACGCGTCGCTCGCCGAGGGGCTCCAGCAGGCCCAGCGCGAAGGCAAACCGGTGCTCATCGACATGTGGGCCACGTGGTGCAAGAACTGCCTGACGATGGACGAGACCACGCTCAGGAACGAGCGGGTGCGGGCGGCGCTCGACGGCTACGTGAAGATCAAGTTCCAGGCCGAGCAGCCGGACGAGGAGCCCGCGAAGTCGATCATGCAGCGGTTCGACGCGGTCGGGCTGCCCGCCTACGTCATTCTCCGCCCCGCCACGCCAGCAGGAAACTGACGCGGGGAATCACGAATCCGGAAACCGGAATCCAGGACGGAATTGCCGAAGCAGGAAGGCCGGACGGGACCACCTGAAACATCAAAGGCGGCGCGATGCGCCGCCTTTCTTTGTTCGTGTTTCTGGATTCTTGATGCCGTCGAGCGTCCGGATCAGCGGATGAACGTGAACTTCGCGGACCCGGAGACCGCCCCACCCCACGGCCAGATGGCAGACCGCGTGCGCGGGCCGGCGACGGCGCGGACGTCGAGGTAGTACTCGCGATTCACCTCGAGCAGGCTGGTGTCGAAGAGCGCGAGCCGGTCGAAGCTGGTCACGAGCTCCTGCACGACGGCCTCGTCCTCGGTGACGCGCGAGTCGAGCATGCGGCCGTCGAGGGTCCGGGAGATCGTGTACCGCCGCGTGAGGTTGTCGAACTCGACGATGGTGGAGACGAGGGAGGTCGCGATGGTGCGGTCGACCCACATCGGCACCTTCAGCTTGAGGTCGACGGTGTAGGTGAACGTCGTGCGGAGGCCACTCTGCACGATCGATCGGACGTCCTCATCGAAACCGTGTTCGAGGGTGCAGGAGACGAGCACGCGGCCGTCCCGGACCAGCGGGCTGACACGCAGGCTCTGCGCCGACGCCGGGGCCGCGCCCGCCAGGAGGAGGGCAAGCAGGAGGGCGCCCCGCAGGACGCGGCCGGTCTGGACAGTCGGGCTCATGCGCACACAGGCGGATCCGTGCTCACACGGGGCCGGATCCCGGCAGAACTGTAGCACACCCGGACGCCCCCGGCGAGTGGGGCCGGGTGATATGATTCGGCGGAGTACGCCGATGAACCGCGCGCGTCTTCTCCCCGCCGCCGTCGCCGCCGTCCTGGCCGTGGTGTGCCTGATCCCGGCGGCCTCCCGTGCCCAGACGCTCTCCTACACGCTGTTCGATCGCTACCTGGAGGCCCTGCGCCAGCAGGTGGGGATTCCCGGCGTGTCCGTGGCCGTGATGCGCAACGGCCTCCTGGAATGGGAGCGCGGGTTCGGGCGACAGGACATCTCCCGCAACCTGCCCGCCACCGGGGACACGGTGTACCCGATCGGGGGGCTCACCGAGTCGATGGCCGCCACCGTGCTCGGCCTCTGCGCCGAGCGGGGCGCGCTCGACGTCGACCAGCCCGTCCAGACCTATGCCCCGGCGTTCGGCGCCCCGGCCACGACCGTGCGCGACCTGCTCGCCCACGTGTCCGAGATCGGGCTGCCCGGGCGATTCCACTACAACCCCGCGCGCTACGCCGCGCTCACGCCGGTCCTCGAAGCCTGCACCGGCGGATCGATCCGCACGGCCCTCGCCACCGAGGTGTTCGAGCGTCTCGGCATGGCGAGCAGCGTGCCCGGCGCGGACCTGCTGGTGCCCGACAACCCGGCTCGCCTGCTGTTCACGCCAGAGGTCCTGGATCGGTACGCCGACGTGCTCACGCGCACGGCCGTGCCGTACCGCGTGGACAAGAACGGCAAGGCCACCCCCGTCGTCTCCGAGGCGCCGCCGGCGGGGCTGGACGCGGCCTCCGGGGTGCTCTCGACCACGCGCGACCTGGCGCGATACGACGCCGCGCTGGACGACGCGGTGCTGCTCCAGGCCGACACGCTGGCGATCGCGTGGCGCCCGGCGGTGGTCGCCACCGAGACGCTGCCGACCGGCCTCGGCTGGTTCGTGCAGACCTACGAGGGCCAGCGGATCGTCTGGCAGTTCAGCAACGGCCCGGAGGGTTACTCCGGGCTCGTGGTCAAGGTGCCGGCACGCCGCGTCACCCTGATCATGCTCGCCAACAGCGCCGGCCTGGCGTCGAGCGCCTCGCTGGAGACCGGTGACGTCACGACGTCGCCTTTCGTCCGGGTGTTCCTGCGGCTGTTCGCGTGAGCCGCGGGACGCCCCCGGTCCCCGTGAACTCGATGCCCGTTGCCCGACGCGTGTGGCCCCTCGTCCTGCTGCTCCTGCTGGGCGGCGTGCGCCCCGCCGCCGCGGCCGACTGGCTCCTCACGCCCTACATCGGCATCTGGTTCGGCGGCGGCACCTCGCTGCCCGACCTGGACCAGGCGACGGACACGACGCAGACGGGCGTCGGCGTGTCGGCGGCACTCTTCACGGAGGGCTGGCTCGGGCTCGAGGCGGAGGCGAGCTACGTCCCGCGGTTCTTCGACGCCGGCCCTGGCACGCTGGTGACCGGCAGCCGCGTCTTCACCCTGACCGGCAACCTCCTGCTGGCGGTGCCCCGGAGCGTCACGCGGGAGTCGCTGCAGCCCTACGTCGCGGTCGGCGGGGGCCTGCTCAACGTGCACCTGGACGACCTGATCAGCGCGCTCGACGTGCGGAGCACGATGCCCGCCATCAGCGTGGGCGGCGGCGCCATCGGCATGCTGTCGCCGAAGACCGGGATCCGGTTCGACTTCCGCTACGTGCGATCGGTCGGGACGGGTGGGGATCTCGTGCTCGTCGAGGGCCCGAGCCTGCGATACTGGCGCGGGTCGATCGGCTACGTGCGGCGGTTCTGAGGCGCGCGTGGACGACACCGGCCAGCTGGCGCTCGTGCTCACCGGCGGTGGCGCCCGCGCGGCCTACCAGATCGGCGTGCTGCGGCACCTGGCGTCGCGGCACCCGGGCATCGCGCCGGGCATCCTGACCGGCGTGTCGGCTGGCGGCATCATGGCCGCCGCCCTCGCCGCCCGTGGCGGTGCCTTCCCCGATGCGGTGCGCGAGCTCGCGGCGAGCTGGCAGGCCCTCCGCATCGACGACGTGTTCCGGGTGGACACGAAGGATCTGGCGTCCCGCGTCATGCGCTGGGGCACGCGCCTGCTCTCGGGCGGGGCCCCCGCCCCGCAGGCGCGGAGCCTCGTCGACACCGCGCCCCTCCGTGACACGCTGCGCCGGACCTACCACGCCGGGGCGGACGGGGCGATTGCCGGCATCGGCCGCAACGTCGAGGCGGGCGTGCTGCGCGCGGTCGCGTTGACGGCGTCGAGCTACACGTCGGGGCGCTCGGTGACCTGGGTGCAGTGCCGGGCCGGCGCCGGCCTGGAGCCCTGGTCCCGGCCGCAGCGCGTAAGCCGCCTCTGCCCGCTCACCGTCGAGCACGTGATGGCCTCGGCCGCGTTGCCCTTCCTGTTTCCCGCCATCCACGTCGACGGCGAGTGGTTCGGCGATGGCGGGATCCGGCTGGTCGCTCCGCTGTCGCCGGCCATCCACCTGGGCGCGCGGAAGATCCTGGCCGTCTCGACGCGATACGCGCGCTGGAGCGAGGACCGCGCCACCATGGCGCCCCCCATCTACCCGACGCCGGCGCAGGTGGCGGGCGTGCTGCTGAACGCCATCTTCCTCGACCTGCTCGACAGCGACGCGCTGCGCCTCCAGCAGTTCAACACGTTTCTCGACCAGCTGCCCGCAAGGCGGCGGCACGGCATGCGCCACGTGGATCTGCTGGTGCTGCGGCCCTCGGAAGACCTCGGGCGGCTGGCCAACGAGTTCGAGGCCACGTTGCCCCGCGCGTTCCGCTTCCTCGTGCGGGGCCTCGGCAGCCGCGACGTCCGGTCGAACGACATGCTGAGCCTCGTGATGTTCCAGCACGACTACATCGCACGCCTGATGGCCCTCGGCGAAGCCGACGCCGCCGCCCGCGCGGACGAGATCGCCGCGTTCCTGGGGGCCTGAGGGCCTCGCCCCCTTTTCGCGGGCTCGGTAGGACCCGCCTGCCCTGAGCGCAGTCGAAGGGGCGCTCCGCGCCTCGCTGGGCCTCGCGCTTCGTGCTCGTTCGGCCTCGCGGCCTTTCGGCCGCTCGTCAGGAACGAATTTGAGCGAGCGTATCTGTGCATCCTCGTCTGTCTGTGCATCTGTGGCCCATCGGTGCATCTGTGGCCCAGGGGCCTCGCGCTTCGTGCTCGGTAGGCCGCCACCTCCGGCGGCGTTGGGTCCGGCGCTCGGCGCTCATTCGGCCTCGCGGCCTTTCGGCCGCTCGTCAGGAACGAATCTGAGCGAGCGTATCTGTGCATCCTCGTCTATCTGTGCATCTGTGGCCCATCGGTGCATCTGTGGCCCGCGTTATCTGTGCCATCTGTGCAAACTGTGGCGTAGGATGTCGCGCATGACCCGCATCCCTGCCGTCCCTGCCCTGGCCGCCATCCTTGCCGTCGCGGCCTGCCAGTCCGCGCCGCCGCCGTCCCCGCCTGCGCCATTCGAGATCGTGGAGGCCACGATTCCGGAGATGCGGCAGGCCATGGAGGACGGCCGGCTCACCTCGCACCAGCTCGTCGAGCAGTACCTCGCGCGGATGGGGATGTACGAGGACCTGCTGAACGCGACCATCTCGGTGAACCCGCACGCGCTCGAGGAGGCCGACGCGCGCGACCGCGAGCGGGCGGAGGGCCACGTCCGCGGCCCCCTGCACGGCATCCCGATCGCGCTGAAGGACAACATCCACACCACCAACATGCCGACGTCCGGTGGCGCCCTGGCCTTCGAGGGCTACGTGCCGCCGTACGCCGCGACGCTGACCGAGAACCTCGAGGCCGCCGGCGCGATCATCATCGCGAAGACGACCCTGTCGGAACTCGCGGGGTATGTGGCCGGTGCGCCGACGTCCGCGCCGGGCAACTACAACGCGGTCGCGGGCCACGGCTTCAACCCGTTCGATCCCCGCAAGGATCCGCGCCCCGGGACGTTCGATGGCCGCCCGGCGCTGAGCCCGGCCGGATCGAGCTCGGGGACCGGCACGTCGGCGAACCTGTGGGCCGCCAACGTCGGCACCGAGACATCCGGCTCGATCCTCGGGCCGTCCAACGCCGCGATGCTGGCGGCCGTGAAGCCGACCATCGGGCGCGTCAGCCGGTGGGGGGTGATCCCGCTGACGGCGGATCAGGACACGGCCGGCCCGATGGCCCGGACGGTCACCGACGCGGCCATCCTGCTGGGCGCGCTCGAGGGCGCCCGGCCCGATCCAAACGATCCCGCCACGACACGCTGCGAGCCGCCGCCCAACCGCGACTACACCGCGTTCCTGAAGGCCGACGCCCTGAAGGGCGCACGCATCGGCATTCCGCGTGCGTTCTACTACGACCCGGTCACGCTGCCGTTCGACAAGGAGCCGCGCGGCGGGCTGAACCCGAACCAGCAGGCCGCCATGGAGGAGGCCATCGCGGTGCTGAAGGCGCAGGGTGCCGAGGTCGTCGACGTCGACATCCCGAGCGTGGTCGATCCCGATCCGGACAAGAACCTCACCGGCTGGAACTTCTGCGGCTCCGCGAACCAGACGCACGGCCACGACACGGACTGCACCATCGTCGTGAAGTACGGCGTGAAGCGCGACTTCAACACGTGGCTCGGGACCCTGGGCGACTCGGCGCCGGTCAAGACCCTGACGGAGCTGCGCGAATGGAACCTCGCGCACCGCGACGCCAATGCCATCCGCTACAACCAGTCGCGGCTCGACATCTCGGACGACGTCGACCTCGAGCGCGACAAGGCGCGCTACGAGGCGGACCGCGCGAAGGACCTCGCCCTCGCGGCGACCAACGGCATCGACGCCGCGCTCGAAGCGCACCAGCTCGATGCGCTGTTCTTCCCGGGCGCGGGCAGCGCCGGCATCGCGGCCCGCCCCGGCTATCCCTCGGTGGCGGTGCCCTTCGCGCTGATCCCGAACGAGCCGACCCCGCCGTTCCCCGAGGGCTTCAACGCGAAGCCGGCGCCCTACGGCGTCACCTTCACGGCCGGCGCCTGCAGCGAGCCCCGGCTGCTCGCGTTCGCGTACGCGTTCGAACAGGCGACGAAGAAGCGGGTGGCGCCACTGCCGTAGGGCCTCGGCCGCTCCGCGGCCTCGGTAGGCCGCCGCTGCGCGGCGGGGGGCCGGACGCTACGCGTCCGGTGGGCCTCGCGGCCTTGCGGCCGCTCGTTTGGAACGAAATGAAGGGATGTACATCTGTGCATCCCTTCTGGAGGCCTCGCCGGCTACGCCGGCTCGGTAGGACTCGGCGCTTCGCGCCTCGCTGGGCCTCACGCTTCGCGCTCGTTGGGCCTCGCGGCCTGTCGGCCGCTCGTCAGGAACGAAATAAAGGGATGTACAGATGTACATCTGTGTATCCCTTCTAGGAGGCCTCGCCGGCTGCGCCGGCTCGGTAGGACTCGGCGCTTCGCGCCTCGCTGGGCCTCGCGCTTCGCGCTCGTTAGGAACGAAACGAGAAGATGCCCATCTGTGCATCCCTTTTCATCTGTGCATCTGTGTTTGTCTGTGCCATCTGTGCCATCTGTGGCTAGAATCCCAGCCGGAGGCGTCATGACCATCCCTGCCCGTGCCACGCGTCGGAACTTCCTGAGAGGCAGCCTGGCCGCGGCCGGGCTCGGGGTGCTCGGCCTGCCCGAGTGGGTGCTGCCCGCCCTGGCGCAGGGCGAGATCGAGATCCCGTTCACCGACCTGCCCGACAACTTCAACCCGACGCCGTCACCCGAGCGGCGCACGCTGGACGTGCGCCGCATCAGCGGCCCCTTCACGCCGCCCGATCAGTTCTTCACCACCCAGCACTACGGCCATCCCGTCGTCGATCCCGCGGCGTTCCGGCTGAAGGTCTCGGGCCTCGTCGAGCGCCCGCTGGCCCTGTCGCTCGACGACCTGCGGGGGCTGGGCCGTCGTGAGCTCGTCGCCGGCTTCGAGTGCTCCGGCAACCGGCGGCCGCTGCAGGGCCTGTCGAGCAACGGCCGCTGGACGGGCGTGCCGCTTCGCGCCGTGCTCGATCGCGCGGGGGTCTCCGCCGCCGCGCGGGAGTTCGTGTTCTTCGGCGCCGATCGCGGCGAGGAGGACGTCGAGTTCCGCACCCAGAGCTTCAAGGTGGAGCAGCAGTTCGGCCGCAGCCTGCCGCGCGAGACGGCGCTCTCCGACGAGCCGTTCGTGGCCTGGGCGCTCGATGGCGCCCCGCTCACCCGCCACCAGGGCTTCCCGCTCCGCCTCGTCGTGCCGGGCTGGTACGGCGTGGCCAACGTGAAGTGGCTCTCCGAAATCCGCGCGCAGGAGGATGCCTACCTCGGCAAGTTCCAGGCCCGCTGGTATCGCACCCTTCGCGGCGAGATGATCGACGGCGAGATGAAGTGGGTCGAGGCGGCCATCACCCGGATGCGCCTCAAGTCGTTCATCGCCCGGGTCACGCGCCGCGGACCGGCGGCAACCGTGCTGGGCGTGGTGCTGAACGACGGCACCCCGATCCGCTCGGTGGAGGTCAAGGTCGACGACGGCCCGTGGCAGCCCGCCACGATGGATCCCGCGACGTCGGACCGCTACGGGTGGAAGCTGTTCACCTGCGCCTGGACCAACCCGGCGCCCGGCACGCACACGCTCGTCTCGCGCGTGACCGACGCCACCGGCCAGGTCCAGCCGACGCAGGACGACCTGGCGAACAAGAAGACGTTCCTCGAGGACAACTCGCAGCACCCGCGCACCGTGATGGTGAGCTGACGCCTCGAACGGTGCCGGCTCGGGATGGGCGCCGGCGTCGACACCAGCGCGTTTGTACGTGGTGGCAGTGGTCCGTCGCCCGGGACAGCGCGTGCCCTTCGTGTGCTTCGTGTTCTTCGTGGCTGGATGTTCCACCCGTCCGCTATCCTAGGGCCGTGGCACGCACGCGCACGGGAGGCCGGCACCGGCTCCGCCTCGAGGTCCTCCCGCAACCCGACCTGACGACCTGCGGGCCGACCTGCCTGCACGCGATCTACGACTATTACGGTGATCCCATCTCCCTGGACACGGTCGTGCGGGAGGTGGCGACGCTGCCGGGCGGCGGCACGCTGGCGGTGTGGTTGGCCTGCCACGCGCTGCGGCGCGGCTTCAGGGCGACGATCTACACCTACAACCTGCAGCTCTTCGATCCCACCTGGTTCGCCGAGCCGGGGGTGGACATCAGCGCGAAGCTCGAGGCGCAGCTCGCCGCCAAGCCCAGCGAGCGCCTCGCGATCGCGACCGGCGCCTACCAGGAGTTCTTCCAGCTCGGCGGGCGGCTGAAGTTCAAGAGCCTGACGCCGGAGCTGCTGCGGCGCCCGCTGATCAAGGGCGTGCCGGTGCTGACGGGACTGAGCGCGACCTACCTCTACGGCTGCGCCCGTGAGCGCAACGACGACTACGACGACGTGGCCGGACGGCCCACGGGGCACTTCGTGGTGGTCAACGGCTTCGACACCGACAGCCGCAAGGTGCAGGTGTCCGATCCGCTGCACGACAACCCCCGCTACGGCACGCACACCTACCGGGTCCGCGTGGAGCGCCTCATCGGCGCCATCCTGCTCGGCATCGTGACCTACGACGCGAACCTGCTGCTCATCACGCCCCCACGCGGGGCCGCCAAGGACCGCTGATGGCCGCCGTCCTCATCGTCGTCGAGAACCCGAAGCTGTGGCCGCTGACGATCCCGGGGGCCGAGATCATCGCCGGCCGCGAGTACCTGACCGACCCGCGGTTCGTCGACATGAAGCGGGCCAAGGTCTTCAACCTGTGTCGCACCTACAGCTACCAGAGCGTCGGCTACTACGTGTCGCTGCTGGCCGCGGCGCGCGGGCACAAGCCGATGCCCTCGGTGACGACGCTGCAGGACCTGCGGCAGTCGCCGATCGTGCGGATCGTGTCGGAGGACCTCGAGGCGTCGTTGCAGCGCGCCCTCGCGCGCATCAAGACCGACCGCTTCACGCTGAGCATCTACTTCGGCCGCAACCTCGCGGGCCGCTACGACCGGATCTGCCAGGCGCTCTTCAACTACTTCCCGGCGCCGCTGCTGCGCGCCGAGTTCGTGCACGTGGACCAGTGGCGCCTGCACAGCCTGCGGCCGATTGCCTCGAGCGACATCCCCGAGTCGCACCGGGAGTTCGTGATCAGGCAGGCGCAGCGCTTCTTCGAGCGTCCGCGGGTCAGCGATCCCAAGCCGCCGCGGTACGAGGTGGCGATCCTCGTCAACCCCGACGAGATCGACGCCCCGTCCGACGACCGGGCGATCCGCAGGTTCGTGCGGGCTGGCGAGAAGCTCGGCTTGCGTTTGACCGTGATTGGCAAGGAGGACCTCGGCCGCATCGCCGAGTTCGACGGCCTCTTCATCCGCGAGACCACCTCGGTCAACCACCACACCTACCGGTTCGCCAGCCGGGCCGAGGCCGAGGGCCTCGTCGTGATCGACGATCCCGAGTCGATCGTGCGCTGCTCGAACAAGGTCTACCAGGCGGAGCTGTTCCAGCGGCACGGGATCTCGTGTCCGCCGACGATGATCGTGCACAAGGACAACCGCACGAAGGTGGGAACCACGCTCGGGTTCCCCGTCGTCCTGAAGCGGCCGGACAGCTCGTTCTCGGCGGGGGTCGTGAAGGCCGCGGACGAGGCTGCGCTCGCCGCCTGCCTGGACGACTTCTTCGAGACCTCGGAGCTCGTCGTCGCGCAGGCGTACGTGCCCTCCACCTTCGACTGGCGGATCGGCGTGCTCGATCGCCGGCCGCTCTACGCCGCGCGGTACCACATGGCGCGGGGCCACTGGCAGATCCAGAAGGCCGAAGGCGGCGACCGGCGGCGGTACGGCCAGGTCGAGGCCGTCGCGCTGGACGACGCGCCGCGGGGCGCCGTGGACCTGGCCGTGCGCGCCGCCAACCTGATCGGCGACGGCTTCTACGGCGTCGACGTCAAGGACGTCGGCGGGCGCTTCATGGTGATGGAGGTCAACGACAACCCGAACGTCGAGGCCGGCTACGAGGACGTGCAGCTCAAGGACGAGCTCTACCTGGCCGTGATGCGGGTGTTCGCCGAACGGCTCGATCGCCAGAGCCGCTGGAAGGAGCGTACCTGATGCCCGGGGCGGAGCCGCTGCACCTGTTCGAGGCCGTCGGCCTCGAGCTCGAGTACATGATCGTGGACGCGACGTCGCTGGACGTCCGTCCGATCTCGGACGAGGTGCTCAAGGCCGTCGCCGGCACGTACGAGACGGAGGTGGCGCTGGGGCCAGTGAGCTGGTCGAACGAGCTCGCGCTGCACGTCATCGAGCTCAAGACCACGGAGCCCGCGCCCGGGCTCGACGGCGTGGCGTCCGCCTTCCAGCTGCACGTGAAGGCCATCGAGAAGCTCCTGGCCCCGGCCGGGGCGCGGCTGCTGCCCACGGCGATGCATCCGTGGATGGACCCGCACGCCGAGCTGAAGCTCTGGCCCCACGGCTACGACGCCGTCTACGCGGCCTTCCACCGCATCTTCGACTGCCGCGGGCACGGCTGGGCCAACCTCCAGAGCGCGCACATCAACCTGCCCTTCGCCGGCGACTACGAGTTCGGCCGCCTGCACGCGGCCATCCGGCTGGTGCTGCCAATCCTGGCCGGCCTGGCGGCCAGCTCGCCGGTGGCCGACGGGCGCCGCACGGGCCTGATGGACACGCGGCTGGACGTCTATCGGCACAACGCGGACCGGGTGCCCTCGGTCGCCGGCCACGTCATCCCGGAACCGGTGTTCACCGAGGCCGAGTACCGGCGCGACATCCTGCAGCGCATCTACGACGACATGGCGCCGCTCGACCCCGACGGCACCCTGCGCGACGAATGGGTGAACGCGCGGGGCGCCATCGCCCGCTTCGACCGCGGCGCCATCGAGATTCGCGTCATCGACGTGCAGGAGTGCCCGCGCGCCGACCTCGCGGTCGCGGCGGCGACGGTGGCCGCCGTGCACGCCCTCGTGGAGGGCCGCTGGCGCGGGGCGCGCCCGCTGCAGGACTGGCCCACGGGCACCCTGGCGGCCATGCTCGACGCGTGCGTGCGCGACGGCGACCAGGCGGTGGTCACGGAGGAGGCGTACGCGCAGGCCTTCGGCTTCCCCGAACGCGGCCCCGTGCGGGTCGGCGAGCTGTGGCAGCACGTCATCGAGCAGACCGTGCCGGACACCGGCGAGGGCTGGAACGAGGTCTACGCGCTGTACCGCTCCCAGGGATGCCTCGCGCGCCGCATCACGACGGCCCTCGGCGAGGCGCCCGGACGGGACCGGCTGATGGCCGTCTACACCAGGCTGGCGGACTGCCTGCGGGATGGGACACTCTTCGACCCGACGGGCATCTAAGGAAGAGCGGTTCCCATCGGCGTGGCGGGTCCTGTCGCCGGACAGCCCCACTCGTGCTCGGCGGCCGGAAAGACTGGCACGGGGAGCCGCCTGCGGCGCGAGCGGGGCGGCCCCGTCCGGCGCCACCCGCGAGAGCCGATTCGACCGCTCGACGCGAAGTCGCCTTCACCCGCAGACGGGGTGAGACCGGCTGTCCGTTTCATTCATACTGGTTCCGGGGGGCCTCATGTCCATTCGTCCCGTCAAGTACGTGCACCGCTCGCAGCCCACGATCGAAGGGGCCGGTGTGCACCTGCGCCGCGCGTTCGGCTTCGGCGACACCGAGGCCTTCGACCCGTTCCTGCTGCTGGACGACTTCCGCAACGACATCCCGGACGAGTACCTCGCCGGTTTCCCGTGGCACCCGCACCGCGGTATCGAGACGATCACCTACGTGCTGTCGGGCACGGTCGAGCATGCCGACAGCCTGGGCAACAAGGGCTCACTGACTGGCGGGGACGTGCAGTGGATGACTGCCGGCAGCGGCATCATCCACCAGGAGATGCCGAAGGGCGACGCGGGCGGCCGCATGCATGGGTTCCAGCTCTGGGCCAACCTGCCGCGATCGCTCAAGATGACGGCGCCGCGGTACCAGGACGTGCAGGCGCGTGACATTCCCGAAGTGACCGATGACGATGGCACGCGGGTGCGGGTGGTGTGCGGGTCGTTCTGGGGCCGGACCGGGCCGGTGGACGGCATCGCGGCCGAGCCGCAGTACCTGGACGTCTTCGTCCCGCCGGGCCGGCGCCGCACGCTGCCCATCGAGACGACACGACATGCGTTCGCCTACATCTTCGACGGGTCGGGCCGCTTCTTCAATGCCTCGGAGCCGATGCCCGTGCGCACCGAGATCCTGGGCGAGGCCACGCCCGGTGAGGTGACGCCCGTGGACAACCGCACGCTGGTGGTCTTCGATCGCGGGGACGAGGTGACCGTGGAGGCCGGCGAACACGGCCTGCGGTTCCTGCTCGTGTCGGGCCAGCCGCTCGGCGAACCCGTCGCCTGGCACGGGCCGATCGTCATGAACACCCGCGCGGAACTGCAGCAGGCGTTTGACGAACTGCGCGCCGGAACCTTCCTGCGCTGAGCGCGCAGTTCGTGAATCCAGAAACCGGAACCAGGAATCAAGAAGGTGAGGCGAGGTGCCACGGCGCTTCTTGATTCCTGTTTCTTGATTCGTGATTAACCAGCGACAGGCACCCAATCGGGCGGTGGCGTGATGTTGCTGTCCGGCTGGCCGCCCGGGTCGGGCCGCCCCGATCCTTCGAGGCGGCTGACCGCGCGCACGTTCATGTCGTGATCGCACACGATCTGGCAGGAGAGGCGCACGCCGCTGAGCCCCTTGGCCGCCAGCCGCTCTTTCTCCGCCACGGTCATCCTGTCGGGCTCGCCGTCGATGAACTCGACGCGGCACGTGGTGCAGCGCGCGTTCCCGCCGCACGCATGCAGGATGTCCACGCCGGCGTCCTGCTCGACCGCCAGCACGAGGCGCTTGCCGTCCGGCACGTCGAACGTGCCATATCCTTCAACCGTCAGTTTGGGCATGCGCCATTGTAACGCGTGGGCCCACGCCGCCTACCGGGGCGGGATCGGCGCAATCGCATCGGTCAGTGGCCCGTCGGCCTCCTCGTAGACGCGGTGCAGGAACCAGTCGGCCATCTGCACCGCGAACGCCTGCTCTCGCGCCGGGTCGCCACCCGTGAGCGGCGTCACCAGCTCGCCGAGGCGCGGCAGGATCTCGGCCCGCGCCTCGTCCGGATCCAGTCCACGCGCCCTGGCCTCCAGCCCCTGCCGCTTCAGCTCGCGCAACACCGCCATCGTCGCGTGCAGGTGCGCCTCGTCGTGCATCGGCGCCCCGTGTCCCGGCACGATGACCGCCGCGTCGAGCGCGTCGAGCTTCTCGAGCACGGCAATCCACTCGGTGGGATACGAACTGAGCGCAAACGTGATCGGCTGGATCAGCAGATCGCCGGTGACCAGCACTCGTTCGGCGGGAAGGTAGAGGAAGGTGTCGCCGGGCGTGACGCCCCGGCCGTAGTTCAACACCTGGATTTCGCGCGAGCCAAGCCGCACGGTCAGTCCGTGAGCGAACGTCACGTCTGGCAGGACGAGATGCGCGGCCCGCTTCTGGTCGAGGAACCAGCGCGACATCTCCAGGTCCTGCTCGACACGAGCCAGGTTCTCGGGCGGCGGCGACGCGGCCCGGCCGTCCGCCACCCGCTGCTCGAGCATGCCGATAAAGCCGGGCAGCTGCGTCTCCAGGCCGGGCCGGTTGAAGTCGATGGCCGGGCCCGCCATCAGCGCGCGCGTCTTCTCATGCGTGACGACGTGCACGCCGGGAAACGCCCGCGTGTAGGCCTCGGTGCCGTACCAATGGTCCCAGTGCCAGTGCGAGTTGACGACGTAGCGGACGGGCTGCGGCGTGAGGCGGCGAAGCTCCGCGATCACCGCGTCGGCAGCGGCTGGTGTCCCGTTGCTGTCGAACACCAGCACGCCATCCTCCGAGACGATCGCGACGGCATTGCCATCGAGACCGACAGGCCCGTAGGGTGCGGTCTGGAACAGGTAGATGCCTTCGGCCACCCTTGTCACCGTGGGCGCAGGGCGCTCCGGTGCGGTGGACACGCTCGTGGCAAGGACGACCGCGGCGACGGCCGTCAGGACAATCCGGCTGGGCATGCCCGTCACGATACGCGTGGGGAGGCGTCGCGGCGCGGAAATGTGACGTGTGGTGGGACGCGCCGGCGCACATGCGGACACGGAGACACAGAGACACGGAGGCACGGAGGCACGGAGACACGGAGGCACGGAGGCACGGAGGGCACGGAGGGCACGGAGGACAAAGGCGCAGGGGCACCGGATGGAATCGAACGCCGGAGGGCGGGCCCGCGGCGCCGCAGGGCGCCGCGCGAGAGGCGTGAGCCCGTGCCGGAAGAGGCCCGCGGGAACCCAAGGCGAGGCCTCTTCCAGCACGGGCTCACGGGTCTCGCTCCGGCTGCTCCGCAGCCGGCCCGCCGCAGGTGCTTCCTGGCGGCGGTGCTATCCGTCCGACCAGTCTGTGCAATCCGCGGAATCCGTGGATGCTTCCCGTCCGCCCCGGTGTCTTCAGTGTGTTCAGTGTTCCCCGGGGCTTCCCCATCCCGCCGCCCCTCCCCCCAATTCTTGTGCCCCGCCGCCCATTCGCCATAGGATTGGCGCCATGCGCCGACATGCCCTGTCCCTGACGCTTGCCCTGCTCGCGCTGGCGGCGCCGGCCGCCGCGCAGTCCACCGGCACGGCCCCGGCCCGCCCCGCCGCCGTGGAGCCCGCGGATCCCTGGTTTTCGACGTTCTCGATCATCGCCTGGGACCCGGCGACGAAGGAGTTCGGCGTCGGCGTGCAGTCCCGAGCCTTTGGCGCGGGCGCGGCCGTCCCATGGGCGGAGGCGGGCGTGGGCGCCGTCGCGACCCAGGCTGCCGCGAACCGCCTGTACGGCCCCAAGGCGATGGCGCTGCTCAAGCAGGGCCTCAGCCCGGCCGAGATCGTCAAGAAGCTGACCGACGAGGACCCCGGCCGCGACTCGCGCCAGCTCGCCGTGATCGACACCCAGGGACGGTCGGCGGTCTACACCGGCAAACGCGTCATCGACCGCAACTCCGACGCTTCCGATCCCGTCCACCTGGGCGGCTACGCCGGCCACGTCACCGGCACGAACTACTCGGTCCAGGGCAACACGCTCGCCAGCCGCGAGGTCGTCACCGCGATGGCCGCGGCCTACGAGACGACAAAGGGCACGATGGCGGATCGCCTGATGGCCGCGCTCGACGCCGGCCAGTCGAAGGGCGGGGACACGCGCGGCATGCAGTCGGCCGGCATCCTCGTCACACGGCCCGTGCCGCCCGGCTCCAACTCCACCGTCGAGCGCATCGTCGACATCCGCGTGGACGATGCGGTCAATCCGTTCAAGGAGCTCCGCCGGCTGCTGGACATCACCCAGGGCGTGCCGCGGCAGCTGACCGAGGCCTCGGAGAAGCTCGCCGCCGAAGGCCGGTTTGCCGATGCCATCGCGAAGCAGCAGGAGGCGCTGGACATCCAGCCGAACAGCGACTCCCTGCTCTATGCCCTGGCGCAGCGTTATGCGCAGGCGGGTGAATACCTGCACGCGCTGGAGCCACTGGAGCAGGCGCTGACGCTGCATCCGAACATGAAGCGCCAGGCCGCGATCGATCCGGTCTTCGAGCACATGCGGGAGTTCGTCGAGTTCAAGCGGCTGGTGGCGCCGTAGCGCCGTACGGCCGGACAGGCTGCAACACGCGGGGCCGGGAAGGGCCCTTCCAGGAGGACACGGCATGAAGCGGACATGGATGATGGCGCTGGGCGCGCTCTGCGCGGCCCAGCTCGTGACGGCGCCGGCCGCGGCGGCGGGCCAGCAGCGCCAGATGACCCCGGAGCAGATGGCGGCGTTCCAGGCCCGGCGCGAGGCCGAGATGAAGGAGCCGCGGCCGATCGACGCGCTCGACAGCGTGTGGATCGAGGAGCTCACCTGGATGGAGGTGCGCGACGCCATCAAGGCCGGCAAGACCTCGGCCCTGATCCTCACCGGCGGCGTCGAGTCCAACGGCCCGCACCTGGCGACCGGCAAGCACAACTACGTGCTGCGGGTGATGGGCGACACCATCGCGCGGTCCTTCGGCAACGCGCTGGTCGCGCCGATCGTCACGCTCGAGCCTGGCCGCCCCGACGGCCCCTTCGTGCCGCCCGGCAGCGTGTTCCTCTCCCGCGACACCTACAAGGCCGTGCTGACCGACATGGCGCTCAGCCTCAAGTCGATGGGCTTCACGGACGTCTTCCTGATGGGCGACAGCGGGGGCAACCAGGAGCCGATGAAGGAGGTCGCCGAGGCGCTGAATGCGAAGTTCCACGGCACGCCGGCGCGCTTCTACTTCATCCCCGAGTACTACGACTACCCCACCGTGCGCCGGTTCGTGCAGTCGAGCGGCATCACCGAGACGATGGACCCGAACGCGAGCCAGGGCTCGGACGGCATCCACGAGGAGTACGGCATCGACGCGCTGATGATGCTCGCGGATCCCGAGACCGTGCGCATCGAGCAGCGCAAGAAGGCGGGGCGCGCCACGATCAACGGTGCCAGCCTCGTGCCCGTCGAGAAGACGCTGGAGATGGGCCGCAAGATCGCCGACCTGCGCGCGAAGCAGACGGTCGAGGCCATGCGCAAGGCCATGACGGCCGCGAAGAGCAGCAGCCAGCAGTAAGGGAGCGCCTCCCCTTCCAATGACACGCGCGCGCCGCCGCCCAGGACGTTCGACAGCCGTCCCGGCGGCGGCGCCTGCGCCGGCGCCCGCGACCGGCGCCCCCCGGGTCGTCGCCGCGACGGTCGTGCTCACGAGCCTGGCGGCCATCCTCGAACGCTGGTGGTTTCCGCGCGCGTGGAACGAAACGGGGAATCCCGCCAGCGTCTTCTATTTCGGCGACGTCCCCGCCTACCTCTCCTACGCGCGCGCCATCGCGCTCGGCCAGCCCTACGACAACGGCATCCCGTTCCATCCCCCCGGATGGCCGTGGACCCTGTCGTGGGTCGTGGGCCTCGTGACCTCGGCGGCGGCGCTGAAGTTCGCCGTGGCCGTCCTGAGCGGCCTGGGCGTGGGGCTCGCGGCCCTGCTGGCCTGGCGGCTCGTGGGTCGCGGTGCGATGCTCGCCACCGCCCTGCTCGGCGTCTTCCACTTCGGCCATATCGTCGCCGGCTCGGTGCCGAACTCGGAGGCCTTGTTCGGTGTGCTCGTCGTGCTCGCGCTGCTGGCGGCCGAGCGCTGGTTCTCGGCGGCGGGCACGCGCGCGGCACTCACGGCTGCGGCCCTCACCGGTGCCGTCGCCGGCCTGGCCGCCCTGGTCCGGGCCGAGTTCCTGCTCGGGGGCCTGCTCCTGGCCGCCGCGGGATGGTGGCAGTCCCGGGGTCGCGGCTGGCACGGCCCGGCGGCATGTCTCGCGGGTCTCGCGCTCGTGCTGGTGCCGAACACCGTGGCGAACTGGACGAGCCTCTCGGCCTTCAACGCGTCACACACACGTGGATTCCCCGGCCCCCTGCCGCGACTGGCCCCGGTGACGTCGTACGGCGCCTTCAACTTCGCGATGGCAAACCACGAGCGCGCCGACGGCGGCCCCAATCGCGATCACCCCTTGCTCGACGCGTGCGCGGCCGAGGATGCGCGGCTGCTCGAAGCAGGCGGGCTCGAGCTCGCGTGTCCGGCCGCCTACGAGCTGTACGTGGACGGTTACGGCATCGGGGCGGCGTGGCTCCTGCGGCACCCGCTGGACACGGCCGGCCTCTGGGCCCGCAAGGCCTGGTACGCCGCGGGCGCCCTGGCCCAGGGCTACATGGCGGACGACTTCGGCGGCGGCACGAGCGGCGTGCGCCGCCGGGTGGACATGATCGATCCCGCCGGCCGTCTGCTCCTGCCCCTCCATCTGGCGTTGCTGGTGGCGGGTCTCGTGCTCCTGCGCCACCGGCCGGTGGCGCTCCTGCTCGTCGGCGTCCCGCTCGCCACCGTCACGGCGGCCACCCTGCTCTTCTACGGCTACGTGCGGCTCGTCATTCCCTACCTCCCCGCGGTCTGGATCTGTCAGGGAGCCGCCCTGGCCGCGCTGGGCGCCCGTGTGGCGCCACCGGCGTGGCAGCGACGCGCGCCGGCCGCAGTGCTGGCGTTGGCCGCCGTGCTGCTGCTGGTCGAGGGCGCGCGCCTGGACACGCCCCGCGCCCTCCAGGTCGACGGGACACGGCAGCCCGACGGCACGCTCCTGCAGGACGAGACGCTCACGCTCACCCGCACGCGCTGAGCTTTGGCCCGACCCGCGACCGGACGCTCGTTCGGTCGCCCTCCGCTACAATGACCCGGCATGCGGCGTCCGCCGCGGCACATCCGTTCGGGGCTCGCGCCGCTGGCCGCGCCGGTCCCGACGACTCGGGGCATACGCGCTCTGGCGTCCCCGCGCCACGGCACACCAACACGACGACGGAGGACCTGATGAAGCGAATGCTGGCAATCGGGATGGCGATGGCACTCACGATGATGGGATCACATCACGTGCGCGCGCAGGGCAACACGATGAGTTTCTTCATCACCAGCGTGGGCTCCGGCAACGGCGGCGACCTCGGTGGCCTGGCCGGCGCCGATGCCCACTGCACCATGCTCGCGGAGAAGGCCGGCGTGACGGGCAAGACCTGGCACGCCTACCTGAGCGCGGCCGCCGCGAACGGACAGCCGGCCGTCAACGCGAAGGATCGCATCGGCGCCGGCCCCTGGTACAACGCCAAGGGCGTGATGGTGGCGCAGAACGTCGCCGACCTGCACAGTGACAACAACAAGCTGGGCAAGGAGAACTCGCTCACCGAGAAGGGCGAGATGAACAACGGGCGCGGCGACGACCCGAACAAGCACGACATCATGACCGGGTCGAAGATGGACGGCACGCTTGCCGGCCCCGAGCTGACCTGCGACAACTGGACGAGCAGCGGCGCCGGCAAGACGACGGTGGGCCATCACGACCGGCAGGGCGGCGGCACGAACCCGACCTCCTGGAACTTCGCGCACGAGTCGCGCAGCTGCAGCCAGGCCGACCTCCGCGCGACGGGCGGGGATGGGCTCTTCTACTGCTTCGCGACGAACTGAGACACCGAGGGCGCCGTCAGCGCACCAGGGCGCACAACACGGATGCACAGATGGCGGGGGCTGCACAGAACCTGAAGAGAGGCGCTCTGGTGTGAGCCTTGCCCGTTCCGTCTGCCTCGTGTCGCCCGTGTGTTCCGTGTCCTGAACAGCAAAGCGCCGGCTGGTCTCCCCGACGGGAACCAGGCCGGCGCTTTCTTTTTGCCCCCGCCCGACCGCGGGCGAGCGCGATTACGCCTGCCTACCGGTGGTGGACCTCAGGTCCCCCCGCGTCCGCCTCCCTCGAGAGCAACTTCTGCGCGGCGTCGGCGTGGTTTCGAATCTCGCGCAGCTCCGACCGCGTCAGCGTGACGGTGCTGGCCTCGGCGCCCGTGACCGGGCCCGGCATGGCAAGCGCGGCATTGGCCGACTCGACGATCTGCTCCAGGTGCGCCTCCGCCCGGTCCTCGACGTCGGCGGACGGGCCGGTTGTGCGTCCCGTCGCATCCGCGGCATCCAGGGCGTGCATGTCGCGTTCACGCATCGCCGCCAGGTCGCCCTCCGACTCCGACGTGCTGCGCGCCGAACGGTCCATGCTGCCGTCCTCCCCGGCTTCCGGACGGTTGATCTCGCCGGACTCCGGCTCGGCGTCGTTGGTCGCCGCCCTGACGTTCGGCGTGTGATCAGGCTCGTACTCGAGGCGGCGGGAGTCGAAGCTGTACTTGTCTCCCTCCCAGTCGTAGATGTTCAACGGCGCGACATCCATTGCCTGCGCGTCGAGCTGATCCACGTCGGACGACAACACCAGGGTTTTCGTCGTGCGCGCGATGTCCATCGCCTGCCGTGGCGGGTACATGAAGTGGTGGCCAATCTGCTGGCCCGGGTAGAACCACGACTTGATCGCCGGTGGCAGCCCCTCCCGCGTGGTGGCGAACGTCACGACGATGTCGCTGTTCGTGACGTCGCGCGTGGCGGGAATGGCCATGGTCGTGGCGTAGAGCTTGTGCGTGTCGGCGTCGATCACGCGAATCACCTGGCGGCTCGCCGTCGAGTTCGCGAGGCGGAAGATGTAGCTGCCAGCCGGCAGCGTGGCACCCGGCACCTGGACCGGGTTGTCGAACGTGAGCTCGATCTGGTCATCGCGCGGTCCGGGCTGCGCGTTGAGCGGCGCGGCCGTCGCGACGAGCAGGGTGGCCGACAACAGGGCGGCACTTCGCGATAACAAGCGCATCAGCAGGCACCTCCTCTCACAGGTGGATTGGAGAATCGAGAACCCCACACAAGACAAGGAAGAAGGCGAATCCCATTCGTTCTCGAGTCTGGGTTCCCGACTCTGAATTCGTTTGCCTTTACAGGACGCAATCCGCCTGCCAGCCTGACGGCGGGGCCCGTCGCGCGGGCAGCTCCGCCGTAGTACGTGTCGAGAGCGCGATTGTGTTGCGGAACGTGCGAAGGATGGGAAACGAGGTGCGGGATCGCCGGCCACGGCAGAGGCTGCCAGCTGGCCTCTGCCGTGAGTCGGGGGACGCGGCTCAGCGGGCGCCGTTGGCCAGCGCCGGCGCACGGACGACGTGCTCGGTCCGCTGTGGCGAGCCGAGCTGCACCACCGTGTCACCGCTCAGCCGCAGTTCGTGCTCCTCCGGCGCGGGATAGACGAACTGCTGCCCCACCTCGGCGCCGGGGTAGAACCACTCGGTGATGGCGGGTGCGCCGTGACCGGTGCTCGCCAGGGTCACCGTCGGCTCACCGGCGACCCGTTCCCGCGTGACGGGCACGGCCAACTCGGTGGCGAACAGCTTCGTCCCACGCCGGTTGAGCACCTGCACCACGTGCTGGTCGCCCTGGTCGTCCGCGAGGCGGAACTGGTAGGTGCCGGCCGGCAGCGTGGCGTCGGGCAGCCGCACGGCGTGGTCGAAGGTGAGGAACGTCTCTTCGCGAGGTGTCGCCTGCGCCGCGACCGGAGCCGCGAGCAGCAGGGCGGCCGCCGAAGCCGCGGCCAGCCAGGCAGACGTCGAGTTGCGCATGATGAAACCTCCTCTGACGAATGATGGACGCGTGGTCCCGACGGCGTCCGGGGAGATCGACAGCAACTCGTCTGCCAGGAGGCACCACGGTTTTTCCGCGCGATGGACACCTCGATGGCTGGAGGCTCCGGCGGACCGTCCTCGGACGGCTCCGGCGCGCCCGGGCGCTGGAGCCGCAAGAGGACAACAACATAGAAGCAAGTGAGAAGTAAGAAGTAAGAAGTAAGAAGGCAGAAAGCAGAAGTCAGCGAAGCTCTGCTGAGGCTGGCGGTTTGCGGTCGGGACGTCGCGCCTTCAGGAGATCGGCCCGGGTGAGCATGCCGAGCAGCTGCCGCGGCTTGGCGCGGTCCACCACGGGCAGCTGCCCCAGTTCGCGGAAGTGGCCGATCACGTCGAAGAGGAGCTGGTGCGGGAAGGCCGTCTTGAGCTGGCGGCTCATGCTGGCGCCGACCGTGCGGTCCTCGGCGTGCTGCTGGAACGCGCGGCTCACGTCGAGGTGCGTGATGATCCCGACGAGATCTCCCGCCTCGTCCAGCACCGGCAGCGCCTTGCGGCCCGTCTCGAGGATCTGGTCGTACGCCTGGCGGATCGTCTCCGACTCGAGGATCGTCTCGTGGTTCTTGGTCATCACGTCCATGACACGCACGCGCGACAGGACGTCCGGCTCGAGATCGTGCACCACGTGCACGCCGCGCTGGCGGAGCTTCCGCGTGTACACACTGTCCGGCTCGATCGTCCACGCCACGAGGTTGCTCACGACGCACGCGAACATGACCGGCAGGATGATCCGGTAGTCCTGGGTCAGCTCGAACAGGATCACGATGGCCGTCAGCGAGGCCCGGCTGGTGCCGGCGAAGACCGCGGCCATCCCGACCAGGGCGTACGCGCCCGAGGCCGCCGTCACGTCCGGCGTGAGGCTGTGCGCGACGGTGCCGAACGCGCCGCCGAGCGCCGCGCCGATGAACAGGGACGGCGCGAACACACCGCCACTGCCACCCGATCCCAGGGTCAGGGCGACCGCGACAATTTTCGCGATGCAGAACGTGACCAGCATCACGGCGCCCACCTGCCCGAGCAGCACGGCGCTCACCGTCTCGTAGCCGACGCCGAGCACGGCCGGCACGAACGCGCCGAGCACGCCGACGAGCAGCCCACCGATCGCCGGCTGGATCCAGCCCGGAATCGGGCTCTCCTCGAACACCGTCTCCAGCTTGTACAGCAACGCGACGAACCCGACGGCCGTCAGGCCCGAGACCACGCCGAGCACGAGGTAATAGACGAGCTCGACCGGCTGTTCGAAGGCGTAGGGAGGAACGAGGACGCCGGGTTGCGGCCGAGGAAGATGCGCGAGACGACCGTGGCGAAGACCGAGGCGACCACGAGCGGGATGAACGACCGGGTCTTGAGCTCCAGCAGGACGACTTCGATCGCGAAGAGCACGCCGCCGATCGGGGTGTTGAAGGTCGCCGCGATGCCGCCGGCGGCGCCGCAGCCGACGAGGATCTTGGTCATGTAGGGCGGGAGCTGGCGGAGCAGGCCCATCGTGGACCCGCCCGCCGCGCCAATCTGGACGATCGGCCCCTCCCGGCCGGCAGAGCCGCCTGTCCCGATCGTGATACCCGACGCCAGCGCCTGGATGGCCATGAGCCGGGGCCGGATGCGCCCGTCGTGGAGCGCCACCGCCTCCATGACGACCGGCACGCCGTGGCCACGCGCTTCCGAGGCGACGTAGTGCGTGAGCAGGCCGGCGGCCAGGCCGCCCACGGCCGGCAGGAGCACCGTCCACCAGGTGACCGGACGGTCGATGAAGGGGCTGGGATCGAAGGACCAGTCCTGCGTGTAGGCGAGGTTCTGGAGGAGGAGGATGAGGCTGCGGAACGCGACGGCCGCCAGTCCGGCCATGCTGCCGACGATGGCGGCGAACCCGGTGAGGCGCAGATCCTGCCGCCAGTCCGGCCGGATACGCTTGAGCCAGGCCGATTCTCCCGCTAAACCCATGCGGGAATCCCTTCACGAGGACACGTCATCAACATCTTTTCTGTCAGTGTATCGCAGCCGCCCCGCTGGTCCGACCGCCTCCAATGGATGCGCTACACTCGGGGCATGACACGCGCACGTCTCGGCCTCCTGCTCTGCCCGCTCCTCCTCGCGGCGGCCTGCTCCGGTCCGGACAGTGAGCCCGCCGCCCCCGCGGCCGCCAGTGGCGCCGCCGATGCCGGCCGCAAGTACCTCCTCGAACGCGTGGACGACGCGGCGGTCGTCCAGTTGTACGCGGACGGATTCGAGGGCCTGCCGGTGCCCCAGAAGCGCCTGATCTGGCACCTCTACCAGGCCGCGATTGCCGGCCGCGACATCTTCATCGACCAGCGTTACGCACACAGCCTCGAGATGCGGGCGGTGCTGGAGCAGATCCTCACGCACGCCGACGGGATCGACGCCCCGGCGCTCGCCGACATCCAGCGGTACACCAAGCTCTTCTGGCTCAACAACGGGCCATACAACAACCTGACGGCGCGCAAGTTCGTGCTGGCCCTCACGCCGGAGGCGTTCGCGACCGCCGCGAAGAAGGCCGCGGCGAACGGGGCCCGCTTCCCGGTGGGCGACGGCGAGACGCTCGACGCGTTGCTCGCGCGCATGCAGCCCTACTTCTTCGACGCGTCCTACGACCCGCAGGTGACCGTCAAGACGCCACAGGGGGGCAAGGACATCCTCGAGGCCAGCGCCAACAACCTCTACCGTGGCGTGTCGCTGCGCGACCTCGACGGGTTCAACGAGCAGTACGGCTTGAACTCGCAGCTCGTGAAGGAGGACGGCCGGCTGCGCGAGAACGTCTACCGCGTGGGCGGGAAGTACGACGACCAGATCCGCGCGATCGTCTTCCACCTCGAGGCCGCGATCACCGACGCCCCGCCCCCGATGCAGAAGGCGCTGCAGGCCCTCGTGAAGTACTACCAGACGGGTGACGCGTCCGACTGGCGCGCCTACAACATCGCCTGGGTCCAGGACGACAAGTCGCCGGTGGACACGATCAACGGGTTCATCGAGGTCTACATGGACGCGCGGGGCGTGAAAGGCTCGTGGGAGGCACTCGTCTACTACGAGAACCCCCGGAAGACGAAGGACATCGTCGCGCTCGCGGGCGAGGCGCAGTGGTTCGAGGACCGCATGCCGTGGGATCCCGCCTACCGCAAGAAGGGCGTCACCGGCATCACCGCCAAGGCCATCGACGTCGTCGTCGAGACGGGCGACTCCGGGCCGATCACGCCGATCGGGATCAACCTGCCGAACGACCAGGAGGTGCGCCAGCAGTACGGCAGCAAGTCGGTGTCGCTGGCCAACGTGAACGAGGCGTACGACAAGTCCACGCTGCCGGCGTTCCGCCAGGAGTTCGCGTGGGATCCGGCCGAGGTCACCCGCGCGGAGAAGTGGGGCACGCTGGCCGGCGAGCTGACGACCAACATGCACGAGGTCATCGGCCACGCGTCGGGGCAGGTCACCGAGAAGGTCGGAGCCAACCCCGCGGCCGTGCTCCAGGAGCAGTACTCCGCGCTCGAGGAAGGACGCGCGGACCTGGTGGCGCTGTACTTCCTGCCCAACCCGAAGCTGGCCGAGCTCGGCCTGCTGGACGCCGCCGATCAGCAGGAGATCGTCCAGACGGAGTACGAGGGCTACACGAAGAATGCCTTGATCCAGCTGCGACGGGTCCGGGAAGGCACGCAGATCGAGGAGGACCACATGCGCAACCGCCAGATGATCGTGCGGTGGCTCATGGCGAACACCGAGGCGATCGACGTGCGGGAGCGTGACGGGAAGACCTACTACGTGATGGTCGACGCCGATGCGTTCCACGAGGGGGTCGGCCGCCTGCTCGCCGAGGTCCAGCGCATCAAGTCGGAGGGTGACTACAGCGCGGCGAAGCAGCTGTTCGAGACCTACGGCGTGCACTTCGACCCGGCGCTCCGCGACCAGGTCGTGCAGCGCGTGGACCGGCTCGAACTGCCGTCCTACACGGGCTTCGTCATGCCGAAGCTCGAAGCCGTCACCGAGGCCGACGGCACGATCACCGACGTGAAGATCTCCTACCCGCAGGATCTGACGACGCAGATGCTGGAGTACTCAGGGACGAAGCGGTAGAACGAGATGGGCTGAAACAACCAGCCACGAAGCACACGACCTTCGACTTCGCTCAGGTCGCCCCGAGCCGCGTCGAGGGGCGAAGAACACGAAGATCACGAAGTACGACACAAGGGCACGCGGTGGAGAGCGACACACGCCCTCCGCTTCGTGCCCTTCGTGGCCTTCGTGCCCTTCGCGGCCTTCGTACCCTTCGTGTCCTTCGATCCTTTACACTTCATTCCCCACCGGCACATCGAACCCGGGATTGTGCGTGAGGCGCGTGCCGTCCGTCACGAAGGCGTCCATGTACGCCTGGATCCGGCGGACGGCCTCCGCCGGGTCGTCATTGTCGAGCGTGAAGTTCAGCAGGTCGATGTACCACGGCACCTTGACCGGGGTCTCGACCAGCGTGCGCACGATCTCACGCGCGATCGGCAGGGTGGTCTGCTTCGAGTTGTCATGGACGTCGCGGTTCGAGGCGGCCTGCAGCTTGCCGTACTCCTCGGCGAGCAGTTGCCCGAAGAGGGCCGCGGTGAACCGATCGCCGGCGGCGACCCCGGTCGCGGCGTCGGGCTCCGTCAACGTGGCGCCCTTGTGGACCCACTCCCACAGGATGCTGACGCGGATCTCGCCGGTGGCCATGTCCTCCATCAGGTAGAGCACGTCCTCGTCGCCGAAGAAGTCGGCTGGCTTGAGCGCCGCGGCCTGGAAGCCCTGGCCGAAGGCGTTGCCGTACTGCAGCGCGACGCTCAGGAGGTCACGCGCGCCGCGGATCGTGCGGGGCGCCGGCTCCAGCAGCCGCAGGTTCGCGGCCGCCGCGTCGGTGTACTCCAGCGCCGGGAACGCGCGCCCCCGCTGGTTGGCCTGGCCCACCCGTTCCCACACGGGACGGACGATGTGCACCATCTTCCAGTGGGCCACCCACTTGCCGCTGGCGCCCTCGGCCTGCTCGCGCTCCGCGCCGGCCACCGCACGCGCCATGCCGCTGGCGACACCGGCCTCCGAGCCCACCGGGATGTTGGGCTCCATGCCGCCCTGCCACAGCGCGGTCCGGCCCAGCCGATCCGGCGTGTTCACGCACCGGCGGACACGGTCCTCATAGTGCTGCATGTAGCCGTACCGCATCGTGATGGCGTCGATGTTCGGGTTCTGGAACGAGGGATCCCAGGCCATCGCGTCGGCGACGCTGTTGATGTAGTCCCAGCGTCCGGTGTTGTAGCCGACGAAGTGCCGCCCGAGCGCGGCGCGGATCTCCATGAGCTGGAAGCACGCCTCGAGCTGCTCGACGAGCACGTACACCTTGATGGTACCGCCGGGCAGGTCGAGGTGCGCCTCGAGCGCGTCGAGCATGTCGCTCCACAGCGCCGCCTCCCCGGCCGTCTGGATCTTCGGCAGGTAGAGCACGACGGAACGGCCGGCCCGGCGCAGGGTGGCGTGGTTGTTCGTGACGTAGGTCGCGAGGTCGACGATCGACGCGGAGAAGCCGGGCCCACTGGCGTCGCGGATGTGGCGGTCGTCCAGGTGCAGGCCACGCGCCCGGAAGATGGGCGTCGTGAACTCGAGCTGCGTCCGCCAGTCGCCGATGATCGGGCGCCCGAGGAATCCCTCGGCCCACCGGTTCATCTCACCGGCCACCTGTTCGGCGACCCTCAGGAACTCCGGGCTGCGTGAGAGGCCGAGGATCAGGTTGCGCTGGTTGTCGAGTGCCATCGTCGACAACTGGCCGAGCGCGTCCTCGCCGTCGAACATCCAGCCGTCCGCGCCCGACAGCAGGGCGTACGCCACGTTCCGCAGGCTCTGCGCCATCGGGGCGTGGGGCCGCGCGCCGGGGCCGGTGCCCTGGATCCACTGCCGCTCCAGGTCGGCCGGGATCTCGCTGCCCTCGAAGTCCCCCCGGCGTGCCTGTTCGACCGTGATGGCCGTCCGGGGAATCGTCGCCGCCGGCTCCAGGAACCCGATGGGCTCACCGCGGCTCGCGCGGGACGCCCGCCGCTGGAGGCGCGCGGCCATCAGTGCCTTCCGGTCGGCGTCGAACCCCGCCAGCGCCTCGATGGCGCCGAGCACCTCGGGGGTGAGCACGTCCGCATACAGGCGCTCCACGTGGCGCCGGATCTCGAGGGTCACTCCAGGCATGCGCGCAGTGTAACCCACAGGCGCCGGCCCCGCCGCCCGCCACGCGCCGGAAAGTGCGTGGCGGGTTTCTCGCGGCGGTGACGTTTCTCCACATGTGGCCGGCATGACGCCGGCTCGAGAGGGAGATATCCGAGATGTCACAGACCACCACCGCGGCCGCCCCGCGCGAGCGCCTGCCACTGAACGGCGTCGACACGCCGAACCTGCTCGGCACCATCAACGTCGTCAAGGGCCAGCCCGGGCTGGCGAAGTTCCGCTTCCGCGCCACCAACCAGTGGCTGCGCGGCACGCACTCGCGCACCACCATCGAGTCGTTCAGCGGGGCCGGCGGGGAGCACACGCACGCAACGACGTTCCAGTACGACGGCGACCACCCGGCCGTGCTCGTCGGCGCCGACCAGGCCCCGACGCCGGTCGAGTTCCTCCTCCACGGCCTGGCCAGCTGCATCACGGCGGGGATCGGCAACATCGCGGCCGTGCGCGGCGTCACGCTGACCTCCGTCGAGGCCCGCCTCGAGGGCGACATCGACCTGCGCGGCATCCTGGGCCTGTCGGACGACGTCCGCAACGGCTACGAGGAAATCCGCGCCACCTTCCGGATCGCCGGTGATGCGCCGCCCGAGACGCTTCGTGCCATCGTCGAACAGGCCCGCGCACGCTCGGCCGTGTACGACGTCCTCACCAGCGGCGTGCCCGTCGACATCCGCGTCGAGACGGCGTGACGCCGGGCGCGCGGGGAGGATCCCGATGATCCGCACCGACTGCGTCGTGATCGGCGGCGGCCAGGCAGGGCTCGCGATGAGCCGCTGCCTGGCCCGCCGGCGGATCGCCCATGTCGTCCTGGAGCGAGGCCGCGTGGCCGAGCGCTGGCAGAGCGAGCGCTGGGATTCGCTGCGCCTGCTCACGCCGAACTGGCAGAGCCGGCTGCCCGGCTGGCACTACACAGGGCCGGATCCGGACGGCTACATGACGATGGCGGAGATCACGACCTACCTCCAGGAGTACGGTCGCTCGTTCGGGGCGCCGGTCGAGACCGGCACGGCCGTGCGCGCCGTTGCCCGCGGGCGCACCGGGTTCGTCGTGTCCACGGATCGCGCGACGTACGGCACGCCGGCCGTCGTGATCGCCACCGGCCACTGCGATCGTCCGCGGATCCCGCGGGCGGCCGCCGGCCTGGCGCGTGGGCTCGTCGTGGAAGTCACGCCGCGTGACTACCGGCGCCCCGCCCAACTGCCGCCGGGGGGCGTGCTGGTGGTCGGCGCCTCGGCGTCGGGGGTGCAACTCGCCGAGGAGCTGCATCGATCCGGTCGGCCGGTGACGCTGGCCGCCGGCCACCACACGCGGCTGCCCCGGCGGTACCGGGGACGCGACATCCTGTGGTGGTTCGATCGCATGGGCATCTTCAGCGAGACCACCTCCGAGGTCTTCGACGTGGCGATGTCACGTGGGCAGCCGTCGCTGCAACTCGTCGGACGGCCGGACCACGGCTCCATCGACCTGGCGGGGCTGCAGGCCCTTGGCATCCGCGTCACCGGCCGGCTGCTCGGCATCGACGGCCGCCACGTGCGGTTCGACGACGACCTGATCGCGACGACGGCCGCGGCCGACGTGAAGCTCGCCACCCTGCTGGCGCGCATCGACCGGTTCTCGGCGGCACACGACGGCGCCCTGGACCTCGCCCCGGCCGAGCCCTTCGAGCCGATCTGGCCGCGGTTCGCCGAGGCGCCCGCGTCGCTGGACCTCGGGGCCGAGCGGATCTCCACGGTCGTGTGGGCGACCGGGTATCGCCGGACCTATCCCTGGCTGCACGTGCCGGTGCTGGACGAACAGGGCGACGTTCGCCACCAGGACGGCCTGACGCCGGAGCCGGGACTGTACGCCCTTGGCCTCAACTTCCTGCGGCGCCGCAACTCCAGCTTCATCGACGGCGTCGGGGCCGACGCGGAGCTGCTGGCCGCCGACATCCACCAGCGCCTCGACCGGCGCCGCTCCGTCGTCGCATGAGGACTGTCATGACTGACACCACCGAAGTCCGCGGGCACTACGACGCCGTGATCGCCGGGGGCCGCTGCGCCGGCGCCGCCACGGCCCTTCTGCTCGCGCGCGCGGGCCTGCGCGTGCTGGTTGTCGACCGGGGCCGCCGTGGCACCGACACGCTTTCCACCCATGCGCTCATGCGGGGAGCTGTGGCGCAACTCGCGCACTGGGGCGTGCTGTCGGGGATCATCGCGGAGGGCACACCCGCGATCCGCCGTACCCGGTTCGTCTACGGGCCAACTACCGTAGAGGTCGCCATCAAGCCACGCGGCGCCGTGGACGCGCTGTACGCGCCGCGCCGCACCGTGCTCGATCGACACCTCGTGGACCATGCCACGGCCGCCGGCGCGCGCTTCCTGTTCGCCGCCCGCATCGTCGAGCTCGAGCGCTCGGTGGGCGGGCGCGTGCGTGGGGCGGTCGTGGTGGACGAAGGTGGCCAGCGCCACACGGTGAGCGCGGGCCTCGTGATCGGCGCCGACGGCCTGCGCTCCACGATCGCGGGGCTCACGGGCGCGGCCACGCTCCGCACGGCGCGACACAGCTCCGCCACGGTGTATGCCCACTGGCGCGACACCGGCCTCGATGGCTACAACTGGTTCTACGGCCTCGGCGCCAGTGCCGGCGCCATCGAAACCAACGGCGGTGCCGTGGTCTTCGCCTCCGTGCCGACGGCGGCGTTCGCCTCCACGTTCGTCGACGACATCGGCGCCGGGTATCACCGCGTCCTTCGCGCGGTGGCGCCGCAGGTCGCCGACGCCCTCTCGGGGGCGACGCGGCTCGGGCCCCTGCGGGGGTTCCCGGGACACCCGGGGTTCTTGCGGCAGGCGTGGGGCGCCGGATGGGCACTCGTCGGCGACGCCGGCTACTTCAAGGATCCGCTCACGGCTCATGGCATCACCGACGCCCTCCGCGACGCGGAGCTGCTGGCACGGGCCGTCACCGCGGGCTCGGACCAGGCGCTCGCCGCCTACCAGCACCAGCGCGACGCGCTGTCCGTCCGCCTCTTCGAGGTGACCGATCGCATCGCGTCGTTCGACTGGGACCTCGAGTCGGTCCAGCCGCTGCACCGTCAGTTCAGCGAGGCGATGAGCGCCGAAGTGGCGGCGCTCGAGTCCTGGCATGCCCAGGCTCAGCTCCCGGGTGCGGCGCTGGCCATGCCCTGATCGCCCGCCCTGTCGGGTAGGATCGCTCGCGAAAGGACGCGCCATGAACGTGCACGCCGGCCAGACCGCGACCCGCAGCCTGACCCTCAGCGCGGACCACGTCCGCAAGTACTCGGAGATCTCGGGCGACGAGAACCCACTGCACTTCGACGAGGCGTTCGCCGCCCGGACGAAGTTCGGCCGTCTGGTCGTGCAGGGTGGCCTCACGACCGGCCTGCTGCACGCGCTCGTCGCGATGGACATGCCCGGCCCGGGTACGGTCTTCCTGAGCCAGAACTGGAAGTTCACCGCGCCGGTCTTCATCGGCGACACCATCACGGCCACCGCCGAGATCGTGTCCGTCCATCCCTCGAAGCCCGTCACGCAGCTCGCCGTACGCATCACCCGCGGCGACGGCGAGGTCGTGCTCGAAGGAGAGGCGTGGTGCTATACGTTTGAAATCTCAGATTGATCTCGGATCGCAGATCAATTGCAGATTTCAGACTGCAGATTTCAGATCTATCGGGGATTGCCGGAGCGGCGATCGGGTGATTCGGGGCAAGACGCCGTGAACCTTCCTGGTACATCTGTGCATCTTTCCCAATCTGTGCATCTGTGTTGCCGTCCCGCTCTGTGCCATCTGTGCCATCTGTGCCATCTGTGGCCTGTGGCCTTATCTGTGGCCCATGAGGACGACGAACGCCGGCGGCGCGGTGTCCACCGGTGGCCCGGGAACGATGACCAGGAAGCGGCGGCCGTCGGAGGCGACCTCGAAATCGGTGCCCAGGCGTCCGCCGGCGGTCGGGAGGGCGAAGAGCCGCCGAGGTTCCGCGGCGCGGAATCCGCGCTCCGTACTGGTGGCGACGGACACGATGTCCCCGCCGTCGTAGTAGAACAACTCCCCGCCCGCCGGTGACCAGCGCGGGGTCGTGCCGCCACCGACCGACACCTGCCAGCGGCCCTGCTGCACGTCCGGGTACGGCCGGACGTAGACTTCGAACCGCCCCGTCTCGTCGGACTGGTAGGCCAGCCACCGGCCATCGGGGGACACCTGCGGGTCGAGCTGTGCGAACGTGCCGTCGAGCAGTACCGTGACCTCCCGGCTCGGCGGCGTGACCGACGCAATGGCCTGGTTGCGGAAGCTGCGGAACAGCGCGAAAAGCAATGTCCGGCCGTCGGGCGTCCACGAGTACGGGCTGTGGATGGGACCATCGGTCGACGTCAGGCGCTCGGTGACACCCGCGCCCTGCGCATCACGGCGGAACAGGCCCGGGCCCTCGCGCTCCGACCGGAAGGCAACGCTCGTGCCGTCGGGGGACCAGACCGGCGCGGTCTCGATGGTCGCGTCGAGCGTCAGGCGTCCCACCGTGCCGCGCTCGAGGTCCCCCACCCACACGTCGGTGTTGCCGTCCTCCTCGACCGCCATGGCCACGCGCCTGTCGTCGGGCGCGAGCGCGATGCGTGCGTAGGCGCGGGGCTCCAGGGCAATGGGCGTCTGTCGCCCGCTGCGATCCATCCAGGCCAGCCGGTCGCGGGCACCCTGGAGCCGCGCCGGCAGGTACACGATCGTGCCGGTGGCCGACGCGTCGAGGTGCATCACCACGCCGTCGGTGGTCTGCACGCCGTTCACGACGGGCACGGCATCGCCCGCCAGCCGACCGCTCGCGACGTCCAGCGGCGCCACCCAGGCGTTCCCATCCCGCAGGAAGAGGAGCCGCCCATCGGGAAGGTACCGCCCGTGCGCTCCCTCGGTCACGACCCGGCTACGGCCACTCTCGAGATCCAGCAGCGCGATGCGGCGCCCGGCGCCGCTCACGATCGTGTAGACGATGGTGCGGCCATCGGGCAGGGCCTGCGGAAGCAGGTGCAGCGTGTCGCCGCGCGCGGTGTCCAGCGCCGTGAGCGTCGTGACCGGCCCGCCCGACACCGGCATGCGCTGGAGTACCCGTCCCGTGTTGGTGGCGAACACGATCGTGTCATCGGGCAGCCAGGTGGACGTCGCGTTGCCCGGTGCCGGGCCGATGGCCACCGGCGTCCCTCCGTCGATCGGCACGCGCGTCAGCGTCCCCTCATCGTCGAAGCCGAGCCAGCGGCCGTCGGGCGAGAAGAACGGGCCGATCGCCTCTTCGGTCCCCGGAACCGGCGTCGCCTCGAGGCTGTCCAGCCGACGCCGATAGAGCCGGGACACGCCGTCGACGCTCGCGCGGAAGACAATCGTCCGGCCGTCCGGCGACGCCGCCACGACCGGCTGGTATCCGAGTGGGACCGCGCTGCCGGGCGGGAGAGGCAGCTCGAAGCGGACGGCATCGGGCGTCGGGGGCGCCGGGCGGGCGCCCAGCAGCCAGCCGGCACCACCCGCGGCTACGACGGCGAGCGCCACGAGCACCATGGCCGGCCACGTCCACGTCCGGCCCCCGCCGGCCTCCGGCGCCTCGGCCACCCCGTCGTCGTCCGCCTCGTCCAGCTCGAGGCGGGCGTCACCGATGTACCCGAGGCGGCGGGCGGGATCCTTCTCGAGGCAGCGCCGCAGCAGGCGGCGCAGAGACGGTGGCGTGCCCGCGGGCAGCAGCCCGTATGCCGGTTCACGCTCGAGCACGCGCGCCAGCACGTCGGCCGGCACCTGCCCGGGAAAGGCGCGCCGGGCGGTCAGCATCTCGAAGAGCACGCAACCGAACGCCCAGATGTCGGTGCGCACGTCGACGCCCCGGCCACGCGCCTGCTCCGGGCTCATGTACGGCGCGGTGCCGAGCAGCACGCGCCCCGGATCGCCGGTCAGGTCGGTCGCGGTGGACGTCACGTCCACGTCGCTCCACAGCGCCTTGGCCAACCCGAAGTCGAGCACCTTGACGCGACCGCCGCCGGCAATCTTGACGTTGGCAGGCTTGAGATCGCGGTGGAGCACGCCGACGGCATGCGCCGCGTCGATGGCGTCCACGAGCTGCCGCGCGATGTCGAGCACCTCGTCCAGGGGCAGGGGCCCCTCGACAATCCGCTCGGCGAGCGTCGGCCCCTCCACGAGCTCGAGGACCAGCGCCTCGATGTCCCCTTCCTCCGCGAGCCCGTGGATGCCCGCGATGCCGGGATGCGAGAGCGTCGCGAGCAGCTGCGCCTCCCGGCGAAACCGCGCGAGCCGCGCCGGGTCACGCGCGAAGCGATCGGGGAGCACCTTGAGCGCCACGGCACGATTGAGCCGGGTGTCGCGTGCGCGGTAGACCTCGCCCATGCCGCCGCGGCCGATGAGCGCGTCGATCCGGTAGTGGTCGAAGCGCATGCCTGGCTCGAGTGCGGCGGGGCCGTCGGTCCGCCCGAGCGCCTCCCGGATCTCCGAGCCCAGCACGCCCGACAACGCGCCAGCCGGTGCGAGGAAGCCGTCGCCGGAGTCGCTCTCGGCAAGCACGGCAAGGAGCGCCAGCACCAGGGCGGGATCACCGGCGGCGGCGCGCCGGACGTACGCCTCGCGGTCCGACGCGGGAAGGGCGAGGGCCTCGTCGAGCATGCCGTCGGCCTCCGGCCAGCGCGACAGGTCGGGCGTCACGCCGTCCGCTCCGCTCCCAGCTCGGCGCGCAACCACGCGCGCGCCTTGTACCACTCCCGCTGGGCCGTGCGGAGCGACACGCCGAGGGCCTCCGCGGTTTCCTCCTCCGACAAGCCGGCGAAGTACCGGCACTCCACGACCCGGGCGAGCCGGGGCGCGGTCTCGGCGAGGCGCGTGAGCGCCAGGTCGACCTCGAGGACCCGGGCCGCCTCGCCGAGCGCCGCGTCACGCGCCTCGTCCAGCGGCACCTCCACCTGGTCGCCGCCGCGCTTCAGGCGCGCGCGGCGGCGCGCGTGGTCGACGACGATCTGCCGCATGGCGATGGCCGAGACGGCGAAGAAGTGCCCGCGGTCGTTCCAGGCCGCGCGGCTCTGGTCCACGAGCCGCAGGTAGGCCTCGTGCACGAGCCCGGTCGTGTCGAGGGACTGCCCGGGCGCGACGCGTCGCAACTGACCGCGCGCCAGCCGCCGCAGGTCGTCATAGACCAGCGGCACGAGGCGGTCGAGGGCGCCGGACTGCCCGCCGCGATGCGCGATCAGGAGCTGGGTGATGTCGTCTGGCACGGCGCGCCCGGGCCACCGGCCGGCTCCCGTGGCGGGTTGCCCGCGGGACGGCGTTTGATCCGGTTGAGGACCCGGGGACGCACATCTTAGCAGTCCCACGCGGGCCCGGGAGATTGACCGATGGCACGCCTGGAACCCGCGCGGCTCGCGGAGGCCCTCGAACATGCCGCCCCCCTGCCGAGAGGCGCCGGCGACTGCTTCGCCGGCTATGCGGTGCTCGGGGTGCCCTTCGAGGACGGGGACGTGCTCGCGCTACGGCGGTTCCCCGCCAGCTCGGCCGGCCCCGGCTACACGTCGGTCTGGCACCGCGCGCCGGACGGCCGTTGGACCTTCTACGCGGATGTCGCTCCCACCCACGGCTGCTCCCGCTACTTCGGCCCCGCCATCGCGGAGACCATCGTCGCGCCCATAAGGCTCGAATGGACCTCCGACCGTCGGCTTGCCGTGGCGGTGGACGGTGGGCGCCTCCTGGTCTGGTCCCTGTGCCTGGCGCCCACCATGGGCACGCGCATGGTGAACCTGGCGCTCGCACGGATCCGGCCCGGATGGTGGGCGAGCGAACGGCTGTTGGGACTGGCGGGCCCGGTTGCCGGCATCGTGCTGGGCGCGGGCCGGCTGCGGTTCAGCGGTTTCGTCCCCTCCGGGGCGCGGTTCCACGCGATGCCGGCAGCGGTGTGGGCCGTCGCGGCCAGCCGCGGGCGGGTGCTGGGCCGCAGCCTCGGGGCAATGGCGCCGCTACCGCGCCAGGCGTCCCTGGGCGACGTGTGGATCCCGCGCCGCGGCCTCTTCGCCGCGGTGCAGACGCGGATGCTCACCGCGACGAACTCAGAAACCGGAATTGCGAATCAGGAAGCCCGGGGCCGCTTCCGTGATGCCAGACTTCCGTGATTCCGCCTTCCCAATTCCTTTCAGAATTCCTGTTTCTTGATTCTGAATTCTCTGGGAGGCGTCAGCGCTCCCAGAGACGGGCACCGCCCCGCACACCCAGCTCATTCGAGACGATCTCTGCGTTCGGCGGCAGCTCGTCGGTGATCTTTCTTGCGTGGCCGCCGCCGATGTACAGGCGGTCGTAGTACAGCAGCGCGTGCAGCGTCGCGATCGCGAGGCGCAGCCGGCGGTTCCACGTCTTCTTGCCGTCGGCCTTGAGCGCGACCTTGCCGAGAAGCTCCTCGTAGGTCTTGCCGGCGTGCAACGGATGGTGCCCCATCTCGAAGACGCCAATCGACCGCCCGTCGTGGAAGAGCGCGCTGCCGAACCCGGTACCGAGGGTGATCACGAGCTCGACGCCCTTGCCGCTGATCGCCGCCAGGCCCTGGATTTCGGCGTCGTTCGCCACGCGGACCGGGTGCGCGAGCGCCTCGGCCAGCGCGGCCTGCAGGTCGAACCCCGCGAAGGCGTCGGTCCCGAGGTTGGGGGCCGTCAGCACCACGCCCTCCCGCACGACCCCCGGAAACCCCACCGAGACGACGTCGTACCGGCCCAGCGGCCGGACCAGGTCCGCCAGCAACTGCACGAGCAGGTCGGGCGTCAGCCGTCGCGGCGTCGCGATGCGCACGCGCTCGGTCAGCATGGCGCCCTCTCGGTCCACGATGGCAGCCTTGAGGCCGCTGCCGCCCACGTCGATCGTCAGGAACCGCGCGGGGCGCCGCGCGGGCCGGCGTGCACCGCCCATCACTCCTCCCCCACGTTCATGCGGGACGGCTGCCACTGCAACCCGAGCTTCATGATGCGCTCGAGCAAGCGCCCGTACTCCAGGCCGGCGTGGTGGGCCGACTCGGCGAAGTCCTCCCCATAGGCGAGCTGGGGGTTGGCGTTCGCCTCGATCACGTAGAGCCGGCCCTCGGCGTCCATGCGCAGGTCGATGCGGGCGTACCCGGTCAGGTCCACCGCCCGGCACACCCGTTTCGCGATGTGCTGCACGCGGTGCTCCATCTCCTTCGACAGGTCGGCCTTGGCCGTCGAGATGCCGTGGCGCTTCTGGTAGCTCGCGCTCCACTTCACCCGCTCGGTCGCGATGCGCCACGTGCGTTCGGGCATGCCGGCGAAGGACATCTCCCAGACCGGGAAGCACTGCAGCCGCTGGTTGCCGGTGACGCCGACGTACAGCTCCCGCCCGTCCACGAACTGCTCGATGATCGCCGGCGTCAGGATCGTGTCATGGATGAACTTGACGCGCCGCGCCAGCTGCTCCTCGTTCGCGACGACCGACGCCTGCGAGATGCCGGTGGACGACTCGTACGTGAGCGACTTCACGATCAACGGGAAGCGCAGCTTCTTCGGCAGCACCGGCTTGCGGTTCACCGGCACGACCGTGAAGTCGGGCACCGGGATCCGGTGGTACGCCATCAGCTTCTTCGACAGCCCCTTGTCGCGCGACAGCGTCAGCCCCCGGGGATTGCAGCCGGTGTAGGGCACCCGCAGCAGCTCCAGGTACGACACGACGTTCTGGTCGAAGACGCCGACGTCGTTGAACGACTCCATCAGGTTGAACACGATGTCCGGCGCGACGTCCTGGATCGCCTGCCGGATCGGGGTGAGGTCGTCGAAGACCTCGATGACGTGCGGGTGGTGCCCCAGCTCCCGGAGCGTGGTGACGACGTCGTACTCCATGCGCCAGGGCATCTCGACCGCCTGGTCGGGCGGCATCGCCTCGTCCGGCGCGAGGCCCTTGTGCACGAGCGTCAGGACGCGCAGCCGCCTCACAGGAACACCCGGTGCCGCCCGCTGTGCAGGTAGTTCATCGTCTGGACGGTGAGGAGCACGGTGAACTCGTGCCGGGCCTGCTCCTCGGAGACCTTCAGCCGCAACCTGAGCTCGCGGCAGCGCTTGATCATGTCCTCGAGCACCTCGTCGATGGTGTGCTGGTAGATGCCGGTCCAGCTGGCGACCAGCCGCCGCACGGGGCGGCGCAGGCGGCTGATGAACTGGGCGGCCGTCATGTTGCCCGCGTACTCGGGCGCCTCCGAGAAGAGGCGCCGCAGGTCGCGGTCGTAGAACTCGGGATGGTCGACGCCGTAGTGGCGGCGCTTGGCGCGGTAGTGCTGCCGCAGCGTCTTCTTGAGGCGGCGGAGGGGATCCACCTCCTCCACCGTGGTCACCGGCGCCGCCTGCCCCGCGAGCGCGCGCATCAGCTCGTCCATGTACTCGAGCTTCCGGAGCGCCGGCCACTCCTTGTAGCGCTGCTCCCACTTCGCGTTCGGCGTGAGCCACACCGCGAAGGTCTCGGCGAAGTCCTCGTCCGGGTGGCTCTGCGCGTACCAGGAGTCGAGGTGCAGCACGAAGCTCTTGCTGTAGGGACGCGGCGTGTAGAACTCGGGATACGGTTCGGAGGAGCTGCCGAAGAGCTCGCGGCGCTTCTTGCGGAGCCGGAGTCGGTACGCGTTGTCGATCGCGTGCCCGACCTCGTGGCGCAGGATGCGCATGCACCAGCCGTGCTCGCCCCCCTCCACCTCCAGCATCTGCGTCTCCTCGAGCTTCTCGAGGCGCGGGTGCGCCAGGTAGAAGGGGACGGCAATCGCGGACACGCCGTCCGGCGTGAACCACTCGTCGGAGAGGTAGAAGTGCAGGGGAAACCGGAGTCCCCGGGCCTCGAGCTCCTCGCGGAGCTGCGCGATGCGCGGCTCGACCGGCGATCCGGGCAGCTGGATCGGCAGGTCGGCCACGCGAAGGTTCAGCAGCTCCTCATCCGGCAGCTCCGCCCAGTTCGCGGGAACGGCTGCGCGCGCCATGTGAGGGGAATTGTATGTCAACACCCGAGGCGGACGGCCACTCGCGGGCGTGACACGCGCGCACGGGGACAGCGCTGATCGCCAGGACGCCACCGGGGCCGCCGGGCAGGCGGGCCCGATCGGCTCAGGCCCGCTCGGCGACGGCCTCGGCGTGACGGCGACTCAGCACGGCCGTAAGCTCGTCCATCGCCCTGGCCATGATTCGCGAGACTTCCTGCCGCTCGTCCGGCGTGAGTGCCGTCAGCAGGCTGTGCATCTCGGTGGTCCGGCTCCTGAGGCCCAGCGTCAGGTGCAGCTGACGCGACTCGTCCAGGAAGCGCTCCCGCGCGATCTCCATCCCGATAGTGTACCCCGGCCGCGTAACGGATGGGCTGGCCACATGGCGGGGGCGTGGCGTCGGCGGGCAACGGCTATCCGCGGATTCGTCAGCTGGACCATCCGGGGGCCGGTCATGCGTCCCAGCGGACAGGCGTCCGCTGCGCGACGGCGCGGCCCGAGGGGCCGCGGGGTGGGCGGGGCGCGGCCGGGCCGAACGCGCCGCTGGGAACGTCGGGGCGCGCTCGGCCCCGCCCTGCCCCGCCCGCCCCAGGGGCGCCGCTCCGCGGCGCTCCGCCGTCGCCATGCCGGACGCTGCGGAACGCCACGCCCTCAGGATGAACACAGATAAGGCCGGGGCCGGCGCCGGGAGCCCCCGTGCGCATCCGTGTTCATCCGTGTTCATCTGTGGATGATTCCCGTGATCGCCCGTCCGCACCCGGACGACGGCAGGCGGTGCGGACGCGAGTGAAAGCACGAACTGCCCGGGCCCATTCGCGTGCATCCGCGTATATCCGCGGATGACTGCCGTGATCACCCGGCGACACGCGGGCTGCGCACCGGATGGGGCGCAGGCGCGCTAAGCGCGCGGCTGCACCGAGAGCCCGTTGCCGTCGCGGTCGACGACGACGGTCGCACCGTCCTCGAGGCCACCGAAGAGCAGCAGCTCCGAGAGGGGCTTCTTGATCGTGCGCTCCACGAGACGCGCCATCGGCCGGGCGCCGAAGGCGCGATCGAAGCCGTGCTCCGCCAGCCACGTGCGTGCCGCCGGCGTCAGCTCGATGGTGATGCGCCGCTCCGCCACCAGCGCGGCCAGCTCGGCGACGTGCTTGTCCGCCACCTTCTCGATCTCCGCCGTCGCCAGCGGCTCGAAATGCACCGTGGCGTCGAGCCGGTTGCGGAACTCCGGCGCGAAGATCTTCTCGAGCGCGCCCGTCGACTTGCCGCCACCCGCGCCGCTCTCGCCGAAGCCCATGCGCCGCCCCGACAGGTCCCGCGCCCCGGCATTCGTCGTCATGATGAGGATGACGTGACGGAAGTCGGCCCGGCGCCCGTGGCTGTCGGTGAGCGTCGCGTGATCCATCACCTGCAGGAGGATCGAGAAGAGATCCGGGTGGGCCTTCTCGATCTCGTCGAGCAGCAGCACGGCATGCGGCGACTTGCGGATGGCGTCGATCAGCAGCCCGCCCTCCTCGTAGCCGACGTACCCGGGCGGCGCGCCAATCAGGCGCGAGACGGCGTGCTTCTCCATGTACTCGGACATGTCGAAGCGCAGGAACTCGACGTTCAGCACCCGAGCCAGCTGGCGCGCCAGCTCGGTCTTGCCGACGCCGGTCGGGCCCGCGAAGAGAAAGCTGCCAATCGGCTTGTCGGGTGCGCGCAGGCCGGACCGTGAGAGGCGGATCGCCGAGGCGACCTCCTCCACCGCGGCGTCCTGCCCATAGATCACCGCCTTCAGCGACGAATCGAGCGTGCGCAGCGCCTCCCGGTCGTCGCTCGAGACGGCCTGCACCGGCACCCGCGCCATGCGCGCGACCACCCGCTCGATGTCGGGGACGCCGATGGGGGCTTCGCGCTCGGCCGCCGGCCGCAGCTTGTGCGAGGCGCCCGCCTCGTCGAGCACGTCGATGGCCTTGTCGGGCAGGTGCAGGTCGCGCAGGTGCCGCGACGAGAGCCGCGCTGCCGCCACGATCGCCTCGTCCGTGTAGGTCACGCCGTGGTGCTTCTCGTAGTGTTCCTTGAGCCCCCGCAGGATGGCGACGGTCTCGTCCTCGGTCGGCTCCACCACCTCGAGCTTCTGGAAGCGCCGCGCCAGCGCGCGGTCCTTGTCGAACGACTGCTTCACGTCGGCGAAGGTCGTCGACCCGATGCAGCGCAGCGTTCCCGACGCCAGCGCCGGCTTCAGCAGGTTCCCCGCATCCATCGTCCCGCCCGACGCCGAGCCGGCGCCGATGATCGTGTGGATCTCGTCGATGAAGAGCACGGCGTCCTTCCGGGCCTCGAGGGCGCCGAGCACCTGCTTCATGCGCTCCTCGAAGTCGCCGCGGTACCGCGTGCCGGCCACGAGCGCGCCGAGGTCGAGCGCGTAAACCCGCGCGTCCCGGAGCGCCTCGGGCACGTCGCCCTCGAAGATGCGCCGCGCCAGCCCCTCGGCCAGCGCCGTCTTGCCCACGCCCGGCTCGCCCACGAGCAGCGGGTTGTTCTTGCGACGCCGGCACAGCACCTGGACCATGCGCTCCACCTCGGCCTCGCGGCCGATCAGCGGATCGATCAGGCCCTTCGCGGCGCGCGCGTTCAGGTCGGTCGCGTAGGCCTCGAGCGGATCGGGCGGGGTCTCACCGGGCGCGCCGCCGGGTGCGCCTTCGGGCACGGCGGCCGGGCCGTGGCTGATCTCGCGCAGCAGGCGCAAGCGGTCGAAGCCCTGCTTGCGGAGGAAGTAGGCCGCGTGGCTCTCGTCCTCCTGGATGAGGAACGCCAGCAGGCCGCCGGAATCCACCTGCTCCGCGCTCGACGAGGCCGCATGGACCACCGCGCGTTCGACGACCCGGTCGAAGCCGATCGTGGACTCGGGCTTGACGGTCCGGCGACCGGGCACCGCCGAGAACGCGCGCTCGAGGACCTCCTCGAGGTCGTGCGACAGCACCGCGAGGTCCACGCCGCACCGCGTGAGGAGCGGTCCGGCCTGCGGGTCCTCCAGCAGCGCATACAACAAGTGCTCGAGCCCGACGAGGTCGTGCCGGCGATCGGCTGCCACGCGGAACGCGCGCCGGATGGTCTCGAGCGTGGCGGGGGCGAACGGGACGGGCGGACGGCTCATGCGCGCGATTCCTCCGGCACCGGCTCCATCGTCACCAGCAGGGGAAACTCCTGCTGCTCCGCCGCGCGCTGGGTGGCCGCGACCTTGGTCTCGGCGACGTCCCGGGTGTAGACCCCGGCAACTCCGAGGCCGGCCTGGTGCACATGGAGCATGATCGCGACGGCGTCTGACGGGCTGCGGTGGAAGATCGACTCCAGCACCCAGACGACGAACTCCTGGGTCGTGTAGTCGTCATTGTGGAGCAGCACCCGCCACATGCGGGGGTGCGCCACCTTCTCGGCGGGCCGCTCGACGGTCAGCGTGTGCTCCTCGGGCTGGGAAGCGGGCGGCCGGGGCATGGATCGATTGTACTCGGCCCGGCCGGCCACCCGCGACCTGCCCGCGACGGACCCGGGATCAGCCCCGCTTCTCGTCCATCAGGGCCAGCACGTTGCCCTCGCTGTCGCGAAAGAAGGCCATCCAGAGCTCGTGGTCGGGCATGCGCGCGACCAGGTGCGGCGGGGCCTCGAACGCCACGCCCGCGGCCGACAGCCGAGTGTGGTCCGCCTCGATGTCGGGGCTCCGGAAGTAGAGCACGGAGCCGGGTGGCTGCAGCTCGGGCCGGTCGCTCGTGCCGAGCAGCAGGCGCACCGGACCGCAGTCGAAGAAGGCCATGCCGCCCGCCTCGAACAGCAGGGGCACACCGAGCACGTCCCGGTAGAACGCCGTGGCGCGCGGCACGTCGGCGACGGTGACGGCGATTTGTCCTATGGCCTGCATCAGGTGCTCCGATCGGGAAGGCAGAAGTCAGAAGGCAGAAGGCAGAAAAGGCAGACGGCAGAAACGGAGAAGGCAGCCGGTGGGCGGCGGGCCATCGTCGCACGGGACCGGGCTGGCGGCATGTCAGCTCCTCATCAGGACGCAAGTCCCCCAGGACGTGGCAGTTGCCGCTGCGGCTCAGGCCACGGGATCGGTCACGAGCCGCCACGGCGCGGGGAAGGGCGCCTGCCGGACGAGGCGCGCGACATGGCCGACGAACTCCACCCGTGGGATCTCGCGGGCGCCCAGCGACGCGAGGTGTTCGGTCCGGAGCTGGCAGTCGACGAGCGGCGCGCCCCACGCGGCAAGCTGCGCCACGAGCCAGGTGAAGGCAATCTTCGACGCGTCGGTCCGGCGGGTGAACATCGATTCCCCGAAGAACATCCGGCCGAGCGCCACGCCGTAGAGACCGCCGGCCAGTTCGCCGTCCATCCATACTTCGACCGAGTGCGCCAGCCCCGCGACGAACAGCTGTTCGTAGGCATGGATCATCGAGGGCACCAGCCAGGTGCAGTCCTCACCACGACGGGGCGCCGCGCACGCCCGCAGCACCTCGGGAAACGCGCGGTCGGCGGTCACCTCGAAGTCGCGGCGCCGCAGCCGCTTCCGCAGCGAGCGGGCAATGCGGAGCTCATCGACGAAGAGGACCATCCGCGGGTCCGGCGCCCACCACAGCACGGGGTCGCCCGCGTTGAACCACGGGAAGATCCCGTGTGCGTAGGCGTCCACGAGCCGCGGGACCGAAAGCGAGGCGCCGGCCGCGAGCAGCCCGTTCGGCTCGTCGAGGGCTTCGGTCACTGGCGGGAACGGATCGGCGGTGTCGAGCAGCGGAATCATGCGTGTCGATGCCGCCATGTCCCGCCCGACGGCGAGGTCCCAGGTCCGGCTGTGCTAGAATTGGGGTTTCTCACCGGGTGGTGAGTGTAGCTCAGTTGGTAGAGCTCCGGACTGTGGCTCCGGCCGTCGCGGGTTCGAGTCCCGTCACTCACCCCAATTCTCCCCTGCCCTTCATCGTACGCGACGCGGCCGCGGAACCTTCGCGGGAGCGCTGCGTCTGATCTGGCTGAGTGGGCGCCCTCCTCCACGACCTGCGCCTGGCCCTGCGCCAGCTGTCGCGCCGTCCCGGCTTTGCCGCGATCGCCGTGCTGACGCTCGCCGTCGGCATGGGTGTCAATACCGTCGCCTTCGGCGTCGTCAACGGGCTGCTGCTCAAGGGCTTCACGACGGCGGCGGGGCCCGGCGTCGGCCGCCTGAAGACCACCCCCACCGGTGACGAGAACGGCTACGCCTCGCTGCCCGAGTACTCGCGTTTCGAGGAGGCCACGCGCGGCCGCGCCGATCTCGCGGCCGAAGGCCGGCTCGCGCTGGCGTGGCGGCACGACGGCGAGACCGACACCGCATGGGGCCTGCTCGTCAGCCCCGGGTACTTCGGCCTCGTGCCCGTCGAACCGGTCGCCGGCGTCAACCAGGTGACGGGCGGCCGTGGCCGCCCCCTGTCGGCGGTCGTGGGCGAACGCTACTGGCGCCAGCGGCTGGCTGCCGCGCCGCTCGCAGGGCTCACGCTGAACCTCAACGGCGTCGATGTGGCCGTCACGGGCGTCCTGCCGGAGGCGTTCACGGGGCCCGGCGGCATCTACGCCCCCGACGTGTGGCTGCCGCTCGAGGGGGTGCCTGAACTGGCCCTGTCGCCTTCCCTTCGTGCGCGTGACTCGCGGTGGCTGTTCCTCCTTGCCCGGCCGTCCCCTGGCGTGCCGCCCGCGGCGCTCGATGCCGCAGCGGCCGTGGCGGCGGACGGCATGGCCCGCGACTGGCCTGGCACGCACACCGGTCGTGGCGCGCACTACGTCCCGCCAGGTGCCATCGACGGCGAGCTTGGCGGCCTCCGTACGGCGGCGGCGGTGGCCATGGCGGTCATCGGCCTCGTGCTGCTGCTCGCCTGCTTCAACGTCGCAACGCTGCTGCTGGCCCGGGCCGCGGATCGCGAACGCGAGATGGGCATCCGCGCCGCGCTCGGGGCTGGCGGCCCACGCCTGTTGCGGATGGCCCTGGCCGAGGGCCTGCTGCTGTCGATGCTGGCTGGCGTGCTGACCCTGCTGCTGGCCTGGTGGACGAGCGCCCTGGTTGGCACGTTCGCGATTCCGACCGACCAGCCACAGCACATCGACCTCTCACCCGATGGGCGCATCGTCGTGTTCGTGCTGGTGCTCGTGCTGGCCGCTGGACTGCTGCCCGCCATCTGGCCCGCCCGCCGCGCCGCGCGGGTCGACGTCATGGCCGCCATCGGCGTCGGCGCGGGCGCCGCCGGTGCCAGGACGGGGGCCCTGCGGCGCTGGCTCGTCACGGCGCAGATTGCCGGCGCCACCGCCTTCCTGGCCTCCGCGGTGCTGCTCCTGCAGTCGTACGGCGTGCTCTCCGACGCCGATCCCGGCTACGACGTGAGCCCCCTGGTCGTCTCGGAGTTCGAGCCGGCCGCCCACGGATTGACCGGCCCGCGGGCCCGGCAGTTCGCCGAGACGCTGGCCGAGCGCGTCGCCGGGCAACCGGGGGTCACGCACGCGGCGCTGGCCATCCGCGCGCCGTTCTTCATCGGCTACGACCGGCAGGTCGAGGTGCGCCGGGGTGACGCCCCCTGCGGCCCCGGTCCCTGCCCTGCCTATCCGGTCTACGGCGTCGGCCCCGGCTTCTTCGCCGCGCTCGGCGTCCCGCTCGCGTCCGGCGCAGGATTCAGCGCCGCAGGCATCGGTGAGGTCATCGTCAACGAGTCGCTGGGGCGGCAGCTGTGGCCCGAAGGCAGCCCCGTTGGCGAGCTGGTCCGGCTGGGCGCCGATGGTGCGATGACCCGGGTCGTCGGCGTCGTGTCCCGCCTGCACATGCGTGGGCTGGATCACGAGACGCCCGCCCTCTTCGTGCCGATGGACGATGCGGCGTTTGCGGGATCGTTGAGTCTGGTCGTGCGAGGCACGGGTCAGGCCGCGCCCATCGCCGATACGATCCGGACACTCGCGGCGGAGCTGTCACCCGGCGTCCCTGTCACGACCCACTCGATGGAAGACCGGATGGCCGTGCAACTCTGGCCGATCCGGACGCTCACGTGGCTGTTCGGCACCTGCGCCGCGCTTGCGGTGGTGCTCGCCGTGGTCGGCCTGGCAGCGGTGGTCCTCCACGCGGTGAGCCGGCGGGGCCGCGAGTTCGGCGTGCGTGTCGCGGTGGGGGCAACGCCCGGCGCCCTGGCCCGTGGCGTCCTGATGGACGGTGTGCGGCTGCTGCTCCCCGGGCTCGGCGCCGGGCTGCTGCTGGCCGCGGCGGCCGCGCGATTCGGCCAGGCCACGCTCGTCGGCGTGGACCTGCTCTCGCCACTCACCTGGATCGGCGTCGCGGTTACGCAGGCCGTCATCGTGCTCCTGGCCTGCCTGCCCCCCGCCATCCGCGCCTCGCGTACCGATCCGGTCAGGGCGCTCAACGGCCCCTGAACAGACAGAATCCAGAAACCAGAAGTACGAATCAAGAAAGGAATTCCGGAATTCCGGAATTCACAATTCCTTTCTTGCTTCGCAATTCTCGATTCTGGATTCCGGTCGCTACTTCCCCGTGAGCGTGCGCCCGATCTCGACGCCGAACTCGGGATTGTCCTTCGTGCCTTCCACCTTGATCGCCACGCGCGTGCCGGCGCCGTGCTTGCGGAAGAGCGGGTCGAACGGCTTGAGCAGCCACGACTTGAAGCCCGTCACCATCTTCGAAACCGGTGCGTCGAGGCGCACGTCCCCCTTGAAGTCGAGGGTGCCGTCGCGGAGGCCGTAGACGCCGGCCATCTGCACATCCGCGCCGGTCACGCCGAACGTGACGATCGGGATCGTCATGCGTCCGTCCTTCAGCGAGTACTCGCCCTTCATGTCCGACACGACGTTATCCACCGACTCGTCCTCGGGCCGGCCCTGGCCACGACGGCTGAGCGCGTCGATCTTGTCCTGCACCTCGGGGCTCGAGAAGCGCGCGTCCTCGAGCGCGAAGTCTCCCGTGACCCACAGCTTGTCGACGACGTCCTCGTCGCCGGGGCGGATGTCCACACGCGCGTTGAAACGCATCGGGCCGATGAGCGGAGGGTTCTCGCCGTCCACCGTCAGCCGCAGGAAGTCGTCGATGCGGGCACTCTGCCCCTTCACGTCGAGCGTGACACGCTTGCCCTTCCCGCCTTCCACGCCCGCGATGGCCCCGCTGGTCGTGAACGCCGAGCCTCCCAGGCGGGCATCCACGGACGTGAGGAAGACGTCGCCGCTCGTGCCGTCGATCACCGCGTCGAAGCGCGTCTCGAGCGGCACCTTGCCTGCCGGCAGCGACGGCAGCGCGAAATCGGGGGTGGTCGTCGAGCCGCGCGCCTCGATGCGCTCGAGCACGCCGCCGAAGGAGCCTGCCGCGTCGAGGGCCCCGGCAATGCCCTTGATCGTCCCGAGATCGGCGTCGAACGTGAACTCGCCGTCGAGCGGCGTGAGGCTGGGTTCCGCACGCTGCCACGGGCCGAAGTGTCCCTTGGTCTGCACGTTGCCGAACGGAATCGGGTTGGTGACGGTCGCCTCGAACGGCGCCGGGCTCTCGAGCCCGACGTCGTGCATCTCCAGCGTGAAGATGTCGAAGACCTTGGGGTTCTTTCCCGGGTCCTTCGAGAGGATCGACAGCCGCGCGTCCTTCGTCACCAGGTGATCGATCCAGGTGTGCGTGTCCCGGTCACCGCCCTGGTCCGCATCGTCCCTCCCGGTGTCCACGTCGGGCATGTCGTCGCCGCGCCGTGGAGGCACGGAGATCTCCAGGCCCTCGAGTCGCACCTCGCGCGCGCGCCGCTGGAACGCCCCGAGCAGGTCGGTCGATCCCTCGAACTGCCGGACGACGATGAAAGGCGGGATGTCGGTGCGGCCCTGGTAGCGAATCGTGAGGTTGTGGCCGCTCAGGGTCGGCTGCGGGAACAGCGACAACTCGACGGACTCGAGGGTGACCTCGCTGTCGAGCCGGTCGCCGAGATCGGCGACGATCTTGTCCCGCAGCCAGGGCGATGCCTGCTTCGCCGCCACCGTCGCGAGGATGGCCAGCACGAGCACGACGAGGCCCGCCACGATGAGCACGCGTTTCCTGGTCAAGGTCTCATCTTACCCGTGCCCGGCTCGAGCCGCGCCTGCGGTATTGTCGGGGCGTGCAATCCGACGAGCGGTTCCGCGCCTGGCTCGACGACCTCGAGACCCGCCACCTGGCAGACCTCCGGTTCGCCGAGGTGACTCGCGCCCTGCGCGCGTTGTCGACGACCTACGTGCAGCGCCGGGGCCGGCTGGCGACGCGCGGGTCGCTGGACAGCGCGGGCAAACGGGCGGCTTTCGCCCTGTTCTACGGGCCGCTGCACTACCTGTTGGTCCGGCACGTCGTGTCGGCCCTGCCCGGCGCGTTCCGGCCGTTCACCGGCCTGTTGGACCTGGGGTGCGGCACCGGCGCGGCGGGCGCCGCCTGGGCGGCGGCCACGACGCCCCGGTCGGCCGTGACGGGGGTCGACGTGCACCCCTGGGCCGTATCCGAGGCGGCCACCACGTACCGCGCCTTTGGTCTCGCGGCCGACGTGCGGCGCGGCCAGGCGGACCGGGCGCCGGTGCCGGGCGAGAGCCGGGCCCCGCGGACCACCGACGGCGTGCTTGCCGCCTACGTCGTCAACGAGCTGACGGCCGAGGCGCGCGACGCCCTGTTGCCCCGGCTCCTGGCCGGCGGTGCGGCTGGCGCACGCATCCTCGTGGTCGAACCGATTGCGACGTCCGTGTCCCCATGGTGGCCGACCTGGCAGGCCGCCTTCAGCGCCGCCGGTGGGCGAGCGGATGAGTGGCGGATCCCCGTGGAGTTGCCCCCGCTGGTCGCACGGCTCGACCGCGCGGCCGGCCTGCGGCACGACGTGCTCACCGCCCGCACCCTCTGGCTGGACGGGCCCGCGCGTCGGTAGCCGCGGCGACGCCGGTTGCCGGCTACTGGAAGGAGCCGCGCACGGCCCACACCGACTCGATGGCCTGGAGGAAGGTGGTGGCCATCACCTGGTAGCCGTCCTCGGTCGGGTGCAGCCCGTCGCCGCCGACCAGGCTGCGATTGCTGCCGAAGGCCGAGTACATGTCGACGACGTGCACGTTCAGCCGACCGGCGGCGGCCTGGCGGATGGCGGTGTTGAAGGCGGCAATCTTGCCGTTCGCGTTGTCGCGAATCGTGCCGTTCGGCGACGTGCTCTCGTAGGTCTGGTGCATCGTCGAGATGATCACCGTCACCTGGTAGAACGACGCGGTGTCGAGCATCTGGCGGAGGGCGTTCACCGTCGTCGAGACGCTCTGGTCGTTGTTCAGGTCGTTGATGCCCTCCAGCAGCAGCACGCACTGCGGCCGGTAGTTCGAGAGCTCGGTCTGGAAACGGCGGGCCCCGTCCTGGGCCCACTCGCCCGGAATCCCCCGATTGATGACGGTGAAGGTCTGCGGCGCGTGATAGGTGTTCAACCCGAGCTGCAGGCGCGCGGGGTAGGACTGCACCGAGCCGTCGTAGAGGAACATCCCGTCGAACGACGACAGCACACCGGCAGTGATGCTGTCCCCCATCGCCAGGAACCGGGTGGCGCCGAGCGCTGTCGGCGGGTTGAACGCCAGGCGCGGCGGCACCGGTGGCGGCTCGACCTTGAGCACACCCGGCGTGACGGCGGAGGCGACCGCCGACGGCCCGGTCGGCGTCTGCGAACAGGCAGCGGCGGCGACGAGCGCGAAGACGGCCACCCAGAAGCGGCCCGGCGACGACACGAACATCCGTAACATCTTAGCCAAGACCGGGGCCGGGCGCGACGGGCAGGGCCAGGGCGCCGCGGGCGTGCAGCGCCACCGCCGCGTCGACGACCCGCGGATCGAACGCGCGGCCCGACTGCTCGCGCACCATGTCCACCACCACGTCCAGCGACAAGGCCTGCCGGTAGGCCCGGTCCGAGCTGAGCGCGTCCAGGAAGTCGGCCACCGCCAGCACCCGGCCGAGCAGGGGGATCGCCTCGCCCGCGAGGCCGTCCGGGTAGCCGCTGCCATCCCACCGCTCGTGGTGGTACTTCACGCCCGGCAGCAGGTCGGTCACGCGGCTGCTCTGGATGTTCGCCAGGATGCGCGCGCCGTGGCCCGGATGCCGGCGCATCTCGGCGAACTCCGATTCGGTGAGCTTGCCCGGCTTGTTCAGGATGGCGTCGGGCACGCCAATCTTGCCCACGTCGTGCAGGAGCGCCGACAGCTCGATGACGGCGCGCTCGTCGGCCGACAGCCCGAGCTCGGCGGCCAGCCGGACGGCGAAGGCCGCGACCCGCTCGGAGTGCCGGTGCGTGTAGCCGTCCTTGGCGTCGATGATGGCGGCAATCGCCTTCATGACGTCCAGGAACAGCCGTTCCATGTCGGTCAGGAGCCGGGTGCGGTGCAGCGCGACGCCGGCCTGGTTGCCGACGGCCGCGAGCAGCTCGACCGTCGCCGCATCGAAGGTGCCGGCGTCGTGGCTGTCGACGTAGAGCACGCCGAGGATCGCGTCGGCGGTCCGCAGGGGGGCGCACATCACGGCACGAATCCGCTGGCCGGCAATGCTTGCGCCGCCCGCGAACCGGGCGTCGGCCGTGGCGTCGTGCGACAGGATCGACACGCCCTGCTCCAGCACGTCGTGCACGATGGTCCGCGACACAATCACGTCGCCGGAGCGGCTGCCAGGCTCACGTTCACGCGCGCCGGCCAGTCGCAGCCCGTCGGCCCCGCCCTCCCGCAACAGCACCGCCGCGCGCGCGCCGCCCGTGACGTCGAAGATGGCATCGAGCGTCGCGTCGAACAGATCCTCGACGCTCATCGCCCGCGACAGGACGTCGGAGACGTGCTGCAGCGTACGCAGGTGTCGCTGCGCCGCCTCGAGGAGCGCCAGCTCGTCGCGACGGGTGTGGGCACCCGAGAGAAAGGCCAGATCGGTGGGATCGATGGCCCGGCGGAGGATCGTCTGTGCCGGATCGCCCACGAGGCGCAGCGTGGCGGGTGGAGACCCGCCCGGGGCCACGTCCAGCTCGGACGCCCCGGTGAGCTCGATCACGGTGGCGCCGATGCGCAGGTGGTCGCCCGGCGCGAGTTCGGCGGTTGCCACGCGACGCTCGTTCACGAACGTCCCGTTCGCCGACTGGAGATCCGCGACGACACAGACACCATTGCGGGCGTGCAGGGTGCAGTGACGCCGGGAGGCCCCCTCGTCCGGGATGCGGACGTCGCAGGCGGCCAGCCTGCCGAGCGTCAGCGTCTGCCCGGGGGCGACGACGAAGGTCCTCGGGGGCGCCGGTGGCGTGCGTTCCTCAGCGGACTCGGGCCTGCCGTCCCGGATCACGAACTCGAACCGCATTTCCCTGATCATATCGTCACCGGACGCCGTCACGCCCTGCCCGCCTCCCCCCGGCACTGGCTGCCCTCCGGAAGCCTGGTCCTCTGTGGCGCTGTGTCTCCGTGGCGTGCGTTCCCGTCCGGCGGCGTTCTCGCGGTAGCATCGGCCTGATGTTCGACGTCCGCGCCCTGCGCCCGATGCTCGCGGTCCTGCCCGCCCACGAGCCCCCGCTCGGCGACGCGCGGCTGGTCTACGAGCCGAAGTACGACGGCATCCGCGCGATTGCGCTGGTCGATCCCGCGTCGGGCCCGCCTCGCGCCCGGTTGTGGTCGCGCAACGGCCGCGAGAAGACCGACCAGTTCCCGGAGGTGACGGCGGCGCTCGAAGCGTGGGCGCAGGCCCTCGGCGCGCCCCATGTCTTCGACGGCGAGCTCGTGGCCCTGGATCCGGCGGGACGGCCCGCCGGCTTCCAGCGCCTGCAGGGCCGCATCAACGTCCGGGCCCCGGGCTACACGTCGCGCGCCGAGCCGAGGACGCCGGCGGAACAGCCCGCGGCGTTCATCGCCTTCGACGTCCTGCGGGAAGGCGCGCACGACCTGCGCGGCAAGCCCCTCACCGAGCGGCGCAAGCGGCTGGAGGCGATCTTCGCGGACCACCCGCCGGCCTCGGACACCGTTCGCCTGACGCCCCAGGCTGCCGGCGACGGGCATGCGCTGATGGCCCAGGCCACGGATGAAGGATGGGAGGGCCTGATCGTGAAGGTGGCGCGTTCGCCCTACCGCGCGGGGCGGCGCAGCCCGGAGTGGCAGAAGCTGAAGCTGCAGCTCCAGGACGAGTTCATCGTGGGGGGATGGACGGAGCCGAAGGGCGCGCGCGCCCGCTTCGGCGCCCTGATCCTCGGCGTGCGGGACGGGCGCACGCTCCGGTACGTCGGCGATGTCGGCACCGGCTTCAACGGCGCAGAACTCGACCGCCTGTGGGCCCTCCTGCAGGAGCGCGCCACCAGCCGCTCGCCTTTCACCCCACCCCCCAAGACCGCCGCGGCCGCGCATTGGGTCACCCCGAGCCTCGTGGTGCAGGTCCGCTACACCGAGATGACGGACGAGGGCCGGCTGCGACACCCGGCGTACCTGGGGCTGCGCGACGACAAGGCTGCCAGCGAGGTCCACGCGCCGGGCCGGACCACCTCCGCAAGTCGCCCGGCGGCCGCGAAACGCCGCACGGTGACCGCGAAGACCTCCGCATCCCGGAAGGCCTCACGCGGGGCGGGCCGCAAGCGCGTGACCGACCCGCTCGCCGCATGGGATGCCGAGGCGGCGATGCTGACCGCGCAGATCGACGACCTCGAGGCGCGGAAGAAGGATGGCCGCCTTCGGCTCCCCGATGGCGACACGCTCGACGTCACCAACCCCTCGAAGGTGTTCTGGCCCGAGCCCGGGCTGACAAAGGGCGATCTCCTGCGGTACTACGCCCGTGTCGCCCCGCTGATCCTGCCCGTCATCGCCGACCGCCCGCTCGTGATGAAGCGCCTGCCCAACGGCATCACACGACAGGCGTTCTACCAGCACCGCGCCCCGGACCCGGTGCCGTCCGGCGTGCGCATCGAGACGCTCCCCGACGATGACGTGCCTGCGCGGCTCGTGGGCGGCAGCCTGAAGACGCTGCTGTACATGGCACAGCTCGCCTCGATCTCCATGGACCCGTTCTTCTCGCGGGTGGACACACTCGACCTGGCCGACCAGGTCGCCATCGATCTCGATCCGCAGGAGGGGGCGACATTCACTGACGTCCTGCACGTCGCGCGGTGGGTCCACGAGGAGCTCGAGCGCCTGGACGTGCCGGCCTTCCCGAAGACGTCCGGGTCCTCCGGCGTGCACATCTTCATCCCGCTCCCACCCGGCACGCCGTACCAGGCGGGCATGCTCTTCTGCCAGATCGTCGCCACGCTCGTGGCGACCCGTCATCCGAAGGTCGCGACCGTCGAGCGTATGGTCGGCAAACGCAAACGCGGCACCATCTACGTGGACTACCTGCAGAACATCGAGGGCAAGACGCTGGCGTGCGCCTACAGCGCGCGGGCCAGCGCGTTCGCGGGTGTCTCCGCGCCGCTGACCTGGGACGAGATCCACGGCACGATCCACCCCGAGGACTTCACGCTCGGGACGATGATCGACCGGGTCCGTGCGGTGGGTGACCTGTGGGCGCCGCTGAGACGACACGAGGGCGCCGACCTCGCCGGCGCCCTCGATCGATTACGCGGAGGCACGGAGTAGCTCGTCGGACCCGAGGGATACCTTCGTGCCCTTCGTGCCCTTCGTGTCCTTCGTACCCTTCGTGACCTTCGATCCGCTCCGTCAGAATTGCACCCGGAGCTCCCCAATCACCTGCCGCTTCAGGATGTCGCCGAACACGTGCGACTGGATGTCCTGGTTGGTCAGGTTGATCACCTTGATCGTCGTCACGACCCTGTCGCCCAGCCAGCGGAGGCCGAACGCGCCGTTCACCTGGGTGTAGGCCTCGGTCGGCCCGTGGAAGCGGCTGTCGAGCACGTCCTGCCAGTACGCCTCGTCCACGTAGGTGACGACGCCGTTGGCGAGGTACCGGCCCTGGCTGAAGTTGAAGCCCAGGTTGACGCGGTTCTGCGGCGGCAGGTTGACCTCGGAGATGTCGAAGTCGGGGTCGGGCTTCGCCTGGTACGAGTAGTTGGCGTAGACGTTCAGCGCCTGGCTGACCGCGCCGTCCACGCCGAGCTCGAACCCCTTGTTCTTGACCGTGCCGAGGTTGCGGTAGCTGAACGCACTCGGCAGGCCCCCCGTCGCGCAGGGCGCGGTGAGCCCGGGACACGCCGGCGGCAGCACCTCGAGCACCCCGAGCGCCGTCGTGGGCGGCAGGAAGAAGAGCGCCTGCGTCCAGCCTGGCGGCGGGCTGAGCGCACGGTAGCGGCCCACCTGCGTGAAGAAGATCTCGTCGGTGTTCTTGGTGAAGTAGACCGCGGCGCTGACCGTGGCGCGGTTGTTGACGACGCCGGTGTAGGCGATCTCGTAGGACTCGGTCGACTCTTCCTGCAGGTCCTGGTTGCCGGTCGCCGCCACCGGGAAGTGGTAGGTCAGGCCGTTCAGCGCCGGGTTGATGAGGCCCAGGTTCAGCTCGTTGACGATCCGCGTGTCGAGGAAGTTGTTGATCAGCGACGGCGCGCGGAACGCCTTGTTGTACGAGAAGCGGATGGAGTGATCCGGCAGCGGCTTCACGATGAATGCCGTGCGGGGCGAGACCACCGCGTGGTCGATCACGTCGAACTTGTCGACCCGGGCGCCGATGTTCCAGCGCAGGTAGTCGTTGATGAAGATCTCGTCCTGGACGTACGCGCCGCCTTCCTTCCGGTTGTCACCGGCCGGTGCGATCGACAGGTCGAAGGCGTTGTAGCGGAAGTTGCCGCCGTAGCTGAACACCTGGCGCGTGCCCACCGTGCTGATGTTCCCGAACTCGACGTCGAACGTCTTCGTGTCGAAGTCGAACGGGATCGGGTTGCCGTCGACGCCGATGGCCAGCAGGCCCTTCGCGTCGCCGTTCAGCAGGTTCGTGAAGACGTTGACCTTCATCGCCCCTCGGCTGTACCGCATCGTGCCGTAGCCGAGGCCGATCTGGTTGATGTCGAACGGGCCGATGCCGGTGTGGATGATGCCGTCCGTGCCGGAGTAGCCTCCCGCCAGGGTCAGCTTGTAGCTGCCGTCCGGCGCGTCGTAGTCGACCCGCGCGTCGAGCTTCGGCTGCTTCGTGCCCTGGTTCTGGAAATCGGGGTACCGCGTGCCGGTGTCGTTCGGGATGAGCCCGGTCGGCCGCGCGAACGCGTCGGACGAGTACGCGCCGGCGGAGATCTTGTAGGCCCACCGGTCGTTCACGGCCCGCGCGTGCGTCCCGTAGACGCTGAACAGCACGCCCGGGTCCTCCCCGGAGTCGTTCACATCCCGCCCGAAACCGCCGACGCTGATGGTGAGGCTGTCGCCGGCGAGTTCCCGCGGCGTCTTCGAGATGAAGTTGATGACGCCGTTCAGCGCGTTGGCGCCCCAGATGGCCGAGGCGGGCCCGCGAATCACCTCGATCTGCTTGAGCTCGTTCGGGTTGACCGGCAGGAGGTCCCACGCCACGAACCCGAAGAAGTCGAGGTACAGGCTGCGCCCGTCGAGCAGGGCCAGCTGCGACGTCGCCAGGGTCGAGGTGGCCCCGCGCATCGTGATGTTGAAGTCGCGGGCCGAGGTCTGCGAGATGTTCATGCCCGGCACCGAACGCAGCAACTCCGCGTAGTTGGTGGCCGGGGTGCTGGCAATGGCGTCGGCCGTCACGACGCTCACGGTCGCAGGGGCATTCACGATCTGCTGCTCGACCTTGGAGGCGGTGACCACGACCGCTTCCTCGTAGACCGGCGGCTCCTCCGGCGGCGCCTCCTCGGGCTTCTGCGCGGGGGGCTGCCCCTGGGCGGGCTGTTGCCCCTGGGCTCCCTGGGGCCCAGGCGCGGCCGTCAGGGCCAGCGGACTGATGAGCACGAGACCGAGGACCGCAGCGAAGCGATACGCCTTCATCAAGCCTCCTCCCTGGTGGGGGGCAGGGGTGACGACTGGCCCGGATGGGCCGGAACCGGCTCGAACACGCGCGCAACGAACACGGAGGCCCCGCGGGGCCGCCTCGCCATTGTAACGCCGGCTCAGCCGCTGCATCGGGGAATCCCCTGATGACTCAGGATTGGACGATCCAAAAGGGGGCGGGGGTCCGGCGCGGCGGCCGGGGCCGGGGGCCGGGGGGCGGCGCCAGGGCGCCGGCATCAAGAAACCAGAATCGCGAATCAAGAAGGGAGCAAGATTCGGGATTCCGGTTTCTTGATTCGCGCTCGCGACGTGCGTCAGCGTGTCGCGAGCGCGGAGGCGGCCCAGTGCTCGAGCTTCCGGGCGTCCTCGTTGAAGCGCCGGATGCCTTCGCTGAGCTTCTCCACCGCCATCGCGTCTTCGTTGTGCAGCCAGCGGTACGACTTCTCGTCCAGGTGGATGCGGGCCTCGCCCTGCTGGCGGGCACGGTCGGGCGTGAGCGCGGCCTCGAGGGTCCCCTCGGCGGCGTCGAGCTCGCCGAGCAGCTCGGGGCTGATCGTGAGGAGGTCGCAGCCGGCCAGGCGGGTGATCTGCTCGACACGCCGGAAGCTGGCGCCCATGACGAGGGTCTGGTAGCCGTGCTTCTTGAAGTAGTTGTAGATGCGCGTCACCGACGCCACGCCCGGGTCGTCGTCTGGCGCAATCTCCTGGCCACGGTCCTTCTTGTACCAGTCGTAGATCCGCCCGACGAAGGGCGAGATCAGCGTGACCCCGGCCTCCGCGCACGCGACCGCCTGGGCGAAGCTGAAGAGCAGCGTCAGGTTGCAGTGGATGCCTTCACGTTCGAGCTGCTCCGCCGCGCGGATGCCCTCCCAGGTCGAGCCGACCTTGATGAGCACGCGCTCGCGGCTGATCCCGGCGGCCTCGTAGAGGCCAATCAGCAGCCGTGCCTTCTCGATGGTTCCCGTGGTGTCGAAGCTCAGGCGGGCGTCCACCTCCGTCGACACGCGCCCGGGGATGATCTCGAGGATCTCGCGCCCGAACGCCACGAACAGCCGGTCCATGAAGGCTTCGGTCCGGGCCGCCTCGTCCCCGCCAGCCGCATCCGCCTCCCGCCGGGCCGCCTCGACCAGCCCGCGGTACTGCGGCAACTGCGCCGACTTCAACAGCAACGACGGGTTGGTCGTCGCATCCTGCGGCTGGAACTGCCGGACCGCCTCGATGTCCCCGGTGTCGGCCACGACGGTGGTGAAGGTCTTCAGCGAATCAAGCAGCGACATACGTTCAGGATACATCGCCCCAGATCACCAGATCACGAGATCACCAGATCACCAGATCACCAGATCCCCTAGAATCTCCCTATGTCCCTACGCCAGTCCGACGCCTGGCAGCGGCTCGAGGCGCACCGGGACGCCACGCGGTTCGACCTGCGGGCGCTCTTCGCGGACGATCCCGGCCGGGTGGCGCGGATGTCGCTCCGGCTCGAGGATCTGTACGTCGATTTCTCGAAGCACCTGGCCACGGCCGAGACCCTCGCGCTGCTGGCGGCTCTCGCCCGCGAGCGTGGGGTGGAGGCGCTGCGTGACCGCATGTTCGCGGGCGCGCCCATCAACAGCACCGAGAAGCGCGCGGTCTACCACGTGGCGCTGCGCAACCGGTCCGACCGGCCGATGCGGGTGGACGGGCAGGACGTGATGCCCGAGGTGGCGGCGGCCCTGGACCACATGCGCACGTTCAGCGAGGCCGTCCGTGGCGGCAGCTGGACCGGTTACAGCGGGCTGCGGATCACCGACGTCGTGAACATCGGCATCGGCGGCTCCGACCTCGGGCCCGCGATGGTGACCGAGGCGCTCGGCCCCTACGCGCACGAGGGCCCGCGGCTGCACTTCGTCTCGAACGTGGACGGCACGCACCTCGTCGAGACGCTGCGGCCGCTGCACCCCGCGACCACGCTCTTCCTCGTGGCGTCGAAGACCTTCACCACGCAGGAGACGATGGCCAACGCGCACTCGGCGCGCGAGTGGCTGATGGCGCGGGCGAAGGACGAGCGCGCGGTGGCACGCCACTTCGTCGCAATCTCGACCAACGAGGCCGAGGTCCGCCGGTTCGGCATCGCGCCGCACAACATGTTCGTCTTCTGGGACTGGGTCGGCGGCCGGTACTCGCTCTGGTCCTCGATCGGGCTCTCGATCGCGCTGGCCGCGGGCTTCGGCCGCTTCGAGCAGCTGCTCGACGGCGCCTTCCAGGTGGACGAGCACTTCCGCACCGAGCCCCTCGAGCGGAACCTGCCGATGATCCTCGGCCTGCTCGGCGTCTGGTACACGGACTTCCTGGGCGCCGAGTCGCACGCCGTGCTCCCGTACGACCAGTACCTCCGCCGGCTGCCGGCGTTCCTGCAGCAGCTCGACATGGAGAGCAACGGCAAACGCGTCGATCGCGACGGCCGGCCGGTCGAGGTGCCGACGGGCCCCATCGTCTGGGGCGAACCCGGCACGAACGGACAGCACGCGTTCTACCAGTTGCTGCACCAGGGCACACGGCTCGTGCCGTGCGACTTCCTCGTCGCGGCCGAGACCCACAACCCGATTGGCGATCACCATCCGCTGCTCGTCGCCAACTGCCTCGCGCAGAGCGAGGCCCTCGCCTTCGGCAAGACCGAGGCGGAGGCCCGCGCCGAACTCGAGGCGCAGGGACTCGGCGGCGACGCGCTCGAGGCCCTCGTCCCGCACAAGGTCTTCCCTGGCAACCGCCCGTCGACGACGTTCCTGTACCGGAAGCTCGGTCCACGGAACCTCGGGCGCCTGCTGGCGCTCTACGAGCACCAGGTGTTCGTCATGGGCGCCGTCTGGGGCATCAACTCGTTCGACCAGTGGGGCGTCGAGCTCGGCAAGCAGCTCGCGAAGCAGATCCGCCCGCTGCTCGACGCGACCGGTCCGGTCGAAGGCCACGACGCCTCGACCGCCGCCCTCATCGAGGAAGTCCGGCGCGCCTGGGCCTTGCGGTAGCCGCCGACGCCGCCTGAGATCAGCAACGGGCCCATTTCGCCCCGGTAATACCCCCACCCCTCCCGCGTCAGATCAGCCGATCTCCCCGCTTCGCATCGACGTGGACGGCCCGCCGTCCGGTCCAGGAGGCTGCTCGTGACGCGTACCCTGTTCCGTATCCTCATCGTCGTGCTGTGCACTGCGGCCGCGGCCGCCGCCCAGACCGGACGGGCCTCGGGCACCGTCTCGGTGGACGGCAAGGCGGTCGCCTTGACCTCGGCCATCGAGACAACGGCCGAGAACCTGTTCGACAGCACGAAACAGGACCAGCTCGTGGTCCTGAGTGACCGCCCGCTCGGCGAGACCGCGCCGGACGACATCGACCTGTCGATGCGCGCGCGGGATGGCGAGCTCACCGCCCTGATGCTCCGCTACGACGGCCCGACGCTCGTCAACGTCTCGGTCTTCCACAACGGGCTGAGCGGCAAGGTCCTGCTGCCGGGGGCCTGGTTCCAGGCGGTCCCGCTGAAGAAGGGCGCAGGCAGCGTGAAGCTGGCCAGCCGCGCGTTCGATGACCGGCGCTACGCGGTGGACGCCCGCTTCACCGCCGCGCCGTACCGGCCCGCGGCGCCGGTCCCAGAGTCCGCGCCGGAGCCGGCCCCCGCCCCCGACGTGCTGGCGCCGGCGACGACGTCGTTCATCGACAAGGGCGCGGCAACGAAGATGGCCATCGACGCGATGATGGCGAAGGACGAGCACCAGGCGGTGGAGCTGATCAAGCTTGGTGTCGACCCGAACGGCAAGGACCAGTACGGCATGCCAATCCTGAGCTGGGCGGTGATGATGTGCCAGCCGGCCGCCGTGCAGGCACTGGTAAAAGCCGGCGCGAACGTGAACTTCTCGCGCGCGCCCGGCCTGACGCCCCTCGCCGAGGCCGGCGCGTGCCCCGCGGCGGCGACGATCCTGAAGGCGGCCGGCGCGAAGTAGCGGCGCCGGCTCGCGCTCCCTTGCTGGGCTTCGGGTGATCGTCTAGACTAGGAGGTCTGCGCGTGAGCGGCAGGTCGCGACTGCTTGCGGTCATGGACGCCTCTGCGCGCAGGCTTCGCACCGGTCCGGTCCATCCGGACCCGCGCGCCCGTAGCTCAGCTGGATAGAGCGTTGGCCTCCGGAGCCAAAGGTCGCAGGTTCGAATCCTGCCGGGCGCACCACCTTCGACACGCCCCCCTGTCAAACGCCTGCGCGTCGACCGCGGCCCGGGCCTGCTGCGCCAGAACGGGCATGACGCGGGGCGGCGGTCCCGGACCACGCCTCCCTAACAATCCGCTCCGTAGAACCAGGACACCGTGAACGTGTAGTGCACGCGCTCAGCCGGGTCGCCGACGATCCACACCTTGAATCGCGGCGGGACGCCCAGCACCTCGGGGTTGCCGCGGCCGTGGGTCACGACCAGCGTGCGCGCGACAGCACCGTCCGCCCTGCGCCCCCCACGCGCGAGCACGGCGCACGGCGCGCCAGGGTTGGCCCTCTCATCTGGACCGGACTCGCAGCTCTCACGCGTCGCGTAGAACTCCAGCCGTGGGCCGTCGGCGAGGCTGTCGCCGGTCCACTGGACCTCCACGTCGTTCTGGCTCCCGCGTTCGTCGTAGGCGACCACGTGAACCGCCACGCCGCCAGCGTCGACGCCCCCCGCCTCCTGCAAGAACGTCATGCGGGCCTGTGAGTCGAGACACGTCGGCCCCAGCACCCCGCATCCGGCGGCGGCCACGGTCGATGCCAGCGCGAGCGCATGTGCTCCCGTCATGGATCCCCTCCAGAACACAATGCGCAAAGGCCGGGCGACACGGCTCATCCATTCGGCGTTTTGTGCTCTTTCCTCTTGCCGCTATTGGGACGACTCGTGACGCCTCAGGCTGGATCGTCCTGGGCCCGCGCCATTCTCGTTGTCGTGGTAACCCTGTGGTGGTGGGACCAGCGCATGTCCGAGTACGGAACGAGGTGCGGACAGCGTCCTCGACCTGGTTGGCATCCTCTCTCGCGGTGGTGCGGGATTGACACGGTTGTCTGCGCGCTGGCACGCGGACTAGACTGCCCGCTGACGTTTCGTCGCGCCGCAAAGTCCGTCCCCCCCGGGCGGTGCCCTATCAGGGTGCGACATGCCCAGACTCTCGACCGGACTCGTTCTCTCGTCCATCGTCCTCCTCGTCGGCGTCCCGGTCTTTGCTGCCCCAGGTGCCCCCAGTGGTCTGACCGCTTCGGTTTCGGGCAACGCCGTCACACTTTCCTGGACCGCCGGCCCAGGGCTGATCACCGGCTATCGACTCGAAGCTGGCACGGCGCCGGGAAGTACCAACGCGGCCACCACGGTTGTTGGGCCGGCACAATCCTTCAGCACCTCGGGCGTGCCTTCAGGCACCTACTACGTCCGGATTCGAGCCGTTGGCCCCGATGGGGAGAGCGCGCCATCGAACGAGGTCGTCGTCACCGTCGGAACGCCCGGTTGCGTGGCTGCGCCAGGGCCGCCGACGGATGTCAGCGTGACCGTGACCGGCACGAACCTGCTGTTTACCTGGCAGGCACCGGCCGCCGGCTGCGCGCCGACGGGCTACCGGCTGGACGCCGGCTCCGCACCGGGCGCGTCGAACCTCGCGATGGCTCCTGTTGGAGGCGCCCTCCAATTCTCGGCAACAGCGCCAGCCGGCACTTACTACGTTCGCATCGTCGCTCTTAACGCCTTCGGGGCCAGCGCGCCATCAGCCGAAGTGACGGCAATCGTAGGTGGGACGGTCCCCGTACCAACGCCGACACCGACGCCGACGCCGACGCCGACGCCCACCCCTACGCCTACGCCTACGCCTACGCCGACGGGGGGCATTGCCGTGGAGCAAGCCTCCATCTACGTCGATGAGAGCCTCGGCCGCGCCGTCGTGATTGGAACCGTGCTCAACCAGTCCTCACAGACGAGCGCGTTCACGAAGGTTTCGGCAACCCTGCTCGGCTCGACCGGGGCGCAGGTCGGGACGGATTACACCTATGTGACGGGGCGGAGCCGCCGGCTCTCGAGTTCGCGGATCATCACCGACACGACGTTGGGGCCCGGCGAGCGCGGCTGCTTCGTCATGTACACGGACGTGACGCGAAGCCTCGTCGTGTCGGTGCAGTTGTCAACAAGCTTCGATAACTACAGCGTCACGCCCATGGTGGGTGCAGTGGCACTCGATGGTCCGCCCACGCAGTCCAGCAGCCTCGGCGATCTCAGGCTGGATGGACGCATCCGGAACACGGGCTCTCGCCTCACCTACTTCAACCAGGCCGTCTTCATCGTGTCGGATGCGGCCGGCCGCACGCTCGATTGTGCAAGCGCCTATGTCGATGGAGTCTCGGTGACCTTGGGCAGTGGCATCGTGACGGAGACCGGCCTCGCCGTCGGAGGTTCCGGCTCGTTCAGGGATTACACCCGGGCCTCGGCGAGCAGCGTGGCCAACGTCTCCGGCTGGACCGTCTGGCAGGAGTTCGACGGGAGCGGCGACGAGCCGGTCGACGCCGGAGTGAGCGTCGCCACCGCAGACCTTCCCGCCAGCGCGACGCCCGAGGAGAAGTCGCGTCGGCGTGACCGGCACATCGACGTGTTACGGGCCACCCTGGCGGGTGGTCCCCAACAGCGCGACCGATAGGGTGGGCGTCCCCAGCGACCGCGCATGGCACCCAGCCGGCCTCTCCAGGGGCTCCGCACACGCGAACTGCCCTCTCTCTCGCCCTCGGAACCGCCGAGTTACTACGACGGGCCGTAGGTCTGTCGCGTTGGTGCATCACTGACACAGTTGTCCGCACGCTAGCGTGCGAATAGACTGCGCGCAGCATCGTCGCCGCGGGGACGGGTGAACGGTGCCCCGTCCGCCTTGCACGGCGAGGTGGCCGAGCCGAATCCGGACGGCGGCGGACGGCGTCCTAGCCGTATATCAACGTCCCCCCACCAGGATCGAGGGTCCATGACCACGCCGGATCCGCCCAGGGCCCCCGAGCCCCTGTCACCGGACCGCGAAGTCGTGCTGCGCCGCCTCACGCTGGGCTCCGACCGTGCCGAGTTCCGCGCCCGCTCCCGGCCCGACGGCATCGAACTCCGGCTCTACATGTCCGCGCCCGCGGGGCTGTCGCTCGTGTGGACGCGCCGCTTCACGGATGCGGGACAGGTGCAGCAGCACGTCGCAATCCGGGAGGCGGAAATGACGAGCCAGGGCTGGCGGGCCATCCCGGACGACGACACCGCGGCGGCGTCGTAGGCGACCGCGCGCCAGGCGTGCGGCCGCCAGGGGAGCGGAAGCGATATTGCACCGCCAGGGGCCCGATGGACACGACGGGCGACCGGCGCATCCCCTCCCTCGATGGATTGCGGGGAATTTCAATCACCCTCGTCTTCCTGGCCCACCTGGCAGGGACACGAAACTTCCCCATAGGGGAAGACGCCGCCCACTTCTGGGCGGCGGGCGAGTTCGGCGTTCGCGTCTTCTTCGTCCTCTCGGGATTCCTCATCACCGGCCTGCTGCTCGACGAGATTGCGAAGACCGGCCGGATCCACCTCGGCCGCTTCTACCTGCGGCGCACCCTTCGCATCTTTCCGCCGTACTACGTGTTCATCGCGGCCCTGGCCGTGGCCGGCGCCGCGGGGCTCATCCAGCTCGCCCCGCACGACGTCGCGCACACGGTGACCTACACCTCGAACTACTACGCCGACCGCTCGTGGTTCGTCGGGCACACGTGGTCGCTCTCGGTCGAGGAGCAGTTCTACCTGCTCTGGCCCGCGACGCTGCTGCTCGTCGGCACCCGGCGCGGCATGATCCTGGCCGCGCTCGTCGTCCTGGTCGTCCCGTTCGTCCGGCTCGCGGAGTGGGAGTTGCTGCGGGCTTACGGCGAGGGCATCGGGCACCGATTCGAGACCGTCGCCGATGCGATGGCGATGGGCTGCCTGATGGCCGCGGTGCGGCCGTGGCTGCACGCCTGGCGTCCGTACGAGCGGTTCCTGCAGTCGGGGTTCTTCTGGCCCGCGGTGCTCCTCCTGCTGACCGGCAACCTGACCGGAGACCACCCGCTGGCGCACTTCGGTCCGGGGATGTCGATGGTGAACCTCGGCGTGGTGCTGGCGATGGACTGGTGCGTGACGTTCCACGACGGGCGCGTGGGCCGGGTCCTGAACTGGCGGCCGCTCGTGTACGTCGGGTGGATGAGCTACTCGCTCTATCTCTGGCAGCAGCCGTTCCTCAACCGGGCATCAACGGCGCTCGTCGCCAGCTTCCCGCTGAACCTCGTGCTTGCCACGGCGCTGGCGTTCGCATCCTTCCACCTCGTGGAGCGGCCCTCCCTGCGGTTCCGCCGGTGGCTCGAGCAGCGGCGGCCCCGGCCCATCGCGGCGGCCGCGGCCAGCGGCATCGAAGACGGCGTGCCCGATCACGATCGCGAACGGCCAGCGGCGCCGCTCCACGGCCCCGAGACGCCCGCCCTCTCGCGTCAGATGTCCTCGTCCGTCAGCCCCGGCGGGTCGTAGCGTCGCACCCTCCCGAGTGCGCCCATCCGCTCGAAGGCGCGGCCGAGCGACCGGACGAGTCCGCCCGGCTCGGTGGTCAGGGCGGCGACGGGAAGGGCGGAGATCGCGAAGCGTGGCCGCCGTCGGCGGCCGGCACACTCCACTGCTCCATTTGCTGCCAGGTTTCTTCGGTGAGAGGCATTCAAGGTCGTGAAACGTGTGGGGCTTGGTGCATCCCTCTGGAAATCGGCCATGATGGACGAGCCTCGCGGCGGACGCGCGGGGGCAGCAGGAGGGACGATCGTGGCGGAGCGGAAGAAGACGGCCCCCAGGGGCGGGGACTCGCTGGTGGGGTTTGCCGAGGAACTCGGACGCCTGCTCGGGACGGCGGAGCGCCGGGCCACCGACTGGCTGGCGCAGCGCAAGGCCGTCACCGACAGCCTGCGCACGATCCGGAATCGCGCCGACGCGCTGCTGGAGCAGCTGGGGGATGCCGCCGAAGCCGTCGGGCGAGGCCGGCGGGAGGCCGCCTCGGAACCGGCCGCGACCCGCGGCACCCGGCGCGCCAAGGGCGCCGGGAGCCCGAAGGCCAGCGGGAGTTCCCGGGCGGGCGGAACCGCGCCGAAGCGGCCCGTCTCCCCCGAGACGCGGCAGAAACTCTCGGCCGCGGCGAAGAAGCGCGCGGCCGCGAAGAAGGCCACCGCCTGACGCGGGCGGTCAGGGGTGCCGCGCGAAGACCGTGTAGGTCTTGTCCCAGGTGAACGCGAGCACCTGGTAAGGATCCTGGCGATCGCCCATCTCCATGCCGGGCGAGCCGATCGGCATGCCGGGCACCGCCAGCCCGCGCACGTTCTTCGGGCGGTCGCGCAGCAGGCGGTGGATGTCCATCGCGGGCACGTGGCCCTCGATGGTGTAGCCATCCACCTCGGCGGTGTGGCAGGAGCTCAGCGCTTCGGGCACACCCGCCTCGCGTGAAATCCCGTAGAGGCGCTCGTCCGACACGACCTTCGTCTCGACCTTGAAGCCGTTGGCGGCGAGGTGGTCGGCCCACTTCGCGCAGCAGCCGCAAGTGGCGGACTTGTACAGCGTCACGGTCGGCGCGGTGACGGCGGCGCGCTGGGCCACGAGGTGGGCCGTGACCCCGAGGGTCATGACGGCGGCGGTGGCGAGGGCAAGCAGGCGACGATGCATCGTGGTTCGCTCCAGCCGGCCGCACGGGTTGCACGCGTCCGGGAGAAGTGGCGGCGGCATGCCGCGGGATCTCGTTCCTCGATGCTACACTGACCGCCGTCCAGACTGCACCCGGCCCGTGAGCACGCCTGACGTCCCGACAGCCGTTGCGCCGCGCCCCGCGCCGTGCGCCCCCGCCACGCGGATCTCCTGACCATGGCCAGGATCGGCGTCTTCTGCCAGCCCGAGACCGGGCACCTGAATCCGACCATTGCCCTCGGCGAAGGCCTCGTCGCCCGCGGGCATGCGGTGACCCTCTTCAGCGTTCCCGATGCCGAAGCCGCCGCACGACGCGGTGGGCTCGCGCACGTGGCCATCGGCGCGCGCCACTTCCCCGCCGGCACCGCGGCGCGCCGGGCCAGGGATCTCGCGCGACTCGCCGGCGTCGCCGCGGCCGTGCGTTCGGGCTACTGGACCGGGTGCTACGCCGACGGCGTGTTCGACGACGCCGCCGCCGCGTTGTCGGCGCATCCGCAGGACCTGCTCCTGGTCGACCAGATCGACGTCGCGGCCCATACGGTCGCCGGACACCTCGGCCTGCCGTTCGTGACGATCGCCCTCTGCCTGATCATGAACCACGACGCGCACCAGCCGGTCTGGAGCCTCGAGCCGACGCCCGATCCGCCGGCCCTGACCCCCGCCAATCGGTCATGGCAGGCCGTCTTCGAGGCGCTGTACCGGCCCCACATCACTCGCCTGAACACGTGGCGCGGCCGACACGGACGACCGCCGATCGCGGGGCTTGCAGAGCTCTGGTCGCCGCTCGCGCAGGTCAGCCAGCAGCCCGAGGGTTTCGACTTCCCTCGCGCGCTGCCACGCCACTTCCACTTCGCTGGTCCGTTCTCGAGCGCGCGCGCGCGGCGTGCCGTGGCGTTCCCCTGGGATCGCCTGACGGGCCGCCCGATCATCTACGCGGCGTTCGGCAGCCTCGTGAACGGCGACGTCGAGCGGGCGCAGGCCATCGCGCACGCCGCCGCGTCGCTCGACGTGCAGCTCGTGCTCTCGCTGGGCGGCGGCGGCACGGCGGCCGACCTCCCGGGGCTGGCTGGAGATGCGGTGGTGGTGTCGTACGCACCGCAACTGGAGCTATTGGCGCGCGCGAGCGTGATGATCACGCACGCCGGCCTGAACTCGGTGCTGGAGTGCCTCTCGGCTGGCGTGCCGATGGTGGCGGTGCCCATCACGAACGACGAGTTCGCGATTGCCAGCCGCATCGCGTGGAACGGCGCGGGGCGCGTCGTGCACGCCGAGGCCTGCACGCCCGGCGCACTGCACGAGGCCCTCGACGCGGTGCTCAACGTGCCGAGCTATCGCGACACGGCCCGCCGCTTCCAGGCCACCATTGCCGCTCGCCCCGGCGTCGACCGCGCCGCCGACATCGTCGAGGGCGTCCTGGAACGCATCGGCGCCGTCGCGTCCTGAGTGCGCGCCGACCACCCGGGATGCAGTGACGGCGGCGCGGGTCATCCGCAGATGAACGCGGATGAACGCAGATTCCGACGTCCGCGCGTACGGCGGCGCCCGCGCCGCGAAGCGGCGCGGCGGAGGGAACGGAAGACGCGCGGCGGCAAGACACACACGTGACGAACAGTGTCTTGCCACCGCGGGTCTTCCGTTCCCTCCGCTGCACCTCACGGTGCAGGCGCCGCTACAACGCGGACGCTCATGCGCCGCCGCTGGCCTCACTCTTCAATCTGAGATCGCCAATCTGCAATGGCGGCGTGAGCCGCCCCTCGTGTCTCCGTGCCTCCGTGTCTCTGTGTCCGCATTTCACCGATGGGCCGTGCGTCCCCCGTCAGTTGCTCTTCATCCGTTCGCCCTGCCTGACGGTGCGATCGAAGAAGTCCGCGATCCGTGTCCACGCATCCCGCAGGATGTGCTCGCGCCGGAAGAAGTGCGCCTCGCCCGGGTAGACCCCCATCTCGAACGGCTTGCCGAGCTTGAGCAGCACGTCAATCACCCGCAGCGAGTCACGGAACTGGACGTTGCGGTCGTTGGTGCCGTGCAGGATCAGGAGCGGCCGTTCGAGCTTGTCCATGTGGTAGATCGGCGCCGACACCTCGAAGATCTCCGGGTTCTCCATCGGCGTGCCGAGCCGCGGAATGACGTACCCGGGCCCGTAGGTCGCCCAGTCGACCACGCCGGCCACGTCCACGCCCGCGCGCCACAGCGTCGGATCGGTGTTGAGGGCCTGCAACGTCAGGAAGCCGCCGTAGCTGAGGCCGAACACGCCGATGCGATCCGGATCGACATAGTCGAGCGTCTTGAGGTAATCCGCGCCGGAGGCGACGTCGGCCGTGTCGGCCACGCCGAGCGCCATGTGCACGCCGGTGGACCAGTCGCGGCTGTAGCCGGAGCTGCCGCGATAGTCGGGCGTGAGGATCACGTAGCCCTGCTGCGCGAAGTACTGGCAGAGCGAGTAGTACATCCGGTAGCTGCCGGGGTGCCAGCCGAGGAAGTTCTGGTCCGAGCCCGATCCGTGGATCCACACCAGCGCCGGGTGCTTCTGCGACTTGTCCAGGGTCTTCGACACCATCAACGTCGCCGGCACCGTCTTGCCGTCCAGGCGGCTCGGGAACGACACCGCGGTCGGGGGCGTGAGGTCCGCGGGGTCGAGGCCCTGTGGCATCGAGTCGCTCAGCCGCACCGGGCTGCCGCCGGCCACGTCGGTCACGTACAGGTCGAGGGAGCTCGTCGTGTCCGAGTGCTGGTAGACGATGCGGCGGCCGTCGGGGGAGAACATGCCGTCGAGGCTCACCCCGTCGGCGATCACGACCGGGACCGACTTCCCGGTGCTCACGGTGACGAGGCTGATGGCCTTTTCCATCGGGTTGCCGGGCAACCCGTGATGGTAGAGGATGCGTGTGCCGTCGGGGGACCACTCGTCCAGGCCGACCGCGATGTCGCCGGATGTGAGCTGGCGCGCCTGCGACTCCGATGTCGCGTCGGCGGGGATCACGTAAAGCTGCATCCAGCCCGGGCGATCGCTGATGAAGGCGACCGACGTCCCGTCCGGTGAGGCGAGCACCCGCGAGTCGCGGCGTGTCGGCGAGAACCAGCGGTCGTCGTGATCACGCCAGAGCGTGCGGGGCAGCTCGCCACGGACGACACGCTTGATCTCGCGCGTCTTGCCGTCTGGCGACGTCTCCTGGTAGACGAGCGCGCCGCCGTCGACCCACTGCAACGCGCCGACCGACCCCACCGCGGGAATCCACCACGGCTCCCCGGCGAACACCGAGACGATGCCGAGCCGCGCCTCGGTGGGCGAGACGCGCTCCATCGACTGGATCATGGGGCCGTTCCAGGGCAGATCCTCCGGTGCCAGGGTGCTGTTCCCTGCGGTGAACGCGAGCCACTGCCCGTCGAGCGAGAACACGGGCGCCGACGCGCGGAGCGGCGCCTCGAGCTTCGTCACCGGCCGCGCGCTGGTCGTCTCCATGGAGGCCACCCACACCTGCCGGTCCCTGACGAATCCCATGCGCTTGCGGTCGGGCGACAGCGTGAAGGAGGCCGCGTCGGCCAGCCCCTGCGCCGGCGACACCCTCGCCTTGGCGGTTGGCGCGGCCGACCAGAGCCGGCCGTCCTTCGAGAACAGCAGCCGGTCGTTCGACGCCCACGCAAGCGCGGTGATGTCGGTCTGCAGGAGGTCGGGGTCGACGGCGAAGTCCGTCACCTGCACGGGCGGTTGCCCGGGGGTGGAGACGAACACGTCCTGCTTGCCGGCCGCGTCCCAGAGAAAGGCGACGCGCGTGCCGTCGGGTGACCAGGTCGGGTTCGTCGGGTATTTGATGGCGGCGATGCGTTCGATGGTGATGCTGCCGCGCGGCGCGGGCGGCGCGGCGCTCAGGGGCGCCAGCGCGGCCACGACGGCCAGAAGGATGAGCGCTCGTTTCATCAGGGACTCCTCGGGGGGATTATGCCTTTCGAAGGTCACGAAGGGTACGAAGGTCGCGAAGGGCACGAAGGGCGGAAATGGGGACTGTCGTGGACTGTCCCCATTTCCGCTCGTGTCAGGCGCCCTAGAACCTCGCCGTCAGCGCAAGGCGGATGATGCGCGGTGCCAGGATCCGCGTCGGCCGTGACCAGCTGCTCCCGAGCGACTCGTTCTGCTGGAGCACGTGGTTGGCGTTCAGCACGTTGAACAGGTCGACGGCGCCCTCGAAGCTGGCGAGCCCCATCTGGAAGCGCTTGCTGACCCGCAAGTCGAGGAACTGGTTGACCGTCTCGGTGCGATCCTCCCCGCGCTGCTGCACGTTGACCGTCTCGCTCACCTGCGAGGTCGTCAGCCCCCCGAACGTCGCCGTGCGGTTCAGCGGATCGCCCGCACGGGCGGTGTACTTGGAGGACAACATCACGTCCTTCGGCAGCATGTAGCTGCCGGAGAGCGTGAAGGTCCATGGCAGGTCCTGGAACACCGACCCATCGTCGCGGTTGATGAGCAGGTTCGGGTTACTGAGGTCGAGGTTCGTGAACGTGCCCGCATGATCGAACCCCCGGTGGGTCTGCAGGCTCAGCCCGGCGAGCAGCTGCCAGCCGTCGGAGAGCCGCTTCTGCACGTCGAACTGGACGCCGTTGTAGGTGCTCTCGAGCACGTCCACGTTCGTGATGATGCGCTGGCGCGCCCCGGCGAACTCGGGCTTCAGGCGATAGATCGTGATCGTGTCACGCGATCCGTCGGCATTCGTGAAGCTCCGCTCCTCGGGGGTGTAGGCCGACGCCGGTCTCGCGAGATCCTGGATGCCGAGGCCGTCCCGATGCTGGCGGCGGTGGTAGCTGACCGACACGGCCAGGTTGCTGGCCAGCGACTGGCTGATCCCCACGTTGATCTCGTCGCTGTAGGGCCGCTTCGCGTCGCTCGCGACCTTCGGGAACAGGCCCGCGGGGAACCCCAGGAAGGTGCCGAGCTCGTCGAGCTGCGGAATCCGGTCGCCGTTGGTGTCGGTCCAGCTCACCGACTGGAAGACGCGGGCGTTCGGGTTGGCCTGCTGCGCGAGCTCGGAACCGAACTGGTTGTAAAAACGCCCGTAGTACGCCTTCAGCGCGGTGCGGCCGTCCCCGAACAGGTCGTAGGCGATGCCGAGACGCGGCACGGCATTCGGGCCAAAGGCGAACACGTCGGTGCGCGGGAACGAGCGCTCGCCGACGAACGTGCCCGCGGGGCTCGTCTGCGCCGGCAGGTACGCGCTCACCCCGTCGATGCGGACGCCGGCGTTGATCGTCGCCCGCCCCACGATCCAGCGGTCCTGGAGGAAGAACCCCCAGCTCCGCAGCCGGTGATCCGAGTTGATCGGCGTGTTGCTCACGTTCACGCGGAAGGCCACGCCGTCGTTCAGGTCACCGTACCGATCGCCGTTGGTCACCTGGTCATAGGCCATGCGCTCCCACGACATCTGGATGCCGGACTTCAGATCGTGGGAACCGGCGCGGCCGCTGTCGAGGAAGTACGACGCGGAGCCGTTCACCTGGTAGCGGTGATTCGGGTTGAGCGACTGGCCGGTGAGCGCGTTCTCGATGGTAAAGCGCGCGACGTCGCGCACGGCGATGTCAGTGGGCTGTACTTCCTTCTGGTACTTCGCAGGGTTCACGCCCCACATCCGGCCCGCCCGGCCCTCCAGGAGCAGCCGCTGGCCCACCACGTGGTTGTAGCTGAACACGTAGTTCTCGGCCTTCTGGTCCTGCAGCTGGGTCGCCTTGTCCGGCACGAAGAGATAGGGCGGATTCCGCCGGTGGAAACGCTCGATGTAGTTGCGGTTGTACAGGAACGCCAGCTTGACGTCCGCCGTCGTCTGCCAGGTCACCTTGCCCGAGAAGTTCCGGTTGCGGTTGTCGTCGATGATGCGCGATCCGTCCGGGTTGAGCGCTCCCACGAGGAACTGGTTGAGCGCCCACCACCGCACCGCGCCGAAGAACCACACCCGGTCACGCTTGATGGGCCCGCCGAGCGTCGAGCTCCAGTCGAACGAGATGTCGATCGGGTTGCCCGCCGCGGCCGACTCCTGCCCCGAGCCGAGCCCCATGCGTTCGCGCAGCGCGTCGTCCACGTTGTCGCCCTGCAGCGCGCTGTTCATGAAGTAGAAGTTGTGGTCGCTGCTGAAGCGATTCCCTCCCGACTTCGTGACCATGTTCATGTAGACGCCGCTGACATCGCTCTCCGCGGTGCCCGACGCCGTCTGCATGTTGTACTCCTCGTACATCTCGTTGCCGTAGTAGATCATCGTGGCGCCGCCATTGCCGCCGCCCCAGTTGGTCTTCAGGCCGTCGATCGAGAACGACTTCTGGCTGTTGGCGGAGCCGAACGCTTCGAGGTTGTACTGCTGCATGCCCTCGGTGCCACCGACGTCCAGCCGCCCCGTCACGACCCCCGGCACCAGGCCCGCCATCGTCCACGGGCTGCGACTCACGGGGATTGCCTCGTAGAGGTCCTTGGTGATGTTCGTCTGCGTGACCGTCGTGCTCACGTCCACCACCGGCGATTCGCCGCTGACGGTCACCGTCTCCTCGAGCGTCCCCACGCCCAGCTCGACGTCCACCCTGGACACCTGCGCCACCCGCACGTCCACGCCCTCACGCCGCAACGGCGCGAATCCCGCGAGCTCATAGGTGAGGTCGTAGCTGCCCGGGGGGAGCGCCGCGAACTGGTAGCTGCCGGCCGCACCGGTCACGGACACGCGGGGACCGCCGATGAGCGCCTCGCCGTTCACCGTCACCGTGACTCCCGGCAGGACGCCTCCTTGCGCGTCGCGCACGACACCGCTCAACGTGCCGGTCTGCTGGGCGTCGGCCGTACCGAGCGACGCCAACAGCGCACCGCACGCCATCACCACAACCCGTCGAAGGAACAGCATGAGAGTCTCCCTTCAAGCTGATGCAGGGGGAAGAACAGGCGTACAAGGCGCCTCGCGCGGCGCCGCAGACCAGACGAACGCTCCGGAGCACGAGGCTACTGGCTGGGGAGGAGGGGACCGCCCCGGAGGTGCTTGTCGAAGAAGGCCTCGGCGCGCTTCCAGGCGTCCCGCAGGACGATGGCGCGGCGGAAGAAATGGATCTCGCCGGGATAGATGACGGTCTCGAAGTCCTTGCCCTGCTTGACGAGCAGGTCGATCAGCCGCAGCGAGTCGTGGAACGCGACGTTGCGGTCATCGGTCCCGTGCATGATGAGCAACGGGCGCTCGAGCGTCCCCATGTGCTCGATGGGGTTCGACGCCGAGTAGACCTCCGGGTTCTCGACCGGCGTGCCCATACGCGGGATCGTGTAGCCGGCAATCGTCATTCCGGCTCCCCGGTACGTCCAGTCCACGACGCCAGCCACGTCGATACCCGCGCGCCAGAGGGTCGGATCCTGTGTGAGCACCTGCAGCGTGAGGAACCCGCCGTAACTCAGTCCCCACACCCCGATCCTGTCCGGGTCGACGTAGTCGAGGGTCTTCAGGTAGTCCGCCCCGGCGGACACGTCCGCGGCGTCGCTCACGCCGACGCTCATGTGCACGCCCGTGGACCAGTCGCGGCTGTAACCCGAGCTCCCGCGGTAATCCGGCGTCAGGACGATGTAGCCCTGCTGCACGAGGTACTGGCTCACCGAGTAGTACATCCGGTAGCTGCCCGGGTGCCATCCCAGGTAGTTCTGGTCCGAGCCCGATCCGTGAATCCAGACGATGGCCGGGTGTTTGCGCGATCGATCCAGGTCACGCGGCTCCATCAGCGTGGCGGGCACCATCTGCTGGTCGAAGCGGCTCCGGTACGACACCGGCCGGGGCGCCACGAGCGCCGATCGGTCAAGCCCGGCGGGCATGGAGTCGCTCAGCCGCACAGCGGCGGCGCCGGTGCGCGCGTCCACGACATACAAGTCCAGCGAGTTCTGCACGTCCGTCCGCTGGTAGACGAGCCTCGCGCCGTCCGGGGAGAACGCCGGCTCGAAGCTGACGCCCCGAGCGGTCACCACCGGCTCTGAGGTCCCCGTCGCGACGTCGACGATCGAGACGAAACGCTCCATGGGATTCCCGGGCGCGCCGTGGTGATATGCGAGCCGCCGCCCGTCGGGCGACCAGCTCCCGAGGCCGGCCAGGAACTCGCCGGAGGTCAGCTTCCGCGCGTCGCGCTCGCCCGTGGCGTCGATCGGCATCGCGTAGACGTGAATCCACCCGCTGCGATCCGTGGCGAACGCCACGGTCTTCCCGTCCGGCGACACCAGCACCTTGGAATCGCGGTTGGTCGGGGACCACCACCGATCATCGTGGTCGGTCCACAGCGTGCGCGTGGCGCCGTCGAGCTGCGCGACCTTGATCTCCCGGGTCTTGCCGTCCGGGGACTTCTCCTCGAACAGCACGGCGCCGTCGGCGGTCCACTGCACCGAGCCGATCGCGCCGACCGTGGGGATCCAGATGACGTCGCCACCATGCACCGACGCCACACCGAGGCGGCGTTCGCTGGTGGCCGGCACGTAGGACTGGATGCGGTCGCCGTTGTACGGCATCGGGTAGCGCTGCAGGGCCGATCCGCGCGTGGCGATGAATGCCAGCCACCGGCCGTCGCGCGAGAAGACCTGAGCGCCCGGCCGTAGCGGATCGTCCCAGAAGGTGAGCTGGCGCTCGATGCCGGCCGCGAGCGACGCCACCCACAACTCGCCGCCGCGCGTGAAGGCGATCTGCTTTCCATCGGATGACAGCGCGAAGGCGCCGGCCCCCTTGAAGCCAGGCACACGAGCCGCGGCGGGCACGCCCTCGGGCGACACCGACCAGAGCTCGCCGTCCTTCCCGAAGAGGATTCGGTCGTTCGACGCCCAGGCGAAGGCGCCGATGTCCGAGATCCACATGTCGGGATCGACCGGGAAGTCGGTCAGCGCCCTGGGCTCGCCGCCGGGGGTGGTGACGTAGAGATCCTGCTTGCCTGCGGCGTCCCACAGGAACGCCACGCGGGTGCTGTCAGGCGACCACGCGGGTGAGGTGGGGTAGCGAATCTCCGCGATGCGATCGATCGTGATGCTGCCGCGCGGGGGCGCGCCAGCGGAGAGGGACGCGGTAGCCAGAAGCGCGCAGCACACCAGCCGGGCGAGAGCCATACGGCCTCCCGTGAGATCCAGGGGGGACGACGAACGCCAGGACAACACGCAGACGAGAGCGGCCGACGGGTATGAGGGGTGCTGCTGCGGTGCTTGTCGCACGCGGCGTGGTGCAGGTCAAGCAGAAACGCCCGAACGTGGGGCGTCATCATGCAATCTTATGGATGCCGTGCATCGGCTCTCGCGTCGCGAGGCGCGGCGGCAATCTACCTGACGAATCGAACGTCCGGTGAATCGTCACCGCAGAGGCCGCAGCGCCTCGCACGCCAGGCCTCAACCGCGGAGTGCCTTGACCAGCTGCACCTGCCCCGCGTGGTAGATCGCGTGGCCCGTGATCCCCAACACGAGCGCGGCCCGCTCCTCGGGCGACAGCGGAGACGAGGCGCGGCCCTCGTCCTGGTCGGCGACAGCCTGCTCGACCCGCGCCTGCCACTTCGCGACCACGGCCTGGACGTCGGTCCACGACGGCGCGGCGCCGGCCTGGACGACGAACCAGTCCTCACCGGTTACGTCGAACGGCTCGGGCTCGGTTCCCGTGAGGCGACGGACGACCTCGCGCAGGTAGAAGGCGTGATGGAGGGCGACCTCGGCGATGTTGTGTCGGCCCGCGGCCGGGCGCCACAGCGCGAGCGCGTCGTCCACGCCGGAGAGCGCCGCCTTGAGGTCCGGGCCATACCAGGCGCCGGGCCCCCAGCCCTCGGCGAGGATGCGGGACAGGGGCAGAGCAGCAGCAACAGTGGTCATTTCCTGGTCCTTTTCGCTTGAGTAACCAAACAAATCAACTTAAGAGGTTTCAGACAATACCGCCGCCATGATAACCTGTCAATAGATTTTCAACGGTTACGGCACACGGGACACGGGACACGGGACACGGAGACACGGAGACACGGAGGCACGGAGGCACGGAGGCACGGAGACACGGAGACACGGAGGCACGGAGGCACGGAGGCACGGAGGCACGGAGGCACGGAGACGCGGAGACGCGGAGACGCGGAGGCCACGCGGAAGCGGAAGGTGCGGAAGCTTGGCGAGCCGGCGCACGGCGAGTGACGCGGCTGGACGCTCGGCGAGTGGGGCGTGACGCCTCGAGGGTTCTGGTTCCCCCGAGCCTCGCGCGGGCAGCTTCCGGCGCCGGTCTCTCGGCGCCCCGGTCTCTCGGCGCTGATGGGCCGCACCATGGCACCGGCTCATCGTCCACGTCGGCGGGGCCGGCCGCGCAACGCCTTTGCGCCTCTATGTCTCTGCGGTCTGGCCGTCCCTGGCCCGTCCGTCAGCCGCCTGGTCCTTGCGTGCGCGCCCTCCGTGTCCCCCGCGTGCTCCGTGTGCTCCGTGTCTTCCGTGTGCCCCGTGTCCTGGGTGTCGATCTGCCCTCACCGGTGCTCCTCGGCACGCGGCAGATAGAATGTCGAACAGATGAAACCGGCTACCCCTGATACGGCGGTGACCGACGTCGAGCGCTGCCTCGCGTTCGTGAACACCCTGAGTGCGCGACCCACGGAGGCGCCGGTGGAGCGGCTCGTCTCGTACGCGGCGTTGGCGGGCTGGGCGCGGGACGCGGGGCTGATCGGGCCGGCGGAGCACGGCCGGCTCGTGGCGCGCGCGGCCGACCACGGGCGTGAGGCGTCGCGGGTGCTGGGGTATGCGATCTCGCTGCGCGAAGCCCTGCACGCGGTCGTCGCGGCGCGGGCGGCGGGACGCGCCGCGCCGGCGGCGGAGCTCGCGACGGTGGCCGGATTCATCGCGGCGAGCCTGGACGCGAGCGATCTCGTGCTCGAGGGCGAGGCCTACTGGTGGGCGCCGCGCGGGTCAGACGACCAGCTGCTGCGCCCGGTACATGCGCTGGCCCGGGCGGCGGCACGGATGGTCAGCTCTCCCCTGCTCGGCCGCATCAAGGCATGCGACGCGGCCGACTGCGGCTGGTGGTTTCTGGACGACACGAAGAACGGCCGCCGCCGGTGGTGCGACATGAAGATCTGCGGGAACCGTGAGAAGGTCAGGCGGTTTCGGAGTCGATCTCAGAAGGCGGATTGAAGATCTCGGATCGATTGCAGATTTCAGATTGCAGATTGCCGATTGAACAGCCGGCCACGAAGGACACAAAGGACACGAAGACGGTGGACGCCGCGGCTCGGAGATGGGGACTGTCCAGGACTGTCCCCTTTTTCGTCGAGCCCCAGGGGAAAAGGGGGCTGTCCCCATTTCCGCGCTCAATCGGCGATCTGAAATCCTCAATCTGCAATCGCCGCCGCCCGGGCTTGCCGCACCAGCGCCCCGTTTGCTATAGTCGTGGTTTGCCAGCCGACGTTCGGGTCCGCCCGTCGCGTCGTGCGCCCCTCCACGTGGGCCCGTAGCTCAACTGGCAGAGCAGCAGACTCTTAATCTGTTGGTTGTAGGTTCGATTCCTACCGGGCTCACCAGCTAAATCACTACAACGCAGCGGCTTACAGGAGCAGGCGCCGGCGCCGTCTTCATGCCCACGATCGCCCGTGCAGGGATTTTCGCAGGGACATGACCGCGTGGGTTGGCCCGCGTTCGCGCCAAGAGGAGCCAAATCCATCATGCAACATATGTGTTGACATTAAACGAATATGTTGCTATCGTTTGGCTCATGACGTCGCGCGAGTTCAAACGCTGGCTCACGAAGCAGGGGTGCACGTTCGAGTCCGGCAAGGGCGGTCACCTGATCGTGCGGCGCGGTGACCGCTTCTCAGTGCTGCCGATGCACGGCAACCAAAAGGAACTCGGCACGGGCTTGGTCCACGCGATCAAGCGGGACCTCGGCCTGAAGTGAGGGGGATGGCGATGGAATACTCGTACAGGACGAAGGCGCGCAAAGACGACAACGGCACGATCATGGTGAGCTTTCCGGACTTCCCGGGCGTTCACACGTTCGGAGAGGACCGCGAGGACGCCTACGCCCACGCGCTCGATGCCTTGATCACCGGCGTCGAGTTCTACGTCCGGACCAAGCGGGCTATCCCGGATCCGTCTCGTGGTTCAGGCCGGCGCGTCTCGCTGCCGGCCACGCTGGCCGCCAAAGTCGCCCTCCATAACCTGATGCTGAGCCGCAACGTGAACAGGGCCGAGCTCGGGCGCCGGCTCGGCGTGCACCGGCCGCAGGTTGACCGACTGGTCGATCTGCGTCACGGTTCGCGCCTCGAGCAGCTGGAGGCTGCGTACGGTGCCCTCGGACATCGGCTGGTGCTTCACATCGCGCCCGCCGCGACGAAGCGATAAACACGATAGAATCCGCCGAATGACGCACACCGAACGCGACCTCCTCGAGCGCCTGGTCCGGTGCATCCACGAGAAGTACGGGCCCACGCTCACCTATCAGCACCGCAAGATGGCGGCCGTCGAAGTCGAGCAGGTCGACCAACTCCTCGGCGCGACGCTCCTCGCCCGAGTCGAACACGATCCCCCGATCATGACCGTCGACGACGTAATGACGATCGCCACGGCAGAGATCCGCAGAAACTAGCCAACACGCGGCGCCGCGAACTCCCGCGCGCAACACGGACAGAACCAGACGCCCGGCCGGCCCGTCGGCTCGGGCGCCTGGCTCGTGTCGCAATGCGGGCAGGCGGGTCTACCCGCCGGCGCGGTCGGCATCCTCGGCCGGTTCCATGAGCGCACGCGCCTCGGTCCGAAGGGCTTCGATGCTCGCGCGCGACTCGGGCAGGAACCCGCCGAGGCCGTCCGGGTACGTCACCGGCGCGCCCGAGGCCCACGCCACAAACCAGCCGAACGCCTCGTCGGGCATCGTCGCCAGGACGAGCAGGATCCGGAGCCGGTTCACGACGCCGGCGACTCCCCCGACGCCCGCTGCTCGGCTTCCGCGATCCGCCGATCGTAGTCGGCGTCGATGGCGCGGAGGTCGGCATCGGTGATGCCTTCCTTCGCGAAGAACTCGCGCGCGTGCTGGATCTGTACGGCGCCGGCGTTCACGGCCGCCAGAATCGCCGTGACGGCCTTCGCAATCTCGGGCAGGTCGATACGACTCATCGCGCACCCCCGGTCAGGAGCCGCAGCGCGGCCCGCGCCGCGGCGATCTGCGCCTCGAGGGCGGTCCGGACACGGCCCTCGGGCCAGACGGCCAGGACCTCCTCGGCGAGCGCGTCGAGATGGCCGGCGAGCTCGAGGAGCTCGGGCGGCGTCGGCGCGCCTGCGGGCCAGGCGAGGACGACGAGGTTCAGCGACTTCCCGATCCGGAGCGCCGGCGCGAGCGCGGCGTTCCACGCGCGGTCCTGCTCGGGCGGGATCAGCCCCTCGGTGTAGAACGCCGTTTCGACGTCCTGCGCGGCCGCCAGCGCGTCATGGACGACGACCGACCCGGAGCGGGCGTGGTCGCGCGGTGTGCCCTTGAGGGCGCAGGAGGCCGTCCCGAGGCCCACCAGGAGCGCGAGCGGCAGGATCAGCGCCTTGCGGGCGTCGAGCGTCACACGGGCCGCCGTCGTCGCCTGGAGCGGCTTCGTGAGCCCGGCGCGGATCCACTCGAGCACGCCGGACGCGGCCGCGGCCTTCCAGAAGGCGTCGGCGAGGAGCGGCCGGAGCTCGCCCTCGAGCAGATGGAACACGTCATGCGCGGCCCACGTCAGCCCGCAGGCGACAAGGACCGCGTACACCCACACGGGGATCTTGTTCAGGCCGGGCCAGCCGGCGAGGCCCGGCTTGAGGGCCTGGAGGATCGCCATCGTGGCGGCGACGATGCCGGCGACGGTCGAGAAATCGGATTCAATCATGGTGGTCTATCGCTCCCTGCGGATGACGGCCGCCCATCCGTCGAACGCGACGCGGGCGACCTCGTCGAGCACACGGCCGGGTTTCAGATACGGGCCCGGCATCCAGTCCGCCGGCTCCCGGATCGACACGCTCACGTAGCCGGCCGCGCCGATGCGGCCGAAGATGCGGACGGGCGCCCGATGCCGCGCGACGGCGTCGGGGTCGTCCGTGTCGGGGAACGTCGAGGACAGCCACGGCGAGCACCCGTGATGCCCGTTGCACCAGGTCGACCCGGGGCCGACGGCGGCGAGCGGGATCGCGTCGAGACAGGTCCGCCAGGCGCGGAGGCTCGCCAGCGTCGGCGCGTCCGGGAGGTCGGCCCACAGACCGCCGTCGTAGTGGAAGGTCGTATAGAACTGCTTCAGGCGGGACACGGCGCCGTAGGCGCACGCGACCGCCGGCGACGGCTCGACGTCGCCGGGGCCCGCGACACCGACCGACCCGAAGTTGATCGGCTCGCCGCTAAGGAACGGCATCACCGCCTGGTCGACGACCGGCGACTCGCTCGCCCGCTTGACCCACTCGAACCCGGCGAACCCGCGCCGGCGGTCAAGATGGGCGTCGACGAAGTCGGCCGGCGCGGTGACGAAGGTCGTCTCGTCGGCGATCGGGCCGTTCGTGTTCGAGAGGTTCATGAGCGCGGCCGGCGCGGCCGCCTCGACGACCCGTCCGAGTTCGCGGACGCGGTCCGCAGACTCAGCCATCCCGATCTGGTTCCACTCGTTCGCGACCTCGAACAGGACGAACGGCCGGTCGCCGACCGTCCGCGCGACGCGGTCGACGTAGGCGCGGGCGGCCGCGTGCACCGCCGACGTGTAGTGGTCGCGGCGGTCGGGCACCGACCCGCCGAGCGGCTCGAGCGCGCCGATGAGCGTGAGCCGGACGTACAGCCCTTCCCGCGCGACGGCGTCGACGAACGCCGGGAGCTCGGCATAGAACCGTTCGCCCTGGTCGGGCCCGACGTGCAGGCCACGGCCGTCCCAGAACGGGCCGCCGAGCGTCAGGAGCACCCGTAGGGCCGTGACGCCCTCGGCGCGCACCGCACGCGCGTACGCGGCCGTGTGGGCCTGCTCGCCCTTGAGCCAGCGCGCGTAGAGCGCGAACGCGGAGATCTCCCGGTAGTCGGCGAGCTCGCCCGTGTCGTCACGGCAGAAGAACCGGCCACAGGCGCGGAGGCGCGGCAGGTCCGGCGCCGGCGGGGCCGTCGACGTCAGCGTGACGGCAACCGGGACGCTATCGCTCGCGGCCGACAGGTCGACCGCGGCCGAGGCGTGTTCGTAGCCGGGCGCGTGGATCTCGTACGCGATGACGCCCTGGCGAAGCTGGCGCGACCAGTAACCGTTGCCATCCGTGTGCCCGTCGTCCTCGGCGGCCGTCTGGTCGACATCGACACGCGCGTCGACGATCGGGCGGTCGTCCGTGTCGTGCACGATGAGGACGAGCGTCGCCATCTCCTGGCCGGCCGGCGGGGTCGGCTGCTGTGGAGCGGGCACGGGGCCATCAGTGACGGTGAGACAGGCCGCGGCCAGGGTCGCTGCGGTGAACGCTGATCCGAACCGGAGTACTCGCATAATCCGCCCTCCTCAATGGGGCCGCGCGGCCGTTGCCGGCCGGCGCGATTGAGAGAAGGCGGCCCTCGCGGTCGTGCTCGAGCGGGGCGGGCTTCGCTGTTACTGGACGACGCGAAGCGCCTGGAGCGCCACGGTCGTGTCGTCGGTGGCCTGGTAGTGCCTCAAGACGAGGCGCGCAGCGTACGCGGCGCGCGGGTTGTCGGCCGACCGCACCAGGTATTCGGACCGGACGAACTCCCGGCCCTCGGCGTCACGGTGCAACGTATTGAACGACGACCAGCGAGGCGCGCCGTCCTCGACCGTCTGTGATCGCGCCACGGCCACGGCAGCGCCCTCACGCGGCCGCCATCCCTGGCGGGTTCTCGACGGAGATCCAGACGTCCCCGCGCGCGAGGCCGTCGCGGATGGTTCCGATGAGGGCCTCACACGCGGCCCGCGACTGATAGACGCCGCCGGTTTCCCGAACCTGGCCGACGAGCAGGCACCCGTCAGTGTCGCGCGCCGTGTTCCCGGGATGGATGCGGATCCCGGTGAACCCCGGCACGTCGAGCAGGATCGGGAGCTCCCGCTTGAACCGCGGCGACGGCGTCACGAGCACGCGATACCGGCCGGCAGGGATCGCCGTCTGCCCGGGCACCTTCCACGCCTCGACGGGCTCGCCGGCGCGCTCGCGGATCGCGTCCTCGAGCGTCCAGCATTGCCACACGTCGTCGACGTAGAGCGCGCCGAAGGTGCGCCCGGCGCGGGACGGCTCCCGGATAACCCGCAGCCTCACAGCGCACCGCCCTTGAGCAGCGCGAGCAGGAACAGCGCCAGGGCGCCGAAGATCGCGACGAGGGCCTTCGGCGACGTCGGGAACCGCAACGTGATGGCGTCGTCGTCCTTCGTGACGACGCGCGACGTCGCCTCCTCGGCCTTCATCTTCGCGGCCGTGATGATCTCGCCGAGGCGGTCCCGGAACGACTTGAACTCGCGGTCGTGCGCGTTCAGCCGCTCCTCCATCCGCGCCGCGCGCTCCTCGAGCTTGTTGGTCCGCGTGTTCGCGACCCGTTGCCCGTCGACCAGATCGGCCAGTTGCTTCCCGTGGCGATCGTCGATGTCGCACAGCCGGCGATAGACCTCGCCGAGGCTGACGCCGTCCGTCATCACGTCCATCCGCTACTCCGTCTCTCCGGGGGGATCGACGCGGCCGGCGGCGAACAGGCACGCCGACGGCTTCCACGCCCCGTCGACCGTGCGGATCCCGTACCGGTCCTCCGCGGCCTCCGTGGGCCCGTCGTTCAGTTGGTACAGCACGGCGAACCGTGCGCCCTGCCGGCGCCAGAACGCCCATTCCCACGCGACGAACCGCCCGACCTCCGCGTCGGTCCATCGGGTCGTCCACCAGGGAAGCCAGGCGAGGCGCCGACGCGGCGCCGTGTGGTAGCCGAACTCGGACACGCCCCACGGCCGATCGCCGATGATCCGCCGGAGCGCCGCGACCTCGGCGTCGCGCGAGGCGAACCCGTCGTGCGGCGTCATCGCATCCGAGCCGTGCGGGTACCGGTGCACCGTCACACCGACGCCGCGGGCCGGGATGGCACCGACGACGGCCGCGAGGTAGTCGAGGCCGCGGCGGTTCAGATTGGACACGGCGCCGACCCACAGGCGCAGCCCGCGCGCGTGGGCGATCTGGATCGCCTCGCGGGCGCGCTCGGCGTACTCGGTGGCGCTCGGGCCGTTCAGGTCCGGCTCGTTCTCGAGCTCCACGGCAGTCCCGGCCGGGAGCCACAGCATCTCGCGGAGGGACGCAATCGCGAGGACCTCGAGGCCGACGCTATACGCTTCCCCGATGAGCGCACGGACCCACGCCTCCGAGGCCGCGCCACGCACGTCGAGGCGCACGCCGTCGACCAGGCGCGCCCGCAGGGCCTTGAGCGTGTCGACACCGATCGGATCGCCAAATCCGGCCTGGAGCCCGACGAGCATCACGCGCCCCCGGCAAGCTGCGCCGCGAGGAGTTGCTTCGCGGTCGCCTTCACGGCCGCGGCGAAGGCGGCCTTCTGCTCGTCGCTCGGCGCGTCGAGCGACGGGAACAGGACGGTCATGTTCTCCGCGGCGGCCGCGATGATGACGGCGCCGGTGGCGAGGGCCTCATCCAATCGCGCGGCAAGCTCGGCGGCCTGCGCGTCGGCCGTGGCCTGGAGGCCATCCTCGAGGTCGTCCGCCGTTGGCGCCGGTCCGAGCCTGTCCACGTCCCACACGCGGATCTCCGGTCCCTCACCGGCGTCGACGAGGTCCACGGCCGTCGGGTCGAGCAGCATCGCCGCGGGCACGTTCCGCAGGTAGAGCACGCCGCGCACGGCGTCGATCAGGCTGCTAGCCATCGGTGCTTCCTTCGCCTCACTGGATGCGGCAGATCGCGAGCGACGTCAGGTCTGCCCCGTACTGAATCGTCTTGTCGGTGCCCGTGTCGTGCCGCGCGTAGAGCTCGAGATAGTCGTTCTGCGCCACGCTCCCCTCCCACACCACGGGCACCGCGCAGTCGTTCCCAACGGTGTAGGTCAGGGTCTGCTGCACCGGGGAGCCATTCTTGTAGAGGCTGACAATAATCCGCCCCGATGGCGTGTTGATGTACACCTGCCCGGTGACGCGCACCGTCATCGCAGACGCGGCCACCCACCGAAAGTTCGTGGACGGGTCGAACTCCGAAAACACGTCGACCGTTTCGGCGTTCAGCTGCACTTTCGTCGTCACGCCGGTGCTGAGGTTCTGTGTCGAGCTCGCGCGGTACGCCCTCGCCCGCAGCCCTGGCGGCGTTGCGAACTCGTACCCATTGCCGGCCGCGTTGACGCGGAGCAGTTGGAGCGCCGACCCGATCGCCACCCGGCCGAGCGCGGCAGATCCCGCGCCGATGACGAGGTCGAGATTCGCCAGCGACGGGATCGCGATATTGCCGGCGCGGACGACTCGGATGTCCTCGCGCAGCGCATTCTCATCGGCCGCCGTCGCCAGTTCGCCCGTGGTGACGTCTTCCAGGTCGGTCCAGGCCATCTATCGCCCCGCTCCGTGTGTCGCGTTTTCGTCCCGCAGCGCCGACACGGAGACGCCCGGTCGCCAGTGGCGCGCCATCCGCGGCCGCACCATGAGGAGGTTCTCGATTGCGGCGCGGTTTTCGGGCCACGCGATCGAGCGATAGATCGCCCCGCAGCCGAGGCAACACGCGAGGTCCCACTCCGGGCTCGCCGACGGCGCGTCGCCGCACGGGCATCGCACCTTCCACTTTCCGGCGCTCACGTAGGCGTCGGCCGTGCCCGCCTCGAACGGCTCGGCGTGTGGCGCGCGTCCGGATGCGCTCAGCCGCGCGAGATAGGCCCGCTGGATCGCGAGGTACTCGTCGGGCGTCCTGGCGCCGTGGGCCTGTCGCGGCCCGGTGATGAAGGGGAAGTCGGTTGCCATCGGTGTTAGAACCCGTACACCGTCGTCTCGCCCCATTCGGACGCGCCGACGATGCCCCACTGCCAGAACCGGAACGGCGAGGCTGGAGCCAGTCCCCACCGGCAGACGACCCACGGTCCGGCGGTCACTTCAAGATCGACGCGCTGGATGATCGCGTCGACCAGCGTGAGGCCGGTCATCGTCTCCGTGACCGTGATGCGGTCCCCGGGCTCGCGGTCGAGCGCCTGGGTCATGAAATCGTCCGAGTAGTTCGCAAGGAACTCGAGCCACTCAATCTGCTGCGTCGTGTCGCTGTACTGCGCGAGCAGGTAGGCCGCGGCGCTCTTGCCGATCTCGTCGCTGTCCTGGTACGGCATGTCGACGGGCAGCGGCCGGTCCCCGTACCCCTTCGCGAGCGACGCCTCAAAGGTGCGCGCGCCGTCATCCAGGACCCGCTTGCCGCGACATTGGAGCAGCGTCGCGCCGGTGGCATCGACCAGATGCACGGCCTGTGTGCCGGTGTTCGTGACCGTGAACTTGACGGAGGACGCGAAGGGATCGATCGCGACGCTGAGATTCGCGGTCAGATTCGCGCCACTCCCATCCGCGGCGGCGTTGCCCGCGTAGTCTGTTCCAGCGACGAGCGGGTCGACAACGTCGATCCCGCCGAGCAGCCGGGTCGTGTCGCCGGGGTCACGATAGTCGCCCCACAGTTCGAGCGTCTGACCGGCGCCGATGGCGGGTGCTGTGCCCGTCAGGGCATACAGCACCGTCGTAGCGGTCGCGTCGATCGTCTTCGGGTGCGTCGTCACCCTGACGCGGTTGTACGCCTTCTCTTGTGAGCTTGGGACGCTCAGTCCGTGCATGCTGTTCGTGAAGGTGTACGCGCTCGCGACGAGGCCGCGCGCGTGACGGCTCCGATACATGAGCGTGCCGTCCCCCTTCGCGACGAGCAGGCCGAGGGACGAGACGACGACGTCACGCGCGAGGCTCAGCGCCTTCGCGCCACTCCCGATGTCGTCGAAGGCGTAAGGGATCACGTCGACGCCGGCGCCGATGTCGGTGGCCGGCGGGCGGGCCGCCACCGGGATCGCGTCGAGGATGGCCTCGAGAAGCTCGTCCTCGGACTTGTCCACCTGGATGGCGATCTCCCGCACGTCGGCGTCGCCGAGGTCGCGGATCACGTCGAACGCCGCGACGGCCGTCCGCTGCGATCGATAGGCGCCCGGCTCCGGCGTGATGGCCCACACCTTCCCGCGGAACTTCGTGCGGTCCGTCCCGTACGTGAACACGACCCGAATCGGCAGGCCATAGGTCCACCCCGACCGTCGGCTGGCGTGAGCCGGCGAGTACCAGCCCTGCGTAGCACCACTGTTGCCGGCGTCGTTCCGGAGGACGAACTCAAGCGACCCGGTCGAGGCGACACAATCGGTCGGGCCGTTACCTGTGATGCCGTACCGGATGCGAAGCGGCCCCGCCGGTGCGACGAGGTCCGTGGAGATCTCCGTCCAGACGCCTTCCGAGAACTCGGCCTCGACGCGCATCGACACCGTGACACCCATCGCTTACCGCCCCCGCCCGGCCAGGACGACGGCGTCCTTGACGGCGACCGCGATGAAGTCTGGCAGGCCCCGCATATCACGCCGGAGGCCGCGGAGCTCATCGAGCGTCGCGTCGCCGCCGCCGCCGCCGTGGCGCCGGGCAAACTCCTGCGCCTGGTCCGGCCGAACGATCGCCTCGCGGCCGTGGACCTCGACCGTCTTCGCCGGCCCGAAGTCGTGAAAGAACTCGCCGAACCGGCCGAGCGTGCCGACCGCGAACCCGTTGTGCCGGTCCTGGAGGTCACGGGTGTACACGTTCCGGATTGCCTGGAGGAAACGGTCGACCTCGTCCTCCGACAGGGCCTGCTCCCCCTGATAGCCGAACCGCTCGCCAAGCTGCGCGATCTCGTCTGGCGTGAAGGCCCGGCCGATGAGGCGTTCCGCCAGCATGTTCGCTTGGTCGATCGCCTGCTGGAGGGTGAGCATCGCCACGGGCGTGAGCCCGCCGTTGCCGAGCGTGCCGAGCGGCCCCGACGGACCGTTACCATCGGTCACACCGCCGGACGGCGTCTCACGCCGGACGAACTCAACCCGCTTGAGCAGGTCGTCGAGGCCCTGGTTCATGGACGAGATAGTGCCGCCCATCTTCGTGGCGATGGTGCCAGCGGCGTCGTCGAACTTGGCCTTGAGGCCGAGCGCGGCGAGTTGCCCGCGCGCCCCCATGCCCATCATCTCGTCGCCGGCCAGCTTCGCGTAGTGCGCGATGCCCTCGAGCCCGGTCGGCGAGTGCATCTCGATCACGTCCCGGATCGAGTCGGCCGTATCTTCGAGCGCAGGAATAGCACGGTCGCGGAACTCGCGCTCGACGCTGTCGGCCGCCGAGGCCGCCGTGCTTGCCACGAACCCCATGCCCGCCGCGATCCGGTCGAGCGTCTCGGCCACCCGCTCCATTGCGAGCGCCGCCCGCTCGTTCGCTTCGCGGTGGGCGTCGCCCACGACGCCAGCGGCCTCGGCCTGGTCGAGCATGGCCTGAGTCGACTCGTCGACCTCATACCCGTAGTCCTGCTGAAGCGTCCACAGCGTTTGCAGGGTCGGCTGCATCAGCCGGAGGGCATCGTCGCCGTCGTGGCCCTGCTCGACGAGTTGCGCGAAGGTGTCGGAGACCTGGCGGGCGAGGCCCTGGAACGTCGTCTGGTTCAGGAGGCCCGAATTGTTGAGGCCGATCATGGCCTGGTTCAGGCCCCCGACCGCCGTGATCGCCTTGCTGACGACCTCGTCGCCGGCGAGGGCCGCCAGGCGCCGGATCTCGTCGAACGCCTCCCCACCCGACAGCCCGGCCGACTCGAGCTGCTCGGACACCGACGCGATGATCGGGTCGAGCGACGCGATCACTTCGGCGAGCGGGGCCCCGGACCGCTGGAGCTCGTCGAACATCGCGACGACAGCCCCGATCACGCCGTCCGCGCCTGCCTGCGACGTGATCGTCGCGTTCTCGGCGAACGTCTGGAGCCCGCCGATCGCCGCGGTCATTTGGCCTTGGACGAACTGCGCGACCGCCGCCGACTCGGTACCGAACCGCTTGTCGAGCTCGATGATCTCGAGGAGCTCGCGCGACGCGAGGTCGCCCGACCCGGTGATGTGCGCGGCAAAGGCGGCGAAGTTGGCGTCGAGGACCTCCGTCGCCTGCGCGGCCGAGAACTTCCCGACCTCGATCATCGAGAAGACGTCGTGCAGCTTGCCGAGCATCTTCGACACGTTCGCATCGGACAGGCCGCCGGCCTCCCCGATGATCTTGTCGAGATTGAAGATCTCGGCCGCCTGGCGGTCCCCGTGGAACAGGTCCTTCGCGTTGTCGGCGATCGATTTGGCGAGGTTCTCCGAGATCGAGACGCCCCAATCGCGGCCGACCCGGCCCATGATGTCCTTGTAGGCGGGCTTCGAGAACAGGCCCGCGATCCCGCTCACCAGCGGACCGATGAGGGATCCGATCGCCTGGCCGAGCCCCGGCATGATCGCGCCGAGCGCACCGGTCATGTTCTTGGTGATGCTCTCGAACCAGCCCCCGAACAGGCTCTGACCACCGGCCGACACGATCCCCTTGATGGCCCCGCCGAGGCCGCCGCCGCCCGTGAAGGCGGACTGCACCAGGCCCGGGATCTTGCCGAGGAAGTCGCCGAGCGTGGCACCCCACGTCGACGTCTCGGTCGTCGCCTCGCGGATGGCGTTGCTCGTGTCCTCGAGGGACGGGGCCAGCACGGCGCCGTTCGCGAACGCCCACTTCTCGGCCTCGACGCGCGCCGCGGCCGTGTCGGCGGCGTTGCCGATGAGCAGCGTCCCGTTCCCCTCGAGGCCCGCGGCGATGTTCTGGAGCTCGACGCCGGCGTCCTCGAGCCCCGCCACGTAGGGGACGAACGCCGTCGTCGTCGGCGTGACGGAGTCGAGGAACTTCTTCTGCGCGGCGGCCGCCTCCTCGGCCTTCGTCCGAGCCTCCGCGAGTTGGTCCTTGTAGAGCCGTACGGCGGCCTCGCTCACGCCGACCGCCTTCGCGACGTCCTCGACCGACTTGCCGAGGTCCACGCCGGCGGCGATGTTCGTCCGCTGGTCGCCCGTGAGCCCGGCGACGGCCGCCCGCGCGGCCTCGAGCTCCTGTGCCAGGGCCGCCGCTGCCGGGGCCTGGCCGCGGAGTTGCCCCGCCGCGTCCTGTGCCGACCCGGCGACGCGGCGGTTCTGCTCGTCGATGAGGCCGAGGGCGTAATCGACATCGAGCGTCGGGATCTTCATGTCCTCGATGCTCTTACGGTACGTCTTCAGGCCCGCCTCGGCCTGCTCGGTCGAGGGCCGAAGGTCGCGGAACTTGTCGGCGAGGTAGCCGATCTGCTCACGCGCCTCCCGGAGCTTGGGGCCGAGCCACTCGGCCAGCGCGGTCCCGAACCCCTTCGCATAGTCGGCGACCGCCTTGAACGGAGCCAGGACCGCATTGAGCGCGCCGAGGAGGAGCCCGCCAATGAACCCGCCGACCTCGACGACGAGCGGCTTCACTTCACGGAACGCCGCGACCACGACGCCGCCGAGGATCGCGCCGATGTCCTTGAAGAAGTCGATGATGGGATCAAGCGCCCCGAAGTAGTCGAGCGCCAGGTACAGCGCGCCGACGCCAGCGACCACGAGCCCGATCGGGGATACGAGGAGGCCGAGCGCGCTCCCGATCCCCGTGAGCATCGAGATGAACGTCGCGGACCCGGCGAGCGTGGCGAACGCCGACACGAGGGAACCAACCATCACCAGGACGGGCCCGGCCGCGGCCAGGAGCGCGCCAAGGACGACGGCGATCGCCTGAATCGGCCGCGGCATCTCGCCGAGCGCGCGGGCCGCGTCGAGCGCGAGATCGGCGAGCGGGGCGAGCGCCTCGCCGGCGTTGAGCAAAATCGGGAGGATGACGTCGCCGATCTGCTGGAGGGCCACGGCGCCCTTCTGCTTCATCTGCTCCCACGCGAACCCGGCCGCGTTGATACCCTCCGTCTGTTCCTTGAACGCGGCGTCGGTCGCGCCGGCGGCGTCGCTGAGCTCGCCGAGCTTCGCCGCGAACGTGTCGGCCTGCGGGCCGGCCAGGGCGAGGGCGAGCGGGACCGCCTCGATCGACGACACGTACTTCGTGATCGGCTGGCCCGACGCCTCGGCCGCGGCGACGATGTCCTGGAGCGTGCCGACGAGGCCGCGCTGCGCGAGCATCGCCTTCCCGGACTCGAACCCCTGCTCCCGGAGGAGGGCCGTCATGTCCTCCGTCGGGTTGATGAGGCCGGCGAGCACGCCGCGGTACTGGGTTGCGACCTCGGCCGCGGACCCGGTGACGCCGGTCGCCGTCGCGAAGACGGCGAACATCTCCTCTTGCGTCGCCCCCATCGACTGCGCGATCGGGATAACCTTCCCCATCGACGCGGCGAGTTGAGGGAAATCCGTCTGACCGAGCCGGACCGTCATCAGGGCAAGGTCGGCGGCGTGCTGCACCGCGGCCGCGCTCGTGTCCCCGTAGCCCTTCGTGACGGCGCTGGTGAGGTTGATCGCCTCGGTCGTCGTCGACAGCCCGGCGGCGGCCGCGCGGGCGTTCGTGTTGAGGATGGCGGCCGTGTCGGCCGTGTCACCGAACGCCGAGACGACCTGGTAGAGGCCCCCGGCCAGGTCGCCGGTGCTCTTGCCCGTCTGGACCGCGAGGTCCTGAACCTCGCCCTTGAGCTCGCGAACGCGGTCGACGTTGCCTGGGATCAGCGTGGCGACGTTCGCCATCGAGGCGTTCATGTCGGTCGCGAACTTCACCGCGGCCGCGCCGGCCAGCCCGAGCGGCACGGACAGACCGACAGACGCAATCTTCCCGACCTCGGTCATATCGCCGCCGAGGGCCTTGAGGTCCTTCTGCGCCTTCCCGACCTGCTCCGACAGTTCGTTCCGGAGCTTGAGCAGGAATTCGATCGTCCCGGCAATCACGCCTGGTCGCCCTCACGACGCCGCTGGACCCGCTCCTCCATGACCTCTTTCTGGAACCGGTAGTAGAGGTCGGCGAGCGGGCCGTTCGGCACTTGGGATTCGTCTTCGGCCTTCTCACACCGGTCGAACACGCGCGCGTACGCCCGGTACTCGATGATCCGCATCACGAGCGACGGGTTCCGCTCGAGCTCATCGAGCGCCACCGTCGGCACACACCCGAACTCCTCGCAGATGCGGCCCACGACGTCCTCGTCGGGTGGCGCGGGCGGGTGCTCCGCCTCGCGCCGCAAGAGGTAGTCGTGGTACCGCCTTAGCCGTTTTTTCTGTCGGCCTCGGCCTCCGGCTCGGCGTATTCGAGGATCTCGTCGACGAGCCACGTTTTGAGGCCGGCCGGGAGGTCCTCGAGCGTCGACGTTCCCACAGCCACGGGCTCTCCCGTCTGCGGGTGCTTGAACGTCCAGCCGGTCACAGCGGCATAGAGGAGGGCGAGCTCGTCGTAGCGGGCCCGCCGCTCGGCGCGACGCTGCTCGGGCGTCTTCTCGGGCTCGAGCGCGTCGGCGTCCTTGCCCTCGGCCGCCTTCTTCTTCGCGGCCGCGTCTGCGGCCTGGTTCATGAAGTCGCCGACCTCGCGCGCGATCGACGCGACGTCGGACAGCTTCGCCCGCTGCGCCTTCTCGAGCGCCCGCCATCCGAGCTTGCGGATCGTGACGGTGTGCGGCTCGAGGCCGGGCACGGGGAGGTCCTTGCTGTGGAACGAGCAGAACGGCGAAACGTCGGCCATCGGTGCCTACCTTGCGAAAATGCGCGGGATGAGGAGGAAGGCGGCGGGGTCCGCGCCGAGCGCGCCGCCTTCGTGGTCGTCCGGCCTGGCGCCGATTACGGGGTCGTCTCGGTGACGGTCCCGGTCGGGGTCAGCGTGGCGCGGTAGCGCGTGATCCCGCCGCGGGGCGGGACGCGGCCGTACTTGCTGATGTGGACCTCGACGGCAGTCGCGTAGCCCCCGCCCCAGGTGAACGTGATCGTGCGGGTCGCGCTCTCCGGGCCAGACGCCAGCGTGCCGAGCACGGCGTGCGGGCCGTTCGTGCCGTCGTCGTAGAGGCCCTCGACCTCGACGGGCTCCATCCGCTTGAGGCCGGTCGCGAGCGCCTCGGCCCACGCCTTGTTGTAGCCGTGCGACTCCTCCATCACGGCTTCGAGCATCACGCCGTTGATGGACAGGATGTGCGCGGACAGGTCGCGCGCGGTGCCGCCGCTGTCATCGATCGAGATCTGGACGGTGTTCGATCCGTACTTCGCCACGGGCCTACCTCCCGCGCCGGCCGTGTGCCGGCGCTTGCCATCGGAAGGCGGCCCCGCGACGTCGCGGAGCGGGCTTTCGATCGTTCGTGATTGTGCAGCCGGCCGCCATCGGCCGGGTCGTGCTACGCGCGGCGTCCCGCCGCCACCTTGCGCCACGCCTGTACGGCGCACCGGACGCCGTTCGCGTGCCGCTTGAGTGCTTCCGCGCACGCGCGGGCCTCACCGCTGGCCTTCGGCTCGAACTCGAGGGCGGCGACGGCGGCCTTGTGCATCCGGCTCGCGTCATCCGCCATCCGCTCGAGCTCCACAGGCGTCGGGCCGGCCATGCGCCTACGCGGCCTCCGGGAACCGCTTGAACCCGACGAAAACCTTCGCGGTCGGTGCCGTGCCCGTGCCGGCGAAGTCGCCATCGACGGCGAGGTACCGGTTCACGGTCCCGCTCACTTCGATCCGCTCGCCTGCGAACTCGGCCGTCACCGCCGTGAACGCGATGAGGTCGGCGAACGTGGAGTCGTCGGCCGAATGCCGGATCGTCACGTCGAGGCTGTCGTGCCCGTCCAGGGCGAGCTCGCTCACCTGGAGGTAGCCCGCCCCGCCCGCGTCGCTCGAGGCCGCCGCGTCGTAGGAGGCAGATTCGGTGTTCCAGTCGGCCGTCTTCGTCGCGCGCGGCTGGAGGATGATCCCGTCGCGATCGACCTGACCGGAGATCCGGTACTCGGCGTCCGCCTTGATGAGCGCGTCGCGGGCCGGCTTGCGGCCGTACTTCATGCCGAAGGTCCCCGCCGCCCCGTCGAACGTCTGCCCGGCGGCGTTGCCGTCGACGTTCAGGCAGAAGACGCGCGAGACGTCCTGCTGCTCGTTCAGCGCGACGTGCGAGCCGTTCGCGACGTCGTCGTAGAACCCGGACTGCGTCATGGTCGCCCGCATGGCGCCCGTCGGCGTCTGCTCCTGCCACGACGCGCCGAGCGGGTCGGACCGCTCCATCACGGCTTCGACGGTCGGGCCCTCGAGCGCCGTGATCGCGCCGAGCATGTCGTAGCCGTCGACCAGGAAGAACCCGACCTGATCCGATCCGTACTTCCCCATCGGTTTACTCCTCGCCCTCGGCCACAGGCTCTGCCGCGGCGACCCGCCGCTCGATGTAGCCCTGCGCCTCGAGCCACCCGAGGCTCGACGGGTTGACGGCCTCGCACGTCTGGCCCGGCCGCGCGAGGACGTCGCCAGCCTTGTTCGTCAGGCGGGTGCGTGCGACGAAGTCGGCGCCGGTCGCCGGCTCAGAACTCGTGGGCGCACTTCCCGCAGATTTCCGTCCGTGTCGACCCGCCATAGCCCCCAAACTCCTGTCGATGCGAGCGCGGGGCCCCGCAGTTCGGACACGCCCCCGGCTCCCGTTTCTTGTGCGCGGCCATCGCCGCGACCGCTTCCGCCCTCGACGCCGTCGGCCGATCCTCATCGACCGGCGTCACGGTGGCGCCGGCGAGCTCGGCCTCGAGGGCCGCGATGCTCGCGTCGAGCGACGCCCGGGTCGCCCGAAGTTGCGCGAGGAGCTCGAGCACGCTCACGGCTCGCGCTCGCCCTGGACGTTCAGCGAGAACAGCGGGCGCCGGTTCTTGTCCTCGCCCACGTACCCGGGCGCCGCGGCCGGCTCGAGCCCGTGATAGAACGTCCCGCTCAGCGTGGCCGCCTGGACGGCCGCGACCGACTCGTAGGCCGCCAGGGCCAGCGCCTCGGCAGACTGGTAGTCCTTGCGGTCCCCCCGGCACAGGATCTGGAACCGCGGCCGGTCGTACCCGATGCCCGCCTGGCCGAACTTGCGCCCCGGTGGCAGGCCCGACGGCGACGGGATGATCGCCAGGCACTTGTCCGGCGTGTCGTCCGGCAGCGCGCCGTAGAACACGAGCGACGCCCCGACGACTCCGTCGGCGACGAGCAGGGCCCCGATCTCCTCGGCCGCGCCCATCTACCGGATCCCCTTGACCGCGTCGAGCAGGTCGGCCGCGAGGTCCTTGTCCATCGTCTGCTGCGCCTCGAGCGCCGGCGTCTCGAGGTACTTCCACCCGCCGACCGTGTGGGTCGCCGACCGGCCGCCCTCGGACTTCTGCGGCGGCGGCGGGATCTCATGGACGGCCAGCGCGTAGTCGGCCGCAGGCCCGCCGAACCCCATCACGACGGTGACGTCGCGCGAACCGCCCCCGCTCACGAACCGCCCGCTCGCGTCGCGCCCGCCGGAGGTCCCGCCGAGCTGCGGCGGCTCGACGTACCCGCTATCGCGCAGCGCGCCGAGCTCGACCGGCACGTAGTGTTCCTTCGCGTCGGCGATGATGGCCTCACCACGGCGATACAGGGCCGCGCCGGCGGCTTCCGGCATCTCGTCGAGGACCCGCCCGAGGAACGCGACCGCGTCGTCGACGGTGCCCATCCGTTACGCCTCCGCTCCGAGCCACACCCGGACGAGGAACCGACCGCCGGCGGGGTCGTGCATCCCGGCGACCTTCACGATCGGACCCGTCGAGCCGTCCGGCAGCGTGATCGCGTCCTTTGTCGTCACGGTGACGTTGTCCAGGAACGTGATCCGCGTCTGCGTCAGGACCTCGCGGCCGTCGTCCGTCGTCACCAGCCGGACGTCGTCCTCGACGATCGCCTGGCGTGACACGGCGGCCGCGTACGTCGGCTTACGGTAGGCGTCCTCGCCGCTGTGGGCCGCGTGGGACACCGTCGACATCACTCCGGCCACGGCGCCGCGCGCCGTGCTGATCCCACTCCGGATGATGTCGGCCAGGGCCATTGCCTACACCCGCTCGAGCGGCACCGACGCGCCGCTCCGCTGGCGCACGGTGCCCCACTGCCGGACCATGTACCAGACGGCGTCCGGGATGACCTTCGCGCGCACCCCGGGCCCGAACTCGAGCGCGACCGGGCCAGCCTTGAGCGACCGCAGGTTCTGCGCTTCGACGTCCGAGTCGGCCATCCGATCCGCCGCCAGAATCCAGCGCGCGAACTCGGCGACGGCGTCCTTGAGCTTCTGAGGCACAGCCGCCGAGTCGATCGCGTTGCCGTTCAGGTCCTCGAGGCCGATCCGCGGCCATCCGAGGGCCTGTGTCGTGGTTGAGGCGACGCCCTCCCACTCGACGTGCTCGTCGAGTAGGCGGGTCGCGGTCACGATTGCCTTGTCCTTGTCGGTGTCGCCGGCGGCGTCCCACGTCGACGCGTACGGATGCGCCTCGTGGTACGTGTTCGCCTCGGCCCGCGTGCAGTAGCTGTTCGCGGTCGAGGCGCCGGCGGTCGCGACAACGGTCAGGGCCACCGGCTACTCGCCGCCCTTGCCCTTCGCCTTCGACGTCTTCGGAGCCTTCGGCGTCTTCGGCGGATCGGTCGTCGCGGGAGCCTTCCCGCCGTTGTCCGTCTGGTCGTCGCCCTTGCCGGTGTCGGGCTTCTCGTCGCCCGCGGCGGCCTTCACAGGAGCGGGCTTCTCAGCCTTCGGCTCCCACAGCATGTGCACGGCCGGATCGAAGTCGCGCTCGGCGAGCACGAAGAACCCCTCGCCGCCCGGCTTCTCGTTCTTGATCTTGATGAACTTCATCGGTGACTCCGTGGGAGTAACGAGGCCGGCGCCGGGTCGCGTGGCGCCGGCCTCAACCCGAAGGAACGCGCTGGTGCTAGTTGCTGCCGCGCGCGGCGAGGTTCCGGTTCAGCGTCCTCACGCCGAACAGGCAATCGAGGGCGACGACGACCTTCGAGTTGTCGCCGTCGTAGTAGAGGCGCGACCGGAGGGCCAGGTTCGACACGGGGTCGTGCACAGTGGCGATCTTCGCGCCGAGCTGGTTCCCGAGCTCCGAGAGGGGCGCCATCGCCAGGGCGAAGGCGTGCTGGTGGAACGCGAGGCACTGCGTCTTCGCGGAGCCGAGCACGGTGAAGGTCACGACCTGGTCGTTCACGACCGCCGATTCGAGGCCCGGCTCGAACGAGACGTCGATGTCGCCGCCGCCGTCCGCAGTCGCGTCGGCCGTGAGCACGTACTTCTGCGTGTGCCCCGTGACGGTCATGATGTCGCCGGCCTTCAGGGTGCCAGCGGCCGTGATGCTGTCGACGTGGATCGTCTTCGTGCCGGCGTCGTAGCCGGCGACCAGATCGACCGCGCCGGCCGGATCGGCCATCGTGCCGGACGTGTGGCTCGGCGTGTTCTGGTTCTCGAAGAACTCGATCCCGTAGCGGGTACCGAGATGGCCGGTCATCTGCGTGTTGACCGCCGCCTGGCCGCCGCCCTGGTTCTGCGTGAACGCCGAGATGTCGAGCAGTTCCTTCCCGATCTGCCCGTCGACCATGCAGTGCACCATGCCGGGCACGTTCAGCGGGACCTTGTTGTCGAACAGGATCTGCCGCAGCGAGGTCACGTCACCGACCGCCGCCGGCGAGGACCAGGACATGTACCACGGGATGTCCACGTAGAGGCCGGCGAGGATCTGATCGATCTTGTCGGCGAGCGCGTACGCGGCGGGGCGGATGTGATCGGTGATGATCTTCTCGCCCGTGAACGAGAGCTCCTTGTCGGTCAGCGCGAACTTGACCTCCTTCCAGTAGTCCAGCGAGATGCTGATCGAGGAGGCGGACACAGCCTGCGCGCTGGACGGGGCGTCCTGCGCGATGAAGGTCGACGGCGCGGAGATGGTGATGGTCGAACCCTTCTCCTGCGGGTTCTTGTCGTAGCCGCGGTGGACGCGGCCGGACAGGCCGAGGGCCTTCTCCAGTTGGATCAGGGCCTCCTGCGCGTAGAAGATGGGATCGTAGGCGGCGAGAGTGTTGGACATCCTCGAGCTCCTGAAAACGGTTCCGGTTGAGTGACCGAAGTCACGCGACCATCCCGGTCGTCAGGAGCTCGAGGCGTCCGCGCCGTCCTGGCGCGGTCAGGGCTCGGCCCTGTGCGTGCTGTAGGTCGAACGTCTGCCGGCGTGCGGCGCGACGTCGACGGCTAGTCGACGATTTGCAGTTCGACGCCGGCCTTCGTGGCCTGTTCCTTCGCGGCCCGGTACTGCTGCGGGTCCCGCGCGTTCGCGCGCGAGATGGTCACGCCCCCGCCGCCACCGGACCGGCCGCCGCCACCAGGCGGCGTGCCTCCCCCGCCGCTCCCCTCGAACAGGTGCGGCGCGGTCGGAATCAGCGAGTCCGCCCACTCGTCCATCGTCATGGGCTCGTTCGCTTTCTTGGCGCTGTAGACGACGTCGTCGCCCTTCATGGGCGTCGCCTTGCCGTCGACCAGCTTGTAGATCACGCGACCGCGGGCAACGAAGTCGTCGACCGCCTCGCGCCGGATCTTCTTTGCCGTGGCGATCCGCCGGAGCTCCGAATCGATGAGGAGCTCGGACAGGCGTCCCTCGGCGGCGGCGATCTTCTCGTCGCGTTCCCTGATCTCGCGGTCCTTCTCGGCGGCGAGGTTCGCGGTCCGCTTCTCGACGAGCTTCTCGACTTCGCCCGCCTCGATCAGTTCCTTGTCCTCGAGCTCCTGGAGCCGCTTGAGCGCCTCACGCGCCTTCGCGGGGTCGGTGCCGGCGAGGTCCTTGCGAAGCTGGCGAAGTTCCTTGTCGAGCTCGGCCTTCGCCTTGCGCTCTTTCTCGAGCGCACCCTTGAGCCCGGTCACGTCCTCGACGCCCTCGGCGTCCAGGGTGAACCTGTCGCCGTTTTCGACGTAGAGCTCGCGGAGGGCCTCCGGGAGCGCGTCGTGTTCGGCCTTCGTGATGGTCGCCTTGAGTCTCGGCATCTCGCCTCCGGGTAATCGCCTGCTCCCGTCCCGAGCGCAGGGATGAGCCGCGTCCAGCGTGGCACGGCGCCACGCGCCGCGCGCTACTACATGTTGCGTTTCTGTTCAGTCGACACGACGAGCGGGCGGCCGAGGCGCGCCAGGACCGCGGCGACGGTCCCGAACCGGACGTCCTCGCCGCGGAGGATGCGCGACAGAGTGTTCGGCGAACACTCCGCGAGCGCGGCCGCCTGGAGCAGCGTGCGGCCGGCCATCGCCCGGCGGACCTCGACCCGGAGTTGCCGCATCGCCTCAGCGACGGCGGCCTCGTGGGGCGTCACCGACGACGGAGGCGGTTGCGGTTCTTGATCGCGCGTGTGCATTGGAAACACAGGTCGTGTTGGCGGTCGGCCTTCACGCGGCCGCCACGGACGCGGAACTTCGCCGGGCGGCGTGCACACCGTCGGCAGAGTCGCGCGCCCATTGCGTCACCGCTCCTCGATCCGGACCGTTCCTGTGAGGACCTCCATCGCCAGCACGCCGGGGTGCGTTTTCGACGCGTACTTGCGACCGTGCTCATCCTCGGCGTACACGGCCGCCCATCCGTAGCGGTCGTCAGCCGCTATGCACCTGGCCGAGACGTCGACGCCGTCGACCGTCACGCGCAGCCGATAGCGGACAAGGCCGTGCATCCCGACGTGCACCAGCCCGATCGGCTTGCGCCAGTCCTTGAACGTCGAGTGGACGCCGCCATCCGGCGAGATGACGACCAGGGTCCCGAGCGTGAGGCGGTCGAGGAGCGGGATCGAGTGTCGGCGCTCAACCAGGGGCGTTGCCTCGAATAGTCGCCCGTCGGCCGCGACGACCAGGCGCCCGTCCGTGACGAGGTCCCGCGAGAGGACGACTCCGATGGTCGGCCGCGAGTAGAAGAACCGCCGGCCGTAGTCGACATCCGTCATCCCCGCCGGGATGTCGACGACGTCGTAGGAGCCGTCGACGAACAGGCTGGTCACGATGGCCGGCCGGTTACGGACCGTGACCGTCTCGCCGAGGCGAGGGCCGCGCTCGAAGCATCCGCACTCCTCGATCGCGTGCGGGTGTTCGATCGGGCAGTCGGCCCGGTGATGGTGAACCACCAGGCCCGGGTCCGCGAGGCTTGCAACGACGACCTCGTGCGGACGCACGCCTGGCGGGAGCGGCTCATGGCCGAAGGCGCTACCCACGGCCGCGCCTCCGCACGGGCGGGGCCGAGATCTCCTCGCGGCCCTTGACGCGGAGGGCGTCGCGGAACAGCGCGCGGAGATCGGGCGAGTCGTCGAGCATCCGGGCCCACACGATCAGTTGCTGCTGCGGTGGCAGGTTCCGCCACGCGCGGATCGCCTGTCGAGCGCGCCACCAGGAGCGCGCCCGGTGGATGCGGTGGATGAGCGTTCGCATCGGTCTACCTCCTATGCCGCGCGCCTCCGGCGCGGCAACACGAGCACGGTCGTACAGCGACAAGCGGGATGGAGCGGCGGCCCGTCGACGGAGCCGAGCGCCGTCTCGAACGGCTGGTCGAGCTCGGCCTCGGCGGGATCGGGCGGGCCGAGCGGCGCACAGATCGGGCACAGCTTGTCGTCCGGCGTGACGACCCACCGTTTCCGCGCGCCGGGCGGGATGAGCCCGGCCTCGCGCGCCTCACGCCACGCCGTGTGTCGGCCGATGCGGCCGGCGCGGATCGTCTCCGTCCTGGCGATGAGCAGCGCCCGCTGCCGGAGCAGGCGCGCGGCGTACCGCTCGGCGGCCTTCTGCACGGCGGTCGGCGAGGCGCCCCCCTCGAGCAGGCTGAACCGGTAATTGATGACGGCCATCGCTTGCCGCTCGGTAAGGCCCACGAGCGTCCGGATCTCCCGGGCGGCGACCCGCGGCGGGATGCCCTCGCGGATCGACCGGGCGACGACCGACCGAATCGCGCGCCGCGTCTGCTCACCGATCTCACGAACGAGATCGGCCGTCAGTGTCTCGGCGGCCTCGACGGCGCGCGGGTTCACCAGGTCGAACCGCCCGCGGAGCGTGAACCGCTCCTCGAGCTCGCGGGCGGCGGCCTCGGCTGACTCGTCGGCGACGCGACGCACGACGGCCGCGGTCCCGCGGAGGTCCTCCGGGAAGTCGGCCAGGGCGGCCTCGAGGCGCACGGCCAGCGCCCCACCCCGCTCGACAGCCTCGGCGATGGCGTCGACCGTGACGCGCTTCGTCAGGGCCGCGACCGCCTCGAGGAACTGGCGGCGGACCTCCGGCGCGAGCCGGTCCGCGATCCGGTGGACGTCGTCCTCGCCGGCCATCCGCTACGCTCCGGCTCCGGCGTCGGCCGGTGGCGGCGTGGGCGGCGTGGTCGACGGCGGCGGCGTGACCTCGTCGCCGCGGTCGGCGTTGATGAGCGCGAGCTCCTCCTCGGCCGAGATGCCCGGCCGGGCCCACCCGCCCTCCTGGAGCAGGAAGAACAGGTCGTCCCACGACTTCGCGCCGGCCTGCCACAGGAGCATGGCGGCCTTCACTTCGTCGGAGCTCATCTTGAGCCCGAAAAAGTCGGTGTTGAGCGTGACCGTCGTCTCGTCGTCGGGCGCATCGACGCCGGCCCACCAGACCACCCACCGCAGGAGTTGCGACAGGCCGAGCGACGTCACGACGGCGATCGACTTGAGGGTCGCGGAGTCGCCGGCGCTCCGGAGCTTCACCGTTTCGGCCGCCTCGACGCCGGGCTTCTGCCCCTCGAGCATCCGGGCGCCGAGGATCGCCATCTGATCCTGCTTTTCCTTGAGCGCGTCCTTGAGCTCGCCGAGGCCCTGGCCGGTGAACTCGAGATAGTCGGCCTTCGCCTGCGGGTCGTCGAAGACCCACGCGACCGACGACCCGATCCGGAGCTTGTCCTCGCCCCGATAGCCGGCGACCCACGGCTGCGGCAGGCCGCAGTAGTGGCGCCCGTGCTCGAGGTCGGCCGACGTGCGGTAGTGCGACAGGTTCACGTCGACCAGGTCGAGGAGCGGCGGTTTCTGGACGGCCGCCTCGAGGCTCGTCGGCCCGAAGAACTGGAACGGGATGTCCTTGAGCGGCTCGCCGCGCCGGATCGGCGTGATCGCGGGACCGTGCGGCGCCCACTCGGCCGACTCGCGGTTGGCGCGCCGGTATACCTGGACCTCGTAGCGCCCCTCGGGCGACAAGCGGAGCTCGCGGTACTGCTCGACTTCGTCCGCGTGGAACGGCTCGGCCGGGTTCGGCTCCTCGACTGTCTCGCGGATGATGACGCGGGTCAGGATCCGGCGGCCGTCGCGGACCGCCGTGCTCCAATTCACGATGCGCTCGGCGAGCACAGGCACGATGTACGGCACCGCGCCGGCGGGTGCCGACTCCGGCATGTCGACGTACGCCCCGAACCGGCCCACCTTGAGGACCTCCTCGAGCGTGAGCATCGCGGCCCCGGTGAACGGCACACCGGTCCGCGTGACATCCGTCGCCCACGTCTCGAGGATGTCGCCCGGCGCCTTGACGTCGGGGTCCTTGCGGAAAACGGCGCCGACGAGCCCCTGGACGGTCCGCGCGAACCCGTTGTAGAACAGCGCCCGCGTCTTGTACGCCTCGTAGGCGGTCGCGCTCTGCCCGGACAGCTTCGGCAGGTACCGCGTCCCGGCCGCCTTGACGGCGTCGCCGCCCTCGTAGACGTCGCGACAGCGCGTCCAGCGCGACATCGCCTGCCCGGTGCACTCCGACCGCGGCGTCGTGATGCCCTTCATCGCCATCGCTCTACCCCTCCTCGACCTCGACGACGCGGCCCCCGCCGCCGCCGAGCGCCAGATCGTTGAATGCGTTCGCCGCCGCGTCGGCCTGGTCGTCGTTGTCGGCGAACGGGACGTTCGTGAGCTCGTCGATGAACGCCTCGTTCCACGGGCCGCGCACCAGGCGGACGTTTCCGGCCTCGGCCTGCACGGCGAGCGGGGTCCACCGGACCGGCTTCGCACCAGTCGACGTCTTCCCGCGGTAGTCGTAGCCGGCGAGCGTGATGGTCCTCGCGTCGATCACCGTCTTCCCGCTGCTCCCGGGTTCCTGCTCCTCGCGGATCCGCACGCCTGGCCCGTCGGTGTCGGCGGTTTGCTTGATCGTCTTGTCGACGGTGCCCGAGCTCCACCGGCCCCGGACAACGTGCTCGATGTAGTAGAGGCCGTCGCGCGTGCGGGACATCCGGACGCCGGCGGTCCAGTCGCCGCCGTTCTCGGTCGCGGCAACGTCCCATCCGCGCGTCTTCGCGACGACGTTCGCGGCGGCCGGGGCGGCGTCGACGATCGGGAGCCAGTCGCGCTGGAACTTCCCGCCGCCGGCTGGCGTCGGCCGCTGCTGAAGCTGGCCCGCCGAGCCGTAGGAGCCGAGGGCCGTCTCGAGGTCGCGGACCGCGTCGGCCGGGAACAGGGACGGCCACAGGAGCTCGCCGTCCTTCGTCCGCGGGTCCTGGAACCCAAGCGGCGAGGTCGGCATCCGCGGGACGAGGACCGTCTCGCCGTCGACCTCTTTCGGCGCCGGCGGTTCATACCGCATCGGGAAACACAGGTGGACCCACCGCTTCGGCGCCAGGTTCAGGACGTGGCCGGTCGCGTCTTTCTGGTGCAGCCGCTGCATGATGAGGCAGAGCCAGGCGCGCCGGCTCACGCCGCGCGTCGACAGCGTGCGGTCGATCCAGGTGTTCGCCCGTTCCCGCGCCGGATCGCTTTCGGCCTGTGCGGCCGTGTGCGGGTCGTCGACGATCATCCCGTCCGGGTGTTCGCCGGTCGCCCGCCCGCCGACGGAGGTGGCGATACGCCAGCCCCCCTCGGTCGTGTCCATCCGAATTTTCTGGTTCTGGTCCTGGCGGAAGGCGAGATCCGGGAACAGCCGGCGGTACCAGTCCGACCGGACGAGGTCGCGGACCTTGAGGTTGTCGCGGATCGTGAGCGCGTCCGAGTAGCTGGCGGTCAGGAACCGCGCTCCCGGGACCTGCCCCCATCGCCACGTCGGCCCGAACACGGACACGAGCAGCGACTTCATGCACCCGGGCGGGACGTTGATCAGGAGGCGGTCGAACTCGCCGGCGTAGAGCGCCTCGAGATGGTCGCAGATGGCGTCAATGTGCCAGTTCCCACGGAACGGCACGTCGGGCTCGATGATGGACCAGCCCTGCTCGACGAACGCGCGCAGCGACTTCCGCGCGAGCTCGTCGCGGACGTCGTCGAGCGACGGTAGCGCGACGGCCGATGTCGCCGTCATCGCCACGAGCAGCCCCGCGAGGAGGACGCGAGCGGCACGGGTCACGACGCCTCCGCGCCAGGACGACGGGCCAGCGCGGCCGGGTCCACCGCGACGAAGAAGACGTAGAACTCGTGGACGGCGTCGAGACTGTCGCGGAGCGGGTTGGGATCCCACACGGCCCGCCCGCCACGCCCGACGATGTAGTGCGGGACGCCGCGCGGATTCGTGACCGCGATGAGGTGATACACGTCGGGGGCTCCGCTCCACGGGTTGAGGCACACCGTCTCAAACCCGAGCGACCGCGCCCACTCGTCGAAGGCCCGATTCCGCTCTGCGCCTGCGGCCTTTGTCTGCTCGCTGTCGCCCGACCACGGGACGCCATCCGGCCACACGGGGTCGGGAACACTGCCGAGCGGGACCTCGAAAATGGACGCGAGACACGCCTGGTGGCAGTTGCCATGCGGCGCTCCGGTTCTGGTTTGGGTCACTTCGATCATCGCGTCGCACCTTCCGCGCCCGCTGGCGCGAGCTTCACCAGGACGCCCTCGAGGGCCCTGAGGTCCTCGACCGACAGACTCGACAGATCGAGCCCCTGGCGGGGCGGGTTGAGCGGCGCGCCGTCCTTCCCCGTGACCTCGTGGCGGTCCTTGAACCGCTCCGGCCGATGCGCCCGGAGCAGGAACATGAGCAGGGGATCGGAGTACTCGCGGACCTTGCCCACGATGCCGACGCCGGCCTCGCGGCCCGGGAGCTTGCCGAAGACGGCCTTCTCGACGCCGAGTTGCGCCCGCCGGCGCGCCTCAATCTCGAGGCGGTCCGTCGCCTCCTCGGCGGCGTCCTTGTAGCGGAGCCCGTAGCCGTCCGGGTCCTCCTCGAGCCAGTTGTAGTGGGTCCGGCGGCCGATGCCGGCGGCCTCGCACGCGGCGGTCACGTTGCCGACCTTCGCGAACGCGGCCAGGAACGCCCCCTGCGCCCGCTCCCGTTCAGCCTGTGCGGCCTCGAGCGACCCGGCCCGCTCGTCCTGGCGCGCGGCCGCCTTCGCGGCCCGCGTCGGCCGCTTCGACCGGCCGCCCTTCGCGCGCGTACGCGTGGGTTGTGCCGATCGTGCCGGTCCGCGCACGGCCTTCCCGCCCTTTTTCGTGCTCATCGACGGGCGCTCGCCTCGTTCTGCGGGACTCCGCGCGGCACCCGCCCGGCGCGGATTTCGCTGAGTGCACGGTCGAACAGCCGGAGGCCCATCGGGGCGAGCTCACGCGCCCACAGGGCGGCCGGCGTATCGTCGGCGCGGATGAAACAGAACTCCTGCGCCACGATAGGGCCGGTCCACGGCTGACCCACCGACCACGACAGCGTGCCGCCCGTGACAAGCTGGCCGTCGCTAAACGCCTGCCCGAGCGCGTTCGGGCTGCGATACAGGGGGAGCAGAGCCGGATGGAAAGACAACGCCCCCAACGCCCGAGAACACATGCACTCGTGGCCGGGGTCCGTGCACAGAATCAGGTCAACCGGCCACGGCGGCGGCTCTGCCCACGGCGACCTGGACACGACGTCGAACCCGAGGCCGCGCGCCAGCGCGCAGACGTTGTTCCCGAGGTCGCCACAGGTGTGGACGTGCACCCTCACGACTCGGCCTCCGTGAGCGGCGTCACGCGGCGCGCGTCGAGCTTCTCAGCCTTCCCACCGGTGAGCGCCTCCCACCGGTCGATGACGACCTGGCAGAACTTCGGCTCGACCTCGACGGCGATACAGGTCCGGTCGCGGCCGTCGGCGGCGATGAGCGTCGTCCCGGAGCCCGCGAAGGGGTCGACGACGACACAGGCGCCGCGCGCTGTAGCTTCGTCGTTCGCCAGGATGACGTCGAGGAGGTCGACCGGCTTCTCGGTGTAGTGGAGATGGTTCCCCGTCCGGCCGGCGCCTACGACGGCGCTCACGTCCTCGGCCTGGCGCTCCTGCGCGTCGAGGGCCGGGATGTCGATCACATTCCCGCGGGTTCCGACGCCGGGCCGTTTCGCGTTCCGGGCCCGGGTCGCGAACTGGACGAGCTCGTGTTGCGTCCGCCACACGGCGCCGAGGCCGGGCGTCCCCTTGTTCCAGACGATCATCGACCGGATGGGCAAACCGGCGCCCTCGACCAGGTCGTAGAGCGGGATCCACATCTTCCAGTCCGTGAAGAAGTAGACCGACTGCGGTCGCCATGCCTCGAGCGTCTTCGTGATGAGAGTCTGGAACCCGCGCGTGCTGAGGTTCTCGCTTGCGATGTCGCCCCACGTTCCGGCGCCCTTCCCGGCCTCCTGGAACGAGCCCGAGCAGTAGGGCGGGTCGCTCACGATGAGCGGTGTCGCGCCGGCGATCAACTTCGCGGCGAGCTCCGGGTCGCGGCAGTCTCCGCAGACGAGCCGATGCCGGCCGAGGGCGAAGATCTGTCCCGGGCGGATGGCGGTCGGCCGCATCTCCGGCGCGACGTCGCGGTCCGTGTGCTTCGCGCCTGGCCGAGGGCCGTCCCCCTCGGGCGCCTCGCCGAGGAGCGCCTCGAGCTCCTCGACGTCAAAGAACCGGTCGAGCTCGACGCCGGCCGCCTCGAACTCCCGGATCCGGTCGACGTCCCACGCCGAGAGCTCGTTCGCGCGGTTGTCGGCCAGGGCGAGGCGCGTCTTCTGCTCCTCGGTGAGGCCCACGCGCCGCACGGCGACGACCATCCCGAGGAAGGCGCGGCGCGTGATGTCGGGCGTCATCGCGGCCACTCCCGGAGCTCGGCGCCGCGCCTCCCGGCCTCGTACGCCTCGCGCAGCGCGCAGACGAGCGTCATCGTCGAATCGCCGCCGCCGCAGTCGATGATCCGCTGTGCTTCGTGGCCGAGGTCGTAGAGCGGTTCGGGCCGCTCGCCGTCTCCGGGGCGTGGGCGCTCCCCCGCGAGCAATTCGTCGAGTCCACAGGTGCAACGCCCGGCCTCGCACAGAAACACGCCGCCAGCGTATTTCCCAACCCGTTCGCAGGTGTCCTTGTGACGTGCGTAGCCACGCCAGTCCTGCCGCTCCCCGTCTCCGGGGCGCTCGTCGGTGATGTAGCCATGTCTCGTACGAGACTCGCGCACGCGCTGCTCGGCCAATCGAATCGTCGCGTCCCGGTCGGGCCACGTCGCCACGTCTCCGGGTGGGCGGTGGGCGTAGGTGAGCGCCAGCATCGGCTCGACCATCCGGCTCTCCCACGACCGCCCGCACGACAACCCACCCGCGTCATAGAGGCGGTACAGGTGCGACAGCAGCGCCGCGATGATCGTTTCGTTCGACCACGCCGGGTGCTCCCCGTCTCCGGGGAGGGCGGGGGCAGCTGGCAGCGTCGCCTCACAGCTACAGAGCGCCTCTGGTGCCTTGCACCACGGACGATGACCTTCCATGCTCTACTCCTCGGCCCGTGAGGGCCGCGCGACGACGATCTCCGACGGATGCACGTTGAGGGTGAGGCCGGCGTGGCGCGGTGCATCGTCGTCGAACAAGACATCGAAGTTGGCCGAGCTGTTGTGGCCGACGACCACGCCGCTGGCCTCTCCAACCCGGACGCGCGCACCGCAGCGCAAGCCAGGCATACCGCGATACTCGGCGGTGCGAAGGAACTCGTCCGACGAGCGCGGCGCCCCCAACTTCCGGCAACGGATCAGCGTGTACGGGATCTCCGGGTAGGAGTCGCGGAGGTCCGAGAGGTATGTGGACTTCGCCCGCCCCGCCGACCGCGCGTTCACGACGGATCCGGAGTCACCCCAGCCCGCGACCGAGCACTCGAACGCGAACACGTCGTCCATCTATCGCTCCTCGGCCCGTGAGGGCCTACCCTGCGCGTCGCTCAGCTTCATCCCCCGTCCTGCTTCCGCGACGAGCCGCTCGCCGAGCGCCTTCACCGCCGCGATGTTCGGCGCCGGCTCCTGCTGGAACGCCTGGACGACCTCGCCGAAGGTGTCCGGCCGGTAGCACGCCAAGCACCCCAATTCGCCGATGCGCCGGATGTCGCCGCCGAGCCGGTCGAAGGTGTCCGGGTGCGCCGTGGTGCCCTGGAACAGCGCGATCTGCGCGGCGATGACGCACACGCGCCACGGCCCGTCGGGCGCGACGCCGATCTGGTCGACGAGCAACCGCTGGTGCTTCTGGCACATGTCCCCGATGAGAATCTGTGGCCTATCCATCCGCGTTCTCCCTTGCCCGTTCACAGCGCGGACACGGGGCGACCGCCCGCGCCGCGAAGTTGTCGATGTCGGCCGCCAGGCCACGCGCCTCGGGCCACTGCCGGAGCTCCTCCGTTCCTCCACCGTAGAGCGCCCGGCGTACCGCCCGCAGAACGGTGCTCACGTCCGGCGGTCGCGCCGGTACGAGCGTCACGTCCTCCGGCGCCAGGCGCGCATTCCCGCGCGGGTCAGCCACGGGCGCCTCCCGCCGTCAGCACCGCGCCGGGCGCGACCTTCGCCAGTTCGGCGCCGACACGCCGGAGGAGCTCGGCATCCGGCCGCCACAGGCCCTGCGCGCCGCGCGCGGGCACCGGACGAATCCGCCGCACGTTCTCGAGCACGTAACACCAGGCGCCATGCGTGTGCGGGTGGCTGAGCAGATGCGACCACGCGCCCCACTGGCTCGGCTCAGCCTTCGGCAGGCAGGCGACCAGGTCGACGACGGCGACGAACGCTCCGAACGCCATTTCCGGGCACACCAATTCGTCGCCCTCGTCGAGCCACGCGCGGGACTTGCCGGCGTGGATGAGGAGCGGCCCGCGGTACCGCGTCGGCCAGCCCCGGTTCTCGACCGGCTTGTCGCCGCTCGCGATGAGATGCGCGTACGGCTGGCACACGGTCAGGGCCGGGATCGACGTCATCATGGCGGGCGGGCCTCCCCTCGTCGGCCGACTGTTCGGGCGATGGTTGTTCGTGCACCGCGCGCAGAGGCCGGTCCGGCTGCACGGCTTCGCGGGCGCGCGTCGACACAGACGGCACGTCACGGGAGCCCCGCCTTCGGGAACTGCCGGATCGCGAGATAGTCCGGCCACTGCGCGACGTCGGCGCCCTTGCGTTGATGGTTCACTTGGAGTCCTCCGGGAACGTCAGGCGTGACACGACACGCCCGCCGCATCGCATCTCGACTACCCCTACCGGTACGGCCTCATCGAGGAGGATCGGACAGCCCACGAACGCGAGCGCCGTCTCGGACGCGGCGTAGGCGAGCGGCGGGTCGACGTGCACGACGCCGTAGAGCTCGTCGAGCTTGACGGAGTCGACGATCGCCCTCGACGCGCCCTCCTCGAGGAGCATCCGGTCGATGCCCCGAGCGATCCGCCGCAGCTTTCCGTCCGGGTCCGGGTCGACGGGCGCGTCGCCGTCTCGCCGCACCTGTGTATTCCAGTGGGCGACGTCGTCGAAGTACTGCCGGATCTCCTCGCGGAGCGTCGTGGCGCGCGCGATGATGGACTGGCGCGGCGTCACCTGGCACCACCGATCACGGCCGCCGGGCCGGACCGCGACCCGCGCGCCCGTTTGCCCGCGTGGGCCGGCCGGTTGTCGTCGCTCCACTCCTGGAGGTCGACGTCGAAGCGGACCAGCTTGCGCGCGTACGCGAGGCCCGCGCAGAAGACACCCCACGAGTAGAGCGCCAGGACGACCGCCAGCCCGAACCCCGCCAGGACGCCATCGCTCATCGTGCTGCTCCTCCCGGCTCGTCGGCCGGCCGCTCGAAGACGGAGTACGCGCGCATCCGGTTGTCGAACCCGACGAACACGCCGACACACGCCACGAACCGCGCGCCCTTCGGCGGCCGCGGGATCGCGTAGTGCAGGATCCCGACGCGCCCGCCAGGACGGACGACCTCGAGGCAGGCGCGGAGGACGCGACCCGCCGTGGGGAACGCCTCGACGCCGGGCGCGTACTTCGCGGCGTCGGCTTCGGTGTAGGGCGGGTCGGCGAGCACGGCCGGCCAGCCGTACCACAGGTCGGGCTCCGACAATCCGACGTCCAACGGAGCGGGGAGCGGGTCCTTCCCCACTTGCCGCACGTAATCCGGCGCCAGCGCCGGATCCGCGTCGACCGTCCGGTCGTTCGGCCCGAACCCGCGAAACGGGTAGTCGCGCACCTTCCCGCCGCAGACGTGCAGCACGGCGTCGTCGATGGACACGCCGAGCAGCGCCCGCGCGCGCTCGAGGAACCCGGACGGGTACGCGCCGTAGTAGCGCACCTTCGGCCGGGCGAGGATCCAGGTATCCGTGATCGGGCGATAACTCATGCTGCACGCTCCGCGAAGTCCTCGACCATTGCCGCGCACAGCGCCCGGCTGTTGTTGACCTCGACGGCGTTGCCGATTTGCGCCATTTGGTCCCGCTTATTGCCGGCGAACTTGTAGCCGGCCGGGAACCCCATCGCGGCGGCGGCTTCGTGCGTCTGGAACATCCGCAGGGTCACGTCGAGCCCGGCCGGCTGTACCAGCCCGTGCCGGTCCTTCGTCGTCACCGTCCGGAGCGGCTCACGGGTCGACGTGAGGACCGTGCTGCCCCCGTAGAAACTGAGAACGAACGGTTCGATCAGGGCCGTCGCGCAGCCCTGCGCCAGCGTGGGGATCGGCTCCGAGACGGGTCGCGCGACGCTCCCGCCGTGCTGGCCGAGCACGAACGGCTGGATCAGCGCGAACGCCCCGCCCTTCGCCGTCGTGATGGTGGGGAACGGTCGGTTTACGTCGAGCACACGGCCGCCGTGCTCCATCGCCACGATGAAGGGCTCCAGGTCCACGCCCCAGAACCGCCGGGCCCCCTCGGCTATGCGGCGCATCGTGTTCTCAGCGAGCGGCTTCTCGCGGCCGAAGATGCTGCGCCCGGCGAGCGACCAGTCGATGACCTCACGAGCGGCCCGCCACGGCTGGCGCGCGCCGAACAGCGACGGCGGCGCCCCGACGGCCGCGTGCGTCGCCTCCGGCCACGGGAGCGGCCCACGTCGCCGGCCACCGTCGAGCCGCGCCAGCACGAACAGGCGGGTCCGCGTCGTCGCGCCGCCGTAGTCGGCCGCGCAGAGCACGCGGTACTCGGCCGTGTAGCCGAGCGACCGCAGCGCGTTGAGCCACGCCGTGAACGTCTCGCCCTTCCGGGACTTGAGCGGCTTGCCGTTCGCCCCGATCGGGGCCCACTCGGCGAACTCCTGCACGTTCTCGACGCCGATCCACCGCGGCCGGAGGGCCTCGGCCCACCGAACGACGTGCCAGGCCGTGGCCCGGGACTGGTCGTTGATCGGCTTGCCACCGCGCGCCCGGCTGTGGTGCGTGCACTCCGGACTCGCCCACAGGACATCGAGCCCGCCGCGGCAGACGCGCCGCGGGTCGATGCTGTCCAGCGTCTCGCACAGGTGACGGGCCTCGGGATGGTTCGCCGCGTGCGTCTCGACGGCGATCGGCCAGTGATTGATCGCCGTCAGGTCGACGTCGATCCCGAGCGCGGCCGCCGCGAGCTTCAGGCCCGTCGACGTGCCGCCAGCGCCACAGAACAGATCCGCGGCTCGAATCATGATGCGGCCTCGAGGAGCGACGGCTGCGCGCCGCTCGTGGATGGCGCCTCGAAGGACGGCACGACGATGACGCGCCCCGGGCGCGCCTCGCGGTACCAGACCATCCAGGCCGTTGTGACGTTGTCCTTGCCGCCGTCGCCCGTGAACGAGATCCGCGGCATCACGATGAGGTCGGCCGGCTCCTGGCCGGCGAGGATGGGCCCGCGGTCCTCGGTCGGCTCGAGGAACGACAACCGGAGCAGCATCGCGACGCCGACGGTCGCCCACCGGCGCGCGTTCACCAGGATCGGCGCGGCGGCGACGAACGGCGGGTTCGTGACGACCCACTGCCGCGGCCGGCCGAACCGCTCCCAGGCGCGCGGCCACGCCGCGTCTTCGTGCCAGTCCGTCACGCACGACGGGTTGAGGTCGTTCGTCGCGACGTCACACCCGGACGCGAGGAGGACCGCCGTCATCGCGTGCTCGCCGGCGCACGGCTCGAGCACGTCGGCGCCGACGATCTCCGGGACGAGGTCCAGGAGGCGCGCGGTCGCGAGCGCCGGCGTCGGGTAGAAGTCGAGCGTACGGCGCGTCACGGGTGAACCTCATGGAGCGTGACGCGGCCGTCCGGAGCGATGGCGATGTCGACCGTCATGCCAGACGCGGGCTCACCAGGGACGGCGAGGTCGACGCGCCCGATCTGCGCCGGCTCACACGCCACGGGGATCCACAGGCCACCGACGAACCGCTCGATCTGGCCGGCCTGCCGGCGGTACAGCTCGCCGCGGAACGTCCAGGTCGACCAGGCCGAGGCCGCGAAGAACGCGCCCACAGGGGCCTTGCAGTAGGTCACACGCACGGCGATCCCTCCCGAGCGCCCGCCGGCAGGCGGTAGTGTGGGACGCGGTCGGCGCGGAGGAACCCGCGGTCGACCAGGTAGGCGACGAGCGCGTCAACGTCTCCGGCGACGTGGTCTGTCGACGCCGCCGCGCAGAGGTCGCGGAACTCCTGTTGCTCGGCGCTGAGACGACCACCGTCGCGCCGCTTCACTTCCCACCAGAGCGCGCGCCGACGATCCGGCTGGCCCATCGTCGGCTGGTCCTTAAGGAACGCGAACACGTCCGCGATCCCTGGCGTCTGCCGCGTGCCCTGATGCTCGGCGACGAACTCGCCGCAGTTGGGACACTCCCGGCCGCGCGACCGGCGTGTGCCGAGCGTGTAGACCTTCGCGCCCATCGAGAGGAGCAGCCGGACGCCGTTCGCCTGCTCGCCCTTCTCGTGCTGCACGGGCCGCCGCCGGGTGGGGGAACCCTGGCGGGTGGGACGACGCCCACCCGCCAGGAACCGACGAGCCATCAGGCCAGCACCGCCACGCCGGCGGGGAGGTTCTCCGCGAGCCAGTCGCGGACGCGGGCGATCGTCGTCAGGCGCCACGCCCCGCCGTCGGCCTCCATGAGCGAAACCTGCGGGAGGGTGTCGGCGACCGCCTTCGCGCGAACGACGTACGGGGCAACCGGCTGCACGATGTCGCGGAACGTGCGGAACCCCTGGAGCGTGACCGGGTTCTTGATGGCCGCGTCGCCCCGGAGCACGACGCCGACGCGCGCCTCGAGCACCTGCGAGATCCCGTCGTCGAGCGACGTCTTCACGCCGTTCTCGCTGACGTTGCTGAACAGCCGGATCAGGTTGTCCCGCTGCTCGGCCTCGCAGAACCGGACCTGGAGACCGATCACGAACTCCTCGAGCGGCATCCACTTCCCGAGGAAGCCCGCGACGAGGTCGCCCGTTTCGGCGGTCAGGTAGAGCTCACGGTCGCGCGACCGCTCACGGAGCGGCCCGCCGATCGTGACGCGGTTGGGGCCTTCGACGTGCACGACCACCTTGCCGAGGTCGAGGTCGTCGCGGTTCGCTGTGAGGTAGTCGCGCACGGCGCCGAGCGTGGCGACCTGGAACGCCGACGCCTTCGGCGCCGCCTTGATCAGTTCCGCCGGGTCGTACACCTTCCAGTCGGCCGGCGCGGCGACCACGTCGCGGGCGTCGGGCGTCACCAGATGCGGGTGGCGGAACCGCTCGGCCATTTGCTTGACGGCTTCTCCGTCCATCACTCTCCGTCCTTCTGCTGCTGTGGGAACTGCGAGACGGCCGACAGCGGCGGCCGCTCCGGGTCGAACAGGTTGGTCTGCCGCGGGTCGTTCTCGACGGCGATGAGCTTGCCGGCCTGCCGGCCCATGAACAGTTGCGTGTTCACGGTGAGGATGCCGGCGAGCTTCGACCCGCACTTGATCTCGACGCTAGCGGCGTCCCGGTCGCGCCCGGGCTTGAACGTCACCGCGATCGTGATGGTCCGCTTCGTCTTCGGGTCGGTGTTGGGGTCGGCGATGTTCTCCAGCACCCGTGCGAGCTCCGCGGCGAACAATTCCGCCAGGGCCCCGCCCCCGATCGTCTGCAACGTCACGCCTGCCATTGCCTTGTGCCTTTCCGGTGCGCCCGTGAGGTCCGATCCGTCGAGGCGGGCGCCCTGCCTCGGCTGGAGCTCCTACGCGACGTCCGCGTGCGACCGTCGCGTCTCAAAGAACCCGTCGAGCTCCGGCTCCTGCTCCATGAGGAGCCGGGCGTAGAAGGCCCGCCACGAGTTGTTCACCTTCCACGGCTCGCCGTCCTGGCGCGCCTCGACGGCCGTGTACCAGCGGAGGCGCTCGAAGATGACGGCGATCCCGAGGCGCTCACGTCCGGCGGCCTTCGCCTCGAGCGCGAAGTCGCGGAGCTTGTCGTAGATCTGCGGGTTCGCCTGGTGATAGGCGAGGAAGTTCGCCCACGTCACCGGGTCCGCGTGCCACGAGAAGCGCCCCTGCTCGGCCATCGCCTACGCTCCCGCCCCCACCGACGACCGCGGGTTGCGCGACTCGCGCCCAAGCCACCAGGCCCGCGCGAGGAGCACCTTGAACGACCGGATCTCCTCGCCGGTCATCCGGCGCCGGAGCGACGGCGTCAGGAGTGGATCGACCGCGGCGACGGCACGCTCGAGCGCGGCCGCGCGGCGTGACTCCCCGGACGCGCGGCCGGCGGCGCGCCCGCCGCGCTGGCGCTGCTCGCGCGTCAGGTTCGGCGCGTGCCACGTCCCGGCCTCCACGCGCGCGAGGTACGCGCACCGGCTCGAGCAGTACCGCTTCCGCGCCAACGTCTTCGGGCCCGTCGCCTCGACGAGCTCTCGACAGCCGCGCGGCGCACGTTCGCAGGGCTTCGTCATTCGACGTCCCCCGCCTGGCGCATCCGCGCGTCGAGGATCCGCTCGCGCACGCTGCGCGCCATCGCCGCGCGGTCGAACCCCTGCCACGCGGACGGCGCGGGATCCGGCGCGAACGTCTTCGGTGGCTTCAACCGGTCGGCCGCGCGAATGACCGGCATGTCGGCCGGCGGGTCCTCATGGAGCTCCGTCTTCGCGCACGCCGCGCACCAGGGCCACCGGCCGGACGTCACGAGCCGGACCTGCTCGCCGGCGCCGATCGTCTCGTGGCACCGTCGGCACTGGAGGGCACGCCGCGCGATGTCCCACTTCATGACGCCGCCTTCACCTTCCGCCGCGCCCGCACGCCCGCGACGTACTCAAGCGCCCGGGCGTACAGCGGCCGGTCCTGGTCGCCGCCACGGGCGGCGTAGTCGATGTCTTGCAGCGCGCACCGGACCTTGAACTCCTCGGTCCGATCGGCGTCGCAGGCGTCCGGGAGGTCCTCGAAGACGGCGTGACCGATCGCCATCGCAACTTTCCAGACGTCGCGCGCATCGCGCCGCGCCAGCGGCGCCGTACCCTGTTCCGAAGGAACAGGAGTGGTAGTGGACGTGGATCCACCGAACGAACGCCGCTTGTTCTGTGTCGTGTTGCGTGTTCTGTTATGCGTAACGCCAGCACCTGACAGGCTCCGGAGCCGCTCCCGATACCGGGCCATCCTCGCGGCGGATTGCTCCCGGCCCTTGAGGACCGTCTCACGGTCGTCGTTCCAGTCGAGGTAGTCGTGCACCTGATACCCGCCGGCGACGCGGTGCCACAGCGGGCCCTTGCCAGGCACCAGCGACGCGCAGAGCTCGTCGACGACCGCGCGCTTGTTCCGCGCGCGGACGCCGAACGCCTCGATGGCGTGATCGGGGATGAACCCGTCGGTGAGGTTGGCCTGGCAGTAGATCAGCCCGCAGCCCCACATCCGCCACGCCGCATCCGACAGGGCGAGCAGCTTCCCGGCGCTGTTCGCCCCGTCGTGGAGTCGCCCCCAGGCCACTACGCCGCCTCCCGGTAGGGCGGCCGCTCGATAGTGAGCGTCCCATCCGACACGCGCACGCGGGCGTCCGCCCGGTTCGCGGCGTCGCGGTTGTGGGTCACGTAGAGGACCTGGTGGAACCCGCCGATGGCGGCGACGCGCCGGACCATGTCGAGGTACCGCGTCGCGTTCTCCGCGTCGAGCGGGCCCGTCGTCTCGTCCCGCCAGCACGTCTGGATGGGCGACACGTTCCGGGCGTTGACGAACAGCGCGAGGGCGTTCTTGAGCGCCTCGTCGACGAGGATCTGTTCCCCGCCCGACAGGTCTGCTATGTCGCGCGCCTCGCCACCGCGGAGGTTGTCGTAGACGTGCAGGTCGAAAGCTTCTTTCAGCCCCTTCCCGCTCGCCTTCGCGACCTGTGTGACGAGATCGACGGTGAACCGTGGGCCGGCGCACGCCGACATCAGGTCGTTCGCATACGCCGACACGGTCGGCCCGGCGTGGTCGATTTCGAGCACCGGGAGGCCGTCACGGCCGAGCGCCTTCGCGATGAGTTGCCACTCGAGGAGCTCGGCCTCGAGCGTGCGGATCGCCTCATGGACGCGCGCGAGCTCGGCGGCGTCCCGGGCGACCTGGTCGCGCCTCGCGCGCAGCCCGGCGAGCTCACCGGCCAAGCGGCCGCGCTCGGCCACGACGGCATCCAGGCCGCGGCGGGCCTCAGCGATCGACACGTCACAGGCGGCGAGCTTGTCGGCCGCGTCGGCCGTCTCGTCGACCTCGACCTCGGCCGACGCGACCTCGGCGCCCTGGCGGTCGATCTCGGCGTTGAAGTCGCGCGTCTCGGCCTGCACACCGGCGACGACCTCCGCGAGCCGCGTCTCGATGGCGGTCACGGTCGCGGCGTGGACCTCCGCGGCGCGGACCTTGTCGGCCTCGAGCTCGGCGATCCGATCTTCGGCGTGCTTGAGGGCCTCAGCGAGGCTGGCGTCCTTCTCGGCGCCGGCGAGCTCGCGCGCGAGCCGGTCGGCCGTGGCGCGGAGCGCGGACATCTCCACGCCCATCGCCTCAGAGCCGGCCGCCAGGTCGGCGCGGCGCGTCTCGAGGGCGGCGAGGGCGTCTCGCGCCTCCGGCAGGCGCGCGGCCCGCGTGGCGGCCGCCTGTGCGCGCGACAGGAACGAGCAGGCGGCGAAGTCGCCCGCCCCGCCACACGGTACGGTGCCGAGGGTCGCCGCGTCCTCGGCGGCGCGCTCGAGGTCCGTGACCTCGGCCCGGGCCCGCTGGAGCGGCTCGACGAGGCCGTCGAGCGCCCGGCGTGCGTCGTCCTGGCGCGTCGACAGCGCGGCGATCTGCTCGTCGACCGGCGCCTTCTCGGCGCGCACGCGGGCCACGGTGGCGACGGCGGCCCGGATGGCCTCCGCGCGGCCGATGACGTGCTGGCGGTTGTTCCCGATCCGCTCGTCCGCGGCGGCGTGCGTCTGCCGGAGCACCGTGTCGGCGGCCTGCCGTTCTGCCTGCGCCTGGCGCTCGGCGTCCTGCTGCCGACGGGTCACAGCCGATTGGCGCCGGAGCGTCTCGAGGCTCTGCTCGGCCAGCGCGGCGAGGCGGGCCTTTGCGGCGCCGTGGCGGGTGGCCGCGTCGACGAGCGTGGCGCGCTCCCCTTCCCGCGTCTCGACCAGGTGACGAAGTCCGCCCTCGCGCTCGGTGTTCGCCGTGTCGGCGGCCTCTGCCGCCTGGATGGCCTGCTCGACCGCCGCGACGGCCGCGGACGATCCCGCCTCGGCCAGGACGTCCCGCCGACCGACGAGCGTCGCCCGGGCCGGTTCCAGGATCGCGACGGCCGACCGGGCCGTCTGCGCCATCGCTTCCATCTGCTCGAGGCCGAGCAGGCGCGCGAACAGGTCCTTCCGGCCGCGCCGGTCGAGCGTGACGAACGACCCGGCGCGGTTCTGCGCGGCGACCGCGCTCGCCATGAGGACGTCCCGCGGGGGGAAGATCTCCGCGACCGCGGCGTCGTAGGTCGACACCTTCCCGTCGTTCAACGGGACCTCGCGGCCGTCCGGCTCCACGCGGACCAGGACCGCGTCCGAGGTCCGGCGCACGCCGTCGACGGCGACCCGGGCGCGGAACCGGCCGCGGCCGTCGACGACGAACAGCGCCTCGATGAACGCCTCGCGCGATGTCGCGTAGTCGAACAGGTCCTTCCCGTCTCGGCTCGGGAAGGCCCGGAAGATCGCCGCCATCCCGGCCTCGAGGATGGTCGTCTTCCCCTCCCCGTTCGGGCCGATGATGGCGACCAGGCCGGCCGGGACCTCCCGCAGGTCCAGCGTGACCGGGGCCCCGGAGAACCGGAGCATGTCCTTCACGGTGACGAGCTCGAGCCTCATGCCGCCGCCTCGCGATCTCCCGCGGGGCGGGTCACAGCGTCGGCGCGCTCGCGCACACCGGCCAGGACGGTGGCGGGGTCGCCGTGCTCGAGCGCGGCGAGCTTCTCGACGACGCCCTCGGTGACAACGGCGCCGCTCAGTTCGGCCCACGCCTCGACCTTGTCGGCGAGCGACCGGGCCGCGGCGACCTCCGGCGCGCGCAGCGCCCGATCGGGCACCGCGACCGGTTCGAGCTCGAGGCGCGCGGCCTCGGCGAACTCGGCGAGGATCCGCGACTTCGCGTGCTCGAGGAGGGCCTTCTCGCTCGCGTTGAACCGGTAGCGGACGCGGACCTCGCACCCGGCCCACGACGCCGGTGCCTCGATCGGTGCGCCGTCCGAGGCCGCCTTCACGACCCAATCGAACGTGTCCCGCGTGAGGACGCCCTCGACGTGGTAGAGCGGGGCGACGGCCAGCGGGCGCGCCTCGACGCCGACGGTGTAGCCGCCCACGTCGGACGGGTTCTCGGCGTAGCTGACGAGCAGCCAGCGTTTCGGGTCAATCTCGCCCCAATCCAGCCGGCAGAACGATCCCGGGTACCACGCCCCGCCGATCTGCTGGCCCTTGTGGATATGGTTCAGGCCGACGTAGCAGGGCCCGAGCAGCGCGATGAGCGCGGCGTCGACCTCGATCTCCTGGCCGATGTTCGGCTGGCCCGTCGCGGTGATCGACCCAGCGACGTTGACGTGCCCGAGCGCGATCGGGATCTCGCCCATGACGCGCGCCGCGTCGAACTGGTGCCCGGCCTCCATGAAGATGGCTTCCAGCGCGACGCGCGCGTTCTGGACGACGTCCCCGGGCGCGGCGCCGGCCGAGACGAGGCCGGCCTCGGTCGGGTACGGCAGACAGAAGACGGACGCGGTCGCGCCCGTGGCGAGCGGCACCGACACGACGCCGGGCGTTGTCGCCACGTAGACCGGCCAGGCCGCCCGGAGGCGCGCGAAGATGTCGAGGTCGCCCGGGATGTCGTGATTGCCGCGCACGATGAGGACGGGCGCCAGGTCGGCCATCGCGCGGAGCCGGTCGGCGAGGTAGTTCCGGTCCTCGATCGTCATCCGCGCGTGGTTCAGGTCGCCCGGCAGGCACCAGGCGGCGAGCCGCTCAAGCGCGAGGCCCTCGGCGATGAAGGTGTCGAACGCGGCCCGACGGTCCTTGTTGCGGTCGTTCGGGCCGAGATGGAGGTCGCCCCCGTGTGCAAACTGGTGGAGCATGGCGGCCTCCTCAGAGCTTGATCGGCGCGCCGGGGTCGATGCCCGGGAGCGGCCGGTCCTGTGGCGCGTCGACGTCGTCGATCGCGCTGACCTCGCGCTCGTCGCCGCGGTTGCTGCGCTTGTCGTGGACGATGATCGGCGTCCGGTGATCGCGGGCCGCCTTGAGGCGGTCGCGGAACTTGCCGTAGACGGTGACGACCTGGCGGCCGTCGCTGAGCGTGGCCCACGCCTTCTGGTAAGTCCCGCCGTCGCGTTTCTTGAGCTCCTCGTCGCGGTACTGCTCGACGAACACGGCCTCCGGCGGGAGCACCGGCGCCGCGGTGGAGGACGACGGCGGCGGCGTGCTCGGCGGGGCGGCCGGCGCTGGCGTCGGCGCCGGTGTGGCGATCGGCGCGGCCGGGGTCGTGGTCGCCGGGCGGTCGGCGACCGTCGCCCCGACCGGGACCGGCTCGCGCTCCATGTCGAGCACGCCGCCGTGCATCACGTCGACGGCGGACGGCTGCGCCTCCGGCAGCGCCCGCCGGAACGGGACCACCTCACCGGCGCCGGCGTCGGCGAACAGGGCCGCCGCGCCAGACATCGCCCGGCCCGCGACGGCGAGCCGGATCTCCCGGTCGCTGTAGTCCGGCAGGTAGCACACGCGGATGACGATGAACGGCCGCGCGAGCTCTTTCTCCTGATACTTCGACTTGAGCCCGATCGACCGGATCGCCGCGCTCATCGCCTTCGTCTCGGCGAGGCGCAGCCCGAACCGGCGCGCCTGGAGCACGCGCGCCTCCGACCAGCCCCCGATGTGCCAGGTGAGCTTGGGCTCCCGCTGCTGGCCCGCGTGGCGCGCCTCAGCCTTCGCGCCTTCGTTCTTCGCGAGGAGCTCGCGCCAGCCGTCCGGCGTCCACCCGCCGATCTGCGCGGAGGCGTCACGGAGGTCGACCTCGGCCGTCCCCTGGAGGATCTGTGGCGTGCCGTCGTAGGCGATGAACGCCCCGCACGCCTGGTATTCCCACAGGTGCACGATGGTCCGCGGGTCCGTCCGCCGGCAGGCGTTCGGAATCCACGAGATCCCCGCGCACTGCTGGATCTTCTGGAGCCCGAGGCGCGTCAGCGCGCGCTCGTCGTCGGCCATGAGGCCCCGATCGCAGTAGGACTCACCAGCGGCCGGGTCCGGGGAGATCGTGACCGCGCTCACGTTGACGCCGTGCGACGGCGCGAAGGCGCGGATCGTGATCGCCGGCGACAGGACGTGATAGCCGGCCGCCTTCCACTCCACGATCTTGGCCGTGAGGGCGTCGGCGTTCACGATGAACCCGAGGTCTGTCGTCGCCTCGGGCGTCGGATGCGTCACGGTGGGCTGCGTCGTGGCGGTGACGCTCATGACCGGCCCTCGATCGCATCCTCAGCGGCGTCCGTGAGGGCCAGGAACCCGACGCGCTCGAAGGCACCCGGGAACAAGCCGACCAGCGCCCGGCGGTACGTCCGCAGGAACGTGTCGTAGTGCCGGATGAGGCCGCGCCGGCCGGCGCGCGTGAGCCGCGTCACGTCGTAGCCGGCGGCCTCGACCGCCACGTACACCGCCGGCCCGTGCTGCTCCGGGTCGATCGACAGGACCGCCAGGGCGGCGGCCTCGGTATACTTCTCACGGATCGTCGGCTCGAGCGACTGGAAGGGCTTCGCGCCGAGCGTGTCGAGCCGGTCGTAGCGGTAGATCGCCTCGGCGACCTGCTCGAGCGCGGACTCCCGGAACCCGGGCAGATTGACCACGGGTTGCCGGCGCGTGTGCGGTACTGGCATACTGCTCTCCACGTTTTCGTCCTTTCTGCTGCGCCCGCTCCTGTCTTCGCTGACGTTCACGGACGACGCGAGCGGGGTCGGCGCGTCAACGTAGACGGCATGGGACAACCGCGGCCCGTTCCGCCACGCACGCCACGCGCGCTCCTGTTCGGCCGCGCCGACCGCGCACCGCTGGGCCGCCGCGTTCCAGACGGAAACGTGGGCGTTGCTCGACCATCCGCACGCGCAGACGGCGTAGAAGGCATCGCCGGCGCGAGCGACCCGGCATCGGTGGACCTCGTCCGCGAACTCGAAGCGACGCGCGCCCGGTCCGCCCGGCTGGTCCGGTTGATTGACGAGCTCCGACGCACGCGGCGACGTCGCGTCCTGGCGCAGCGGATCGCCCGCCGCGCCGTCGAGCGCCACGCCGACGCCGTCCGCGCCTTGGCGGACGAGATCGGCCGATGACACGGCGCCCACTAGGCGACCGCCTCGCGCGACGGGAACAGATCCTCGATGGCGCAACCGAAGTAGGCCGCGAGCTTTCGCGCGGTGTCGAGCGAGACGCTCTTGAACTTCCCGCGCTTGATGTCGCTGAGGTGTGGCTCGGTCATGCCGAGCTCGTCGGCAATCCGGCGTTGCGTCACACCCGAGAGGCGGATGGCGACGGCGAGCCGATTAGGGACCGCGTCGTCGACCTGGTGGCTCCTGAGCTCCGCGAGCTGTCGCGATTCGAGCATGACGCAATATTGCGCGTCTCCGTAATTGCTGTCAAGCGCAATTTTACGACGTAACGCAATTATCTGGATTACTGAGCGCCGTAAGCTGAGACTGGCTCCCGAAGTGGCAACCATCGGCGCCAACATCCGGGAAGCCCGAAAGCGGGCCGGCTACGCCACGGGCAAGGCATTCGCTGAGGCAATGGGGGTCGACGCCTCTCGGGTTAGCGAGTGGGAAAACGACACGTACCAGCCGAAGATCGAAACGCTGATTCGGATCGCGAAATTCCTGGAGTGCCCGGTCGACGAGCTTCTCTCCGGCATCGACGCGGCCTACGACGAGATCGCGGCCGCCACGAACGAGCGCCGCGTGGAACCGGCCGAACTCCTTAAGCGGATCAGGGAAACGCTCGGAGCATCCGATCCAATTCGTGGCGTGAAGACGACTTCCGGCTTCCCGAACGCCGCGCGCAACGCCGAGGATGTCCTCGCCGAGATTGAGGCACTCACCAATCGAAAGGCCGCGGACACCAGAGACGCGGTCGGAGCCTTCGTCGACGTGTCCGGTTCGGTACCACACGACCTCCCTGTCGTCGGCGAAGGCGAGGCGACCCCCAAAGGCGGGTTGTTCTGGGACGACGAGGGCCGTCTACTCGCAGGCGTCACGGATCGCATCCGACGGCCCTATGACGTTCGGGATCCGCACGCCTACGGTGTGAAGGTCCGCGGTGACTCAATGATTCCCGTGTATGAACCCGGGATGATCGTCGTTGTCTCTCCGCGGCGACCCGTGCACAGCGGCAACCGGGTCTACGTTGAGCTCGCAAGCGGCGAGCGTCTCGTGAAGATTGCGCGGAAGGCCGGAGACGGCTGGATGCTGGAATCGGCCAATCCCGCCCACGCGGCGCGGTTCGTCAAGCGTTCAGAGATTCGGCTGATGCACCGCATCGTGTGGGTTCGGGAGCCGGACGACGGCGAGCGGCTCGTCGACGAAACAACAGGCCACAAGACCAGACGACGGTAGGAACCGTCGACACCGTCGCGCCGAGCAAGTCCCATCCCCCGGGGCGGCGCTGCATCTCGACCTCCATTTTTTCGAGGAAAGGAACGGCCCGCGACGATGAGCACACCCCCACCGCAATCAAAACTCCGCCCGAAGAAATACGGTCTTGGGGTTGGCGGCCTGGCCCTGTTCGGCACCGGCGGGTGCCTTATGTGGACGGTCGTACTGATACCACTGGCGCTCCCGTTGGCCCTGGTCGGGCTCGCGATGGCGATTGGAAGCCTGTTCGTGAAGACAGAGCCGTTTACATGCCCGAAGTGTCAATCCAGCGACCGAACCGAGAAGCAAGTGTCGGTGCTCAAGTGCCCGGCCTGCGAGACTGTGCTGAAGCGGGAAGGTACCGGATGGGCCGTCCTCTAGGACCAAGGACAGGAGGAACAGTGACCCGAGCCAGGCAGAATCCGAAGTCTTCGCCGCCACGAGCGCAGGGCTCGAAGGTCGTCGCCAACATCGCCCCTGCCGGGAACGGCCGCATCGTGCGCCACCCCGCAGGGTTCGATCTGTCGTTCTCGGCCCGGTCGGTCGCGCGCGCGCTCGCCGCCAAGATCGAGGCTCAGAAGAACGCACCGGACGACGAGAAGCCGTGACGCTCACCCGCAAGGGGCGATTTTTCCACTACGACTTTCGGTACAAGGGCCAGCGCCACCAGGGGTCCACGGAGCAGACGACCCGCGCCGACGCCGAGCTCGTCGAGGCTGAGCTCAAGCGACGCCTTCGGCAGGAGCGATGGGGGATCGCGCCGGTCGACCGGGAGCAGACGCCGACGTTCTCCAGGTGGGCCGAGCGCGTGTACCGGGAGCAGGCGAAGCGCCTCAAGCGCCCGGACTTCGTCGCGTCGTGTCTGCGGGTCGCCCTCGAGTTTTGGGGCCAGCGACCGACGCGCGCGCCGCGCCAGGCGGCCGTCCCGCACACGCCGCGCGGGACGGCGCCGTACCATAATCTCCGGCTCCTCGACCCAATCGCCGATCCGTCATGGGTCCTGCGGTTCGAGGATTGGATGGACGCGCGCGGCCTCAGCGGGTCACGGAAGAACCATCTCCGCTCGGCGATGTCGGTGCTCTACAAGATCGCGATGGAACCCGCCTGGCGCGCGAAGACGCGCGTCGCGGTGAACCCCTTCGCCGGCCTGCGCCGGGACCGTGTCCGCTCGCGGTCGCGCGTGATGACCGTCGACGAGATCCGTCGATGGATGGAGGCCGCGCCGTACCATCTCCGCGTCGCGATGGCGCTCGCGGTCCTGGCGCCAAAGCTCCGCGTGACGAACATCCTCCGGCTCCGGTTCGGGCACGAAGTCGACGACGCGCTCACGCGAATCGTCGTCGCCGACCACAAGGCCGATCGCCACGCGCCCCCGCTCGTCGTGCCGATCGGCCCGTCGCTGCGCGCGTTCCTCGAGGCGGTCCGCAAGGTGAACCAGTCGCGCTACGTCGTCGAGTATCAGGGCGGGCCCGTGCGGTCGGTAAAGACGGCGATGCGGGCGAGCGCCACGGCCGCCGGCCTCACCTACGGCATACGCGGCGCCGACGGCGTCACCTTCCACACGTTGCGGCATTCGGTCGCGACCCTACTCACGATGATCCCCGGCGTGAACGAGCGGCTCCGCGCCGAAGTGATGGGCCAGACGATCCAGACGGCGCAGAAGTACACGCACCTGGCGGCCGAGCACCAGATCGCGGTGCACGCCGCGCTCGAGGCCGCGGCGCCGGTGCTCGAGGTCGTCGGGATGGTGGGGGGAAAAGTGCAGGGACCAGGCGAACCGGACTCGCCAAAATTGGCCGAAATTCGCCCGCCGCGGCGCCGGATCCCGCGCGCGCAGAATGCCCGTAAGTGATTGATTCTATTGGCGCATAGACCGGATCGACGGCTGGACTCTTAATCTGTTGGTTGTAGGTTCGATTCCTACCGGGCTCACCACTCTTTCATCAGCACCTTCAGACGGCGCCAAGTAGTTGACAAGTGGTGCCGTTATCGCGGTTCGATTAAACCGATTTCCGTCGTACGCGATTCCTTCCGGGAAGAACAGCTGCTGCAATCGCTGCTTGTAGTCGAGCGACGCCTGCACCCACAGGTCTGACGCGCGCGGCAGAATCCGTTCTGCGAACGCCAGGATGCCCTGCACGTCGAGTTCGTCGACGGCTTCGGTGTAGTGCTCGATCTTGGCGAGCGTCAACTCCTCGCGCAGCTTGTCGCGTTGCCGGCTGTAGCTGGTGAGGTCGATCGACTCGGAGTACAGGAACGCTTCATCGAGCCGGTCGAGCTTCTGCTGAATCACCTTGACGCGCTTCTCCTGCTCGACCGTCCGGTCCTTCGCCTCACCACGCCTCCGTTCCCACACGTAGAGAATCCGATCCTTGACCAGGCGCATGTAGCCGGCTGTCGGCTGGAGCAGCGCAAGTTCGTCGGCGAACGCGCCTTCGAGCGCTGCCTTGCTGACGTTCACGGCGCGGCACTGCTTCTGGCAGTGATAGTACGCGTAGTGGCCGTTGCGTCCCTTCGACCAGCTGCCGGTGAGCGGCCGCCCGCACTCCTCGCAGCGCACGAAACCGCGCAGCGGGAAGTCCGGATGATTCCGCTGTCGCGGGCCGGCGACAACGACGCGGCCGTCGAGCACGGCCTGCGCACGGTAGAACGTCGCCTCGTCCACGACCGGCTCGAAGTCGCCCTGTGTCGAAACGCCGTAGTCGGGGCTCTCGATCTTCCCGATGTAGATCGGGTTTCGCATCATCTGCCCGAAGCTCTGTGGTGAGAGCATCAGGCCCTTTCGGCTTCGCAGCCCCGCCGCGGTTGCACGTGCGATCACTTCCTGCTTCGTGTACCGTCCGGTCGCCAGGTCCTCGAACGCTCGCTTCAACAGCTCCGCGCGGTCGGGATCGTGAACGAGGCTTCTGCCCGACCACTTCGGAGCGTTCAAGTATCCAAGTGGCGCCGGGAACGTCCATCGCCCGAGCTCCAGTGCCGCCCGCATCCCGGCCCGCGTTCGATCCGAGCGCACGTCGTTGTCGAACTGCGCGAACGCAGCCAGGACACCTTCCATCAGCTTGCCGGTGGATGTGTCGTCGATAGGCTCGGTGGCTGACCGCAGTGAAATGCCGAGAGACTTCAGGTGCGCTCGGAGCGCGAAATGATCGTACTTCTCTCGCGCGAAGCGCGTGAGGTTGTACACGATGACGAAATGGACCTTGCCCTTGTGAGTCCGGCAGTACTTCAGCAGCGCCTGGAGCTGGCTGCGGTCCGTGGTCTTGGCGCTCTCGCCTTCCTCATGGAATCGCTCGAGGATCTCGTAGCCCTGGTGCCGGCAATACTCCTCGCACGCGCGCAGCTGTGTCGGCAAACTGAGATTCTCGGTCTGCTCCTTCGTACTCACGCGAACGTAGATCACCGCGCCGACCATCCGCCGCAGCTTAGCGCCATCGACGGTCGCCGGCAAGGTGATCGGTACTTGCCTCATTCGCTTCACTCCCGGGAGGCGCGCTGCTTCAGGAAGACATCGGTGATGACATGCGCCATCGCGTCAGCCTGACGACGGATCTGATCGACTTCAGCGTCCGACAGCGTGACCGCCTCGTCGCCGAGAATCTCGCGACATCGCGCGATCGGGATTGGCTCGGACTCGACGTCGTGCTCGTGATCCATACCCACTCCACATCGGATCCGCACAACACGCGACAAACTGTGTTCTGGGTGCGCGCCAGCGCGCCGGCGGTCAGGCCAGCGCGCTGGATGTCCGCGCAGATGTGGGCGATGGGCCGACATCGATCACCGGAGCCTGGCGGGCGCCCGGCGTGGTGGCTTCGGCACTCGCCGAGGGCCACCGTCTGGGGAAAAATCTGAAGGGCGTCGGGACGATGGGTCGCGATCGCCGTTCAGTGTCCCGTGCGCGCCAGTACGCGAGTCGATGTGACTGGCGTGTGCGCTGCACTGCTGGATACCGAAGCGTTGGAGATGTGTCGAACGCTTCGCGCTACCGATCCCTGCATCAGGGGTGCGTGCGAGTCAGGGTGATATGACGCTGACCGCGATGCGCTCCGCATTGGGCAATGCGGAGGAGGTGTCATGACGACACCGACGAGATGTCCGAAGGATACGCTCGGTTGAAATCCGTCGTCAACGTCAGCCATTGACCCCGCCGGCCATCAGGTAAGCGCCAAAGGCCCGCGCCGCCCGCAGGCGCTGTCAATGCCCGCAGCCGCGCTCAGATTCCAGCGCGGTCGGTGCGCAGCACCGAGGCTTGACGGCGCCGAGAACGGCGCCATCATCTCGAACGTGATGGCCGGCTGGGATCCACTCACGATGCGTGCGGGATCCGTGGCACGCACCCAAGCTCGATCCTTGCCTGGTGTTAGCGGCGGCGATAAATTCGACAGTTGTGGCGGGCGAAAATCCGACAGTCGGCAGCACGGTCTGGCTGCCGGCTGAGAGCGTAGCTCCCGGCCGGTGACTCCATTCACCAGGGCGTCTCTGCG
>JBFWVR010000012.1:0-161692 GCA_050246635.1 Vicinamibacterales bacterium
CGCTTTCCAAGCGTGCTCCTTCAACCACTCGGACATCTCTCCGTCGGGGCGCGTCGCGCCGAGGGTGGCTCAACAGTCTACCGCGACGCCGGGGCCCACCTCAATCCCGGCGCGTTCGGCCGGTCCGGCTACACGCAGGTGCTGCACGGAGGTGCTGCACGGAGGTGCTGCACGGAGGTGCTGCACGGAGGTGCTGCACGGAGGTGCGGCACGGAGGTGCGGCACTCAGGCTTCATCGGGCCGCACTGGCAGCGGCAGATGCGGTAGCGCCGGCGTATGTGCCGAACGTCCACAGGTTGCCCTCCAGGTCGGCAATCGTGCACGCGCGCGCCGGGATGGCGCCCGCCGCGAAGGTCGTGTCCGCGGCTGCGTGCACGACGCGGCCACGTCCTGCCCTCCGGACCCGCTCGCAGATGCCGTCCACGTCCGCGGTGATCACGTAGGCGGCGTTCGTGCCGGGGCGCATGCCTCCATGCACGCCGCCGAGGTGCCTGGTCCCGCCCAGGTTCACCACGCCACCGCCCGGCCAGCTCAACTCGGCGTGGATGATCTCCCCGCCGTCATCGCGGACGACGAGCTGGCGACGGAACCCGAGCACGTCCGCCAGGAACGAGACCATGGCCTCCGGGTCGTCGTAGTGCAGGATGGGCCACACGCTGGACATGGCGCCATGATACCCGCGCGAACGGGTGACGCCCCGCACGGGCGGGTCGCGGGCAGCCGCGTTGATTCACCGCGCGTCGCTGCCCGCGTGGCTGCGGACGTGAGGCCGAGAGGGGGCTGCGTGCGCGGCCGATGCCGCACTCCGTGGCGCCCACCGGCTCACGCGTCACGGCCCCGCTGGACGTGAGTAGAATGGCGTCCATGGGGAGACCCCCCGATACGTCCCCCATCCGGACGTGCGCTCGTCTGACCGCCGCCATCAGCCGGGCGCGGAGCGTCGACGAGATCTACACCGCCGCGCTGGACGCGCTCGGCTCCGGGCTGGGCATCGCGCGCGCGTCGATCCTGCTGTTCGATCGCGACGGCGTGATGCGCTTCAAGGCGTGGCGCGGCTTGTCGGACGCCTACCGCCAGGCGGTCGAGGGCCACACGCCGTGGCGGCCCGACAGCCCGCACCCCGAGCCCATCGTGGTCAGCGATGTGCGGGCGGATGCGTCGCTGGCCTCGTACCTGCCGGTGTTCCTCGCCGAGGGCATCGCGGCGATGGCCTTCATTCCCCTGGTCAGCCTCGATCGCGTCATCGGCAAGTTCATGCTGTATTTCGATACGCCGGCCGAGCCTCGGGAGGACGACCTCCAGCTCGCCGCCGTCGTGGCCTCGCAGGTCGCGTTCGCCATCGAGCGGATTCGGACCGAGCAGCAGGCCCGCCGCAGTGAGGAGCGCCTGCGATTCGCGCTCGACGCGGCGTCCATGGGCACGTGGGACTGGGACCTCGTCACCAACGAGGTGCAGTGGTCGGACAACCTCGCCACGATCCACGGGCTGCCCCCGGACGCCTTCGATGGCACGTTCGCCAGCTACGAGAAGGAGATCCATCCCGAGGACCGGCCGCGCGTGTACGCGTCCATCGACCGGGCCCTGCGAGAGGGCGCGGCCCACGACGTCGAGTACCGCCTCGTGGCGCCCGACGGCACGGTGCGCTGGTGCGAGGGCAAGGGGCGTGTCGAGCACGAGGATGGGCGTCCGGCGCGCATGAGCGGCGTCTGCCTGATCGTCACGCGCCGCAAGGAGGCGGAGCTGGCCAGGCTCGCCGCCGCGGAGGAATCCAGCCGCCTCAAGGACGAGTTCCTCGCGACGCTGTCGCACGAGCTGCGCACGCCCCTGCATGCCATCCTCGGGTGGGTGCAGATCCTCGAGGCCGGGGAGCTGTCGCCGTCGCGGACCCGGCACGCCGTGGACGTGATCGGGCGGAACGCGCGGCTCCAGGCCCAGCTCATCGAGGACATCCTCGATGTCTCGCGCATCATCACCGGCAAGCTCGAGATCGACCGGCACCCCGTCGCCATGGGACAGCTCCTCGAGACCGTCGCCGCCGGCATCGCGCCGGCGGCGGCCGGCAAGGGCGTGGCCTTCGAGTCCCGGATCGTCGCGCCCCTGCCGCCGGTCGAGGGCGACGCCGCCCGGCTCCACCAGGTGCTGAACAACGTCCTCTCGAACGCGCTCAAGTTCACCGGCAGTGGCGGCACGATCGTGCTCGGCTGCGAGGCCGACGAGGACCACCTGACAATCGAGGTGCGGGACTCGGGAGCGGGCATCGACCCGGCGTTCCTGCCACACGTCTTTGACCGGTTCCGCCAGGCCGACAGCCGCTCGACCCGCGCGCACGACGGACTGGGGCTCGGCCTCGCGATTGCGAAACACCTCGTCGAGCTGCACGGCGGCGTGATTCGGGTGGCCAGCGAGGGCCCCGGCACGGGCACCATCGTCACCGTCCGCCTGCCGGCGGCGCCCGCCCCGCGGGCGGGCGCTACCGAGCCGTCGCCGGTGGATGTGCCGTCCCGGCTCCCCCGGGCGACCATGCTCGTCGTCGACGACCAGGCCGACTCCCGGGAGACGATTGCCGCACTGCTCGAGTCGAGGGGCGCCTCGGTGGTGCGGTGTGATTCGGCGGAGGCGGCCCTCGACGTCCTGCGGACCCGCGATGTCGAGCTGCTGATCGCCGACATCGCGATGCCGCGGGTCGATGGCTACGAGCTGTTGCGCCGCGTGCGGGCCTCCGGGTGCCACGTGCCGGCGATTGCGGTGACGGCCCTGGCCCGGTCGGAGGACCGGCAGCTCGCGCTCGACGCCGGATACACGAGCTACCTGGCCAAGCCCGTGGACGGGGCCGAGCTTGCGCGGACGGTGCGGGACCTGCTGGCCGAGGGGGCCCGGGACCGCACCTGACGGGTGGCGGCTACCCGCCCTTCCGCGTCGCGCGGATGATCGCGTCCATGTGGTCGAGGTACTTCTCGAGCGCGCGGCGGCCGGCGGCGGTGAGCTTGTACTCGGTGCGCGGCATGCGACCGGCGAAGGTCTTCGTGCAGTGGAGGTAGCCACCCTCCTCCAGCTTGCGGGCGTGCACGCTGAGGTTGCCGTCCGTCGTGCCCGTCAGGCCCTTCAGGTCGCCAAAGGACAGCACGTCGTTGACGGCCAGCGCACTGATGATCGCCAGGCGCGTGCGATCGTGGATGAGCCGATCGAGCCCGGTCGCCCGCGCGGCCGGCGACGCCGGCGCGGGCGCGGGACGCGACGGTGCCGACGGCGTACGCGCCTCGGCGGCGCCGGAGGCACGCTTAGCCACCGTGATACCTCGCAATGAAGAGTCCGAATCCCATCTGCACCACCCCGAAGCCCAGCGCGAGCCACAGGTCGCCCCACGCCGCCGGCGTGAGCAGCGCGGCGGTGCCGAGCGCCATCATCACCAGCCCGAAGCGCCAGATCGCGGGGACGCTGAAGGCGCCGCCCGTGACCGTGGCCGCGCCGTAGAGCAGGAGCCACGCCGCCGGCATCAACTCCCAGGCGCCGGCGCGCCAGAGCCCGGCGGTGAGCAGGGCGCCCGCCCCGAGCGGCGCCAGGAGGCTGGCGGCGAAGCGGCGGCCTGCCGCGCCGGTGAGCGTCTCGCCCGCGAGCCCGGCCTTGCGACGCATCGCGACCAGGCCGACGACGCACGCCACCGCGGCCGTCGCGAGCCAGGCCAGCAGCCACGCGGAGGGGGAGGCCTGGCGCGAGGCGACGAACGCCCCGACGAGGCCGGTGGCGCCCATGACCACGCCGCCCCATCCCGGCACCGCGCTGAACGTCCGGCTGCGCGCCATCGTCTCGCGGATGAAGAGGAGATCGGCGGCCGCCCGGCCGCCGAGCGACGGCGGCGCGACGCGCTCGGGCATCGTCATGTCGGATGGATGATAGCGCGCGGGCTTCACGTCGCAGAAGAACTTTGCCAGAGAGAGCCCGGGCCCCGCTGCCTGCCGGCGGACCTCCGTGAGGGGCGGGACGTCGGCGCGCCGGCGTTGACCGGCGCCGGGCCTGCCTCTATACTCTTGGTCGTCCATGGTCAGCCGTCCGCACACTACCGGCCGAAAGCGTCTCGCGCGAAAGCGGGGGAGATCCGCGCCGGCGGTGGCCACAAGGTTGGACTAGCGCGCTCGAAGCCCAGGCTTCGACCACGCGGCTGGACCTCCAGAACCCGCCCGGCGCCTCGCGCTGCGGCGGGTTTTTTATTGAAGAGACGGGGAGGACTGCTTGGCCATGCCGACACGGAGACAGGAAGGCAGGGAGGCAGGGAGGCTGGCGCCTCCCATTGAAGATCGAAGAAGTCAGATTGCAGATTGATCGGAACACAGAGTGCCGAAGCGACCACGGGGTGTCTTTGCTCCGAACGCTGACGAGAGCGACGACGTGAGAGAACCATCAGCCGTGATGTCCTGGCCCTACTCCGTGCCTCCGTGCCTCCGTGTCTCCGTGTCTCCGTATCTCCGTGTCTCCGTGTCCCCGTGTCCCCGTGTCCCCGTGTCCGTATTTCCAATAGCAGCGAGCTCACACGCATCGCACTGATCCGCAATCATGAATCCCATTGACGTAGGCATTCTCGGCGCGACCGGCGTGGTCGGCCAGCAGTTCGTCGCGCGACTGGCGCGCCACCCCTGGTTCCGGCCCACCTGGCTGGCCGCCAGCGAACGGTCGGAGGGGCGCCAGTATCGCGCCGTGGCCCCGTGGCGCCTCGCGGTCCCCATCCCCGACGGCGCCGGCGATCGGATCGTCGAGCCGTGCATTCCCGGGCGTGGTCCCAAGGTGGTCTTCTCGGCGCTCGACGCGTCGGCGGCCGGCGAGATCGAGCCCGCCTTCGCGGCCGCGGGCCACATCGTCGTCAGCAATGCCCGCAACTACCGGATGGACCCGCTGGTCCCGCTGCTCATCCCCGAGGTCAACCCGGATCACCTGTCGATCCTCTCCGAGCAGCGCGCGGCCAAGGGCTGGTCCGGCGCCATCGTCACCAATCCCAACTGCTCCACGATCGTGCTCGCGCTCGCGCTCGCGCCGCTCCGGCTCTTCGGCCTGCGCGCGGTGATCGTCTCGACGATGCAGGCGGTGTCCGGCGCGGGGTATCCCGGGGTGCCCTCGCTCGACATCCTCGGCAATGTCGTGCCGTTCATCGGCGGCGAGGAAGAGAAGATGGAGACCGAGACGCTCAAGATCCTCGGCAGCGACGGCGGCCGCGTGCCGTACGAGGCCGTGGTGAGCGCGCACACCAACCGCGTGCCGGTGATCGACGGCCACACGATGACGGTGTCCGTGGACCTCGAGTCGCGTCCCGACATCGGCGAGGTGGCCGAGGCGCTCCGCACGTTCCGTGGCCGGCCGCAGGAACTCGGGCTGCCGAGCGCGCCGCACCCGGCCATCGAGCTGGCGACCGAGCCGAACCGCCCGCAGCCGCGCCTGGACGCGGACCGGGGCGACGGCATGGCCGTGGTCGTCGGGCGCCTGCGCCCCTGCCCGGTGACGCACTGCAAGTTCGTGGCGCTCGGGCACAATACGGTACGCGGCGCGGCTGGCGCGGCGGTGCTGAACGCCGAGCTGATGGCCGCCGAGGGCCTGCTGTAGGGGCGCGGGATAGACTCCGCCGGACGACGAGGAAGCGAGAAGAGTGTCATGGTCGTGATGAAGTTCGGCGGGACGTCGGTCGCCGACCGGCCCGCCATCGAGCGGTTGATCGCCATCGTCCGGGCGCAGCGCCAGGCCGACGCGCAGCAGGAGGGCGGCGACGCCCGCGGCCCCATCGTCGTGGTGTCGGCGCTCTCGGGCGTGACCGACCGGCTGCTGGGCGTGGCCGCCGAGGCCGGGGCGGGCGACAGCGAGGGAGCCCGCAACAACCTGCGTGACCTGCGGCAGCGCCACATGCAGGTGGCGGAGGTCGTCACCGACGCCGTGCAGCGCGAGCGGGTGGTGACGTTCCTGGACCGCGAGTTCAACGAGCTCGAGCGGATTGTGCACGCGCTGGCGGTGCTGCGGGAGGTGTCGCCCCGCTGGCTCGACGCGATTGCCGCGGCCGGCGAGCTGATGAGCAGCCGCATCGTCGCCGGCGCGCTGACGGCCGACGGGCTGATTGCCGCGTGGATCGACTCGCGGCGCTCGATCATCACCGACGATGAGCACCAGGCGGCGGCGCCGCTGTTCCCGGAGTCGACGGCCGCGCTGATGAGCGAGGTGGACCCACCGCTCGCGGCGGGCCGTATCCCGGTGATGGGCGGCTTCGTCGGCGCGACCACCGCGGGCGTGACCACGACGCTCGGCCGTGGCGGCTCCGACTACTCGGCCGCGATCGTGGGCGCGTGCCTCGGGGCCCGCGAGATCCAGATCTGGACGGATGTCGACGGCATGCTGACGGCCGACCCGCGCATCGTGCCCGACCCGCCGGTCGTGCCGCACCTCTCGTTCGCCGAGGCGTCGGAGCTGGCGTACTTCGGCGCGAAGGTGCTGCACCCCTCGACGATCCAGCCGGCGGTGGCGCGCAACATCCCGGTCCGCATCCTCAACTCGCGCCGCGCGTCGGCGCGCGGCACCCTCATCACGGCCGAGCGGCCGGCCAGCTCGAGCCCCCTGACGGCGATTGCCTCCAAGAAGAAGGTGACCGTCGTGGACATCACGTCCACGCGCATGCTGATGGCGCACGGCTTCCTGCGGCGGCTCTTCGAGGCGTTCGAGCGCGCCAGGACGCCGGTGGACGTCGTGACGACGTCCGAGGTGAGCGTGTCGGTGACGGTCGACGACGAGCGGCGCCTGCCGGCGATCATCGAGGTGCTGTCGGAGTTCGCGGACGTGCAGTGCGAGCCCAACATGGCGATCGTCTGCGCGGTGGGCGAGGGGCTGCAGACCGATCCGTCGCTGGTCGGGCGGGTGCTGCAGGCGGTGGGCAACGACGTGCCGCTCCGGATGCTGTCGCAGGCGGCGGGCCGCCGCAACGTGACGTTCGTCATCCGGGAGTCGGACCTGCCGACGGCGTTGAGCCGCCTGCATGGCCACTTCTTCGAGCACGCCGCGGCGACGGCGGCCGAGGAGCGGGCATGAGGCGCCTGCTGCTGCTCGGGCACGGCCGCATGGGCCGCCTCGTGGAGTCGCTCGCCCCGGACTACGGCTTCGAGGTGGCGGGCATCGTCGACGAGACGTCCCCGGCGGGCGCGATCGGCGCGGAGTACGGCGCGCTGGACGTCGCGATCGACTTCACGCTGCCGGAGGCGGTGCCGGCGAACCTGCCGCAGGTCGCCGCGCGTGGCCTCAACGTGGTCGTGGGCACGACCGGATGGCAGGCCACGCACGAGGCGCGGCTCCGCGAGGTGGCGGCGGCCGCCGGCATCGGGGTCATGGCCGCGGCCAACTTCTCGCTCGGCATGAACCTGTTCCAGCTCGTCGTCGAGGAGGCCGCGCGGCGGTTCGCGCCGCACGGCGACTACGGGGCGTGGGTGTACGAGCTGCACCATGCCGCCAAGAAGGACGCACCGTCGGGCACCGCCCTGCAACTGCAACAGGGCATGCGGGGCGCCGGCTACACGCGGACGATCGACATGGCCTCGAGCCGCGTCGGCCACATTCCGGGTACGCACACGGTCGGCTTCGACGGCCCGTCGGATACGATCCAGTTCACCCACACCGTCCGCGACCGCGCCGTCTTCGCGCGCGGCGCCCTCGAAGCGGCCCGCTGGCTCGTCGGACGGAAAGGGTGGTTCTCGATGCGGGACATGATCAAGGACGGAGGTGCGGCACCTTCGTGACGCACCGTCGTGCGGCACCTCCGTGCGGCATCCCCGTGCGGCACTCCCGTGAAGCACCCTCGTGAAGCACCATCTTCGTTGGAGAACACCATGCGGACACAGTGGACTGGCGTCGGGACGGCACTCATCACTCCTTTCACGGCCGGCGGCGCGCTCGACGAGGCGGGGATCAGGCGCCTGGCGCGCCGGCAGATCGACGCCGGGGTGCACTTCCTCGTGCCCTGTGGCACGACCGGCGAGACGCCCGCGATGAGCGCCGCCGAGCGGCGCAGGGTGGTCGAGCTGGTCGTCGAGGAGGCCAACGGCAAGGTCCCGGTGCTGGCCGGCGCCGGGGGCAACAGCACGCGTGACGTCGTCGCCGCCGCGAAGGAGATGCAGGCGGCCGGCGCGGACGGCCTGCTGTCGGTGACGCCGTACTACAACAAGCCGACCCCCGAGGGCATGTTCCAGCACTTCTCGGCGGTGGCCGACGCCACGCCGCTCCCGATCGTGCTCTACAACGTGCCCAGCCGCACCGGCACGAACATGGACGTGTCGGTCATCACGCGCCTCGCCACCATCCCGACCGTCGTGGCGGTCAAGGAGGCCTCGGGCAACATCACCCAGATGGCCGAGATCTGCCGCGCCGTGCCGGACGACTTCCTCGTGCTCTCCGGCGACGACGCGATCACGCTGCCGCTGATGTCACTCGGCGGCCGCGGGATCATCTCGGTGTGCTCCAACGAGGTGCCCGCCGAGATGGCGCAGATGGTCGAGGCCGCCGAGCGGGGCGACTACGACCACGCGCGTGGCCTGCACCACAAGCTGCTCCCGATCATGCAGGTGAACTTCGTCGAGTCGAATCCCGGCCCCGTGAAGTTCGCCATGGCCGCCATGGGCCTCTGCGAGGAGGTCTACCGCCTGCCGATGGTGCCGCCGCAGCCGGCGGCCAAGGACAGGATCCTCGGGGTGCTCAAGGACCTCGGCCTGCCGGTCGTCGCCGGCGCGCGCGTGTAAGCCCCCGGTCCCCCTTCCTTCGAGACCATGGACCTGAAACAGGACATCGAATCGCTCTTCGCGGAGGGCGCCGCGGCCGACAGGGGCCGGGCGCGCGACGCGTTCTTCGCCCTCCAGCGGGAGCTCGCCTCCGGCGCCGTGCGGTCGGCCGAACCCGACGCGTCCGCCCCCACCGGGTGGCGGGTCAACGCGTGGGTCAAGCAGGGCATCCTGCTCGGCTTCCGCTTCGGCGACCTCATGGAGATGACCGCCGGCCTGCCGTTCTACGACAAGGACACGATGCCCGTGAAGGCGCCGGGCACCGCGGCCGGCGTGCGCATCGTGCCGGGCGGGTCGTCGATCCGCGAGGGCGCCTACGTCGCGCCGTCGGTGATCTGCATGCCGCCGATGTACATCAACATCGGCGCCTACGTCGGCGAGGGCACGCTCGTGGACTCGCACGCGCTCGTCGGCTCGTGCGCGCAGATCGGCCGGCGCGTGCACCTGAGCGCCGGCGCGCAGATCGGCGGCGTCATCGAGCCCGTCGGCGCGCTCCCCGTGATCATCGAGGACGACGTGCTCGTCGGCGGCAACACCGGCGTGTACGAGGGCGCGGTGATCCGGCAGCGGGCGGTGATCGCGGCGGGCACCGTGCTCACGGGGTCCACGCCGGTGTACGACCTGCCCAACGGCACCATCATCCGGCCCGAGCCCGGCCAGCCGCTCGTCGTGCCGGAAGGCGCGGTGGTCGTGCCGGGCGCGCGTGCGGTCACCGTCGGCGCCGGCGAGCAGTGGGGCCTCTCGCTCGCGACACCCGTGATCGTGAAGTACCGCGACGACAAGACCGACACGCGCACGGAGCTCGAGACGTGGATCCGGTAGATCCCGTCTCGCTGACCCGCCGCCTGGTGGACATCGACTCGACCACCGGGCGCGAGGGCGAGGTGGCGGCCGTGCTCGCGGCCTACCTGCGCGAGCGCGGCTACTCGGTGCTGGAGCAGCCGCTCGACGGCGGCCGGACGAACGTGATTGCCGCGGTGGGGGAGCCCGCCCTCGTCTTCTCCACGCACTTCGACTGCGTGCCGCCGTTCTTCCCCAGCCGGCTGGACGGCGACCGGCTGTACGGACGCGGGTCCTGTGACGCCAAGGGCATCCTCGCCGCGCAGGTCGCGGCGGCGGAGCGCATGCGCGCGGCCGGTGAGACCCGCGTGGGCCTGGTGTTCGTCGCCGGCGAGGAGCGCGGCAGCGACGGCGCGATGGCGGCGAACCAGATCGCGTCGGCGTCGCGGTTCCTGATCAACGGGGAGCCCACCGACAACCGCCTCGGCCTGGCGACGCGCGGCGTCTATCGCGTCCGCCTGACGACGAGCGGCCGGGCCGCGCACTCCGGGTACCCGGAGCTGGGGGAGTCGGCGACCGAGAAGCTGCTCGACGTGCTGCTCGCGCTGCGAGACGCGCCCTGGCCGGAGGACGAGCTCCTCGGCCGCACCCACTACAACATCGGCCTCATCAGCGGCGGCGTCGCCCCGAACGTCGTGCCACCCTCGGCCGAGGCGGAGGTCATGTTCCGCAGCGTCGGCGACCATCAGGCCATCCGTGACGTGCTCGCGCGGGCCGTGGCCGGCCGCGCCCGGATGGACGACGTGCTGGAGGTGCCCGCCGTGCGGCTGGAGACGCGTCCCGGGTTCGACACGGCGGTGTTCTCCTACACGACCGACGTGCCGCTGCTGTCGCGCTGGGGCACCCCGCTGCTGCTGGGGCCCGGCTCGATCCACGTGGCGCACACCGATGGCGAGTTCGTCTCGATTGCCGAGCTCGAGGCGTGCGTGGACCTGTACGTGGACCTCGCCGGGAGGCTGCTGGCGGAGTAGCGGGACCGGGAAGTGACGGGAAACGGGGACAGTCCCCATTCCTGCGTGTGCCGGACAGGAAAGGGGACAGTCCTGGACTGTCCCCTTTTTCCTGCGCTGACGGCCACGCGGCTACTGCACCGCGTATTCCCTGACGTCCATGCGTGGCACGACGGCGAGCAGCGCGTCGACGACGTCGCTGTCGAACTGCTGGCCACGCAGGCGGTGGATCTCGCCGAGCGCCTCGTTCACGGAGACGCCCCGGCGATAGGGGCGGTCGTTCGTGAGCGCGTCGAACGCATCCGCGACGGTCACGAGGCGGCCCGGCAGCGGGATGGCGTCTCCGGCCAGGCCCTGCGGGTACCCGCCGCCGTCCCACCGCTCATGGTGCGTCAGCGCGATGACCTCGGCCAGCTGCAGCAGCGGTGCGTGGCTGCCGCCGAGGATGTGCGCGCCGATGGTGGTGTGGCTGCGCATCACCTCCATCTCCTCGGCGTTCAGCTGGCCGGGCTTGAGCAGCAGCCCATCGGGGATGCCGATCTTCCCCACGTCGTGCAGCGCGGCCGCGCGGTGGAGCAGCGCCTGCTGCTCGCGGTCGATGCCGAGCGCCTCGGCGAGCCGGGCGGTCATCTCGCCGACGCGCTCGGTATGCTTGCTGGTGCCCTCGTCGCGGTACTCCGCGGCGACCGCGAGCCGCTCCAGCATCTCGATCCGCGTGTCCTGCAGCTCGCGCGTCGTCCCGTGGATCGACTCGAGGAGCGCGCGATTCTGCTTGCGCACGTCCTGGTAGAGCAGCCGCGTCTCGAGCAGGTTGCGGACCCGCAGCGACACCTCGATGGCGTCGAACGGCTTGGTGACGAAGTCGCGCGCGCCGAGCGTCAGCGCCTGGCGCCGGGCGTCGAGCGAGATGTCACCGGTGATCACGAGCACCGGCAGGTGCTCCAGCGAGATCCACGGCGCGAGCGCCCGCAGCACCTCGTAGCCGTCACGATGCGGCATGTGCAGGTCGAGCACGACGAGGTCGGGCTCCGTCTGCTTGAAGTGCGACTCCAGTTCCCGGGAGTCGGTCAACGTGGACACGCGCGTGAAGCCCGCGCGGCGCAGCATCGAGCTCAGCAGCCGCACGTTCGACTCCTCGTCGTCCATCACGAGGATGTGCGCGGCGGTGAGCAGCAGGTTGAGGCGGTCCGACCCGCCGAACAGTTGGTCGGCGCGCCGGCTCGAGAAGCTGGGGTGTGAGGACACGTCGATCTCCGCTCGACCGGAGTGCAAGGGGGGTACCCGTCCGGGGGCGCGCCCTGGGGCGCGTAATTCACCGGAATTCCCGAAGGAACCGGCCCGTGTGCGGGTGCGCACCCGGCCGGCCTCGTGCGCGGTGTGCGGCGGCGCACGCGCCAGCGGGGGTGCGGCGCCCGGCAGCGCGGCCGCCGCGATGTCTCCGTCGGAAGGGCCGGCATGCTACACTGGGCGTTCGACCCTCTGGCGGATGGGGCGGCTTTGGCAGCCCCGACGCCGCTGGAGCGGGCCGCACCGCGGTCCGGAACCTGTGCAATCCCAGCCTGCGAACCGCGTCAGGGCCGGAAGGCAGCAGCGCTAAGTGGTTCCTGGGATGTGCCGCAGGCCCTCCGGGCCGCGGTCCGGCCCGTCCATCTGCCCTGCCTGCCCGGGGCGCCCCGTCCGACCGGAACGCCCGATGTCCTACCAGGTGCTCGCCCGCAAGTGGCGCCCGCAGCGGTTCGACGACGTCCTCGGCCAGCAGGCCGTCACGCGGACGCTTCGCAACGCCCTCAAGAGCCGTCGCATCGCCCACGCCTTCGTCTTCGCCGGCCCCCGCGGGTGCGGCAAGACGACGACGGCCCGGCTGCTCGCCCGCGCGCTCAACTGCGTGAACGGTCCGACGACCGATCCCTGCGGCGCGTGCGACTCGTGCGTCGAGATCGCCGAGGGCCGCGACATGGACGTGCTGGAGATCGACGCGGCCACCCACACGGGGGTCGACAACGTCCGTGAGGTGATCATCGAGGGGCTGTCCATCGCCCCGGTCCGCAACCGGTACAAGGTCTTCATCATCGACGAGGTGCACATGCTGTCCTCGTCGTCGTTCAATGCCCTGCTGAAGTCGATCGAGGAGCCCCCGCCGCACGTCGTCTTCATGATGGCGACGACCGAGCTCCACAAGATCCCGGACACGGTGCTGTCGCGGTCGCAGGTCTACGAGTTCCGCACGATCTCGTCGAAGACGGTCGCGGAGCGGCTCCGGCACATCGCCACCGAGGAGCAGATCGAGATCCCGGACGAGGCGCTCGTGCTGCTGGCCCGCGCGGGTGAGGGCAGCATGCGCGACTCGCTGTCGGCCTTCGACCAGGTGCGCGCCTTCGCGGGCGACACGGTCAGCGTCGAGGACGTCGTCTCGGTGCTGGGGCTCGTCGGGCGCGACCTCGTGTTCGACATGCTCGAGTCGGTGGTTGCCGAGGACGCGGCGGCGGCCTTCTCGCTGGTCGAGACGGCCATCGAGCGTGGGTACGACCTGCGGCTGCTCTGCCGCGAGCTCGCGCGCGCCACCCGTGACCTGCTCCTGCTCTCGGTGGATCCGTCACGCGCGTCCGATCCCGACGTCGCGGCCGAAGGCGAGCGCGAGCGCCTCATGGGGCTCGTCGACCGCTCCTCGCGAGAGGACCTGCTGCGCGGGTTCGACCTGCTGACGCGGGCGGAGCAGGAGATCCGGCAGTCGGAGCAGCCGCGTTTCAACATGGAGATGGCGCTGCTCCGGCTGATGCACCTCCGCAAGCTCGTGCCCCTCGCCGAGCTGCTCAGCGGCGGCGCGGCACTCGCCGCGCGTCCCGCGCCGCGGCTTGCCGGCGATGCGGGCCCTTCCGGGGGAAGCCAGCCCACCCGTGTGCCGGCAAGCGCCCCGGCCGCGCGCCCGGCCGGCCGCATGGGCGGAGCCACACCCGCCTCCACGCGTCCCGGCGGCGCGAGGCTCGAGGCCCCGCGACCGTCGATGGCGCCACCGCGGGGCGGCGGCCCCAGGGCGGGCGCGGCGGTCGCCGACGACGTGGACGCCGACGCGGCGCTCCCGGCGGCACCCGTCGCGGACACGCGCGCGCTCAAGGACGCGCTGCTCGCCGAGATCAAACGCGCGAAGGTGTTCTTCTACAACACCGTCGTCGCGCAGGCGTACAGCGTGGACGTCGCGGCCGGGGCCGTGACGTTCAGCTTCCTGCCCAACCAGAAGGTGCCGCGCCAGCAGTGCGAGTCGGCGAAGGCGTGGCTCGAGGAACTCGCCTCCGGCGTCGCCGGTGGGCGCGTCGCCGTCCGGGTGGCCCTGGCCGAGGGCGAGGCGCCGGCGGCGCCGGCCCCTGGTCCGGTGGCCACCGGGCCCGCGACGAGCGCGCCCGCGTCGAGCCCGGACGAGGCGGCCCTCAGGGACGAGGCGCTGGCCAACCCCACCGTACAGGCCCTCTTCGAGATCTTCCCGGTCGAGAAGACGAAGATCGAGGAGATGTAGGGAGCCGCCATGAACCCGATGGAGATGATGAAGCAGGCGCAGCAGCTGCAGGAGCGCCTGCAGAAGCAGATGTCGGAGCTGCGCATCGAGGCCAGCGCCGGCGGCGGCATGGTGACCGTCGTCGTCAACGGCCACAAGCACCTGCAGACGCTCACGATTGATCCCGACGTCGTCTCGAAGGACGACGTGGAGATGCTGCAGGACCTGATCGTCGCCGCGGTGAACGACGCGCACCGCAAGGTGGACGAGGCCCTCAAGCAGCAGCTCGGCGGGCTCATGGGCGGCCTCGGCATCCCCGGACTGTAGGCCCTGTGTCGCTGCCGGCTCCACTCGAGCAACTCATCGAGCAGTTCAAGCGCCTGCCCGGCATTGGCGCCAAGAGCGCCCAGCGGCTGGCGTTCCACGTCCTCAAGACCCCACGCGAGGACGCCGAGCGGCTCTGCGAGGCCGTGCGCGCGGTCAAGGATCGGGTCACCTACTGCTCGATCTGCAGCAACATCACCGACGTCGATCCCTGCATGTACTGCGCGGACGAGACCCGCGACCGCCGCGTCATCTGCGTCGTGGAGGAGCCGCCGAACGTCTATGCCATCGACAAGGCCGGCGGCTTCCGCGGCGGGTACCACGTGCTGATGGGGGCCATCTCGCCCCTGCAGGGGATCGGGCCGGACGACCTCCGGATCAAGCCGCTGCTCGCCCGGATTGCCGAGGGTGGGGTCGAGGAGGTCATCCTCGCCACCAACCCGACGGTGGAGGGGGAGGCGACGGCGATCTACCTCGCGCGGCTGCTGAAACCCCTGGGGGTGCGGGTGACCCGGATTGCGACGGGCATCCCCGTCGGGAGCGATCTCGAGTACGCGGACGAGCTGACCATGGGCAAGGCCATGGAAGGCCGCCGCGAGCTGTAGAGGAGTAGTAGAATTCCGGCGCCCCCTCAGATGCTGCCCGCCGCCTACCAACTTCCGGCCGCCATCGTCCTCGTGCTGGGCGGGCTCGTCGCCTGCTTCTTTGGCTACCGCCTGTTCAAGTTCGTCCTCGCCATCTTCGGGTTCATCCTCGGGGCCCTGGCGGCGAGCTCGATCTTCGGCGCCAGCAACACGACCGCGATGGTCGTGGCGGCGTTCGTCGGCGGGCTGGCCGGCTCGGCGATCATGCTGGCGGCGTACTTCGTCGGCGTCGCGCTCGTCGGCGCGGGCATCGGTGCGTTGATCGTCAACCTGATCTGGACGCAGATCGACGGCGATCCGCACCCGTTCATCGTGATCCTCTTCTCGGTGGCGGGTGCGCTGGTGGCGACCTGGCTGCAGCGCTACGTCATCATCCTGGGCACGGCCTTCGGGGGCGCGTGGACGATCCTGGTCGGCGGGCTCGCGCTGGCGGGCGACAATACCGCGCTCCGGGCGGCCGCCGCCGGCGACGTGTGGGTGGCGTACCCGATGAACCCGCTGCCGGGGGCGCACTGGGTGCCGTGGGCGTGGATTGCGCTCGGCATGCTCGGCACGCTGATCCAGATGTTCGTGACGGGCGGCGAGCGCGGGCGGATCGTGAAGCCGAACCGCAAGAAGAAACCGAAAGAGTGAGACCTGGCTTACTTCTGCCTTCGTCCTTCTGAATTACTCAAGATCTTCCCCATCCCGAATCCGCCGTAGCCCGTCATTTCCAGGTACCCACGCCCACCGACGTCCCGGCCCGCGCGGGAGCCGTCGATGTCGATGGCGCCTTCCCAGTAGGTGACGCCGGTGGACTCCGGCGTGCGGAGCTCCTGGTTCTCGACGGCCGCGCGGACGGAGATGTCGAGCCCCTCGGACGGCAGCTCGACCCGCCACGCTGTCGGGTAGTCGGCGCCGCTCGCGCGTGAGCGGAAGGTGGGGCCCAGCGTCGTCAGGCGAAACTCGTCGCGCGTGAAGCGGCGCACGCGCCCGTCGGGCGCGACGAACGTGCCGCTCGAGCGCGGGTCGACCGAGCCGTCCCCCCGCCGCAGCTGGTAGATCATCAGCTCGCTCCCATCGTCCAGCTGCGCCGAGATCCAGTCCCAGCCCTGCTGATCCTCCTCGAGGAAGCTGGTGCCGAACTCGTGGTCCATCCAGCTGAGGCCGGTCACCTCCACGGTCTCACCGTCGATCGTGATCGTCCCCGATGTCGGCATGCGCGTCAGCGAGTAGTAGTGCGAGGCATTGCCGGCCTGCGCGCCCTTCTGGCTGATCCCGTTGCGGCCGTGAATCACCGGCGCCTTGCCTTCGTCCAGCGCCAGGGTGACGCCGACGCCGTCCTTCTCGGCGGTGATGACGTGCCGGCCGTCGGGTCCCAGGCGTGCCTGCCAGTCCTCGTTCCACACGTGATACCGGCTGGTGTCGGCGCCGGCGATGCCGGGGCCCGCGCGGTTCAGCCGCTCGCGGAAGACGTACTCTCCGTTCGAGACGTCCGTCACCGCGAGGTGCGTCATGAAGAGGTCACGCACGGCCCAGCGGGACGGGTTCTCCGGAGCCTGGTCGACGCCGACGCGGAAGAACGTGACCTGGTACCCGAACCGCCGGCCGTCGGCGGCGTCGAGGTTGCCGGTGTAGTACCACCACTCGATCTTGTAGGCCGGATGCGAGGCGTGGTCGCGTGGGAAGGCGTACTCGTAACCGGGAGCGGCTTCCTTCCACTGCGCGGCGGCTGGGGCGGCGACCGCCGCGAGCAACGCGAGCACGGAAAGCACACATGGAGACACGGAGACACGGAGGCACGGAGAAGTCCAGCCACGAAGGGCACGAAGCACACGAAGAGCACGACGAGGTCCAACGGCTGCTGCTACCGAGCGTGGCTCTTGCCGGTCCAGTTCGGGGGCCCTCCTGCTGACGCCCCCAATCACTTCGTGAGCTTCGTGATCTTCGTGGCTGGCTCTCTTCATGCTCACTCTTCCCGCACCACACCCATCGCGGTCGCGCGGCGGGCGGGGTAGATGCCGGCGACGGCGGTGAAGATCACCACGGCCACCGTGACCTGGAGGAGGAAGGCCCAGGGCATGTGGAACTGGATCGTCCAGCCGAAGCTCTGGACGTTGATCACGAAGATCAGCAGCAGCGACAGCGCGAAGCCGATGCCGAGGCCGATGCCCTGGCTGATGGCGCCGATGAGGGCGGCCTCGAGCACGACCATGCGGCGGATCTGGCGCCGGCCGGCACCGACGAGGCGCACGAGCGCGAGCTCCTCCCGGCGCTCCAGCACCAGCGTCAACAGCGTGCCCGCCACCCCCAGCATCGCGACGACGATCGCGATGACCTCGAGCGCGTAGGTGATCGCGAAGGTCGAGTCGAAGATCCGCAGGACCTCGTCGCGGAGGGACCGGTTCGTGTAGATGAACAGGCGGTGCCCCTCGCCGAGCTCGTCGAGAATCGACTGCCGCACGGCGACCGGGTCGGCCTCCGGCGTCACGTAGACGCGGATGGCGGTCGGCGCGCGCTCCCCGAACCAGCGGGTGAACGTCGACCGGTCCATGACGACCGTGCCGCGGTCCGCGGCGTAGTCGTAGTACTCCGCGACGATTGCGAAGTCGTGGGCGCCGTTGGGCGTGTCGAGGCGCACCGTGTCGCCGGGGCCCAGGCCATAGCGCGTGACGAACGGCTCGGAGACAATCACCTCGTCCCTGCCGACCGCGTCGAGCATTCGCTGCGCGCCATCGGCCGGTCGCTTGAACAGCAGCGGAGCCCGCCTGGCGGCGACATCGAACTCGCCCGCGCCAAGCACGATGAGGCTGTCCTGGTAGGGCAGGTCCACGCCGGTGAAGCTGTCGACCGCCGCCACCTGCGGGTGGTGGTGCAGCAGGTCGATGACGTCCGGCGACAGCGTGTGGCTGGTGTTGCGGCCGGTCTGGACCCCCGGCCCGATGAAGAGGTCGGCCTGCAGCGTCTGGTTGACCCAGTAGGCCACCGTGTCTCGGAAGCTGCCGATCATGATCGCGATCGCGACGAGCATCGAGAGCGCGGTCGCGAGTGCCGCGACCGAGATCGCCAGGCGGGGAATCGAGGCGGACAGGTTGGCGTGCGCGAGCAGCCCTTCGACGCCCGCGATCCGGCGCAGCCACGGCCGTGTCACGCGTGCGACGAGGAAGATGATCGCCGGCACCAGCAACGCCGTGCCGACGATGGCCGTGAGGGCGGAGACGTAGCCGAAGATGGGCCAGCCGTCGATCGGCTTCGCGAGCGAGAACCCGACCGCGAGCACGAGCAGGAGGCCCGGGAGGACGAGGCGCGAGGCGCGGAACCGCACCCGCGTCTCGAGCCGGTCGCTGCCGCGGATGGCGGCCGTCGGCGGCACCGAGGCCGCCTCCCGCGCCGGGATGGCCGCGGCCAGCAGCGACAGGGGCAGCCCGATGGCCAGCGCGAGCGCGGCGTCTCCCCAGCCGAGATCCGGCGGCGCGGCCACGGCAGCGATGTAAATCGCCTGCACCGTCGTCGAGGTCAGGGCCACGGCGCCGTCCGCGAGCACCCGGGCGAGGCCGAGCCCGAGCAGCGTGCCCGCGAGCCCGAGGAAGGCCGCCTCCCCGAGGAAGAGCGCCAGCACCTGCCGGCGGGTCACGCCGAGCGCGCGCAGGGTGCCAATTTCCTCCCGTCGCGCGATGACCGAGATCGTCACCGTGTTGTAGACCAGGAACAGGCCGACGATGAGCGCGATCCAGGAGAGCGCCGTGAGGTTCATCTGGAACGCCGCGAGCATGCGTTCGACCTGGGACCCGCGCCGTTCGGGACGCTGGGCGATCAGCCCCTCGGGCAGGCGCGCCCCGATGGCGTCCACGGTCGTCCCGACATCGGCATCGTCCGGCAAGCGGACGTCGATGCGGTCGATGCGGCCCAGCCGGTTGAAGGCGAGCTGCGCGGCCGCGATGTCCATGAGCGCGAAGTTGCCGTCGAGCACGCGGGCGGGCCCTTCGTCGGCCAGGAGGGCCGTCACCTGGTAGGTCTGGACGCGATCGCCCGACACCAGCTGGACCTCGCTGCCGACCGTGAGGCCGTGGCGCCTCGCGAAGACCTCGGTGAGCACGACGGCCCGGGGGCTCGTCAGCAGCTCGAGGAACCGTGTCGCCGTCATCCCCTCGCTGTCCTCACTCGCGGGGGGCTGGCCATCCACGGCCGACGCGCCGGTGTCGACCTGGTAGTCGCGCAGCGGCCGGTCGCGCAGGATGTCCACGCCGAGGACGCGCATGGCCTCGGTCCGGTCGGGCCCGGTGACGACCGCCATGTCGCCTTCGATGACGGGGCTGGCCGTGCCGAACTCGCGCAGCCAGCCGAGATCCGCGAGGCGCGTCTCGTCGATGCCGGTACCGGGGCCGATGATCTCGACGCTGGTGCGCCCGGCCGTCACCTCGAGGGCGGTCTCGAAGCCGGCAATCGAGCTGCGGTTCGTCAGCTGGATGGCGATGACGACGGCGATGCCGAGGGCGACACCGGTGATGGTGGTGGCGGTGCGGAGCCGGTCGTGCCCGAGGCGCCGGACGATGAACTGGCGGAAGAGGCGGGCGAACACGATCAGCCTCGCGCCTCCTCGAGGGCGTTCGCGTGGGGAGCAGGGGAGGGCGTGGCGAGCTGTCCGTCGCGCATGTGCAGTGTGCGCCCGGCAGCGGCGGCAACGTCGGCGGCATGCGTGGCCAGCAGGATCGTGACGCCGGTCTCGCGGTTCAGCTCGGCGAGCAGCCCCATGACGGTGGCGCCGTTGTCGGAGTCGAGGTTGCCGGTGGGTTCGTCCGCCACGAGCAGCGCGGGGCGATGGACCAGGGCGCGGGCGATGGCGGCGCGCTGCATCTCGCCGCCGGAGACCTGCTGCGGGTAGTGATCGAGGCGGTGGCCGATGCCGACGCGGGCCGCCAGCTCGCGCGCGCGGGCCTCGGCGTCCCTGGCGGTGCCGCCCGCCAGCAGCACGGGCAGGGCGATGTTGTCGGCCAGCGTCAGCGTGGGCAGCAGGTTGAAGAACTGGAAGACGAACCCGACGCGTTCGCGCCGCACCGCGGTGAGGCGGTCGTCGTCCAGGCCGGCGAGGTCCCGGCCGTCGAGCAGGATGCGACCGGAGGAGGGACGGTCCATCGCGCCGCAGAGGTGGAGCAGCGTCGACTTGCCGCAACCGGAGGGCCCCATGAGCGCGACGAATTCCCCGGCCTCGAGGGTGAGGGACACGCCGCGCAGGGCATGCACGGCCGCGTCGCCGGACGTGTAGGACTTGTGGAGGCCGTGGGCGTCGAGGAGGGGCATCACTACTAGGGTATGACGCTTCGGTGGGAGGCGACGGTCCGGGCACGGACGGGCCACGAACACGGACGGGCCACAGTGGCGCGGAGACACGGCGACACGGAGACAGGGAGGCACGGAGACACGGAGACACGGAGACACGGAGACACGGAGACACGGAGATCAATCAGGGCAGGAGTGGACAACAGCTTGGGCGGCACGGACTGTCCAGGAAATGGAGACCTCTCCCCATTTCGTCAGCGTCAGGTCCCGAAACTGGGGACTGTCCCCATTTCCGTAGCCCGCCCACGCATCTGCCTGTTGCCGAGCCAGCGAATTTTGCCTAGAATAAGGATTCTGCGCGCTTGCGGCGGGTTCCCGCCGTGGGCCCCGCGTCCTGCTACGTGTTCCTCGGTAGCTCAATGGCAGAGCATCCGGCTGTTAACCGGAGGGTTGCTGGTTCGAGTCCAGCCCGAGGAGCCATCCGCCTCCCCGCGCGGTGACCGCAGGCGCGCTACGGCGAGATGTCTCGCCGAAGCGAGCGAAGGCGGACTCCCGAGCCGCAACCAACTCTAGCAACCCGTCCAGCGCGGCGCACCACTCATTTCGGCTTCGCCTTCATTCGTGTTCCTCGGCCTGTCCTCAGGCATCGCCCGCGGCCTGTGGCCGCGGGACCTGGCACGAGTCCAGCCCTGTTCGGTCCACCGTAGCGGCGAGCGCAGCGAGCGGCGCGGCCGGTCGACTCGGGAGCCGACCTCACGTCAACGCGTCGATGCGCGCGCCGTGGCCCCTTGTCCTCGCCAGCGGTGCGTCGCACGTGACGAGCGGGGCCGCGAGCGCCTCCGCGAGGGCGACGTAGACAGCATCGTAGGTCGTGACGTGCTCGCGGAGCGTCCAGGCCCGCCCCAGCAGGTCCACATGGCCGTGACGATGGAGATCGAAATCGGCGAGGTCGGCGACAGCTTCGGTGGCCCGGCTGGCCGAGAGTTCGCCCGTGCGGGCGAGACGCCGGAGGGCCTGCGTCACCTCGACGTCGATCAGGTGCGGGGCGTGGAACTCGTCGCCATCCCGGAACAGGCGCGCCTCGACCCGGATGCCGAGCGGCGTCTGCAGGAGGAATTCGAGCAGGGCCGACGCGTCGACGACGATCACGCCGACTCGCGCTCCTCCCGGATGGCTGCCGCGGCGGACGTCTTCAGTGTCACCCGCTTCCGGCGGTGAAGCCGGGCAAGCATCTCGTCGCGCGTGGGCCGGCCCGCGAGACGCTCCAGTTCGGCCAGCAGGTAGTCCGACAGGGTCTGCCCCGCGTCGGCGGCACGGGCCTTGAGCTTACGGTGCAGCGCCTCCGGGACATTACGAACCTGGACCATCTTGGACATGCGCTCAGCATGCGCGCATGCGGAGCGCATGTCAATGACCACTCCCACTGGTGCCTCGCCCTTGAACGTCGGCAGGCGCACCGGCGGCCGGCGCTTGCCGCGGCGCTCGGCCAAACGGAGGCGGAGCGCCTCCTCCACGAGAGCCGTCAACGTCGTCCCGTGCTCCGCCGCGTACGACTTCGCCTGGCGGTGCAGTTCATCGTCCAGAGAGATGATGGTTCGCAAGCGGCGCCTCATTGATATCAACGTATCGCCAGCCTTCGTTGCTGCCGGAAATGCAGCGAATCAGTTGCGCTTCACGCCCGCTTGCCGCGGCCCCTTCCGCACCTGCGTCAACTCCACTTGTCTGCCGGGTCTTTGTGTGCTCAAATACTGAACCGTATGGTTCAGTATGTCCCGTCCCACTTCGATGCCACCTTCGCCGCGCTCTCGGACGCCACGCGCCGGGGCGTCCTGGAGCAGCTCGGACGCGCGGACGCGTCGATCACCGAGCTCGCCGGGAAGTTCGCCATGACCCTCACCGGCATGAAGAAGCACGTCGGCGTCCTGGAGCAGGCCGGGCTCGTCGTCACCGAGAAGGTCGGGCGCGTGCGGACCTGCCGGCTCGGGGCGTGCCGGCTCGAGGAAGAGGCGGCCTGGATCGAGCGCTACCGCCAGCTCTGGGCGGCACGGTTCGACGAGCTGGACACGGTGATCGAGGAACTCAAACGAAGGGAGAAGCGCCATGGACGCAGGAAGAGGTGAGGCCACGCCGATGAAGCACCAGACGACGGCGGAGCGCACGTCGGATCGGGAGCTGGTGGTGACGCGGCTGTTCAACGGGCCCGCGCACCTCGTGTTCGAGGCCTGGACGACCGCGGAGCTGCTCAAGCGCTGGTGGATGCCGAAGTCGTTCGGCATCACCTTCATCTCCTGCGAGGTCGACGCGCGCACGGGCGGCCGCTACCGGTTCGTGTTCGGCCACGAGTGCTCGGAGCAGCCGATGACGTTCTTCGGGCGCTACATCGAGGTGATACCGCCCACTCGCCTGGTGTGGACGAACGAAGAGGCTGGGGAAGGCGGAGCGGTCACGACCGTGACCTTCGAGCAACGAGGCCACCAGACGCTCGTGACCATGCACGATTTGTATCCGTCGAAGGCCGCGCTGGACGAGGCCATCGCCTCCGGAAGCACGGGCGGATGCAGCGAGATGTTCGAGCAGCTGGATGACCTGCTCGACGCGCGAGAGGCCGGCGCCGGCGGGGCCTGACGCATCGGCGCCAGGGCGGTGAAGCCTGTGTCAAGCACGCTTGACATCACGGCTTCACCGGTCCACACTGTCAAGTGAGCTTGACACGAGATGGGCACGGTCACGAATCGCGTCAGGGAACTGCGCATCGACCGCGGCTGGACCCAGCAGGAGCTGGCGGACGCGGTCGGCGTCTCACGGCAGAGCGTGAACTCGATCGAACGCAACCGCTACGTGCCCAGCCTCGACCTCGCCCTGCGGTTCGCGCGCGTCTTCGCGTGCGCGACCGAGGAGATCTTCCGCCTGGAGCCGTAGATGGACGTGCTGCGACGCTTCGTCGATGAGCGCTTTCGAATCCACCGGATCCGATCGTCCGCGACCGCGGGCATGGCGACCGGCGCGGCGGCGCTGCTGCTCTTCGAGTACCACCTGGTGACGACAGGGGAGTGGCGCCTCGATCTCCTCGGCCTTGGCGTGCTGTTCGTCGCCGTCAAGCTGACGCTGATGGTCTGGTACACCGCGAGGGACTGACGGCCGTTCGCGCGCCGCGGCGCCGGCGCCGGAGGAGAGGACACATGCATCACACACGCGTCAGCCGGCTGGTGACGGTGGGACTGTTCCTGCTGGCAGTGTCCGGCATCGCCTCCTACCTGCTGCAGCGGCACAGCACCGTGCCGGAATCGCTTGCGGACCCGGTCATCGGGTTCCTCTACGGCGTGTCGATTGCCACCACGCTGCTGGGTGTGCGGGCGCAGGCGCGCAAGCAGTCGGCACGCTGCTCCTGACGAGCCGCTGTCCGGAAGCCGGGCCGCTCACCACCGCGCGCCCTCCCGCTCGAGCCAGCTCATCCGCGTGATAGGATGAGCGCCACACCGACATGACGCGGCGAGAGGTCTACGTGCGCTGGCTCTCCGGCGATGCCCTGAAACACGCCACCCGCCGTTCGACCGCCCCGGCATTGGCCATCCTCGGCCTCGAGGTGTTCGGGTACCTGGCCTGCAGCGCCCTGGCCCTGGCACCCCTGCCGTACGCCGTCAACCTGCTGGGCGGCATCCTTGCCGGCCACGCCGTCGCGATCCTGTTCACGGTGGGCCACGACGCCTGCCACCAGGCGTTCACCCCGTCGAAGGCCCTGAACCGCTGGATCGGCCGGCTGGTGTTCGTGCCCTCGCTGCACGCTGTCAGCCTCTGGGTGCTCGGCCACAACAAGATTCACCACGGCTCGACCAACCTGCGCGGGCGCGATTACGTGTGGGAGCCGATGTCGCCGTCCGACTACGCGGCGGCCTCGACGCTCCGGCGCTGGTGGTACCGGCTCTGCCGCGGACGGCTGGGATCGCTGCCGTACTACCTGGTCGACATGTGGTGGAGGAAGAACTTCCTGCCGATCGCACCGGAGGCTCGGGCGGAGTGGCGATCGCACGCCTTCGACAGCGCGTTCGTGGTGCTCGCCGGCGCGCTGCACCTCTGGGCCATCGTCGCCCTCGCGGCGGTGTGGACCCCCGATCGGTCCCCGTGGCTGGCGATCGTCGCCGCGTGGCTCGTGCCGTTCCTCGTGTGGAACTGGTTCATGGGGTGGGTCATCTACGTGCACCACACGCATCCGCTCGTGCCGTGGTTCGCGCATGAGGACGAGTGGGGTTACCTGGCCTCGCAGGTGCTCGGGACGGTGCACGTCAGCCTGCCACGGCCGTGGGCCTGGATGGACAACAACATCATGGAGCACAACGCGCACCATGCGCTGCCCGTGATCCCGCTGTACCGGTTGCCGCTCGCGCAGGGCCGCATCCGGGCGGCCTTCCCGCAGATCCAGCACCTCTTCCTCACGCCGCTGGTGTTCTGCCGGCTCGTGGACGCGTGCAAGCTGTACGACTTCGACGCCCGCCGCTGGACCGCCTTCGACGGCACACCGACCGGGCCGGTGCTGCTGGTCGCGGACGAGACGGCCGAACCTGCGGCGGCGATCAGCTGAGCCCGGCGCGCACCCTCCGGTCGATGGCGCCGAGCGCCTCGATGTCGCTTCGGATGGCCTGGGCGACGCGGAGCCAGCTCCGGGGGCCCGCGGCACCGGCGGGACACGCGTCCAATGCGACCGGGCGCCCGAAGGTGATCGTGATCGGCGCCGCGGTGCCGTTCAGCGTGGCTCGCACCTGCTTCACGAAGTCTGTCTCCAGGCCGAGGATGAACACGGGCAGCACCACCGGCCGCGCGCGCTGCACGATCTCACCGATGCCCGGCTGGGCCGGCAGCAAGGTGTAGGGATCCGTGCCGAAGCTGCGACGCCCCTCCGGATGCAGACCGATCACGGTTCCCGGCTTCCCGAGCGCCTCCACGAGGAAGTCGACCGACGCGCGGTTCAGCCGCCGGCGCGACGCGTCCCGGTAGATTGGCGGATACATGCTGATGCCGGACAGCAGCGCGTTGAGAAAGAGGCCGCCCCACCGGTCGTAGATGTTCTCCGTTCGCACGGGAAAGTAGAGCCGCTCGATCCAGCCGACTCGACGCAGCAGCACCGACGACACGACATACATGTCGCACAGGCTGCGATGATTGCTCGCGACGATCACGCCGCGATCGCGCGGCAGCCCATCCAGCGCCTCGGCGTTGGTCACGTGCACGAGCTCACGGGTGGCCCACCGGACGCCGGTCGCTCCCGCCGACCGGATGAAGGCGTGTGACACGCGCTTGAGGGCCGGGCGCGTGTTCACCTGGCGCGCGATCGCGCGAATCAGGCGCTCGGTCATCGTGAACGGCGTGTCCGCGTTCGTCATGGATCACGGCTCGCGCAGGGCGACGACCACCGGGAGGCGCGCGGCCCGCACCGCCGGTGGCAGCCCGCCCACCAGCCCCAGCGCGACCGCGTAGCCGATGCCCTGCGCCAGCAGCCCCGGCGTCACCGCGAAGCCGAACGACACCTGGCTGAACGCCTGGAAGTTCATCGTCGAGGTCTGGAAGCCGTCGAAGGCGGCCCAGGCGAACGCCCCGCCCACGAGGCCGCCGAGCAGGCTCAGGAGCACGGCCTCGGCCAGCACCGAGATCACCACCGGCCCGGCGCCGAAGCCGAGGGCACGCAGCGTCGCAATCTCCCGGGTCCGGCTGGCCACCGCCGTGTACATCGTGTTCACGGCCGCGAAGACCGCACCCGTGCCCATCAACGCGGCAATCAGCAGACCCACGCCACGAATCATGGCTTCGAGGTCCCTCGACTGCCCGGCGTAGTAGTCGGCCTGTCGCGTGACGGCCACGGTCAACCGCGGATCGGTGGTCAAGGCGTCCTTGAGCGCGCCGAACGCGTCGGGCGACGTGAGCGTGACGCTGACGGACTGGTACGAGTTGTTGCGGTGGTAGACGGGTTGCGCCACCCTCGCGTCGCACCAGATCTCCCCCTCCGAGATCGAATGGCCATCCGCGAAGATGCCGACCACCCGCCAGGTGTTCTGCCCCCAGCGCACGGTCGAGCCGAGGTCGAGGCCGGCATACTGCGCCGCGGCGGCGCGGCCGACGATGATCTCGTTGCTGCCGGGGCCGAAGGTCCGCCCGGCGACGATCTCCACCCCGTCGTGCACCTTGAACGCGACAGGCAGCACGCCGCGGAATGGCACGCTCGCATCGATGCCATTACGCCGCAGCGGGTGGTTGACGATGACGAGGAGCTCGGGAGAGGCGAGGGGCTCCCCGTCGGCCTGCGCGATCCCCGGCGCAGAGGCGATGGCACGCACGTGCTCGAGGTAGAAGCCGCTCGTCATCTCGGTGTCGCTGCCCGCGCGCAACACGATCACCGTGTCTGGATCGCCGGCCCCAGCCATTGCCGCGTTCAGGCCTTCGGCAATCGACAGCACCGCCACGACGACGATGACGACGCCGGCGATGCCGAACGCGGCGACGGCCGAGGACCCCGGCCGCTGCCGGAGCGAGCTCAAGGTGATGGCCGTGACGGCGAGCGTCTGCCTGAGCATGTGCGCGCCTGCCACTCAGGGCTTCCGCAGTGCGACCACGATGCGCAGGCGCCACGCCTGCACCGCCGGGATGAGGCCGGACACCACCCCGAGCAGGGCCATCAGCGCGACGGCCAGCGTGACGTCCCGGCGCGGCAGGTAGATGGGCGGCAGCATGCCGTGCGTGGGATCGCCGACGAGCGCAATGGCGATGGTCGACAGCCCGAGGCCCGCGGCGCCGCCGACGAGTGCCAGGAGGCACGACTCGGTGAGAATCAGGGCGACGATCGTCGGCTCCCCGAAGCCCAGCGTCTTCAGGACGGCGAGCTCCCCGGTCCGCTCGCGAACCGCCTGCGCCATCGTGTTGCCGGTGACCAGCAGGATGGTGAACAGCACCGCCCCCGCGATGCCGATCATGATCGTGCCGATGTCGCCAACCTGGCTGGCGAGGCTGGCGACGAAGACCTTCTCCGTCGCCGTCTTCGTCTCGGACGACGAGTTGGCGAAGAGCGCGTCGAGGCGGGCCGCGACCTCGCCGGCCTGGCGCGGATCGACGACCTTGATCACGAACCAGCTGACCGCGTCGCTGCCGTAGGCGTCCCGCGGCAGGGTCTCATTCAGGTAGGCGTAGTGGAGGAAGAGCCGCGTCCGGTCGACGTTCGGATCGGCCGAGTCGTAGATGGCATCGATCGTCAGCTCCCACGGCCGGCCGTCCGGCCGGCGGTAGATCGTGCCCTGGAGCGGCACGCGGTCGCCGACCCTCCAGCCGAATCGCCGCGCCGTCTCGACCCCGACGAGCGCGCCGGTGCGGTCGGCGAGCCACGCCGCCCGCTGGTCCGGCGGCATCGCAAGCTCCGGGTGCACGCGCAACCAGCTCTCCGCGTCGACCGCCAGGTTCGGGAAGGCGTTCTTCGGATCCTGGAAGACCCCGCCGAACCAGTTCGCGTGCGTGACGTCGGCGACCCCGGCCACGCCGGCAATCCGCACCTGGTAGCCGATCGGCAGCGAGTTCACCAGCGACACCTTGTCCAGCATCATCAGCCGCTCGGCGCCGGCCACGGTGACGCCGCCTGTGAACCCCACGCGAATCGCGAGCAGGGTGCCCAGCAGCGTGAAGGCCACCAGGATCGACAGGAGCGTGATGACGGTCCTGACCTTCCGCCGCAGCAGGTTGGACCATACGAGCGGCAGGAACCTCATCGTCCGGCCTCGTCCCCCTCGTCCCGCCGCACCGGCGTGGGCACGCCGGAGGCACACGCGTGCGGCCGCGGGCGGCGTGAGGCGGGAAGGGGATGGACCCCGATGGCGACGGCCATGTCAGCGGCCGCAGGCGCCATTGCCGATCCCGAAGGTGTTCCGCGGATCGACGGCGGCCTTGGCGGCGCGAATCAGCCCCAGACCAGCCGCGGAGTGCACCTGGGGCAGGAAACGCTGCCGCAGCTTGCCGACACCGTGATGGTGCGAGAGGGATCCTCCGTGATCGAGGATCACCTGCCGCAGCGTGCGCTCGATCTCGCTGAAGGCCCCACCGGGATCCGCGAGCCCGTGGCCGGAGAATCCCATCGTGAAGTAGATGCAGACGCCGGTGTGATAGGTCTGCGTGACGCGGTAGGAGAGATACGGCTGCCCGACAACGCCGCGGGCCTCGCATTCGGAGGCGAGGGCGCGCTCGGCGGCCCCGCACACCGCCTCGATGCGATCCCACGGGACCGACGTCTCGAACGTTTCGGCCAGGATGCCGATCTGGCTCATGAAGTCGCGCAGGTAGGCGATGGCAAACGTCAGCAGGTACCCGCGCCGGCCGTTCTCCTCGCCGCCCCACACGGCCCGCGCGCGCTTCGCGAGGCGCCGGAGCTCGCGCTCCTGCCGCGACACCTCGTCGGCGGTGCCTTCCATCACGAGCGTGCACGCGGCCAGGGTGGCGGGATCGAAGCCGAGCATGTCGCACAGCCATCGCCGTTGGGCCGCCCCGACCCATGCATGCGGGCCCTGCCGCGCCGGGCGCAGCGCCTGGCCGAGCCGGAACTCGCGGTTGTTGACGAGCCGGATGCTGGCCGGCAGCGCCTGGGCCGCCCGCACCGCCTTGAGGAACGCCACGCCGTCGCCGAAGCTCCGGAACACGACCGAGCCGTAGCGGCACACCTCGGGTTTCGGGTGAACGGCGATCAGTACCTTCGTGATCACGCCGAGGTTCCCCTCGCTGCCGAACAGCAACGACAGGGGCTGCATGCCGGTCGACGTGCGTGCGGCCGGACGGCGGCTCTCGATCACGCCCACCGGGGTGACCAGCGTCGCCTCGACGACGATGTCCTCGATGTTGCCGTAGCGGTTCTTCTTCATCCCGCTGGCGTTGGTGGCAATCCACCCACCGAGCGTCGAGAACTCCATGCTGTCCGGCGCGTGCCCGCAGGTGTACCCCAGCTCGCCGAGCGCCGCCTCGAGGGCGGTCCCGCTGATCCCCGCCTCGACGAGCGCGCAGCCGTTGTCCGGGTCCACCGAGAGCACGCGGCACATGCGGCGCATGTCCATGGAGACGATCGTCCGTGGCTCGTCCTCGGGACACACGAGCGCGCCACTCACGTTGGTGCCGCCACCGTACGGCACGACGCAGGCGTCGTGCGCCACCGCGGCGGCAACGAGGGCGGCGACTTCGGCTTCGTCGACCGGCGTCACGACGACGTCCACGACGCGGCCGATGCGGCGACCCTGCACCAGGCGGTCGATCTCGCCGATGGCGAGCTGTCCGTGGCTGTGCGAGAGTCGCGCCTGGGCGTCGGTCGCGAGGCGGTCCGCGGGGACCAGGCGCTCGAGCGCGGCGATGAACGCCGGGTCGAGCCTGGGCGGGGGCACGGGCGGCATCACGTCCGGGGCGATGGACGAGGCGTCCACGGCCACGCCGAGCATCTGCTCGACATACGGGAGCAGGTACGGCATCGACTGGCCGCTCAACGGGTACCGGGCGCCGGTCATGCGCACCGACCGGGGGCCGTCGAACTCGAGCCGCGTGTCGGCGAATCCCCACCGGAATGGGTGCCGCGTGTCGTCAGCCACGGCCGGTGCTCCCCCCCGCGTCCAGGCGGACGCCTTCGCGGAGGACGTGCCGTCTGAGGCCGGGAATGTGGACCTCCTGGAGGTAGGCGCGCCAGTCGATCGGGCGCACGTCGAAGTCGAGCCCTGCGCGTTCGTCGTCGTCCAGGCCATCGAACAGCCGTTGGGCGTTCGTGGTGTCGAACACGCAACCCGAGTGCATGTAGGTGGCGTAGAGGTCCGCCAGGTAGAGCAGCCGCCGCTTCGTGGCGCTGCGCTGCGCCTCGCCGGCATACATCTCCCGGAACCGCTCGAGGGTCGGCATGGCGAGCTGCCGCACCGGAATGGGCCGGCCCCGCCGGTCACGCATCGGGTGGCGCGTGAAGTATTCGTGCGTGATGTCGTAGAGCTGCGCCCCCGTCATCGGGTTGAGCGAGCCCGATCCCACGGTGTAGTAGCTCATCGCCGTGTTCGCGGCGACGAGGGGCAGCATGGCGAGCAGGGCGTTGGCCACGAGGTCGGCGGGCACGATGTCGTAGATCGTGTCGACGCCGAACGGGAAGTGCGGCATGCGGCCACGGCCGTACTCGACGAACAGGGGATCGCAGACGTTCAGGTTCTCGAGCCAGCCGACCGCCGGCGTACGCAGGCTGCTTTCGATGATCGACGGCCGGATCACCGTCGTCGGCACGGCGCCGCGATGGCGCGCCAGCACCATCTCCCCGAGCGCCTTCGTGTACGTGTAGTTGTCGTGCCAGCCGAGGCTCCGGGCCCGGGTCATGCCGGCCTCGACCAGGTGCGCCCGCGTGGTCCTGGCGTCCCAGCGCCGCGCCCTCGCCTCCTCCATCACCGTTGCGACGATGCGCGCGATGGCATCGGGCTCGGTCTCGGACAGGTCCGGCGACAGCGGCCCCTCGAGCACGCGTCCGCTGCGCTGGCCCGCGACGAAGGCGGTCGAGACATGGACGAGGACGGCCGCGCGGCACGCGCGCGCGAACTCGGCGACGCGCTGCACGCTCAGGGTGTTGTGGCGGTACGCCTCGTCCAGCGGCGCGTCGAACACGACGGAGGCGGCGCTGTTGATGACGATGTCGACGGTCGAAGTGAGGACGTCGAAGGCCGCGACCGACAGGCCCAGGCGAGGCTCGGACACGTCGCCGGCAACCGGCACGACCTTCTCGCGGGCCAGGGACGGCCAGCGCATGCCGTGCGCACGCGACAGCGCATCGAAGGCCCCGGACGTCAGCACCTCGTTCTCGAAACGCCCGACCGCGGCCTCCTGCGCGCCGGGCCCGGCCGGCGTGCGGATCAGCAGGTAGATGCGTCTGAGGTCGGGCGCATACGTCAGCAGCCGGTCGACGACCACCTTGCCGAGGAAGCCGGTGCCGCCCGTCAGCAGGACCGCCTTGTCACGAAGGAACCGATGGACGCTCGGGCGTGGGGACATCGCGGGCCTAGGCGAGGGCGTCGAGGTGTCTCAACTTGCGGTCGCTCGCCCCGGCGAGCACAACGAGACCCTTCGCGACCCCGCCACACATGAACAGGAGCGCGATGCCAGGGCCCGGTCCCGTGCCCATCATCGGACCCAGCCACCCGGCCAGCGCGCCGCCCGCCGACATCGCCGGCGTGAAGACATGGTCGGCCAGCGGACCGGCAATCGCGTAGCTGATCGGCAGGGACGCCCAGGTGACGGCGCGGCGAAGGGCAAAGACGCGGCCCTGTGCCGCGACCGGCACGCGCACCTGCCAGACGGCCTGCTCCTCGGCCACCATGCCGGCCAGCCCGAACAGGAACACGAAGCCCAGGACGGCCATCCGCGGGGCCGTGGTGGCGACCCCGGCGGAGAGCATCGCGAGGACCAGCATTGCGTCGTATCGGAGCAGGCGCCGGATGCCGCCCTCGGGCCGTGCGAGTCCGCTGGCGGTGACGGACCCGGCAAGCATGCCCAGCCCCATGGCGGCCATCACGAATCCCAGCGCCTCGGGGCCGGCAATGGTGAGCACGAGCGGGGTGGCCAGGGCGATGACGAACCCACCGGGCAGGTAGCTGGCGATGATGTAGGCGGCCAGCCGCAGGAGGCCGTTCTCACGCATCACATTCCACGCATCACGCACGTCGTCCCACATGCGGCCGTCGCGGATGACGGGGGCCGCCACGGGCAGCAGGAGGAGCGACACCAGGGCCACGGCCGACGCCAGCAGGTCGAGCCCGATGACGCCCCCGACCCCGATGGCGCCGAGGAGCAGGCCGGCGACGACCGGCGCGACGACCTGCTGGCCGGCGTAGCCGACCTGCATGAGCGCCGCCGCCCGGGCGAGATGCGCGGGCGGAGCCAGCAGGGTCACCAGCGCCGTGTAGGCAGGCCACCGCAGGCACGTGAGCGCGGCGCCGATCGTCAGGATCACGTAGAGCAGCGCCGGCGAAGCGACGTCCCAGTAGAAGGCCGCCTCGAGCGCGAGCACCACGGCGACCGCGGCGAGGTCGGCGAGGAGCAGCGCGCGGCGCGCACCGAGGCGATCCACGGCCCAGCCGATGCCCGGTGCGGCCAGGATGCCCGGGAGGATTGCGCTCACCTCGAGCAGCGCGAAGAGCGTGGCCGAGTGGGTGCGTTCGTACACCCAGACGCCGAGCGCGAACGTGGTGAGCCCGCGGCCGGTCAGGGCCAGGGTCTGCGGCCCCCACAAGAGCGCGAAGCGTCCCCAGCCGCGCGGGACCGCGGTGCCGGCGTCCATCAGTGTCGCGATCCGTCGAAGCCGAGCGCCTGGTCCAGGTAGGCGGAGCCCAGCTTGCGTGTGGGGTCGACCTGCAGGATCGCGTCCCGCCAGGCGTCATAACGCGCCCCGTACACCTGCCGCATGTCGGCGGCGGTGATGTGGCGCGTCTGGTTGAGGAACGGGCTGGCGCCGAGCTCCACCATCATGCGGTTGTAGTCGCGGTAGAACGACTCCCACCGCGCCGCCTCGCGCCGGTCGAAGGCGACCGGGTCGATGGCGACGCGTTCGTCCGCGTCGAGGAACCGCGCTTCGGGAAACACGCGGAAGATCTCGATGAGCGACGACGAGGGGTAGTCGCGGTGCGTCCGGCAGAAGCGCGCGATACGGGGCATGGCCTCGGCGAAGCGGCCGATCGGGAGGCTCCAGGTGATGAAATCGAGGTAGGCGGAGCCGTCGCGAGGATAGTCGGTCAGGTTCTGGATGTGGAGCCGGCGCCTGGGCGTCTTCACGATGCCGAGCGGGACGACGGTGCGCAGGACGGCGGCGCGGCCGATGCGGGGCAGCGCCCGGGCCAGCCGCACGTACGCGGTGTTCGGGCCCTCGAGCAGCGTGTCGAAGGCCGCGTCCGGTTCGGCGGGCCGACGGTTCTCGTGCACCCGCATGACCACGAGGTTGAGTTTCGGGAAGAGCAGGGTGCGCTGCTCCAGCGCCCGGGCGTGCGCAGCCCTGTCACCCAGGAACGCGTCGAGCGATCCCGCTTCCTCGTGCACGTCGGCACTCGCGAGCGGCACGGTCCTGAGGCGGGCTTCGGCGACCACACCCACCGCGCTGTAGCTGTCCCGCAACAGGGCGAGCGCCTCGTCGTCCCGTCCGGCGTGCAGCTCGACGAGCGCGCCAGAGGGCCGCACCACCTTCGCGCTGATGACGGCGCTGCTGACGCCGTTGGCGCCGGGGTTGAAGGGGTGGTTGCTGCCCTTGGTCGGCGCCGTGATGCACCCGCCGACGCTCGGGTTCGCGGTGATGGTGAAGCCCGGCAGCTGCCGGCCCCGGGCGTAGAGGGCGCGGCTCAGATCGAGGACCGGGATGCCGCCACCAACCACGACGGAGTCGGGGGCGGTTTCGATGATGGTGTTCATCGCGCTCATGTCGAGGGCCCGCCGCCCTGGTGGCGCCATCAACGCGGTTTTCGACATGCCGGCCCCGATGACCAGCAGCCGATCGGTCGCGCTGCCGACGAACTCCTGCAGTTCGCCGACTCTGCGCGGCCGCAGCACGGTGTCCACCGAAGAGACGACGTTGCCGAGCCAGTTCTGGATGCGTTCGGGCACGCTAGTCGCCGGTTTCCGGTGTGGCGACCCGGCGCATGCCCCCGAGGGCGGCGTAGTCCCACGACTCGGAGTTCTTGTACACGACGCCGCTGAAGAGCCCGTCGTACAGCAGGGCACACGACGCGGGCTGGAGCAGGTCGATGGCCGGGGCGCGCAGGGGCGCGAGGTCGGGGGCGACCATCGCCTCGGCGGCCGCCAGGTGGTAACACGGGATGGCCGGCGAGAGGTGATGCAGCGAGTGGTAGTTGGCGAGCCCGTGCCCGAGCCACCGGACCAGCGCGCCGCAATGGATGTCGGACACGTTCAGCGCATCGGCCATGGCGGCGCGACGGGCCGACGTCCAGTACACCTGGTTCGGCGTCATGTGCGTCGCGAACACGTGGAAGGTGAACGAGTGGCCGATCACCAATGCGATGAAGAACAGCAGCAGCAACCACGGGGACCAGGCGTAGAGCAGCGCCAGGAAGCTCGCGGACGCGAGCGTTGCCGGCCACGGCTCGGCCTTCCGCCAGTCGCGCCGCGCGACCGAGAACTCGCCACTGAAGAAGAGGACGGCGGGCCCCATGAAGAGCGGCAGGATCGACAGGTAGGCGACCTGGCGCACGCGCAGGGGCAGGCGCACCGCCCAGGCGCCGAGCCGCAGCGGTCCCCGCAGGGGCGCGGGGCACAGGTCGAGGGACGAGTGATCCGGGTGCGTGGTCTCTTCGCGGTGCTCCACGCCGAACCGCTTGGGGTCGGCCGTGGACTGGCTGAGGCGATGGTGCTCGAGATGCGATCGGCGGAAGCCGGCGTACTCCATCAGCAGCAGCGGCGCGAGCAGGTGGCCGAGGATGTCGTTGACCCGCTTCGACGGCAGGAACGATCCGTGCGCCAGGTCGTGCAGGATGGCAACGCCGCCGTAGAGGCCGATGCCGGCGAGCCCCACGAGCGGCACCGCCGCCCAGCCCCATCCGGCCTCGGCGAGCCAGGTGGCGACCAGCAGTGGGGCCACGACGAAGACCAGGGTGCGCGCCGCGGCGCGTGCGGCCCGTGCGGCGCCCGGCGTGAACGCCTGCTGGCGGGCCCGCGCCAGCCGGCGGACGGCGGCCAGGGCCTGCTGCTCGAGGTCGGCGTTCCAGCCGCCGTGATCCAATGCGTGGAGCACCCCCTGGCGATAGCGCCTGGAGGTCGTGACGATATCCAGCGGGGAACTGGATGCACGGGTGGTCGTCATCAAAGGGGGCCGCGTCCGGCGCAAGAAGCCAAAAGTATACGTCAAGCTGAGCCATTGCATCGCAGTCGGTGCGCGGACAAGAATGGCGCGCAACGGCAGAGGAGCCTGGCGCCGGTGGCCGCGACACGAGACCCCGCATGACCGCCCGAGCCGACCGTCGCCCGGACGCACGCATGGGACGGACCCTGCGGCGCACCTTCGAGCGGTTCGCCGTCGCGGTGTTCCGGTTCTATGCCCCGCTGGACGTGGCCGCGGTGGAGCCGCTGCCGCCTGGCCCCTTCCTGCTGTGCAGCAACCACGCCAGCCACCTGGACAGCGCCGTGCTGATGGTGGCGAGCGGCCTGCGTTTCGAGTCGTTCCGCCTGCTCGCGGCGGCCGACTACTTCGATCCGCAATCGACCACGGGGCGGCTCACGCGGGTGGTGCTCAACATCATCGCCATCGACCGCGCCAGCGGGCACTCGCCCAGGCTGCGGCGCACGATCGCGGAGTGTCGTGAGTTGATCCGGACGCAGCAGGTCCGCCTCATCGCGTTCCCGGAAGGCACCCGATCGACCACCGGGGGGTTGCTGCCGTTCAGGCGGGGCGCCGCCTTCCTGGCCCTGGAGCTCGATCTGCCCGTGGTCCCGGCGTACATCGACGGCTCCCGGCGAGCCCTGCCGAAGGGCGCCTGGATCCCGCGACCCACGCCGGTCCACGTCCGGTTCGGGCGCGCCATCCGTCCTGCGGACTGGGCCGGCCTGCCCGCCGCGAGGGCCCGCACCGACTACGTCAGCCGCGAACTCGAGCGGCGCGTCACCGAGCTCGCGGGTGCCGCCCCGCCCCAGGGCTGCGGGCGGCGGCCGCCTACACGCGGTGCCACGGCAGGTTCTTGCGGAAGTTCTTCGTGAACAGCACCTGGAAGACACCGCTCACGAGCGCCGTGCACCCCGCGATGTAGAGCGCCAGGGTGAACTCGAACATGCGGATGAACCGGGGATCGTACCGGGCGGGATCGAGCCGGTGCTTGTTGGCCTGGAACCGCTCGCTCCAGTGCTCGGCGGTCGGGTGGTAGTGCCGCGCGATGTTTTCGACGTCCAGCACCGCCAGGCGCTCCCGTTCGAGGCCCGAGACGGCCTTGCTCAGCTGCGGGTGCGTCGAGCCCGGATAGACGTAGGTCTGGATGAACGGGTCGGGCTCGTTCCTGTCGGTCGTGCACCCCATGAAGTGCAGGAGCCCGATCCCATCGTCGGCCAGGCGCGCATTCACCTGCGTGAAGAACGCCCGGTGCTCGTGCGGATACAGGTGCTCGAACATGCCGACCGACGAGATCCGGTCGTAGGTGCCGGTCGCGTCGCGGAAGTCGCCGACCTGCGCGGTCACCCGCGACCCGAGCCCCAGGGCCCTCGCCCGCTCGAGCGCCTTCCCGACCTGGTTGGGCGCCGGCGAGATGCCGTGCGCCTGCACGCCGTAATGCTGCGCGGCGTGGATGATGAGCCCACCCCAGCCGCAGCCGATGTCCAGCAGGCGGTCGCCGCTCCGTAGCTGGAGCTTCTGGCAGACCCGGTCGTACTTGTTCTCCTGCAGCGCCTGCAGTGAATCGCCGGGGGCCTTCTGGTAGCCACAGCTGTAGCCCATCGTGTCGTCCAGGAACAGCTCGTAGACCTCGGCGGCGATGTCGTAGTGGCGCCGGGTCTTCTTCGTCGAGTTGATCAGGGCGTGCCCGACACGCATCGCGGCGATTCGCGCGACCAGCCGCGGGTCGCGGCGGATGAGGCTGTCCACGTTGGCGAGGGCGAGCACCGCGAGGAACCGATCGAGCGTCCCGTGCTCCATCGTCCAGCCGCCCTCCATGTACGTCTCGCCGAGGCCGAGCGTGCCGGCGGCCAACACACGCCGGCCGAAGTCGGGATCGGTCACGCGGACCACGAACTCGGGATCGCCGGTCCCGCCCCCGACGTCCCGGTGGCCACCCGGGCGGACGAATCGCACCCGCACGTCCGTCAGGGCCTCGTCCAGCACGTTGAGCAACACGTCTTCCGTGGACGAGCTCTGGCCGCGCCTGCTGTCAATCGCCGAAGGACCGCTCATGAGGCTCCTGGAGAAAGGCCCGCCGCGCCATCGGCGGGTGTGGGAGGGTTGATGCCACGTCGCAGCTGGGGGCAACGACACCCGAGGTGCGTGGGGGCCGGGGACCGCGTCAGCCGGCGTCGGACACTGCGTTCCGGCCGGGGCGCTCGCGGGCGCCAAGGGCGCCGCTCGCCAGGTAGGCCGCGAAGAACAACGACAACGCCACGGCGACATTACGTGTGGCGTACGCCGTTGCGGCGAGCACCGGGATCGGCCATCGGGCGCGCACCATCCAGCCGGCCAGCCGTGGGGTGTCCCGATACCGCGTGCGCGACAGCATCAACGGTGCGGTGGCGGCCGCGAACAGCAAGGGCAGCCACGCCAGGACCGGTGGTCCGGTGATCGCCGCCAGGATGGCCGCGGCAACCGACATCGCCGCCACCGGAGAGGGCACGCCCTCGAACGATGTGCGGGCCTCGGAGGCGTGGCCAACCGCGCCGACGGTGTACCGTCGCAGCCGCAGGACGGCGCAGCAGAAGTACACGATGCCGGCCAGACCGCCTGCGGCCGCGACGGCGGGACCGAGACGCGTGCCGTAGGCGGTGAGCAGCGCCGCCGGCAATGCGGCGAACGAGCTCGTGTCGCACAGGCTGTCGAGCACGGCGCCCTCGGCGGGCGACCGTTCCACCCCTCGTGCGGCGAGACCGTCCACCGAGTCGAATCCCCAGGCGAGGAACACGAAGAGGCAGGCGACCGCCAGCGCGGCGGGGTCCTGCCAGGTGAGCAGGAGCAGCACCCCGGCGACGCCGCTGGCGCCGTTGCCGAGCGACAGGCCGTCGGCGAGGAAGGCCCGGTAGCGCATCCGTGTCTGGTCCATGGGTCGAGGCCGTGGGTCGCGCGCCGACGCGCATGACCACGTGTCCGACCGTTACTGTAGCTCAGCCGTGGGGCGGTAGTGGGTGGCGAATGGAGGTGAGAGTTCCCGGGGAACAGGCGACAGCCAGCGCACGGCACGTGCGCAGCCGAGGCGTACGTCGCTGGAAATGGGGACAGTCCCACTAGTGTCCGGTCATTGATCGGTCGCATCGCCGCAAGTGATTCGACCGGCGGTACTTAACTGGCATCGCTGCGCTTTTCGATACCGCGGCGAGGTGCCGTCTGAGCGACACAATGCGGCATGCCTGGCCGCACCGTGTTCGCTCAATTGATGGCTCACGTCTCCCGCTTCGAGTTCCAGCAGTGCGTGGCACGCTACGACGGCGAGTACAAGACCTCGCGGTTCTCCTGCTGGGACCAGTTTCTCTGCATGGCCTTCGCGCAGCTGACCGCGCGCGAGAGCCTGCGCGATATCGAAGCCTGCTTGCGAGCGGTGCAACCGAAGCTCTATCACATGGGCATTCGAGCGCGCGTCGCACGCTCGACGCTCGCCGACGCGAACGAGCACCGCGACTGGCGCATCTATGCGGACCTCGCACAGGGCCTCATCCGGACCGCGCGGACGCTCTACAACGATGACCCGCTGAGCGTCGCCCTCGCGGACACCGTCTATGCGCTCGACGCGACGGTCATCGAACTCTGCGCCTCCGTCTTCCCCTGGGCGCGGTACACGGAGCGGCTGGCCGGCGTGCAGCTGCATGCCCAAGTCGACCTGCGGGGCCTCATCCCGTCGGTGGTGCACATTACGGCCGGAAAATGCGGCGAAGCGGCGTTTCTCGACGACTTGGTGCTCGAGCCGGGGGCCTTCTACCTGATGGATCGCGGCTACATCGATTTCGCGCGACTGCATCGATTCACGCAGGAAGCGGCGTTCTTCGTGACGCGTTGGAAGCGCAACCTCTGTGTCCAGCGTCGGGCCTCACGTCGCATCGACCTCCACACCGGGCTCTTGGCCGACCAGACGGTCGTCTGCGCCCATGCGAAGGCGCGTCGCGACTATCCCGCACCGCTGCGTCGTGTGCACTACCGTGATCCGGACACCGGGCAGCGGCTGGCCTTCATGACGAACAACTTCGCGTTGCCGCCGCTCACGATTGCTCGCTTGTACAAAGCGCGCTGGCAGGTCGAGCTCTTTTTCAAATGGATCAAGCAGCACCTGCGGATCACGGCGTTCTACGGCACCAGCTCCAACGCCGTGAAGACCCAAATCTGGATCGCCTTGAGCGTCTATGTACTCACCGCGATTGTCCGCAAGCGACTGCACCTCGACGTCAGCCTCTACCAATTGCTCCAGGTGCTCAGCGTCACGCTCTTCGAGAAAACGCCCATTTCTACGGCCGTTTCTGATGCGGCCTTCCACCTCGAGACCACCGACGACGGTAAGCAATTGCCTTTGCTCAACTTATGACCGGACACTAGTGGGACAGTCCCCATTGCCGGGACTGCCCCCACGTCGCGCGTGCAGCTATCTCTTCGCGCCCACCAGGAACAGCGTGTCCTGCCGGCCGTGCGCCCAGCGGGTCTTGCCGTCGGCGCCGACGATCATGTCCTCTTCCTGTGCCATGCGGACCGGCTGGCCGCCCCACTCGGGGACGGGCGTGGTCGCCTGGAGCTCGATGGAGAACCACATCGACGGGATGACCTTGGCGTCGCCGCGGCCGGGCACGCCGTCCTGGTAGTCCCACAGGCCGATCAGGGGTCCCGACCCGTGGCCGTTCATGCCGATCGGGTGCGAGTACATCGTCCCGTTGATCTTCGCCGCGCCCATCCGGCGGAGGACGTCGCCCAGGATCTGGTTGCCGGTGCGGCCCGGCCTGATCTCCTCCATCGCGATGTCCTGCATCATGTTCGAGTTGGCCAGGGCCTTCTTGAGCCCGGCCGGCGCGTCGGTCTCGCCGACCTTCAGCACGTAGGCCATGTGCTGGGTGTCGGTGTTCAGCCGCGCGACGGTGATGCCCACGTCGCAGTGGAGGACGTCGCCCGGCATGATGATGGGATCGTCACCGAGCTCCTCGCCGGTGACGCCCTGGCGCTGGACCTCGATGCTCGGCTGGAACCACGTGCCGAGGCCCTGGTCATTGACGCGCTGGCGCCACCACCACACGAGGTCGCTCGTGCGGGTCGTGCCCACCGCGATGACGTCGGTCGAGAACATCCGCTGCGTCATCTGCCAGACGAGCGCGTTCATCTTCTCGAAGAACGCTTCCTCCTCGGGCAGCCGCGACGCAATGAGGTTGAGCGGCAGCTCCTCGGCGTTCTTGAACTTCGCCGTCCACGGCGCGCCGAGCGCCTCGCTCATGCCCTGGAGCTCACCGCTCGAGAGGCCGTCGGTGAAGGCGAACACCTTCGAGCGGTTGATGCCAATCACCTTCGGCTTCCGCTCCTCGATGACGTCCTTGAGCACCTGCCACTGGGCATCGCCCCAGAGCTCGGCCTGCTGGCCACCGACGTCGGCCGGCACGGCAATCGTCGATCGTACGGCCTTGAAGACACCGCCCTGCGAGGTGCCGCCGAGCGCGATGCGTTCGATGCAGTCAGCCGTGGCGGGCGCGCCCGTGGCGGCGCACTTGTCGAAGAAGACATAGATCGTGCGGCGTCGCGCCGCGAAGGTCTCCGGCGAGGTGATCGACCAGAAGACCGGGTCCTCGTTGTACTCGCGCATGGGCACGACCCACATGTCGATGCCCTGGGAACGCATGAGGTCCGGCAGGAACGTGTCGAGCCGCTTCTCCAGCCACTGCTGCTGCATCGCGGCCTGGTCGCGGAGCGTGCCGAATGGCCGCTCGGCGGGCGGCAGCGCGCCCGGCGCCAGGCGGTCCTGGGCCGAGAGGCCCGTCGACAACATGCCGATCGCGAGCATCAGCCCGACCGTGGCACGTGTGATTCGATTCGTCATCCGTTGGTCTCCTGCCTTGTCGCCCGAGCGGCGGTGCGGGGCGGCCCCTGGCGGCCACATCCCGGGGCGCGTCTCGCGCGTCCCACGGCGGGAGTGTATCAAGCGGCAGGGGTGGCAGGCGACGCGGTACGGGCGCCTAGACGGAGAACAGGGAGGAGCTCATCCGCAAGAGGAAGGGGGCCTATTGGTCGGGAGCCCGCCCGCTGCGGCACCTTGCCCGGGCACGGCTTTCGCAAGACGTTCGGGTGACCCCCACAAGATCTCGAGAGTGCCGGCGCACGTCGCGCCTGCTGGCATCCCGAACGCCCAGAATCGGCAACACCGAGTCACCAGGAGGAGACATGGCCAAGCGGGCGCGCGAATCAGCGTCGAGACGACGCGTGGCCGCGTCACGTGTCGAGCCGGAGGCACCGGAGGGAAGCTCTCACGTGCTCGACTGGCGCCGGCCCGGACGTGGAAGAGGCCCTGCGCCTGACCCGGACGAGGGAGCGGATCCGCTTCAGGACGAAGATGAGCCGGAGGCCTTCGAGATACAGACCCACGGGGCCGATGACGAGGCGCGTGGTTCGAGGGAGGCCGTGGACGACGAGGCGGGCGAGTACGAGGCCCCGGGCAGCGGCACCGCGCGCGAAGATGCCGATCTGGTCCGCGTCTACCTGCGGCACATCGGGCAGCACAAGCTGCTGACCGCCGCGCAGGAGCGTGAGATCGGCCAGCGGATGGAAGCGGCACGTGAGGCGCTCGTGGCAAGCCTCGTCGCGATTCCCGTGGCGCGCGAGACGCTCGTGGCCCTCGCGCGTGCCTTCGTTGCGGGCACAACAGCCCCCGCCGAGCTTATCCTGCTCCCCGACGGTGGTGAGCTCGTGCCCGAGACGCTCGAACCCCTGATCGCAGCGCTGGCACGGGCCGCGGAGCTGTCCGGGCAGGTGCACGCCGCACAGGTGACGCTCGGCACGTCGAGGACCGCGGCGGCGCGCGCCGACGCACGCGCCAGCTTGCTCCGGCGGCGCCGCGCGCTGGAAGCCACGCTGTCGGCCATCCCGATGCGCCCGTCCGTCATCGACGGCATCGTCGCGGACCTGGAGGCGCGGGCGGCCGAGTTGTCCACCATCGAGGCGACGGCCGATGGCCGGCGCCGCGCCGTGGCGCTCGCCGCGTTCGAGGAGCGGGTCGGCCTGCCGCCGCGGCTCTTCGAGCGCGCGCATGCACGCGTTGCGTCCCGGCAGGCGGAGGTCCGCCGCGCCAAACACGCGCTGGTGGAGCCCAACCTGCGGCTGGTCGTCTCGATCGCGAAGCGGTCGCTCGGACGCGGCCTGTCCCTGCTGGATCTCATCCAGGAGGGGAACATCGGCCTCATGAAGGCCGTCGACCGCTTCCAGTATCAGCGGGGGTTCCGCTTCTCGACCTACGCGACCTGGTGGATCCGCCAGAGCGTCAACCGCGCGGTCGCCGACCACGGCCGCACGATTCGGCTGCCGGTGCATGTCGTCGAGGCGCTGGGCAAGTTGAATCGCGCGCGCACCAACCTGCGGACGGAGCTGGGACGCGAGCCGCGGCCCGACGAGCTGGCGGCGCGGCTGGAAATGCGCCTCGACAAGGTGCGGCTCCTGATCGACGCTGCGCGGCAGCCGGCGTCCCTGGACGCGCCCATCAACGAGGAAGGCGACACCCTGATGGGACACCTCGTGGAGGACGCCACGAGTGGCTCACCGGAGGACACGGCCCTGCGCGGCGAGCTGGCCGCCGAGGTCAAGGACGTCCTGGCGCCGCTCGAGCGACGGGAGCGTGAGGTGCTCCGCCTGCGTTACGGCTTCGGGCTCGACCGGGAGTTGTCGCTGGCCGAGATCGGGCGCCGGCTCTCGCTGTCGCGTGAACGGGTGCGGCAGATCGAAGCCAGGGCCATGGCCAAGATCCGCGCGCGCCGGCATCACGCGGCCTGACGCGTCATCAGCGGCTGGCGTCGTCCAGCTGACGCACCTGTTCCGCCGTGAGCGACAGGCGCATCGCGCCCAGCAGGTCGTCCACCTGCGCGACGCTGGTGGCGCTCGCGATGGGTGCGCCGACCGCCGGCTGCGCGGCCAGCCACGCCAGCGCCACCTGGGCGGGCGTCGCCTTTGCGTCGGCCGCCACGGCGTCGAGCGCGGCCAGCACCGCGAGGCCCCTTTCGTTCAGGTACTTCTCCACGGCGCCGCCGCGCGCCTTGCCGTCGAGATCCTCCCGGCGGCGGTACTTGCCCGTAAGGAACCCGGCGGCCAACCCGAAGTAGGGCACCGCGGCGATGCCGCGCGCGACGCACAGCTCCTGCAGGGGACCCTCGAACCGCGCGCGCTCGAGCAGGTTGTAGTGCGGTTGGAGCACCGAGTAGGAGACGAGGCCACGCGCCGCGCTGGTGTCGAGTGCCTCGGCCAGCCGCGCGGCGTCGTGGTTCGACGCGCCGATCGCCCGGACCTTGCCCGCCTGGACGAGACGGTCGAAGGCCTCGAGCGTGTCCGCCAGCGGCGTGTCGGGGTCGTCCCAGTGGGCGAAGTAGAGGTCGATGTAATCGGTGCCCAGCCGCCGCAGCGAGCCGTCCACCTGCGCGGCGATCCGATCCGGCTTCAGGCCCTTGCCGCCGTTCATCTCGCCGCCGGTCTTCGTCGCGATGAGCACGTCGTCACGCCGGCCACGCCGCGCAAGCCACGCGCCGATGACCGACTCCGACTCACCGCCCGAGTGGCCGGGCACCCAGCGGGAATAGACGTCCGCCGTGTCGATCATGCGTCCGCCGCCGGCCACGAACGCGTCGAGGACCGCAAACGACGTGGCCTGATCGGCGGTCCAGCCGAAGACGTTGCCGCCAAGGATCAGGGGCGGGGTGGACAGTCCGCTGGTGCCAAGCTGCCGTTCGATGCTCATCGTGCTCCCTTCGTGCAGGCGCGCCGCTTCAGCGATGCCTCTTGATCACCATGACGCAGGAGCCGGGCCACTGCAAGGAGGCATCACGTCATGCGGACCGGAACAGGCACGGCGGTTCGCGAGAGACCGCCCGGAATGGTCACTCGTGGCGCAAAGCGGCGAGGGGATCGATTCGTGCCGCGCGGCTGGCAGGCAACAGGCAGCCTGCCAGCGCGGCCACAAGCAGCACGACAGCCGTGCCGGCAAGCGACAGCGGGTCTGCCGGTGAAACGCCGACCAGCGTGCCGGAGAGGAGGCGGTTGAGGGCGACGGCTCCCGCCAGGCCGATGGTCAGACCGGGAACGGCATAGCGCAGGCCGTCTCCCAGGACGAGCCAGGCCATGCGCGGCGCCGTGCCACCAATCGCCATCCGAATCCCCAGTTCGCGGGTGCGTCGTGCAACGTCGTGCGCGATGACCGAATACAACCCGACCACCGCAAGGGTGAGGGCGATCCCTGCAAAGACGAGCAGCAGGGCGGAGTTGCGTCCGGTGGCCCAGTACCTGCCAGAGCCGGCGAGACGCTGCTCGACCGAGAATGGGCCCAGCCAGACTGGAAGTTCCGGGTCGAGACCGCTCAGCACGCGTCGAATGTCCGGCGAGAGATCCACGCCGGTGGTGGTGGACCTGATGAAGACCCATGCACCGGAGGCGGGGGCCTGTGGCAATGGCACGTAGACCAGGGGCGACGGACCGACGCCGTCGCGTTCGAGGGAGACGTCGGAAACGACGCCGACGATCGTCGTCCACGCGCCGGGCGTATCCCGTTCGATGAAGCGAATCTGTCGACCCAGGGCGTCCTGTCCCGGCCACTGCTGATCGGCGAACCGCCGATTGACGATCGCCACGGCTGGTCCGTTGGCGGTGTCGAATCGGTCGAACCGCCGACCCGACAGCAGAGTCGCGCCGATTGTCGTGAAATAGGCGGCGCTCACTGCCGCGGTGGGGGTCGTGGGCGGCGGGGTGTCACGAGGCGTCGGGGACTCCTGGATGTCGAAGGCACGTCGCCCTGAGACGGAGACGGCGGCTTGGGTCACACCAGGCAGGCTCCTGATTCCGTCCTCGAAACGCTGCAGGAACTGCACACGATCCTCGACGTTCGTATATCGCGTGTCCGGAAGACCCAGCATCAGCATGGATAACCCCCTGGTGTCCACGCCAGGATCTACCTGATACAGGTGGACGAAGCTCCTCAGCAGCACGCCGGCTCCGGCGAGCAACACGACGGCGAGGGCCATCTGCGCGACCACCAGCGCTCCGGCCACCTGCCTGCCTCGGCGGCTGCCGGTGGATGGGCCGCCTTCCTTCAGGCCTCCGATCAGATCGACATCGGCCAGGCGCCGCGCCGCCATGAGCCCCGTGACCAGCGCCGTCAGGAGACAGAGGGCCACGGCATACAGCAGCGACCGCCCGTCGAGCGAGAAATCCAGGAGGTGCTCCGACCATGTGCGAGTTGGCGGGTTGGCGACGCTCCTGTACAGGTGCAGGCCCACGTCCGCGCCGAACCAGCCGAGGATCGTGCCCAAGACGGCGAGCCCCAGGCCTTCAAGCAGCACCTGCCGCACGATACGGTTCGTCGACGCGCCGATTGCCATCCGTACGGCGAATTCTCTTCCTCTCGCAACCGAGCGCGCCACGAGGAGGTTGGCGACATTGGCGCCTGCGATCAGGAGCAGGAAAGCCACAGCGCCTGAAAGCGCCACATAGGTGCCCGGAGCGTCCCGACCGACGAAGAACTCCGCGAACGCCCGTGGCGCGGGCACCCATCCCCGATTCGTGGAGGGGTAGGCTTCGGCGAGGCGTTCGCCCGCGGTCGCCAGCTCGGCACGCACCGACGCCATGCTCGATCCGGGGGCAATCCGTCCGAAGGCGAACCAGAGGCCCCGCGCGTCTCGCTCGAGGCGTTCCGGTGTCGGGACCAAAGGCAGCCAGAGCTGCTGGTTCTGTGGAAAGGCAAACCCCGGCGGCATGACGCCAATGATGGTGGCGGGCTGTCCATCGATACGAACCACGCGACCCACAATGTTGGGGTTGCGCGCGTATCGGTCGCTCCAGAACGCATGCGAGAGCACGGCGACAGGCATCGCACCGACTCGATCGTCATCCGCGACGAACCCACGGCCGAGCACGGGCGAGACGCCGAGAATGTTGAACGCATTCGCAGTGACCAGCGTGGCGGAGTAGCTTTCGGGGAACCCGTCGCCGTCCCGGTACGTAACGCGCTGGTCCGCGACGGCGCCGAGGCCGGTCAGCGTCGAGACCTCGCTTCGCCAATCTTGCAGGTCCGGATATGACACACAGCAACCCTGCCCGTTGCGGTTCGTGTCGACGTAGACAAGGCTCTCGTTGTCCGGCACCCCCGCGAACCCGCGGACGAGCACCGCCTGGGCGATGACCGACACCGCCAGGTTGCAGCCGAGGCCGATGGCCAGAACCGAGACGGCGGCGGCGCTGTGGCCGCGAGCCCTCCAAAGGCTGCGGGCGGCCGCGCGGATGTCGAACAGCCAGGCATCGAGCCCAGGGAGGCCGCGGGCATCGCGATGTGTCTGACGAGCGGTTGTGGCGCCGCCGAACCGCGCCAGCGCGCGGCGCCGTGCCTCGTCCATCGGCACACCCTGGCTCACGAGTTCGTCGACCGCCTTGTTCACATGGGACGCCAACTCCTCCTCGAAGTCGGCATCGTGCGACGACGCCCCAAACCAGGCGCGTACCCGCATGAGCCGTTCACGGAGGACTCCCAGCCAGCGATCGAATAGCCCTCGCATACGCGTCACCGTCCCTCCATACGCTGGCCGGCCGTCTCCGTCGTCGCACTCATGTGGTCAAGCCACATGAGTCTCGCACGGCGGGTGCCTGCTGTCCATCCCTCATGGCGCGCCGCATAGGCATCCCAGTCGACCACTGGAGGCGCCGTTGCGTACACCTGCCGTCGGGGGGCAACCTCCTCCGGCCGAGCGGCGCTCGCACCACTGCTGGGCAATGACGTGCCATTCCTTGGCACGGCGCTGCCGAGGCTGGGCCGGGCGTGCCACGTCAGCCGTGTATGGAGTTCGGACTCAGCCTTGCAGAAGCCTCCTGCACACCCACAACCCCAGGAGGAGACATGGCCACACAGACGAAGAGCCAGCGCCCGCCGATGCGCACCAGTGACGAAGCCGAGCCCAAGGGGCTGACCCTCGCGAAGGCCGAGGGGAAGGCGTATCAGGAGACACTCCGCCACATGGCGGAGGAGGTCGCCGACACCGGCGGCAGCAAACGGGCCGGCGACTACGTGGTGGCCTACGCGATCGAGAAGGCGGAAGGCATGTACGAGCTCCACGACGGCGTGTTGCAGTGGCATGAGCCGGATGAGGAGAACATCCACATCGAGATTGCCGTGGCGGACGGCGCGGACGGGCGCTTCGTGCCCGGGCTCGACGTGCACGTGACCGTCGTGGACAAGGACGGCACCGAGCTCGGCACGCACGAGCATCCGCTGCTGTGGCATCCCTACCTGTACCACTACGGTCGCAACTGGGTGCTGCCCGCCGACGGCAAGTACACGCTCAAGGTGCACATCGACGCACCGACCTTCCCGCGGCACGACGAGACCAACGGCAAGCGCTACGCCGAGGCCGTGGACGTCTCGTTCGAGGGCGTGAAGATGGAGCGCGGGCAGGATTGAAGGGGGAGGTCGGGGAGCCGGGGGCCAGCAGACGGAAGGCTCGGAACACCGGGCACACTGAACACACTGGACACACCGAACACACTGAACACACTGAACACAGTGAGGGTCTGGGGACCGTGCTAGCGAGCGCTTGGGCCAACCAGCACCCCAGGGGCGGCAGGGATGACTCGTCGCCCGAAGCGCAATTGCAGCGTGTTTCCGTCGAGCCTTGACGCGTCCCGGCCGCGGATCGACTCTCGGCAGTCCGTGCATCAAGCCTCTTCAGTGTGCTCAGTGTGCTCAGTGTGAGCAGTGTGATCAGTGTGATCAGTGTCTTCAGTGTGTTCAGTGTCTTCAGTGGTCATGAATGGCACGGGTCCCGGTCTCATACGGCCGTCCACCCCGCACGGCCACGCGCGGTATGCTGACGGACGGACCCGAGACGCATGCCACCCCGCCTCAGCCTTCCCGACGAGATCGAGGACTACCGTGACGCGCGCTGGTGCCGTGAGGGCGCCGGGCGCGTGCAGACGCCGTTCGACGCGGAGCGCTTCGTCGAGCGCGTCGGGTTCGCGGCGTGCCTCACCGACTCGCGGCGTCCCGGCCCCTCGTTGTACGTCGCCGTCTGCGGCCGGCGCGACGCCGTGCTGCCGCGCAACGTGCAGAAGGACGAGGAAGCCTCGCACGCATGGCTGCTCAAGGACGACGTGGTGCGGCGCGGGAAGGTGTACTACGGCAAGCTCGCGCGCGGGAAGGCGACGTTCATCGCGCCACGCCTCGTGCCGTACTTCCACGCGATCTGGGGCGTACGCCGCGGCCAGGAGGCCGCGCGGCTCGGGGCGCCCGCCCGCAAGATCCTTCGCGTGCTGCGGCGCGAGTGGGAGATGGCCACATCCGACCTGCGGCAGGAATCCGGCGTGGCCGACCGCGCCACCTTCACCCGCGCCATGGACGAGCTGCAGGCGGCGATGCTCGTCGTCCCCAGCGAGATCGTCTACCAGCCCAGGTTCACGTACATCTGGACGCTGGCGCTCGGCCGGTTCCCGGACGAGCTGACGACCCGAATCGCCCGCGACGCAGCCCTCCGGGAGATCGCACGGGCGTTCCTGGCGAACGCCGGCATGACGGTGCGCGGGGAGCTCGCGCGCGTGACCGGTCTCTCACGCGCGGAGGCCGGACGCGGCAACCGGGCGCTCGTCGGCGAGGGGTATGCGACGATGGTGTCGACGGGTGTCTACCGGCTCGCCGCCACGGAGGCCCTGGCCGGAAACGCCTGAGTGTGCCGCGCGATGCCCCGGACCGCCCGCCAGAGGGCCGGGCGGGAACTTTCGGGTTGTCGCCGTAGTCCCTATCCTGTAGTCATGGCGAAGTTCCTCAACAGACGCGGTGCCCTCGGCGCCGGGCTGGCCGCCGGCGTCGGGGCGGCGTGGACCGGCCTGTCCTCCTCTTGGAGCGCGCGATTCCTGCGCGACCGCATCGAGGAGTGGGGCCGCGACGTCCCGGCCGCCCCGCACCGGCCCGATCCCGCCAGCTGGGACGACAACGCCATCACGCTGGCCTGGCTCGGCCATGCCACGGTCCTCATCAATTTCTATGGCGTCCGCATGCTCACGGACCCCGTCCTCTTCTCACGCGTCGGCGTGGATCTGGGCATCGGCAGCCTGGGGCCGCTCCGGCTCGTGCAGTGCGCACTGAAGCCATCGGAGCTGCCGGAGCTCGACGTGGTCCTGGTCTCGCACGCGCATTTTGATCACCTCGACACGCCCTCACTCGGCGCGGTCCGCGGCCGGCCGGCGGCCGTGATGGCCGCCGAGACGTCGGACCTGTTGCCCCGCCACGCATACCGATCGGTGGAGGAGCTGCGCTGGGACGGTTCCACCCGCGTACAGACGCGACAGGGGGACGTCTCGGTGCGTGCCGTCGAGGTGAAGCACTGGGGCGCGCGCATGCGGAGCGACACCTACCGTGGGTACACCGGCTGGGTCCTCGAGCGCGAGGGCCGGCGGCTGCTGATCGGGGGTGACACGGCGTCCACGCCGGCCTTCCGGACGCACCGGCGGTTCGGTCCCTTCGAGGCGGCCGTGATGCCGATTGGCGCCTACGATCCCTGGATTCACAACCACTGCACGCCCGAGCAGGCCGTGACCATGGCCGACGCCGCCGGCGCGCAGCTGTTCGTGCCGGTGCATCACCAGTCGTTCCGCCTGAGCCGGGAACCGTTCATGGAACCCATCGAGCGCACGCAGGAAGCGCTCAGGCAGGAGCACGACCGGCTCGGCCTTCGCGACGTCGGCGAGACGCTCGTGATCGCCTGACCGCGCTGGAGTGGTGGCCCCGCAGGCCAACCGTACCTCAATCGGAATGCGGTCCCGGAAGCACGGAGACACGGAGACACGGAGACACGGAGGCACGGAGGCACGGAGAAATCCAGCGGTTCTCGAGCACTCCCGTACCGCACGCGCAATCAGCGGGCGCTGATTGTGATGATCACGAACGCCGCCACGAGCGCGACGCCGTCCTCGATCAGGGCGGCGGGCAGGTCGCGGCCGAGTCTCCGCGCGAGCCACATGCGCACGGTCACGCCCCCCAGCGTGCCGGCCACGGCCCCGGCGGCACCGGCCAGCACCCCCACGACGAGCGAGCCGCTCGACGCGGCCACCATGCCACCCGCGAACCCGCCGGTGACGAGTCGTGCCGCGAACCCGGGCAACACGGTACGTGGCGGCGTCGCGGGAAGCTTGTCGACGACGAGCTCCCCGCCGGCCAGCAGCGCCAGGATCCAGGGCGCCACGCCGTGGCCCAGGAACGCCAGCCCCTCGGGCAGGGCCAGCGCGCCCGTGCGAGCTGCCCACGCCACCGCGGCCGGGGCCGTCATCGAGCGCAGTCCCGCGACGACGCCGATGGCCATGGCCAGCCCGTAGGTCTCGAACACCATCCGGATCGACTATACCGCCGGGTCGGGGCGCGTCGCTGGAATGCTGGCAGCCGCTGCGACGGAAATCCGTCCCGGCCGGGCGGATGGGGCCCGATCCACCCGTGCAGGCCGCGCACGGCCGAGGCACCAGTCTTGCGGTCCAGCCGGGCATGGCCGCTGCCGCCGTCTCGTTCGAGGACGTCTGGTTCGCGTTCGACGATCACGAGGTGCTCCGGGGCGTGAGCTTTTCGGTCGCGCCCGGCGACATGCGGTTCCTGCTCGGGGCGAGCGGCGCGGGCAAGTCGGTGCTGCTCAAGCTGATCCTCGGGCTGCTCCGGCCCGACGCCGGGGTGATTCGCGTGAACGGCGAACGCATCGACCATCTCGACGAGCGGGACCTGCTCCGCGTCCGGGCGCAGATCGGCATGCTGTTCCAGGAGACCGCGCTCTTCGACTCCCTGTCGGTGGAGGAGAACGTCGGCTATCGGCTGTTCGAGGAGATGCCCGTGGCGGAGGCCGACGCCGAGGCGCGTGTGGCGGACGTGCTCGGGTTCGTCGGCCTGGCGGAGTACGCCGATCGGCTGCCGTCGGAGTTGTCCGGCGGCCAGCGCCGACGTGTCGCGCTGGCGCGTGCGATGGCCGCCCGGCCGCAGATCCTGCTGTTCGACGACCCGACCACGGGGCTCGACCCCGTCATCGCCCTCACGGTGGACGACGAGATCATCAAGGTCCGTGATCTCGAGTCGGTGACCGCCATCGTGGTGACCCACCAGTTGCGGGACGCCTTTTACATCGCGAGTCACCAGGCCCGCCGCGACGGCGAGGTGCGCATCGAGGCCGCGCGTCCTGAGGTCGCGGCGCGGATCGGGTTCATGGTGCTGGACGAGGGCCGCATCCGATTCGAGGGGGACGCCGCGGCGCTGCTCGCCTCGCCCGACCCTTTCCTGCGCGAGTTCCTCTACCGGACGCTGCCGCCCTGGTGATCGCCCGGCGGGTCAGGGCTCCTCGCCGAACGTGTTGAGCTCGGGTTCGACGACGGTCGTGTAGCAGGTCGGGCAGATGCCGTGGGTGAACTGGGCGTCGGTGTGGTGCGCGAGGTACGTCTCGACGCTCTGCCAGTAGTTGTCGTCGTTCCGGATGCGCTTGCAGTAGGAGCAGATCGGCAGGATGGCGCGGAGCGTCTTGACCTCGGCCAGGGCCTGGCGCAGCTCGACGAGCAGGGCTTCCCGATCGGCCTCGGCCTGCTTGCGGCCGGTGATGTCCCGCGCCACGGCGTAGATCACCTGCCGCTCGGCGTCGGCGCGCGAGTTCCACAACAGCCACCGGTACGACCCGTCGCGACAGCGGTATCGGTTCTCGAACCCCGAGGCATGGCCGCCGGCGCGCACGTCCCGGTTCTGGGACCGCGTGCGTTCCCGGTCGTCCGGATGCACGAACTCGAACATCGGCCGGGCCTTGAGCTCGTCGAGCGTGTGGCCCAGCGTCGTTTCCCAGGCCGGGTTCAGCCGGATGAAGTAGCCGTTGAAGTCGGCGATGCAGAGCATGTCGATCGACAGCGTGAAGAAGCGCTCGTCGATGTCGCGCGGGGACTGAGGCATGTGGCTCTGCACACGATGATGCGGCATTCGTGCCCCGTGCGGCAAGGGACTTGCCCACTTCCGGCCGCCGGCTCGTGGGCAAGGAACGTGCATTCCTGGCGGCATGAACATCCTTACCCGAGATACGGTGGCCGAGCTGGCCGAGGTGCGCACCGACTCGTGCGTGTCCCTGTTCATGCCGGCCCATCCGGCGGGGCCCGACGTCCGCCCGGTGGTGGCCGAGGACCTGATCCGGTGGAAGAGCCTGCTGCGCACGGCCGAGATGCGGCTGAAGGACCTCGGCACGCCGGACCACGCCAGTGCCGAGCTGCTCGCGCCGGCACGCGCGCTGCTCGAGGATCAGGCGTTCTGGCAGTACCAGGGAGATGGCCTGGCGGCGTTCATCGCGCCCGACTTCTTCAGGACGTTCCGGGTGCCGCTGCCCCTCGCCGAGCTGGTGGTGGTCGGCGCGGCACTGCACCTGAAGCCGCTGTTGCCGCTGCTGGCCGGTGACGGGCGCTTCTATGTGCTCGCGCTCAGCCAGAACGCCGCACGACTCGTCGAGTGCACCCGCCACACCGCGCGGGAGATCGATCGCGGCGACGCACCCGAGAGCCTGGCCGAGGCGCTGCGCTTCGACCGGCCGGAGCCGCAGATCCAGCACCATACGCTGGCCACGTCGGGCGCCGCGCCGGGCGGCGTCATCCACGGCCAGGGGGGCGGCGAGGACGACCGCGACACGCGCCTGCTGCGCTTCTGCCAGCAGGTCGACCGTGGGCTCCTGCCGCTGCTGCATGAGGATACGACGCCGCTCGTGCTTGCGGCCGTCGAGTCGGTGGCGGCCGTGTACCGCCAGGCGAACACTTATCGGCACCTGCTCTCGGACATCGTCTCCGGCAATGCCGAGGGGTTGTCAGCGCGTGAGCTTCGTGATCGCGCCTGGCCCCTGGTCGAGCCGCGCCTCAGCGCGGGACGCCAGGCCGCACTCGAGCGCTACGGCACCGCGTCGGCGGCCGGCGCGGCCACGAGCGACGTCGAAGCCGCGCTCGCGGCTGCGACCGACGGCCGTGTCGACGTGCTCTTCGTCCCGGTGGGCGTGCAGCGCTGGGGGACGTTCGACGACGAGACGCGGCAGGCCGTGATTCACGACGAGCCGCAGCAGGGCGACGAGGACCTGCTCAACGTCGCGGCGGTGCGCGCCCTGCTGACGGGCAGCACGGTCTACGCGCTGCCACCGGGCGAGATTCCCGGCGGTGGGGCGGTGGCGGCCCTGTTGCGCTACTGAGCACCACCACGATGCAGCCCGGGACGTGGTCGCTCACCACTGGTGTGCTGGTCTTCGTGGCGTGCGCGGCGGCCATCGCGCTCGTGGGCAGCCGGCTGACCCGTACGGCCGATCGCCTGGCCGATCGGACCGGCATCGGCGAGGCGCTGGCGGGGGCCGTGCTGCTGGGCGCCACCACGTCCCTCTCCGGCAGCGTGCTCTCGGTGACGGCCGCCTTCAACGATCGGCCGGAGCTGGCGATGGGCAACGCGCTCGGCGGCATCGCGGTGCAGAAGCTGTTCCTGGCCGTGGCCGACGCCTTCCACCCCCGCGCCAACCTGGAACACGCGGCCGCGTCGGTCTCGAACCTCCTGCAGGCCTCGCTGCTGGTGGTGCTGCTCGGGTTGCTCCTCGCGAGCCCCTACCTGCCGGACGTGACCATCTGGCAGGTGCATCCCCTGACGCCGGTGATGCTGGGCGTGTACCTTGGCGGGCTCTTGCTGGTCCGGCGCGGGCATGTCGCCCCGATGTGGAATCCGCAGCGGACCGATGACACGCGAAGCGACGTGCCGGACGAAGCCTCGGGCCAGCTGTCGCTGCCGCGGTTGTGGACGGAGTTCGCGGCCGAGGCCGTGCTCATCGGCGCCGCCGGGTGGCTGCTCCAGGGCGCCGCGGCGGCGGTCTCCCGCGAGGCGGGGATCTCGGCGTCGACGATGGGCCTGTTGCTGACGTCGACCAGCACGTCGTTGCCGGAACTGGTGACGTCGGTCGCGGCGGTTCGCCAGGGCGCCCTGACCCTCGCGGTCGGCGGCATCGTCGGTGGCAACGCCTTCGACACGCTGTTCGGCGCGTTCTCGGACGTCGCTTATCGCGGCGGCTCCATCTATCACACGATGCCGGACGACGTGCGGCTGTGGTTGGCCGGGTCGATTGCGATGACCGGCATGCTGCTGCTCGGCCTCGTCGCCCGCCAGGCACGCGGCCCCGCGCGTATCGGCTTCGAGAGCGTGGCGATCATTGCCATCTACGTACTGCTGGCAGGGACCGTCCTTTTCGGGGCATAGATGGGCCGCCGATTGGGAATCAGAGGTGGCGGTTCGCGGACACACGCCACAGATTGCACAGATTGCACAGATGCACAGACGCACAGATGCACAGACGCACAGGCGGCACGGGTGGAACAGGTCCCGAGGTGAGACCGGAGCACGGGCGTGGCGGCCATGTTGAGGCCATCGACCGCGCCACGTCGGACGATGGCGATGCGGAGGCGCCTGCGTGTCCCGGCCGCTTCTGCGGCCCGCACCAGGAACGACGGCGCGAAGCCGGCGGTCGAAATCCGCCATCTTAAGTGGCAGGCGTCAGCCTGCCCGCTTCCGTGTCTCCGTGGCCCGTCCGTCGTGGTCTTACGGTCGCTGCAACGCCGGTGACCCGAGTGGCTCTGCCAGCGCGTCGGGATCCGGTGTGCTGACCCGGACGCCCCGGACGCGGTTGTGCGCCAGGTCCAGCGCGCGCCGCATCTTGGCTACCGGGGCGCCGGGGTTCACGACGCCCGGCGCGTCAGGAGCCAGCCGAGACCGGCGGCGAGCAGGGAGGCGGCGAAGATCGCAATCTTGGCGGCCGTGGTGAGCGTGTCGTCGCTGAAGGCGAGCTCGGTGATGAAGAGCGAGACCGTGAAGCCGATGCCCGCCAGCGCGCCGATGGCCGAGACGTGGCGCCACGAGATGCCGTCGGGCAGCGTGGCCACGCCGGAGCGCACGGCCATCCACGCAAACAGGAGGATGCCGGCGGGTTTGCCGAGCACCAGCCCCGCGAGCACGCCGTAGCTGACAGGGCTGGCCACCGCCTCCGCGAGCGCGTCGCCCGACAGCGCCACGCCGCTGTTGGCGAGCGCGAAGAGGGGCAGGATGGCGTAGCTGCTCCAGGGATGGAACAGCCGCTCGGCGCGTTCGAGAGGCGACTCGCTTTGCCGCGCCGATTCCTCGACCTCCGCCGCCAGTTGCTCGGTGCGTTCGCCGTCGTCGTCGCTCGTGGCCTGCTCGAGGCCCCTGCCGAGGCGGCGGATGCGTCCCGCGAACGCCGGGTGCGGCACCAGCGGGTGGGCGGGCGTCAGGGCGCCAAGCACCACCCCGGCAATCGTGGCGTGAACACCCGACTCGAGCACGGCGAACCAGAACAGCGCCGCGATCGGGACGTACGAACCCATGTGCTGGAACCCGGCGCGCTGCATGCCGATGATCGCAAGCACCGCCAGGCCGGCACCGGCGGCAGCCATCCCGGAGAACTCCGAGGTGTAGAAGACCGCGATGACGAGGATGGCGCCGATGTCGTCGACGATGGCCAGCGCCAGGAGCAGGATCTTGAGCTCGCGGCTGGCGGAGGTCATGCCGAGCACCGCGACGGCAAAGGCGACATCCGTCGCCATCGGCACGCCCCACCCGTTCGCGCCCTCGCCACCGGCGACGATGACGGCGTAGATGGCCGCCGGGAGCAGCATGCCGCCGAGGGCGGCGGCGACGGGCAACGTGGCGCGGCTGCGCTCCGACAGCATGCCCTCCACCAGCTCCCGCTTGATCTCGAGCCCCACGACGAAGAAGAAGATCGCCATGAGCCCGTCGTTGACGAGGTGTCGCAGGTCCTGCTGGAACGCGGCGTCGCCCACCACCACCCGGATCGAGGTGGTCCAGAGCGTGTTGTAGCTGACGGCCCAGGGTGAGTTCGCCCAGAGCAGGCCCAGGAGCGCGGCGCCGGCCAGCACGGCCCCTCCCACGCTCTCGGTGTGCAGGTAGTCCTGCAGCGGGAGCTGCACGGAACGCGCGAGGGCCGAGTGGGGGGCACGCGCCTTCGCGGTGCCGCGGTTACGGGGTGGCGTTGCCATGCGGGAGTCCTCTCAGGGGAGGCCGGGCGCTTCGCACCCGTTGGGCCGGGCGCTGCGCGCCCGTTGAGCCTCGCGTCCGAATGGACGCTCGTGGGGACAGGGCCCGGCCCCCAGGAAATCTGTGCATCCCGTCTTATCTGTGCATCTGTGTCTCGAGTCCTGTCTGTGCAATCTGTGCCATCTGTGGCCCGCGAAGCGACCCGCTCACTGCCTATCCCTGTCGTCCCATTGCCGCTGCATCTCTGCCCGGAGGATGGCCGGGTCCTTGCGCATCGTCGCCCAGATCATTTCCGACCGCGCATCGGCCAGCACCTGATCGGCGTCCGCGCGGAGGCCCTCGATGGTGCGTGCGGCGACCTGCTGCGCGGTGACCTTCGGCTGGGTGAAGTGCGCGGCCATGTCCGTGTCGATGAAGCCGGCGTGCACGGCCATCACGTGCGTGCCCTGCTCCTTCAGCTCCATGCGCAGGGCGTCGGTCACCGCGAGCGCGGCGTGCTTCGAGGCGCAGTAGGTGGAGTGGAACGGCGAGGTGAACCATGTCACCACCGACAGCATGTTGACGATCGCCCCGCCACCATTGGCGCCGAGGATGGGCGCGAAGGCGCGCGCCATGTTCAGCGTGCCGAAGACGTTGACTTCGAGTTCCTGTCGCAGCGCGTCTTCGCCGCCGGGCGTCAGCATCTGGCTCTTCAGCAGGATGCCCGCGTTGTTCACGAGGACGGTGACGTCCTGGCAGTCCCGGATCGCATCGTGGATGTCCGAAGACGAGGTGACGTCGAGCCGCACGGGCGTCAGGCGGGGATCGGTGATGGCGTCCTGCCGGCGTGCGCCAGCGTAGACCTTGGCCGCGCCGGCCTCGAGGAACGCCTCGGTGAAGGCCTTGCCAAGGCCGCGGTTGGCACCGGTGACGAGTACGACCTGGTTGGTGATGTCCATGGCCATGATCCTAGTTCGGAGCCGGACGCGGAGATCGGGTCCGCCCGTTTTCCGTGGGAAGGCCATGAAGATGAGGCCTGAGCCCTCTTCCGCATTCGTCGCCCTCCCGCCAACGCTGCGTGCGTCCGTCCCGTCCAACCTCGCGTGACTGTCGATGCCTTCCGCCTGCACGTCCGCCACGCGGCGCGCGCCCTGCGGCGCGACGCGGGCTTCACCGCGTTCGCGATCCTGATCATCGGGCTCGGCATCGGCGCCAGCACGACCGTGTTCTCGGTGGTGAACACGCTGTTGCTGCGACCGCTGCCATTCGCCGAGCCGCAGCGACTCGTCTGGATTGCCAACCACGACCTGCCCGGTTTGTCCGGCCAGACGACCCAGGTCGGCTACATGCTCGACCTGCGGGAGCAGGCGGAGTCGCTCGAGGCGCTGGCGGGGTACTTCGCCTTCTACGGCGTCGGCGACAACGTCATCACGGGTCGTGGCGAGCCCGAGCGGGTCAGTGGCGTACCGGTCTCGGCGAACTTCTTCGACGTGCTCGGCGTGAGGCCGGCGCTCGGCCGGACCTTCACGGAGGAGGAAGCCCAGTTCAACGGTCCCCGCGCCGTCCTGTTGACGCACGACCTCTGGATGCGGCGGTTCAACGGCGATCCCGGGGTGGTCGGCGCCTCCCTCGTGATCAACGAGCAGCCGCACACGGTCACCGGCGTGCTGCCCGCGTCCTTCGACTTCGCGGAGGTCTTCGCCCCTGGCCGGCGCTTCGATGTCTTCTTCCCGTTCCCCCTCAGCGAGGAGACGAACCGCTGGGGCAACACGATGGCGATGATCGGCCGGCTGGCGCCGGGCGCGTCCGTCGACCGCGCGGCCGCCGAGATCCGGTTGCTCGGCGGGCAGCTCACCGAGGCCAACCCGAACCGGAACAGCTTCGAGGGCATCGTGGCCCCGCTCGCGGAGCACGTGAGCGGCGACGTGCGCCTGGCGCTCCTGGTGCTGGCGGCCGCCGTTGGCGCAGTGCTGCTCATCGTCTGCGCCAACCTGTCCAACCTGCTGCTGGCACGTGCGGCGACAAGGCACCGTGAGCTGGCCATCCGTTCGGCGCTGGGGGCCGGGCGGCGACGCCTCTTCGCGCAGCTGCTCACCGAGGGCCTGATGCTCTCGGGGGCGGGCGCCGTGCTGGGCCTTGCGCTGGCCCTGGCGGGCACGCGCGCCCTGGCGGCCCTCGACGCGGTGAGCCTGCCCCTGCTGGGGCGCGTGACGCTGGACGGCGCGACGCTGCTCGTGGCAATCGGCCTCACTCTCGCCACGGGACTGATCTTCGGGATCGTCCCGGCGCTGCAGGCCTCGGGCGCGGCGTTGCACGACGCGCTGAAGGACAGCGCGCGTGGGTCCACCGAGGGCCGGGGCGGCGGTCGTGCCCGCCACGCGCTGGTCGTGGCGGAGATCGCCTTCGCCTGCGTGCTGCTCGTGGCCGCCGGCCTGCTCGTGCGATCGCTGGTCCGCGTGCTCGACGTCGACCTCGGCTTCCAGCCCGCGCGGGCCGCGACCATTCGCGTGGACCCGGTGGGCCCCGTCGACAGCCAGGCAGAGCTGACGGCCTACTACGACGACGTGCTGCGCCGCGTCCGGGCGATTCCCCGTGTCGATGCCGCCGGCATCGGCGACTCGCTGCCCCTCGGCCGGAACCGCACCTGGGGCGCACGGGCTCGTGGCGTGACGTACGAGCGCGGCCAGGCGCCGTCGGCCTACATTCGCATCGTCAGCGACGGCTACGCGGAGGCGATGGGCATCCCCGTCATCGCCGGGCGCTTCATCGGGCCACGCGACACCGCGGACAGCGAGCCGGTGATCGTGGTGAACGAGACGATGGCCGCCCAGCTCTGGCCGGGCCTGAATCCGATCGGCCAAGTGATCGTCAACGCGTGCGGCCGGCCAGACTGGCGCGTGGTCGGCGTCGTGGGCGACGTGCATCACCTGGCGCCGGAACAGCCATCCGGCAACGAGCTGTACCTGCCGATGCGGCAGTGCGGCGACCAGTCGTCGGCCGACATGGTGGTGCGCTCGACGCTGCCGCCGGCGCAGCTGGCCGGCGCCGTCCGGGAGGCCCTGCGCGACATCGCGCCCGACCTCGCCGCCAACGAGTACCGCAGCCTCGATCAGCTAGTCGCGGCCTCCGTGTCGCCCCGACGGTTCACCGTGGCGCTGCTGGGCGGCTTCGCGGCCTTCGCGCTGGTGCTCGCGTCATTCGGGATCTTCGCGCTCGTCTCGTACACCGTGAGCCGGCGGACGCAGGAGATTGGGATCCGGATGGCCCTCGGCGCCTCGGCGGGCTCGGTGCAGGCCGGCATCGTCGCGCAGACGGTGCGGCTTGCCGCAGCCGGCGTGCTGCTCGGCGTCGCGGCGGCGTGGTGGTTGGGGCGCTCGATGGAAGGGTTGCTGTACGGTGTGTCCGCGAGCGACCCGGCGACGTTCGCGGGCATGGTGCTCACCCTGGTTGCCGTCGCCGGCCTGGCCGCCTGGCTGCCCGCGCGCCGCGCCTCGAGGATCGATCCGCTGGATGCGCTGCGTGCCCAGTAATGGATAGCACGGAAGGGAAGGGATCCACGGATTACACGGATTACGCAGGGCAGGATAGACACACAGGGCACACGCGGCACCCGAGGCACACGGGGCGCCTGGGAATCTACCCGCGCTGCGCGCGAGGTCATGGTATCGACGTCGTATCCGCACAAGCCATGAAGAATCCGTGTAATCCGTGGATCGCTTCTCGTCCGTGAAATCCCTGCTCCCGGAATGTGGTAGCGTGCGCGGCATGCGCACTAGCCTCCTGGCCGCACTGCTGCTCGTGACTCCCGTGCTCGCCGCCCAGAACCCCCGCGACATGACGCCGGCGGAACGCCAGCAGATGGAGGCGCAGAACACCGCCCTCGCGGCGACGATGAAGGACGTCCCGCGGTTGCCGTTCGACCAGGCGCCGATCACGGTGATCCCTCCAGCCGGCCAGCCCGGGTGGGAAATGGGCATGGTGTCCTGGGTGGCGGCCGACAGGCAGGGCCTCATCTACCTGCTCCAGCGCGGCGACAAGGCCGACCCGGTGCTCGTCGTCGACCGTGGCGGCCATATCGTCCGCTCATGGGGGCGGGGTTTGTACACCACGCCGCACGCGATCCGCATCGATCCCCAGGGCAACGTCTGGACGACGGACGCGGCGAGCTCGATGGTCTACAAGTTCTCGCCGGACGGGAAGCTGCTGATGAAGATCGAGGTGGGAGGACAGCCGTCGCCCTGCGGCGCCTTCTGCAGCACGACGGACATCGCGTTCGCCCCCGATGGCCACCTGTTCATCTCGGACGGCTACCGCAACGCGCGCGTCCTCGAGTATTCAGCCGACGGGAAGAAGCTGAACGAGTGGGGCAGCGCGGGAACCGGACCGGGACAGTTCCGGCTGCCGCACTCGATCGAGATGGGGCCCGACGGCACGCTCTACGTCGCGGACCGCGAGAACGGTCGCGTCCAGCGCTTCGACCGGACGGGGAAGTTCCTGGGCGAATGGACGACGTTCGGGAAGACGTTCGGGATGGCGATGGCTGAGGGGGCGCTCTGGCTGTCGACCACCCCGCGAGGCGCGAACCTGCAGCCGGGCTGGCTGATGAAGATCGATCCCGCGACCGGCCGGATGCTCGGCGCCGTGGATTCCGGCGGCAACCACGGGATGGCGGTCATGCCCGACGGGTCGCTGCTGCAGGCGCCCGGGCCGGATCTCGTGCCGCAGATCTACACGCCGAAGCAGTGAGGCTGGAAATGGGGACTGTCCCCATTTCTCTCACCGCGCCTCACCGTCCCGTCGCGCCCAGTTTCCGCAGCAACTCCTCGGCCGCCTTGTGTCCCGGCGTCGGCGGGAAGCCCTCGCGCACGGGCGGCTTCGGCAGCGTCAGGTCCAGCGGCGTCTCGCCGTCCTTGTTCTTCACGTCGAGCGTGGCCCCGCGATCGGCGAGCAACTGGATGACCGTCGTCAGCCCCGACGCCGCCGCGGCGTGCAGCGCCGTCGTCCCGTCGTCCGTCGACGCGTCGACGGCGGCGCCCGCGTCGAGCAGCAGCCGCGTCGTCGCCAGCACCTCGTCCTCGGCCCGCGGGACCGACGGAGAGTCGGAGTCGACGACGTTCCAGCGCGCCAGGTCGGTCGGCCGGGTCTCCACGTCCACCGGGACCCCCGCGGCTGCCAGCAGCGGAACGGTGCCGTCGGTGAGGCCGATCGACGGATCGGCCCCGGCGTCGAGGAGCGCCTTCACGATGCCGGTCTCCAGGTAGGTGGCCGCGACAAACAGCGGCGTCGCACCATCGAGCGTCCGTGGCAGGGCCCACTGCGAGCCGAAGCGCCGGACCTGGCTGCCGTTGGTCAGCCGGGCGTCGGGACTGGCACCGCGGGCGAGCAGCGCGCGCACGGTCTCGAGATCGCCGCGCAGTGCCGCGGCATGGAGCGGGGCGTATCCGGCCGCCGCGGCATCCGGGTCCGCCCCGGCGTCCAGCAGCACGCGGGCCGTCTCGCCGTGGCCCGAGAAGGTCGCGAGCAGGAGCGCGGATCGCCCATCGGCCGCGACGTCGTCCTTGTCGGCGCCGGCCGCAAGGAGCAGCCGTGCCGACTCGGCATCACCCGCGAGCGCCGCGAAGATCAAGGCGGTGCTCCCGCCGCGCGCGATCTGGCGGGCGTCCTGCACCGACGTCTTCACGGACCGGCGGGGGCCGCGGTCGAGCATGGCCGTCAGCTCACGCGTCGTCGTGCGGGCCGTGACGTCGGGCCTGTGCTCGAGCAGCACCCGGACGACGTCCGGATGCCGGTTGGCGGCGGCCCACATGAGGGCGGTCTGCCCACGCGCCGACTCGCGCGCGTCGACGGCGGCGCCCTTCGCGAGCAGCGCACCGACCACCTTCGCACTCCCGCGCCGCGCCGCTTCCATCAGCGGGGTCACCCCGGCCTCGGTGGCCGGGTCGGGTGCGGCGCCACGCGTGATGAGCGCGTCCACGATCGTGGCGTTGCCATTGGCGGCGGCGAGGTGCAGCGGCGTGACCCGCAGGTCGTTGGCTGCGCCGGCATTGGCGCCTGCATCCAGCAGCAGGCCGACCAGCGCGGCGTCGTCGCGGTAGGCCGCCCAGTGCAGGGCCGTGGCGCCGTCAGGCGCCGCGGCATTGACATCGGCGCCCTGGGCCAGCAGCGCACGCACGGTCTCGATGTCGTCCTGGCGGGCGGCGTCGACGAGTGGCGTGGAGACGAGAATGAGCGAGAGCAGGAGGGCGATCATGCACGACCTGCCTGCGTGGTGCGCCGCGCGCACAGCCGCCGCGTGGCCTCCGGGGAGCTGACGCGAGAAACGGGCGCCTCCGTCCGCTCGGATTGCGTGTCGTCGCTGGCACGCGCCACTCCGCAAACGGCGGAGCTGGCGTGCGCACTCCTCGCTCCCTGCGGCGCGGTTTCAAGCTGCCGCAGTCGCGCCACCCCCAGTCGGCCACGCGGCGGCTGTGCGCGCGGCGCCCCGAGGGGCAGGGAGCAAGGATCTGCACAGGTCATCGACATCGTGGCGGCACTGTTCAGTCGAGGCTGACCGGCCCCGTGCTGTTCCCGATCTCCTCGACCGGCACGCCGAGCTTGTCGAGCAGCGCGAGGTGCATGTTCGCGAGCGGCGTGCCACTGGCGTACTGCACATGGCGCCCGCCCTGGAGGCGTCCACCACCGCCGCCCACGAGCAGCAGGGGCAGGTTGCGCGGCACGTGGCCGTTGCCCTCGCTCATGCCCGCGCCGTAGAGGATGGTCGAGTGGTCGAGCAGCGAACCGTCGCCGTCCGGCGTGTTGCGGAGCTTGTCGACGAACTCCGCGAACAGCGACACGTGGTAGTGGTTGATCTTCGCGCACTTCTCCATGCGCACGGGATCGCGCTGGTGGTGCGAGATGGGGTGGTGGGCGTCGGGCACGCCAATCTCGGGATAGGTCCGGCCGCTGAACTCGCGCCCGATCATGTACGTCACCACACGCGTGACGTCGCCCTGGTAGGCGAGCACCTGGAGGTCGAACATCAGCCGCGCGTGCTCGGCGAAGCTCTCGGGCACGCCGGCGGGCCGGTCGAAGGCCGGGAGCTCCGTATTGTGCGCCATCGCCTTCTGGATGCGCCGCTCGACGTCGCGCACGCTGTCCAGGTACCCGCCCATGCGCGACCGATCCGCGGCCGACACGGAGGCGCGAAGCGACGCCACCTCGCCGAGCAGCGAGTCGAGGATGCTGCCCCGGTACTGCATGCGGGCCAGGCGCGACTTCGCGTCGCTGGTCGCGCCGTCGCCGAACAGCCGCGCGAACACCGCGCTCGGGTCGTGCTCCATCGGCAGCGGCTGGGTCGGCCCCGCCCAGGCAATCGTGCCCGTGTAGACGCAGCTCCGGCCGAAGTCGCACGACGTGCCCGAGTCGACGCTCTCGAGCGCGAGCTCGAGCGACGGCAGCGTCGTGTCCTCGCCGAGCACCTTTGCGGCCAGCTGGTCCACCGACACGCCCGCGCGCAACGTGCGGCTCGGCGTGACGTCGGTGAGGAACCGGGTGCTGGCGTCGGCGTGGTTGTTGAACTGCCGCTCGCCGGGCGGCGGGGGCGGCAGGCTGTCGAGGCCACTCAGGATCGTCAGCCGGTCGCGGAACGGCTCCAGCGGCGCCAGCGTCGGGGAGAACGCGAAGGCGCGGCCGGTGCCCTCGGGCAGCCACTGGCCGGGGATCACCCCGTTCGGGACGTAGACGGCGCCGAAGCGGATCTTCGGCGCGGCCGGCGTCTGGCGGATGGCCGTGAGCGCGGGCACCATCGCGTCGAGCAGCGGCAGCGGCACCGCCGCGCCCAGCGTCTTGAGCATCGTGCGGCGCGAGAGCGCCCGTTTCGTGATCATCATGACGCGGTCCTCATCTGAAACGGCGTGCTGCGGACGATCCCGAGGATGATGGCCGACCAGCGGTCGTCGTGGCCGTCCGCGTCGCGCACGATGGCGCGAATCGCGGGCTGGTCATGGTAGTCCACGCGCCGGCCCAGCGCATAGGTGAGCAGCTTCTCGACGAAGGCGTGCACGTAGGTCTCGCGGTGGGCGAGCAGGAACGCCCGCAGGCCCGTGACGCCGTCGATGGGGGTGCCGTCCGCGAAGACGGCCGAGGCGTCCACCGGGATGCCTCCGCTCTGGTCGCGCCAGCGGCCGACCGCGTCGAAGTTCTCGAGCGCGAAGCCCAGCGGATCCATGCGGACGTGGCACACGGCGCACGCCGGGTTGCGGCGATGCACCTCCATCTGCTCGCGGATCGACCGCAGCCGGCCGTCGGGCGCCGTCGCCTCGAGGCTCGGCACGTTCGGGGGCGGGGGCGGCGGCGGCATGCCCAGCAGGTTCTCGAGCACCCAGGTGCCCCGCAGGACCGGTGTCGTGCGATCCGGGTAGGACGTCACCATGAGCAGTCCGCCCTGCCCCAGCAACCCGCCTCGTCGCCCGTCGGTGAACCGCACCCGCTCGAAACGCTGGCCGAAGGCGCCGTCGAGGCCGTAGTGGCGCGCCAGCCGCGCGTTGACGAAGGAATAGTCGGCGTCGAGCAGGTCCACGACGCTGCGGTCGTCGCGGAACTGGCTCTCGATGAACAGCGTCGTCTCGCGGATGAACGCGCGCCGCAGGTTCTCGTCGAACTCCGGGAACGCATTCGGATCGGGCGACCAGTTGGCGGCCTTGCGCAGGCCAAGCCACTGGCTCGCGAAGCTCTCCACGAGCGACGAGGCCCGCGGGTCGGCAAGCATTCGGCGGACCTCGGCCTCGAGCACCTCCGGTCGCGACAACCGCCCCTGTTCCGCCACGGTCAGCAGCCGATCGTCGGGGATGCTGCTCCACAGGAAGAAGGAGAGGCGCGACGCGAGCTCGACGTCGCTGAGCCGGTGCGCGGTACCGGCCGGCACTCCCTGTGGGTCGTGCTCGATGCGGAACAGGAAGTTGAAACTCACCAGCATGCGCTCGACCGCGGACTGGATGCCGCCTTCGAACCCGCGCGTCGCGCGGGCGCGCCGGTAGAAGTCGAGGAGCACCGCGAGGTCGTCGTCGGTGACGGGACGACGATAGGCGCGACGGGCAAGCGTGGCGAGGATGCGCCGCGCGCACGGCGCCTCGTCCGCCGCGGTCTTCGGCGTGCAGACGAAGATCGCGCGCCGGCTGGGCGTGTCGCCCGCGCCCGTGGCGTCATACGGCCCCTGCACGGCGAGCGAGTCCACCGCGGCGAGGCCGTCGTAGCGCTCGTCCGACCCGCGGCCGAAGTCGACCGGCGGCGGCTGCTCGATGCGCTCGGGCACCCACGGCGTGTCGACGAACGCCGCGGTCACGACGTGTGGGCCGGCGGTCACCGGCACCCGCACCTCCAGCCCATCGTCGGCGGCATGCATGTAGAGCTCCCACGCCGTCTCGCCGACGATTTCTCCGTTCCAGGTCAACGGCCCCGGCGTGCCCGTGGCCTCGCCGCCCACCGTGAAGCGCCGCACGCGTCGGCCGTCGAGCCGCACGTCGAGCGTCTGCGCCGTGCCCATCCCGATGATGTAGTCGTAGACCTGCCGCCGCAGCCGGATCTTGAAGAGGTACTCGCCATCGAGCGGGAACGTGTGCTCCACGACGATGCCCCCGCGCGCGCCGAAGGGCAGGGCCTCGCTGGTGCGCACGTCCTGCTCGAGCAGCTTCGGCACCTTGTAGACGTGCGAGGCCGGCAGGGCGCCGAGCGACGCGTCGCTGACGGCGAGCCGGCTGATGTCGCGCGCGGCGCTCAGGTAGCGCTCGAGATGCACGGGCGACAGGGCGAGGCTGGCGGCCACGTTGTCGAAGCCCTCGTCCGCCTCGTCTGGGAGGAGCATCGCCTTCGCGTCGATGTCGAGGGCCAGCAGATCGCGAATCGCGTTCTGGTACTCGGTGCGGTTCAGGCGATGGACACCGACACGCCCCGGGACCGGGTGCGCCGCCGCGTGGGCGTCGAGCGTCGTCGCCACCGTCGCGGCCACGGCGTGAGACACGGCCAGGGGCGGCTGCGGCCGACCCGCGGGCGGCATCTGCCCGGTGTCGAGCTTGTGTAGCACCTTCTCCCAGAGCTCGGCGTTGGCCGTGATGTCGTCGATGGCGGGATCGGCGAGCGACACCCCGGCGACGCGGGCGCGGGCGTTGTGGCAGGCGACGCAGTACTCGTCGACGAAGGCGCGGGGAGTCGGTGTGGACGCAGGGGCCTGCAGGACCGCCGGCGCGGCGCTGATGCGGGGACCGGTGACCGGTACCAGTCCCGCCACGAGCAGAGCCACCGCCGCCGACCGCCGCATGCGCGTCCCTCCTGCTGTTGAGCCGGAGCCAGAGTCTGGCTGGATCGCGCCAACTTTACCAGATGGGTCCGCGGGAGAGCCCCCGGCGGCTGAAAAAGGGGACCGTCCAGGACCGTCCCCATTTCCCCGCTGCTGCCCGCCTGGCTACTCCGCGCGCATCGCGATGACTGGCGGAATTCGCGCGGCGCGCCAGGCGGGCACGGCGGCGGCTGCCGCGCCGACCACCGCGAGCACGGCGGCCGCGCCGCCGAGCACCCATGGATCCGCGGCCTGCACGTCGTACAGCAGCGAGCGTACGAAGCGCTCGAGGCCGGCCACGGCCAGCAGGCCGCCCGCGATGCCGAACATCACCGGGACGAGGCCCTGTCGCAGGATGAGCCACACCGTGCCGGCGCGGCTGGCGCCGAGCGCGGTGCGGATGCCGATTTCGCGCGTGCGGGCGTTGACGGCGTACGCGATGACGCCGTAGACGCCGACGATGGCCAGCGCCAGGGCGACGCCGGCGAAGCCGATCATGAGACGGACGGCAAAGCGCCCGCGCACCGTCTGTTCGTCGAGGCGGTCCTGCAACGTACGCGTGTCGTAGGGCGGCAGGCCGGGCGCGGCGCGGCGGATGGCCTCCTCGAGCGCGGGCGCGACGGCCCCGGGCCGGCCCGAGGTGCGCGCCAGCAGGGTCAGCAGCGACGGGGAGCGCGCGGCGGACTGGAACACCGGGATGTAGAGGTCGGGATCCCGCGGTGTGGCCTCCACCCGGCCGTCGTGCCGCACGTCTGTCACGACCCCGATCACCGTGTAGGGCTCGGCGCCCTCCCCCGGCGGCAGCAGCCGCTGCCCGACCGGGTCCTCTCCCGGCCACGTGCGCGCGGCCAGGGTCTCGCTGACCACGACGACCCTCGGCGCCGCGGCACCGTCGGCGGCCTCGAACGTGCGGCCGGCGACGAGCCTGATGCCCAAGGTCCTGAAGTAGTCCGGGCTGACGTGATGGCGCAGCACCGACACCAGCGGGGCATCCGCGTCCGCGCCGAACTTCCGGAAGGCGACGGCGTAGTACCCGCTGGTCGGGAAGCCAGGGCCCTCGAGGGCCGCGGTCGCCACGCCGGGGGTGGCGCGCGCCGCGTCCAGCACGCTTCGGGCCACCGTCCAGAACCGTTCATCCTCCTTGTACTGATCGGCGGTCAGATCGAGGCTGATGGTCAGGACGCCCTCCGGCACGAAGCCCAGGTCGGCGCCCACGAAGCGCGAGAAGCCCTTCGTCATGAGCGCGGCTCCTGTCAGCAGCGCCAGGGCCAGGGCCACCTCCCCGACAATCAGCGCCGACTGGACACGCCGCCGGGCGCCGCCGGCCGTCGCGCCGCGCGCCCCGTCGACCAGCGTGCGGTGGGGGCCGACGCGCGCCGCCGAGATGGCCGGGGCGATGCCGAAGCCCATCGCGGAGATCGCCGACAGCGCGACGGTGGCCGCGAGCACCCGGACGTCCACGGCCACGTCCACGAAGCTCGTGAGGTCGGCGGCCCAGACGGAGGAGAGGTAGGCCGTGAGTCCGCGGGCAAGCAGGACGCCGCCGGCAGCGGCCGGCACGGCGAGCACGAGGCTCTCGGTCACGAACTGGCGCACGATCCGTCCCGCCGGCGCGCCGAGCGCCCGGCGCACCGCGACTTCGCGCTCACGCGACAGCCCGCGCGCCAGGAGCAGGTTGGCAACGTTGACGCACCCGATGAGCAGCACGAAAGCCGCGGCGCCCAGCAGGGCCAGCAGGGGCGTCCGCGAGTCACCGACCAGGGCGTCCTGGAACGGCGTCGCGATCACGAAGAGATCGCGGTTCTCCTGCGGATAGGCCGCGGCCGCCTGGCGGGACCACGTCTCGAGAGCGGCCCGCGCCTGCTCCAGGCTGACGCCCGGCTTGAGCCGCGCGATCCCCTCGAGCCACCGGAACATCCGCATTCCCGTGTAGTGCGGACCGTAGATCGGACCCGCAAGGCCGATTGGCAGCCAGAGGTCGGCCGCGCCGGTGACGCCGCGGAAGCCTGGCGCCGCCACGCCGATGACCTGGTAGCCGCGGTCGTTGAGCCGGACCTGCCGGCCGAGCACGCCCGGATCCCCGCCGAACCGGCGCCGCCAGAAGTCGTGCGCGAGCACGACGACGGGTGTGGCATTCGGCGCCGGCCATTCATCCGCGGTGAAGGTGCGCCCGAGCGTCGGGGCCAGGCCGAACACCTCGAAGAAGGTGCCGGCGACCATCTCGCCGTTGACGTGTTCCACCTCGAGGCCGGAACCCAGGTTGAACGGCCGCAGGCTCGACACCGGCGAGACGACCTCGAAGATGGCGTCCTGCGAGCGCACGTCGAGGAGGTCCTGGTACCCGAGCGGGTAGGCCCGCGGCGAGTCACGGCGCAGCTCGCCAGTGAGCGACACGAGGCGGGAAGCCGCCGGATACGGCAACGGCTCGAGGAGCAGGGCGTTGACCAGCGTGAAGACCGCTGCGACCGCGCCGATGCCCGCGGTGAGCGTGACCAGGGCGGCCAGGGTGAACCCCGGTGACCGCCGGAGGCTGGTGATGGCAAACCGCACGTCCCGCCAGAGTCCCTGCATGCGCCCCTCCCGGCGCCGGGACGGCGCCGCCGCGATCTAAGGCCGGGCTTGGGTGTGGCACAACGGGTGAGGGACGAACGTGGCCTCCCCGGGGATGACTCGTCGTCCCGCCGGGCCGAACCGGGGCGCCCTCGGGCACGTCGGCACGGCTCGCGACGAACGGGGCAGTGGGAAATGGGGACTGTCCAGGACTGTCCCCATTTCCGCTCCCGTGACGCGTCAGGCGACAACCGACCTCCCAGAACTACACGCTTACACACACCGGCCGCGCGGGTGGTGGTCGCTCTGCATGCAGATATGGCCTCGCTCGCGGGATCCCGACGGCGATTGGCACGCGGGATCGTCGCCGCACCCGCGGCGTCCCCCCGCCGTGGCCCCGATGTTGCGAGCCGCGATGGTGGCCCGCAGGCGCTCACCCGTCCTTCCCCCCGGACAAGTACGTCCTGCCTGATTTCTGACTCGCTCTCCAACCAGGTGTCGTCGCATGTCCAGCGTTGCCATCCCCGCGCCGCGCGTCCCCACGCTCGTCCGAGCCGTCGGCTCGTGCGTGCTCGCCAGTCTTCTCCTTGGCGCCAGCCAGGGGGCTTCCGCCCAGTCGCCAGACATCGTGCTCCACGCGTCCGCGGCGAGCGTGGTCCACGGCGACTGGTCGACGCGATCGAGTGGAGGCGCGGCGGACGGCCGTTCGCTCGCCACGCCGGACGAGGGGTGGGCCCGCACGGATGCGCCGCTGGCCGGGCCGTCCAACTACTTCGAGCTGACTTTCGACGCACCGGCCGCGACCACGTATCGCCTGTGGCTCCGGCTGCGCGCGAAGGACGACTCCAAGTGGAACGACGCGGTGTGGGTGCAGTTCGACGATGCGGAGTTCCCGGGGGGCGGGGCGGCGTACCGCACGGGCACGACCGACGCGCTGCTCGTGAACCTGGAGCACTGCCGCGGGTGCGGCTCCAATGGCTGGGGCTGGACCAACGGTGCCTACTGGCTGTCGCAGGAGACCAGGCTTCGTTTCGCGACCAGCGGCCCGCACCGCATCCGGATCCAGACCCGTGAGGATGGCGTCGAGATCGACCAGGTGGTCCTGAGCCCGTCCACCTATCTCTCCAGCGCCCCGGGGCCCGACGGCGGAGACACGACCATCCTGCCGGCCTCGACCGACGGCACCTCCGGAGGCGGCGTCGACACCGGTGGTTCGCCGTACGGCGGGCAGCCGGCGGCGGTGCCGGGCACGCTCGAGGCCACGGCGTTCGACGACGGCGGCGAAGGCATCGGCTACCACGACACGTCGTCCGGCAACACGGGCGGCGCCCTGCGCGCGACGGATGTCGATCTCGAGGCCTCGCACGGCGGCGGGTACAACGTCGGCTGGGTGGCGCCAGGGGAGTGGCTCCGCTACACCGTGGACGTGGCCGCGGCCGGCGTCTACGAGGTGCAACTGCGTGTGGCCGCCCCGGACGGCGGCATGACGGTTGGTGTCGAATCCGGCGAATCCCGCGCCAGCGCGAGCGTGCCGGCCACGGGAGGTTGGCAGAACTGGACGACCGTCACGGTGCCGCTGACGCTGGAGGCGGGCGTGCAGGCGATCACGGTCCGCTTCCCGTCGAGCGGGCTCAACCTGCGCTCGCTCACGCTGGCGCTCGCGGGCACCACGCCGCAGGGCCCACCCGGGTCGTTGACCTTCATCGTCCGCGCGAGCGAGAACCTGCAGCACGCGATCGACCAGGCGAGTCCCGGCGACACGATCCGGCTCGAGGCGGGCGCGACCTTCGTCGGCAACTTCGTGCTGCCGGCGAAGGACGGCGGCTCGTCCGCGTACATCACCATCCGGACGACGACCCCGGATGACGACCTGCCGGCACCCGGCACCCGGATGACGCCGGCGTACGCCTCTCGGCTGCCGCGCCTGCGGTCGCCGAACAACGAGCCCGTGTTCCGCGCGGCGCCAGGCGCGCATCACTACCGCCTGCAGTTCCTCGAGCTGGCGGCGAACGCGGACGTCAACGGCACCATCCTCGCGCTCGGCGACGGATCACGCGCCCAGGACCGGCTCGAACTCGTGCCCCACCACCTCGAGGTCGATCGCGTCTACCTGCACGGCGACCCGTCGAGCGGCCACAAGCGTGGCATCGCGCTGAACGGCGCCGCGACGACGGTGCGCGACTCGTGGATCAGCGACATCAAGCAGGACGACCAGGAGTCCCAGGCGATGGCGGGCTGGAACGGTCCGGGGCCCTTCACGATCGAGAACAACTACCTCGAGGCCGCGGGCGAGATCGTGATGTTCGGCGGGGCCGACCCGGCCATTCCCGGGCTCGTGCCCTCCGACATCGTCCTGCGGCGCAACGTGTTCACGCGACCCGTGTCCTGGCGCGGGCGCTGGCAGGTGAAGAACCTGCTGGAGCTGAAGAATGCCCAGCGGGTGACCATCGACGCGAACGTCTTCGAGAACAACTGGGAGGATGCGCAGCAGGGCTACGCCATCCTGATGAAGTCGAACAACCAGGACGGCACCGCGCCCTGGAGCGTGGTGCAGGACGTGCAGTTCACGAACAACCTGGTCCGGCATGTCTCGTCGGCGGTCAACATCCTCGGGCGCGTCCCGGGACAGGACGCGGTGGAGCTGAACGGCATCACCATCCGCAACAACGTGTTCGACGACGTCAGCGGGGATCGCTGGGGGGGCGCCGGTCGGTTTCTGGTCATCAATGGCGGGTACGACATCGTGGTGGATCACAACACCGTGCTGAACGACGGCGTCGTCACCGTCGTGCCCGACAGCAGCGCGGTCCGCCAGGTCCATTTCACGAACAACCTGTTGTTCGACAACGGCTATGCGGTGAAGGGCGCCGGCACGACCGAGGGCACGGCGACGTTCGACCGCTTCTTCCCGGCGGCCGAGGTGCTGGGCAACCTGATGGTGGGGGCGCCGGCCGACCTGTACCCGACGGGGAACTTCTACCCCGGCTCTGCGGCATCGGTGGGCTTCGTCGATGCCGCTGGCGGCGACTACCGATTGTCGAGCCAGAGCCCGTATCGCGGCGGTGGCACCGATGGCGGCGATCCCGGGTGCGACATCGCGGCGCTGCTGGCCGCGCTGGCCGGGGTCCTGCCGTGAGGTCGGCACGGCCGAGCTGAAGGCGGCGCAGGGGGCCGCCGCGCGAAGTCGCGCCGGGGCGGCGTGCGCGGGGATACCATAGAGGTTCCCCCGACGAGGCCCCTGACGTGTCCACTACTCCACCGGCCCTCCAACGCAACGTGATCTCGACCGGTGTCACCGGGCTCGACGACATCATGGGCGGTGGGTTCACCCGCAACCGGCTGTTCCTGATCGAAGGCGTGCCGGGCTCGGGGAAGACCACCCTGGCCCTGCAGTTCCTGCTGGCCACCGCCGCACGCGGCGAGCGGGTGCTGTACGTGACGCTTTCGGAGTCGGCCGAGGAGCTGGAGAGCGTCGCGCATGCCCACGGCTGGTCGCTCGACGCCGTCTCGGTCCGGGAGTTGGCCCCCCCCGAGGCCGCCCTCGATCCCGACGAGCAGAACACCATGTTCCATCCCTCCGAGATCGAGCTGGCGTCGACGACGCGGCTCATCCTGGACGACGTGGAGCGGCTGCAGCCGACGTGCGTGGTGTTCGACTCGCTGTCCGAGCTGCGGCTCCTGGCAGGAAGCGCCCTCCGCTATCGGCGGCAGATCCTGGCGCTCAAGCAGTACTTCTCGAAGCGACAGGTCACGGTGGTGCTGCTGGACGACATGACGGCGAGTAATCATGATCTGCAGGTCCAGAGCATCGCGCACGGCGTCATCCAGCTCGAGCAGATGAACCCGGAGTACGGCGCCGAGCGGCGGCGCCTGCGGGTGGTGAAGTACCGCGGCGTGCACTTCAGGGGCGGGTATCACGACTACATGATCCGCCGCGGGGGCCTCATCGTGTTCCCTCGGCTCGTCGCGGCCGAACACCGGCAAGCCACCGAGCGCGCGGCCCTCAGTAGCGGGCTTCCGGCGCTCGACTCGCTCCTGGGTGGCGGGATCCAGGAAGGGACCAGCACGCTGATCGTCGGGCAGGCCGGGACCGGCAAGTCCTCGCTTGCGGCCCAGTTCGCGGCCGCCGCGGCACAACGCGGGCAGCGGGCGACGATCTTCATGTTCGACGAGAGCCCGGACACGTTGCTGCCCCGGTGCCGCAGCCTGGGCATCGACATCGAGGGTCCCGTCGCGGATGGCCGCATCACGTTGCGACAGGTCGACCCTGCGGAGCTCAGCCCAGGCGAGTTCACCGCCAGCATCCGGACCGCCGTCGAGCAGGACGACGCCCGCATGATCGTGATCGACAGCCTGAACGGCTACCTCAACGCGATGCCCGAGGAGCGGTTCCTCGTGATCCAGCTGCACGAGCTGCTGATGTACCTGGGCCAGCAGGGTGTCGCAACCCTCCTGATCGGGGCGGCGCACGGGCTGGTTGGGGGCCCGATCCAGTCGGCCGTCGATGCGAGTTACCTGGCCGACTCCGTCCTCCTGCTGCGATACTTCGAGACCGCTGGCTCGGTCCGGCAGGCCTTGTCCGTGCTGAAGAAGCGGGCGGGCGCGCATGAGCGCAGCATCCGGGAGCTGAAGTTCGAGTCGGGGGCAATCCGTGTCGGTCCGCCGCTGACCGACTTCAGCGGCATCCTGAGCGGGACCCCCATCCGCGAGTCGCGGGGACCGGCTGGGCCGGGTGATGGCATCCGTTGACTTGACGGCTGTCGATCGGCGGCTGCTCGTCCTCGCGCCCACGAGCCGCGACGGGGCGACGGCGCAGCAGGTGCTCGCGACCGCCGGCGTTCCGGTCCAGGTCTGCGGCAGCCTCGCGAGCCTGCTCGCTGAGCTCTCGACCGGCGCGGCCGCGCTGCTGCTCGCGGAGGAGGCCTTGCCGGATGCCCGGACCACGGCCCTCCGGCGGTGGCTGGCTGACCAGCCCCCGTGGTCCGACCTGCCGCTCCTGATCCTGGCGCGGGCGGGCGCCGACTCGGCCGATCTGGCCGAGGCCGTGCGCACACTCGGCAACGTCACGCTGATCGAGCGGCCCGTGCGGGTGGCCACGCTGGTGAGCGCCGTCCGGACGGCCCTGCGGGCGCGGGCGCGGCAATACGAAATCCGGGAGCACCTGGCCGAGCGCGCGCAGGCGGAAGCCGCCCTGCGCCTGGCGGACCGGCGCAAGGACGAGTTCATTGCGACGCTCGGCCACGAGCTGCGCAACCCCCTCGCGCCCCTGCTCACCGGGGTACACCTGCTCAAGGCCGCGAGTGCCGACCCGGAGACGACGCGCGTCCAGCAGATCATGGAGCGGCAGGTGACTCACCTGGTCCGTCTCGTGGACGACCTGCTCGACGTGTCGCGTGTGACGCGTGGTCTCATCGAGGTTCGGCGTGAGCCCGTCGACCTCGCGACGGTCCTGCGGGCCGCGCTCGAAACCAGCCAGGGCGCGTTCGAGTCGGCGCGCCTGGGCCTGGCGGTCGACATCCCTGCGGTCCCGATGCCGGCGCACGGCGATCAGGTGCGGTTGACCCAGGTCTTCGCGAACCTGCTCACGAACGCGGCGAAATACACCGGCGCCGGCGGGCGGGTGTGGCTCTCGGCCCGGCGCACCGGGGACCGGTGGACGGTGTCGGTGCGTGACACCGGCGTCGGAATCCCCGCCAGCCACCTGGAGTCGGTGTTCGACATGTTCACGCAGGTCGACGGACCCGGTCGTGGCGCGCAGGGCGGCCTCGGGATTGGTTTGACGCTGGCACGCAGCCTCGTCGAGATGCACGGGGGAACCATCGAGGCGCGGAGCGCGGGCCCGGGCACCGGCAGCGAGTTCGTCGTCACGCTGCCGGCGACGGCCGCCCCGGCCCTGGCGCGTGGCCCCGTGGCGGCTGCCGGCAGCCTGCCGCCGCAGCGCATCCTGATCGTGGACGACAACGAGGACGCGGGCGAGATGCTGGCCACCCTGCTGGCCGGGCAGGGCGCCGAGGTGTCGGTGGCGCGCGGCGGCATGGAGGCGCTCGCGCAACTCGAGCGGTTCCACCCCGACAGCGTGCTCCTCGACATCGGCATGCCGGGCATGGACGGCTACGAGGTCGCGCGACGCATCCGTGACACGCCGGCGTATCGCGACCTGCTGATCATCGCGCTCACGGGCTGGGGCCAGCCGAACGATCGCCAGCGCTCCCGCGAGGCCGGTTTCGACCACCACCTGGTGAAACCTCCAGACCTCGACCGCTTGCGGACGTTGCTCACGGAAGGCCGGTCGGCCGCCGGCGGCGGGACGAGGCCGGCGGCGTCGACCTGATTCAGGCTCGCGTGGTCGCGGGCCGACACCTCCAGCAGCACCTGGACGCCTGGCCGCACGTGATCCAGATGCCGCTGCAGGGCGTCCCGAGTGCTCCCCACGGCTTCCCTGCGCAACGCGTGGCTCCCGCACGGCTGGATCGCGCCAACGCACGGGCGAGAGCAGGAGCCGAGCCAGTCGCCGGTGGGGAATTGGCCGGCGCGCGCGTCTCTGCCTGGCCTGGCAGGGCAGTCGGCGCCACAGAAGGGGCACTCGACGACCCAGTTGTCACTCGGGACCGGGATGTCGACCCCGCACGGCGCCGGGTCGTGCGCCCGCGAGCGGGGATCCGTTCTTGCACCAGCCTCCTGCAGCTGTGCTTCAGCCTGGAGGAGTCCCCCGTGATGCTGCCGCGTCCACCCGTCCACCTCGCACCGTCCCCCGCACGCTCGAGGCAGGTCGGGTCGTGAGGCGCCCGGGGAGCGAGCAGACCTATCGCGCCGACTCCGGTGCTGGTGCGGGCATGCGCCGGTCTTCGGCTGTCTGCGCGGACCGGGCCCGGTTCGCGCTGGCCGAGCGGATTGCGGACGACCTCCTGTACGCCGGCTACATCGTCCATCCGTATGAGGCCGCCGCCGTGCGCGGCGGTGCGGTGGCTTCTGTCCCACCGTTGGTGCCTCGCGGGTCGGGTGCAGCGGGCGGGCCCACCTGGAACCTGACGGATTGCCTGATCGAGGCCCCCGCGTCGGCGATGCTGACCCTGCGCTTGCGCTTCCTGCACCCGCAGGAGCGGACCGTCGAGGATGCGGACGGCCGTCCCCTTGAGGCGCTCCACGTCGGCCGACGCCGCTGGACCGCGTGGAGGGAGGCGGTGCCGCGCGCGACGACCATCGGCCCGCTGCCGCTCGTCTCCGGGCTCTCGCGTGACGTGCCCTTCAGCTGGGGCGCGGGACGGGACGTGGAGGAGGTCCGTGACGGCGACGGCGCGCTGTGTGGACGCGTCGTGCGCACCTACCAGGCACTCGACGGCCGGTTGACCATCGATCTCCGTCCGGCGGATGCCTTCCTGCGCCTCCGAGTGTTCGTGGAGAACCGCTCGGCCTGCGTCGGAGAGGGGAGGTGTGAACCGGGCGAGCCCGTTGGCGGGGAGGTGCCGGCGAACGCGTTCCTGGCGCCGCACCTGCTGTTGGCCGTCCAGGGCGGCGCGTTCATTCCGGCAGGCGCCGTGGGGGCGGAGGGAACGCCCGTTTCCTGCCGGAGTCACCACACCTGGCCGGTGCTGGTCGGGGCGCCGGGGACCCGCCACCTTCTGTTGTCGTCCCCGATTCCGTTGCCGGACTATCCATGCGTCGGCCCGCGCGGGTCCTCGTTGATTTGCACCGGGGCCGAACCGGTTGCCGCGCCAGGCATGCATGCGGGCCGCGCGGTCGCCGAGGCCCCTGGGCTGGAGGAGGTGACCAGTGTGTCTGGCGATACCCGGGCAGGTCGTCGCGCCTGCTGACGCGAGCGGTCAGTTCGTGATCGCCGACGTGGGGGGCGCGCTCTACCGGGTCAACGTGGACCTGCTTCGAGAAGAGCCGCCGTTGCCCGGTGAGTGGCTCCTCATCCACATCGGCTTCGCCACGGCCAAGGTCAGCGCGGCCCGGGCCGCGGAACAGCAACGCGTGCTTGCGATGATCGGCGCGGAGACCGAGACGCTCGGCTGGCCCCAGGCGTTCTGACGGCCCCACCGCTGCTTCCCGGACCATCGAGCGACGTCGCGTTGCCCCGGCCCCTGCGCGAGCAGCCCCGCGCGATCAACCCTGCAAGCCCGCCAGACTGAAGGCCTCGACGTAGTCGCCCTGCGGCGTGAGCGCCTCGCCCTGCAACTCGAGCCAGGCATGTGCCTGCAGGCGCCCCTCCAGGATCTCCGTGCCCAGCTTCAGCTCGGTGACGATGCCGCGTCGGCGCAGCCACCAGGCCAGGGCCAGGGATCGTGAGAGGCAGTTGCCGGGATAGAACCCTCGATGCGCGGCGCGCGACAGGGCGTCCCGTCCCACACGGACGACCGCCGGCACGTCCGGCGGAGGCACGTCGCGCATGCGCTCGAGTCGCGTGCTCACGCCCTTCAACCCGACGAGGCGGACCGCGGCCGCGGCGGCCGGAATGAGCCCCATCATCTCGATCGTGGCCCATCGATCGGCAGCGGTGAGCCGCGCGAAGCGGCGCCAGGCGGCGTGACGATGGCGGGAACCTGCCACCGGAGCATCGTAGCCCAGCTGCGCGGGGCGCCGACTGTGCGATAACAGGGAAGAGATGTCGCGCACGTGTGTCCGACGGATACGGCAGGGGCTGGCGGCGCTGATCGGATCGGCCGTGCTGCTCACGGCAGCTGCGGTGCCCGCCCGCGCCCAGAGCACGCCGAAGTCCGCGATGGCCGAGCAGGCGGGCTGGCGGGCCTTGAACTCCGGCGACGCCGAGGGCGCGGCCGCGGCGTTTCGCGAGGCCCTCTCGGTGGATCCCGACAACGCACGCATGCTCTTCGGTGCGGGCGCGGCCGCCTACGTGCTCAAGCGCGACGACGAGTCGCGGCAGCTGCTCGAACGCGCGTTGGCCCTCGACCCGGGCCTGGCGCGAGCGCGTGAGGTCCTGGCCCACGTCCATCGCCGCCAGGGAGACCTGCGTGGCGCGATCCAGGCGCTCGAGGCGGCCGTCGCGGCCCTGCCCGATGACGCGGCCGCACGCGAGACGCTCGACCGCTGGCGCCGTGAGGCCGACCTGCACGATCGCCTGCAGCTCGCGGTGGGGGATCACTTCACGGTCTCGTTCGACGGCCCCATCGTGGAGACCCTGGCCGAGGAGGCGCTGTCCTCGCTCGAACGCGCCTTCTGGCGTGTGTCGGAGCGGCTCACCGCCTACCCTTCCCGGACGATTGCGGTCGTGCTCTACAGCGCGGAAGACTTCCGGGACATCACGCGGTCGCCGTCGTGGGCGGCCGGCGCCTACGACGGCATCATCCGGGTGCCGGTCCGCGGGGCGCTGGACAATCCCCATGAGCTCGATCGGGTGCTGGCGCACGAGTTCACGCACGCGCTCATCCACGATCTGGCGGGACGGGCGGTGCCACTGTGGCTGAACGAGGGGCTCGCGACGGCCCTCGAGGACGACGGCGCGCTCGACTGGGCGCGTGGGACGATCCGCAGCGGCCGTGCGCCAGCCCTGGCGACGCTGCCCGACACGTTCGAGGGGCTTGACGCGCACGACGCGAGCGTCAGCTACGCCGTGAGCGCGCTGGCCGCGGCCCGTCTGCTGGACGAGGCCGGGGGCGCGGCGGTCGCGAACCTGCTTCGTGACCTCGGCGCGGGCGTGCCGTTCCAGGACGCGTTCCTGCACCGCGTGCAGCGGCCGTTCGCGGAGTTCGCGGCGGAGATGGGCGGGCGATGAGGCGGGAAATGGGGACAGTCCCCATTTCCTGGAACTCATGCCATGGAAATGGGGACTGTTCGCATCTCCTAGTGCAGGAGATACGGCAGGTCGCGCAGCTCTCGACTGAGGCGCGCCTGGCGCTGGCGCCACGCCTCGAAGTGCCGTGACAGCGCGCCGAAGAACAGCGCCCGCTTCTGGGAGTCCTGGTTCGCTGCCGCGCGGTTGAAGAACCCGGCGCCCAGCTCCGCGTACCAGCGGATGTTGTGCCGCGTCCGCATCTGGTCCTCGAAGAACCCCGAGAGCAACAGGCACTGCGCGCCGGCCGCCTCCATCATCTCGCGGTCGTCCCGCAGCCCGGAGTCCATCACGAAGTGGTCGAACACGCTCGTCAGGCTTGTTGGCGTGGGCCAGCCTTCCGCGGTCCGCGTCGACACCTGCGCGTAGTGCGCGAGCACGCTCGCGTTGTACAGCAACTCGTCGCGGTCCACATCGTCCCCGCACACGTCCTTGAGGCCGAGGAAGAAGAACTCGAGGGCCTGGTGCTCGCTCGTGGCGAGCAGCTCACCGAATGCGCCATCCATGGCGTCCCTCCCGCGTTCGGCCGCGGCCTCGTGCCGCGGGTTGTCCCGGTAATCGGACCCGTGGGCGGGAACTCCAGCGAAGACCAGGTCGGAGACGCACCCGGCGAGCCGTCTGTCCTGGATGACAGCACGGACCGTGCCGAACGCTGGGGGCCGAATTGCGAGGAAAACAGGCCGGGGGGAGGAGGAAGGGCGGGAAATGTCTCGATCTGGTGACTTGGCGATCTGGTGATCTGATTGCCGATCGGCGATTGCAGATTGACGATTGATCTCCCGATCCGGGGGATCTGGCGATCGGGCGATCTGGTCGTGCCGACGACCTGCCCGTGGGGCGGTTCCGGCGGTGCTCTTGATTCCCGTCTCTGGATTCTCTATTCCCGTCAGAAGACGGGCTGGACGATCAGCATGCCGAGGACGATGGCGACCGCGAGGACGATGAGGAAGCCCACGGCCGTGACGGCGAGCGCGTGGGTGGTGCTGCGGTAGTCGAGGGCCTGCCGGATGGCGACGACCATCGCCGCGAACATCCACAGCCAGGCGACGACGAAGACGGGCGTCGAGATGGCAGGGAAGACGCCGAACACCTGGAGGAGGCCGGGCGCGGCGGCGAAGCCGATCGTGCGGAGCAGCTCGCCGGCGTCCGAGCGTGTGGAGGGCTCGGGCATCCAGCGCGCGCCGATCTGGAGGACCAGCATGGCCCAGGCGCTCCACGTCACCAGCGCGAGGCCCGTGATCGCCGCCTGCGTCCCGAGCGCCGGCCCCCGGATGCCCGCGGCTCCCAGCCCCGCGGCCAGGCTCGACAGCAGCACCACCGCCACGGCCTGCCCGGTCGCGCCGGTATCGGCCTCGACCTCCTCATAGGCGGTCCGTTCGAGCAACGCCGTCCGCACCAGGCGGTCAAGGAAGTACGCCATTTCAGATTGAAGATTTCAGATTGAAGATTGCACGATCGTCGATCTCAGATTGTAGATCTCAGAAGTATTGGGGGATTGGGGAAATCGACGATCGGGTGATTCGGCGTCCTGCGCTACCCCCAATCCCCCAATCCCCCAATCCCCCAATCCGTCAATCCTCCAATTCAATCGTCAATCTGCAATCGTCAATCTGCAATCAGATCACCAGATCACGAGATCACCAATTCACGAGATGTGATTACCCCAACACATCCCTGATGCCGGCTTCCCGGGCAAAGGTGGCGCGAGCGTAGGGACAGAGCGGAATGAGGCGGGTGCCGGAGAGGCGTGCCCAGTCGACGGCGGCCTGGACGAGCGCGCGGCCGACACCGGTGCCCCGGGCGTCGGGCGCGACCTCCGTGTGATCGAGGATGGCCACGTGTTCGCCGGCGCGTGAATAGGTGAGCCGCCCCGCCTCGCGGTCGCCGCGGGTCAGGACGAACGCCCCCCGTGAGTCGGTCTGCTCATGCGTGATCGGCGCCGCGGCCGTGCGGGCCTCCGGCGCCTGGCCGCTGTGCGCGGCGGCGTACACGGGCGAGATGTCGTAGTAGGCCCGGAGGTTCGCGACGCGCTCACCGGCCGTCTCGACCACACTGATCCCGGAGACGACGACACGCCGGTCCGCGCGGGTCACCCGGTAGGTGACCTCGGCCTCCACCACCCAGCCCAGGGGCACCGGCCACTTGTTGACGACGCGGCGTGAGACGCCGTCCAGCAGGACGAAGAACGTCTCGAGCGTGCGCTGGATGCGCGCGGGCGAGACGACAGGCGGGTTGTTGCCGAAGGTGAGGCAGCCGTCCGGGGTGAACGCCGAAGCGAACCCCGCGGCATCGAGCGCGTCGAACTTGCGGTAGAGCTCGAGCAGGGACTCGTGGGTCATCCCCCTACGATACGACGGGTGCGTTTCGGGGGCGTATCACGGGACGCGGCCACGTCCCGCGTCACCACACACAGAACCCACTGAACACACTGAACACACCGAACACACTGAACACACTGAACACACTGAACACACTGGGTCGGGACGGTGGGGTTCAGCCCAGGGCGCACGGACGAACGGGGAGGCCCGGTCCATCCCCCGGCTGTCCTGGCTTCTTCAAATGCCTCGGTGTTTTCAGTGTGCTCAGTGTGTCCTCGGTGTATCCAGTGTCCAGGAGGCCAGCCCGAGCCCGCCGAGGGCCAGTCCTGTCATATCCCGGCCCGAAACCTCCCGGCCCGTGATATCACCTAATCTCACTGGCGCCGGTCCGTGGCCGGCCGGGAGGAGTGTCCCCATGACCGCGCGTCGTCTGCCTGCCCTCGTCTTGACCCTGGCCGTGCTGACGGCGGCGTGCGGCTCGGGTGCCCCGGCCGAGGATGCCGCGGCGCCCGCGCCAGCGCCCGCGCCCGCCTCGACGGGCCCCGAGCGCTCGAACGGGCCGCTGTCGCCGGAGGCGCTCGACGCCCAGGTCCAGGCCTGGCGTGACAAGCACGAGACCGAGTACCGCCGTGAGTGGGTGAGCATTGCCGGCCTGCACTTCCTCGAGCCGGGCGCGCAGACCTTCGGCCGCGCCGTCGCCAACGACATCGTCGTCAGCGCGAACGTGCCCGATTCGTTGGGACGGCTGGTGTTGTCCCCCGAGGGGAGCGTGACCTACGAGCCCGCGCCCGGAGTGGCGGCGACCATCAAGGGCGAGCCCGTCACCGGACCGGCCACCCTGCGAGACGACTCGCAGAAGGAGACCGACGAGTTCGTGGTCGGCAGCGTGCGGATGGTGATTCACCGGAGCGGGGACCGGCTGTCGCTGCGCGTGCGTGATCCCGAGGGGCAGCTCGCGCGTGGTTTCCTCGGCTTCACGTGGTTCGACATCGACCCGGCTTACCGGGTCACGGGCCGCTTCATCCCCGACGAGACGCCGACCGAGCACGCGGTGCTCAACACCGTCGGCGACCTCGATCACTTCACGTCGGATGGGGTCATCGAGTTCACGCTGAAGGGCGAGACGCTCCGCCTGCGGCCGTTCAACCGGGGCGAGCGGTTCTACATCGTGTTCCGCGACGCCTCGGCGGGCGACGAGACGTACGAGACGGCGCGGTTCCTGTACGCGGACCGGCTCCCGGACGGCACGACGACGCTCGACTTCAACGAGGCCTACAACCCGCCCTGCTCCTTCAATCCGTTCACGACCTGCCCGATCCCGTTGAAGGAGAACGTCCTGCCGGTGAAGATTCTCGCCGGCGAGAAGAAGTACCCCGTGCACCCCACGCTGCCCACCGGCGAGTAGGCGGCCGGTGGCGGGCCATCAGAAGTGGTCCTGCACCCAACGCCAGCCGGCCACCGCGCGGGAGAAGCCGCACGTGCCCATCGCGAGCACGACGGCCTGTTCGATCTCCTCCCGGCTGGCGCCCTGCTCCCTGGCCCGCCGCACGTGGCTGTGGAACGACGACTCGAGGCCCGCACCCAATGCGATGCCCATCTTGATCAGCTCGCACGTCCGCGCATCCAGCGGACCGGCCGCCAGGCCCGCATCCGTCATCTGGCGATGAGCCTCCGCCAGGGCCGGAAACCGCTCCGCGAAGCGGTGATACGTCTTCGGGATCGCCCGCTCGTCACGTTCGTTCGCCATCTGCATCTCTCCTGAGGGCCGGGCCCCTGCCGGAAGCCCGGCGCGTCTGTCGCCGCCGGACGGCGCCGAGGTGTGCGCGCGCCCGAAACAGGCTGTTTCAACCGACCAACCCGCTGGCAGCCGGGTTGCAGCGTACTGCCAGCCGCTGATCGTCGTCGGCGACGAGGGCCAGGAGCAGGTCCGCGGCAGCAGCATACAGCGGGCCGGGAGTCGCGCGCCGGAGGCGCGTGACGAAGGTCGGGACCCAGCGGGCCATGTGGTCGTGGATGAACTCGCGCTCTACCGCGAGGACGTCCGCGAGCGCCTCGGCATCGCCGGTGGACCGGGCCGCGAGCTCGTGGCGCACGAGGAAGTACACGAACTCGAGCTCCGCCGAGAGGTAATCGGGCGGCTCGCCCGCCCCCGTCGCATCAAGTCCCTGGGCGCGATATGCGTCGGCGACCCACGCGCTCGACGCACCGAGCAGCGCGCCGTCGAGATACCACGACGCGTACGGCGGCGCGGGCACGCCGCCGGGCGCATTGACGAAGAGCCGCGTGAATTCCGGGTCTGGCGGCCCCGACCCGGCGAGGGCCGCAGCGAGCGCGGCGGCGGCACGGGCGACGGGGATCGGGCCCTCGGGCGGATCGTCGGGCGCAGGTCCCGGCACGGTGCCGTCGAAGAGCTCGGCGAGCGTCAGGTACGACCAGGCACGCAGGGGAGTGGCATCCATGACACCGAAGCCCACAGCATCATGCATGCCAGGCGCGGAAGCGGAGGTGATCCTGACCCACATCGCCGACGCGCTCGTCCTTCTTGATCGCGACGGCCGCATCGTCTACGCGAACGAGGGATTCGCGGAGATGGTGGGACGCGCCGGCCAGTCGCTCATCGGCCTGCGCTGGTCCGATCTCGCGGATGCCGAGACCACGGCGCGGCTCGACCCGGTCATCAACGCGGCGCTGTCGCAGGGCCAGCCGCACTTCAACGTCGACTTCGCCGCGCCCGGGCGGTCGCCGGGCACCTACTGCCTCACCGCCTCGCAAGTCCTCGATGACGACGGGCACGTCGTCGGGGTGCTCGAGAACTTCCGGAGCATGGACCGCCTGCGCGACATGATCCTGGAGCTCAAGGAGGTGAACGAGGCCGTCGAGCGCGAGAAGACCCGCCTCAATGACGTCATGGACTCGATTGCCGACGGCATCTTCACGGTGGACCGCGACCTGCGCATCCGCTCGATCTCCGGCAAGATGGCGCGCCTCACGGGCCTCGCCCCCGAGCAGGTCGTGGGCAAGGCCTGCCGCGAGGTGCTGCGGGGGACCAAGTGCGACAGCGACTGCCCGCTGGCGTGGAGCCTGCGGACCGGGGAGCCGGTGGAGCGCTGCCGCGAGTCGTTGCACCTGGCGGACGGCCGGCTGCTCTCGGTCGCGGTGTCCACGGCGCTCCTGCAGGACGCCGCGGGCGAGACGACGGGGCTGACCGGGGTCGTGCGGGACGAGAGCGAGATCGAGCACCTCCGGCGTGAGTTGCACGCGCGCCACGGGCGGCACAACCTCGTCGGGCGCAGCCCGGCCATGCGCGAGCTCGCGGCGGCCATCGAGATGCTCGCCGCGACCGACGCGACCGTGCTCGTGGCCGGTGAGACCGGGACCGGGAAGGAGCTGGTCGCCCGGGCCATTCACCACGGCAGCGCGCGGCGGAATCGGCCGTTCGTGAGCGTGAACTGCGCGGCCCTCAACGACAACCTGCTGGAGAGCGAGTTGTTCGGGCACGTCCGCGGGGCGTTCACCGGCGCGGTGAGCGATCGTGCCGGCCGCTTCGAGGCGGCCGAGGGCGGCACGATCTTCCTGGACGAGATCGGCGACACCACGGCGGCGTTCCAGGCGAAGCTGCTGCGTGTCCTGCAGGAGCGCACGTTCGAGCGGGTGGGCGACACGCGCAGCCGGACGACGAACGTGCGGGTGATTGCGGCCACCAACAAGCCCCTGCCGCAACTGGTGCGTGACGGACGCTTCCGGGAAGACCTGTACTACCGGCTGGCCGTCGTGCCGGTCCAGGTGCCACCGCTCCGGGACCGGCTCGAGGACATCCCGCTGCTCGTCGAGCACTTCATCCAGAAGTACCGGCCCCGCTACTTCGCCGGCCGCGAGGATCAGTTCGAAGGCATCTCCAACCGGGCGCTGGCGCTGCTGCTGCAGCACGACTGGCCGGGCAACGTGCGGGAGCTCGAACACGCGATCGAATACGCGATGATCTCGAGCACGACCAACCGCGTGGAGCGCGCCTTCCTGCCGGCTCCGATCCGGCAGCGCGCGGTGCTGAGCGACGTCGAGACGGGCCCGGCAGCCGCGCCGCCGGAGGGCGAAGCCGACCAGCTCCGCCGGGCGCTCGAGCAACACCGCTGGAACGAGTCGCAGACCGCGAAGACGCTGGGGATCAGCCGGACGACGCTCTGGCGGAGGATGAAGCGACTGGGGTTGCTGCGGTGACCAGCCGGGCACTGAACACACCTATCGCACTGAACACACTGAGCACACTGGACACACGGACGACACTGAACAGACGCAACAGACGGAGCACACGAACGTACCTGGAAGCACTGTTCGGTGACCCGTGCGGCCTGTGGCCTAACGCCTCTCCTCAGCAGAGCGGGCGGTGAGCATTCGCGTGTCGCACGCCCGTCTTGTGTGCCTTCATGGTCGCGTCTCCCGCGGCCCGCGTGCGGCCATCTGAACGCCGGGCGACAACAGCTTCCACCGCTATCAGTCCTTTTCCAGTGTCTTCAGTGTGTTCAGTGTGTTCGGTGTGCGAGCCTCTGGCCTGGTAACACTGTGTTCCACTGCAACACCCTGTCGCGCGTGACCGCGACAACCTGTTGCAGCCGGCCCCTCCGCTCCCGCCGAATCCCCCCGCCCGCAGCCCCTCGGGCGTTGCCGGTCCCGGCACGCCTGTTGCCCTGACGCCCCTGGACGCACTCGTCATCCCATTCCGAATCATTCGCGTCCGGGAGTTCGAATCATGGTGAGCCGAATCATCGCCCTCGGGGCCCTGTTGAGCCTGGCCGGCTTCGTGACCGTGGCCGGCGCCGCTGGCCCGAACCCGAACCGCGGCAAGTCCCTGTTCCGCAGCACCTGCAAGACCTGCCACGTGAAGGACGGCGAGGCGAAGGACATCTCGCCCCTCTCGAAGACCCAGGCGCAGTGGCAGCGTGTCTTCAAGTCGCAGATCACCCCGATGGTGGCGCGCGTGGAATCCAGGACCGGCAAGGCGCTGACGCCCTCCGACCTGGCCGACATGCAGCTCTTCCTCGTGTCGCACGCGGCTGACTCCGACCAGCCCGAGACGTGCGGGATCAAGTAGGTGCGCCATGAGACGCCTCATCGTCGCCCTGACTCTCGCCCTCGCCCTTGGCGTGCCGACGGCCTGGGCGTCCGACCCGCCGACTGACGTCGCGGCGCTGCAGCAGCAGATTGCCGCGCTCCGCGCCGAGCTTGCCACGGCCCTCGCGGCGCGTCCCGAAACGCCCACGATCGCCGAGTCGGCCGCCGTCGAGGCGGCGCTCGCCGCCATCGAGACGCGCCTCGAGGCGCTCGAGGAGAAACTGGCCGCGCTGGCGCCGCAGGATCCCGACCAGGCGGTCGAGGACGCCCAGCGGCTCGATGCGGTCGAACGCAAGGCCGCCCTCGACCGGGTCAACCTCACCGGCGAGATCCGCGTGGCCACCGACCTGCTGCAGGGCACGCAAGCCGCCTACATGGACGGCCTGATGCTCCAGAAGGGCATCGTCGACTCGATGTTCTTCCTGCAGACCAACCAGGGCGCGTTCCCGATGCCGGCCGACCCGAACGACCCCTTGTCGATCTACCGCACCCTGGCCGGCAACGTCGATGCGCACTACGCCGACTACCTGCGGTACACGAGCCGCCTGACCTTCGCGGACCTGAAGGCCGCGATGGGCAGCTTCCCGGCCCCGATGCAGCAGGCGCTGATGGGCCTGCTCGCACCGGCGACGTTCACGCCCGCGCAGGACTACGAGAACAACCTGTTCTACACGACACGCCTGCGGCTCAACCTGCGGAGCGACATCGCGGAACACCTGTCGTTCGCCGGGCGCCTTGCGATGTACAAGGCCTGGGGCGACAGCGCCGGCGTGCAGGTCTTCAACGGCCAGCCGAACTCGATCAACGTGGACGGCACGACGACGGGCGTGCCGAACAGCGACATCGTGCGCGTCGAGCGCGCCTACTTCGACTGGAGCAGCATCGGCGGCAGCGGCCTCTACCTCTCGCTCGGCCGGAGACCGTCCACGAGCGGGCCGCCCACCGAAATCCGGGAAGGCAAACTCCGTGGCGGCACGCCGCTCGGACACGTCGTCGACTACCAGTTCGACGGCGTGACGGTGGGCTACAACCTGACGGACAAGATGCCCGGCGCCATCTGGCGCTTCTGTTACGGGCTGGGCTACGAATCGGGGTTCGGATCGGCCGATCAGCTGCGGTCGCCGGCCGACCGGCTGAAGGACGCGCATTTCGGCGGCTTCAACCTCGATCTCTACTCGACCGACCGCATGTTCGTGCAGGGCACCGTGCTGCGCGCGATGGACGTGACCGACGGCTTCAACGCCCTCGTGGTGATGCCGATCGATCCCCTGACGGGCAACCCCGCGCCCGGGCCGGCCGTGATGCGATTCACCCCCTCGGCGAACCTCGGCGACATCGACCTGGCTGGCCTCCTGGTGGAGCGCCACGACGGTCCGCTCAGCTACTTCGCGTCGATGGCCGGGATGTGGACGCACCCGGACGACGTGACGACGGTGTTCGGCGGGCTGCTGAGCGACCCGTTCGAGTCGCCCGTGGATCGGTCGGCCTGGTCGGTGTACGCGGGCGCCCGGTACGACTTCCCGAACGGCGCGACCCAGATCGGCGCCGAGTTCAACCACGGCAGCCAGTACTGGTTCAACTTCACGGCCAACGCGGACGAGATCCTGCTGTCGAAGCTCTCCACGCGCGGCAACGTCTACGAGGTGTACCTGAACCACGACTTCGCGACGGCCGCGACCCTGCGGATCTCGGGCCTGACGTACGACTACGAGTACTCCGGCAGCGGCTGGCACATGGGCGCGCCGAAGCCCATCGACCAGACGCCGATGCTCGGGTTCCCGACCTATCGGGACATGTTCAACCTCCGGGTCGCGATGAGCGTCCGGTTCTGATGGTGACGGCCATGACCCGCATCGATCGCCGGACGTTCCTCCAGCTGACGGGTACCGCGGCCGCCGGGCTGTCCCTGGCCGGTTGCGATCGGGTGCGGAAGTTCCTGCGGGGCGCGCCTGCTCCCGCCGAGCAGGTCGCGCTCCGCGGTGCGACGACGGGCGTGTTCAGCATCTGTGACAACTGTGTCAACAAGTGCGGCCTGGTGGCCCGTGTCGCGAGCGGGCGCGTCGTCAAGCTCGATCCGAACCCGCACTTCCCGAAGTCCCGCGCGATGCTCTGCGCGAAGGGCAACGCCGGTGTGCAGACCCTCTACGATCCGGATCGGCTGAAGCACCCGCTGATCCGGGTCGGTCCGCGGGGCAGCGGCCAGTGGCGTCGCGCCACCTGGGACGAGGCGCTCGACTACGCCGCCGAGGGCCTGCGGAAGGTCCGGGCCGAGCACGGCCCGGAAGGGGTGATCTTCAGCTCGTCGGAGTCGTTCCAGGAGCGGTTCTTCCGCTCCTTCGCGGAGGCATTCGGGTCCCCCAACGTGGTGCGGCACCCGAGCATGTGCCTGAGCTCGGGCAACATCGGCTTCTTCGTCACCTACGGGACGGTGCCCGAGTTCGACATCGAACACACGACGTACGTCATCGCCAGCGGCGCCAACCGGCTCGAGTCGTTCATCACGCCCGACACGATCGATCTCGCGACCAACGTCCGCGAGGGACGCACCACGCTCGTCTATCTCGACCCGCGGTACACGACCACGGCCGCGAAGGCCAGCGAATGGCTGCCCATCCGGCCGGGCACCGACCTCGCGTTCTACCTGGCGCTGATCCATGTGCTGGTCACCGAGCAGCTCTACGACGCGGCGTTCGTCGAGGCCTACACCCATGGCTTCGACGAGCTCGCCGCCCACATCGTGCCCTACACGCCGGAGTGGGCCGAGGGTGAGACCGAGATTCCCGCCGGCCGCATCCGCGCGATTGCCCGCGCCTTCGCGGCGCACGCGCCGCGCGCCCTGATCTACCGCGGCCGCCGCTCGTCCTGGTACGGCAACGACACCGAGATGCGGCAGGCCATGGCCATTGCCAACGCGCTCATCGGCAACTGGGATACCGAAGGTGGTGTGGTGCCGAACGGCAAGATGGACCTCGGCGCGCCGGAACCGCCCGAATACCCGTATCCGGAGGTCGATCGTATCGACCGGATCGGCGAGCAGCACCCGCTGGCCGCCGCGGTCGACGGCGCGTACGTCGAATTACGCGAGGCGGTGCTCGCCGACGATCCGTACCCGGTGCGAGGCTGGATGATCTACAAGCAGAACCCGATGCACATCCTGCCCGATCGCCGCCGGACCGAGGCGATGTTCCGCAAGATGGACTTCGTGGTCGCCATCGACATCATTCCCTCCGACAGCGCGTGGCTGGCCGACGTCATCCTGCCGGAGTCGACGTACCTCGAGCGTCTCGACCCGCTGGAGGAGTTCAGCCAGCCTTATCCCTTCGTCGCCATTCGCCAGCCGGTCGTGCCGCCGATCTTCGAGACAAAGCCCAATCTCGAGATCATGCAGGGCCTCGCGGCCCGGCTCGACCTCGCGGCGTACTTCGACTTCGACATGGACGGCTACATCGCCGCGCAGCTCGAGCCCCTGGGGATCCAGCGGGCCGCCCTGCTCGAGACCGGCATCTGGACCGACAGGACGGGGCCGGTCTACGGCGCGACGCGCACGCCGGAGTACCGCTTCCGCACCCCGTCGGGCAAGATCGAGCTCGCGAACGAGCGGCTGCGCCGCAACGGCTACGACCCCCTGCCGGTCTATCACGCGCCTGCGGCGCCGCCGCCGGGACGCCTGCGCTTCCTGCCCGGCAAGCAGGCGATCTTCACGCACGCCGCCAACCAGAACAACGCCTGGCTCCACGAGCTGTGTCCCGAAGGGCGGCTCTGGATCAACACGTCGGCGGCCCATGACCGTGGCATCGCCGATGGCGATCTCGTGCGGGTCGCCAGCCCGGTGGGGGAGGTGCGGGTCCACGCCTGGGTCACCGAACGGATCCGGCCCGACTGCGTGCACCTGCCCCACGGCTTCGGCCAGACCTCGCCAGGGCTGACGCGCACGGCCGGCGCGGGTGGAAGCGACCAGGACCTGATCGAGCCGCGCTGGGACCGCATCAGCGGCAACGCAGCGCTGCACGAGACGTTCGTGACCGTGGAGAAGGCATAGGCGGAGGCCGTGATGGCGACCAGACAACGGCTGGGAATGGTGATCGACCCGGCGCGCTGCATCCACTGCGACGCGTGCGTGATCGCCTGCAAGGCGGAGAACGCCGTCGCGGACGGGCACGGCCGGAACCGCGTCACCGAACGCGAGACCGGCGTCTTTCCGCTCGTGCGCGTGTCCATGGAGCCCGCCCAGTGCATGCAGTGCGACGACGCGCCGTGCGTGCGGGTGTGCCCGACGGGCGCGAGTTACCGCGACGCGCAGGGCATCGTGCGGGTCAACCCGGACGACTGCATCGGCTGCCGGTACTGCATCGAGGCCTGTCCCTACGAGGCACGGTATCTCGACGAGCGGTCGGGCACGGCGGACAAGTGCACCTTCTGCGCGCACCGGGTCGCCGAGGGCCGCGAGCCCGCCTGCGTCGAGACGTGCCCGACCCGGACGCGCGTGTTCGGGGACCTCGACGACCCGATGAGCGAGGTCGCCCGCCTCGTCGCCTCCGGCCGGGTCGAGGTGCGCCTGCCGGAGGCCGGCACGAAGCCCAAGGTCTACTACGTCCGCGGAGGTCTGTGATGGAGCCCGACTGGGGACTGCTCATCGTCCTGTACCTGTTCCTCGGCGGCATGAGCGCGGGCCTGCTGGCCGCCTCCGCAGCGGCGACCCTGTTCGGTGGGGGACGCTTCCCCGCGATTGCCGTGCGGGGCGCACTCGCCGCCCCGTGGCCCGTGGCGGTGGGGACGGGGTTGCTCGTGTTCGACCTCGGCCGGCCGCTGTACTTCTGGAAGCTGCTGGTGGCGTTCGAGCCGCAGTCGCCGATGTGGCTCGGCACCTGGGTGTTGACGATCTTCCTCGCGGTCAGCCTGCCGTATGCCGCGCTCTTCCTGCCGGACCCACTGCGGGTCTGGCGGCCCGTCGCGCCCGCGGCCTGGCGGCGGCGGCTGGCGGGTGCCGGGCTGGCGGTCGCCGTGGCCGTGGGGATCTACACGGGGGTGCTGCTCGGCGTGCTCGTCGCGCGGCCACTCTGGAACACGCCGCTGCTCGCGCAGCTGTTCCTCGTGTCCGGCCTGTCGTCCGGCGCCGCCATCCTCCTCCTCGGCCAGTGGCAGGGGCGCGGCGGCGAGCATCGCGCGCTCGTGCGCGCGGATCTGCTGCTCATCGCGCTGGAACTCGTGGTGATTGGCTGGATGGTCGCGGAGGCGTCCACCTCCACGGCCCTGGCCCGGTCCGCCTTCGACGTCCTGTTGTCGGGGACGTATGCGTGGGTGTTCTGGCTGGGCGTCGTCGGATTCGGTCTGGTCGTGCCGCTGGTGCTCGAGGCCCTCGAGGCGAGCGGTGGCCGGCTCGCGGCCGTGCGGCCTGGCCTGCACCTGGTCGCCCCGGCGCTCGTGGTCGCCGGAGGGCTGCTCCTCCGCTGGGTGATCGTCTATGCCGGTCAGGCGGCGCCGCTCGCCTGACCGGCAACACGAATCAGGAATGGAGGATCAGGAATCGAGAAAGGCATTCTGAATTCGGAATTTCGCAATTCCTTTCTCGATTCCGTTTTCTCGATTCTTTATTTTCCTAGCGCGCGTCAGCGCCCCAGACGGTCGAGGCCCTCCGTCAGTTCGATGTACGTGCCCCACGGGTCGGTCAGGAAGGCGATGCCGATTCCCAGGCGCTCCACGCGTTCGTAGGGGCGATCGAACGTGATGCCGGCGGCCTCGAGCTTCCGGCAGAACGCCTCGAGGTTCTTCACCTCGAAGCCGATGTGATCGAGCGACCGGCCCTTGGTGCCCGCCACGGGCGTGTCGGTGCCCGAGAAGGTCAGGTTCACGCCCGGCAGATCGGCCGCCTGGAACGCGCCGCGCATCCCCGGGGCGGCGCCGAAGGTCTTCACGTACCACGCCTTCATCTCCTCGATGGCCCGCGTGTAGTAGTGCACGTGGTGCATCGTGATCGGGACGGCCTGCCCCGTCATCTCCACCAGCTCCACCTTCACGTCGTCGGGCGCCATGACGTAGGCGATGCGCTGCTTCGTCGCCTCGACGTAGGCGAGGTCGTCCTCGACGGCCTGCGTCGGCGGCATCTCCTGCCGGGTGACGATGGGGTAGCCGGCGGCCTTCACCCTGTCGACGACGGCGCGGAGGTCCGGGACGCCGAAGCCGACGTGGTTGACGATCGTGCCCTTGGTGCCGCCAGCGGGGTCGCCCTGGCGCAGCAGCACGATGACGTTGTCGAAGACGACGGCGGGGATGGTGCCGAGGGTGTCCGGCTTCCCACCGAGCGTGTCGATCCAGAAGCGCTTCTGGGCGTCCACGTCGCGGACGGTGAGGTGGTGGTGACCGTAGACCACAGGGCCCTCCGAGGCTGAACGGAGCTGGGCCGCGGCGAGGGCGGGGGCCAGCAGGAGCGCGAGCAGGGCCACGGTCGAGGTGGCCGGGCAGCGAAGGATGGGCATCGGGATCCTTTCGGGCGCACGCCCGACCCGGCCGGGGACGGGGCAGGCGCGTATCGATTCGGCACCCCTGGGCTGCGGCCTGGGGCGAAAGTGGCGAGATCTTGCACGGGATCTCGGGCCCCGCGCAAGCTCATCCGTGATCGCCCGTCGGGCGGGAAGCGGGGCCCAGTGGCGGCTCCCACGGCAGGGGCGGTGGCCGGAGGCGTTCGGGTACACGTGATGACACTTCGTTGCAACTTTCCCCCCGGAAATCCGACACTTTTGGGTGTATAGTCCGAGAAAATCAGCTTGGTCCCATCTATCTAGGTCATGCACCGGGGGCCGCGCGTGACGCCGGTTCGGGTGGAGTTGTCTGTCCGTCCGGCGGATTCGGGAGCCGTGGAATGAGAATGACGAGAACCGCCAGCCTGAGCGCCGGCATCGTCCTGTGTCTCGGGCTCGCGACGGGCACCGGCGTGGCACAGCAGGCGGGCCGGTCCGGGCCGGCCATGGCGGCGTCGCACTCGAGTGAGACGCCCGCCGACCTGAACGCCACCGTCCAGCGGTACTGCGCGACCTGTCACAGCGAACGTGGCAAGGCCGGGGGCCTCGTGCTCGCGGGCTTCGACGTGACGAGCGCGGCCGATCACGCCGTGACCGCCGAGCGCATGATCCGCAAGCTCGAGACCGGCATGATGCCGCCGTCGGGCGCGGCGCGGCCCGACGCCGCGGTGCTGCACACGCTGCAGACGACGCTCGAGGGCCTCGTGGATCGCGCGGCGGCGAAGCAGCCGATGCCCGGCGCCCGGCCGTTCCAGCGCCTGAACCGGCCGGAGTACACCCGCGCGATTCGCGACCTGCTCGATCTCGACGTCAACGCCGGCGACTGGCTGCCGCTCGACACGATGAGCGCGGGCTTCGACAACATCGCCGACGAGCAGTCGCTGTCGCCGACGCTGCTGGAATCGTACCTGAACGCCGCCGCGGACATCGCCCGCATGGCGGTGGGTGACCGGCGGGCGACCAACGTCGACCACACCTACACGAACGCGAGCTATGTCTCGCAGCACCCGTGGGATCACATCGACGGCACGCCGATGGGCACGCGCGGCGGCATGGCCGTCGAGCACGTGTTCCCGGCCGACGGCGAGTACGTCTTCGAGCTGACGTTCGTCTCGGGCAACAACTCGCCGTTCGAGGACGTGGACGTCTCCATCAACGGCCAGCGCGTGGCGCTGCTGCCCTACGAGATCATGGCCGAGGGGGGCGCGGACGGCCGCGGTGGCGACCCGATCCGCACCCAGCCGGTCTTCGTGAAGGCCGGCCAGCACAACGTCGCGGCCGCCTTCGTCCGGCGCCTCGAGGGTCCGTACGAGGATCTCATCCGGCCGCACGACTGGTCGTACGCCGGTGGCGGCTCGGGTGGGCCCGGCATCACCACGCTGCCGCACCTGCGTGACCTGATCGTGAAGGGCCCCATCGAGGTGACGGGCATTTCCGACACCGCGAGCCGGCGCCGCATCTTCACGTGCCGGCCCACCTCGAAGGACGAGGAAGGCCCCTGCGCGGCGTCGATCGTGCGCAACCTCGCGACCGAGGCGTTCCGCCGGCCGGTGACGACCGAGCAGTTCGAAGGCCTCATGAGCTTCTACGAGGAAGGCCGCCAGAAGGGGGACTTCGAGCTGGGCATCCGCACCGCGCTCGAGGCGATCCTCGCGAGCCCCTACTTCGTGTTCCGCCTCGAGCGGCAGCCCGACTCGGTGAACGCCGGCAGCACCTACCGCGTCGCCGACCTCGACCTGGCCTCGCGGCTGTCGTTCTTCCTGTGGGGCCTGCCGCCCGACCAGGAGCTGCTGGACCTCGCCGAGAAGGGGCAGCTCGCGAAGATGTCGGTCCTCGAGGCGCAGACGCGCCGCATGCTGGCCGACCCGCGTGCCGAGGCCCTCGGCACCCGGTTCGCCGGCCAGTGGCTGCGGCTGCAGGACGTCGACAAGGTCCGTCCCGACCCGAACTTCTTCCCGAACTTCGACGAGAACCTCGCGGCGGACATGAAGTACGAGACGACGCACTTCTTCTACAACCTCGTGAAGGAGGACCGGAGCGCGCTCGAGATCTTCAACGCCGACTACACGTTCCTGAACGAGCGGCTCGCGCGCCACTACGGCATCCGCGGCGTTGCCGGTCCCGAGTTCCGCAAGGTGCAGTACCCCGACACGACCCGCCGCGGCGTGCTCGGCCAGGGCAGCGTGCTGGTGTTGACCTCGCTGGCCAACCGCACCTCGCCGGTGCTGCGTGGCAAGTGGGTGATGGAGGCCCTGCTCGGGTCGCCGCCGCCCCCGCCGCCGCCGAACGTGCCGGCGCTCGACGAGACGCAGGGCGCGAAGGACGGCCGTCTGCTGACGACGCGTGAGCGCATGGAACTGCACCGGGCCAACCCGACGTGCAACGCGTGCCACCGCATGATGGACCCCATCGGCCTGGCGCTCGACAACTTCGACCCGACGGGCCGGTGGCGTGAGCGCGAGAACGGCATGCCGCTCGACACCCGCGGCGACTTCTACGACGGCACACCGGTGACCGACCTCGGGGAGCTGTCGGCGGCGCTGCTCAAGCGGCCGGAGCCGCTGCTGCGCAACCTCACCGAGAACCTGCTGGCCTACGCGCTGGGCCGGCGGGTCGAGTACTTCGACCAGCCCACCGTGCGTCGCATCGTGCGGGAGGCGGCCAAGGACGACTACAAGATGTCGGACTTGGTCGTCGGGGTGGTCACGAGCGATGCGTTCCGCCTGAAGCAGGCGGCGGCGCCGGCGACGACGGACGTGGCGGCGAACCAGGACGCCCGCCAGCAGCAGTAACTGACCGAGAGCCACGGAAAGCTGAGGAGAGCCTGACGATGTCGTACATCACCGGAAAGCACCTGCAGCGGCGGACGTTCCTGCGTGGAATGGGCGCCACGGTGGCCCTGCCGTTCCTCGACGCGATGGTCCCGGCGGGCCGGCTGTTCGCCAAGGCCCCCGCGAAGGAGCGGACCCGCCTCGTGTGCATCGAAGAGGTCCACGGCCTCGCCGGGTGCAACGAGTGGGCGGCCAGCCAGTACCTCTACGCGCCCGAACAGGTCGGCCGCGACTTCACGCTGGTGGCGGACAACCCGCTGAAGACGCTCGAGCAGTACCGCGAGTACATGACCATCATCAGCAACACCGACGTCCGCATGGCCGAGGCGTTCTCGCTGCCCGAAATCGGCGGCGACCACTTCCGGTCGAGCGCGGTGTTCCTGACCCAGGCGCACCCGAAGCAGACGCAGGGCTCCGACATCTGGGCCGGCACGTCGATGGACCAGATGTACGCCCAGCGCTACGGGCAGGACACGCCGATGCCGTCGATGCAGTTCTGCATCGAGAACCTGGACCAGGCCGGCGGCTGCACCTACAACTACTCCTGCGTCTACACCGACTCGATCAGCTGGGCGTCCCCCAACGAGCCGCTGCCGATGATTCGCGACCCGCGGGTCGCCTTCGACATGCTGTTCGGCGCGGGCAACACGCCCGAGGACCGCGAGGCGCGGCGCCAGACCCGGCGCAGCATCCTCGACTGGATCTCCGGCGAGGTGAAGACGCTGCGCAACGACCTCGGCCAGTCCGATCGGGTCCGGCTCGATCGGTACCTCGACAACGTCCGTGAGATCGAGCGCCGCATCCAGATGATCGAGGCGCGCAACACGAGCGGCGAGGAGCGGGAGATCCCGGAGGCGCCCGTGGGCGTGCCCGACTCGTTCTCGGAGCACATGCGCCTGATGTTCGACCTGCAGGTGCTGGCGCTCGAGAGCGACATGACCCGCGTGATCTCGTTCAAGACGGGCCGCGACTCGCAGAACCGCGTGTTCCCCGAGAGCGAGTCCGACCAGCCGTTCCACCCGGCCTCGCACCACGGCAACCGCGAGGAGCGGATCCTCGAGTTCAACAAGATCAACAAGTACCGCGTCGAGCAGGTCGCCTACTTCATCGACAAGCTCAAGAACACGATGGACGGCGACCAGAGCCTGCTCGACAAGTCGATGGTCATCTGGGGCTCGCCGATGGCGGACGCCAACGTGCACAACCACCGCCGGTGCCCGCTGTTCCTGATGGGCAAGGCGAACGGCTCGCTCCAGGGCAACGTCCACCTCAAGGCCGAGGATGGCACGCCGATGGCGAACGTCATGCTGACGCTGCTGCACGAGCTCGGGCTCGACGACACGACGAGCTTCGGCGACAGCAACGGGACGTTCTCGCTGGCCGCGCCGTCCACGACCACCATGGCGGGGGCCTAGACCATGCTGCTCCGCCGCTTCGGACTCAGCTTCATCATCGCGTGCTCGATGGCGGCGCTCGTCGCGGCGGCGCCCTCGACCACCCCGGTCGCCGATGCCGCGATGCGCGGCGACCGGGATGCCGTGCGGACGCTCCTCAAGGACGGGGCGGACGTCAACGGCGCGCAGGGCGACGGCATGACGGCGCTGCACTGGGCCGCCCAGCGCGGTGACGCCGAGCTGACCACGATGCTGGTCTACGCCGGCGCCGACCTCTCCGCCATCACCCGCATCGGGGCCTACACCCCGCTGCACCTCGCCGCCCGCTCCGGCAACGCGGCCGTCGTCGAGTCGCTGCTCGAGGGCGGCGCCGACGCGACGGCCCGCACCTCGACGAGCGCCGTCACGCCGCTGCACCTGGCGGCCGCGGCCGGGAACGTCGCGGTGATCGACGCGCTGCTCGCCAAGGGCGCCGACGTCAACGCGAAGGAAGAGCAGTGGGGCCAGACCCCGCTCATCTTCGCCGCGTCGGCCAACCGCGCCGCGGCCATCACCACGTTGCTCAAGCACGGCGCCGACCCGAAGGTCACCACCAAGACCCTCGACCTCGTGAAGTTCCAGGAGCTCGAGCGCGCCGCGGCCAAGGAGCGGCGGAAGGTGCTCGAGCAGCTCGCCGGCAAGGGCGCCGATGGCGCGCTGGCCGCGCCGAGCGAGGTGCAGGCCGCCATTCGCGCCGGGCGCGAGATCATGACGACCGGCGTCATCCCGCCGAAGGATCCGAACGAGCCCGAGGACCCGCGCGAGCGGTTCTTCCGTGACCAGGGGCCGCCCTCCATCACCGCGATGGGCGGGCTCACGGCGCTGCACCACGCCGCCCGCCAGGGCTACATGGAGGCCGCGAAGGCGCTGCTCGACGGCGGCGCCGACGTCAACGAGCCGACGGCCAGCGACCACTCGACGCCCCTGCTCGTCGCGATCATCAATGGCCAGTTCGACCTCGCGCTCGAGTTCATCAAGCGCGGCGCCGACCCGAACATCGAGGCCGACGTCAACGCCGTGACGCCGCTCTGGGCCGCCGTCAACACCCAGTGGCAGCCGCGCACGCGCTACCCGCAGCCCCAGGAGCTCGAGTTCCAGGAGCACAGCTACCTGGACGTCATGAAGGCCCTGCTCGATGCCGGCGCCGACCCGGACCACCGTATCAAGATGCACCCGTGGTACATGGTCTACAGCGACTGCGGCAACGCCAACTGCGGCCTGGCCGACACCGCCGGTTCCACCGCGTTCTGGCGCGCCGCCTACGCCACCGACGTCGAAGCGATGCGCCTGCTCGCCAAGTACGGTGCCGACCCGAACGTGCCGACCATCGCGCCGAAGCCGCGCCGCCGTCGTCCCGACGCGGGTGGTGGGCCGAATTCCGACGGCAGCGAGAAGAAGAAGGCCACCGAGACGGCGACGAAGGCCGCCGACCGCAACGTGGGCCAGCAGGCCGACTCCGCCAAGGCTTCGTCGGGCGCGCCGGCTGCGGCGGACAAGCCCGCTGGGACGCCGGCGGCCGGCGACGACAAGAAGGCGGACGCCGGCAAGCCGAAGCCGCAGTCGGCTGGTCCCGACCCGACGGCGCCAATCGATCCCGATGAGGACCAGTCGGGCCTGCCGCCGGTGCCGTATGGTGGCCCGGGCGTCTACCCGCTGCATGCCGCGGCGGGCGTCGGTTACGGCGAGGGCTTCGCGGGCAACGCGCACCGCCACGCGCCCGACGCCTGGCTGGCCTCCGTGAAGTTCCTGGTCGAGGAGATGGGCGCCGACGTCAACGCCCGCGACCAGAACGGCTACACCGCGCTCCACCACGCCGCGGCCCGCGGCGACAAGGACACGATCCTCTACCTGCTCGACAAGGGCGCCGACATCACCGTCGTGAGCCGCCGCGGGCAGACCGTGGCGGACATGGCCAACGGCCCCGTGCAGCGCGTCTCGCCGTTCCCGGAGATCGTCGCGCTGCTCGAGAAGCTTGGCTCGAAGAACAACCACAACTGCGTGACCTGCTAGCGTCCGAGGGGGCGGGACCACCGGTCCCGCCCCCCGCGCGTCGTCGTCCCCGCCGGTCCGGCCCCCTCCGATATACTGCGCTCCAGGACGCCCGCCACCCCGGGGGCCGCGCCGACGTCCGTCCGCCGCACAGACCATGTCGACCAAGCCGAAGAGCGCCGCTCCGCCCGCCGGGTTCACCTTCGCCGACGCCTGCCAGATCATCGAGGCCCTGCTGCACGATCGCCCCGCGATCCTCGATCTGGCGATGGGCGCCCGGTCGTTCGGCGCGGCGCTGCTCGCGCTGCGCGACAGCATGCGCCAGCACCTCTGGCGCACGGGCCGGCGCCAGATCAGCCTCGACCGCGTGGTCCGCGAGTACGACCGGCTGACGCGCGAGGATGGCTTCCACGTCCTGCACGACTGGGACGGCGTGGCCGGCCGCGTCCTGGACGACCAGATTGCCGTGGATGTGCTGCACTACGTCGCCGAGCGGCGGGCCGAGGGCGAGATGAGCCGCCCCGTGCTCGCGATGCTCTTCGACTACTACCTGATGAACGTCCTCGCGCTGCTGTCGCTGCGCATCTGGGACGATGGGGATCCGGACGCGAACCTGGACCGGCTGGACGACCTGCTCGCCGTGCTGCAGGGGCCGGAGGGCAGCGGGCACCAGTTCTCGGCCGATGCCGAGACGCTGATCCTCATCGCGACGGCGCACTACGAGCAGGACGACGCGGCGTACGACCGGCTGCTGGTGAAGACACGGCGGCTGAACCCCGAGCATTCGCTGAAGGTGGCGCTCGGGCATGCCGCGGCGATGGGGTGCCACCTGCGGTTCGGGTTCGAGGCGACCTACGGGCGTGACACCGTGAACATGCGCGACGACAACGTCGCCGACTACCCGTGGCTGTGTTACGCGGTGGCGTGGCTGATGCGGGAGTACGACCGGCTCGTTGCGGCCGACGTCCACGGCCTCGAGCGCGACCGGGTGGTGGAGGCGCTGTTGAACGGCCTGTCCTCGGACGCCCGCGCCTTCCTCGGCACGGCGCCGGCGTCGCTGGCGGCGTACGAGGCCGACCGGGTGGAGTTCCGCGACCGGTTCCTGGCGTCGCAGGACCGCCTGATCGATGAATTCGAGCGCTTCCGTCCGGCGGCCGAGACCTACACGCCGCTCGGCTTCTTCTTCAACTTCTCGCACAACGTCGTGAAGGGCGCGATCATCGACGCGCTGCTGTGGGCCGAGCCCTGGGACGTGTCGCTGAACGACCTGTTCACCTCACTCGACACGGACGGGCCGGACGAGGAATCGAAGCGTGGGCTGGCCACGACGCTGATGGGCTACGCCCGAGCCAACCCCCACAAGATCCGCGGCAAGCTGATGCCCGTCATCGTCTACGACCCCGCCACCGGGCATCGCGCGTACTCGCTCACGCTGAAACGCCTCCGCGAGTAACGTGCTCCCTTCAAGAGCCAGCCACGAAGTTCACGAAGAACACGAAGCGCACGAAGGTCGGAAACGCAGTTGGGCGACCTGAGCGGAGTCGAAGGTCGTGCGCTTCGTGGCTGGCTTGTTGTCTCCCTGTCTCCAATCCCCGAATCGCCCCATCCATCAATCTGGTAAATCCAATTCGCAATCTCCAATCTGAAATCTGCAATCAATCTTCAATCTGCAATCCGAAGATCTCAAATTTCAGCGACAGCTCCCTCCCGACCATTGCTTGGCGAGGGGGCCGCAGGACCAGTCCTCGCGGTTGAGGGAGCCCAGGGGCCAGGTCCAGCCGGTGTAGTAGGCGCGAATCTCCGCATCCGTGACGTCGTCGAACGGGCGGGCGTCACAGGACATCTGGCTCGTGACGGAGCAGCCGGGCAACTGGCTCTCGACCCGGTTGGGGACCTGGTCGCTGTCGAAGTCCTGCCACATGACCGTCATGCCGGCCGAGGCCGGACCGGCGGCATCGCCCCACCACTCGATGGCGTCGTCGCGGTGCTGCACCTCGTGGCGCAGGGTCTCGGCAAAGCAGTCGAGGCCCGTGGCGCGTTCCCGTGAGACGGGCGGCGCGCCTGGCGCGCTGACGGCGGGCCGGCAGCCAAGCGGCGTCGGGATCAGGTCGCCGACGAAAATGCGCCCGGTCTCGCCCTCGTACAGCGCCAGCACGATCCGCCCGTCCCGGTCGCGCACGACAGGCACGTAGTGCAGCACCGGCCTGACCGCGGCGGCGGCCGGGGTCTGCCGCCAGTAGTGGAACCAGTTGGGCACGTCCTCCTGCCCCGGGTGCGTGCGGGCCTCAGGGTCGAAGAACGCCCGCACGCGCGTCTCGCGCTCGCAGGCGCACCGCCCCTCGCGCGACCGGGCCGTGATCCGCTTCTGGCCGAAGTCGGCGTTTGCCTCCGGCAGGCCCTGGTAGCGGAACGTGATGTCCTGCCCGACGCCATCGAAGGGCGTGGTCTCGAGTCGGGTCGGCCGCCCCATGGCCTCCGCCTCCCAGCGCAACTGCCCGCTCACGTCCTGCCCGTTGTGCCAGGCACGGCCCCGGGCCTGCACGGTCAGCATCCCCCGGCCGTCGAAGGCGTAGTCATGGGTGCCCCCCACGATCTCGACCGGCTCGACCAGACAGAACTCCACTCGTCGGGACGGGGCCTTGATGGTGCGACCGTCCCGCTCGTAGGTGATGTCGAGCGTGACGGCGCCGGTGTCGCGCGTGGCCAGCAGCTCGAGCGCGGGCTGCTCACCTCCATCGTTGACGAGGATCTCCGGCGCGGCTCCCTCGGCCGTGACCGTGAAGCTGCTGAACTCGCCGCCTCCAGGCGCCGCGAAGGCCGAGAAGCGGAAGCTCGTGCCCTCGGGTCGATCGGGATCGAGGCACCCGCACTCCGGGCCACGAATCGTCACGCGCGGTGTGGAGGGGGGCGTGACCCGGGTGAGCGACCACGTGACGGTCTCGGTGCCGGCCACCTGGAACTGACCGAGGGCGGTCGGCTGCGTGTACGAGCCCGAGAGGGTGGCCACGGTGGCCGGCCCGCCCGCCGGGACCTCGACGCCGCCAGGGCCGTGCTCCGTCGGGAGGACGTAGTCGGCGGGGTTGTAGGCGGGCTTCGGCTGGCCGGAGAGGGCGGCGCCGAGCTCGGCGAACATGTTGAAGATGGGGCGCTCGAACTCGGAGCGGTCCTCGGTGCCGGGCACCGCGTCACCGGCCTGCGCGAAGACCACCCAGCCGGCGCGCACGCCGAGCAGGCGTTCCGCGAGCGGGTCGGGATCGAGGCGCGAGGCGCCGGCCAGGCCAACCCCGCCGCCGCTGGCGGTGATGACAATGGGGAGGGCCATGCCGTTGTTGGTCCAGATCTGGCGCTCCTCGTAGGTCGCCGTGAACTGGGCGGAGCCGTCGCCGTTGAGGCTCCACGAGACCCGCTCGCTGGCGGTGACGCCGATGCCCGCCTCCGCCCCGGCCGCGACCTCGCCCGCAGCCTGCCGGACCACGGTGATGGTGCCGGTCCACAGGGCCTCGTCCGGGTCCTGCAGGCCGCGCGCCTGGACGGGGGCCAGCAGGCTGGTCGCGACGGCCGCCAGGCAGGCGCCGACCAGGCGCAGGGCATGCAGGCGGAAGGCGTAGACCCTTGTCTCGGACACCATGGCAGTTCCTATATCGGCCACCGGACCTCGTGCCTGCAACAGCCGTTGGCCGCCGGCTGTGGCGTCCAGGAGCCAGCCACGACGATCACGAAGAACACGAAGCTCACCAAGGGCAGGGCCGGCTGAATCTGGTAAATCCAATCTGCAATCGCCAATCTGCATTCTGAAATCAGATCTTCAATCTGCAATCTGAAGATCTGAGATTTATAATCCCGGCGTCGAATGAACCAGACGCCGGGCCCGTGTTCCGGCTGGAGTGTCCCATGCGTCGAGCCGCGCTGTATCTCGCCCTCGCCCTGTCCTTCGTCCTGCCGGCCACCGCGTCCGCGACGTGGTCCGTGATTGCGGTCGACCGGAGCACCGGGCGGGTGGTCATTGCCTCCGCCACCTGCGTCGATCGTGACGACCAGTTCCTGATGGGCGTCCAGGCCGTCGTCGTGCCCGGCAAGGGCGTGGCCGCGTGCCAGGCTGGTGTGGATGGCACGCACAAGAACCAGATGCTCGTGTTCCAGGAGCTCCAGAAGGGCACCGATCCCGAGCGCATCATCGACCTGTTGAGCGAGGACCCCGCGTTCCAGAGCCGGCAGTTCGGCATCCTCGACCTCCAGGGGCGCGGGGCCGGGCACTCGGGGCTCTCGAACGGGTACGTGTCCGAGGACATACAGGGCCAGGTGCCGGGCACGGACATCTTCTATTCGATCCAGGGGAACATCCTGCGGCCCGGGCTCGTGGTGCCGAATGCGGTGCAGGCGTTCCTGCACACCGAGGGCGCCATCACCGATCGGGTCATGGCCGCGATGGAGGCGGCGGATGGATCGGGTGGCGACAGCCGCTGCACGTGCCCGCCGTGGCCGACCGATGGCAGCAAGCCGGAGATCGCGTGCGCGGAGAAGACCGCGCACGTGGCGTACATCCTGATGGCGGAGCCGACCGACACCAACGGGACGTCGCACAACGACGGCAAGTACACGATGTACCTGACGGTCTCGCAGCCCGGGCCCGACAAGGGGCCGGGGCAGATCAAGGCGGGCGAGAACCTCAACCCCGTCAAGACCCTCCGCATGCGGTACGACGCGTGGCGCAAGACGCAGCCCGCGTCCTTCAAGTAGGAGAGCGAGCCATGGGTGCCGTCCACACGAAGCCTGTTTTCGCGCTCGCGGTGACCGCGCTGCTGGCGCTCGGTCCGCTCACGGCTCTCGCCGAGGGGCAGCGTCCCGGGGGCCCGGCCCCGCAGCCGCCCCGCGGCCGGCGTGTGCCCGTCCAGGCCATGACCCTCTCGACCACCGCGTGGCAGGACGGGGGACGCATCCCCGCGAAGTACACCCAGGCCGGTCCCGAGGTGTCGCCGCCGCTCGGCTGGACGCCCGCCCCGGAAGGGACCGTGAGTTACGTGCTGGTCGCCCACGACGTGGATGCGGCGATCGGCGACGGCACGGACGATGTCCTGCACTGGCTCGTCTGGAACATCCCGGCGACGCTGACCGGCCTGCCCGAGGCGGTGCCGATGAGTCCCGAACTGCCGGACGGCACCCGGCAGATCAGCCAGACCGGCCCGTACTATCGCGGGCCCGGCGCGATGGCCGATGGCCCGGTGCACCACTACGTCTTCGAGGTCTACGCGCTCGACACGATGCTCGACATCGCCCCCGTCGGCCAGTCCCCGGCCGCGACCCGTGCCGCCGTGATGGCCGCCATGGCCGGGCACGTGCGGGGCAAGGGGAGCCTCGTCGGGCTGTTCCGGCGGTGAGACTTCTCCCGGCCGGCGGCGCACGGAAACACGGAAACACGGAACACACTGAACACACTGAACACACTGAACACACTGAACACACTGAACACACTGAAGACACTGGACGATCTTGAAGAGCTGGTCGGGCGATGACGCCTGGTGGCGCTTTAGCGGAGTCTCCCTCGAGGCCTGCCGGGTCCACGGCCAGCGTGGAGCGGAGCCCCTCGGCGCCGGGTTCAGGATCAGGGCGCTGGTCGCCGACCCGAACCTGGCAGTTCAGTGTCCTCAGTGTGTTCAGTGTCTTCGGTGTGCCGGGGGATGAGGTGGCGGCCCCGGAGGCTCGCCCGGCTTCCAGCCCCACACTGGCGCCCGGAGGCCCCACACGTCATAATTCTCCGAGGAGGAACCAGCCGATGCGGCTAGTGACAGGATTGAGTTCGTTCGGCGCGCTGCTCGTGGTCGCGCTCGTGGCGGTGCCCGGGGGGGGCCCGGCGCTGGAGGCGCGGACCGGGGGCCAGGCGGCCGGACAGCCGCAGGAGCCGGCCCAGGAAGCGTCACAGGCCGCGACGATGAGCGGGGATGTGGCCCACGGGCAATACCTCGTCGAGCACGTTGCGATGTGCATCGAGTGCCACTCGGGGCGCGACCCGCAGGGGAACATCATCCCCGACGAGCGCTTCATGGGGAACTTCCTGCCGGTGCAGAAGCCCTGGCCGAACACCGACTGGGCGCTGCGGGCGCCGCGGATTCACGGGTTGCCCGGCTACACGGAAGAGCAGGGCGTGCGCCTGCTGACGAAGGGCGCCATCGACCGCAACGGCGTGCAGCTCCGGCTGCCCATGCCGCGGTTCCGCATGACCCGCGAGGACGCGCTCGCCGTCGTCCACTACCTGAAGTCGCTGCCGGCGGTGCCATAAGACGGAGGTGCTTCACGGGGGTGCCGCACGGAGGTGCTTCACGGAGGTGCGGCACGGAGGTGCTTCACGGCGGTGCGGCACGGAGGTGCGTCACGGAGGTGCGTCACGAAGGTGCTGGCGATGGTGCGCTGTGAACGCGGGGGCGTGGCGTGAGCCGTGAACGCGAGTTGACTCGTCGTGAGGCGCTGTCGCGTGGGACGGCGGGGCTGGCAGCCCTGGCCGCGCTCGGTATCCCCGCGGCGGCCTGGGCGATGCAGGCGGGCGAGGAGCTCGTCGCCTTCAGCGACTACACCGACGATTTCCGGATCGAGGCGAGCCCGCGCAATCCCCGGGTCCGGTGTTACGACCTGCGGCGGCTCACGTCCTGGCAGACGCCGGCCGACGAGTTCTACACGTTCCACCAGACCGAGACCGTCCATGCCGACCCGGCCGCATTCCGGCTCACGGTGTCGGGGTTCGTCGAGCGGCCGCGGGTGCTGACGCTCGACGAGATCGTCGCCCGGCCCGACAGGCGCGACGAGGCCGTCACGCTGGAATGCTCCGGCAACTCGACACGCCCGCAGCGGATGAGCGGCCTCCTGAGCAACGGGGTGTGGACGGGCGTCAGCCTCCGGAGCCTGCTCGAGGAGTGCGGCCTGCGGCCCGACGCGCGGGAAGTCGTGTTCCTCGGCCTGGACATGGAGCGCGAGAAGAAGTGGCAGGCGCGCAACCAGGAGTACGACATCCCGCACGGTCGCAGCGTCTACGTGCAGGACGCACTCCATCCCGACGCGATGCTGGCGTTCGCCCTGAACGGGGCGCCGCTGCCGCCGGAGCAGGGCTTCCCCCTGCGGCTGATCCTGCCAGGCTGGTACGGCATGACGCAGGTGAAGTGGCTCACCCGCATTCACGTGCTCGACCGGCGCTACGAGGGGCAGCACCAGTCGCGGAACTATCTCAGTTTGCGGGCCGTCGAGACGGCGGATGGGCCGATCTGGCTCGACACGTCGATCTCGCGTAACAACCTCAAGTCCGCCGTGGCCCGCGTTACCCGGCGGCGGGTGGGCAGCGGCTCGACGTTCGCGGTGTCCGGGGCCGCGTGGGGCGGCCAGGAGCCAATCGGCCGCGTCGAAGTACAGGTCGACGGCGGGACGTGGCAGCCGGCAACGCTCGGCGAACGGCAGTCGCGCTACGCCTGGCGGCTCTGGTCCACGGACATCGGACCCCTGCCGGCGGGCGCCCACACCGTCGCCTCGCGGGCCTTCGACGTAAAGGGCGCGCGACAGCCGACCGCCGAGGAGCGAGCTGCCGCGCTCGCGAGCGGCCGCGAGGACAACGCCATCTGGACGCGGTCGTTTGTCGTTCACGACGGTGTCTAGACGGGAGCGCTCGACGGGGGCTCTACGACATCGTCAGGAGGAGGTATTAGCGCCGTGCCGATTTTCGAATATACCTGCCGGTCCTGCCGGCATCAGTTCGAGACGCTGGTCCGCACCGGACAGACGCCGTCGTGCCCGAAGTGCCAGAGTGCGGATCTCGAGCGCATGCTCTCGCTTCCCGCCATCCGCTCCGAAGGGACCCATGCCCTGGCGCTGAAGGCGGCCAAGAAGCGCGACAAGAAGCTGGGGCACGAGCGGATGATCGAGCGGGTGGAGTACGAGCGGAGCCACGACGACTGACAGCCTGCGGCCTGTGGCCGGGGGAGAGAACCACCGAACACACTGAGCACACTGAACACACTGAACACACTGAACACACTGAACACACTGAACACACTGAGACCCTCGGGGCAGTGACGAAGTGGGCCAGGGCTCTTTGGTGCGCGGGCCGGCTGAGTCTGGTGCCGGCCCCGCCCGCAGGATGTATCCAGCCTGCTTTGAAGTCTTCAGTGCTTTCAGTGCTTTCCGTGCGTTCAGTGTGTTCAGTGTGTTCAGTGGGTTCAGTGTCTTCAGTGTGCTCAGTGTGTGCAGTGCCCTAGGGAGCTGATGCGTCCCTCGCCTCGACGACCGGAATAATCGCCTCGGCCACCAAGTCGTAGATCCCGTCCAGGTGATCCAGGCGCTCGTACCCCACGTCCGAGGCCGAGGTCGTGACCGCCACCAGCCGCAGGTCGGGCACGACGAAGATGAACTGCCCGCCGTAGCCCCACGCGTAGTACGTCGCGTGCCCCGCCAGTTCGCGAATCCACCAGCCGTAGCCGTACAGCCGGTCGCGCCCGAAGCGTGAGCGCGCGCGTGGGGTGAAGGAGCGGTCCACCCAGGAGCCAGGCAGCACCTGCGTGTTCCCGGCGCGGCCGCGTGACAGGTACAGCTCCCCGAACGCGAGCATCTGCCGCGGCGTCATCAGCATGTCGTTGCCGCCGAAGTAGACGCCCTGGGGATCGCGGGGCCACGGCGCGAGCGAGAAGCCCAGCGGCTTCGCGAGGGTGTCGGCCGCGAAGGCCCACGTGCTCTGGCCGGTCGCCTTCGTCAGGATGGCCGAGAGCAGGTGGCTGCTGCCGGTGCTGTATTCCATCCGGGTGCCCGGCAGATCGGTCATCGGCTGACGCAGCGCGAAGCGGACCCAGTTGCCGCTGGTGACCCATCGTCCGTAGTTCCGGTTGCTCGTCGTCTCGAGCCCGGACCGCATCGTCAGCAGGTCCTCGATCGTGATTGCCCGCCGCCCGGCATCGTCCTCGCCCGCGAGCAGGGCCGGGAAGTAGCCGCCGATCGGCTCGTCCACGCCCGCGATGGCGCCCTGCGCGATGGCGATGCCGACGAGCGCCGAGATGACACTCTTGGACGCGGACTTGATGTTGGCCAGCCCGCCGCGGCGCCCGCCGTGGACGTAGTGCTCGACCTCGAGGCTGCCGTCGACGCTGACGAGCAGGCTGCGAAGGCGCGGCAGTGTTTCCGCGCGCGCGATGGCCTCGCTGAATGCCGCGGAGCGGACCGCCGGCCGGGCCGGCTGCGTGGCTGCCGTCGGCGCGCTGGCCGCGGGAGCCGTGGCGAGCATGAGGACGGCGAGCGCGCGCCGGAAGGGAAGGGGAACCACCGGCCAGAGATAACACACCTGGCGTGGCGGCGCGATGGCCAGGTGGCTGGCGGGCCGCAGCCGCTCAGTCGCGGACTTCGGAGGAGGGGCCGAAGCCTGGCAGCCGGCCAGGGCGCTGCAGCAGGCTGACGACGCCCCACACCAGGGCGGCGGCGACGACCACGAGCATCAGCAGCCGGAGGAAGGCGGCGACACCGGCCGGATCGAAGGCCGGCCACTCGAACTGGCTCAACACGCCGTAGCGGTCCTGGGCCCAGTGCCACGCGGTGTGCGCCACCAGCGCCGAGATCAGGATCGTGCCCATGCGCTCGTCCACCACCCGCCGGAACAGGAAGTCGAGCGCCGGCACGAGGACGATGAGCACCGCGATCTGGCCGAGCTCCACCCCGACGTTGAACGCCAGCAGCGAGGTGAGCACGTGGGAGCCGGCGAACTGCAGGGTCTCGCGGAGCGCGAACGAGAAGCCGAACCCGTGCACCAGCCCGAAACCGAACGTGATCATCCAGCGGCGCTGGATCTTCGCGCCGACGATGTTCTCGAAGGCCATGTAGACGATCGAGACGGCAATGAGCGTCTCGATGAGCGGCGGGAACCAGAGCGCGTTCGGGGCCAGGTCGTACGCCGAGGCCACGAGCGTCACGGAATGGGCAATCGTGAAGGACGTGACGACCGCCAGCAGCGGCCGGATCCTGCGGAAGGGGATGACCAGGCAGAGCAGGAAGAGCAGGTGGTCGGTGCCGTCGAGGATGTGGAAGAAGCCATCCTCCACGAACCGCCACGCCGCCTGGTACCAGGCCGGGTCGAGCGTGACGACGCCGTGCTCGCCGTGGATGTCGAAGACCCGTTCCGTGCCGTCCGGCGTGATGAAGGTCAACGCGACGTTCACGCTGAGGCCGAGGCGCGTCAGCCCGGGTTCGATGGCGAAGCGCGCCTGGTCCGACGTGATTGGATACCTGAACTCGACGTCGAGCAGGCCCTGTTCCCAGTAGAGATCGGTCGACGGGTCGAGCGGCGGGCCGTACAGATGGGCTTCGGCGGTCTCGTACTGGCGGAACGACTGATCCGACGGCAGCGACACGCGGGCGGAGACGACGGTCGGCTTGCCGAGCTGCCGGCCGTCCTCGTACATCTCCACGTAGTCCCCGATCCACAGGATCGCGGCGTCGGTGGCGACGCGGTCGATACGGCTGAGGTCGAGGTAGCCACCCTCGCGCGTGGGAACGTCCATGTCGCGCATGGCGTTCAGGGGCGCCCGCACCAGCAGCGTGAGGTGGTCGCCCTGGGGCTTCACGAAGGCGTGGACGGTGACTTCGTTGGGGACCTCATGGGCGCCGGTCGGCACCAGGAGGACCGTCCAGGCCGCGGCTGTGCACAGGACCAGGACCAGCCACGACGCGGGACGGAGAGCTCGACCAGACACCGGTCGATGATAGTGGCCGGGGTGCGGCCCGGACAAGCGGTTCCCGCGTGTCGCCGGGCGTTTCCGGCTTGGGCGGCCGGGGGCCGTCGCGTATACTTTGCGGACGTCCGCGCGGACCAGGCGGACGGCCCCGGGGGAAGCCGGGGGAGCACCACGGGAGCGTCCCCGCCCGTGTGGGATGGGGGGCCCTCCGCCGACGGCATGGCCGGCGGCCGGGACGCGCGGTAGGCGTGTCACGCGATTCCTCTTTTCTGGTCCGGTAGATGGGGCGTCCATGAAGCACCGTACGTTGAATCTCGTCGTGGCCGTCGCGGCACTGGTCGGCCTGATGGGGGCGGCGCAGTTCGCGCTCGACCGGGTGGCGGCAGCCGGTCAGACCGGGGTCCAGGCCCCGATGTTCGAAGTCGATCCGATGTGGCCGAAGCCGCTGCCGAACGGCTGGCTGATGGGCTCGACCATTGGCGTCTCGGTCGACGCGCAGGATCGGGTGTGGATCATCCACCGGCCCGACACCTTCACCGACCGCACCGAAATCGGCCTCGGCACCGATCCGCCGAGCTCGGAGCTCTGCTGCAAGCCGGCGCCGCCGATCCTGGTCTTCGATCAGGCGGGCAACCTCGTCAGCAGCTGGGGGGGGCCGGGCGAAGGCTACGACTGGCCGCAGTCGAACCACGGCATCACGATCGACCACAAGGGCAACGTGTGGATTGGCGGCAACGGCGCCAACGACGCGCACGTGCTGAAGTTCACGCAGGACGGCAAGTTCCTGGCGCAGTTCGGCAAGCCCGGCGCGCGCCGGCAGCCGGGCGAGAAGCCGGCGTGGGCGGCGAACAGCAACGCCACCGACAGCTTCGGCCGTGTCGCGAAGATCTTCGTCGACCCGCGCGCCAACGAGGCCTACCTGGCCGACGGGTACCTGAACAAGCGTGTCGCCGTCATCGACGCCGACTCCGGCGAGTTCAAGCGCTACTGGGGCGCCTACGGCAACAAGCCGGACGATGCGAACCTGGGCCGCTACGACCCGAACGCGCCGCCCGCGCAGCAGTTCCGCAACCCGGTTCACTGCGCCGACATGGCCACCGACGGCCTCGTCTACGTCTGCGACCGTGCGAACGACCGTCTCCAGGTCTTCAAGGCCGACGGCACGTTCGTGAAGGAGCACTTCTACTACAAGAAGACGCTCGGCGACGGCTCGGTGTGGGACATCGCCTTCTCGAAGGATCCCGAGCAGAAGTACATCTACATGGCCGACGGCAAGAACGAGCGCGTCTACATCCTCGATCGCCAGAGCCTGGAGATCCTGACGATGTTCGGCGACGGCGGCCGCCAGCCCGGCCAGTTCTTCGCGGTCCACAGCATCGCGACCGACTCGAAGGGCAACATCTTCACGACCGAGACCTACGAGGGCAAGCGGGTCCAGAAGTTCGTCTACAAGGGCATGGGCCCGGTGACGAAGAAGGATCAGGGCGTGCTCTGGCCGGCCAAGCCGGGAATGTAGAACGACTCGTGCTGGTCGCTCCCGCCGTGGCGAGGGCGACCAGCACTTCGCTCAGCGAGCGCAGCGAGTCCCACCCCTCACGCCCTGCCCGACGCCCCCTTCTTCCTCGTCCAGCGCAACCCCGCATCCTCCAGCGCCGCGCAGGCGACCCCGACGCCGTCCTCCGTCGACATCCGGTAGCCGAGCTGCTCCGCGCGCTCCCGTGCGTCCGAATGCGAGCCGAGCCACTGCAGCTGGCGGACGAGGTCACGCGCCGTCCAGCTCCGGCGGGGCACGGCCGGCGGCGCGACGCCAAGCTCCTCCAGGCGCTCCGCCCAGAAGTACTGGTCCGCCACGTGCGGCACGACGACCGACGGCACGCCGGCCGCCAGCGCCGTCTGTATCGTGCCCGCGCCGCCGTGGTGCACGACCCCGGCGCAGCGGGGGAAGACGGCGGCATGGTGCAGGCGCGACACGAGCAGCAGCCGGCCGTGCACGCCGGTGCGGTCGCCGTGCGCCGGCGGCACCTGGACGATGGCGCGCGCGTCCGTGGCGCGGCAGGCATCCCGCACGATGGCGAGGGTCTGGTCGAGGTCCCGCGTGTGCTCCGGCATCAGACTGCCGAAGCCGACGAACACCGGCGCCGGGCCGTCCGCGATGAAGGCCTCCACCGCGTCCGGCACGGGCTCGGCGGCGGTGCGGGGCAGGTGGAGGAAGCCGGTGACCCGGTGCTGCGGCGGCCAGTCGTCGGGACGCGGGCAGAGGGTGGGGCTGGCGGCGACGAGGTTGAGGCGCCGCGAGGCCCAGGCCTCGGTCATGACGTCGCGGATCGGGTCGAGCCCGTGCGAGGCGCGGAAGGCGTTGATCCGTCCACGGAAGGTGAAATTGCAGGCGAGCCGCGCGAACCACCACCCCGCGGCGTTGCCCCAGGCCCCGAGCCGGGGCAGGCCGGTCGGGTGAATCGCGCGCGACGGCACCGTGCTTGGCGCCAGGGTCACGCTGATTTCGGGCACCCCCGCGGCCTCGGCGGCGGCCCGCGTCGGGTACAGGAAGAAGTGCGAGACGAGCAGGTCGACGCGCTGGCAGAGGTCCACGGCCGCCGCGTGCATCTCGTCGACGACCGGGTCGAAGAAGTAGCGCACGATCAACTTCGACTGCTCGAGGGGATTGGCCGCCTTGAGCATCTCCCAGCCCATGCGGCTGAGGGCCTCCGGATCGGTGTGGACGGGAGCACCAACCGCGCGCGCCCGCACGCCGAGGGCCTCGGCCGCGGCGTCGTACCGGCGGTCGCCAAGCTCGGTATAGAGGAACTCGACGTCGTGGCCGCGGGTCACGAGCCCGTGAGCCAGCGCCAGGAATGGCCGGATGTCGCCCTCGCTGCCCCAGGCCTGGATGCCGATGCGCATGGGGGGATTGTAGGCGGACTCGCGCTCCGCGCTCGCTAGGACGCCCTATCGGGCGCTGGGACTCGCCTTCGGCTCGCTTGGACTCGTTCTCGGTGGGATTGCGCATCGAACCTCGCCGGGACTGAGCGCCTGGCGGCGCCTCGCTACGGGCACGAAGGTGAGAACGGAGTGAGGGGCTCCCGGGCCTGGCGAGCCGAAGGCGAGTCCCAGCGACGTTCGATGCGCGATCCCAGCGAGAACGAGTCCCAGCGCCCATAGGGCGTCCCAGCGAGCCGCCTGGCGGCGAGTCCCACCGGCCCGCGCGCGGGCCGGTGTAGACTCCCCCGCATGTCCCGAGCCGCCGCCCTGCTCCTCGCCGTCCTGCTCGCCGCCGGCTGCCAGCAGCCGCCGCATTACGACGTCCTGATCACGAACGGCCAGGTCTACGACGGCCTGGGCGCCCCGGCGGTGCAGGCCAGCGTCGCCATCGCAGACGGGAAGGTCGTGGCCGTCGGCGCGCCGGAGGGCGCCACGGCCGATCTCGTGGTCGACGCCGCCGGCCAGGCGGTGGCCCCGGGGTTCATCAACATGCTGAGCTGGGCGGACGAGCCGCTGCTCGTCGACGGGCGCTCGCAGAGCGACATCCGGCAGGGCGTCACGCTCGAGGTGTTCGGCGAGGGCTGGTCCATGGGGCCGCTGTCCGACGTGATGCGGCAGGGCGTCGTCGACGGGCAGGGGGACCTGACGTTTCCCGTGACCTGGAGCACGCTCGGCGGGTACTTCGAGACGCTCGAGCGGCAGGGCATCTCGCCCAACGTCGCGTCGTTCGTGGGCGCGACGACGGTGCGCATCCACGAGGTGGGCTACGCCGACCGCGAGCCGACGACCGAGGAGCTCGCCCGCATGAAGGACCTGGTCCGCGAGGGCATGCGCGACGGCGCGCTCGGCGTCGGCTCCTCGCTCATCTATGCGCCGGCGTTCTACGCGAAGACGCCGGAGCTCATCGAGCTCTCGCGCGCGGCCGCCGAGTCGGGTGGCATGTACATCTCGCACATGCGCAGCGAAGGTGCCGCCCTGCTCGAGGCCATCGATGAGCTCATCACCATCGCGCGCGAGGCAGGCGTGCCGGCCGAGATCTACCACTTCAAGGCCGCCGGGCGCGACAACTGGGACAAGGTCGACGCCGCGATCGCGAAGGTCGAGGCCGCGCGCGCCGAGGGCCTGCGCATCACGGCCGACATGTACACCTACCCCGCCGGCGCCACCGGCCTCAACGCGACGATGCCGCCATGGGTGCAGGAAGGGGGCTACGAGCAGTGGGTCGCGCGGATGAAGGACCCGGCCATGCGCGCCCGCCTGCGGCGCGAGATGGCCACGCCCACCGCGGAGTGGGAGAACTTCTTCACCGGCGCCGGTCCGGACGGCATCCTGCTCGTCGGGTTCAAGAGCGAGGCGCTCAAGCCGCTGACCGGCAAGACCCTCGCCGAGGTCGCGGCGATGCGGGGCACCTCACCTGCCGACACGGCGATGGACCTCGTCATCGAGGACGGCAGCCGCGTCGAGGCCGTGTACTTCCTGATGTCGGAGGACAACCTGCGCCGGCAGCTCCGGCTCCCGTGGGTCAGCCTCGCATCCGATGCCGGTTCCATCGCGCCGGAAGGGCCGTTCCTGCTGTCGAACCCGCACCCGCGCGCCTACGGCAACTTCGCGCGCTGGCTCGGGCGCTACGTGCGCGACGAGCAGCTCGTGCCGCTCGCCGAGGGCATCCGCCGGCTGACGTCCCTGCCGGCCGACAACCTGGGGCTGGCCGATCGTGGACGCCTCACGCCTGGCGCCTGGGCGGACGTCGTCGTCTTCGATCCCGCGACGATTGCCGACCACGCGACGTTCGAGGCGCCACACCAGTACGCGACGGGCGTACGCGACGTCTTCGTGAACGGAGTCGCGGTGCTGCGGGACGGCGAGCACACCGGGGCCACGCCCGGCCGCGCGGTGCGGGGGCCGGGTTATGCCGCGTCGCGCTGACGGCCGCTGCGCCAGAGAATCCAGAGCGAGAGCAGGAGCACGGCGGCGGCGGCGACGTGCACCACCGGATCGAGCTCGCCGAGCGACCAGCCGGAGTCCGGCAGCAGGAAGGCCGCGCCGTTGTTCAGCGCGTGCCAGGCCATGGCGGGGAAGATCGAGCCACTCAGGATCGTCACGGTTGCCAGCAGCACGCCGAGGAAGGCCGTCGGCAGCAGGCGGAACAGCGACATGTGGAAGAGCCCGAAGATGACGCCGGTCAGCAGCGCGGCCGTCCACGGCCGGTAGAACCGCCGCAGTGACTGGAGCAGCACACCGCGGAAGGCGATCTCCTCGCAGACCCCGGGCAGCAGCGTCAGCATCGGCAGGAGCGACCAGAACGGCATGTCGTCCGGCAGCAGGTACTGGCTGAAGCTCTCCATCATCTCGCGGGGCACGGGCACGACGAGGTCGGCGAGCCGGAAGACGGCCACTCCCGTGATGAGGCCCGCCGGCGCGCCGGCAAGCACGGCAATCCACGCGGGCCAGGCGGGCGCGCGCCAGGCCAGCACCTGCGTCCACGTCAGCCCGTAGCGCCTGATGAAGAGGAGCGAGCCGCCCAGGAAGATCCCCGGCAGGTTGATCAGGAGCTGTGCGCGGATGTCGAGATCGGCGCCGAGGTTGAGGTCGACGAGTAGCAGGACCGCCCACATTCCCGCGAACCAGGTGAAGACATGGCCCGGCCGCAGGACCGGCACACCGGGCCGCACCTCGAGATCGCCGGCGCCCGGCACGATCAGGCGCTCGGTCGACAACGCCTGCTCGGCCTGGCGCATCAACCAGCCGGCAGCGGCCAGCGTGACCAGCCATGCGGCGGCCAGGAAGGGCAGGTCCACCCGGTCCGTCAGCATCTCCTTCACCCCGATGCTGATGTTGGCGATGGGCACCAGCACGATGGCCGAACGCAACGGGAGCGAGGGCAGGGCGGCCGCCAGCGCCGGAGCCACGCACGCGAGCAGCACCGGCATGAACAGCAGCTGTGCCTCGCGGTAGGAGCGCGCATAGCCGGAGACCAGCAGCAGCGCCGCGGAGACGAGGGCCGCGACCGGCAGGACGAAGAGCAGCAGGCCGGCCGCCAGCCCCGGCGTGACGACCGCCGCGAGATCGCGGGCCGCGGGGATCAGCTCCAGCCGTGCGTAGGCGAGCAGGTTTCCCACCTGGATGGCCGTGATCGCGACCGCGACGGCGAGCACGACCAGGAACTTCGCCGCGACGATCTCGCGGCGCGTGGCGGCCGAGGTCAGGAGGGTCTCCAGGGTGCCGCGTTCCTTCTCCCCGGCCAGCGTGTCCTGCGCCACCACGGCCCCGCCGGCGAACAGGAAGAACATGAGCAGGGCGGTCGCGATGCGGCCGAGCGCGAGGCCGGCCACGCGCTCGTCGCTGGCGATGCTCACGGCGTCGAGCGGCAGCACGGTGCCGGGCGGCGGGCCACCGGCCGCCTCGAGGCGCACGGCGCGCTGGCGCTCGCGCTCGGCCGCGAGCCGCACTCGCAGGCGGTCCGCGCCGGCCTCCGACTGGTCGCGGTCCCCGCGGTAGACGATCGTGAGGGCCGTCACGTCCGGCGGGAGCGCCTCGTACCGATCCGCCGGATCGCCCTCCTCGTCCGCATCCTCGTCCTGGTCCTCGCCGGTCTCGCCGTCCCGGTCGCGGTCGCCGGCCGCACGGATGGCCTCGCGTGCCTGGCGCCGGGCCTCCACCGTCCCGGCGCGGACATAGACGTCGAGGGTGCCGTCGGCGAGCGCCGCGTCGGCATCCGCCACGTCGAGGCGCCGAAACGTCGCCGCGCCGGCGTCCTCGGCCCCTGGCGTGTCGGCTGGCAGCGGGTGTGCCAGCGCCTCGTCCAGGATGTCTCGCGCCTGCGCGGCGCGCGGTCCCTCGACCGCGTAGTGGTACTCCCGCGCCGCGAGCTCGCGCTCCCGGCGTTCCTCCGCCGCACGCGACGCGAACAGCATCACCGGCATGACGAGCAGCGGCAGGACGATCGACATCACGACCGTGCGGCGATCGCGCAGCAGGGTGCGGAGCTCCGTGCCGGCGATCGTCAGGACGCGGGACGCGGCCGGCCTCATCCCGCGGACCCCGGTGCGGCGCTGGCCCGCTCCACGTAGTGGACGAAGATGTCCTCGAGGTAGTGGCGGCCCGTGGCCGAACGGAGCGCGTCGAGGGTGTCGCAGGCGTGGATCCGGCCGCGGTGGATGATGGCGATGCGATCGCAGAGGCGCTCGGCCTCGCTCATGATGTGGGTGGAGAAGATGATCGTCTTGCCGTCGGCCTTGAGCTCGGCGATGACCTTCTGCATCTCGAGCGCGTTCAGGACGTCCAGGCCGACCGTCGGCTCGTCGAAGATGAGCACGGGCGGATCGTGCGCGACGGTCCGCGCGATCGAGACCTTCTGCTTCATGCCCTGCGAGAGCCGGTCGATGCGCGCGGCCGCGTACTCCCCGATCCCGAAGCGGGTGATGAGCGACCCGACGCGCGCGGGAATCTGCGCGGGCGGGTACCCGTTGATGCGGGCGAAGAAGTCGAGCGTCTCACGCGCGGTGAGCCGCGGGTAGAGCGCGGTGCTCGACGAGTAGAAGCCGAGGCGCCGCCGGACCTCCTCCGGCTGCCGGGCCGCGTCGAAGCCCATGACCGTCGCCGTGCCCGCCGTCGGCGTGAGGATGGTCGACAGCATGCGCAGCGTCGTCGTCTTGCCCGCGCCGTTGGCGCCGAGCAGGCCGAAGATCTCGCCCGGACGGCACGCGAAGTCGATGCCGTCCACGGCGTGCACCTCACCGCGGCCCTCGTCGTGAAACACCTTGCGCAGCCCGCGCACCTCGACCGGCAGCGTCACCGTCTCCGTCCCCTTCCCGCCCCGAGCACCCTCGTCCGGACGAAGGCGGGGAGCCCGCCGGCGAACGAGCCGAGGCCGACGTCCTCGGCCTCGGTGATGAGCGTCGCCAGCTTCACCAGCGCCGCGACGGCGGCCAGCGTCACCACGGCCGTCATCGCCATCTGTGGCGCCCGGAACACGCCCGCGAAGGCGTCGCGGGTGACGAGCGCGATGTTGATGACCGGGACCGCCGCCAGCCGCATCGTGAACTCCGCGCCACGCGAGCCCAGGAACACGGTGGGCAGCAACACGGCCAGGTAGAAGGGCGTGATGAGCGTCTGGCCCTCGCGGAACGTCCTCGCGAACGAGGCGAAGACCATCATGCCCGCCGCGATGAACGACGCCAGCAGCAGCGCCGCGACCGCGAGGACCGGCAGCGCCGACCACGGCACCGAGAAGTCGACGCCCGTCGTGTCGCCGGTGAGCGGCGTCAGCACCCCCCGCATCGTCAGGGTCATGGCCGTGACGTTGAGCAGGCCCGCGAGCCCGCCGAACGTCGCGACATGGAGGAACTTCGCCGCCGTCACGCTGGTGCGGCTGGCGGCCGTCGTCATCAGGGTCTCCCAGGTGTGGCGTTCGCGCTCGCCGGCCGTCGTGTCGATGGCCGGATAGAAGCACCCGATGGCGACCATCACGACGAAGAACAGCGGGAGCATGAGGCCGAGCACCTGGGCGCCCATCTGCTCGGAGGTGGCCGTGTTCTGCTCGTCCACGGCGAAGGCCGCCCACGCGCCGGCATCCAGTCCGTGCGCGCCCGCCGTGGCCCGCACGGTGACGGCCCGGGCGGTCTCGACGGCCGCCGACACGCGGCGGCGCGCGGCCGAACTGCGCTCGCGCGCGCCGTCGTACCGCAGGGTCAGGCGGGGCGTCCCGGCGCCGCCGCCTGGCGTGGCCTCGAGCACGGCGTCGACCCGGCCCGCGGCGAGGGCGTCGGCTGCCGGCCCGGCGGTGAGGTCGTCCTCCAGGACGATGCCGTCGGTCTCCGCGAGGCGATCCCGCAGCGCCGGTCCCCCGGGGACGTCCACGAGGCCGGGGATCGCGAGCCGTGACGCCAGGTCGTCCGTCTGGCCGCGGACGAAGGCGACGCCGGTGAACGTCAGCCAGAGAATGGCCGGGTAGAGGACGATGGGGATGACGATCGAATTGACGATGATGCTGCGCTCCCGGAGGGCGGAGCGCACTTCCCAGGCGTAGAGGGTTACAATCTCGCGCCAGCGGGGCATGGGCGGACCCATGCTACTCCCAATCCGGGAACCGCACACGGAGGAGTGCACGGATGTCGGTGATGCGGTCGGTGCTCCTGGCGGCCTCGGAAAGCCGGTGGCTGCGCGAGCGGGCGTCGAAGGCGCCCTTTGTCAGGCGGTCGGTGTCCCGTTTCATGCCTGGTGAGTCGTTCGACGACATGCTCGTCGCCGCGCGCGGGCTGGCCGAGGGGGGCATCGGCGCCGTCTTCACGCGGTTGGGGGAGGGTGTGCGTGAACTGTCCGAGGCAGACGCGGTCGCCGCGCATTACGTCGAGGGGCTGGGCCGCATCGGCGCGGCCGGCCTGTCGGCGGAGCCCTCGATCAAGCTGACCCAGCTGGGCCTGGACATCGACGCCGAGCAGGGCTACCGCAATGCCCGCGCCGTGGCGGAGGCCGCCCGGGCGGCCCGGCAGTATCTCTGGGTGGACATGGAGCAGTCGGGCTACGTCGACGCGACGCTGGACGTGGTCCGGCGGCTCCGCCAGGACTTCACGGATGTCGGCGTGTGCCTGCAGGCCTACCTGCACCGGACGCCCGAGGACCTCGAGTCGCTGATGGCGGCCGGCATCGGCATCCGCCTCGTCAAGGGCGCCTACATGGAGCCCGAGACGGTCGCCATCCAGAAGAAGAGCGGCGTCGACGCGGCATACGCCTCGCTGGCGCGCACCATGGTGGCCCCGGCGTCGCGGGCCGCGGGGGCGCGTGCGGTGTTCGGGACGCACGATCCGGTGCTCATCGAGACGATCCGCTCGGGCGCGTCGGCGGCCGGCGTCGCGAAGAGCGCGTACGAGTTCCACATGCTCTACGGCATCCAGCGGGCGGAGCAGCAGCGCCTCGCTTCGGCGGGCGCGGGGATCCGGGTGCTCATCGCGTACGGGGAGTACTGGTACCCCTGGTACATGCGGCGGCTGGCCGAGCGGCCGGCCAACGTGTGGTTCGTGGTGAAGAACCTGGTGGGCTGACGCTCACCGCACCCGGCGCCACGCGCCGGGCTCGAGGCCCTCGAGCGTCCAGTCGCCGATGGCCCAGCGCACGAGCCGCAGGGTGGGATGGCCGACGGCCGCCGTCATGCGCCGCACCTGCCGGTTGCGTCCTTCGGTGAGGGTCAATGCGATCCAGCTCGTGGGGATGTGGCGGCGCTCCCGAATGGGCGGCACGCGGGGCCAGAGCGAGGGCGGATCGAGGACCGCGGCTCGCGCGGGACGGGTCCGCCCGTCCTTCAGCGTCACGCCCGCGCGCAGCGCCGCGAGGGCGGCGTCGTCCGGGAGCCCCTCGACTTGAACCCAGTACACTTTCGGCAGCTTGTGGGCGGGGTGCGCGACGCGGGCCTGCGTGGCGCCGTCGTCGGTCAGCAGCACGAGGCCCTCGCTGTCGGCGTCGAGCCGCCCGGCCGGGTAGACACGTGGCACGGGGACGTAATCGGCGAGGGTCGGCCGGCCGGCCCCGTCGGTGAACTGGCACAGGACGCCGTACGGCTTGTTCAGCAGGATGAGGCTCACGTGCGCCGGCGGATAGCCTCGATCTTGCGGTCGCGTTCGCCCTCGAGCCGGTCGACCTCGCGGCGGTGCTCCTGCTCGGCTTTTTCGCGCTCCTCGTAGGGCAGGAAGGCCGCCGTGCGCGACGTGTGCAGGATCTCCTCCTGCGCCAGCCGTGCCGCGTAGACCTGCCGCACGTCCGCGATCTCCGCCTTCTGCGCGTCGCTCAGGGCGGCCGCGCTCACGCCGGCGGCCGCGTCCTTCTGCCGCAGGCGTTCCATGGCAATCTCGATTGCGCTCTTCGGCGCCTCGTCACTCATCGGTGCATCCTCACGTGCAGGATTCTATGATGGAAGGATGAGCGACGCGACGGTCGTCCCGGACGAGAACCTCTACGCCCGCATCGGCGAGGACGGCTTCACCCGCCTCGTGCACGCCTTCTATGCGCAGGTGCCGGACGATGATGTCCTCGGTCCCATGTATCCTGCGGATGACCTGGCCGGGGCGGAGGAGCGGCTGCGGGATTTCCTCGTCGGCCGGTTCGGCGGGCCACCGCGGTACGTCGAGCGGCGCGGCCATCCGCGCCTCCGGATGCGTCACCTGCCCTTCGCGATCGACCAGCGCGCCCGTGATCGATGGATCATGCTGATGGATCGGGCGCTCGACGCGGCGGCGCTGCCGGCGGACGTGGATCGCACCTTCCGCGAGTTCTTCGCGCAGGTCGCCACCTTCATGATCAACCGATAAGGCAGATCTGGTGATTTGGTGATCTGGTGATTTGGTGATCTGGTGATCTTGTGATTTGGTCAGCGAGGAGGACCTGGTGAGTGGACCCATCACGAAGCGGTACTCGCGTGGGGATCTGACCGTCATCTGGCAGCCGGCGATCTGCGCGCATTCGGGCGTGTGCGCACGCGGGCTGCCCGCGGTCTTCGATCCGCGGCGCAAGCCCTGGATCGTGCTCGACGGCCCGACCAATGACGAGATTGCGGCCCAGATCGACCGCTGCCCGTCCGGCGCGCTCACCTACGAGCGCGTGTCCGGCCCGGCGACCGCCGACCAGTAGTCGAAGCCGGTGCGGAACCAGCCGGCCAGCACGGTGCGTGGCACCGGGCCGGTCACGGGCGTGACCTGGTGCTCGAAACCCGGCGCGATGCGGAAGATCATCGCGTCACCGGGGCCGGTGATCGCCAGGTCGCTCAGGACGTGGCCGGTGTCCGCCTCGCGGATCTGCAGCCGGCCTCCGTCGTAACCCGCCTCCCCCAGGTTCAGCGAGAAGCCCACGACCCGTCCGTCGGTGGTGTCGCTGTGCCACGGGAAGTAGTGCGCGCCATCGCCGCGGGCCTCGCGGCGGTAGATGCGACCCGAGAAGCCGCCGAGCGCGGCGCACCCCGTGACGTCCTGCACGAGGCGCCAGAGCGCCGGGTCGTTCAGCACGGCCTGCAGCGTGCCATGCAGCACCGGGTCGTCCAGCTGCTGTTCGATCTCGCGCGTGCCGTCGTGGCGGGTCGTGAACGGCGCCGCCGCAAGCCGCCTCCGGACCAGGGCCCCGAGATCGGCCCCCAGGAAGCCGGGCCAGACCAGGGCATGGTGCTGCCGGAACGTCTCCTTCCACCCCGCCAGGACCTCCGGCTCGGCCCGGACGACGAGCGACCCGCGGGTCACCGCCAGCATGTCGCCAGTGTAGCGCCACCGGCGAGCCCGCCCGGTGGGTCGCCCGCACGCTCCGGCTGGGCAGGGTGCTGCCCATCCTTGGTAGCGCCGGCCATGCCTGGGCCTGCAACTGCCGCTCCTGGGCAGGCACCTCCCTTGCAGTCCGGCATGACACGGTCATGACATACAGACTCTGGACAGGACGATGGGGGTGGGCGGTCCGGGCCGTCCTGGTGGCAATCCTGGCGCTGGGCGCGATCGGCATGGTGGTGGCGGCCATCGCCGGCACCGAGGTCTGGCGCGAAGCGGCACGCGCCGAGGCGGAGCTCGAGATCGACCCGGGCCCGCGCTCGACCCTCGTCTACGACACCCACGACCGCCTGACCTTCGCCCTGTTCCGCGAGCACCGCATGGTGGTGCCCCTCGAACGGATGTCGCCGACGCTGATCGGGGCCGTGCTCGCCGCCGAGGACCAGCGCTTTTTCGAACATGGGGGCGTCGACTACCGACGCATCGTCGGGGCGGCCGTCGCCAACATGCGCGCGGGCCGGGTCGTGCAGGGCGCCAGCACGATCACCCAGCAGCTCGTGCGGGATCTCGTGCTGGATCGCCGGCGCACCTGGCGACGCAAGATGACCGAGGCGATCCTGGCGCGCCGGCTCGAGCAGCGCATGGGCAAGCGCGCGATCCTCGAGGCGTACCTCAATCGCGTCTACCTCGGCGACGGGTACTACGGCGTCGAGGCGGCCGCGCGCGGCTACTTCGGCAAGTCGGCCGCGAACGTCACGCCCGCCGAAGCCGCGATGCTCGCGGCCGTGATCAAGGGACCCTCGATCTACTCGCCCGCGACGGCGCCTGAACGCGCCCGCGTGCGACGGGACTGGGTGCTCGACCGCATGCACACGCTCGCGCTCCTGGACGAGCCCCAACTGCAGCAGGCGCTGGCCGAGCCCGTGCTCGTGGCACCGGGCGATGAGGCGCGCACGGCCGTCGATCCGCGACGGCACGGCCCTGGAGCCTACTTCAACGACCTCGTGCGCCGCGAGCTCGTCGCCCGCTTCGGCGAGGAACGCGTGATGACGGGTGGGCTGCGCGTCTACACGACGCTCGACCCGGCGCTCCAGGCGGCCGCGGAGCAGTCGGTGCGTGAACGCCTGGCCAAGGTGCCCGGCGCCGATCGCGGGGCCGAGCCGCTCCAGGGCGCGCTCGTGGCCCTCGACCCCGCCACGGGCGCCGTACGGGCGCTGGTCGGCGGCCGCGACTTCCTGGAGAGCCCGTTCAATCGGGCCGTGGATGCGCGGCGGCAGCCGGGGTCCGCCTTCAAGCCGTTCGTCTACGCGCGTGCGATCGAGGACGGCCTGACGCCGGCCAGCTGGCTGAACGGCCTCGACGAGCCCATCATGAGCGCCGAGGGGCCGTGGCTGCCGGACGGTGAACACGAGGTCGATCGCATCTCGCTGCAGCAGGCCCTCGTCGTGTCGAGCAACCGCGCGGCGGCGCATCTCATCACCGAGGTAGGCATCCGGCCCACGCTCGACCTGGTCCGCCAGTTCGGGATCGAGTCGCCCCAGCCGCCGGTGCCCTCGGTGGCCCTGGGGACGGGCGGCTTGACGCTGCTCGAGCTGACGTCCGCGTACGGCGTGTTCGCCAACAAGGGGGCGTGGACGGCGCCCCACGTCATCCGGCGCGTCGAGGACGCGCTCGGGCAGGTCGTCTGGGCGCCCGAGCTCACGCCGCGACACGTGCTCTCCGAGGGGGCCGCGTACATCATGACGTCCATGCTGGCCAACGTCGTCGATCACGGCACCGGGATCACGGCGCGTTACGAGGGCTTTCGCCGTCCGGCGGCTGGCAAGACGGGCACCTCGGATGACTACGCGGATGCCTGGTTCGTCGGCTACACGCCGCGCCTCGTGACGGGTGTCTGGTTCGGCTATGACCATCCCAGGCCCATCATGCACCGGGGCTTCGCGAGCGTCGTGGCCGTGCCGGCATGGGCGCACTTCATGAGCGCCGCCACGCAGGGCAGCCCGGTGGATCGCTTCGAGCGACCCGACTCGGTCGTGCCCGTCCAGCTCTGTCGCCTGACGGGCCTGCGGGCGACGGCCGGCTGCGAGCACCAGCAGTCGTGGACCTCGATTGCGTTGTCGATGGACCCGCTGTCGCCGGACGGGCCGACCGTCGGCGTCGTGCCCGACAGCGGGGTTGTCGAGGACATCGCGATCGAGGGACACCTGCCGCCGCCGTGTCCCGTGCACGGCGGCCTCGGCACCGCGGACACCACCGCGGTGTTGTCGATGGCGACCCCGGGCGCCGCGATTGGAGTGAGTCGTGCGCAGCAGTGACCTGGCAACCCCCGCGCATCCGGACCCGAACGACCTGCCGCCGGACACCCGGCAGATCCCGCCGCCGCCCATCGAGGAGCCGCCGGCGCCCGTCGACCCGATTGAACCCCCTCCAGGCGGGGAGCCGGGACCGAAGCCGCCGCCTGACGACGAGCCCGAGGTCGAAGACCCGCCGGTGCCACAGCAACCGGGGCGAATCGAAGCCTGAACCGGAGCCGTATCCGTTTGCGCACGGTCCCGCCGCGATCCCTACGACGGCGCAACGATTGTCATGCGTCGCAAGGCAAACAAAGACAAAGGTTTACATCAAGATCGCCGCGCATTTTGTATCCTTGCCTCACAACGACAGAGGGGAAGCACCGGATGGAACGCCTCCAGTGAGCCGCAGCGTTCCATCCGGTTTTTTTTAGCCCCCCGGGCTTCCCCCCCACCCTCCCTCGCAGCCTCACGACGTCCTTCTGCTTGATTCCCCGGGCCTGATTCCGGATTCTGTGTCCGTGACTTCGCTGGCCGGACGCACACTCTTCATCACCGGCGCGAGCCGGGGCATCGGGAAAGCCATCGCGCTCAGGGCGGCCGCCGATGGCGCCAACATCGTGATCACCGGCAAGACGGTCGAGCCGCATCCCAGGCTGCCGGGCACGATTCACACGACCGCGGAAGAAGTCGTCCAGGCGGGCGGCCACGCCCTCGCGCTGCCTCTCGACGTGCGTGACGAGGCCCAGGTGGCGGCGGCGGTCGAGCGCACCGTGGAGCGGTTCGGTGGCATCGACATCCTGGTCAACAACGCGTCGGCCATCAGCCTCACGGGCACCCTCGACACGCCGCTCAAGCGCTACGACCTGATGCAGGGTGTCAACGCCCGCGGGACCTTCGTCGCGACACAGTGCGTGGTGCCGCACCTGCTGCGCGCCTCGAACCCGCACGTGCTCAACATCGCGCCGCCGCTGCAGGCGACGCTGTCGCCCCGCTGGTTCGCCCCGCACTTCGCGTACACGTACGCGAAGTACGGGATGACGCTGGCGGTCCTCGCCATGGCCGAGGAGTTCAGGGACGCCGGCGTGGCCGTGAACGCCCTGTGGCCACGCACGGCCATCGACACCGAGGCGATCCGCCTGATCGCCGGCGCGGAGGCCCGCCGGAAAACCCGCTCGCCCCGCATCATGGCGGACGCCGCCTGGTGGATCCTCACGCGTCCCAGTCGCGAGTACACCGGTCGCTACCTCGTGGACGACGAGGCCCTGGCCGAGGCGGGTGTCACCGACCTCAGTGGCTACAACCCGCCGGGGGTGGCCGACGAGGAGCTGATGCCGGACTTCTTCCTGTAACGCGCCGTGGAAAGAGAGGGGACCGGCCCCCTTTCCACGGACTCCGCGATGGGGAAGAGGGGACAGTCCCGGACAGTCCCCATTCCCCATTTCCCTGTCACCCTCTCAGGCGGTCGCGCATCTCTGTCCGTGTCCGGCCGGCGCCGGTGAAGGGGGGAGCCATGTCGGTGACACGGATGCGGATGACGGTGGGCGTGACGATGGTGGTGGGCGTCCTGATCGGCGCCGGCACGCCAATCCTGGCGCAGCGGGGCCGCGGCATGGGCGGCATGATGATGGACGAGTCGCACATGGCCGACATGCAGGTGTTCCACTACCTGCTCGACCATCGGGCCGAGATCCGCCGGTCCGTCACGCGGCTCGACAACGGGATCGACACGCTGACGGAGTCGGACGTCCCGGACGTCGCCGCGAAGATCAAGGCACACGTCGGCGCGATGTACACGCGCATGAAGGACGGGCGGCCCATCCACCAGCGCGACCCGCTGTTCCGTGAGGTCTTCCGCGTGGCCGATCGCATCACCGTGACGATGACGCCGACCGAGAAGGGGATCCGGGTCGTCGAGACATCGGACGACCCGGAGGTGGTGAAGGTGCTGTACGCGCACGCCGACACGGTCGACGCGTTCATCGCGAACGGGCGGTCCGAGATGATGAAGGACCACCCGCTCCCGAAACCGTGACGCCCTACTGTCGCGGGGCGTCTCCCGTGAACCGGCCCGCCCCGGTCCAGATGCCCGGCTCCTGGCCGGTGAAGTTCCGCCAGGTGAGGCTCGGCGTGCCGCAGTGGCTGAACAGGATGTCGATCAGGTAGACCTGGCTCGACCCCTCAGCCGTGCCGGCGCCGGCGAAGTACGCAATCTCGTCGCCCGCGGCCACGACGGGGGCGCCGCCGTTGTCGGCCGAGGTCTTGGTGGGCTTCGCGTTGTACCCCCAGCGGGTGTCGTAGGTCCGCAGGCGGGCGATCACGAAGTCGAGGAAGTCGTTGGGCACGTACTTCCGCCCGCCCGGGCACGACCCGTTCAGCATGAGATCGGGGCGTTCCTGGCCAATCGACGTCACCAGTGCCTCCACGTCGGGCAGCGGCAGCCACGTGCCTGCCACCGGATCGGGCACGCGCGTGCTGGCGCCGGGGAAGCTGAGCGTCACCTCGTTGGAGGCCGTGCTGGTCCCACACGCGTTCCGCGCGACGACCCGCGCGTAGAAGACGCCGGCCGAGACGTTCGCGTTGAGCGTCGTCCGCCCGCTGACGGGGATTTCCTGGAACGTCGTGCCCGGTGCCGCGCCCGCCTGGACGACGTAGCTCGTCGCGCCGGCTGAGGCGTTCCACGCCAGGTACAGCGCGGTGCCCTTGAACGTGGCCGTCATGTTCTGCGGCGCGGCGGGCACCGAGCACCCGGTGCCACCGACCACCACGGTGACCTCGTTCGACGCGGTGCTCTGGCCGTCCGCGTTGAGGGCGACGAGGCGGACGAAGTAGGTGCCGCTCGGCGCCGTCGTGACAAACGACGTCGCCCCGCCCGCCAGCGCCAGGGTCACGGACGTCTGGCCGGGGGCCGACCCCGCCTGGAGGACGTAGCTGGTCTGGCCCGTGGCGGCCGTCCAGGTGAAGCTCACGGTGCTGCCGCTCACCGTCCCCACCAGGTTGGTGGGGGACGTCGGGGCGGCCGCGAAGATCGGGTGGGCGAGGGCCAGCACCAGGCTGGCGATGACAACGACTCGGGTCACGGGCAGGCTCCTTCCCGCGGCGGATCGCGGCGGGGAGACGCCGGGGCCGACAGGCAGCTCAGCATTCTAGTCGAGGTGGACGCGCGCCGCGTCAGCGGCGGGACAGCGGGGCGCCAGGGAAGGCCGCCGCCAGTTCGCGCGGCGTCACTACGCGCCACGCCCCGGGGGCGAGCGTACCGAGCGCCAGTCCGCCGAACTGCACGCGCCGGAGCCGGGTGACGCTGTGACCGACCGCGTCCAGCAGGCGCCGCACCTCGCGGTTCCGCCCCTCGGCCAGCTCCAGCACGAGGTGCGACTCCCGGGCCGAGGCCTTGCGCAGCCGCGCCGCGGTGGCCGCCAGCCGCTCGCCGCCCTCCATCACGCCGCGTTCCAGGGCGGCCACCGCGTCGGGGGCGACGCGGCCGCGGACCGTGACCAGGTAGACGCGGGGGACGCGGTTGGCGGGATCGGAGATCCAGTGGGCGAGCTGCGTGTCACTGGTGAGCAGCAGGAGGCCACTCGTCGCGAGGTCGAGCCGGCCCACCGGGCCGAGGTGCCGCCCGGCGTCCCGCACGAGGTCGTACACCGTGGGGCGGCCGGCCGGGTCCGATCGGGTGGTCACGACGCCCCGTGGCTTGTGCAGCAGGATGGTGAGTGGGGCGGGCCGTTCCAGGCGCCGTCCGTCCAGCCGGAGGTCGGCGGTTTCGGGCACGACCGGCAGGCCCGGGTCGGTCACCTTTCGCCCGGCGAGCGAAACGCGCCCGTCCAGAATCCAGCCGCGGGCCTCGCTCCGGCTGCCCGCGCCGAGCTTGGAGAGGGCCCGTTCGAGGCTGACTTCGCCAGGTCGCCGCACGAACCCGAGGATACCCGCACCCGGGCGCCCGCCCGCACACCGGGCCGGAATCCGGCCATTTCCGCGTCCTCGGCCCGGCCGTGCCTCTTTTCCGCACGCGCCATTCAAGGTTTCGCTCACCGGTGCCGAATTAGGGCCTGAGAGTTACCTGTGGACGGAGCTGCACCCCTCAATTTCCCGGCGCCCGAGTCGTCTCCCCGGCCCCAGCCGCGTCTCTATGTCATCGACGATGACCGGGGCATCCTGGAGGTGATTGGGCGCTTCGCACGGCCCTATGGCTTCGAGGTGCTGTCGTTCGACAGCGCCACCGATGCCCTCGTCGAGATGGGCAAGCGCCCGCCGGACGCCGCCCTCGTCGACCTCCGCATGCCGGGCCTGAACGGCCTGGAGACGCTGCGCGAAATCAAGCGGCGCGCGCCGTTCTGCGAGGTCGTGCTGATGACGGGTTACGGCACGATCGAGAGCGCCGTCGAGGCGGTCAAGCTCGGCGCCACGGACTACCTGCGCAAGCCCTTCGACTTCGCGCGGCTCAAGGAACTGCTGGGTGGCATTCGCGACGAGAGCGCCCGGCGCCAGGCGGTGGACGCGCTCGAGTCGGACCTCGTCCGGCAGGTGCGGTTCCAGGGCATGATCGGGCGGAGCCCGGCCATGCTCGAACTCTTCAGCCTCATCCGTCGCATCGGCCCGCACTTCTCGACGGCCCTGGTGACCGGGGAGACCGGCGTGGGCAAGGAACTGGTGGCGCGCGCGCTGCACCAGACCAGCAAGCGGCGGAACCGGCCCTTCGTCACGCTCAACTGCTCGGCCATCGTCGAGACCCTTTTCGAGAGCGAGCTCTTCGGCCACACGCGCGGCGCCTTCACCGGCGCCACCGAGGCGCGGGCCGGCCTCTTCGAGAAGGCGAACGGCGGCATGCTCTTCCTGGACGAGATTGGCGAGCTGCCGCCGCCCGTGCAGGCGAAGCTGCTGCGCGTGCTCGAGGTGGGGGAGATGACGCGGGTCGGATCGAGCGACCCGCAGCGGGTGGACGTGCGGATCGTCGCGGCCACCAACCGCGTGCTCGAGCGCGAGGTCGAGGCCGGGCGGTTCCGGAGCGATCTCTACTACCGCCTGCACGTCGTGGAGCTGCAGGTGCCCCCGCTCAAGGACCGCCGCGAGGACATCCCCCTGATCGCGCGGGCCTTCATCGAGGACTGCGCCACCGAGTACGGCAAGACCCTCCGTGGGCTGACGCCGGAAGGCGAACGCGCCCTGGTCGGCTACGACTGGCCCGGCAACGTGCGCGAGCTCCGCAACGTCCTCGGCCGCGCGTGCATGCTCGCGGACGGCGAGTGGATCGACCGGACGGACCTGGTGCTGGGCCACGGCGGCGTCGCGAAGGGGCCGATCGCGCAGGCGGGACCGGTGCGCCCGATGCAGGAGGTCGAGAAGGAGCAGGTCGTGCGGGCTCTCGAGGAGACGCGCGGCAACAAGAAGGAAGCGGCGCGCCGTCTCGGCATCAGCCGCCGGGCCTTCTACCGTCGACTGGAGAAGTACGGCCTCTACAACCCGGCGACGGACCGGGACGCCGACGGCGACGAGCTGGCGTCGGTGGACACCACGGACCCGGCCGCGGCCGGGACGGAAACGGCGACCGAGGACGCGGCAGACCCGGCCACGCGCCGTCACGCGGCCTAGGATCGATAGTTCCCGAAGCCGAGCTCCACGCCGAACTCGCCCGAGCGCAGCAGCGCCTGCGCGGCCTGCAGGTCGTCCTTCGACGGCGACGACACACGCACCTGGTCCCCCTGGATCGAGGCCTGCACCTTCTTCAGCTTGGCGTCCTTGATCGCCTTGACGATGTCGCGCGCGGCGTCGGAGGGGATGCCCATCTGCATCGAGATGACCTGGCGCACGGTGCCCCCGGATGCCGGTTCGATCTCGCCGCGCTTCATGTTCTTCACGGGCACGCTGCGCCGGACCAGCCGCGTCTGCAGCACGTCCCACAGCGCCTCGAGCTTGAAGGCATCCTCGGCCGCGAGCGTCAGCGTGTTCGCCTTCTGGTCGAGGTCGATCGCGGCCGACGACCCCTTGAAGTCGTACCGCTGCGCGATTTCCTTGCGCGCCTGGTTCAGCGCGTTGTCGACCTCCTGCAGGTCGATCTCGGAGGTGACATCGAACGAGTAAACGGTGGCCATCCGCCTATCGTAGCTCGGGACGAGCCGCGTACGCGCGACGCAAGCCAGCGTCGGCGCGCGCGGTGCGGACAGCATGATGACCGACCCGGAACCGCCCCTGGTCCTGGTGGTGGATGACTACCCGGACACGCTCGAGATGTATGCGGAGTGCCTCCGCGTCTCGGGCTTCAGGGTGGCAGAGGCCCGGACCGGGCTCGAGGCCGTGGCCCGGGCCCGCGCCCTGCGGCCCGCCGCCGTCCTGATGGATCTCTCCCTGCCCGGTATCGACGGCTGGGAAGCCACGCGGCAGCTCAAGTCCGTACCCGGCACGGCGCACATCCCCGTCGTGGCCATCACCGGCCATGCCTCACCCGTGGCGTGGGATCAGGCCCGCGACGCCGGGTGCGCGGCCTTCGTCCTCAAGCCCGCGTTGCCCGACGACGTGGTGCGTGAAATCCGCCGCGTGCTCGACGGCGCGGCCGCGCCGCGAGGGCCGGATCGCTGAGCGCGGACCCGTCACGCGTATGACGCACTGAGGCCCGGCGTCCACGCCGCGGCGGTGCGAGACTGGTGAGACGTCCCGGCGCGCGCCTGCGCGCACGGGCGCGGAAGGTACCCATCCATGACCGGACCGATTCCTGCCAGCTGGGCGGCGTGGCTGCTCAGCCTCCTTCGTATCGCCGCCGCGTTCTCCTTCATCACGCACGGCACGCAGAAGCTCTTCGCCATGCCGATCGCGCAGCCGCGCGACCCGGTCGCGCTGTTCTCCCTCTTCGGCCTGGCGGGCACGATCGAGGTGGTCGGCGGCACGCTGCTCCTGCTCGGCCTGTTCACGCGGCCGGTGGCGTTCCTGCTCTCGGGGCAGATGGCCGTGGCCTATTTCATGTCGCACGCGCCGCGCGCGTTCTTCCCCGTGCTCAACGGGGGCGAGCCGGCGATGCTGTACTGCTTCCTGTTCCTCTACCTCGCCGCCGCGGGCGGCGGCACGCTGTCGCTGGATCGGCTCCGCACCCGCTGACCCGCGTCGGAGGCCGTGCCGGTGGCGCCGTGCGCGATGCCGGGGTTGCACACGACCCCGGGGGGCGGGACTCGAGGGGCGTGTATGCCCGAACGCAGCGCCGGCCGCTCCGTGGTCGCGGCCGATGTCCCGCCGGGCAGGACCACCCCAGGCAGTGCTGAATCGGCGCAGGCACTCCACTAGAATGAAGGCGTGAGCTCCGGCGATCAGGTGCGCATCGGCATCTCGCGCTGCCTCCTCGGCGACGAGGTGCGCTGGGACGGCGGGCACAAGCGGGACCGTTTCCTCGTCGAGACCTTCGGTCACTACGTGGAGTGGGTTCCCGTCTGTCCCGAGGTCGAGTCGGGCCTCCCGGTCCCGCGTGAGACGATGCGGCTGGAGGCGTCCCCCGAGGGGGGCACGACGGTCAACGGCCGCCTCGTGCGGCTGGTGTTTCCGAAGAGTGGCGGCGACTGGACCGACGAGATGGCCGGGTGGGCCGGCGCCCGGGTGCGCGCGCTCGCGCGTGACGACCTCGACGGCTTCATCCTGAAGAGCAACTCGCCGAGCTGCGGCATGGAACGCGTCCGGATTTACCAGCCCGGCCGGCCGGCCGAGAAGAAGGGCCGCGGCGTGTTCGCCGAGGCCCTGATGTCGCAGCTGCCGCACCTGCCGGTCGAGGAGGAAGGCCGGCTCAGCGACCCGCGGCTCCGCGAGAACTTCATCGAGCGGGTGTTCGCCTACCGGCGGCTGAAAGCCCTGTTCGCCGGACGCTGGGGCGTGGGCGACCTCGTGCGATTCCACACCGCCCACAAGCTGACGCTGCTCGCGCACAAGCCGGCCGCCTACCGCGCGCTGGGCCGCCTCGTGGCCGAGGCGAAGGGCACGCCACGGGAGCAGTTGCGCACGCAGTACGTCGAGGGCTTCATGACCGCGATGGCCGCGCCGGCCACGCCGGCCAAGCACGCCAACGTCCTGCAGCACATGCTCGGCCACCTGCGCGGCCGCCTCGACGCCGAGGACCGCGCCGAGGTGCTCGAGCTCATCGAGGACCACCGGCGGGGGCTGGTGCCGCTCATCGTGCCGGTCACGCTGCTGCGCCATCACGTGCGCCGCCTCGGCGTGGCCTACCTCGAGGGGCAGACCTACCTGGACCCGCACCCGCGGGAGCTGGCGCTCCGCAATCACGTGTGATGTCCGGCTCCCAGACCCACGCGGTCCGTTGCCTGCGCGTCGGCCCGGCACGCCGCGAGGACGTCGACGACCGCGTGGCGGTCGAGGAGCCCATGGAAGTGCGCGTGAACGGCGCGCCGTTCGCGGTCATCATGCGCACGCCCGGCGCCGACCGCGACCTCGCCGCCGGTTTCCTGCTGGCCGAGGACGTCGTCCGCGACGCCGCCGAGATCGGCACCATTGCCTACTGCGAGGACGTGGACGAGGAGGCCGAACGCGCGAACACCCTCGCGGTCACGGTCGTGGGGGAGGCCGTGGACCGGCTCGGCGCCCGGCTCGGCTCGCGCCGCCAGGTGATGATGACGGCCTCCTGTGGTCTCTGCGGACGCCGGACGATCGAGTCCCTCCGCGCGCGCGTGTCGGAGGTGGGCGGCGACTGGCAGGTCTCCGCGCGCATGGTGGCCGGGTTCCCGGACGCGTTGCGCGAGACCCAGCGGGTCTTCGCCGCCACCGGCGGCCTGCACGCAGCGGGGCTGTTCGACCTCGAGGGCCGGCTCGAGCTGGCCGCGGAGGACGTCGGCCGGCACAACGCCGTGGACAAGATCGTCGGCCGGCGGTTGCTCGAGGAGCGGTTGCCGCTGGAGCGGTCGATCCTGGTCGTGTCCGGCCGTACGTCGTACGAGCTCGTCCAGAAGGCGCTGCTCGCCGGCATCCCCCTGGTTGCCGCCGTGTCGGCACCGTCGAGCCTGGCGGTGCAACTCGCCGACGCGGCCGGCATCACGCTGCTGGGCTTCGTCCGCGGCGGCGGATGCAACGCCTACACGCACCCACACCGCCTCGGCTGAGGTCCGCGGCGGCCCGGCCGGCGACCGGTCCCCGCGACCGTGTACGCGAACGTGTCGTGTCACGCGTAACCCGTCTGTCGGACCCCGCGCAGGAGCAGGAGGGGCGCCCGCGCGGTACCATAGGCGTTCGGGCGCCGCGGCTGTCGAGCCGGACCGGCGCCGCTCATCCCGGCATTCAGGAGGTTCCCGTGAAGCGTTACCTGTCGATCGTCGCTCTCGCCCTGATCGCGGCCGTGCCGCTCGTCGCGCAGTCGGCCGAAGGCTGGAAGGTCCGGGCCGACCGCAGCACCAGCGCCTCCGACCCGGACGGCGCCGGGGAGATCAAGTTCATGGCGATGAACGGCCAGTTCCATGCGGTCAACCCGCAGGCGGCCGTCTACTGGAAACCTGGCAGCACCGCCATGGGCACCTACACGCTCATGGGCACGTTCACGCTCAACGAGCCGAGCGACCACACCAACTACTACGGGCTGGTGTTCGGCGGGAGCGATCTCGAGGGCGCGGGCCAGAGCTACACGTACTTCCTCGTCGCGCAGAACGGGACCTACCTGGTCAAGAAGCGCATGGGCGACGACAAGACCGAGAACGTCGTCGGCAAGATGCCGAGCGACGCGATCAAGAAGCCCGGTGCGGACGGCAAGTCGACCAATGCGCTCGAGGTGCGGGTCGGCGCCGACACCGTGGAGTACGTCGTCAACGGGACCGTCGTGGAGACGACCCCGAAGGCGGGCATCTCCACCGACGGCATCTACGGCATCCGCGTGAATCACCACCTGGACGTCAACATCAAGGACTTCGGCGTCCGGAAGTAGGCGGCATCGAGCGGGCCGGCCGCGGGGCGCGCGCCCCGGCCGGCCCGACGTGTCTCGGTGGCGACCCCAGAGAATGCGCACACGGAGGCACGGAGACACGGAGACTCGAAGGGGCGGTCTCGACCCGCCATCGAAGATTTCAGGCTTGCCATCTCAGATCGCGCCGGGGGGGCTTTGCCTCTGGTCCAGCCTCAATCGTCAGTCTTCAATTTCGGTCTGCAATCCCAAATCCGAAGTCTGAAATGGCAGCCGCAGGCTCCGTGTCTCCGCGCCTCCGTGAGGGCACTTCGTCGCACTCAGCCTGCCCATCAGGCGGGCTGGCAGGTGGGGCACCAGAAGAGGGGTCTCGCGTCGGCGCCGCGCCGTGAAACGGCGATCGGGGTGCCGCAGCGGCGGCAGGGCCGTCCGGCGCGCCCGTAGACCCAGAGGTCCTCTTCCCGGTTCGCCCGGGACGTCGTCCGCCGCTCGCCGAGGCGCGTGCTGAGCCGCATCACCTTGCGCGCCGTGACGAGCAACGCGTCGAGGCGGGCGCTGTCGAGGTCCCCGGCCGCCACGTGCGGATCGATGCCGGCGAGGAACAGCACCTCCGACCGCAGCACGTTGCCGATCCCAGACACGAGCCGCTGATCGAGCAGGGCCTCCGCGATGGGCGTGCTCCCCGCCGAGGTGAGGCGGGTGGCGCCGGCGGTGGTGTCGAAGGTCTCCCCGAGCACGTCCGGGCCCAGCCGCGCCAGCGGGGCGTGGCGGCCGAGCGCCGACGCCGCGACGAACTCGGCAACCGGCACGTTGACGGCCAGCGCGGTCCAGGGCGCGGTGTCGATCCGGATGCGCACGGCGGACGCGCGCACGCGCCAGGGCTCGCCCGGCCGGTACAGGTGCCAGGCGCCGCTCATCCGCATGTGTGTGCGGAGCACGAGCGCGCGTGCGTGGCCCGCGCCATGCGCGGCAGGCGGGTCACTGGCGGAGAGGTGCATCAGCAGATGCTTGCCGACGGCCGTCACCTGTTCGATCGTGCGTCCGGACACGGGTGCCTGGTCGTCGACGGCGGCCAGCGTCGCGTAGGCGGTCGAGAACCCCAGCACGACCTGGCCGCCAATCGCCCTTTGCAGTGTCAGGGCGGTGCGGTGGAGCGTGTCCCCTTCAGGCATCGGTGGCCCGTGGTGTGCGAGTCACACGCAACTGCACGTGCGCGCCCGTCGGGGTGAAGCCGGCGTCGAGCAGGTAGGCTGCGAGGGGCGAGTCGGCGGCAGGCCCGCCGTTCACCTCCTCGATGAGCCAGCCACGCTGGCCGTCCGGGGCCTCGCGGCCGAGCCGCGCGAGCTCCGCTGCGAGCGCACGCCCGACGATCGAGCGATCGGGCTCGTCCTCCGGCAGGGCGACGAGCAGCTGCCGGCGTCCGCGGGCAATCCAGGCGGCGGCCCGGCCGCCGGTGAGCACCACACGCGCGCCCGCCGCCCGGCTGGCACCGCGCGCGGCGGTGCCGGGCCAGGTGGGCCAGGGCAGCCACGCCCCATAGGGGTTCGCGGGATCGGTCGCAGCCAGCGTGACGGTGTCACGGGACTCGTCGCCGGCCTCGCGGACCCGCAGGCGATCCACGGCGCCCGGTTCGGCGAACTGGGCCGCGCCCAGGCCGGCGACGAAGTACCCCCGCCGCACCCGCCCCGTGTCCTCGAGCCGCCGCAGGACGGGGTAGACGACGCTGAAGCCGCCGGGCAGCGACTCGAGCGCCGCGGCCTCGCGCGTGACCACGCCGTGTCGCGCGAGGAGCTGGCGGGCGACGGCGGTGGCCCAGACGGTCGGCGTCCGCACCTCCGGCCGGGGCACTGCCGACCAGCGGCCCTCGGCTGTCGGCGGGACCAGCCGGCGCGAGCGGAACTGGCCGTGGCCCGCGCGTCGGCCGCGGGCCGGCGGGCTGATCTGCGCACGCAACGGGTGCAGCGTGTCGTTGGTGACGAGCCCGGCCCAGACCAGGGTCCACAGCGCGTCCACGCTGTCCTGCGGGAACCCCCCGCCAGCGGCGTCGTGCAGGGCCGCGAAGAACGACGGGCCGTGGCGGCGCAGGTGATCGAGCATCGCCTGCGCGCGGCCGTCGAGCGGCTCGGCCTCGCGTGATGGCACCAGCGAGACGAGATGATCGGTCAGGTACAGCGCCACGCGACCGTCGCGATCGCCGAGCGGCTCGAGGCCGATCCACGTCACCTCGCCCGCCGCCATGAGGGTGTCGATCTGTCCGGGTTCGTACCCGCCGACGCGCGCCGGCAGGATCTCGGTCTCGAGTGCCGAGGCCGTGAGCGGCGCGCCCTGCAACTGCTCGACGACGTCGAGCAGGGCGTCGAGGCCGGCGCGGGGGGAGCCAATGGCGTGCCATCCCGTCAGGAAGCGCGCGAACGCCGGTCCGTCCACCGGTTCGACGTCGCGGCGCAGCCGCGCGAGCGACCGCCGGCGCAGCGTGCGCAGCACCTCGACGTCACACCATTCGCGACCGTGCCCACCCGGCCGGAACTCGCCCTCGACGACGCGGCCCGTCGAGACGAGCGCCGCGAGGGCCAGCGCCGCGGCGCCGGGAGGGATGCCGAGCCGTCCCGCGACCTCCGCCGTCGAGAAGGGGCCATGTGTACGGGCATACCGGCGGACGAGCTCCCCGAGCGGATCGTCGACGGCCTCGAGGAACGCGTCGGGCAACCCGGGCGGTGGAGGCGTGCCGACACCGTCGCGGTAACGCGCGGCGTCCTCGGCGGCGATGTAGCGGCGTTCGCCGGCGATGGTGACGGGCACGATGCGGCGAGTGGCCTCGAGCTGGGGCAGCGCCGCGGCGGCGATGCCGTCGACCGCCCTGGCGGCCACTTCGTCCGGCCCGAGGTCCCCGAGGCGCAGCAGCAGGTCGTGCACGGCGTCGGCCGATCGCGCGTGCCAGCGGGGATCGAGGTGCTGCAGCTCGCGTTCGGTGCTGTCCACGGCGGCCGGGTCCAGCAGGTCCCGCAACTCGACGTCGCCGATGAGCTCCGCCAGCTGCGACTGATCGACCGACAGGGCCTGCGCGCGACGTTCCGCCAGCGGCGCGTCGCCGTCGTAGATGTAGTTGGCGACGTAACCGAAGAGCAGCGACGCGGCGAACGGGGACGGCGTGCGCGACTCCGCCGTGGCCACACGCAGCGTGCGCGCGCGCACGTCCTTCAGGACGCCGACGAGCGCCGGCAGGTCGAAGACGTCGCGCAGGCACTCGCGATAGGCCTCCAGGATGATCGGGAAGGAGCCGTACTTCGCCGCGACGGCCAGCAGGTCGGCGGCGCGCTTGCGCGTCTGCCAGAGTGGGGCGCGGGCGCCCGCGCGTCGCCGTGGCAGCAGCAGCGCCCGGCCGGCCGCCTCGCGGAACCGCGCCGCGAACATCGCCGTGGATCCGAGTTGCCGCAGCACCAGGTGTTCGACCTCACCCGGATCGGGCAGCAGCAGCCCGAAGTCCGGGGCGCGATCCGTCTCGGGGAATCGCACGACGAAGCCCTCGTCGCCCCACATGGTCTCGGCGTCGAGGCCGAGCTCGTCACGCACCCGCGCGGCGACCGCCATCGCCCACGGCGCGTGCACGCGGCCGCCCAACGGTGACACGAGCGCCACGCGCCAGTCGCCGAGCTCGTCGATCGTGCGCTCGATGAGCAGCGTGCGATCGTCCGGCACGGCGCCGGCCGCCTCGTGCTGGTCGGCGAGGTACTGCAGCAGGTTGGCCGCCGCGCGGTCATCTAGGCCGTGGTCGCGCACCAGGCGGGCGCGGGCGTCCTCGGGTGGCTGGCGCCGCAGCTCGCGCACGAGGCGCCCGATGGCGCGCCCGAGCTCGATCGGCCGGCCCGCGGCCTCGCCCTTCCAGAACGGCATCTTGCCGGGTTCGCCCGGCGCGGGCGACACGAGCACGCGATCGTGCGTGATCTGCTCGATGCGCCACGTGCTCGCCCCTAGCAGGAACGTCTCGCCGGGGCGGGCCTCGAAGACCATCTCCTCGTCGAGCTCGCCGACGCGCGCGCGGTCGCGATCCGCATCCGCGAGGAAGACGCCGTACAGCCCCCGGTCCGGGATGGTGCCGGCATTCGCGATGGCCACGCGCTTCGCGCCCTCGCGCGCCGTGATCACCCCGGCGACGCGATCCCACGTGATGCGCGGCTTGAGCTCGGCGAACTCGTCGGACGGGTAGCGTCCCGCCAGCATGTCGAGCACCCCGTCGAAGACCCGCCGGCTGAGTCCCGCGAACGGCGCGGCGCCGCGCACGCGGGCGAACAGCGCCTCCACCGGCCACGCGTCCATGCCCGCCATGGCCACCACGTGCTGAGCGAGCACGTCGAGCGGGTTGCGGGGGTACCGCGACGGCTCGACCTCGCCCCGCTGCATCGCGCGCGTCACCGCGGCGCACGCCACCAGGTCGCCGCGGAACTTCGGGACGATGACGCCGGTGCTGACCGCGTCGACCGTGTGCCCGGCCCGCCCGATGCGCTGCAGCCCGCTGGCCACCGACGGCGGCGCCTCGATCTGGATCACGAGGTCGATGGCGCCCATGTCGATGCCGAGCTCGAGCGAGGAGGTCGCCACGAGCCCCCGCAGGCGACCCGCCTTCAGCAGGTCCTCGATCTCGGTGCGCTGCGCGCGGGCCAGCGACCCGTGGTGCGCGCGCACGAGGGGCTCGCCCGCCAGCTCGTTCAGCGCGCCTGCCAGGCGCTCCGCCAGGCGCCGGCTGTTGACGAAGAGCAGCGTCGAACGGTGCGCGCGCACGAGGTCCAGGAGGTGGGGATGAATCGCGCCCCAGATCGAGTACGCGGCCGGCCCCTGCGCCGCCGGCCCGCTCCGGACCTCGGCTGGCTCCGCCGCCCTGGCCATGTCCTCGACCGGCACCTCGACCGTCAACGACAGCCGCTTCGGCTCACTCGCGTCGACGATGGTCACGGGGCGATAGCTGACGTCGCGGTGGGCGTCCTCGAACTCGTCGTGAAGGGTGACGTCCGCCGGTGCGGGCTTCGCGCCCTTCGCGCCCTTCGTGCCCTTCGTGACCTTCGTACCCTTCGTGACCTTCGATCCCTCAGCCGATCCCTCGGCCCCTCCCAGGAACCGCGCGACCTCTTCCAACGGCCGCTGCGTCGCGGACAGGCCGATCCGCTGCAGTGGCCGGTGCGTGAGCGCCTCGAGCCGCTCGAGCGAGAGCGCCAGGTGCGCGCCGCGCTTGGTCGACACCAGCGCGTGGATCTCGTCGACGATGACGGTCTCGACGCTGCGCAGGCGATCGCGCGCGTTCGACGTCAGCAGCAGGAAGAGCGACTCCGGGGTCGTGATGAGGATGTCCGCAGGCTGCCGGAGGAAGCGCGCCCGCTCCGCCGCTGGCGTGTCGCCGGTGCGAATGGTGATGGCCGGCAGCGTGCAGGTGCCTCCCGCGAGGGCAGCCTGGTGGGCGATGCCCGCGAGCGGCGCCCGCAGGTTGCGTTCTACATCGACCGCCAGGGCCTTGAGGGGCGACACGTAGAGCACCCGACACCGCGCCGGGGCGGCAGGGGCCGGTGAGAAGAGGAGGCGGTCGAGGCATGACAGGAAGGCCGTCAGCGTCTTCCCGCTGCCCGTCGGTGCCAGGAGCAGCGTCGAGGCGCCCCCGTGAATGGCCGGCCAGCCGAGCCGCTGCGCCCGGGTGGGGGCGGAGAAGGCGCCCCGGAACCAGGCCTGGACCGCCGGGTGGAACGTTTCGAGCCCGTCCGCGCGCATGACGATTTGGATCATACGGGGGTCTGGGCCTGCCGGTATAATGGGAGGATGTACCGGCCCACGGGAGCCAAGCCGTAGGCCAATCGCCATACTTCCCAGGGAACACACATGGGTGATGCTGCTGAAGGACTGATTGACGCTGATGCGCGCCTGCAGGAGCGCATGGAGGAACTCGAGGAGAGCCGGGCCCAGGCCCGGACCCGGAAACCGCGCGTGGATCCCGAGCGGGTCCGCGCCCTCGAGTCGCTCCGCCTCGCGCGCACCGAGCTCGAGCGCCAGCTCGAAGTGACGTCGCACCCGGCGCGTCGCGAGCAGATTGGCCAGGCCGTCGCGGAAATCCAGCGGCGGCTGGAGGCCATGGGCGCCTGAGGCGCGGTCACTCGTTGATCGGGCGCACTGTCCGGCCGATGGCCGGATTGGTGCGCCCGCGTCATGTACGCCTGAGGCCGCCAGCCGCCACGCGCGGCCCCGTGCGTGTGCGCGGACCCGGGGGACCGCACATCGCGGGCACCGCCCGTGTGCGGTGGCGCCCATGCACCCGGTCGGCCTGACCGGCCGTGCATGATTCTGCGCGGGAATTCATGCTTGCGCGCGCGGCGGAGCTGGCGTGGTCCTTGCGATGCCCATTCGCAGGAGACCCCCAGATGCAAGCCTCCCAGGTCATCGTCGTCGCCACCGCCCTCACCGTCGGGTTCTGCCTGCCCGCCTACTTCTCGGATCACGATCGCACGGCGCGGTACACCGAGTCGGTCGAGACAGCCGCGCCCGCCGCGGAGCTCGACGAGCCCGGCGCCACGGCCCCCGAGGCGTTCTATCGCACGACCGCGGCCGAGGAGGAGCCTGGCGACGGGGCCGGGGCCGTGCTCATGAAGGACGAGGCGGGCCAGGACCTCTCGCTCATCACCTTCGACGGCCAGGTGCTGCTGCCGCGCCAGTAGGCGTCAGCCGAGCCAGGTGGTGTCCTGGCCGAACGTTGCCAGCAATGCCTTCGCCCGTCCCGTGCCGTCGTCGCGGAGATGGAAGGGCAGTGCGGCGTTCGTGACCGCCGGCTCGAGGCGGGCGGCCCGCTCGATCAGCCCCGCATAGGCGGCCGTCATGCGGTCCAGGCGGTGGTGGCCCTCCCACCACGCCCGCGCGGCGTCCCCGAGCCGCGCCCGCAGCCGCTCGTCGCCCGCCAGCCGGTCGATCGCGAGCTCGAGCGCGTGCTGCTCGTCCAGGATGTCGATGGCCATGGCAATCGGCGGCGCCGTCCCCGCGCCCGCTCGCGGGCCGGCCGGTGTCATCGTGGGCACGTCCGTCAGGTGCACGAGGTCGGTGACGATCGTCGCCCGCGCCGCGCCGAGGCAGCGGAGCCAGGAGGCGGACGTCTCGCGGTTGGTCGGCCACCGCAGGCAGGCGCACACATCCGTGGCCCGCATCGCCGCCCCGAGTCGCTCGTCGGGGACGAAGCCGCTGACATGGACCCGATCGGCGACATCCCACCGCGCCGCCTCGGCGTCCACGTCGAAGTGGGACGCACGCGCGCCGGCCAGCAGCACGTGCAGGTGGGGCAGGCGGTCGCGGAGCGCGCTGGCGGCGCGCAGCAGCGGCCCGAGGCGTTTCTCCGGCGTGAGGCCCCCGAACGCGCCCACGACGATCGCGTCGGGCGGGATGCCAAGCTCGCCGCGGAACGCCGCCGCCTCGCGATCCAGGGCCTCCAGGCCGCCAGGCGTCTCCAGGGGATCCGCGACACCCATCTCGACGGCCTCGATGGCGATGCCGGGGTACTCCTCGGCGAGTGTCCGCGCGAGCGCCGCGCCGTGCACCACCACCAGCCGGGCGCGTTCCAGCACCAGCCGGAGCATCGGCCACAACTGGTACATCCCGTCGCCGAGGCCGGCGGCGACCAGCTCGCCAATCTCGCCGGGGGCGCCGGGATGGCACGCGCGGAACTCGGCAAGGTAGTCCTCGCGTCGTGGCTGCCAGCGCCTGGTCAGCCAGAGGGCGCGCGCCTGGTGCAGCTGGGCGTCGTGAAGGGTGACCAGCCCGGGGTACCGGAAGAGGTACGCCCACATGTAGTCGTGACACGCCGCGTTGCCGAGCTGGTAGATGACGAGGTCGTACGGCGCCCGCCGCCTCATCCAGATGAAGTCGCACGCGTGATGGACCCCGGTCTCGCCGGGCAGGGGCGGCCGGTCCACGAAGACGTCGACGGTGCCGGCATGGGCCCGGAGCCCGGGCAGCAGCTCGGCGGTGTAGGCCGCAATGCCCGAGGTGGACGGCGGTAAGGGCGAGAAGAGCGCCAGGCGCATCGCAGAGAGTGTATCCGCCGCACCCCCGTGCCGCACCCCGGTGCCGCACCCTCGTGCCGCACCTCCGTGCGGCACCTCCGTGAAGCACCACTGTGTCAATCACTTGTGATGGATGCTGGTTTGACGGCAAGCGCGCCCGTCCAGTAGCATGTCACCGGCATTTGGGAAATCCTTCACAAGCTGTATACGCGGCTTGACCTCTTTTTTCAGAGAGACGGTTGGGGTATGGAAGGCTGGGGCGGAGTCGGAATCATGCTCGTGCTCGGCGTCGGATTCGGCGCCGTGTCCATCGCTCTTTCGGCCCTCGTCGGCCCCAAGAACCCCACCCCGGAGAAGGAAGCGCCGTACGAGTGCGGCATGCCGCCGGTCGGTGACGCGCGCGAACGGCAGTCGGTCAAGTTCTACCTGATCGCGATGATCTTCCTGCTGTTCGACATCGAGGTCGCCTTCCTCTATCCGTGGGCGATGGCCCTGCGCGACCTGAGCTGGACCGGTTTCTTCCAGATTTTCGTGTTCTTCGGCATCCTCGTTGTCGGCTACATCTACGTGTGGCGCAAGGGCGTGCTCGACTGGGGTCCGCAGTTCGACCCGGACTACCCGCACCGCCCCGCGCCCGGGCCGGCCATGGTCAAGAGATATCGGTATGGGAATCGAGTCTGAGTTCGAGATTCCGGTCCTGACGACCACGCTCGAGGGCGTGGTCCAGTGGGCGCGCCGCTCGGCCATCTGGCCGGTGACGTTCGGGCTGGCGTGCTGCGCCATCGAGATGATGGCGATGAGCTGCTCGCGGTACGACATCGCGCGCTTCGGCGCCGAGGTGTTCCGCGGCTCGCCCCGCCAGTCGGACCTGATGATCATTGCCGGGCGGCTGTCGCGGAAGATGGCGCCGGCGCTGCGGCGCATCTACGACCAGATGCCCGAGCCCAAGTGGGTGATCTCGATGGGGGCCTGCGCGTCGTGCGGGGGCGTGTTCGACAACTACGCCATCGTGCAGGGCTCCGACCAGGTCGTCCCGATCGACGTGTACATTCCCGGCTGCCCGCCGCGGCCCGAGTCGGTCATCTACGGCATCGTGCAGCTCCAGAAGAAGATCGCCGCCTCGAAGATGTAGCGCGGGCCCCGGCCTGCCCCCAAGCAGAACATGACCGCCCAGGAGATCATCGCCGCCCTCCAGCCACTGGTCCCCGGCGCCGCCTACGAGGTGGTGACCACGGCGGACTCGGCCGAAACGCCGACCCTCACCGTGCCCGTGGAACACCTGCTGGCCACCTGTCGCGCCCTGCGCGACACACCCGGCCTCGAATTCGTGGCCTTCTCCAACGTGACGGCCGTGGATCACCTCCCGCGCCGGACGCCCCGGTTCGACGTGGTGTACACCCTGGTGTCGCCGCACCGGCGTGCGCGCGTGCGCCTCAAGGTGGCCGTCGACGCCAGGCAGGCCCTCGTGACGGTCTCGGGCGTCTGGCCGGGCGCCAACTGGCCCGAGCGGGAGATCTGGGACCTCTTCGGCATCGAGTTCGACGGCCACGACGACCTGCGGCGCCTCATGATGCCCGAGGACTGGGAGGGCCACCCGCTGCGCAAGGACTACCCGGTGCAGGTCCGCAAGGAGGCGCAGACCTACATGCCGCTCCAGGTCACGGCCGAGGAGTTCCGGGCGAACATGGAGCGCGACCGGCACCACCGGTCGGGTTCGGAGTAAACGGAGCACGCACTGTGGCGCCGGCCGGGCCGGCGCCGGGGCCATGATGGCGGATCCGGCAAGTCGGGTGTCGCGCGTCGAGGCCGGCCTGCGGGCGGCGGCTGCCGCGCACGAGCGCATGGCCGTGACGCGGGCCGGGGTCATCGCGGAGGCGGGAGCGGCCGTGGCCGCCGCGGCCCTGGGCGGGCATGCGGTGCTGGCGTTCGGCAATGGCGGGAGCGCCGCCGACGCGCAGCACTTCGTCGCGGAGCTGGTGGGCCGGTTCGTGGCCGAGCGGCGGGCCTTGCCGGCCGTGGCGCTGACGACGGACACGAGCATCCTGACGGCTGTCGGGAACGATTACGGGTTCGAACGCGTGTTCGCGCGGCAGGTCGAGGCGCTCGGCCGGCCCGGCGGGGTCGCGATTGGCATCACGACGAGCGGCCGCTCGCCGAACGTGCTCGCGGGGCTGGCCGCCGCGCGGGCCGCGGGCATGACGCCCATCGCGCTCACCGGGCGTGACGGGGGGCCGGCGGGGGAGGCTGCGGCAATCCACGTGCACGTCCCCGAGGACGTGACCGCGCGGATCCAGGAGGTGCACGCCACGGTGCTGCACCTCATCTGCGAGATCGTGGACGAGGAACTGGCGGGACGCTGAGAGAGACATGGCAGAACTCCGAACCGAGACGATGACCGTCAACATGGGGCCCCAGCACCCCAGCACGCACGGCGTGCTGCGGCTGGTGATCGAGCTCGACGGCGAGACGATCGTCTCCGTGTCCCCCACCATCGGCTACCTGCACACGGGCATCGAGAAGACCGCCGAGCAGAAGAAGTGGCAGCAGGTCATCCCGCTCGTGGAGCGGATGGACTACCTCGGCGCGCAGTCGAACAGCCTGGCCTACAGCCTGTCGGTCGAGAAGATCCTCGGGATCGAGGTGCCGGACCGCGTGAAGGCCATCCGCGTGCTCATCGCGGAGCTGCAGCGCATGAGCAGCCACCTGGTGTGGTTCGGCACGCACGCGATGGAGATCGGCGCCATCACCGGGATGCTCTACGCGTTCCGCGAGCGCGAGATCCTGATGAACCTGAACGAGATGCTCGCCGGGTTCCGGTTCTTCCCGAGCTACATCCGGGTCGGCGGCCTGCGCGAGGACATCCCGCGCGGGTTCAAGGAGGCGGTGGCCGCGTTCCTGGACCGGTTCCCGGGCAAGCTCGACGAGTACGAGACGCTCATCACCAAGAACCCGATCTGGCTGGATCGGACCCGCGGCGTCGGCGTGATCACCAAGGAGGAGTGCGCGGCGTGGGGCCTGTTCGGCCCGATTGCCCGGGCGGCCGGCTCCGACTACGACGTGCGCCGCGCCTTCCCGTACCTCGACTACGAGAGCTACGACTTCGACGTGATCGGCGCGTCGAACGGCGACGTGTACGACCGGTACCTGGTGCGGGTCGCGGAGATGCGCGAGAGCGTCAAGATCTGCCGGCAGGCGCTCGACCGGATCACGCCCATCGGCGAATGGGCGGTGAACGACCGCCGCATCGTCCCGCCGCCGAAGGACGAGGTCTACACCGAGATGGAGGCGCTCATCCAGCACTTCCTGATCTACTCGCAGGGCTTCACCGTGCCCGCCGGCGAGGCGTACGTCCCCGTCGAGGGCGCGCGCGGCGAGCACGGCTGCTACGTGGTGTCCGACGGCGGCAACCGCCCGATGCGCGTGCACATGCGCTCGCCCGGCCTGATGGCGTGCCAGGCCCTGCACAAGTTCATCGTCGGCGGCATGATTGCGGACGTCATCGCGGTCATCGGCTCGCTCGACGTCGTGATGGGAGACGTGGATCGATGAGCTTTCATCCAGTGATGCCCTACGGGACCGAGCAGTGGCACCGGTCCCAGCGGGTCACCCTGCCGGAGGGCCCGGACTTCGCCTTCACGCCCGAGCGGCGGGAGCAGTTCGAGGCCTTCGCCGCGCACTACGCGCCCGAACACCGCAAGTCGGCGGTGCTGCACGCGCTCTACCTCGCGCAGGACCAGCAGGGCTACATCACCGCGAACGCCGCCCGCCACGTCGCCGAGGTCATCGGCTGCACCGCGGCCGAGGTCGAGGACGTCGTCTCCTACTACGTGATGTTCCACCGCGCGCCGGTGGGGAAGTTCGTGCTCCAGGTCTGCACGACGCTGTCGTGCGCCCTCGCCGGGGCCGAGCGTGTCGTCCAGGAGCTGTGCGACCTTCTGCAGATCAAGCCGGGGGAGACCGACCCGACCGGGATGTTCACGGTGATGCCGATGGAGTGTCTCGGCGCCTGTGACAAGGCCCCGGTCATGATGGTCAACAACGACCCGTGGCACGAGTGCTTCGCGCCCGGCCAGGCCGGCGCCATGCTTGAGGGCCTCAAGGCGAAGGGCCTCGGCGCGCTCTCCGGCTGCCACCTCGCCATCGAGGGCCGGCCCGAGAGCGAGTGGAAGGGCAAGACCACGACGCCCGTGCGGCCGAAGGCCGTGCCGGACTACGAGCCCGTGCTCACCAAGTACGCGTTCACCCCGAACGGCTTCACCCTGGAGCACTACCTCCAGCACCAGCAGGGCTACCAGGGGCTGCAGAAGGCCCTCGGCATGGCCCCCGACGCGGTGATCGAGGAAGTCAAGAAGTCCGGCCTGCGGGGCCGGGGCGGCGCGGGCTTCCCGACCGGCATGAAGTGGCAGTTCGTGGACAAGAAGTCGCCGAAGCCGAAGTTCATCGTCTGCAACGCGGACGAGAGCGAGCCGGGGACCTTCAAGGACCACCTGCTCATGGAGCGCAACCCCCACCTGCTCGTGGAGGGCTGCCTCATCGGCTGCTACGCGATCGGCGCGAAGGCGGCCTACATCTACATCCGCGGGGAGTTCCAGCACCTCTTCCCCGTGATGCAGAAGGCCATCGACGACGCGCGCGCGGCCGGCTGGCTGGGCACGAACATCAAGGGCACCGGCTTCGACTGCGAGGTCTACCTGCACCGTGGGGCCGGCGCCTACGAGGCGGGCGAGGAGACCGCGCTGCTCGAGTCGCTCGAGGGCAAACGCGCGCAGCCGCGGTTCAAGCCGCCGTTCCCCGCGTCGCACGGCGCCTGGGGCTGCCCGACGGCCGTCAACAACGTCGAGACCCTCTGCAACGTGCCGATCGTGATGACGCGGGGCCCCGAGTGGTACGCGGCGCTCGGGCCCGAGAAGAACGGCGGCCCGAAGCTGTTCTGCGTGAGCGGCCACGTGAAGCGTCCCGGCGTGTTCGAGGCGCCGATGAAGGTCACGCTGCGCGAGCTCATCTTCGACTACGCCGGCGGCGTGCGCGACGGCCACACCCTGAAGGCGGTCATCCCCGGCGGGTCGTCGGTGCCGGTGCTGCTGCCCGACCAGCTCGACATCCCGGCCAGCTTCGACGGCGTGGCCCAGGCGGGCTCGCTGCTCGGCTCGGCGGCCATCATGGCGATGGACGAGACGACCGACATGGTGTGGCTGGCGGACAACCTGCTGCACTTCTACCGCCACGAGTCGTGCGGCAAGTGCACGCCGTGCCGCGAGGGCACCGACTGGCTCTACAAGCTCCTCAGCCGCATCGTCCGGGGCGAGGGCTCGGAGAAGGACGTCGCGCTGCTCCAGAGCGTGGCGACGAACATCTCGGGCAAGACGCTGTGCGCCTTCGGGGACGCGGCGGCGACCCCGGTGCTGACGACGCTGAAGCACTTCCGCGCCGAGTACGAGGCGCACGTGAAGGGGGAGGCGCCGGCGCCCGCGGACTACCGGGCCGGCCACCCCGTGGGGGCGCACTGAGGCCATGGTGGATCCGGCACTCCTCGTCTACGCGGGGATCATCCTCTTCGTCTTCTTCGCGCTGCAGATCGGCGCGGCGGTGATGGTCTACGCCGAGCGCAAGGTCGCGGCGCTGATGCAGCAGCGCTACGGGCCGTTCCTCGTCGGGCCGAAGGGGCTGCTGCAGCCGCTGGCGGACATCGTCAAGCTGGTGTTCAAGGAGGAGCTGCGGCCGAAGGCGTCCGACGTGCTCCTGTTCACCATCGCGCCCATCATCTCGGTGGCCGCCGCCTACGTCGCCTTCGCGCCGGTGCCCTTCGGCGCCGCCTCGACGTTCTTCGGCTTGCTCGACGAGCCGATCCCGCTGCTGGTGGCCGACATCAACGTCGCGGTCCTGGTGGTGTTCGCGGTGGCGTCGATGGGCGTCTACGGCATCGTGCTGGCGGGCTGGGCGAGCAACAGCAAGTACTCGCTCCTCGGCGGGCTGCGGAGCTCGGCGCAGATGATCAGCTACGAGCTGGCCTACGGCATGGCGCTCGCCACGGTGGTGCTGCTGGCCGGCACGCTCTCGCTCCGCGAGATCGTGGACGCGCAGGCCGGGTACTGGTTGGGGTTCATCCCGAAGTGGAACGCGTTCCTGCAGCCGATCGGCCTGATCGTGTTCGGGGCGGCCGGCGTCGCCGAGACCAACCGGGCGCCGTTCGACTTCCCGGAGGCCGAGCAGGAGCTGGTCGCCGGGTACCACACCGAGTACAGCAGCATGAGCTTCGCCATGTTCTTCCTGGCGGAGTACATCAACATGATCACGGTCGCCGCCGTCGCGGTGAACCTGTACTTCGGCGGCTGGCACGGCCCGTTCATCCCCGAGGCCTGGGGCTGGATCTGGTTCGTGATCAAGCTGTCGGTGCTGCTGTTCGCGTACCTGTGGCTCCGGTGGACGCTGCCGCGGTTCCGCTACGACCAGCTGATGACGTTCGGCTGGAAGATCCTGCTGCCGCTGGCCACCATCAACTTGCTGCTGACGGCGGCGGGGGTGCTCTACTTTGGGCTCTGATCAGCTGCTCTTCTACGCGTTCGCGGGCCTGGCGCTGATCGGGTCGCTGCTCGTCATCGGGCAGAAGAACCCGATCTACAGCGTGCTCGCGATCATCGTGTCGTTCTTCGGGCTCTCGGGCCTCTACGTGACGCTCGAGTCGCCGTTCGTCGCCGTCGTGCAGATCATCGTCTACGCCGGCGCGATCATGGTGCTGTTCCTCTTCGTCGTGATGCTGCTGAACGCGTCGCGGGAGGACGCGGCGGAGTGGGACCGGAGCCACCCGCTGTACCGGCCCGGCGCGGTCTGGATCGGCGGCGGCCTGGCGGTGGTGACCGTGCTGCAGCTGGTGTGGGCGCTGTCGCGCACCCCCGGCATCGGCGGCCCGGTCGGCACCGGCGCGGCCCTCACCGGCGTCCGGGAGGTCGGCCGGGTCCTGTTCACCGACTACATGTTCGCGTTCGAGGTGACGTCGATCCTGATCATCGCGGCGATGGTCGGGGCGGTGATCCTGGCGCGCAAGCACGGAGACGAGTAGCGCCATGGTGCCGCTCAGCCAGTATCTCGTCCTCTCGGCCCTGCTCTTCTCGATCGGCACCGCGGGCGTGTTCCTGCGCCGCAACGTGATCACGCTGCTGCTGTCGATCGAGATCATGCTGAACGCCGTGAACCTCGCCTTCGTCGCCTTCGGCCGCCAGTTCGGCACGGTCGACGGGCAGATCATCACGTTCTTCGTCATGACGGTGGCCGCCGCCGAGGCGGCGGTGGGGCTGGCGCTCGTCATCGCGCTCTTCCGCCACCGCGAATCGCTCAACCCCGAGGCCTTTACCTCGCTGAAGTGGTGACCGCGTGCTCTCGCTGATACCCCTGCTCCCGCTCGCCGGCTTCGTGGTCAACGCCACGCTCGGACGACGCCTGCCCCGCGCGGTGTCGGGCGGCCTGGCCTCGGCCGTCATGGTGCTGGCCTTCGCCGTCGCCGTGCTCCAGGTCTGGACGCTCGCCGGGCTCGACCCGGCGAACCGTGCCATCACCGAGACGGCCTTCACCTGGATCGCCTCCGGCGACTTCGTGGTGGACCTGGCCTTCCGGCTCGACCCGCTGTCGGCCGTGATGATCCTGGTGATCACCGGGATCGGCTCGCTGATCCACATCTACTCCACGTCCTACATGGACACGGAGACGGACCCGGAGTACGCCCGGTACTTCTCCTACCTGAACCTGTTCGTCTTCTTCATGCTCCTGCTCGTGCTCGGCTCGAACGTCCTCGTGATGTTCGTCGGCTGGGAGGGCGTCGGGCTCTGCTCCTACCTGCTGATTGGCTTCTACTACCAGCGCAAGTCGGCAGGGGACGCGGCCAAGAAGGCGTTCATCGTCAACCGCATCGGCGACTACGCGTTCATCCTCGGCACGCTGCTGACGGTGGTGACCGTGGGCTCGCTCGACTTCCAGGTGATCGCGGCCCGCGTCGCGGCGCTGCCCCCCGAGGCCGGTTTCGGGGTGCTGTCGCTGATCACGCTGCTGTTCTTCATCGGCGCGACCGGCAAGTCCGCCCAGATCCCGCTCTACGTCTGGCTGCCGGACGCGATGGAGGGCCCGACCCCGGTCTCCGCCCTCATCCACGCCGCGACGATGGTGACCGCGGGCGTCTACATGATCGGGCGCAACGCCGTGATCTTCTCGCACGCGCCCGACACCCTGGCCGTCGTCGCCGTCATCGGCGCCGCGACCGCGCTCATGGCCGGCACCATCGGCCTCGTCCAGAACGACATCAAGCGCGTCCTGGCCTACTCGACGGTCTCGCAGCTCGGCTACATGTTCCTGGCGATGGGCGTGGGCGCCTTCGGCGCCGGCGTGTTCCACCTCTACACCCACGCGTTCTTCAAGGCGCTGCTGTTCCTCGGCTCGGGCGCGGTCATCCACGCGCTGCACGGCGAGCAGGACATCCGCCACATGGGCGGCCTGAAGAAGGACCTGCCGATCACCTACTGGACGTTCCTGATCGGGTCGCTGGCCATCGCGGGCGTGCCCGGCCTGGCCGGGTTCTTCTCGAAGGACGAGGTGCTCTTCGAGACGTTCGCCCACGGCCACGAGATCCTCTGGTTCGTCGGCATCTTCACCTCGCTGCTGACGGCCACCTACATGTTCCGCCTCGTGTTCCTGACGTTCCACGGCGAGCGCCGCGCCGCGCCGGCGGCGGCCCACTCGCACGGCGGACACGGGCACGACGACCACACGGCCGATCACGGGCACGGCCACGGCCACGGCGGCCACCTGCACGACGCGCCGCCGGCGATGGCCTTCGCGCTCATCGTGCTGGCGATCGGGTCGGTGCTGGCGGGGTACGTCGGGATTCCGCATGGGCTCGGCGGGCACAACGCCCTCGGCCAGTGGCTCGCGCCCGCGTTCTCGGCTCCCGCGTCGATGCCCGAGGGGATGGCGCTGGCCGACTGCGTGCCGTCCGCCCCGGCGGCGCCGTCGCTGGCAGGCATCGCCCTCGAGGATTGCGGCGCGGCGCCGGGCGCCCCCGCCGTCGCCTCGGCGGGGCTCGCTCGCGACGCCGTGCCGGCCTCGTTCCAGCAGGAGCCCGAGGGCCACGGGGGCGAGGCCATGGGCGAGGCGGGCGAGGGCGACGAGACCGCGCTCGAGCTCACCCTCATGACCGTGTCGAGCGCGCTGGCGCTGCTCGGCATCGGCCTGGCGTTCCTGCTCTACCTGAAGCGGCCGCCCACGACCGACCCGGTGGAGGCGGCGGCCCCCGGGGTGCACCGGCTGCTGTTGAACAAGTACTACGTGGACGAGCTCTACGACGCGGCCATCGTGCAGCCCATCCGGATCGTGTCCACGGAGGGGCTCTGGCGCGGCATGGACGTCCGGGTGGTCGACGGCGCCGTCAACGGCGCGGGGCAGGGCGTCGGCGCGCTGAGCGCCGTGATGCGCCTGCTGCAGACGGGCTCGGTGAAGGCTTACGCGGCGTCCACCTTCCTCGGCGTGGTGGTGATCCTCGCCTACTTCCTCTGGAGCTAGAGCGCTGTGACCGGGTTGCCGCTACTGACTCTCCTCATCGCGCTGCCCGCCCTCGGGGCGCTCGCGCTGCTCTTCCTCGACAACCGTGACGGGTCGAAGGACGGGCTGATCCGCACCGTGACGCTGGGCCTCTCGCTCGTCGTCTTCGGGCTGACGCTGGTGCTGTGGGCCGGCTTCGACGCGGCGGAGACCGCGCCGGCCTTCCAGTTCGTCGAGCGGGCCCGGTGGATCCCGGCGTTCGGCATCGACTACTACCTGGGCATCGACGGCATCAGCCTGCTGCTGATCGTGCTGACGGGGTTCCTGACCCCGATCGCGCTGCTGTCGTCCTGGGAGAGCGTGCACAAGCAGGTGAAGGCGTTCTCGATGTTCATGCTGCTGCTCGAGGCGGCCATGATCGGCGTCTTCTGCGCGCTGGACGTCTTCCTCTTCTACGTTTTCTGGGACTTCATGCTCATCCCGATGTACTTCCTCATCGGGATCTGGGGCTACGACCAGCGGGTCTACGCCGCCGTGAAGTTCATCCTGTACACGATGGCCGGCAGCGTGCTGATGCTGGTCGCGATCATCGGCCTGGCCTGGATCCACCAGCAGGCGACGGGCGAGTACAGCTTCGACCTGCTCAAGCTCTACGCGCTCGACATCCCGCAGGGCACCCAGTACTGGTTCTTCCTGGCGTTCGCGCTGGCCTTCGCGATCAAGGTCCCGTTGTTCCCGTTCCACACGTGGCTGCCCGACGCCCACGTGCAGGCGCCGACGCCCGGCTCGGTCATCCTGGCCGGCGTGCTCCTGAAGATGGGCACCTACGGCCTGATCCGCTTCGCGTTCCCGCTGTTCCCGGCCGCCGCGCTCTACTTCGCGCCGCTGCTCGCGACGCTCGCCGTCATCGCCATCGTCTACGGCGCGCTCGTCGCGATGGTGCAGCCCGACATGAAGAAGCTGGTGGCCTACTCGTCGGTGAGCCACATGGGCTTCATCGTGCTGGGCATCACGGCGATCAACATGCAGGGCATGCAGGGCGCGGTCTACCAGATGCTGGCCCACGGGGTCAGCACGGGCGGGCTGTTCTGCGTGGTCGGCATGCTGTCCGACCGCCGCCACACCCGGCTCATCTCGGAGTTCGGCGGGCTCAAGCGCGTGATGCCCCGGCTCACGGCGGCGTTCCTGATCATCACGCTGGCCTCGGTGGGCCTGCCGGGCACCAACGGCTTCATCGGGGAGTTCCTCGTGATGCTCGGCGCGTTCCGCTGGGAGCCGCGTTTCGTGGTGGTCGCGGGCCTCGGCGTCATCCTCTCCGCCGTGTACATGCTGTGGATGTTCCAGCGCGTCTACCTCGGGGAGGTCACCAACCCGAAGAACGAGAAGCTGCCGGACCTGAGCCCGCGGGAGTGGGCGATCATCGCGCCGCTCTGCGCGATGGCCATCTACATGGGCGTGTTCCCGAACACCTTCCTCAAGCCGATGGAGCCGGCCGTCAACCGGATCGTCGAGCGCGTGGTCGCGCACCAGCCGCTCTCGACCGACGACACCGCCGCGGCCCCCAGCGGGCACGAGGCCGATCCGGCGCGGACCGCGCCGGCCACCAACTAAGCCGATGTTCAACGCAGCCTTCGACGCCGTCATCCCGGCCCTCTGCCTCACCCTGGCGGGACTCGTCATCCTGCTCGCGGAGTCGTTCCGCAGCAAGGGCGAGCGTATGCCGCTCGGCGGCCTCGCCGTCATCGGCCTCATCGGCGCCGGGGTGGCCTCGGTCCTCCTCTGGGACCGCAACGCCTCGAGTTTCGGGGTGGTGACCGCCGACAACTTCGCCCTCTTCGTGAACCTCGTGCTGGTCGCCGTGGGCCTGCTCACGGTGGTGTTCTCGTCGCAGGTGCTCGAGCGCGACGGGGTGCCGGCCGGGGAGTACTACGCCCTGCTGATGTTCGCCATCGTCGGCATGATGCTGATGGTGCAGGCGAGCGACCTGCTCCTGCTGTTCCTCGCGCTCGAGACGATGTCGATTGCGGTCTACGTGCTGACCGGGATCCGGCGCGACCAGGCGGCGGGCGCGGAGGCGGCCTTCAAGTACTTCCTGCTGGGCGCCTTCTCGAGCTCGTTCTTCCTCTACGGCATCGCGTTCATCTACGGCGTGGCCGGCAGCACGAGCCTCGACCGCGTGGGCAGCGTCATCGCCGCGCAGTCGATGACCGGGAACCCGATGATCCTGCTGGCCGTCGGCCTGCTCATCGTCGGCTTCGGCTTCAAGATTGCCGCGGTGCCGTTCCACATGTGGTCACCGGACGCCTACGAGGGCGCCCCGGCCGTGGTCACCGGCTTCATGTCGACGGGCGTCAAGGCGGCGGCCGTGGCGGCGTTCGCCCGGGTGTTCCTCTCGGCGCTCGAGCCGATGATCACCGACTGGGCGCCGGTCCTCTGGGGGGTCGCCGCGGTCACGATGATCATCGGCACCGTGGTCGGCGTCGCGCAGACCAGCCTGAAGCGCATGCTGGCCTACTCGAGCATCGCGCACGCGGGTTACCTGCTGGTGGGCCTCGTGGCGGGCAACGCGGTGGGCAAGGCCGCGATCCTGTTCTACCTGGCCGCCTACGCCCTGACCAACCTCGGGGCCTTCGGCGTGATCGCGCTCCTCGGCGCGAAGGACCGCGCGAACGACGACCTCCGCGACTACGCGGGCCTCTCGCAGACGCACCCCGCCCTGGCGGCGCTCATGACCGTGTTCCTGCTGTCGCTGGGCGGCTTCCCGCCGACCGCGGGCTTCCTCGCGAAGTGGTACATCTTCAGCGCGGCCGTCGGGTCCGGCTACTACTGGCTCGCCATCATCGGCATGCTGTCGAGCGTGGTCTCCGTGTTCTTCTACCTGCGCGTGGTCGTGATGATGTACATGTCCGACCGCGACGCCCGGCCCGTGCCGGCCCCGATTTCGTCGGCCGCGCTCGCCGGCCTCGTGGTCTCGGTGGCCGGCGTGCTCTATCTCGGCGTGCTGCCGGCCCGCGTGATGGACTGGGCGGCGGCCTCGGTCAGCACGATCTTCTAGCGCGCCGCGCAGGCGCGCGGGATTGAAAGAAGGGGACAGTCCCCATTTCCGCTGGTTCGCGCGGAAATGAGGACAGTCCCCTTTCTCACGTACGTGGGAAAAGGGGACTGTCCCCACTTCCCGGTTCACTCACCCTGCCGCCACCTCCGCAATCGCCGCGAGCGCACGCGCCACCTTCTCCGGCGGGTACCCCACCGTGACGCGCAGGTGCCCCTCGGCGCCAAGCAGCGCGCCGGGCGCCACGAGCACGCCGGCCTGCTCGCGGACACGATGGGCAAACGTCACCGAGTCGACCGGCAGGTGGCAACGGACGAATGCGATGGCCGTCGCGGCCGGGGCCGTGAGGCTGAAACGCCCCGACTGCTCCGCGAGCCAGGCATCGAGCACGGCGAAGCCACGGGCCGCGAGCGCCCGCTGCCGTGACAGGAGCCGCGCACGGCGCTCCTCCTCGACCGCCAGCTCCGCCAGGGCCATGCTCGGCGCGGCCGCGGCAATGGCCACGTACTCGTGCCGCCGCCAGAGCGCCTCGATGGCGTCGCGCGACGCCACCGCCCAGCCAATCCGCAATCCGGCCAGGCCGTAGGCCTTCGAGAGGCTGTTCGTGCAGATCAGCCGGTCGTACCGTCCCCAGAACGTCGGGGTCTCTGGACGGCCATCGCGTTCGGTGCCGCGATACACCTCGTCCGCGTGCAGCCAGGCCCCCACCCGCGCGCACGCCGTGACGATGCGGTCCATGTCTGGTTCGGAGAGGATGGTGCCGGTCGGGTTGTTCGGATTGACAATGCCGACCAGCCGCGTCCGGCTCGTGACCATCGCGTCGAGCGCGTCGAGATCGAGCCGCCACCCGTCTGCGGGATCGAGTGCGAGCTCGTGCACCGAGCATCCCGCGATGCGCGCGAGCCCACGCACCTGGCCGTAACCCGGCGTCACGACCACGACCTCGTCCCCGGGTGACAGCAGCGCCTGGCAGGCGAGGGTGTTGGCTTCCGCCGCGCCAACCGTCACGAGGACCTCCGCGGGCCCCGCTCCGGGATAGAGCGCCGCGATTCGTTCCCGCAGCACTCCCGTGCCGTTGACCTCGGGATAGAAGAGTCCAAGGTCGCCGAGGCGTTCGATCTCGGTCGGCGAGAGCCACTCCCCGAGCGTGGCGCATTGCACGCTGCTGTCGGCGAGGTTGATGGCGACGGTGCGCTCCCAGCGCGATTGGTATTCCTCGAGGGCAAACGGCTCAAAGGGCATGGCGGCGGCTCCGGCGTCACTATAGCCCGGTGCAGGCGGCGGACGCCCGCGACGGCTCAGGTGCCCAGGGCCTCGTGTGCGAGCCGTTCGGTCAGGTCGGCGGTGCCGGCGGCGTCCACGCGCGGCCAGTCGATCGGGCCCGTCTGCTGCTCCCGCTGCCAGTCGAGCACGGCCGGCGTCGCGTCCGACACATCGCCGCGGCGCGCCGCGAGCCGGGCGCGCGCGGTCGCCGCCGGCGCCTCGAGCCAGAGCCCTGCGAAGGGCACGCCGGCGGATCGTGCGGCGGCCTCGACGCCGGCGCGGCTGGCGGGATCGGCGTGCACGGCGTCCACGATGACCGAGTGTCCGGCCGCGGCCGCAAGACGGGTGCGGGTGGCAATGGACGCGTACACCCGCTCGCTCACCTCTGGCGTGTAGCCCTCCGGGCCCAGCCGTTCGTGGAGCGCGCGCCCGAGAAGCGCCTTTCGCACCTCGTCGCTGCGCAGCACCAGGGCGCCGGGCGCGCGACCGAGCCCGGGGGCCAGGCGCAGCGCCAAGGCCGACTTGCCCGTCCCGGACAACCCGCCAATGGCGATGACGCGGGCCGGCTGCGGCGCGAGCAGCGCGGCGGCCTGTGCCAGGTAATCGCGCGCGGCGCGGCGGAGCGCCGCGGCTGCGGCCTCCGTGTCCTGGAGTCCCGCGGCGGTGGCGCTGGTCTTGGCTCGCACGGCCGCGCGGCACGAGAGGAACAGCGGCAGCAGCGCGAGGCCCGCCTCGTCGGTCGTCCGCGCCAGGTACCGGTTGAACAGGCGATTGGCATGCACCGGCAGGTGCCGCCGCAGCAGGTCCATCAGCAGGAACGCGGCGTCGTACAACACGTCGACGCAGGCGATGCGGTCGTTGAACTCGATGCCGTCGAAGAGCACCGGGCGCCCGTCGAGCAGCACGACGTTGCGCAGGTGGAGGTCGCCGTGACACTCGCGGACGACGCCGGCCGTGCGCCGCGCCTCCAGCAGGCGGGCATGCTCGGTGATGGCCTGCCGCGAGCCTGCGGTCACGGCATCCGCGTCCCCGGCGGGCAGGTCGGCCTTGAAGCGCTCGAAATCCGCCGCGTTGCCCTCGACCACCCAGCGCATCCCGTCCACCCCGCCGTGATCCGGCCTCGGTCGCGCGGCCTCGTGCAGGTCCGCCACCGCGTCGGCCAGCGGCGGCATCAGGGCGAGCGTCAGGGCGCCACGCGTGGCCAGCCGATCGAGCAGGAACTGCTCGTCGAAGCGGTGCATCACGACCAGCCACTCCAGTGGGCGGCCACGCCCGTCCAGCGAGAGGCCGTCGCCGGTCTCCTCGGTCACGGCGGAGACGCCGACGTAGATCTGCGGGGCCGTCCGGCGGTTCAGCCGGAGCTCCGCCTCGCACGCCGCCCGCCGACGGTCGGGAGTCGAGAAGTCGAGGTAGTCGTACCGCACCGCGCGCTTCATCTTCCAGGCGCGATGGCCGCAGAGGAACACGATGGCCGTGTGCGTGTCGATGCGTTCCATGGCCGCGCCGGCGTCGGGGCCGCCGTGGGCAAGGAACTCGATGACGCGGGTCTGGTCGTCCATGACAGGGATCTGGCAGTCCCGGCCCAGCGGTCGCGGGACCAGCCGGGCCGGCGGAACGCCGGTGGGAATCGTCTGCACAGTTCGCGCCGGACGTGAGCATGCGATTGGCGGGCACTCGCACGCCGACGTCGACATCGCGACGCGGGAATCCGCCGGCTGCGGTCAGGACCGCCGCGGCCGCTCCGACTGGCGCGGTCTTTGAACTTCAGGCGGGCAGTCCCCCGATGGAGGTGACGGCCGTGACAGTTGGAGAGATCATGACGAAGGACGTGACTTGCGCGCCGGCCCGCATGGACCTGGTCAGCGCCGCGGGGCTCATGCGCCAGCACGACTGCGGATCCCTGCCGGTGACGGATGCGGGGGGCCGCGTGTCCGCGATGGTGACCGACCGAGACATCTGCCTGGCGCTCGCGGAGCACGAACGGCCGCCGCGTGAGATTGCGGTGGGTGAGATTGCCGGGCGGACTCTCGTGACGGCCTCGGAAACCGACGAGGTGCACGAGGCCGTGCGTGTGATGGGCGACCACCAGGTGCGGCGGCTGCCGGTGCTCGACCAGGACGGCCGGCTGTGCGGCGTCCTGTCGCTGGCCGACCTCGCGCTGAACGGCGCCGTCGAACCCGCGGTGCTTGCCGGCACGCTCACGCACATCGCCGAGGCGCATCGCGCGCACTGACGCGCGTGGGGGCGGCCCGACGGACGGGCCGCCCGCCAGGGAGGGCAGCATGCGTTTTGCCAATCGGAGCGAGGCGGCGGCCATGCTCGCTGCCAGGCTCGACTCCTGGCGGGGGCACCGGCCACTGGTGCTGGGCGTGCCGCGCGGCGCGGTGCCGATGGCGCGAGACATCGCCTCGGCGCTCGACGGGGATCTGGACGTCGTGCTCGTCCGGAAGCTGCGTGCCCCGGGACACGAGGAACTGGCCATCGGCGCGGTGGACGAGTCGGGACACGTCCTCGTCACCGCGCACGCCGGCAATGCAGCGGTGGATGACGCCTACCTCGCCGCGGAGGTCGAGACCCAGCTCGCGACGCTGCGCGCGCGCCGGCGAGACTACACGCCCCTGCGCCCGGCGCTCGATCCGGCCGGCCGCATCGTGATTGTCGTGGACGACGGGATTGCCACCGGCGCGACGATGCTGGCGGCGGTGCGGGCGCTGCGGGAACGGTCACCCGCGCGGATCATCATCGCGACACCCGTCGCCCCACCGGAGACGGTGCGCCGGCTGTCGGCCGAGGCCGACGAGGTCGTGTGCCTGTCCACGCCGCCCGACTTCTATGCCGTCGGCCAGTTCTACGAGGACTTCGCCGAGGTACCCGACACGGCCGTGAAGGAGGCCCTCTCGCGGCCCGCGCCCGTCTAGGGGACCGCATCCAACCATGCGTTTCTCCCTGAGGCCGTGCCGAGCCGCAGGGGATCGGCCCCGACAACGGGGCGGCCGGCGGCCATGCCGGCGGACCTCGCGCCTAACCGGCAGCGAGCAGGCGTGCCGCCAGCGCCTCGTCGTCGGAGGGATCGACCGTGCGCAGGTCGAGGACGAGGCGGTCGTCCTGGATCCGGGCCACGATGGGGGGGGCGCCGTCCCGCAGGCGTGCCTCGAGGGCGGTGGCCGAGCGTGACGGATGCGCCACGCTCAGCAGCATGGTCGGCAGCGCGAGCCCCGGCGCGCTGCCGCCACCGACCGCCGACGAGCCGGGAACGAGGGTGGCGATCCATCCCGCCGCGGCGAGCGACTCCGCGAGTCGCTGTGCCCGGCCGCCAATCTCGTCCGGTGTCGCCGCGAGCATGCGCGCCACGGGAACCGTGGTGGTGGCCCGTCCGGCGAGGTGCTCTGCCAGGGTGGCCTCGAGGGCCGCGAGCGTCAGCTTGTCCACGCGAAACGCGCGCATGAGCGGATGGCGCCGGAGCTCGTCGACGAGCGACGCCTGTCCGGCGATGATGCCGGCCTGTGGGCCGCCCAGGAGCTTGTCGCCGCTGAAGCACACGAGCGCCGCGCCCTCCGCCAGCGCGTCCTGCACGGCAGGCTCTCCGGCCACGGCGTCCGAGACCAGTCCGCTGCCGATGTCGTAGACCACCGGCAGCTGCCGCGCCCGCGCCATGGCCACGGTCTCGGCCAGCGACGGCGACTCGGTGAAGCCCTCCACGCGGAAGTTCGACGGATGCACCCGGAGGACGAGGGCGGTCGATGGCCCGATGGCGGCCGTGAAGTCGGCCAGGCGTGTGCGGTTCGTCGTGCCGACCTCGCGGAGGCGGGCTCCCGACTGCGCCATGATGTCGGGCACGCGGAAGCCCCCGCCGATCTCGACGAGCTCGCCGCGTGAGATCACGACCTCGCGTCCGCGCGCCAGCGCCGCCAGGATCAGCAACGTCGCTGCCGCGTTGTTGTTGACGACGACCGCGGCCTCCGCGCCGGTGAGGGCGGTGATCAGCGGCTCGGCGTGCACGGTGCGCGAGCCGCGGCGTCCGCGCGCCAGGTCGTACTCCAGGTTCGAGTAACCGCGGGCGATGTCCGTGAGGCGCGCGAGCGCGGCGGGCGCCAGGGGCGCGCGGCCGAGGTTGGTGTGGAGCACGACGCCGGTCGCGTTGATGACGGGCCGCAGCGATCCGCGGAACTGCACCTCGAGGCGAGCGCGTGCCGCGTCCTCCATGATGGCCCCGGCCGTGTCGCTGTCGGTGACCGGCCTGCCGTCGGCGATGGCCGCGCGCAGCGCGTTCGCCGCCTCCCGCAGCGCCTGCACCACCGCCGCCTGGCCGTACGTCCGCTCGAGCGCACGCACGCCCGGCCGCTGGCGTGCCTGCTCGATCGCGGGGATCACGCGGTAGGACATCGCAGGAGGATAGCACCGCCGTGCGCGGCCGTCGGACCGTCATCCCTCCCGTGATACGATCCTCCCGCGATGCCCGCGACCGAGCGCAAGTACCGACCGCTGGAACGGTTCTGGCCGTACGTCGAACGGCCCGAGGAGCCCACCGCCGAGGAACTGGCCGCGCTCGATCCCGACCTGCACGACGCGTTGTTCGGCCGGCGCGCGCTGCCGTTCTCCGTCACCCTCGTCTTCCCGCCGTTCGACGGACCTGGCTACGAGCGGGCTGTCGGCCTGGCGCGGGAGTCGGCGGAGTATCGGGAGACAGGCGCGGGCGAAGCCCGGCGACACCGTGCCCGCTATTTTCCCGAGTCGGCGCTGGCGCTCCGGGATCTGTACGAGGTCGTCGGCCCGGTGCCTGGCACGGAGGTCCTGATCGACGACCGTCCGGTGCCGCACGCACGTGAGCTGTGGCTGCCGCTGCTCTGGTTCCTGCTGTTGCCGTAGCCGCGGCGCCCCGGCGCCGCCGTCAAGCCGATGCCGCCAATCTCCGAATTCGAGCGTGAGATGCGGAGCCTCGAGATCGAGCTCAAGCGGCTCGAGGCGGAATACAACATGTTCTTCGCCGGCCGCGCCCCCCGACTGCCATGGGAGACGCGGTCGCGTGTGGAGGCGCTGGTTCGGCGCTACGATCGCGGGCACATCCAGAACACCGCCGAGCGGTTCCGCTTCCAGTCGCTGCAGGCGCGCTTCGCCGCCTTCTGCGAACTCTGGGAGCGCACCCTGCGGGCCCGGGAGGAAGGCCGGCCGCTCGCGAGGCGTGGGCACCGGCCCCCGCCGTCCGCCGGACCGGCGGACCATGAGCCGGCGCGACAGGCCCCGGGGCCCGATCGGATCGTGCACGTGACGAGCCTGCGCGATCCGGTGGCGGACGCCGGGCGTGTCCGGGAGTTGTTCGATCGGCTGGCCGAGGCCCGCGACGCGGCCGGGGAGCCGCCGCTGGCCTACGACCGGTTCGAGGCGGTGATCGGGGCGCAGGTGCGTTCGCTGGGGGCGGGCGAGCGGGACGTGGCGTTCCGGGTGGCGGTGAAGGAAGGGAAAGTGACGCTGACGGCGAAGGTGCTGGCGGGGCGCTAGCTCGCCGGTGCCGAGCGCGGGCCCGGCACCGGCTCAGTCGAGTGGTCAGACGCGCATGACGTTGCCAGCCTGGGGGCCCTTGGGGCCATCGACGATCTCGAACTCGACGCTCTGTCCCTCTTCGAGGGAGCGGAAGCCGGAGCCCTGGATCGCCGAGTAGTGAACGAACACGTCGGAGCCGCCTTCGCGTTCGATGAACCCGTACCCCTTCGCGTTATTGAACCACTTGACCTTGCCTGTAATGCGCATCGTTCTTC
>JBFWVR010000013.1:0-155136 GCA_050246635.1 Vicinamibacterales bacterium
AGAACCGACCGCCACCCGACGGCGGCGTCCTCGGCAGGAGGCGGCGACGAACTGAGGCTCGTCCCCTCGTCGATCTGTCGGATTTTCAACCGGCGGAACTGTCGGATTTTGGGCCGGCGTTGACAACTCGTTCTCCCCGCTGATGAAGCGGGGCCTCATTGAAGCAGCCCCTCCAGGTCGGCGGGGGTCGGGGCGGATGGGGGGGCTCCCCGCTGATGAAGCGGGGCCTCATTGAAGCCGGGCCTGCGGGCCCAGGGCTACGACCTCACGTTCGTTCTCCCCGCTGATGAAGCGGGGCCTCATTGAAGCCGGCATAATTCGGCGCCGCTTTCGCACTCGCCGGAGTTCTCCCCGCTGATGAAGCGGGGCCTCATTGAAGCCCGCTTTGCAAAAGCGCGACTTTGAGGGCGATTCGGTTCTCCCCGCTGATGAAGCGGGGCCTCATTGAAGCGGTGCGCGAGCGGCTACACCGGCACCAACATCGAGGGTTCTCCCCGCTGATGAAGCGGGGCCTCATTGAAGCAGCGGTGGGACGCGTGGGGACCGTTCAGCAACTCCGGTTCTCCCCGCTGATGAAGCGGGGCCTCATTGAAGCTTCGGACTCCCCCAGGCCTCGGCCAGCGCGCCGCCGGTTCTCCCCGCTGATGAAGCGGGGCCTCATTGAAGCAAGGGCCGGCGCACCGGCTACAAGGTGTGGCCGGTGGCCCGTTCTCCCCGCTGATGAAGCGGGGCCTCATTGAAGCCCGGTCCCAGTAATACTCGCTGCGCCGAATCGCCAGCAGTTCTCCCCGCTGATGAAGCGGGGCCTCATTGAAGCCGGTCGGACAGATCACCGACGACGGCGAGCAGGTCCGTTCTCCCCGCTGATGAAGCGGGGCCTCATTGAAGCTGATCTCAGGCATCGCTCTCAACCAAGTCGTGGTCGTTCTCCCCGCTGATGAAGCGGGGCCTCATTGAAGCGGGTCCGGTACCGGTACCTGGCCAGCGAGCGCGCGGGTTCTCCCCGCTGATGAAGCGGGGCCTCATTGAAGCCAGACGGCTCGCCAGTGGGCCTCGCGCTCGGCGCGCCGACGTTCTCCCCGCTGATGCAGCGGGGCCTCATTGAAGCACGCCGGACAACTGGCACTGCGCGTCGATCGACGCGCTCGTTCTCCCCGCTGATGAAGCGGGGCCTCATTGAAGCGCGAGCGCCCGCACGCCGCCCGGGTAGAGGCGGGCCACGTTCTCCCCGCTGATGAAGCGGGGCCTCATTGAAGCACGATAGTCAGAGGCTCATCGCCGCCGAGACGCACTTCCTGCTGATGACGCGGAGGCCCAGTAAAGTGGGTCGCCCCAGAGAGGAAGCATGACCGGCGGCACTCCTGCTACGATCCGTCCGTGTCCCTGCATGCGTTGCCGGCGCGCGAAGTCGTGCGCGCCACGCCCCGTACCCGCATCATCCGCCTCGACACCGGTGGTGAGCCGTTCGGCTTCGCCGCCGGCCAGGCCGTGATGGCCGGGCTGCAGGGATCACCCCTCCGCAAGCCGTACTCGATTGCCAGCGCGCCCGGTGACGTCGCCGCGACCGGGTTGCTCGAGCTGCTGGTCCAGGTGGACGAGAGCGGCGCGCCCGACCCGCATCTCGAACGGGCGCTGCCCGGCACCATGCTCGACATCGACGGCCCCTTCGGCCGCTTCACGCTCGATCCGCTGCCCGAGGGGCGGCCGGTCCTCTTCGTGGCCGGTGGCACCGGCATCGCGCCGCTCCGCGCGATGCTGCGTGACTTGCTCTCGCGGCCGGCGGCGCGCAGGATCTCCCTCGCGTACAGCGCGCGGGCGGTGGACGAGTTCGCGTACCGGGATGAACTCGAGGCGCTGGCCGATGCCGGCCGTCTCGATCTGCGGTTGACGCTGACGCGCCCCGATGCCGGATGGCCGGGGCTGAAGGGCCGGGTGGATCAGCGCCTGCTCGAGAGCCTGCTGCCGGGCGGGCCTCGCTGCTACCTGTGTGGGCCGCCGGCGTTCGTGGCGGATGCCGCGGCGATGCTCATCGCGGCCGGCGTCCCCACCGCCGACGTCGTCGTCGACGACTACTCGGGCTGAGCCCGCGCGCGCCTAGGACAAGGGGACGGGCAGGCGGCCCGGCAGGGCGGCGACGTCATCCGCGCGGACACCGGCGGTCATCGCGCGTGCCCGGCGCGTCTTGTCGGCGTACATGCGCGCGTCCGCGGCGGCCAGCAAGGCGTCGTACGTCCGGCCGTCGTGCGGGTACAAGGCGGCGCCGGCGCTGATCGCGAGCCTCACCGTCCGGTTGCCGCCGGCGTCCACCACCAGGTCGTCCACGGCCTGCTGCAGCTCGGTCCGCTTGCGTTCCGCTTCCTCGGCCCCGCAGCCATCCAGCACCACGATGAACTCGTCGCCGGCGTAGCGCACGCACACGTCGTAGGGCCGCACCGTCGCGCGGAGCGCGGCGGCCACGCCGCGCAGCGCCCGGTCGCCCACCTGGTGGCCGTGACCGTCGTTGATGGCCTTGAACCGATCGAGATCGAGCACGACCAGCGCGACGGTGGAGGCGAGACGCTCCGCCCGGGCGAGCTCGCGCGCCAGGTGCATGTGGAGGAACCGCGTGTTCGGCAGCCCCGTCAGGGCGTCGGTCAGCGAGGTGGCCCGCGCGCGCGTGAGCTGCCGGCTGACGGCACCCGCCGCGGCACACGCGAGCAACAGCGGCACCAGGCCGGCGGCCGCCCATATCCATGGGGCCTGCACGGACGGCTGGAGCGCCAGCGACACGAGCCACACAGCGGCAGTCACGACCGACACGGTCGCGAGGGCGGCCGGGCAATCCATCGGGTGGCGGAAAGAGACACGTCCAGCGCGAGGCGCGTGGACTCGGGCCAGAACCGGGGGGGCCTGGTGGTGGGTCGCCGAAGCGTGATCGGTCACGGCTGGGGGACCTTCCGATCCGGAACTGAGGGCGAGCTTACCTTACGTTCGTGTCACATGACAACGCGGAAAACAGGCGACCTGGACGTGCCTGGACCTGGTGGTCGGGCTTGCCCATCAAAGTGTTGGAGCATAGGTACTTGTGGGCTTCAGGTGCGGTACGGGACCAGGCGCGCGGCGGCATGAGTCGCTGATTCAGTCCAAGCGACTCCAAGCGACTTTGTGGATGGGCGGGCCGCCTTGTTGCCATGGATGCCAGGGGCGAGGGAAGACCCCGGCCGTCCGGCGACAGCGGGCGGCGCTCGCATGAAATCGGGCCGCGGTCAGTGGCCCGTCCGCAGCCGGCGCCGGCGTGGCACCGACGGTCCGGGCTCCAGGCCGTACTCGTCAATCTTGCGGTAGAGCGTGCCGCGGGAGATCCGCAGCACGCGCGCCGCCTCCAGCTTGTTCCAGCGCACGGCCTCGAGCACCCGCACGATGTGGGCGCGCTCGGCCTCCCGGAGGGAGGGGAGCCCCGCGGGCGCCGACTCGGCCTCGGCCGGCCCGTGCAGGAACTCGATGTCGGCGGCGCGGATGACGCGGGCCTGCGCGGAGATCGCGGCCCGCGAGACCGTGCTCTCGAGCTCGCGGATGTTGCCCGGCCAGTGATAGGCGGCGAGGCGCTCGAGCGCCTCGGGCGCGAACTCGCGGGCGTCGAGCGGCAGGCCGTTCGCCGCGCAGTACCGCTGCATGAACCGCTGTGCCAGCACCGGGATGTCGACCGCACGCTCGCGGAGCGAGGGCAGGCGGATCGAGAACGCGTTGATCCGGTAGTAGAGGTCCTCGCGGAACCGGCTGTCGCGGACGAACGCGTCGAGCGGGCGGTTGGTCGCGGAGATGAGCCGGAAGTCCACGTGGATCGCGGCGTTGCCCCCGAGCCGCTCGAACCGCCGGTCCTCGAGCACCCGCAGGAGCTTGGCCTGTGCCACGAGGGAGAGGTCGCCGACCTCGTCCATGAACAGCGTGCCGCCGTTGGCCAGCTCGAGCCGACCCGGCTTGCGGTCGTGCGCCCCGGTGAACGCGCCCTTCTCGTACCCGAAGAGCTCCGACTCGAACAGCGTGTCGGGCAGGGCCGCGCAGTTGACGGCCTGGAACCGCTCCCCGCCCCGTCGCGACAGCTCGTGGATCATGCGGGCGACGAGTTCCTTGCCCGATCCGGTGGGGCCGAGGATCAGCACGGCGATGTCGGACTTGGCCGCCGTGCGGATCCACTCGAAGATGGCCAGCATCTTCTCGTCGCGGCCAATCATCTCGCGGAAGCGGCCGACCGCCTCGGAGGTGTCCTCGATGCCGGCGGCGGCGCGGTGCTCGAGGAACCGGTCGAGGAGGCGCGCGGCGCCCTCGGAGGCGGGCCGGGCCGCGGCGTAGCGGGCGGGCTCACCGTCGCGGCGGGCGACGACGCCGAAGGCGACGAGCTCGGCGAGGCAGTTCTCGACGTCCACGCGCATGCGCCCGAAGGCCTGCATGAGCGACTCGAGATCGTGGGATTCGTCGGGCCGGGCGCCGAGGAACCGGAGCAGCCCGGCGCGCAGGGGCGACTGGACGAGCGCCCGGAAGCGGGCGTCGAGCTCGCCGTCCCCCCGCGCGGGGGCGGCCGTGGTCGCCCGCCGGGCGGCCCAGGTCACGTCATCCACGGCCGGTGCGCTCCCTCGTCACGCGCAAATGCTACCCTAAGGACGGGTTCGTCCGCCGTCGGCGGACGCTCGTCATTCTCGTCATTCCCGGAGGCTCCTCCGTCGTGCCGCACCGCGCCCCTGGCTCACCCCGTGCCCGTCGATCGTTCCTGACCGGAAAGCCCATCCGGTATTACCGTCCGCGGGGCAGCCGCGAGATCCGGACGCTGATCGACGAGGGCTTCCAGGCCTTCAACGCCGCGCGCCTGGGCGAGGCCTGCCGCATCTATGCCGACAAGATGCTGGCGAAGGATCACGACACGACGATCGGCCTGACGATTGCCGGCGCGCTCACCCCCGCGGGACTGGGCGGCTGCTTCATCGAGCTGATGGAGCGTGGCCTCGTGGACTTCGTCATCAGCACCGGCGCGAACCTCTACCACGACCTGCACTACGCGCTGAACTTCACGCTGCGGCGGGGCTCGCCGTTCGTCGATGACCGCGTCCTGTACGACGAGGGGGTCATCCGCATCTACGACGTGCTGTTCCCGGCGCAGGTGCTGCTCGACACCGACCGCTTCATCCGCGACTTCCTCGTGTCGAGCGGCCTCGAGGGCGCGATGTCGACGGCGGCGTTCCACTATGCGCTGGGCCGGCACCTCCTGAAGGCCCGCCCGGGCTGCGAGGCCTACTCGGTCGTGGCCGCGGCGGCGAAGGCCGGCGTGCCGATCTACACCTCGTCGCCGGGCGACAGCTCCATCGGGATGAACGTCGCGTATCACGAGCTGATGAACGGCGCCGACCTGATGATCGACCCGAACAAGGACGTCAACGAGATCTGCGCGATCATCCTCGCGGGCGAGAAGAACGGCGCGGTGATCCTCGGCGGCGGGTCGCCCAAGAACTTCTACCTGCAGGGCCAGCCGACCCTGTGGGAGGTCTACGGGATCCCCAAGGGGGGCAACGACTACTTCATCCAGTTCACCACCGACCAGGTGGTGTGGGGGGGCCTGTCGGGCGCCACGCCGGCCGAGGCCGTGAGCTGGGGCAAGGTCAACCCCGGTGTCCTGCCCGACACCGTCGTCACCTACGCGGATTCGACCATCGTGTTCCCGCTCTTCTGCGAGTACGCCGTCGGGCACAAGAACGGACGCCGCAAGCGCAAGCAGCTCGTGAAGAAACTCGACCAGCTCGTGGACGCGCTCAAGGCCGACGCGCTCGCCGCGCGCCGGCCGAAGCGGCGCAAGTCGCGGTAGCCCGGGTGCCCTGGCGGGCCCGCCGGCCCGCCAGGCGGTGGGCCGTCGCGGTGAGGAGGGCAGCATGGGGACGCTCTGGTCCGAGCTCGGGCCGATCGCCGATCGGTCCGCCGACCGCCCGCGCGTGTATGCCGACGCCAACGTCCCGGCGGATGTGGTCGCCTACATGCGACAACGCCTGAACTGGGACGTCCTCTTCGTCATCGAGGAGCCCGACCTCCGGCGCGCCCGCGACATCGAGCACTACCGGCTGGCGCAGCAGCTGCGCCGCACCCTCGTCACCCTCGACCGCGACTACCTCGACGACCGGGGCTTTCCGCCGGACGCCGGCCCCGGTGTGCTCGTGCTGGCCGCGCCCGACGCCCGCGGCCTCCGGATCCTCATCGGCCGCGCCGATCGCGTGCTCTTCCGTCCGGCGGATGGCCCGCCAGCGGCCCTGCCGCTCGCCGGGCGCAAGCTGCACGTGCACCCGGACTGGGAAATCACGCGATAATCGCGGCGCGCGGGCCGCAGGCGCGGCCCGTCCCTGGCGGAGGCTGTCGGCCGATGATCGTGCTCGATCGTGTGCGTGTGGCGCTGCGTGATCGCCTGTTGCCGTCCGCAGCGGTCGCAATCGAGGGCGACCGCATCGTCGACGTGCGTGAGGAAGGCGCGGCCGCGCCGGCCCACGCGACGGTGATCCCGCTCGACGGGCACCTGGTCGTGCCGGGATTCGTCGACGTCCACGTGCACGGCAGCGCCGGCATCGACGTGCTCGATGGCCCCGGCGCCGTCGCGGCGCTGGCCGCCGTCCTGCCGCGCTTCGGCGTCACGTCCTTCTGCCCGACGACGGTCGCGTGCGAGCCCGCCGCGCTGTCGGCGGTGCTGTCGGAGGTCGCGGCGCTGCGGGAGGATCCGGGCGCGGGCCGCGCGCGCGTGCTGCCGGCACACCTCGAGAGCAACTTCCTGGAGCCCGACTACCGCGGTGCCCAGCCGGCCACCTGTCTCCGCCGCCCGCCGGCCCCGGGCGCCCCGGAGGGCCGCGCCGACGCGCGCGGCAGCGGTTTCACCGGCGCCGACGTGCTCGCGGCCATCGAGGCGCATGCCGCGTCGGTGGGCATCGTGACCGTGGCCCCGGAGTTGCCCGACGGACTGGCGCTCGTCCGCCGGCTCACCGCCAGGGGCATCCGCGTGTCCATCGGACACACGGCTGCCACGTATGCGCAGGCGCTCGATGCCATCGCCGCCGGGGTGTGCCATGCGACGCACCTGTTCAACCGGATGCCGCCGCTCGGCCACCGCGAGCCCGGGGCCGCCGGGGCCGTGCTGGCGTCACATGCGGTTGCGGCCGAGATCATCTGCGACGGCGTGCATGTCCATCCGTCGATGATCGGCCTGGCAGTGGCGCGACTTGGTGTCGCCCGTGTGATGGGCATCACCGATGCGACCGCCGGCGCAGGCCTGCCCGCCGGCACCCGTGCCCACCTGGGCGGACAGCCCATCGTCGTCACCGGGCGCGGCGCGCGGCTGGAGGATGGCACGCTGGCTGGCAGCGTCTTGACGATGGAGGCCGCGTTCCGGACCCTCGTGACCGAGGTCGGCCTGGCGGAGATCGACGCGGCCCGGCTGCTTGCCACGACCCCGGCCGAGCAACTCGGCCTCGTGGATCGTGGCGAGGTTCGAGCGGGAGCGTTCGCCGACCTGGCCGTCCTCGGTCCGGATCTCTCCGTCACCCAGACCTACATCGCCGGCCGCCCGGTGCCGGACCGCCGCTGAGGCCGATCGGGTCGCCGCCGTGGCGCGCCCGGAGGAACCCCGGCCGTCGCCGCTCCGTCTACAGTCGCGAGGGGAGAGACTCATGAGATCGAGCCAGATGCGGCGCCTGCTGTTGGTCGTCCCGGCTGCGGTCGTGCTGTCGGCGGCCTGCGAGGTCAACCTCGCCACCGAGGGCATCACCGCCGAGGAGCGGCGCACCTTCCAGGTGAGCGGCACGCCCGAGGTCTCGCTGGACACGTTCGACGGGTCCATCGAGATTCACTCGTGGGACCGAGACGAGGTCGAGGTCGACATCGAGAAGCGGGCGAATGAGCAGGGGCTGCTCGACCAGATGTCGGTCGAGACGTCGCAGGACGGCAACACGATCACGGTCAAGGTCACCGGTCCCACCTCCGGCGAGTTCCACGGTGTCACCATTGGCGTGTCGTTCTCGCCGTCGGCGCGCCTGCGGGTCGCCCTGCCGAAGGACAGCCACATCACGGCGAAGAGCGGCGACGGATCCATCACGGTGGAGAACGTCAACGGGCGGCTGCAGCTCACGACCGAGGACGGCAGCGTTCGCGGGCAGCAGCTGAGCGGCGAGCTCACGGTCCGGTCCGGCGACGGATCCATCCGGCTCGAACGCACCTCCGGCGCCCTCGACCTCGAGACCGCCGATGGCAGCATCGCGCTCGAAGGCGGACCGACCAGCCTGCGCGCGCACACCGGCGACGGCAGCATCCGCCTGCGCGTCGATCCCGACACGGTGATGGCGGCGGACTGGGAGCTGCGGACCGGCGACGGGAGCGTCGTGCTGGCGCTGCCCTCACGCTTCGACGCGGCGCTGGACCTGGAGTCGATGAGCGGCTCGGTGCGATCCTCGCACCCGGGCGTTCCGGAGGGCGCCGACCGCGACTCCGAGAACCGGCGCCGCCGCAGCCTGCAGGCCACGATGGGAAATGGCGGCCATACCCTACGGGCGCGAACGGGAGACGGGTCTATACGGATTGAAGATTGAAGATTGAAGATTGAAGATTGACGATTGACGATTGACGATTGAAGATTGAAGAAGTCCGATTGACGATCGACGATCTCAGGTTGCCTCGGGCTGGCGCGGCGACGCGGCGGCGTAGGTCGTGAGATCGGGGACACCGGCGGCGGTGAAGGCATCGCGGCGTTCGCGGCACTTGCTGCAGCGGCCGCAGTGCAGCGGCCGCCGGCCGGCGGGGGTGTCGGCCCACAACGGCTGCATGCACGACAGCGTGCGCTCCATCGGCACGCCCAGCTCGACACCCAGGCGAATGACCGCGTCCTTGTGCATGCCGGCGAGCGGGGTCGTCACCGCGATCGGGTGGTCGAGCCCCAGTGACAGTGCCGTCGCCATCGCGTCGAAGAACGCGGGGCGGGCATCCGGGAACGGGTTGCCCGCCAGCGGTCCAAGCGCAATCCGCGAGAGACCGCGGCCGGCGGCCAGCACGCCTGCCTTCGTCAGCAGCACGAGATTGCGGCCAGCCAGGTAGACGTCCTCGTCCGGCGTGTCGTACTCCGGCGCCCGGCCCATCACCGCCCAGTGCGTCGGCGCGTAGATGTCGCGCATCTCGAACCGCAGCGTCGCCAGCGGCTCCACCCGTCCGCCCAGGGGCGGCGCGGCGAGCACGTCCTCGATGGCCGCCAGCTCCGCCGCTTCCCACGCCAGCCCCACGCTCACGTGCACGGGGTGCACCGTGCCCTCGCGCGCCATGGCCGCCGCCAGCACCACGCTGTCCAGACCGCCAGACAAGAGCACTAGCGCTGGCATCTGGTGATCTCGTGATCGGGTGATCTGGTGATCTGATGTGGGCATCGGGCGATCTTAGGGTGTATCTCTTGATCGAACTGCGGCCGACCAGGGTGGCCGAGACGCGCGCCTTGACGTGCCGCTGACCGCCAGCTCGATCAGCAGACACATCACCACATCTCCCGATCGACAGATCAGATCACCAGATCACGCGATCAGAAGATCACCAGATAGCATAGACCCATGCTCCTGGTCTTCGATCTGGATGGAACGCTCATCGACTCCGTGCGGGATCTCGCGGAGTCGGCGAGCGAGCTCGTGATATCGCTCGGGGGCTCGCCGCTCGACGTCGAGTCCGTGTCGCGCATGGTCGGCGATGGGGCGGCGACGCTGGTGCGGCGGGCGATCGCGGCGTCGGGCGCCACGGCCTCCGCCGACGCGCTGGAACAGTTCCTGGCCATCTACGGCCGGCGCCTGCTGGACCATACACAGCCCTACGAGGGGATCCCCGAGGCCCTTGCGTGGTGCCGCGGACAGGGGCGGATGGCCGTCCTGACCAACAAGCCCACCCGGCCGTCCCTCGCGGTGCTCGAAGGCCTGCACCTCGACGGCTTCTTCGACGATGTCGTCGGCGGAGACGGTCCGTTCCCTCGCAAACCCGACCCGACGGCGCTGCGCGGGTTGCAGCTCGCGGCGCCCGGGGCGCCGACGCTGCTCGTGGGCGACTCACCGGTCGACTACGAGACGGCCCGCGCCGCCGGGGTCGCGTTCGTCTACGCCCGGTACGGCTTCGGCGCCATCCGGTTCGAGGCCCCTCCGGATACGCCCTACGTCCTGGACCGTCCCGCGGATCTGCCCGCCGTCATCGCTCGATTTGCCGCGGCGTCTGATGGTGGATAAATAAATATTTTAATGTATCAAAATTAAAATATACTTACGACTCCTTCCGTGGCTTTTATGCCTCGAAACATGGGAGTCGTATGTCCGTGATCGCAGTGCTTGCGCTGTGGGCGACGGTTGTCCAGGGTGGGTGCCCCGTCGCCGGGATCGTCCGCGACGCCGCGGGCTTCCCATTGCCTGGCGTCTCGGTGGTCGTCGAGCCAGGTGGTGTCGAGGCCGTCACCGACCAGGCGGGACGGTATTGCCTGTCGGCCCCTCCTCCCGACGGCGCGACGCTTCACATCGAGCTCGCCGGCTTCGTCCCGGTCGATGTCGAGGGCCCACGCGCCGGCGTCGCCGTGGCGGACGTGGTGCTGGTGCCCGCCTTCACGCAAGAGACGCGGGTCACCGCCGAGCGGACCAGTCCCCGCCTGGCCGATGGGCCCATCCGCACGGAGGTCATCGGCCGGCAGGACGTCGATCGAGTCGGCGCACGCACGCTCGCCGAGGCCGTGGAGTACACGACGGGCGTAAGGGTCGAGAGCAACTGCCAGAACTGCAACTTCTCGCAGATTCGCCTCCTGGGCCTCGAGGGACCGTACACGCAGATCCTGATCGACAGCCAGCCGGTCATCTCGTCGCTCGCGCAGGTGTACGGCATCGAGCAGATTCCCGCGCGCATGATCGAGCGCATCGAGGTGGTGAAGGGCGGCGGGTCGCCCCTCTACGGCCCCGGTGCGGTGGGCGGCGTCGTCAACGTCATTCCGCGGGAGCCGTCGCGCACCGGTGGCCTTGTCGAGGGGCGGTGGGAGGACGGCGGCGGCGGCGCCAATCGCACGATCAGCGGCTCGGGTGACTGGGTGTCCGCGGATCGCCGGACGCTCGTCACCGGCTATGGACAGGGCGACGGGGTGGCGGCCGTGGACCTGGACGGTGATGGCTTCACCGAGGTGAGCCGGCGGCGGCTGCGGGCGGGCGGCATCCGCGTCGCGCGCTACGTCCTGGGACAGGCGGCGAAGCTGACCGTCGACGCCGGACTGGTCGACGAGCAGCGGCGTGGCGGCAACGCGCTCGACCGGCCACCACACGAGGCCGACATCGCCGAGAGCATCGACAGCCGCCGCGCGACGGCCTCGGTGTCGTGGGTGCACGGGGTCGGCCGGCGACTCGACTATCGTGTCACGGGGGCCTGGTCCGGCACGGGCCGGGACAGCTACTACGGCACCGGGCGCGACCCGAACGCCTACGGAGACACGAGCAGCGGGCTGCTGCTCGTGGACGTCCAGGTGAACCGTTACGCGGGCCATCACGTCTGGACGGCCGGCCTGCAGGCGGGCCGCGAGACCCTCGTCGATCGCCAGCCGGCGTACGCCCGCTTCACCGACCAGCGCAGCGTCACGGCTGGACTGGTGGTGCAGGACGACTGGTCACCCGGACGCGGGTGGTCGATCGTCTATGGCGCGCGCGTGGACACGCACTCGGCACTCGAACGCGCGGTCGTCTCGCCGCGTGCCGCCGCGCACTGGTCGCCTGTCGCGGCCCTCGACGTGCGCGCGTCGATGTCGACCGGCTTCCGGGCCCCGCAGGTCTTCGACGAGGACCTGCACCTGTCGTCCGTGGGCGGCGCATCACGCCTGGTCGTCCAGGGACAGGACCTGCGCGAGGAGCGATCGGCGAGCCTGATGGCCGGCGCCGAATGGAAGCCCGTGGTCGGGGCCGGGCAGGCGCTGATCGAGCTGAACGTGTTCTCGACGCGGCTCAGTGATCTCTTCTTCACCCGCTGGGCCGATCGGCCGGAGACCGCGGCGATCGAGTTCGAGAAGACCAACCTGGGGGGCGCCCGCGTGTCAGGCGCCGAGGTCAACCTCGGCTGGGGCATTGGTGACGACTTCATCGTGCAGGCCGGCGTCGTCTTCCAGCGCTCCCGTCTCGACCAGCCCGATCCCGACTTCGGCGCCCGCGACTTCATGCGCACGCCGGCCCGCCATGCCACCGCGATGGTGACCTGGGCCCCGCACGCGGTCGGGGAGTTCTTCGTGGGGGCGCGGTACACCGGCCCCATGCGCGTGCCGCACTATGCGGGGTTCGTCGCCAGCGATCGCCTGGAGATCTCACCGCCGTTCCTGACCCTCGACGCCGCCTTCTCCCGGGCGCTCGGCACGCTGGAGGGGCGGACGGTGACCCTGCTCGTCCACGGCCGCAACCTGACGAACGCCTACCAGCGGGATCTCGATCGTGGCCCGCTGCGTGACGCGAGTTACGTGTACGGACCGCGGTTTCCTCGATCCGTGGGAGCCGGGCTCCGTGTGGCGTTCTAGGACGATGCCGTTCGTGCCGCCGGTCCTCCTGGCGATGCTGGCGGCGATGACCGTGCCGAGCGCAGCCCAGGCGCCCCCGCACGCGACGCTGCGGACGGCGGTCGAGCGAATCGACGTGACAGACCTGGAGGGGCGCCGCTGGACCGCCGCGCACCTCCGGGGCCGCGTCGTGCTGATCGACTTCTGGGCCTCGTGGTGCGCGCCCTGTCTCGCGGAACTGCCGGTGCTGGCCGCGCTGCGCCGGGATCATCCGGCCGACAAGTTCACGATCATCGGCGTGAGCCTCGATGTGGTGCCGCGGCGCGCGCTCGTGGCGTGGCTGAACCGGCAGCGGATCGCCTGGCCGCAGGTGTACGACGCGCGGGGGTTCGCCAGCCCGGTCGCGCAGGCCTTTGGTGTCACCGCGTTGCCGCGCTCGGTGCTCGTGGATCAGGACGGGCGGCTCGTGGGCGTGGACCTGCGGGGAGAGCGCCTCCGTGCCACCGTTGGCCGCCTGCTCGAGGACACGGAAGACACGGAAGACACGGAGGACACGGAGGACACGGAGGCACGGAGGACACGGAGGCACGGAGGCACGGAGGACTCTCTCATCAGGTCCGGGCGGCCGCTCCCGCAGGCACGCTCGGCATGGTCGCCGCCGCCCCCGCCGGGACATGGGGACTGCCTGGACTGTCCTGATGTCCGTCCGCGCCTATGGTGTATCGACGAGCAGTTTCGACGCGGCGCGCGTGCCGATGGTGATGCGCTGATCATCGGCGCCGCGCAGGCGCACGCTGTCGGAGACCTCGTCGCGGGCCTCGACCTCGATCGTCTGGCCCGGCTTGAGGTCGTGGCCTTCGATGAACCGGAGGAACGCCGCGTCCTGATCGGTCACGCGGCGGATCACGAGCGGAGTGCCGACCGGGCAGGTCAACAGCGTCTCGAGATGGCGGCGGTCGAGCTGGCCTTCCGGATCCGGGATGGGGTCGCCATGCGGATCGACTTCCGGCCGCCCGAGCATTTCGTCGATGCGTTCGATCAGCCGATCCGAGACGACGTGCTCGAGCTGCTCGGCCTCGTCGTGCACTTCGTCCCAGCCGAAGCCCATCACCTGCACCAGGAAGAGCTCGACGAGCCGGTGCCGGCGGATGACGAGCGCGGCCAGCCGGCTCCCGGCCGACGTGAGGCGCACGCCGTTGTACGGCTCGTACTCGACCAGGCCCGATTCAGCCAGGGTCTTGACCATGGTCGTGGCGGTGCCGGGCGCCACCCCGAGCGCGCTCGCCAGTTGCCCCATGGGCACCAGCCGCTGGCCTTCGGCGAGGTGGGTCTCGCCCAGGAAGATGGCTTTGAGGTAGTTCTCGACGGTACTCGACGGCAGCATGACGATTGGCGCAGGCCCGCCCGCATGCTAACAGACTCGGCCGCAGGCCTTGACCGCAGCGGTCGTTTCGCGTAGATTTTGAGTATACAAAATTATGGTTCCTTGTATTGAAAAGCCTGTCCGCGTGTTGAAACCCACTGTGCCATGACCGCCGTCCTCGCCGTCCTTGCCGTCGCCCTGCTCGCGTGGCTCGGCTACCGCTGGCGTGACGCCCGGGGCGCCGAACGCCGCCGGCACCAGCTCGAAGACGCGCTGAAGCACCTGTTCGAGCAGGAATACCGCGGCCGCTTCGGTTCCCTGGCGTCGCTCGGCGGCGCCCTCCGCCTGCCCGACCGGGCGGTGGTCGCGCTCGTCGGTCGCATGGCGACACAGGGGCTGGTGCGCGCGGATGGGCAGGAGTTCCGGCTCACGCCGGACGGCGAGCGGCTGGCCCTGCAGGTCGTGCGCGCGCACCGGCTGCTCGAGCGGTACTTCGCGGACGAAGCGCAGCTGCCCCTGCTCAAGGTGCACAAGGCGGCCGAGCGTGGTGAGCACGCGCTCACGCCGGCGGAGGCCGATCGCCTCTCGGCGTCCCTCGGCCATCCGTCGGTGGACCCGCACGGTGATCCCATCCCGACCCGCGACGGCGCGCTGGCCCCGCCCAGCGGCACGCCCGTGACGGCGTGGGAGCCGGGACGGGTGGGGCGCATCGTGCACCTCGAGGACGAGCCCGAGATCTCCTTCGCCCAGATCGTCGCCGAAGGCCTGCGGCTCGGCCAGGTCGTGCGCCTCGTCGAGCAGACGCCGGAGCGGCTCGTGCTGAGCGACGGCGAGAACGAGTTCCGGCTGGCCCCTGCGGTGGCGGCCAACGTGTTCGTCGCGGCGGCGCCGGAGGCACGCGTCGATCCGGACGTCATCCGCCTGGCGGACCTGCCCGAAGGGGCGGCTGCCGTCGTCGTGCGCCTGGATCAGGCGTGCCAGGGCTTCAGCCGCCGCCGGCTGATGGACCTGGGGTTCACGGACGGTGCGCGCGTCGAGCCGGCGCTCTCGACCTTCGCGGGCGACCCGCGGGCCTACCGCGTGCGAGGCACGCTGATCGCGCTGCGCCGCGACCAGGCGTCGCACGTCCTGGTGCGGCAGTCCGCCGCGCCGGCCGCCTGAGACCAGGATTGCCATGACCCAGCACGCCTGCGACACCTGCGCCGTCCACGCCGAGCTCGCCCGCATGGGCGTGACGCTCGACCGGTTCGACCGTGTGGTGGCCCTCGCCGGGAACCCCAACACGGGCAAGTCCACGCTGTTCAACGCGCTGACCGGCCTCCGGCAGCACACGGGCAACTGGCCCGGCAAGACGGTGACGCGCGCCGAGGGCGGCTTCGAGTTCGCTGGCGTGCGCTACAAGCTCGTGGACCTGCCGGGCACGTACTCGTTGCTCTCGGCGTCGCACGACGAGCAGGTCGCCCGCGACTTCCTGCTGTTCGGGCGCCCCGACGCGACGGTGGTCGTGACCGACGCCACGTCGCTCGAGCGCAACCTGAACCTGGTGCTGCAGGTCCTGGAGATCACCGACCGGGTGGTCGTGGCCGTCAACCTCATGGACGAGGCGCGCCGGAAGGGCATCGAGATCGACCTGCGCAGCCTCACCAGGGACCTCGGCGTGCCGGTGGCTGGCATTGTCGCGCGGACCGGCGAGGGCGTGCACGGCCTGCTCGAGGCGGTGGACGGCGTCACGTCCGGGACGATCGCGACCAAGCCGCTGCGCGCGACGGGCACCCCGGAGTTCCAGCGGGCCGTCAGCGAGCTCGTGCCGCTGATCGAGCAGGCGGCCCCCGGTGTCCCGAACGCCCGGTGGATTGCCATCCGCCTGCTCGACGGCGATGCCGAGGTCGAGGAGGCGCTGCGTTCCGGGCGGCTGGCTGAAATCGTGACCACGCAGCAGCAAGGGGCGGCCCGCTTCTCGCGGAAGATCGCCCTCGAGGGCGCGCAGTGAGCACGACGGTGGCGGCAGAGGCGGCCCTCGGTCGCGCGGCGGCGCTGCGCGGGACGCTGTCGGCGAGCTTCCGCGACGAGGCGGTGCGGTCGATCTACGACGAGGCCGCGCGGGTCGCCGGGCGCGCCACGCGGTTACCGGGGGCCGGGCACGCCGACCTCGACCAGCGAATCGATCGCCTGGTGACGTCGCCTGTCTTCGGCCTGCCGCTCATGGCCCTCATGCTGGCGGTGGTGTTCTGGCTGACCATCGCCGGCGCGAACGTGCCGTCGGCGATGCTCGCGGACGCGCTGTTCTGGATCGAGGATCGGGGCGCGGCGGCCTTCACGGCCGTCGGCGTGCCGTGGTGGATCACCGGGTTCCTCTGGCACGGCGTCTACAAGGGGCTGGCCTGGGTCATCAGCGTGATGCTGCCCCCGATGGCCATCTTCTTCCCGCTCTTCACGATCCTCGAGGACCTGGGTTACCTCCCGCGGGTGGCGTTCAACCTCGACTTCCTGTTCCGGCGTGCCGGCGCCCACGGCAAGCAGGCCCTCACGATGGCGATGGGGTTCGGGTGCAACGCCGCGGGCGTCATCGCGACGCGTGTGATCGACTCGCCCCGCGAGCGGCTGATCGCGATCCTCACCAACAACTTCGTGCCGTGCAACGGCCGGTTCCCGACGCTGATCATGCTTGCCACGATTTTCGTCGGGGCGGCGTTCCCGCCGGCGTTCGCGTCGGTCGCGGCGGCCGGCGCCATCGTCGGCGTGGTGGGCATCGGCATCGTCTTCACGCTGGTTGTCTCGTGGGCGCTCTCCCGGTCCGTGCTGGCGGGAGAGGCCTCGGCGTTCACGCTGGAGCTGCCCCCCTACCGGCGACCGGGCGTCCTGCGCATCCTCTACACGTCCCTGATCGATCGGACCCTGTTCGTCCTGTGGCGCGCCTGCCTCACGGCGGCGCCGGCCGGCGCCGTGATCTGGATCCTCGGCAACATCGCCACCGGCGGCACCACCCTGGACCAGCGAATCGCGACGGTGCTCGACCCGCTGGGGCATGCCATCGGCCTGGACGGCGTCATCCTCCTCGCGTACATCATCGCCATCCCCGCGAACGAGATCGTCGTGCCGACGATGCTGATGGTCTACATGGGCACGGGACAGATGACCGACGTGGCCTCCTTCGAGGACCTGCGTCACATCCTCGTCGACCAGCACGGGTGGACCCTGCTGACGGCGGTGAACCTGATGTTGTTCGCGCTGCTGCACAACCCGTGCGCGACGACGATCATCACGATCTACAAGGAGACGATGAGCCGGAAATGGGCCATCGTCGGCGCGTTGATGCCGCTTGGCCTCGCCTTCCTCGTGACCTTCCTCGTGGCGGCGATCTGGCGGCTGTAAGTACGGGAAGAGAGAATAGAGAATTCAGGAATAGAGAAAGGAATTCGGGAATTCTGAATTCGGAAATCCTCCTGAATTTCGGTGTTCTTGGCTCTCAATTCAGGGCGCCCATGGACCACAGGCCCTCGCTCGCCCGCGCGTTCGACACCGCCGAGGACAAGCAGCGGTACGTGCGGCGGCTGTTCGCGACGATTGCCGATCGGTACGACCTGATCACCCGCGTGCTCTCCGGTGGCCAGGACGCCCGCTGGAAGCGCCGGCTCATCACGATGGCGGGGATCAGCCCGGGCGAGCGCGTGCTCGATCTCGCAAGCGGCACGGGTGATCTCGCCTATCTCGCCGCCGACCGCGGCGCCCGCGTCGTGGCCCTGGACGTGACGCACCGCATGCTCGTGCTCGCGCGCGCCAAGCACCGGCCCGGTCAGGCCGTGGCGTGTGTCACCGGCGACATGGGCGCGCTGCCCCTCCCAGCGGCGGCGATGGACGTCGTGACGACGGGGTACGGCTTGCGGAACGTGCCCGACCTGCCGCGCGCGATCGGGGAGATGGCGCGCGTGCTGCGACCGGGCGGCCGGCTGCTGTCGCTCGACTTCGAGCGTCCCGAGCGTCCCTGGCTGCGCGCGGCCTACCTCGCGTTCCTCGCGGGCGTCGGCGGCACGCTTGGATGGCTGCTGCACGGGGACGCCGACACCTATCGCTACATCCCTGCCTCAATCCGGCGCTATCCCGGTGCGGCGGGCGTCGCGACGCTGCTCCAGGCCGGCGGGTTCACCGGCGTGCGCGTGATCCCCCTCCTCGGCGGCCTCATGGCGCTGCACGTCGCGCACCGCGCGCCCACGGACGAGCCACAGGGACACTGAGGCACGCAGGACGGCCGGCACCGACGGCCCCCCATGTCCCACGGCTTCGGGTCCGGCCCGGCCCTGCCTATTCCAAATCCGCTGTCCGTCCGAAAACATGGCTGACAGGCATGTCCCACATCGACTCGCTGCTGGAGACGGTGGTGCGCATGGACGGGGACGTGCTCGTCATGCACGCTGGAGAGCGGCCGTTCACGGTCGGCCCCGCGGGGCGGACGGAACTCTCGTCCCACGCGGTTGCGCTGGATCGGGCGGGCGCCCTGCTGCAGCGCCTGCTGTCGCCGAGCGCGCGCGCCACGCTGGCGCGGACCGGCGCGGTCGAACACTTCCTGCCCGCTCCCCCGGGCACCGACGCGGACCACTTCACCGTCATGGCCGCCACCCGGCCTGGCGATGTCTGGCTGGAACTGCGCCGCCACCGGGCGAGGCCACCCGTGGCCGCGCCAGCCCCTCGTCTCGATACGCCCGTGGAATCACCATTCATTCGTACCGTGCGCATTCCCGTCCCGTCCCGCTCCGCCGCATCATCACCACAGGCCTCCCTCGGCGCGACGAGGGCGCCGATGCCGGGCCACGCGCACGTGCTGGCGAGGGCGCGCACGGCCGGCGCATCGGCGGTGTTCGTGCTGGCCGGACAGCGGCCCTACCTGCGCGTGGACGGCGATCTGCAGCCGCTCGACGGCGAGCGCCCCCTGTCTGGCGCCGACATCAGGGCCTTGCTCCTCTCGCTGGCCGCGGGGGACGCCGAGGCCTCGCGCTGCGCCGTGGACGGAGGGGAGTGGACCGCCGACACCACCACCGGCACGGTCCGCTGCGTGGCGTTCCACGACGCCGGGGGGCCGGGCGCCGTGCTGCACCTCGCGCTGTCGGCCGTGACCACCGCAACGGAGCTCGGCTTGTCGGCCGAGATTCGCGCCCTCGCGGCGGAGCCCGGCGGGCTGGTGCTCGTGGGCGGGCCGCGCGGCGCCGGGCGGTCGACGCTCGCAGCGGCCCTCGTGGATCTCGTGAACCGTGCGCGCGCGGCTTACGTCGTGACGGTCGAGCGCCGGATCACGGCCCGGCATACGGCCGGCCGGGCCGTGGTGAGCCAGCGGCTGCTGCCGGACGAGCCAGCCGTTGCCGCGTTCGGCCGCGCGCTGCTCGCCGAGGACCCGGACGTGCTGCTCGTCGACGACGTCGCCTCGCCGGCGCTCGCGCGGCTCGCGCTCGACGCCGCGTCGGCGGGCCGGCTCGTCTTCGCGACCGTCGTCTGTCGCGACACGGTGGAGGGGCTGTCACGACTGCTGGCGCTGGCCTCGGAGACGCCTGGCAGTGACGCTTGCCGTACGCTCGGGAGCTGGTTTCGCGGGGCGGTCGCGCAAGTGCTGGTGCGGAAGTCGGGGGGCGGCCGGCTGGCGGCGCGTGAGGTGCTGCTGGGCACACCCTCCGTCAACGCGCTTCTCGCGGAGGGGCGCACGGCGGCGCTGACGCCCGCCATCGAGGCGGGCCGCGCGGGAGGCATGGTGCCGCTCAACGACGCGCTCGCGGCCTTCGTGCAGGGAGGCGTCGTGGACGTCAGGGACGCCTGGCGGCATGCCGCCGATCGTGAGGGGCTGCGTGCGGTGCTCGGCGCGCGCGGGATTGACACGACCTTTGCCGGCCTGGCCGGCTGAGCCGGGGGGCCGTCAGGCCAGCCAGGGGCGGATTTCGTCGAGCAGCATGTCGACGACGTCGTCCTCGGTGAGTTCCGCCAGCGTGGCCCCGGCCTTGACGGGCCGCTCGTTGCGGACGATCCGGCTGCCGCGTGCCCGCGTGATGCTCACCACGGGCTGGGGGGGATCCACGGTCGGATCGAGCTCCAGCTCGATGACGTCGTCCCGGTTGCGGTCCGACTGCAGGCGCACGGCGCCGGAAGGCGCCTGCACGTCGAACGGCAGGCCCTCGGCCCGCAAGACGTTGGCAAACGCCCGGAAGGCCGGGAGCGCGGCCTGCTCCAGGAACCGCTCGTAGTTGCGCTGGGCCTGATCGGCCCGCTCGCGCCGCGCCACGGCGTCCTGGCGCGCCCGATCGACCGCCTGCCGCAACCGCTTTCTGATGAGTCCAACGTCCGCCACTTCAAATCACTCCCGAGGCCCGGAGGGCCGCTCGCTCTTCCTGATCGTAGCCCAGTTCGTCGAGCACGGCATCGGTGTGCTGGCCGAGGGTCGGCGGCGGCGTGCGGACCGTGGCCGGGGTGTCGGACAGGTGCAACGGCGAGCCCACGAGTTGCAGGGCCCCGACCGAGGGATGGAGCAGCCGCTCGATCATGCCCCGCGCGGCCAGTTGCGGGTCGTCCAGCACCTCGCCCACCGAGCGCACCGATCCGCACGGCACGCCTGCGTCCCCGAGGCGCCTGATCCAGTCGGCGCGGGTCGCCGTCGCGAGCGCCTCGTCCAGCTGCGGCTTGAGGGCCTCGTAGTTGGTGACCCGCGCGCGGTTCGTGGCGAAGCGCGGGTCGTCCGCCAGCGGGCCCAGGCCGACGGCGGCGGCAAACCGGCGCCAGATGTCGTCGTTGCCCACCGCGATCACCAGCGATCCATCGGCGACCGCGAAGGTCTCGTAGGGGACGATGTTGGGGTGGCGATTGCCGAGCCGCGGCGGCGACTCGCCGGTGGCGAAGCGGATGGCGGCCTGGTAGGTGAGGAGCGCCGCGGTCGCGTCGAGCATGCCGAGGTCGATGGCCTGTCCCCGCCCCGTGCGCTCGCGGGCGTAGAGGGCGGCGAGGATCGCCTGGCCCGCGAACAGGCCGGTCACGATGTCGGTGATCGCGATGCCGAGCCGGTACGGCGAGCCGTCGGGGTCCCCCGTGATGCTCATGAGCCCACCCTCGGCCTGGATCACCGCGTCGTAGCCGGGCTCGTCCCGGCGGGGGCCGGTCTGGCCGTAGCCGGAGATCGAGCAGTAGATCAGTCGCGGATGGCGGGTGGTCAGCGTGTCGCGATCGAGGCCCACGGCCGCCAGCGTGCCCGGGCGGAAGTTCTCGACGACGACGTCCGCGCGCGCGGCCAGCGCCTCGACCACCGCGCGTCCCGCGGGGGACTTGAAGTCGACGGCGACGCTCTCCTTGTTGCGATTGATGCTCAGGAAATAGGTGCTCTCGCCGGCGACGAACGGCGGGCCCCAGTGGCGCGTGTCGTCGCCGCGTCGGGGGTGTTCCACCTTGACGACACGGGCGCCCAGGTCGCCGAGCACCATCGTGCAGTAGGGGCCGGAGAGGACGCGCGTCAGGTCGAGCACGGTGACGCCGTCGAGGGGACCGGGCGTGGACATCAGGACTCCGGGAGGCCGCGTGACACGCGCGTGAGGTCACTCAGCAGGGCATAGGCCGTCTGGGTCAGCGTGCCCGTCCGCTGCACGATGCCGACCTCGCCCAGCAGGTCGGTCTCGAGATAGAGCGCGTTCTCGGTGTCGGTGAGGCCGGCGAGCGGGTCGTGGCGATCCAGCAGCTCGGGCTCGACGCGGGCCTCCACGGCGCCGCCCGGCCGCCGTGCCGCGGAGGCGACCAGCCGGATGCGGCGGCCCTGCGCCACCGCGTCGCGCACGTCGCGGCCGCCGACCTCGCCGATGCCCGTGCGCGCGACGTCGTGAGGGGTGAGGCGTCCGCCCATCAGCACGTTGACGAGGGCCGCGGTCTTGGCCGCCGCGTCCCACCCGTCGAGGTCGAGGGAGGGATCGGCCTCCGCGATTCCGCGGGCCTGCATGTCCGCCACGGCCTCGTCGAGCTCCTGGCCGCGCTCGAGCGCCGAGAGCACGAAGTTGCAGGTGCTGTTGATCACGCCGCGAAACGCCTGGACGTCCACCGCGGGCATCGTCTCGCGCACGAGGTTGAAGACCGGGATGCCGTCCATCACGGCGCCCTCGAACAGGTACCGGCGATCGACGGCGCGCGCGCGCGCGTCGAGCTCGTGCCAGGCGAACGCCACGGGGCCCTTGTTCGCCGACACGACGTGGGCCTGGCCCTCGAGGGAGGCGCGCACGTGGGCGGTTGCCGGCTCGCCGCGTTCGATGTCGAGCAGTGTCGTCTCCACCACGACCAGGCGGCCGTCCGCGGCGTCCTCCGCGAAGTCACCGGTGACCTGGCGGATCAGGTCGATCCCGCTCCGCTCGCGCGGCGCGGGATCGAGCCGCTCGAGCCCGAGACCTGCCTCGACGGTCGCGGCCGCGCGCGCGCCGTCGACGCCGTCGCCGTCGACAACGGACCCGTGGCGACGGGTGGCGATGGCGGCGATCTGCCAGTCGAACTCCAGCCGTTCGTCCACCTCGTCGAGCAGGCGGACGAAACGCCGGGCCACGTGGCCGAAGCCGACGAGCGCGAGGCGCAGCATGGGACGGGACATGGTCGAGGCGGCAGTATACTTGCGACCGCTCGCCCGCCACGCGCGTTCCGGCGTCTAATGCAGAGAGACCCCGTGTCCGCGGCCTGCCCCGCGAAAGGATCCAACCGTGCGTATTGCCCTGCCTCTGCTGTCCAGTCTTGTCGCGCTGGGTGTGGCCGGCGCCGCCTCACCCGTCCAGGCGCAGTCCGCGCCCGAGCCCCCGGTCGTCATCACCACCGGCGAGGGCGTCGTGCAGGCGGCGCCCGATCGTGCGTATGTGACCATTGCCGCCGAGCACCGATCGGGTGACCCCAAGGCGGCGCAGGCCCAGGTGGCGCAGGCGATGAACGCCGTGCAGGAGAAGCTGCGCGCGGCGGGCATCCCGGCCGACGCGATCAGGACGATTGGGATCGACCTGCAGCAGGAGGCCGACTACGTCGACGGGAAGCGCGTCCCGCGTGGGTACATGGCCCGCAACACCATCGAGGTGCGCGTCGATGATCTGTCGAGGCTCGGCGGCGCGCTCGACGCCGCGGTCGCGACGGGGGCCACGAGCCTCGGCGGGTTGCGGTTCGACGTGAAGGAGCGCGCGGCCCTCGAGCGGCAGGCCCTCCAGGAGGCCGTGGCGGATGCCCGCGCCCGCGCCGAGGCCGCGGCGCGGGGAGCCGGCCAGTCGGTCGATCGCATCCTGCGCATCGAGGAGGACGGCGCGCGCCAGTCGCCGCCACAGCCGGTGATGATGGCCCGCATGGCGGCCGAGGATGCGCGCTCCACCCCGGTGTCGGCCGGCCAGATCGAGATTCGGGCGCAGGTCACGATCACGGCCGCCCTGCGGTAGCCGGCCCGTCGGGCCGCCGTATCACCAGAACGGGGTAATTCGTCGGGTCGGCAGGGGGGTGGCCTTGCGGCCCGGCGACAACGAAACTATCGTGCACGGGATCGGGTTCCCCCCACCCCGTGCACCAGGACATTCCCATCATCTATGCCGTGGCGCTGGCCGACCACATGGCGGCCCGCCTCGAGCGGTCGCTCGCCGCGGCCGTGCCGGCTGCCGTCTTCCAGACGATCCCGCCGGGCGCCTCGCTCGCGCGCGTGTTCCAGACCGTCGCGCCTGATCTCGTCGTCATCACGCCGGGCACGGGGATGTCGGACTGGCGTTCGCAGGTCGGGCGCGTGCGCGCCGCCGCACCGGACGCCTGCGTGGTGCTGCTGGTCGACGGCGACACGCTTCCTGCCCCCGAGGAGCTGGCGCGTGCCGGCGTGGACGACTGGTTCTCGCTCGACGAGGCCCCGGCCGGGCGTCTGTCGCTCATTGCCGCGCGCGCACGGCGTCGCTCCGCCGCCGCGCGGAACCGCGCCCTGCTGGAGCGGGCCGATCAGGTCATGACGGCCTGTCGCGTGGGCGTCTGGGAACTCGACATCGGGACGCTGGGCGTGAGCGGCAGCGAGAGCCTCACGGCAACCCTGGGGTACCCACCCGGAGGCCTGCCGGTGGTGGGTACCGATCTCCTCTTCCCGGACGACGCGCTGACGTTCCGGACGCAGCTCGACGACCTGCTCCGCGGGGCACGCGAGGAACTGCTGCTCGAGCACCAGGCGCGTCGTGCGGACGGCCGCGTCATCTGGCTCGCGTCGCGGGGGCGGCTGGCGGCCCGTGACGGCGACCCATCCCGCCGCGTCGTCGGCGTGAGCCTCGACGTGACCGAGCTGGAGCACATGCGCGACGCGCTGCGCGTGGCCACCGAGCGGTATCGCGTGATCGCGGAGCTCGCCGCGGAGGTCATCGTCGTCTACGACAGCCAGTGGCGCGTCGAGTGGGCGAACGCCAGCGCCTCCCGCGTCCTCGGCTACTCGCTCGCGGAGCTCCGGGGGATGGACATCCAGGCGCTCGTGCAGCCCGAGAGCCACGAGCGCCTGTGGCAGAGCGTCACACGGCGGCTGGCCGGGGAGCCGGGCCGGCTGATCCACGCGGCGCGGCGCAAGGACGGGGCGACGGTCTGGATCGAGTCGTCCGGCGTGGCCGTCCAGGACGAGGCGGGACGCCTGCTGCGGCACATCGTCGTCGGCAGCGACGTGACCGAACGGATGGCCCGCGAGCAGCAGCTGGAGGAGGCGCTGGCCAGCCGCGAGGCGTTGCTGCGCGAGATTCACCACCGCGTGCGCAACAGCTTCCAGATCGTCCTGAGCCTGTTGAACCTGCAGACGCAGGCCATCTCCGATCCCGCCCAGCGCGCCTGGGCGACCGACGCCATCCTGCGCCTGGACACGGTGTCCCAGCTGCACGCCTTGCTCTGCCAGGCCGACGACGTCGCCTGGGCGAACGCGGCGACCTACCTGCAGCGCATCGTCGACACGTTGCGTGGCGCCTACGCCGAGCGTTCGCGGGCGGTGCAGGTCCGGCTGGATGTCGCGTCCGTCGGCTTCTGCAGCGATCACGGCATGCGAGTCGGCCTGATCGTCAACGAGCTCGTGAGCAACGCCTTCAAACATGCGTTCCCGGATGGCCGCCACGGCAGCGTGCTGGTGCGACTCCAGCCCGACGGCACGCAGGTGCGTCTCGAGGTGAGTGACGACGGCGTGGGCCTGCCGGGGCTCGACCGCCCGTGCGACGGCCTGGGCCTCGCGCTGGTCGGCGACCTGGTGCGACAGCTGGCCGGGACGATCGAGGTCGAGCGGGGGCACGGCACGCGGGTGGTGATGCAGTTCGACGCGGACCGTGTGCTACTGTGACGACCAGATCCTGCCCGACGGGAGGCCGCAAGCCCGGCGCCTCGGCGGCGGTGTGCACGACCATGGCCAGCGACGACCGCCACCCCGACACGCAGTGGGCGCTCGCGCTCCGCACTGCCGGCATCGCGATGTGGACGCTCGACCTGACGAGTGGCGCCATCGATGCCCGCGGCGCCTTCTGCGAGGCCCTTGCCAGCCCACTGACGCTCCACGACGTCCTGGCGCACTGGGAGACGAGCGGCGCGACCGCGGATGTCGAACGGGGGCAGGCGATGGCTGACGCGATCCGTGTCGCCCCCGACGGCGAGCGGTTCGAGATGGAGCACCGGCTCCGGCGCCCGGACGGCACGGCACGCTGGGTGCTCTCACGCGGCACGGTCCGACTCACCGGCGACCGGCGGCTCCTCATCGGTTCCACGATCGACATCGATGACCTGCGCGGGACCCGCGAGGCACTTCGCGGCAGCGACCGCCGGCTCCGGGCGAGCCTGCGCGCGGTGGGCGGTTACATCGTGGAGTGGAATCCCGCCGACGACACGGTGGTCTTCATCGAGTCCGCGGATGGGGCCGTCCGCGACCCCATGACGCTGGCCGCTGCGCTGGACCAGGTGTACCCCGATGACCGGGACGCGGTGCGCGCGGCGTTGCGCAGCGTGCAGCTCTCCGGCTCGCCCAGCCTGCTCGACCTGCGAACGAGCCACGGCACCAGCGGCTATCGTCGCCGGTTGGCGCACATCGCGATGTCGACCGGGGACGGCGCGCCCCTCCTCTCGGCGCTGGTCGTCGACGCGGGCGACCTGCGCGTGTTCACGGGCCCGGACGGCCTCGTGGCCCCCGGCAGCGTCGAGCTGGACCGGATCGCCGAGCTCTCGCGCGAGGCGCTGCTCGCGTTCGATGCCGACGGACGCATCACGTTCGTCACCGCGCCAGGCGCGCACCTGCTCGGCTACACGCCCGGCGAGCTGATCGGGCGCCGATGGAGTGACCTCTGCCTGCCCATGGACCAGCCGGTGATCGAGGCGGGCCTGGCCCGGCGCGCGCGGGGCGGCCACGATCGCTGGGAGTTCCGCGCCCGCCGCAAGGACGGCGGCGTGCTGTGGCTCGAGGACACGGGCGCCGTGCTGACCGACGGCACGGGACGTGAGATCAGCCGCGTGTCGATCTGGACCGACGTGACCGAACGGCGCGAGCGCGAGGACGCCCTCAACGATCGGGTCCGCGCGAAGGACGCGCTGCTCCGGGAGGTGCATCACCGGGTCCGCAACAACTTCCAGGTGGTGTCGAGCCTGCTCAACCTCCAGTTCCACGGCGCCGACGCCGCATCCCTGCCCGGCCGGATCCGCGACATGCAGAACCGCGTCGGCACCATCGCGCTCCTGCACTCCCTGCTGTACGAGGCCGCCGACCCGTCCGTGGCCGACGCGGGACGATACCTGCGCCGGTTGATCGACTCCATCTCCCAGTCGTTCGAGGACGTGCGCGGCCGCGTCTCGGTGGACCTGGAGGCCGATGAGGTCGCCTTGCCCACCGACGCGGGGCTCCGCCTCGGGCTGATCCTGAACGAGCTGCTGACCAACGCGCTCAAGCACGCGTTCGTGGACGGCCGGCGCGGGCACGTCCATGTCACGCTGCGCGGACGGGGCGCCACCGCCGTGGACCTCGAGGTGCGCGACGACGGCGTCGGGTTCGCGGCCGGAGGCACGCTGCCGGCGGACGGGACCACCCTGGGCCTGCCGCTGGTCGGCGACCTGGCGCAGCAGCTCGGGGGACGCCTCCGGATCACGGCCGCGCCCGGGGCGGGCGCTGTCATCCGTGTGGACTGTCCGCTGGCGCCCTCCCCGGAGGTCGCCCGAAACGGGTGATCCCGGCCCCCGCTTATGGTTCAATCGGAGGTGGATCCCCGCCCGGCCCCTCGTTCTGCGGCGCGTCTTTGCCGATACTAAGAGCGTCGCCTCATTCCCGTATGACCGATACGACCGTCGCCGCGCGCATCCTGATCGTTGAAGACGAGGCCATCGTGGCCCGCGACGTGCAACGCATGATCACCACGGCCGGCCACGAGGTCGCGGCGGTCACGAGCTCCGTGTCCGAGGCGCGGGCCTGGCTGGCCGGGCGGACACCCGACCTGGCCCTGGTCGATGTCGCGCTGCCGGAGGGCCGGATGGCCGGCCTCGAGCTCGCACGGGAGCTCCGCGACCGCGGCATCCGCTTCGTGCTCGTGACGGCGCACGTCGATGGCGGGACGCTCACCGCCGCCCGGGCCCTCTCGCCGGTCGGCTACGTCGTGAAGCCGTTCACCGAAGCCCAGCTCATGGCCGCCGTGACGATGGCGCTGCACCAGCCGGCGCAGGCCCCCGAGCTGACCGAGGCGATTGGCAAGATCGAGGAACGCCTCGGCCACCTCACCTCGATTCTGGCGTCTGCCGGGCTGCCCGTGGCACCCGTGCTCGACGACGATGCGCTGGCGCGAATCGACGCGGTGCGTCAACTGTCGACGCGGGAGCGCGAAGTGCTCGGACTCCTCCTGGCGAATCGCCGCGTCCCGCACATCGCCGACCGGCTGTTCATCAGCCAGCACACCGTGCGCACCCACCTGAAGGCCATCTTCCGCAAGCTTGGCGTGCATTCGCAGGCGGAGCTCATCGAGCGCCTGAGCATCACGCCGGACCGTGCGTCGCGAGGGTGACCGGCGTCACGCCGCGGTGATGCCGCGTGATCGGGGCGGCCCGGGCAGGGATCATCCGCGCGGGCGGGCCGCCGGTTGCCGCGCCGCTGATCGCGGCTGCGCGTCCAGGTACGGGAGGCTCTGCCAGAGATACCAGCTCGCGACAGTGCGATAGGGCCGCCAGGGCTCGGCCAGCCGGAGGAGCCGCGCCGGCTTGGGCTGCCCGCGCAGCCCGTATGCCAGCCGCACCGCCCGGACGAGCCCGACGTCGTCAACCGGGAACAGGTCGGGCCGCTCGAGCCGGAACATCAGGAAGACCTCGGCGGTCCAGCGGCCGATGCCCTTGACCTCCACGAGGCGGGCGAGGGCCTCCTCGTCCGGCAGCGTGCGCAAGGCCACGAGATCCAGGCGGCCGTCGTCGACGCGCGCGGCCAGGTCACGCAGGAACGAGATTTTCGGCCGGCTGAATCCCGCGGCCCGGAGCGGCGCGTCGTCCAGGGCGAGCAACGCCGCGGGCACGGGCAGGCGCCCGGGGAAGAGATCGCAGAACCGCCCGAAGATCGTGTCGGCGGCCTTGATCGAGAGCTGTTGTGACGCAATCGACCGCGTCAGGCTCGCAAACGGATCGAAGGCCGCGTGGTCCCCGAGCCGGCACGCGCCCACCCGACGAATCAACCCCGCCATCACCGGATCGCTGCGCCGCAGGTGCCGCCGCGCCTTCTCGTAGTCGATCATGTCGCCCCTGTTCGCCCGGCCGATTGTAGAGGACTTCCAGCCACGAAGATCACGAAGCCCACGAAGACACCAGGCATGCGCCAGGCACCAGTCGGTTCCGATCAGCAGATAGACCGACAAATGGATCAAACGGATAGATCACGAGATCGCCAGATCCACCAATCCCAAATCACCAAATCACTAGATCACTAGATCACCAGATCACCAGATCACCAGATTCAAGAAATCCCCTCCCTGTCCGATTCCTCGACCAGGCCGACGCACCGCCCCTTCGGGCTCCGGCCAGACCACCATGCCTACATTCCGTCTCGTCGCCCTCGCGCTCGTGGTGTCTTCCGCCCTGGCCGCCGCCCCGGCCGATCAGGCGTCGCCGACGGATCCGGCCGAGATCCTGGCGCTGCTGAAGGCCGGGAACGAGCGCTTCGTCTCGAACCCGGGCGCGGCGCCGCGGGTCGACGTCGCCTCGCGGGCCGCCCTGGTCACGGGGCAGCACCCGATGGCCATTGTCGTCTCGTGCGCCGACTCGCGGGTGCCACCCGAGCTCGTGTTCAACCGCGGGCTGGGTGAGCTGTTCGTGATCCGGGTGGCCGGCGAGGTGGCGGACCAGTCGGTGATTGCCAGCGTCGAGTACGCGGCCGAGCACCTGGGCACGCCGCTGGTCATCGTGATGGGCCACCAGTTCTGTGGCGCCGTCACCGCGGCGCTCGACACCGCGCCGGGCGCCACTGCGGGCAGCCCGAGCCTCGACTTCCTGATCGGCAGCATCCGCCCGGCGTTCGCGCGGACCACGAGCGAGGTGGATGCGGCGCACCTGCGTGACCTGATCCTCGCCAACGTGGAGCAGGTGGTGAACGACCTCGCCTCGAAGAGCACCATCGTCCAGCACCTGCACGAGGCGGGGAAGCTGGCCCTCGTCGGCGCGTACTACGAGCTCGAGACCGGCCGGGTGCACTTCTCGACCCCGTTCCCGGCGGCCACGGCGCATGAAGCCAGGTAGCGCCCTCGCCACGGTCGTTGCTGCCGCCGCTCTTGCCTGGCTGGCGGGCGGCGGGCCGACAGCCGCGCAGTCGTCGTCGCGTGCCAACGCGCGGGACCGGAAACCGGTGACCACCAGCGGCTCGCGCCGGGAGGCGAAGCCCCCGGCCAGGCCGCCCGCGCAGGCGCAGGCCCCGGCGCCGGCCAAACCGAAACCGGTCGTGCGGCGCCATGCCGCGGCCAGGAAGGCCACCCCGCCGCCCCCGCCTCCGGTCGAGGTGCCGCCCGTCGATCTCGGCTCCCCCCTGCAGTGGGCCCCGGATCTCGACCTGCGAAGAGGTCCCGACCGCCCGCGCCTGCGTTGGCCGTCACTCGACGACCCGAAGGCGCCGAGACCGCTCACGCGCGAGCTCGTGCCGTAGGCGCACGACCGGAATCGTCAACCGCATCACGCAATTCACGTCCCGCCCGTCCGCGCCGATTACCCCGTGGGCGAGTTTGCGGCAACGGCATCGCCCTCCCGCCCCGGCGGCGGCGTCCCCGCGGATCGCGAGGTCCGGGCCTGCATTCGTCACTGGTCTGCAGCACAGGTGTGACTCCACGTCGTCGGAGGCCGCGAAAGCCTGCTGACGAGGACTGTAATCATGCGTAATTGGACGATTTCTAGGCGGCTGGTGGTCGGATTCGGCCTCGTCGTCATCACCGTGGTGGCACTGGGGGCGTACGGCGTGGCGGAGCTGCGCGTGATCCAGGCGGCCTCGAACCGGGTCGTGCACGACAGCCTTCCGGGCACCGCCAAGAGCGGCGAGGTGCTCGCGCTGGTGCAGACGAACCTCGCGTCGACCCTGGAGCATCTGCAGGCGACCGAGGCCGCCGAGATGCAGGAGATCGAGGCCCGCATCGCGGCCAACCGCGAGCGGACGTCCACCCTGCTCGACGAGTACGAAGGCACCATCACGCTGCCGGAGGACCGCGCGCTGTTCGACCGGATCGCGCCGGTTCGCGAGCGGTACGTGGCGGCCCTTCAGGACGCCATGGCGCTCAGTCGCGCCAACGAGAAGACAGAGGCGTTCGCGCTGTACGGCAGCGTGGTGAAGCCCACGTTCACGGAGCTCGACGCGGCCGTACGCGCGGTCAGCGAGTGGAACGTCAAGGCCGGCGCCGTGGCCGGGACGGACGTCGCGAGCGCGGTCTCACGGGCCGCGACGGGGCTGGGGATCGGGGTCATCCTGGCGGCGCTGCTGGCGGCCGGCGTGGCGGTGCTGATCGTCCGCAGCACCGGTGCCGTGCTCGGCGACGCGGTCAACCAGATGCGGCAGGGCGCCGAGCAGGTGACGTCCGCCTCCGGGCAGGTCGCCTCGGCGTCGCAGTCGCTGTCGCAGGGCGCCACCGAGCAGGCGGCGTCGCTCGAGGAGACGTCGGCCTCGATGGAGGAGATGGCCTCCATGACCCGCCAGAACGCCGAGAGCTCCCGGCAGGCGGCGACGCTCATGCAGGGCGTCGACGAGCGCGTGCGGGAGTCGAACGTCGCCCTCGACGCGATGGTCGCGTCGATGCAGGCCATCAAGGACTCCAGCGACCGCATCTCGAAGATCATCAAGACCATCGACGAGATTGCCTTCCAGACCAACATCCTCGCCCTCAACGCCGCCGTGGAAGCGGCGCGCGCGGGGAGCGCCGGCATGGGCTTCGCCGTCGTGGCCGACGAGGTGCGGAACCTGGCCCAGCGCTCCGCGCAGGCCGCCCGCGACACCGCGGCGCTCATCGAGGAGTCCATTTCGCGTTCGTCCGACGGCGCCGTACGCGTGGAACAGGTCACCGTGATGACCCGCGGCATCACCGACGCCGTCGCCGAGGTGAAGGGGCTCGTCGATTCGGTCAGCCTTGCCAGCGAACAGCAGTCGCAGGGCATCGACCAGGTCTCGCAGGCGATCGCGCAGATGGAGAAGGTCACGCAGACCACCGCGGCCACCGCCGAGGAAGCCGCGGCGGCCAGCGAGGAGCTCAGCGCGCAGGCGGCGAGTTCGCTCGAGGTCGTGCGGCGGCTGGAGACCCTCGTGGGTGGCGGCGCCCAGGCGCCGGCCCCGGCGGCCAGGCCGCGCGCGTCGGCCGGGCGGGTGGTGCCCATGCGTCGTCCCGCGCCGGCACCTGCGCTCACGCCGGAAGAACAGATTCCTCTCGCGAACACCGGGACGTTCGGGGAGTTCTGAAGCTCGTGCACACCTCGTCGGGGATCACATCATGAAGCGTCCACTCGCGCTTGTCGTCGCGTTGATCGCATCCACCGGCCTCGCCGTCGCAGCACGCGAGCAGTCGCCCCCGGATCCGGGGGCCGTGCTCGCGCAGCTGAAGGAGGGCAATGCCCGGTTCGTCGCCAATCCCGCGGCGCCGGCGCCGGTCGACGCCGAGCGCCGGCACGCGCTCGTGGCCGGGCAGCACCCGATGGCCATCGTGCTGTCGTGCGCCGACTCGCGCGTCCCGCCGGAGATCGTGTTCAACCGGGGGCTCGGTGAGCTGTTCGTCATCCGGGTGGCGGGCGAGGTCACCGACCAGGCCGTGCTCGGCAGCGTCGAGTACGCCGCGGAGCACCTGTCCACACCGCTCGTCGTCGTCATGGGGCACCAGTCGTGCGGCGCGGTGACCGCGGCGATGAACACGGCGCCGGGCACGTCGGCGGGCAGCGCCAGCCTGGACTATCTCGTCGGCAGCATCCGGCCGGCGTTCGAGCGCATGACAACGCCCGCGGACGCGGAGCACCTCCGCGAGGCAATCCTCGCCAACGTCGAGGAGGTGGTGAACAGCCTGCTCGAGAAGAGCCCGGTGATCGAGCACCTCCATCGTGAGGGCAAGCTGGCGCTGGTCGGCGCCTACTACGAGCTCGAGAGCGGCCGGGTGCACTTCTCGACGCCCGTCGTGGCGACGGCCACCACACATGGCGGTGGCCGCTGATGGGGCGCCGGGTCCCCACCGGGTCCGGCCGTGTGGCCGCCTGCCTGGTCGTCCTGGTCATCGCGGCCGGCGCCCGCGTCCCCGTGGCGGCGTTCGTGCAGAACGCGCACGGGTCCGCCAGGCAGGAGAAGCCCCGGGACGACGGTGACCGGGATGGCAGGACGACGCTGGGGTCGTTGCTGGCCATCACCCCGGACGAGCCGATGCGGCCCCGCCGCCGCACGTCCTCCACACCGGCCGCGGCGCCTGTCCGGCCTGCCGCCCGCAGCGCGGACACGCCAGCCAGGACGAGCGGCGTGACGCTGCAGTGGGGCGGCGAGCTCGTCCCGACGGCGAACCGGCGCGGCGTCCGTCTCGAGTGGCCCGGGATCGAGGACTAGAAGCGGTATGCGGGAGGGGTCAGACCCCTCGTTCGCTGGCCGCGAGGGCCGCGCGCAGGGCAGGGATCGGACGCTGTTCCTGTTCCAGCAGGTCGAGCAGGTTCACGAGCTGCGGCCGCTCGCCACGATCGAGCATCGCCTGTCCCAGCGCGAGGAGCTCGTCGTCCGTGCGGCGGGCGTGCTTCCCGAGCGGCTGCGCGATGATCTGGTGCAGCCGGAACTGGCCGAACGGCAACTCGAACGGCAGCACCTCGAAGCCGTTCGCGCGGAACCGGTCCTGCCACCATGCCAGCGGCTTCATCGTCACGTGCGTGAGGTCGGTGAAGAAGTGCTCCGGCGCGGCCGCGTCGGTGTTCTGCACGGTGATCCAGGCGAACGTGCGGGTGATGCGCCAGAGCTCCCGGATGGCCTCGTCCACGGCCTCCGGCGGCACGTGCTCGAAGACCTCCACGGCGGTCACCAGGTCGAAGCTGTCGGCGGCGTACGGGAGCGCCGAGATCGCTGACGCGGTCAGCCGCGGCCGGATGGCCGGCGCGGCCGAGCGCACGGAGTAGGCGGAGATGTCCGTGCCGAAGGCGCGCACGCCCCGCGCGCGCATCTCGCGGACGAACTCCCCCCGGGCGCAGCCGATCTCGAGACAGGTGGACGGCTGGAACGTGGCCGAGACGATGTCGGCCTGGACCGGCGCGAAGTCGTCCGTGTAGCCGGTGTAGCCGTTGAGGCCCGTCTCGGCGCCCCGCTCGAAGTAGTCCTCCCCGAACAGCACGCCGGAGCGGATGTCGGACACGTGCCGGCGCTGGTCGTCGATGCGGGCCGCCAGCGTCGCGGCGCCGGCCGCGCGCGGGTGCGCGGGATCGATCGAGGCGCCGCGCTGCCACATGGCGCGGGCCGGCTCCCGCCGGCCACGGCGATACCACACGTCCGCGAGATCGAACCAGGCATCGGCGGACGCGGGATGTTCGTCGATGGCGTCGAGCAGGCACGTCTCGGCCGCGACGAGGTTGCCCTCGCCGAGGAAGAAGCGGGCGCGATCGCCGGGCCGGTCCGCGGCCACCATCGCGAGCACGGCATCGAGGCGTGCCGCGAAGGCTTCATGCGAGAACGCCGCGGCCCGCGCACGTGCCGCCTGGGCCATGCGGTCGCGGTCGGCGGGTGAGCCCACGAGCCAGGCGGTCTTCGCCACGAACTGATCCACCGTCGACGCACGGAGGCCGTTGTCCGGCTCCTGGACGATCTCGGCCGCGCCCCCGGCGTCGGCCACGACCGGTACCGCGCCGGCGGCCATCGCCTCGACAATCGTGATGCCGAAGTGCTCGGCCGAGGCCGGCACGACGGTGATCCCGTCGGCGTGGAATCCCGCGGCGTGCCAGTAGATGGCGGCGCGGCCGTACAGGTCCGCCAGGGTCTCGAACGGCACGTCCGTGAGGACATCGACGGGAAGCCCGGCCGCCTCCGCCTGCACCCGCGCGAGGTACCCCGCGTGCGCGTCGGAGCGGCTGCCGGCCAGCACGAGGCGCCAGCCGTCGAGCCCCTGCGACACCAGCTCGCGGAACGCGCGGATCATCAGCGGGTGGTTCTTGTTGTTGCCGTGCTTGACCTCGAAGAACCGCCCGACACTCAGGATGAGCGGGGCCTTGCCGCGTGGGGCGAAACGCGGGGCGTCCACCGGCGGCGCCGCAATCGCGTGGTGGTGCACGCCCCAGTACCGTTCGATCCAGCCGGCCGAGAAGCGCGAGATGGTCAGGACCGCGTCGTACTTCGACACCCACTCGCTCTGGAGCTCGGGGAAGAAGGTGACGAGCAGGTTCCGGCGGGCCCACGGGGGCAGCACCGTGAAGTGCGAGAGGTTGACCAGCAGGTCGTAGCGCCGGACGTCGTGCGGGCTGTGCAGCGTCCGCACGCGGACGCGTGGGTGCCGTATGTCCACGCCAAATGCCTGGCGCACGGCCTCCGGATCGGGCGCGAAGCGGTCGGCCCGGACGAGCAGGTCGACCTCGTGGCGGTCGGCCAGGGCGCGCAGGAGCGAGAAGGCGTAGTGCTCGCCGCCCCCGATGCCCGAGGTGTGATCGCAGAAGAAGCCGACGGTCCGGATGTCCATGTCGCTCGCGGGCAGACGGGCCCATCGGCGCTGGAGCAAGCCGGGTGCCGCGGTGTCTGGTCTCCAATGGGGGATGTGTGCCGGAGCTCTCGCGCCCGCGGGGCCGAGCCGTCCCTCCACCCGTAACTATTTGTGTCATAGAGGCTTGTAATTGCCGACCGGATGGGTCTGAATTTACTTGCGCCCCCTCGGGTGGGGAGGCGTAAACTGGACCGAATAAGTCGGATATATGTCGGCCACCACGACACCCCTCGCCCCGATCGTCGGCAGCGCGATCCTCGACCTCATCGGGGAGACGCCCCTGCTGCGGCTCTCCCGTCTCGAGCGGGACGTGCCCGGGGTGGAGCTGTACGCGAAGGCCGAGTGGAAGAACCCCGGCGGGTCGGTGAAGGATCGTGCAGCGGCGCGCATGGTCCGGGAGGGCCTCGCCTCGGGCGCGCTGACCGGGGGCAAACGACTCCTCGACGCGACTTCCGGCAACACGGGCATCGCGTACGCCATGATTGGCGCGGCGGCCGGCTTCGGCGTGACGCTCTGCGTGCCGGAGAACGTGACGCCCGAACGGAAGCGGATCCTCGCGGCCTACGGCGCGGAGCTGATCCTGACGAGTCCGCTCGAGGGATCGGACGGCGCCATTCGCGAGGCGCGTCGACGGGCTGCGGCGGACCCGGACCGCTACTTCTATCCCGACCAGTACAACAACCCGTTCAACTGGCGGGCGCACTACGACACGACGGGCCCCGAGATCATCCGGCAGACGGCCGGCCGCGTGACGCATTTCGTGGCCGGGCTCGGCACGAGCGGCACCTTCATGGGCACCGGACGGCGCCTGCGCGAGTGGCGCGCCGGGACCGTGCTCGCGTCGGTGCAGCCCGACTCGCCGTTCCACGGGCTCGAAGGCCTGAAGCACATGGAGACCGCCATCGTGCCCGGCATCTACGACGCGACGCTGGCCGATCACGACCTGCGGATCGGCACCGAGCACGCCCACGCGCTGACGCGTCGCCTCGCGACGGAGGAAGGGCTGCTGGTTGGGGTCTCGAGCGGCGCCAACCTCGCCGGCGCGCTGCGTCTCGCCCGTGATGCCGCCAACGCCGGCGGACCGCCCCCGGTGGTGGTCGTCATCTTTCCGGATGGGGGCGAGCGCTACCTGTCCGAGTCGTTCTGGGAGGCGCGTTGATCATGGCGCTCACGCTGGACCACGCCGCGGACGCGACCATCCGCGCCCATGGCCGGGAGACCTACCCGGACGAGTGCTGCGGCGCGCTCATCGGCGACGGCGAGGAGGTGCGGCTGGCGCACCCGCTGCCGAACACCACGGCGGAAGGCCCGCGCCGGCGGTTCCTCGTGCGTCCGTCGGACTACCGCGAGGCGGAGGCGGCCGCGAGCCGCGAGGGGCTGACCCTGCTCGGCTTCTACCACTCGCACCCCGACCATCCGGCGGTGCCGTCGCAGTACGACCTCGATCACGCCTGGCCGACGTTTGCGTACGTCATCGTCTCGGTGCGTGAGGGGACCGACCGCGAGCTGCGGTCGTGGCGGCTCGCCGAGGATCGGTCGCGGTTCGACGAGGAGGACGTGCAGGTATCGAAAAAGGGGGCAGACCCCTTTTTCAAGGACAAGAGCATCGAAACAGGGGTCTGACCCCTTTTCCGTCGGGGACTGTCCCCATTTTCGAGAACGCTTCACATCATGCCGACCATTCACATCCCGACCCCTCTTCGTCCCTTCACCGACAAGCAGGAGACCGTCGAGGCCGCCGGCGCGACGATTGGCGAACTCCTGTCGGACCTGACGACGAAGTATCCGGCGCTGAAGGGCCACCTCTACACGGAGGATGGCCGGCTGCGGAGCTTCGTCAACGTCTACGTGAACGACGAGGACATCCGCTATCAACAGAAGGAGCAGACGCCGGTCGGCCCCGGCGACACCGTGAGCATCATCCCGTCGGTGGCAGGCGGCGCGCCCACGACGGCGCCGGTGGAGCTGCCGGCCCTCTCGGCAGACGAGGTGAAGCGCTACAGCCGTCACCTGCTGCTGCCCGAGGTCGGCATGGACGGCCAGCGCCGCCTGAAGGCGGCCAGGGTCCTCTGCATCGGTGCGGGCGGCCTCGGCTCCCCGGTCGCGATGTACCTGGCGGCCGCCGGTGTCGGCACGCTCGGCATCGTCGACTTCGACGTCGTGGACGACTCGAACCTGCAGCGCCAGCTCCTGCACGGCACGCCGGACGTCGGGCGCCCGAAGCTCGACTCCGCGCGTGACCGCCTCCACGCGCTCAACCCCCACGTGCACGTCGAGACCTACGACACCGCGCTCAGCTCGGCGAACGCCCTCGAGCTCTTCGCGCCCTACGACGTCATCGTCGACGGCACCGACAACTTCCCGACCCGCTACCTCGTGAACGACGCGTGCGTGCTGACGGGCACCCCCAACGCCTACGGGAGCATCTTCCGCTTCGAGGGGCAGGCGTCGGTCTTCGCGACGAAGGACGGCCCCTGCTACCGGTGCCTCTATCCCGAGCCGCCCCCGCCGGGGCTCGTGCCGAGCTGCGCGGAGGGCGGGGTGCTCGGGGTGCTGCCCGGCGTCATCGGCACGATCCAGGCGACCGAGACCCTCAAGCTGATCCTCGGCACGGGTGAGCCCCTCATCGGACGATTCCTGATCTACGATGCTCTGCGGATGCGGTTCCGCGAGCTGAAGCTCCGCCGCGATCCCGAGTGCCCGGTCTGCGGCGACCATCCGACGGTCACCGGGCTCATCGACTACGAGCAGTTCTGCGGTGTCGGCCCGGCCGCCGGGGCGGACGCGGCGGGAGACCCCGTGACGACCGATGAGATGACCGTGCTCGAACTGAAGGCCAAGCTCGATGCCGGGGAGCCGCTCGTGATCGTGGACGTGCGTGAGCCGCACGAGTACCAGATCAGCCGGATCGAGGGGTCGGTCCTGATCCCCCTCGGCGACCTGCCCAACCGTCACGAGGAGCTCGACCGCTCCGCCGCCATCGTCTGCCAGTGCCGCTCGGGTGCCCGGAGCGCCAAGGCCACGGCCTTCCTGCGCGGCGTGGGCTTCCCGAACGTGCGCAACCTGGCTGGCGGCATCCTCGCCTGGTCGGACCAGGTGGATCCTTCGCAGCCCAAGTACTAAAGGCCTCGCGGCCTGCGGCCGCTCGGCAGGCGGTCCCGCGCTCCGCTCGGGACCGTTGGCCTGCGGTAGGCCTCGCCCCTCGACCTCGCTCGGGGCTCGGTAGGACTCGCTTCGCTCGTTCGGACTCGGCGCCTGCGGCGCCTCGCTCGGACTCGTCGGCTTCGCCGTCTCGCTGGGAGGTCTGCCTCGCTGCGCTCGGCAGCTGGAATCTGCAATAGACTTGCAGCCCCCTTCGGGCGGCGAACGCCGCCCGCCTCCGAGCGAGGCCGCGAAGCGGCCGAGTCCCAGCGCCGGCCAACGGTCGGCGTCCCAGCGAGTCGCGAAGCGACGAGTCCTAACGAGCCCCGAGCGAAGTCGAGGGGCGAGGCCTACCGCAGGCCAACGGTCCCGAGCGCAGCGAGGGACCGCCCAACGGCGGGCCTGGCGCCCGCCGGCATCCCGGACTTGCGCAGTCCGATTTCGGGATCTAAACTAGGACTTCTGCGGTCGTATTTCAGACCCCTGCCATGCTCAGACTGTCCAAGAAGACCGACTACGCGCTCATCGCGATGAAGCACCTCTCGGCCCGGGCCGAGGGGAACGCCTCGTCCAGCGCGCGTGAGATTGCCGAGGCGTACGACATCCCCCTGGAGCTCCTGGCCAAGGTGCTGCAGCGGCTCGTCCGTGCCAGGCTGCTCGTGTCGGTCCAGGGGACGCGCGGCGGATATCGGCTGGGCCGGGGAGCCGACCGCATCACGGTGGCCGACGTGATCGAGGCCGTCGACGGCCCGGTCACCGTCACGGCGTGCTCCGAGGACGACCACGCGTGTGACCAGTATTCGAAGTGCAGCATCCGGGACCCGCTCTGGAAGATCAAGAACCGGATCCTCGATGCGCTGACCACGATGACGATGGCGGAGATGGCGGCGGAGGAGCCGGCCCCGGTGCCGGCCGCCCCGGCCGTGTCGCGGCTGGTGTTCGTGCCGCACGCGGACTAGTCATGGTCTACCTCGATCACCACGCGACGACCCCCGTCGACCCCGAGGTGCTCGAGGCCATGCTGCCGTTCTTCACCGAGCGGTTCGGCAACGCGGCCAGCCGGCACTACCGGCTCGGCTGGGAGGCCGCCGAGGCCGTCGATCGTGCCCGGGGGCAGGTCGCGGCGCTCATCGGGGCGACGCCGCGCGAGATCGTGTTCACGAGCGGCGCCACCGAGGCGGTGAACCTCGCCATCAAGGGCGCGGCGGCGGCACTCCGGGACACGCGGGATCACGTGGTGACGGTGGCGACCGAGCACAAGGCGGTGCTCGACAGCTGCCGGCGGCTCGAGGGGCAGGGCTGGGAAGTGACGCGGCTCGGCGTCGGGCCGGATGGCCTGGTGGACGTGCAGGCCGTGGCCGACGCCGTGACCGAGCGCACCGCGCTCGTCAGCGTGATGGCGGCCAACAACGAGATTGGCGTGCTGCAGCCGCTGGCGGAGCTTGCCGCGGCGGTCCGCGCGAAGGGCGCGCTGCTGCACACCGACGCGGTGCAGGCGGCCGGCAAGGTGCCGTTCGACGTGGAACAGGTGCCCGTGGACCTGGCGTCGATCACGGCGCACAAGATCTACGGCCCGAAGGGCGTGGGCGCGCTCTACGTCCGGCGGAAGCAGCCGCGCGTGACCGTCGAGGCGCTCATCGACGGAGGCGGCCATGAGCGCGGCATGCGATCGGGCACGCTCAACGTGCCGGGCATCGTCGGGTTCGGCGCCGCGGCGGCGCTGGCCGCGCGTGTCATGCCCGAGGAGGGCACGCGGCTCGCCGTGCTGCGTGACCGGCTGCTGGCGCGGCTGACGGCCGAGGTGGACGGGCTCATCGTGAACGGCTCGCTCACGCGCCGCCTGCCGGGGAACCTGAACGTCAGCATCCCGGGCGTGGACGGTGAGGCGTTGCTCGTCGGCCTGGACGACATCGCGGTGTCGTCCGGCGCGGCCTGCACCGCGGCCGAGCCGTCGCACGTGCTGGTGGCGCTCGGGCGGCCGAAGGATCTGGCCCTCGCCTCGCTGCGGTTCGGGCTGGGCCGGTCGACGAGCGAGGCGGACGTGGACTTCGCGGCGGGTCGCGTGGTGGACGTCGTCGGACGGCTGCGCGCGATGTCGCCCGTGTAGCGGGGGGCTGGCCCATGCGGCACTCGGACGAGGTGCTGGCCCGGGCCCGGCGGCCGGAGCGCGTCGGCGCGTTCCCCCCGGGGCCGGACGTGGGCACGGGGGAGGCGGGCAGCCTGGACGAGGGCACGATGGCCCGCATCCAGGTGCGGGTGGACGGGACGCGGGTGACCGCGGCCGTCTTCAAGGTGTTCGGCTGCAGCGCCGCCATCGCGAGCGCGAGCCTGGTGGCCGAGCGGCTCGACGGCGCGCCGCTGGAGGGCGCGCGGCGGCTCGCGGGCGACGACATCGCGACGGCGCTCGCCCTGGCGCCCGAGCGGCGGCACGTCGCGGCGCTCGCGGTCGACGCGGCGCAGCGGGCGCTGGACGACTGGGAACGGAGGCAGGGGGCGGCCGGTGGGGCCGCGCCCGGGACGGACGCATGATTGAGATCACGGAAAGCGCGGCACGCGTCATCGAGCGGCAGCTCGTGAAGGCCGGCCAGGCCGGCGGGGGGCTGCGGATTGCCGTCAAGGCCGGCGGCTGCTCCGGCTACAGCTACGTCTTCGGCTGGGAGACGGCGCCGCGCGAGACCGACGAGGTGGTCGAGGGGCCGAACGGCGCCCGCGTGTTCGTCGACCCGCGCAGCCTGCGGCTGCTGGACGGGACGGTGCTCGACTTCGACGAGCACAACCTGATGGCCACGAGTTTCACCCTGACCAACCCGCACGCCAAGAGCACGTGCGGCTGCGGCACGTCGTTCAGCGCCTAGGCGCGACGGCCGGATTGAGAGTCACATGAGCACCGCGACCAAGGTATTCGAGGAGCTCGCCCGGAGCGAGTACAAGTACGGCTTCGAGACGGCGATCGAGCAGGACATCGCGCCGAAGGGCCTCAGCGAGGACGTCGTCCGGCTGATCTCCACGAAGAAGGAGGAGCCGGAGTGGCTCCTGGAGTGGCGCCTGAAGGCGTACCGCGCCTGGCTCAAGATGCACGAGCCGACCTGGCCGAACGTGCACTACCCGGCGATCGACTACCAGGGCATCAGCTACTACGCGGCACCGAAGCAGAAGAAGAAGCTGAACAGCCTGGACGAGGTGGACCCGGAGATCCGGGCCACGTTCGAGAAGCTGGGCATCCCGCTCGAGGAGCAGAAGCTGCTGTCGGGTGTCGCGGTGGACGCGGTCTTCGACTCGGTGTCGGTCGCGACGACGTTCCGCGAGAAGCTCGGCGAGCTCGGCATCATCTTCTGCTCGTTCTCGGAGGCGGTGCACAACCACCCCGACCTGGTGCGCCAGTACCTGGGCTCGGTCGTGCCGCACACCGACAACTTCTTCGCGGCGCTGAACTCGGCGGTCTTCAGCGACGGCAGCTTCGTGTACGTGCCGAAGGGCGTGAAGTGCCCGATGGAGCTCTCGACCTACTTCCGGATCAACGCGAAGGAGACGGGGCAGTTCGAGCGCACGCTGATCGTCTGTGCCGAGGGCGCGTCGGTGAGTTACCTCGAGGGCTGCACGGCCCCGCAGCGTGACGAGAACCAGCTGCACGCCGCCGTCGTCGAGCTCGTCGCGCTGGACGATGCGACGATCAAGTACTCGACGGTCCAGAACTGGTACCCCGGCGACAAGGACGGCAAGGGGGGCATCTACAACTTCGTCACCAAGCGCGGCAACTGCCGCGGGGCGCGGTCGAAGATCACGTGGACCCAGGTGGAGACCGGCTCGGCGATCACGTGGAAGTACCCGAGCTGCATCCTCCAGGGCGACGACTCGGTCGGCGAGTTCTACTCGGTGGCGGTGACGAACAACCGCCAGCAGGCGGACACCGGCACGAAGATGATCCACCTCGGGAAGAACACCCGGAGCACGATCGTCTCGAAGGGCATCTCGGCCGGGCGGGGGCAGAACACGTACCGGGGCGCGGTGAAGATCGGCAAGAAGGCCGAGCACGCGCGCAATTACTCGCAGTGCGACTCGCTGCTGATCGGCGACCGCTGCGGCGCGCACACGTTCCCGTACCTGGAAATCAAGAACACGTCGGCGAGCGTCGAGCACGAGGCGTCGACGTCGAAGATCGGCGAGGACCAGATCTTCTACTGCGAGCAGCGCGGCATCTCCAAGGAGGACGCGATCAACATGATCGTGAGCGGCTTCTGCAAGGAGGTCTTCCGCGAGCTGCCGATGGAGTTCGCCGTCGAGGCGCAGAAGCTGCTGGGCGTGTCGCTCGAAGGCTCGGTGGGATAAGGAACCGCATTCATATGTCGCTACTCGAAGTCGTCGATCTGCAGGTGAAGGCGGAGGACAAGCAGATCCTCCGCGGCGTCAACCTCACGGTGAACCCCGGCGAGGTCCACGCGATCATGGGCCCCAACGGGTCGGGCAAGAGCACCTTCGCGCGCGCGCTCGCCGGGCACCCCGGGTACGAGGTCACCGGGGGCGCGGTGCGCTACAAGGGGCAGGACCTGCTCGACATGGACGCCGACGAGCGCGCCCGCGAGGGCCTGTTCATGGCCTTCCAGTACCCGGTCGAGATCCCCGGCGTGAACAACGCCTACTTCCTGAAGGCGGCGCTCAACGCCCGGCGGAAGCAGCAGGGGCTCGAGGAGCTCGACGCCATGGACTTCATGGCGCTGATCAAGGAGAAGTCGGCGCTCCTGCAGGTGGACCAGGCGATGCTGCAGCGGTCCGTCAACGAGGGCTTCTCGGGGGGCGAGAAGAAGCGCAACGAGATCTTCCACATGGCGGTGCTCGAGCCGACGCTCGCCATCCTCGACGAGACCGACTCCGGCCTCGACATCGACGCCCTCAAGATCGTCTCCGACGGCGTCAACGCCCTGCGTGGTCCCGACCGTGCCTTCATCGTCGTGACCCACTACCAGCGGCTGCTGAACTACATCGTGCCCGACTTCGTGCACGTGCTGAGCGAGGGCCGGCTGGTGCGTTCGGGCGGGCGCGAGCTCGCGCTCGAGCTCGAGGAGAAGGGCTACGGCTGGCTCGAGGCCGCCGGGGCGCGGGGGTGACGCGATGACCCTGGCACCCGCACCGGCCGCCGCCGTGGGCGCGGCGGCCGCCGAGCACGCGCGCTTCCTGAAGGGCCGCGGCGCCGCGGCGCCGCCCTGGCTGCAGGAGCGGCGCGCGCAGGCGCTGGCCCGCTTCGAGGCGCTCGGCATCCCGACCGTGCGCCAGGAGGCCTGGCGCTTCACGAACGTCGCGCGCATCGCCGACACGCCGTTCCGGCTGGCCGACTCGGGCCCGACCAACGCCGCCGAGATCGTCGGCCGCGTGGCGGTGCCGGACGCCGTCCGCGTGGTCCTGCTGAACGGGCGGTTCTCGGCGGAGCTCTCCCGGCTCGACCAGCTGCCGGTGGGCCTCGTGGCCGGCAGCCTCGGCCGCGCGATTGCCGACAAGCGGCCGGAGCTCGACCACCTGGGCCTCGCCGATGCCGAGCGGGAGGCGTTCGTCGCCCTCAACACGGCGTTCATCGAGGACGGCGTGCTGATCTCGGTGCGCAAGGGCGCGGTGATCGACCGGCCCATCCAGGTCATCGTCGTCAACGGCGGCGCGGACACGCTGATGGTGCACCCGCGCACGCTCGTCGTGCTCGGCGCCGGCAGCCAGGCCAGCCTCGTCCAGACGTTCGTCGGCGGATCGGGCCACGTCCATCTCACGAACGCGGTCACCGAGGTGGCGCTGGCGGAGGGCGCGGTGCTGGACTACGTCCACGACCAGCGGGAGACCGACGACGCGTTCCACCTGGCGGCGCTCGGCGTGCGCTGCGAGCGGGACGCGAGCTTCCGCGGCCGCGCGGTCACGCTGGGAGGCCACCTGGTCCGCAACGACTTCGCCGCGACCCTCGCGGGTGAGGGCGCGCACGTGACGCTCGACGGCTGCTACCTCGTGGACGGCGAGCGCCTGGTCGACAACCACACGACCATCGACCACGCCGTGCCGAACTGCACGAGCCACGAGCTGTACAAGGGCATCCTCGACGGCCGGGCGCGCGCGGTCTTCAACGGCCGCATCATCGTGCGCGAGGACGCGCAGAAGACCGACGCGAAGCAGACCAACCGCGCGCTGCTCCTGAGCGACGACGCGACGATCAACTCGAACCCGCAGCTCGAGATCTTCGCCGACGACGTGAAGTGCACGCACGGGGCGGCCATCGGGCAGCTGGACGAGGAGGCGCTCTTCTACCTGCGCGCCCGGGGCCTCAACGCCCGCGAGGCCCGCGACATGCTCATCCACGCCTACGCCGGGGAGATCCTGGCGGGCATCCGCATCGAGCCGCTGCGCCAGCAGCTCGAGCGCGCGCTGTTCGTCCAGCTCGATCGCGACCTGGCCGATCATGCCGGGGCGCCGCGGGACGAGTGCGCGGCACGGGAGGAGCGGCCGTGAGCACCTCCATCGCGGGCCTGGACGTCGCGGCCATCCGCGCCGAGTTCCCGATTCTCGCGCAGCAGGCGCACGGCAAGCCGCTCGTCTACCTCGACAACGCGGCGACGACGCAGAAGCCGCGGGCCGTGCTCGACGCGATTCGTGACTACTACGAGCGCGACAACGCCAACGTCCATCGCGGCGTGCACGTCCTGAGCCAGCGGGCCACCGCGGCCTTCGAGGCGGCCCGGCAGGACCTCGCCACGTTCCTCGGCGCCGCCGAGGCCCGCGAGATCATCTTCACCAGGAACGCGACCGAGGCCATCAACCTCGTGGCGCAGGCCTGGGGACGCGCCTCGCTCGGTCCGGGGGACGAGGTGCTCATCACCGCGATGGAGCACCACTCCAACATCGTGCCGTGGCAGCTGCTCGCCGGGGCCACCGGCGCGCACCTGAAGGTGGCGCCCATCGACGATCGCGGCGTGCTCGACGTGGAGGCATTTGCGGCCCTGCTCGGTCCGCGGACCCGGCTCGCGGCGGTCACGCACCTGTCGAACGCGCTCGGCACCGTGAACCCGGTGCGGGAGCTGGCCGACCTCGCCCACCGCGTGGGCGCGCTGGTGCTGGTGGACGGCGCCCAGGCGGCGTACCACATGCCGGTGGACGTCCGGGCGCTCGGCGCCGACTTCTATGTCGTCACGGGCCACAAGCTGTACGGCCCGACCGGCATCGGCGCGCTCTACGGCCGCGCCGACCTGCTCGAGGCGATGCCACCCTGGCAGGGCGGCGGCGACATGATCAGCTCCGTGACGTTCGAGCGCTCGACCTGGAACGTGCTGCCGTACAAGTTCGAGGCGGGCACGCCGCACATCGAGGGGGCCATCGGCCTGGGCGCGGCCGTGCGCTGGCTCTCGGCGATCGGCATGCCGCGCATCCAGGCGCAGGAGAAGGAGCTGCTCGCCTACGGCACCGAGGCGCTCCAGTCGGTGCCCGGGCTCCGTCTCATCGGCACCGCGCCGGAGAAGGCCAGCATCCTCTCCTTCGTGCTGGAGGGCGTGCACCCGCACGACATCGGCACGATCGTGGATCGTGAGGGTGTCGCCATCCGCACGGGCCACCACTGCGCGCAGCCGGTGATGGAGCGATTCGGCATTCCGGCGACGGCCCGCGCATCGCTCGCGGTCTACAACACGCGCGAGGACGTCGATGCGCTCGTCCACGCCCTGCGCGCCGTGCGGGAGGTCTTCGGCTGATGTCGGGTCTCGACGAGCTGTACCAGGAAGTCATCCTCGACCACAACCGCCGGCCGAGGAACTTCCGCGTGATCGATCCCGCCAGCCGCACGCAGGAGGGGTACAACCCGCTCTGCGGCGATCGGCTGACCCTCTACGTCACCCTCGACGGCGACCGGATCGTCGACCTCGCGTTCCAGGGGTCGGGGTGCGCCATCTCGAAGGCGTCGGCGTCGTTGATGACCGAGGCGCTGAAAGGCAAGACCGTGCCCGAGGCGCGCGCGGTCTTCGAGAAGTTCCATGAGATGATCACGGCGCCTCCCGATCGCCCCGCGCCGGAGCTCGGCAAGCTGGGTGTGCTCGCGGGCGTCCGCGAGTTCCCGACGCGGATCAAGTGCGCCAGCCTGGCGTGGCACACCCTGAAGGCCGCGGTCTCCGACACCGGCGCCACGCCGGTGACGACGGAGTAGGAGCGGCACCACCGTGGATCCGAGGTTTCTGCCCATGTACCCTGGCAGCCCCAGCCCCGACGAGTCGCCGGCGAACGCGCTGAGCCAGTCCCTCACCGACCTCGAGCCCGACCCCGCCCGCATGGCCGCGGTGCGGCCGCAGGTGCTGGAGGCGCTCAGCACGATCTACGACCCCGAGATCCCCGTGAACATCTGCGAGCTCGGGCTCATCTACGACGTGCTCGTGGACAAGGACACGCGGGTCGGCGTGCGCATGACGCTGACGGCCCCGGCCTGCCCCGCGGCGCAGAGCCTGCCGGTGGAAGTGAAGGAGAAGGTGCAGGCGCTCGAGGGCGTCAGCGAGGCCCGCGTCGAGATCGTGTGGGATCCGCCGTGGACGAAGGAGCGGATGTCGGACGCGGCCAAGCTGCAGCTCGGCCTCTGGTAGGCAATCGAACAAGGGGGCAGACCCCTTTTCCCACTGAGACCCATGGAAAAAGGGGGCTGACCCCCTTTCCAGGCTAGCGCTGGGCGCAGACCGGGACCAGCGCCTTCTCGCCCGCCTCGATCTTCGCGCGGTATTCCTTCAGCTCCTGGGCGCAGTTGTGCGCCTGGACCTTCTGGTAGATCTGCATCCCCGCCCACCACGCAATCGTCTGGAGGGGCATGGCGGGTGCCCGGAACTCCTGCGGCGTCACCATGTCGAGCATGTCGCTGTGGGTGGGGGCGCCCCACGGCACCGGGCCGGTGTTCAGGTTGAAGTCGCGGAAGAAGTCGATCTTCGGGGCGAAGCCGACGACGTCCACGCGGAAGTCGAGCTTCAGCGGCGAGTCGGCGGCGGCCGCGCGGGCCTGGCCGTCGAGCCGCTTCTGGATGCGATCGATCGACACGCCGAGCTTCGTGGGATCGATGGTCTGATCCTCCTGCTGCGTGTCGGCCTGCTGCGCCGCCGCCACCTGGGCCGCGCCGAGCATCAGCGTCAGCACTACCGCCGTGATCCCCCGCATACGCCCATTATGACGCGTTCCGGGTGGCGGCGGCCGGGGCCGCTACGGGGAAACACTGGACACACTGAACACACTGAGCACACTGAGCACACTGAAGACGCTGAAGACGCTGAACAGCCTGGCCAATCGCGTCTATCCGCGTTCATCCGCGGATGGACCCAACAACCCGACGGACCCACCATGCGATGGCAGGCGACGCGGTCCGCGTTAGTGTCCGGCCTTCCCCATCTGGCCCACCTCACCGGCGCGGGCCAGCGCGGCGCGAAAGACCACCGGGCCTGCCAGCACGTGGATGGCCGTGAGCGCGATGACGAGCGTGTAGACGGTCGGTCCCCATGCGGAGAACTCGCCCGCCACCAGGCTGGCGAGACCGAGTGTCACGCCGCCCTGCGACACCAGGCCCATCCACGCCAGGCCACCCGGGGCGTCGGGCAAACCCGCCCACCGCAGGCCGACGCGCGACGTGCCGTAGAGCACGAGCGCCCGCACGGCCGCCAGCAGCAGGGCGATCAGGCCCACCGACGCCAGGGCGTCGAGCTGCAGCGACGCGCCGGCCGCCACGAAGAAGACGATCAGCACGGGCAGGGCGCCGCCCTCGACGGCATGCTTCAGCGCGTCGCCCTTCGGCGGCGCGATGTTCTCGACGACGAGCCCGGCCGTCAGCGACGCCAGCACGATCTCGAAATGGAGGGCCCGGCCCACACCCGCCAGCACGATGCACAGCCCGATCATGACGAGCGTGATCTCCCGGCCGACCAGGCGCAGGTAGAACGCGAACGCCGCGCCGACGACGGCGCCGAACGCCAGCGAGCCGAGCAGCTCCCACGACAGCAGCGCCACCAGCCCGACCTCGGCCTCGTGCGCCGTGCCGGCGGTCCAGCGCACGAACTGCAGCGCGAGCGCGAACGCCACGATGAGGGCGAGATCCGCCAGCACGACCACTGGCAGCACGAGATCCGTCAACGGGCCCCGCGCGCGGCTTTCGGCCATCACCGCAATGGTCACCGTCGGCGAGAAGCTGACGACCAGCAGCGCGACCACCCCGGCGACCGCCGCACGCAGCGTGAACGGCTCGAGGGCGGGGAAGGGCAGCCACGGCCACGCCGTCGCCAGCAGCACGGTGAAGATGACGAAGGACCCACCCAGGACCACCGCGCCGAGCCGTGAGATGCGGGGCAGCGACTCCCGCAACCGGCTGAGATTCATCTCCAGCCCGGCGACGAACGCGATGAGCGCGATGGCGAGCCCGTTGATCTGCTGGAGCTCGCTGGCCATCGTGCGGGAGATGAGGTCTGCGGCGTACGGGCCACACGCGAGGCCGAACAGCAGATAGCCGCTGAGGCGGGGCAGGCGCAGGCGCTCCACGAGGTCGCCCGCCAGCGCGGCGGCGATGAGCGCGAAGCCGAACGCCAGCGCCGTGCTCCGCAGGTCCGCCAGCCCATCGTCCGCCATCGTGCGGCGCATGACGAGCACGGCCAGGAGCAGGAGCAGGAGGGCGTTGAAACGACGCATCAGGCCTTCCTCGGGCCGAGCAGCGCCAGCGCCGCGAGGACCTCGCTGGCCAGCGTGCCCGCGGCCACGGCCGTCAGGGCGGCGGCGGAGCCGGACGAGAGGGCCACCAGGTGGAAGCTGAGCGCGAACGACAGGCCGATCACGCCCGGCGGCAGGAGGTAGCTGCCCAGGTCGGCAGGCGACACGCTGGGCGTCAACCGGTTGAGCACCCAGCCGCCGAGCAGCTTGCCGCAGAGGCGCATGAGCACGTACGGACCGGCGAGCCACAGCGCCAACGTGCCGAACTGCGCCGACGCGCCGGCGAAGATGAGCAGCAGCAGCACGAGCGGGTGCTGCAGGCGCAACAGGTCGGCGCGCACGACCGCGTCGGCGTCACCGGGCATGAACCGCCAGACCAGGCCCGCGACCATGCCCGCCAGCAGCGGCGACACGCCGAGGTACTGCGCGCCGCCGCCGAGGAGGGTGATCACGCCCAGGACGAACACCGCGCGTTCGGCCGGGTCCTTGGCGCGCTCGAAGAGCATCCCGCCCGCGAGCGCCACCGCGACGGCCGCGCCGATGTTGAGCGCGGCGACGTACAGCACGCCAAGCGTGGTCGTGCCCGTGTACATCGCCAGCACGAGCCCGCCAAGGACGATCGGCAGCACGTCGTCGAGCTCGGCGATGCGGGACGCGCGGCGGTACGGCTCGGGATCGTCGGGCCGGACGATCCCGCTGGACGTGGCGGCCGCGCAGACGCCGAAGACGAGGGCGAGCGGGGCAATCGCGACGTCGAGTGGCAGGTTCCACTGCCACAACAGCGCGGCAAACGCGCCCCCGACGACGACGATGGAGATCAGGGCCTCTGTGCTGGCGACACCGAGCAGCCGCCGCTCGTCGGCGTCGCTGGGATCGAACCCGAGGCCGACGAAGAGCCCGAGGATGGCCAGCGCTACGGCCGCGACCGGGTACAGGTACCCGAGCACCTCGATGCTGATCCACCCGAGGCCGGCCGGGCCCAGGGCCACGCCCAGCGGCACGAACACGAGCGCCGGTGCCGTCAGCGGGCGCAGGCCGAGCGCGGCGCGCGACCGGCCGAGCACGTCGCCGAGCCCGAGGGGACGCAGCTCCGCCACCCCGATCTGCGCGTCGAGCACGTCGCGGCCAACCTCCGGCTGGTCGCCGAAGCGCGGGCGGCTCATGCCGGGTCCCGGGGCTCGGGCCCGCCCGCGTCGTCGTCCGGTGACTCCGGCGCCTTCGCGTCGGGCACGGCAATCGTGACGTTCAGCACCTCGCCGTCACGTTTCACTTCCACCGTGACGGACGTGCCGGGCGCCGTCTGCGCGAGGTGCAGCAGCACGGCGTCGGGATTGACCGCCGGCTGTCCGCCGACGCTCTGCACCAGGTCGCCGGGCTGCAGGTGGCCCTCCGCGAGTGAGCCCTCGTCGACCGAGGCCACGACGACCCCGCTCGTGGCGCCGTGGCTCTTCGCCAGCGCCGCGGTGAGGGGCTGCAGGCCCACGCCGAAGTCGGTCACGGTGGGGGACCCCACCTCGAGCAGGCGGTTGGCCACCGCCTCGAGGGTCGTGGCCGGGACGATCGCCTGGACGCCCGCCTCCGACACGACGAGGCCGATGAGTTGTCCCTCGAGCGAGAAGACGAAGGCGCCCTCGGTGGTGATCGGGGCGCTCGAGAGCACGAGCAGCGGCGACTCCCAGTGCGGCTCCTCGAACCGGTCGGCGCGGCCGAGGAAGATCGGCCGCAGGGTCTGTCCCCCCCGCGAGCCCTCGACGGCCGCGACGTAGCGCGGCACGACGACGTTCTCGGCGGCCTGCCACGGCCAGAGCATCGGATCGTCCGGGCCCGGCACCCGCACGAGGGCCAGCCGGCGGACCGGGTCGGCCGCGACGACGAAGGGGACCGCGTCGTTGTCGCCGAGCACGCCCAGCACCGTCGTGCCCGCGTCCAGCATCACCAGCGCCACGTCCGGTCGCACGCGGATGGCCGGGACGTAGGTTGCCGACGGGGTGGCGGGCAGCCCGTGCTGGACGATCTGGCGGAGCGTGCGCACCGGCGCGCCGTTCGACGGCCGGACGCGGAGGATCACCATCGACGGCGCGATGCGCCGGTCGAGGCGCTCGACGATCGAGGCGAGCTCGTCGTAGGTGGCGCGTGTCGCGAGCCGCTCGAGCGGCTGCGGCGGCACCTCCACCCGGGCTTCCTCGGACGGGAACCGGAAGCGGGCGAGCACGATCAGCACGCCCACCGAGATGACTATCGTCATCAGCAGCAGCCGTGTCTCGCGGGACCACCACGCCGAGCGCGGACCGGTCGGCCGTTCGGCCTCGGCCGGCCGCTCGGGGGCCGCCTGGGGCTCAGAGGGAAGCATGGGGGGTAGTGTACACGGGGAATCGAGGGGCTATTGCGGGTTCGTCCGGGGGTTCCCGATCGGGTGTTCGGCGCACGGGGTGGGGGCGCCAGAAACACCGAACACACTGAAGACACTGAACACCGCACATACGGACCACGGCTTGCGGACCACGGCACATGCTGGTGATTGCGCATGCCGGGCAGTGCACATGCTTGGGCCTGTGAGAAACCTTCGCCCCGACCAAATTCCCCACGGGCTCTGATTAGCCGTACCAATGCCCTTCAGCGTCTTCAGTGTCTTCAGTGTCCTCTGTGTGTTCAGTGTCCTGGGTGTGTTCGGTGTCCTGGCATCCACGGACTACGCGGATTACACGGACTACACGGAATGCGTATAGGCACCGACTAGTCGCGGCAGCCCACCTGATCGGCGAAGTCCGTGTAATCCGTGTAATCCGTGGATCGCTCAGGCCTGCTCCGTGCCATCCCACCGCGCGAGCGCCTCGTGGACCCTCCGCACGCCCTCGGTGAGTGACGCGGGCCCGGGCTGGAGGATGTAGGTGGACTTCACTTCGTAGATGTGACCGGCGCGCACCGCGGGCACCTGGCCCCAGCCGGGACGCCCGGCAATGCGTTCCGGGCGCACGGGTTTGCCGCACCACGAGCCGATGATGACGTCCGGTGCGGCCGCGATCACCTGGTCGCTCGAGACGATGCGGTCCTTGCCGAGCCGCGCATGGCGGAGGTCGGGGAAGACGGGATCGCCGCCGGCTATCTCGACGAGTTCCTCGACCCACTGGATACCGGAAATCAGCGGGTCGTCCCACTCCTCGAAGTACACGCGGGGCCGTCGCGCGAACCGCGCGGCCGACGCGCGGATTGACGCCAAACCGTCCTCGAGGGACGTCGCGAGCGCCTCGGCCTTGCCGGCGACGCCGATGAGGCCGCCGAGCACGCGGATCATCTGGAGGATCTCGGCGACACTGCGCTGGTTGAACGTGAAGACGGGATACCCGCGTCTGACGAGCTCCGTCGTGATGTCGGCCTGCAGGTCCGAGAAGGCGAGAATCAGGTCGGGCTCGAGCGCCTCGATCTTCTCGTAGCGCGCGTGCAGGAACGACGAGACCTTCGGCTTCTGTCGCGCCTCGGGCGGCCGCACCGTGTAGCCGGAGATGCCGACGACGCGATCGCCCTCGCCGAGCAGATAGAGGGTCTCGGTGGTCTCCTCCGTGAGACAGACGATGCGGCGGGGATACCGGTCAGCCAACCTTCGCGCCCTTCGTGCCCTTCGTGCCCTTCGTGCCCTTCGGATCCTTCGTGTCCTTCGACAGCGTCAGATCACAGAAGACGAACCCGTCCCGATCGACCACCTCACCGATCCGCACGTCCAGCCGTCGCGTGAACATGGGCCCGCCAGTGACACATGAATGGAACTCGCCGTTCTCGCCGCAGGGATCAACGCCGGCGGGCAACTCTTCGAGCAGGGCGGGGTCGAAGGCGCGGCCGGCGAACGACCGATCGAGCTTGCGCGGGTCCACCGTCACCAGGGTCGCCTCGAGCCCACCTTCGATCATCTCGCGCGCCAGTGCCGAAGTCGGTTTCGCCTTCCAGAGGGGGAAGAGCGGCTCGATCCCGGTGCCCGCGAGCCGGTCCACCCTGTACTGGCGCACGTCCTCGAGGAACAGGTCGCCGAACGCCATGTGCGTGAAGCCGTCGGCGACCATGCCCTCGACCGCGGCGCGCATCAGGCGTTCGTAGTCGGCATTCGAGCACGGCCACGGGAGGGGCACGACGTGCAGCGGCAGCCCGGCGGCGTCGGCCTGGGCCTCGAGCACGGCCCGCCGCGTCGCGTGCATGGCCACGCGGTCGAACGCGCTGTTGGTCGTCGACAACAGCCCCGCGACGGCGCCCGGGTGCTGCTGCCGCAGGACGTGCAGCATCCACGCGGCGTCCTTGCCGGTGGACCACGACACCATGATCTTCACTGCACCGCTCCCGGATGGAGGACCGCGGCCATGCGCTCGACGCCCTCGGCGACCCGCGGCCCTGGCACCACCAGCGTCTTGCCGGTCAGGACGTACACGCGGTGGTCGCGCACCGCCGGCACCGAGGCCAGCCGGGCCCACGCCGCGATCTCCTTCTCGACCGAGCCCTGGGGCGTCATCGTGGATCGCAGTTCGAGGATCACGTCGGGCCGCCGCGCGAGAATCTGTTCGGTCGAGACCTGCACCGACTCGCGTTCGACATCCGCGAACACATCGTCGCCCCCGGCGGCCACGAGCATGTCGTGCAGGAAGCCCTTCCCGCCGCTGGCGTAGATGTTCCGGAGCGATCCCGGCTCGCGCCCGAACACGAGCAGCACGCGCGGCCGTGGCCGGCCCGCCACGGCGCGCCGCACGGCGGCAATCCGCGCCTCGATGCGGCTGGCGAGCCCCTCGGCGCCGGCGGCGTGCCCCACGCGCGCCCCGAGTCCCCGGATCGTCTCGAGCACGGTGTCCAGGCCGCCGTGCCGGTAGTCGTAGAAGGCGATGCCGGCCCGGGTCAGCTGCGTCTTGAGGTCGTCCTGGCTGCCGTAGGTGACGACGAGGTCGGGCCGGAGCGAGAGGATGCGTTCCGTGTCGGGATCGAGCAGCGCCCCCACGCGCGGCAGCTGCTTCACCTCCGGCGGGTCCTCGTCGTAGCTGCTGACGGCGACCACCTGCGGTCCGGCGCCGATCTCGAACAGCATTTCAGTGAGCGCCGGCACTAATGACACTACTCGCGTGGGGGCCTTCGTTTGCCACGCGTTGAGGGGAGTGCCGGCGCACATCAGGGCTACGAAGGACACGAAGGTTACGAAGGTCACGAGGGGCACGAAGGGGAACGGGCGCCCGAGCGTCCGGATCATCCCGACCGCCTTCGTGCCCTTCGTGCCCTTCGGACCCTTCGTGCCCTTCGATCCCCTCATCACGCCTTCCTCACCAGCAGCCACAGGAAGAACGGCCCCCCGATGAGCGCGGTCACGATGCCGACGGGCAGCTCCATCGGGGCCAGCGCGGTCCGGGCGAGCAGGTCGCACAGCACGAGGAACGCCGCGCCGAAGAGAGTCGCCGCCGGCAGCACGATGCGGTGGTCCGATCCCACCACCAGCCTGACCAGGTGCGGCACGACGATGCCGATGAAGCCGACGGGGCCGGCCAGCGACACGGCCGCGCCGGTGGCGAGCGAGGCGCTGAGGAACGCGAGCCGCTGTGCGCGGCGGACGTCGACGCCGCGCGACGCCGCCAGGTCGTCCCCGAGCGTCAGCAGGTTCAGCGCGCGGGGCAGCAGCGCGAACGCGGTGAACGAGACGAGGAGCAGCGGCGCCGCCGCGATCAGCGGGTTGAAGCCGCCGATGTCGAGGTCCCCCATCAGCCAGCGCACGCCGCGGAAGACCTCCGCGTAGTCGGCGAGGTACTGGACGAACAGGATGAGCGCCGAGAAGAACGAGTTCAGCGTCACGCCGGCCAGCAGCAGCACGTTCGTCGACAGCCCACGCTTCTGCGAGGTCGCCAGGAAGTAGACGATGCCAATCGCGAGCAGCGAGCCGGCAAAGCTGGCCATCGGGACCGAGGAGACGCCGAGCACACCCACGTCCAGCTTGAGCGCGATGGCGATCATCGCGCCGAGCGCCGCCCCCGCCGAGACCCCGAGCGTGAACGGGGTCGCCAGCGGGTTGCGCAGCAGCGCCTGCAGCACCACGCCCGCCGCGGCAAGCGTGCCGCCCACCACGGCGCCGGCGAGCACGCGTGGCAGGCGCGCGATGAGGAAGATCTGGGCGTCGACGTTCTCCGCCCAGGGAATCGACGGGTCGAAGACCTTCGCGAGGCTGATGGGCGTGCTGCCCACCGTGGGGGCGAGCGCGATGACCGCGGCGGTGAACAGGCCGAACAGCGGCACGACGGTGAGGAGCCGCCGGCGCACGCCCGGGATGGGGCGCGCGGCCGGGGCGGGCTCCGCCGTTGGTGCCGCGTCGGTCAGGGCCATGTCCTAGCGGGGCCTCCGCGTGATCGGCACCACCGTGACGTGGCCCGTGTCGTCGTGGACGTGCACGTCCGCCTCGACGTCGTAGACGGCGCGCACGTTGTCGGGGGTGAGCACGTCCTCGGTCGGGCCGGCCGCGATGATGCGGCCGTGCCGGATCATCACGAGCTCGCGGCAGATGGCCGCCGCGAAGTTCAGGTCGTGGGTCGAGATGGCCATCGTCACGCCGCGCTCGCGGTTGAGCTGGTGAAGCAGGCCGGCGACCTCGAGCTGGGCGCCGAGATCGAGCGAGGCGGTGGGCTCGTCGAGCAGCAGGAAGTCGGACGACTGCGCCAGCGCGGCCGCGATGACGACCCGCTGCTTCTCGCCGCCGCTGAGCGTGGCGAAGTCGCGCCCCTCGAGGTGGGCGGTGCACGTCGCCTCGAGCGCGGCGCGTGCGATCGCGAGGTCCTCGGGACCCTCGACCTCGAACAGCCCGAGGTGCGGGTGCCGTCCCATCAGCACCATCTCGAGCGCGGAGTAGTCGAAGGCGAGGTGGGTTTCCTGGGGCACCACCGCGAGGCGGCGCGCGAGCGCGCGGCGCGGGATGCGTGCGACCGGCACGCCGTCGAGCGTGACCTCACCTGCGTGCGGCGTCCGCGTGCCCGCCATGAGGCCGAGCAGGGTGGTCTTGCCCGAGCCGTTCGGCCCGAGGATGCCGACGAGTGCCCCGCGCGTCACGTCGAGCGACACGTCGTCCAGGACGAGCGCGCCGGCGCCGCCACGGCGGGGGCCGTAGCCGAAGCTGACCTTAGCGACCCGCAGCAAGGCGCACCCCCACGAAGGCGGTCCGGCCGGGGACCGGGTACCCGAGGACTTCCTCGTACTGGCGATCCAGCAGGTTCAGGACGCGCCCGTAGACCTCGATGGCGCGCCGCACGCGGAACGACGCGCCGATGTCGGCGACGGCGTGGCCGGGGTTCGCGTACAGCCCGCCCGTCGGCCCGAACGCCGGCTCCGCGTCGAGCGTCTCGCCGCGGGCCTTGAGGGCGGCAAACGCCGTCAGGCGGCTCCCGGTCCATGTGAGGTCGAGCGTGGCCTGGTGGAGCGGGCGTCGCAGCAGGGCATCGCCGACCGTGTACGGGGACGGCGCCTGGTTCTCGCCGTCGACGGCCAGCACCTCGGTATCGAGGAACGTGTAGGCCGCGCGCACCTGGAGCCCGTCGGCCGCGTGCCACCAGCCGGCGAGCTCGAGACCCCGCGACCGCGCGTTGGAGATGTTGTCGGTCTGGTAGCGGCTCGTCGCGGTGAGGCGTCCAACCGAGATGATGAGGTCGTCGTACTGGTTCAGGAACGCGGTGGCCTCGAGTGAGAGCGCCCCGCCCGCGAGGGCCTGCGTGACGCCGGCCTCGTAACTGCGGCTCCGTTCCGGCTTCAGCGACGGGTTGTCGGTGTAGGCGATCTCGAATGCGTCGGGCGGGCGAATGCCGGTGCCGGCCGTCGCGCGCACGCGCGTCCACGCGGACGCGCCGCCTGCCGGCGTGCCGGGGCTGACGAGCCACGAGACCGCGACCTTCGGGTTCACCGAGACGACGGTGTCGGCCGCGAAGTCGGGACGTGGTGAGAAGGCGAAGGGATCACCCGGCAGGGCGTCGCGATGGATGCGTTCGGCGCGCACGCCCGCGGTGACGGTCGCCCGCGGGTGGCCGGTCCAGCGGGCCTCGCCGAAGAGACCGAGCACCTGGCGCTCGACGGGGATCTCGCCGGAGGCGGCCGTGATGTACGTGCTCGTCGCGCGTTCGCCGAGCCACTCCGCGCCGGCGGACAGGCCCACCGCGGCGCTCGCCGCGACGTCGGTCTGCGCCCGCAGGTGCGTGCGGCGGGTGCCGGACGCGGAGGCCCCGAAGGCGCTGGTGAAGTCGAGATCGTACCGCGCGATGTCCAGGTCCACGCGCTGGCGCACGCGGCTCGACGGGCCGAACCAGGGCTGCACCAGCCGCAGGCTGCCGGCCCGGCGCGCGGTCGTGCCGCGGGACACACGGTCCACGCCGAAGAAGCGCCCGGCCGGGTCCGAACCGTAGGCGCCCGGCGCGCCCCGATCGGTGTCCACGTACCGGAACGTGCCGAGCACGTCGGTGCCACGCGCGTTCCGCCAGCCGAGGCCCACCGACGCCTGTCCCGTGCGCGCATCGTCGTTCGAGACCGTCTCGCCACTGGCGGGCGCGAGGCCCGTGTAGCCCTCGTCCTCGAACCAGTCGGCGCCGGCCTGCCAGCGCCAGGCCTGGACCTCGCCCGCGGTGGCGGCGGCGGCCCGCCGCGTCGCGCGCGTGCCGGCCTCGATCCTGGCGTTCGCCGAGGGCGCGCCGCCGTGCTTCGTGATGACCTGGATCACGCCGCCGATGGCGTCGGCGCCGTAGAGCGCGCTCTGCGGGCTGCGCACGACCTCGATGCGATCGACCTGGTCGAGCGGCACCTGCGCGAGGTCGAGCCCGCCGCCGAAGCCGTTCGCGCGCACGCCGTCCACGAGCACGAGCGTGTAGTCCGACTCGCCGCCGCGCGGGAACAACGAGGTCAAGGTGCCAGGGCCGCCGCTTCGCGCGACCGTGAAGCCCGGCACGAGGGGCAGCGCCTCGGCCAGCGTCGTCGCCTGGTGGGTGCGCAGGTCGGCGCCGTCGATGACGGTCACGCTGTCGGGCGTGCGCGAGAGCGGCTGATCGACGAGCCCCGCCGACACCACCACGCCCTCGCTGATGGCGCGCACCTGGAGCGTGAGGTCCGCCGTCACGGGGTCGCCGTCGTCCAGGCGCACCTCGCGCCAGGGGCTGGCGAGGCCCAGGGTGGACGCGGCAATCTGCCACGTGCCCGGCGCCAGCCGGGTCAGCGTATAGGTGCCATCCGCCGTTGCCGTGGTCGTGCGCGTGACGCCGCGCCGGGTGGCGGTCACGGTGGCGCCCGGCGCGACGCGGCCGTCGGGATCGAGCACATGGCCGTCGATCCGCGCGCCCTGGGCCAGGGCCATCGCCGGCAGCATCACGGAGGCCACGCAGGCGAGCGTGACGGCCCGCGTACGCCGCAGGCGAGTGGAAAGAGAGGTGTACAGGAAGGCAGGGCGAAGGAATCGCCCCGTTCGAACGGGTACGGCAGTCATGTCGCCTCCCCGGCGTTCTCCGCGCCGGTGCCGCATCGTGCGGCCGAAGGGACGAGCCCCTTGCAGCAGGTCTCCTGACTCGCGGATCGGCGCGTCGCGTTCGCGTCTTCCCGTTCTCGGGGAACAGTGACGGGTGTCCGGCTGGCGGGCCGAGGCCCGGGCCGACACCGAGGAACGCGCGCTCCCCGCTTACAGTGGCGGGACCGTGTGGGCTTTGCACCCAACTTCCCTGACTGCCGGGTACGCGTCGGTTGTCGGGCGAGTATAGCACGCGGTGTGCGAGGCCATCCGGGGGCGCGTCGGGCCCGCCTCGACAGGGCCCTGGCGTAACGTGCGTGGCGTCTACGGGTTACCGGCACCAGCCGGCGCGGCCGTTGCTGGGGTCCGCGCTTTGCGCGTACAATGACCCGTTTGCTGGCGCACGTCCGACGGCCCCGACGTCCCCGGCCGCGACCCCATCCAACGAGGAACGCATGAGCAAGAGTTCGACCGTGACCGCCCGCGAGACCCCGGTCGCCCCGGTGTCCACCGCGGCGGCTGGTGGCCTTGTCATCCGCGCCGAGAACTTCGTCATCGACACCGACGAGCGCATCGAGCTCGTGGACCTGACCGAGCGGGTCATGGAGCACGTCCGCCAGTCCGGGGCCCGCGAGGGCATGATCACCCTGTGGTCGATGCACACGACCTGCGCGCTCTTCATCAACGAGTTCCAGAAGGCCCTGCTCACCGACATCCGGCGGTTCCTCGAGGAAGTCGTGGCGCGGGACCGCTACTACATGCACAACGACCCCGAGCACTCCGACTGCGACCGGATGAACACCGACTCGCACCTGCGGGCCATGCTGCTCGGCCACACGCTGACGCTGCAGATCAGCGGCGGCGAGGTCGTGCTGGGGCAGTGGCAGCGCATCCTGATGGCGGAGCTCGACGGCCCGCGCGCCCGTACGCTGCGCGCCCAGGTGTGGGGCATTGCCTGACATCACCGCGAGGGTGCGCGCCGCCGGTCTCGGCGACATCCTGGAGAAGCTCGACGCGCGCGAGCGCCTGAGCGCCGAGGACGGCGTGCGCCTCTTCGAGACGCCCGCGCTGCTCGAGCTCGGCTGGCTCGCCAACCGCGAACGTGAGCGCCGGCACGGCGCCCGCACGTACTTCAACTACAACCTGCGCCTCGAGGCGACCAACGTCTGCGAGGCCTCGTGCCTCTTCTGCTCGTTCGCGCGGCTGATGCCCGGCGACGAGGGCGCCTACACGCTGACCCTCGAGCAGGTCTTCGCCAAGCTGCGTGCGCGGGCCGACCAGCCCCTCACCGAGATCCACATCGTCAACGGCCTGCACCCCGGCCTGCCGTTCAGCTACTACACCGAGCTGCTCTCGGGGCTGAAGGCCATCCGTCCCGACATCCACCTCAAGTGCTTCACGGCGGTGGAAATCGCGTTCTTCGCGGACCATTACGGCATGACCGACGAGCAGGTGCTCGTCGAGCTGCAGGCCGCGGGGCTCGACTCGATGCCGGGCGGCGGCGCCGAGATCCTGGCCGAACGCGTGCGGCAGAAGATCTGCCACGACAAGTGCACCGGCGATCGCTACATGGCCATCCACCGCGCCGCGCACCGGCTCGGCATGCGCACCAATGTCACGATGCTCTACGGGCACATCGAGACGATGGAGGAGCGGGTCGATCACCTGGTGCGGGTGCGGGAGCTGCAGGACGAGACGGGCGGGTTCCAGGCGTTCATCCCGCTGGCTTTCCATCCCGACAACAACCAGATGCGCAAGCTGCCGGCGCCGTCGGCCAGCGACACGCTGCGGGTGCACGCCGCCGCGCGCCTGATGCTCGACAACGTCGACCACATCAAGGCGTACTGGATCTCCTCGGGCGTCGAGGTCTCGCAGGCCGCGCTGTGGTTCGGCGCGGACGACCTCGACGGCACGGTGCAGGAGGAGACCATCTACCACATGGCCGGCTCCCGCACGCCCTCCACGCTCTCGACCGGCGACATCGAGCGGCTGATCCGCGACGCCGGCCGCGAGCCCATCGAACGCGACACCCTGTACAACGTCGTCCGCGTCCCGGCCTGACGGCCGGGACGGCCTCGCGGATCGCTGCGCTCGCCGCTCGGTGGGACTCACTTCGTTCGCTGGGACTCGCCTTCGGCTCGCTGGGACTCGTTGCTGTGCGACTCGCTAGGACTCCCTCGCTTCGCTCGGGGCGCTCGGGCTCGCGCTGCGCGATCGCTGGGACTCGGGCCTCCGGCCCTCGCTCGGCCCGGTCGGGATGCGAAAGCGGGTGATCCCAGCGAGTCGCGCAGCGACGAGTCCCAGCGAGCGGCGCAGCCGCGAGTCCCAGCGCCCCGAGGCGTATCCGAGGGGCGTCCGAGCGAGGCCGCGGAGCGGCCGAATCCTGTCGTCATCCCCCCGTTACGTGCTATACTCCGGTTTAGACCAAGCACTGCCCGGGCGACAGCCCATCCGGCGTGACTTGGTCTTTTCGTGTCCGGAGATTGCGAAACTTTTCACAAGCTCGCGACCGGGCGCGGGGCCGTGAGGGCACACGATGGCGACGGGCACGTTCCTGCCGGTGTTGACCGAGGTCGAGAAGGCAAGCCTCCACGAGCGTCAGCCGCTTCCCGAGCGGTACCTCGGGCTGGCTGACGAGGAGATGGACGTGCGCATCCGCGCCGCGCGCGAGGCGCTCGGCGACCGCCTCGTCATCCTCGGCCACCATTACCAGCGCGACGAGGTCATCAAGTACGCCGACTACACGGGCGACTCGTTCAAGCTCGCCCGCTCCATCGCGACGCACCCGCGCGCCGAGTTCATCGTCTTCTGCGGCGTGCACTTCATGGCCGAGAGCGCCGACGTGCTGGCGCTCCCGCACCAGCAGGTCATCCTGCCCGACCTGGCCGCCGGCTGTTCCATGGCCGACATGGCCGCGCCCGACCAGCTCGAGACCTGCTGGTCCGAGCTCGAGATGCTCGGCGCCGCCGACGGCACCGTGCCTGTCACCTACATCAACTCCGCCGCCGCGATTAAGTCGTTCGTCGGCGAGCGGGGGGGCACCATCTGCACCTCGTCCAACGCCGCGGCCACCCTCAAGTGGGCGTGGGAGCGCGGCGAGCGCATCCTGTTCCTGCCCGATCAGCACCTCGGCCGCAACACCGCCTGGACGATGGGCGTGCCGCTCGATCAGATGGTGGTCTGGGACCCGGACCTGCCGTTCGGCGGGCTCACCCGCGAGCAGGTGCAGAACGCCCGCATGCTGCTGTGGAAGGGCCACTGCTCCGTGCACGTGCGGTTCACGGTGAAGCAGATCGAGCTCCTGCGGCAGCAGCATCCCGACGTGAAGGTCATCGTCCATCCCGAGGTGCCCTTCGACGTCATGCGCGCGGCCGACCTCGCCGGCTCGACCGAGTTCATCCTGAAGACGGTGCGCGACGCCGCGCCGGGCACGACCTGGGCCGTCGGCACCGAGATTCACCTCGTGCACCGGCTGGCCGCCGAGGTGGCGCCGGCGAAGACGGTGCTCTCGCTCGACCAGGTCGGCTGCCTGTGCTCGACCATGTTCCGTGTCTCGCCGAATCACCTGCTGTGGGTCCTCGAGGGCCTCGTGGACGGCGAGGTGCACAACCGTGTGACGGTGCCCGATTCGCAGAAGGAGTTTGCTAAGCTGGCACTTGATCGCATGTTGTCCATCCAGTAACGAAGGAGTGACGTTCCCATGGCTTTCACGCTGCCAGCGCTGCCGTACGACTTCGCGGCCCTCGAACCGCACATCGACGCCCAGACGATGCAGATCCATCACGGGAAGCATCACCAGGGCTACGTGAACAACCTGAACGCGGCGCTGGAGAAGCACCCGGAGCTTGCCGGCAAGAGCCTGGACGACCTGCTGAAGGACCTGAACGCGGTGCCCGAGGGCATCCGCACCGCGGTCCGCAACAACGGCGGCGGCCACTGGAACCACTCGCTGTTCTGGACCGTCATGGGACCGGGCAAGGGCGGCGCGCCGAGCGGTGACGTCGCCAGCGGCATCGACGCGGCCTTCGGCAGCTTCGACAAGTTCAAGGAGCAGTTCCAGGCCGCCGGCGCCGGCCGGTTCGGCAGCGGCTGGGCGTGGCTCGTCGTCGACGGCGGCAAGTTCGCCATCACCAGCACCCCGAACCAGGACAACCCGCTCATGGACGGCAAGAAGGCCATCCTCGGCGTGGACGTCTGGGAGCACGCCTACTACCTCAAGTACCAGAACCGCCGCGCCGACTACCTGGGCGCGTGGTGGAACGTCGTCAACTGGGATGAGGTCGCGAAGCGGCTGAAGGGGTGACGTGCTTCGCGGGATCGAAGGGCACGAAGGGGCCGAAGGTCTCGAAGGGCACGAAGGTGCACGAAGGGGTGTGGGCGTGAGCTCGCGCCCCTTTCTCTTTGTACGCACGCTTGCGTGCTGCGCCTGCGTCGCCACCATCTTCGCCACCGTGCCGGTCGCCGCGCAGACCACCGTCACCGCCACCGCGCGTGACGTGTTGCGCATCGAGGCCTGGTCGTTCTTCGACCCGCCGCCCGCCGGCGAGGCGACGACCGATTACGCGTTTGCCGGGCATCGCCTCTCGGTCGGCGTGACGGCCGGCGGCCCGCGGTGGACCGGCGAGGGCGAGTTCCAGTACATCCAGCTCCAGTTCCTGCCGCGCGAGGCCGTCGCCGGGGCGCCGCTCGGCAATGGCGGGTACTACGCCGAGGCCGCGCGGAACACGTACGCATACCAGGTCTTCGCGCGCCGCCTGAACGTGCGATACACCGCCGGGGGGTGGTCCCTGAGGGTGGGCCGGCAGCTGTACGAGTCCGGGCTCGAGGCCGACTCCGGCGTCGCCAGCCTCGAGTGGCTCAAACGCGAGCGCCTGGCCGGACGGCTCGTCAGCGGCGCCGAGTCGACGATCGTCCAGCGGGCGTTCGACGGGGTGCGGGCCGACGTCGACCACGGACGCTGGCGCGTGACGGCTTCCGCCTTCCTCCCGACGCAGGGCGCGTACGAGGAGTCGGCGACGGCGACCATCGAGCAACTGCGCGTCGGGACGGTCGCCGTGACACGCCGGCCGGATGGAGTCGTGTCGGAGCCCTTCGAGCTGCAGTTGTTCGCGCAGATCTACCGGGACCAGCGTGACGTGCGCGCCCGTCCTGACAACACGAGCCCCGCGCGCCTCGCCGGCGACGGGCGTCTCCGGCTCGAAGGCCCGCCGCCCGAGGTGGACGTCACGCTCGTCACGGCGGGCGCGTCGGCCGTGGGCATCGTCCCGACCGTGGCGGGCGAGGTGGAGTGGCTCGGGTGGGCCGCCGTGCAGGCCGGGCGGTGGTACGGGATGCCGCACCGGGCATGGAGCCTCGCGCTCGAGGGCGGTCACCGGTGGACCGGCGTCGCCGGCCGGCCGTCGGTGCGTGCAGGCCTGCTGTATGCGTCGGGTGACGAAGATGGCGGCGACGGGCGGCACGGCACGTTCGTGCCACCGCTGCCAGACGCCGATCGCACCTTCAGGGCAGCGGCCTGGGCACCGATGAACGTGATCGACCTCTTCGCATCGGTTGGCGTCGAGCCCCACTCACGCCTGACGCTGTGGGCTTCGCTGCACCAGACCCGTCTTGCCAGCGGCAATGACCGCTGGTACACCGGCACCGGCGCGACGGCCCGCAAGGGCGCCTTCTTCGGCTACACGGCCCGTCCGGCCTCTGGCACGACGTCGCTCGGCACCGCCCTCGACACCCGCGCTGCCCTGCGCCTCACCCGCTGGCTCTCACTGGACGGCTCCCTCGCCTGGATGCGTGGTGGCGACGTCGTGCGTGCCACCTTCCTCGGGGACCGCCTCCTCGTGGGCACAGTGCAGACGGCCATCGCTTTTTGAGTGCGGACGCGCGGAGGCGCGGAGGGGCGGAGGCTGCGCCTCCGATCTCAGATTGAAGATTGAAGATTGAAGATCGAACGAAGGCAGCCCATCGGCAGATCAGATCACCAGATCACCAGATCACCAGATCACGAGATCACCAGATCACGAGATCACCAGATTTCAAGTCCCTGCCCCGATTGTCGATTCAGTGATCACGATGCGTGCGAAGTCGCGGCAAGAGCAGGGCCTCAAGGGCCAGGTGCGGGCGCTACGGCAGCGGACGGTCAGCCATACCTGGGATCACCGCGAGTCGTGGCGTGAAGAGATGTGTGGCTTCGGGCAGGTGGGCCGGGTGACGGCCTATGCCTGGAAGAGCAGCGATCAGGAGGAGCCGCAGGGTGCCGTGCACGCCACCGCCCCCCGGCGGCCCGAGCGGGACCCGGAGGCGCGCCCGGTCGCGGTCGAGGAGCACGCGGGCGGCGTGACCGTCCGTGTCCACGGCGCGGCCCTCGAGTTCGGCGGCCGCGTCGCCCGGGGCCTCGTCGAGTACCCGGGCGAGGGACGCGTGAACGTCCGGTTGCTCAACGAGCGCGGCAAGCTGCTCGGGCGGATCCTTGTCGAGCAGGACGCCTCGGGACGGCTGGTCCGCCGGTGCGTGTCGGGCGACGTCGAACACCAGGCCTACGAGAACGGACCGCAACCGACGATGTTCAGCCGGTGGCGCCGGGCGTCGCGCAAGGTGACGCGGTTCTACGATGCCCTCGGGGCCTGCATGGCGTCGGGCACCCCCAGCCACCTTGCGGCGACGTGGCTGCGCTGGGGCGCCGACTGGCAGGAGCTGCGCTTCCTCTACAACGAGGATGGCGCCATCCTCGAAGAGCTCACGCTCCGCCTCGGCGTGCCCGTGCACCGCGTGGTCTACACGTATGCCGCCGGTGGCGAGCTGGAGTCACGCCGGCGCTACGAGGGGCTCGACCCCGTGGCGCGCGAGGTGGAGACCCACGAGTACGAGTACGATCACGACGGCAACTGGACCCGCCGCTTCACGATCCGCTGGGCCCGCCTCGAGCGCGGTGAGACCTTCACCGGCGCCATCCACGAGGAGACGACGCGGCAGCTCGAGTATTACAAGGCCGCTTGAAATCTGGTCATCTGGTGACCTCGTGATCTCGTGATCTGATCTCGCGATTGCCAGATCGGGGTGTCGATCTGCTGATCGATCTGCCGATGCGCCGCCGGAGCGGCCTCGCAATCTTTTCGCGCCTGCTCCTGTGCCTGCCTCCTTTGCACCTTCAGTGTGTCCAGTGTGTTCAGTGTGCTCAGTGTGTTCAGTGTGTTCAGTGTGCTCGGTGTGCTCAGTGTCTGGTGCGCTGGCTGTGCCCGTCTGTCTCCGACGTTCTGATATCGTACGGAGACGATGGTTCCGCTTTCCGTCCTCGACCTGTGCCCGATCACCGAAGGTGGCTCGGCCCGGCAGTCCTTCCTGAATTCCGTTGACCTCGCCCGTCACGCGGAGCGCTGGGGCTACACGCGCTACTGGGTGGCCGAGCACCACAACATGCCTGGCATCGCCAGCGCGGCCACGGCCGTGCTGCTTGGGCAGATCGGCTCCGCGACAGAGACGATCCGCATCGGCGCCGGCGGCATCATGCTGCCCAACCACGCGCCGCTGCAGGTGGCGGAGCAGTTCGGGACGCTCGAGTCGCTGTTCCCCGGGCGGGTCGACCTGGGCCTCGGGCGCGCGCCGGGGACGGACCGCGCGGCGGCCGTCGCGCTGCGGCGCACGCTCCAGTCGAACCCGGATGCCTTCCCCGAGGACGTCCTCGAGCTCATGGCGTTCCTGCAGCCCGTGCAGCCGGGCCAGATGGTGCAGGCCGTGCCAGGGGCCGGCCTGGAGATCCCGATCTGGATCCTGGGCTCGAGCACGTTCGGCGCACAGACCGCGGCCGCGCTGGGGCTGCCGTTCGCGTTCGCCTCGCACTTCGCGCCGGCCCTCCTGGACCAGGCGCTCGAGATCTACCGCACGCGGTTCCGCCCGTCCGCGCGGCTCGCCGAGCCGCGGGTGATGCTGGGCGTCAACGTGATTGCCGCCGCGTCGGACGAGGAGGCACGGTTCCTCGCCTCCTCCGGGCGTCAGTCGTTCGCGAGCCTGCGCGCCGGCCGCCCGATCCCGCTGCCGCCACCGTCGAAGGAGTGGGAGAAGGACACGGACCAGGACGATCCCACCCGCCCGGCACGGGTCTCCTTCGTCGGCGCGCCGGAGACGGTGGCGCGCGGCCTCGACGCGTTCATCGAGCGCACGTCGGCCAACGAGCTGATCGTCGTGTCGCACGTCTACGACCACGCGGCGCGGCTGAAGTCATATGAGTTGCTCGCGGGAATTCGGTAGCGGCGAAGGTCACGAAGGGTACGAAGGACACGAAGCTCTGGGACGCTGGTGCGTGGACGAACGGCGTGGCGATGCACGGCGGCTGCCGTCCACTCCCGTGCGCTCCGTGTCTTCTGTGTGCCCCGTGTCCAGGTGAGTCCCGCGGCGTGCGGAATATAATTGCCGCGTGTCGCAGCACCTCCACAAGGCCGGGGCGCCCACGGCCGTGCGTGTCTTCGTGCTCACGGTCAGCGACACCCGGACGGAGGCGACCGACACCGGCGGCGCCGCCATCGTGTCGCTGCTGGACGCCGCCGGGCAGATCGTGGCGGGCCGGGCCATCGTGACGGACGAGCCCGCCGCTGTCATGCGCGCGGTGTCCGATGCCATCGACAACGGCGACGTGGACGTCGTCATCACCACCGGCGGCACGGGCCTGACGTCACGCGACAGCACGTACGAGGCCATCGTGGGCCTGCTCGACAAGCGGCTCGACGGCTTCGGCGAGCTGTTCCGCGCGCTGAGCTACCAGGAGATCGGCCCCGCGGCGATGCTGAGCCGCGCCGTCGCCGGCAGCACGCGCGGGACGTTCATCGCGGCCCTCCCGGGCTCGGAAGCTGCGGTCCGCCTCGCCATGGAAAAGCTCCTGCTCCCCGAGCTCGGGCACATCGTGCAGCAGTTGAGGAAATAGGCCGTGAGACCCTCTGCGCCTTCCCAGCGAGCCGAACGAGTCCCAGCGAACGCAGTGAGTCCTAACCAGCCGCGGCCCTTCGACTCCGCTCAGGGCAGGCCCTTCGACTTCGCTCAGGGCAGGCGAGGCGTATGAGACCCATCACCTCCACGATCAGCCTGGACGAGGCGCGGCGCATCGTCTCCGACACGGTTCAGCCGCTGGAGCGGACCGAGACGGTGGCGCTCGAGGCCGCGCCCGGGCGCGTCGTGGCCGAGCCTGTCATCGCCCCGCATGACGTGCCACCCTTCGCGCGCGCGGCGATGGACGGCTACGCCGTCGTGGCCGCCGATCTTGCCGGTGCCACGCGTGAGACGCCGCGGGAGCTGCGCATCCTGGAGCGGGTGTACACCGGCGCACTGCCCTCGAGCACGATCGCGCCGGGGACGTGCGCCGAGATTGCCACCGGGGCGCCGATGCCGGCCGGCGCCGACGCGGTGGTGATGGTGGAGGAGACCGACCACGGGGACGGGCGGACCGTCCGCATCTTCGCCTCCGCCCGCACCGGGCAGAACATCGGCGCGCAGGGCGCGGACATCCAGGCCGGGCAGGTCGTGCTCGCGCGCGGCGAGTGGCTGAACGCGAGCCGTGTCGGGGCCGTCGCGGCCGTCGGGCTCGGCGCGGTCGAGGTGTTCCTGAAGCCGCGTGTGGCGCTGCTGTCCACCGGCAACGAGATCGTGCCACCCGGCACCGCGCTCCAGCCGGGACAGATCCACGACATCAACCGCTACACCCTCTCGGCCATCGTCTCGGCCAACGGCGGCGTGCCCGTGCCGAGACGGGCGGCGCACGACACGCTCGAGGATCTCGAGCGTGCCGTGGACGACTGCCTCGACTGCGACGTCCTCGTCTTCTCGGGCGGCAGCTCCGTCGGCGATCGCGACTACATCCTGGACGTGCTGGGGCGCCGCGGCGAGGTGCTGTTCCACGGCATCTCGGTGAAGCCGGGCAAACCCACGGCCTTCGGCCGCATCGAGGGGAAGCCGTTCTTCGGGATGCCGGGCTACCCGACGTCGTGTCTCTCGAACGGCTACATGCTGCTGGCGCCGGCGCTCCGGCAGATGGCGCGCCTGCCCGAAGATCGGGCCCGCACGGTGGAGGTGCCGCTCGCGGCCGCCGTGCGTTCGGCCCACGGACGTCACCAGTTCTACACGGTGCGTCTCGAGCACGGCCAGGCGGTGCCGGCCTTCAAGGCCTCCGGTGACATCACCTCGATGTCGCGGGCCGACGGGTACTTCGAGATCGACGCGGACACCGACGTCGTCCCTGCCGGCACGGTCGTGACAGTGACGCTCTTCTGACCGCAGTCAAGGGCCAGCCACTTCGTGCCCTTCGTGGCTGGTTGTCCCCCGTCGATCGTCGCCCGGGCGCGGTAGGGTAGGATGCACAGCGTGCGACGGATCTGGCTGGCGGTCTCGATCGTGGCGCTGCTCCTGGCCGTCGGGCCGGGTGCGCAGTCGGACGCGCTCGATCGTGAGCAGCAGCGCTGGGTCGACACGACCGTCGCGGCGATGTCGATCGACCAGCAGGTCGGCCAGCTGATCTTCGACCGCCTCGCCTCCACTTACCTGCCGAGCGACAGCGACGAGTACGAACGTCTCGTGCGCCTCGTGCACGAGGTCCACATCGGGGGCATCGTCGCCTTCGGCGGCACGGTGCCCGTGCCGCGCGTGCGGCTCAACGAGGCCTACGGATCCATCATCCTCGGCCAGCCGCTCGAGGTCGCGTCGCTCCTGAACCGCCTCCAGGCCATCGCGCCCGTGCCGCTGCTGACGGCCGCGGACTTCGAGTGGGGCGCGGGCATGCGCATCGAGGGCGCGACCAAGTTTCCCCGGGCCATGGCGTTCGGCGCCGCGGGTGATCCCGCGCTGGCCGAAGCCGCGGGCCGCATCACCGGTGAGGAAGGCCGGGCGATGGGCCTGCATGTCGACTTCGCGCCGGTCGCCGACGTCAACAACAACCCGCGCAATCCGGTCATCAACATCCGCTCCTTCGGCGAGGATCCGGACGCGGTAGGGCGCCTGGCGGCGGCCTTCGCGCGTGGCGTGGCGGCTGGCGGCATGTTGCCGACGCTCAAGCACTTCCCGGGGCACGGCGACACGGACACCGACTCGCACCTGGGGCTGCCGGTGATCCCGCATGGCCGCGATCGGCTCGAGGCACTGGAGCTGCGGCCGTTCAGGACGGCGTTGCCGGAGGCGGCAGGGGTGATGGTCGCCCACATCGAGCTGCCTGCGATCGACCGCGACTCGGGGCCGGCCACGTTCAGCCAGCCGATCGTGACGGGCCTGCTGCGCGGCGAGTTGGGCTTCGACGGCCTTGTCGTGTCCGACGCGATGCGTATGGATGCGATCGCGCGGATGGTGCCGCCGGGTGAGGCGGCGGTGCGCGCCGTGCTGGCGGGTGTGGACGTGCTGATCGACTTCGAGGACCCTCGCGCCGCCTTCGACGGCCTGCGTGAGGCCGTCGCCTCGGGGCGCCTGCCACGCGCGCGGCTCGAGGCGTCGGTCCGCCGCATCCTCGCGGCCAAGGCCCGCATGGGCCTGCACCGCACGCGCGGGGTGAACCTCGAGTCGGTCCCCTTGCACGTGGGTGGCCGCGCCCACGAGGCGGTCGCGCGTGAGGTGGCCGAACGCGCCATCACGCTCGTGCGCGACACGCGCAACCAGGTGCCGCTCGGCCTTGCCCGCGACGCGCGTGTCCTCTATCTCTCGGTGCTCGACTATCCCTCGAACTGGGGGACCGGAGCGCCCTCGCGCGCGGTTATTCCCACGCTCCGGGATCGCTGGCCGGATCTCGAGGCCATCGAGCTCTCCGATCGCTCGACCCCGGCCGAACTCGAGCTGGTGCGGACGATGGCGGAGGGGTTCGACGCGGTGATCGCGGGCGTGTTCGTGCGCGCGGCCTCCGCGAGCGGTCGCCTCGATCTGCCCGAGCCGCTCGCGGCGCTGCTCCAGGACCTGGCGCGCGACACCACCCGCCGGCGCCAGGCCATGGCGGCCGTGATCTTCGGCAACCCGTACGTCGCCGCGTCTCTGCCTGGCGTGCCGGCCGTGCTCGTGACCTACGACCTGTCGGATCACGCGGAACGCGCGGCGGTGAAGGCGCTGGCGGGGGAGATCCCGATTCGGGGCAGGCTGCCAATCGCCCTTGGGGAGGGCCTGCCGGTCGGCTTCGGGCTCGACCGGCCGGGCCCCGCTGGTTCGTCGGGGCGTTGATGTGCTAGACTAGGCGTTCGGTCGCGCCCATAGCTCAGTTGGATAGAGCGTCTGGCTACGAACCAGAAGGTCGCACGTTCGAGTCGTGCTGGGCGCACCACCTACCCCCTCTCCCCGAGGGGGTTTCGTGTTTCTGGCCTGTTCGCGGCGCCCCTCACATGCTCAGGATCCGGAACTCCACCCGCCGATTGAGCTGACGCCCCTCATCGGTGTCGTTGCTCGCGACGGCTTTCGATTCGCCGTAGCCCTGCGACTCCAGCCGGCCCGGATCGATGCCGGCCGACTCGAGGTATGCCTGCACCGCGGCCGCGCGGTTACGCGACAGCTCGAGGTTGGACGCCTCCGAGTCACGTGAGTCGGTGTGGCCCGCCACCTCGATGCGCATCGCCGGATGGCGGTGCAGCAGCAGCACCAACCGATCCAGTTCGGCACGTGACTCGTCCAGCAGCTCGAAGCTCGCGGTGTCGAAGAACACGTTGTTCAGCCGGATCACCTCACCCGGCCGCAGCGCCTGCACCTGCAGGTCCTGCGTCACGGCCTGCTGGTTGCTCGCCCGGCGCAGGTCCACGACCTGGCCGACCCCGGCAAAGCCCGGCACCGTGACATACGCGGCATACCGCTCGCCGGTGGGCAGGCTGGTGGAGTAGGTGCCCGCGCCGGGATCGATGCGGGCGGAGCCGGCGACCTTCGCGTCGCTCATCCGCACGAAGACGACGGTGCGTTCGTCCATGGCGTCGCCATCGCCACCGCCACCGCCCGCGAACGCGGCCTTGCCCGGATCGAAGACGTCCAGGTCGCCCCCAGGGGCGTCCTCTTTGCGTTCGAGCCCGCTGCCCAGCAGGATCCGGCCGCCAACCACCGCGGTGGGCGCCGGGCTGAGATCGGGCGGCAGGCCGAACTCGTAGATGTCCTGCTGGACGCCGTCACCGGACGACATGAACGCGAAGCCCCCGCTGCCGTCCACCGAGAGGCTCGTGTCGTCCTGCGGGGTATTGATGTCGGGCCCGAGGTTCTTCGCCGCCGACCACCGCTGCCAGTCGGCACCCTCGCGGCGGGCCATCCAGATGTCCAGACCGCCGGCGCCCCCGGCGCGGCTGCTGGCGAAGTAGAGCGTCCGGCCGTCCGGACCAATGAACGGCGAGAGGTTCTCGAATGCGCCGTTGAGGCCGGTCAGCGCCACCGGCGCCGACCACAGCTTGGTCTGCTCGTTCCAGCGCGTGAGGTACAGCCCCGAGTGGTTGTCGGTCCTCGTGCCTGGCGGTGTGCCGGTGAAGACGACCGTACGCCCGTCGGGCGCCAGCGCCGCGCCGTTGACGGACAGCGCGGGTTCGTAGGGCTCGGTGCGCAGGCGGTCGCTCCGCTCCCAGCGGTTCGCACCTGTTCGACGCGCCACGGCAATCGGCAGGCACTCCCGCTTGCGCGCGCCGATCGTGGCGGCGAAGTCGACGCAGCCATCGGTGCGCTGCTTCCCGAAGATCAGGTCGCCGACGACCAGCAAGGTGTTGCGGTCGGGCGACGCCGAGGTGATCGCCGCGTTGCCGATGTTCGACGCCGCCGGGTCGTTGAGGGGCGCCGGCAGGCGCTCGGCCGGGCCCCATGTGCCGTCCGCCTGCCGCCGCGACACGTAGACCTGCCGCGGGTGGCTGCCGACGTCGAAGTTGTGCAGCTCCCGATCGCGCACCTCCTCGATACGGTCGCAGTCGCCGGACGCGCGGTCAATCAGCGCCTGTTGTTCGGCGGTGATCGTCTTGCCCTCCTTCCGGGCAAGCGTCGCCATGGCCGCTCCGAGCCCGCGGCAGCGCTCCAGGCGCTCGTTGAATTGCTCCTCGATGACCGCGCGGAACTGCGGGTCGGGGTAGTTGGCGCGGGTGAGGTACAGCGTGTCGCCGTCCGCCAGCGCGACGGGGAGGACCTCCGCGGATGGCGTGTTGATGTTGGGACCGAGGCGGCGCTTCTGGATGGCCTGGGCGGCCAGTGGCCCGGGGACCATCCAGGCGGTCAGCACGCAGGCGATGAGACCGGCGCTCCCGGCTCCGCGACGCGCGGCTCTGACAACGGCATTGGCGGAACGCTGCTCGAACAAGGCCATCCCTCCCTGGCAAGCCGTGGCTACCGGGCGGCGCACGTGCCGCCGGTCCAGGCGCGACTGTCGGGCTGGGGGGAGCCTGAGCGTGGGCTGGGGTGGCGCGAGTATAGATCAGGACGACCGCGGACCGAGGCCGCAACCCACGCGACGCGAGCTCGGCCGTAGCGCGTGACCACCGTCGAGGTGCGCGCCGACGCTCCAATGTTTTCTGCGCGCTGTCTGTCACATCGGTGACGCTTCCCGTATCATGGAGGCATTGCGCTCCTGCCGGACGCCGTTCGATCGGCGGCGGCATGCCCGATCGGGGAACTCAGGGATGTCCCCTTCCCCGCAGAACGGTCGCCCATGCCAGATCTTCCAGGCGCCGATGCACTGAAGTTCGCGGCCCGCCTCCCCGTCGGCGTCTACGTGTGCGAGGCGCCGTCCGGACGCATCACCTTCTTCAACGACCAGGCTGCCCGCCTCTGGGGCCGCCGTCCCGATCTCGACGACACCCAGGAACGGTTCTGCGGCTCCTATCGTGCGTGGGGCGCCGACGGCACGCTCCTGCGGCCCGACGAGACGCCCATGGTCACCGCGCTCCGCGACGGCACCCTCACCGAGAACGGCGAGGTCACGCTCGAGCGCCCCGACGGCTCGCGGGTGACCGTCCTGGTCAACATCTCCCCGCTGCGGGCGGAGGACGGCCGCATCACGGGCGCGATCAACGTCTTCCACGAGACCAGTCCGCAGCGCGCCAGCGAGCAGGCGCGCGCCCACCTCGCCGCCATCGTCGAGTCGTCCGACGATGCGATCATCAGCAAGGACCTGCGGGGCATCATCACGACCTGGAACCGCGGGGCGGAACGGCTGTTCGGTTACCTGGCCGAGGAGGCCATCGGGCAGTCGGTGCTCATGCTCATCCCACCGCACCTGCAGGGCGAGGAGCCGCGCATCCTCGCGCGCATCAGCCGCGGCGATCGCATCGAGCACTACGAGACCGTGCGGCAGCGCAAGGACGGGCGGCTGATCGACATCTCCCTCAGCGTCTCGCCCATCCGCAATCGTGACGGCCGCGTGGTGGGCGCGTCGAAGATCGCGCGCGACATCACCGACCGGAAGCAGGCGGAGGCGGAACGTGACCGGCTCCTGCGTCTGGCCGAGGCGGCACGCCACGAGGCGGAACAGGCCAGCCGCGCGAAGGACGAGTTCCTCGCGATGCTGGGGCACGAGCTGCGCAACCCGCTCGCCGCCATCCGCAGCGCGGTCACCGCGGCGGCGCTCGACACCGCGAGCCGGGAGCGGGCCCTCGAGATCGCGAGGCGCCAGACCGACCAGCTGGGCCGCATCGTCGACGACCTGCTCGACGTCGCCCGCATCACGCACGGCCACATCCGCCTCCGCCGCGAACGCCTGGCCGTCGGGGACGTCATCCGGCGCGCCGTCGAGGCCGCGCGCGGCTTCCTCGACGATCGCGGGCACACGCTCACGCTCTCGCTGCCAGCCGAGCCGGTGTACTTCGAGGTGGATCCCGCGCGCTTCGAGCAGGTGCTCTCGAACCTCCTGTCGAACGCGGCCAAGTACACCGCGCCCGGCGGCGAGATCGCGATCACCGCGGCCCGCGACGGGCGCGACGTGGTGATCCGCGTCCGCGACAACGGCATGGGCATCCCCGCCGACGTGCTGCCCCGCATCTTCGACGTCTTCACGCAGGGGGAGCGCACGCTCGATCGCACGATGGGCGGCCTCGGGCTGGGACTGACGCTCGTGCGGCGAATCATCGAGCTGCACGGCGGCGGGGTCACCGCGTCGAGCTCCGGCACGGGCCACGGCGCCGAGTTCGAGATCCGTGTCCCGGCTACCGCCGCGCCGGCCGCCACCCCCGCGGCTCCCGCCCCCGCTTCGTCGGTGCCGGGCCACGGCCGGTCCCTGCGCGTGCTGATCGTCGAGGACAACCGCGATGCGGGCGAGAGCCTGCGCATGGTCGTCGACCTGCTCGGTCACCAGGCGCGCCTCGTGGCGGATGGCCCCGCCGCCCTCGACGCCATCACGGCAATGCCTCCGGACCTGATGCTCGTCGACATCGGCCTGCCGGGCATGAGCGGGTACGAACTCGGGCGCGCCGTCAGGCAGCTGCAGGGTGGCCACGGGATCCAGCTGGCGGCCGTGACCGGCTACGGATCGCCGGACGATCGCGCGCGCGTGCTCGCGGCGGGGTTCGACCGCCACCTCGTCAAGCCCGTGGACGTCGAGCTGCTGAAGCAGATCCTGGCGTCGTTCGGTTCCGCACCGTCTCCTTCCGGCACGTAGGCGCGGCCGCGCTCGGCATTCCGCACCCACAGCCGTTACGCTGGATCCATCTGCCCCCCAGGCGGAGGATGAATGGACCAGCTGAACGTCCTGCTGTTCCTCACGGGCGCTGTCGTCGTCGTCATCGGGCTGCACTCGAACACGATCAAGGGTTCCCCCTTGTCCGAGCCGATCATTGCGCTGCTCATCGGCGTATTGGCCGGCCCGCACGCGCTCGGGTGGCTCGACGTCTCCCGTTATACGGCCGAGCCCGAGATGCTCGAGCAGGCGGCCCGGATCACGCTCGCGATCGGCTTGATGGAAGTGGCGCTGCGCCTCCGCCCGGAAAGCGTTCGGGTGCTATGGCGGCCCGTCGCGGTGCTGCTCACCGTGGTGATGTCGGGCATGTGGCTGACGTCGGCGGCCGTGATGGGGACGCTGCTTGGCCTGCCCTTCGGCGCCGCACTGCTGCTGGGCGCGGTCCTGACACCGACCGACCCCGTGGTGGCGAGCTCGCTCGTTACCGGCCGGTTCGCGACGGACCACCTGCCGTTGCGCGTCCGTGACACGATCTCGTTCGAGTCAGGCGCGAACGACGGGCTCGCATACATGTTCGTGACGCTGCCGGCGCTCATGCTCGACCCGCCGGGGGATGCGACTCTGCGGCGGTGGTTCGTCGAGTCGGTGTTGATCGGCGTCGGGGGGCCGCCGTGATGGGCCTGATCGTCGGGTACGCCGCGGCGCAGCTGCTCGCCCGTTCGAAGAGCCTCGGGAGCATCGGCGGCAATGCCCTGCGCGGCTATACGGTGGCGTTTTCCATCCTGACGCTGGGAGCCAGCAGTCTGGCCGGCGGCGACGCGTTGATTGCCGTGTTCCTGGCCGGGCTGGCGTTCAACCTGTGGTTCGCTGGCGACGAGCAGGAACACGAGGAGCACATCCAGGAGCCGGTCGCGAAGCTGTTCACGCTGCCGATGTTTGTCGTCTTCGGACTCGCGCTGCCGCTGGACCAGTGGGTGGCGATGGGCTGGCCGCTGGCGGGTGCCGCCGTGCTGGTGCTGCTGTTGCGCCGGCCGCCCATCAGCGCGGCCGTGTCCCCGGCGCTGCGGTCGCGGCTGAGCGCCAGTGACGTCACCTATATCGGGTGGTTCGGTCCCATCGGCATCGGCGCGATCTACTACGCAGCCCTGGCCTGGCGGACGTCGGGCGACCCGCGGATCTGGTACGCCGCGAGCGCCATCATCACCGCATCGATCGTCGCGCATGGGCTGACGGCCGCGCCCCTGACCCGGCTGTACGCACGTCATCCCCAGCCGTCCCCTCCCGGATCGCGGCCGCTCGAGGCCGCCCGATCCTGACCTGGAAGCCTTGCCCAGCTGGCCGTGATGGCTTCGATGCCGTACGCTGGGCACAGGCTCCCCGCCCATCGACTCCCCCTCGGAGATTCGAGTGGACCCGTTGAACCTCTCGCTGGCCTTCGTCGGCCTCGTCGTCCTGTCGGTGGGACTGCTGTCGAACGCGGTGAAGCAGAGCGCGGTGTCAGAACCCCTGGTGGCAGTGGCCGCCGGCGTGCTTGCCGGGCCGTATGGGCTGGCCTGGATCGACGTGCGGGACTGGCACGCGCTCCACACGCTGATGGAGCAGCTGGCCCGCGTGACGCTTGCCGTGAGCCTGCTCGAGGTGGCGATGCGCCTGCGGCCTCGAAGCCTGCGCGTCATGTGGCCGCAGGCCGCGGTGCTGCTCACGCTCGGCATGGCCGGGATGTGGCTGGTGTCGTCCGCGCTGGCGGCGTGGGTGCTTGGCCTGTCGTTCTGGACCGCCCTTCTCCTCGGCGCGATCGTCACGCCCACCGATCCCGTCGTGGCGAGCTCCATCGTCACCGGGCGCTTCGCCGCGACGCACCTGCCCGTGCGCGTCCGCGACCTGCTCTCGATGGAATCGGGCGCCAACGACGGTCTCGCCTACGTCTTCGTCATGCTGTCGTTGCTGGCCCTCGAACACGCCGGCGTGCCGCTCGGCACCTGGCTGCTCCGGTCGGTGCTCTGGAGCGTGGCCGGCGGCATCGCGGCCGGCGCCGCGGTGGGGTACACGGCCGCGCGCCTGCTGCAGGCCGCCGAACGACGAGGCGTCATCGCGGACACGCTGCTGCGAGCGTACACGGTCGCGTTCGCGCTCTTCACGCTGGGCTTCGCGGCACTCCTCCAGACCGATGCGATCGTCGCGGTGTTCTTCGCCGGCCTCGCCTTCAACCTGCGGGCGCGGCACGAGGCAGAACGCGAGGAGGGCATCCAGGAGCCGGAGAGCAAGCTGTTCACGCTGCCGATGTTCGTCCTGTTCGGCGTGGCACTGCCCCTGAATGCCTGGTTCGAGTTCGGCTGGCCGCTCGCGGGGCTCGTCGTCCTGGTGCTCCTCCTGCGCCGGCCGCCCGTGGTCATGGCCCTGTTCCCGGCGCTCCGCTCCACCGTCGCCTGGCGCGACGCGGAGTACGTGGCGTGGTTCGGGCCGATTGGCATCGCAGCGGTCTACTACGCCGCGTTCGCCTGGGGCCACCTCGGCGATCCCCGTTACTGGCAGATCACGAGCGCGATCGTCTGTGGTTCCGTCCTCGTGCACGGCATCACCTCAGCGCCGCTCACGCGGCTCTACGCGCGGCACCGGCCACCCCCACCCGTCGCCGCGAAGGCCGTGGACGCTCCCGCCTGACGCCGCGGGGCTGGGACGAATCGTGGGACGGATTGGCGCCGGTGCGCCGACCGCGCCGTATAATCACCCGCGTTCACCATGGCCACCGTGCGCTTCACCACGAACATCCAGCGGCACGTCGCCTGCCCGACGCTCGACGTCACCGGGCCCACCGTGCGGGCGGTGCTCGACGGCTATTTCGCCCGCGTCCCGCAGGCCCGCGGGTACGTGCTGGACGACCAGGGCCGGCTGCGCAGGCACATGGTGGTGTTCGTCAACGGCGAACAGGTCGGGGACCGCGACGGGCTCGGCGACACGGTGCCCGCGGACGCGGAACTCGACATCGTCCAGGCCTTGTCGGGCGGCTGAGCCGTCCCGCGGCGTTGTCCACCACACCCGTCACACCACGAGGATGCGTCGATGAGCACGCGTTGTCATGTCGCCACCCGGAAAGGCCTCTTCACGCTCACGCGCGGCGGCAGCGCCTGGCGCATCGATCGGGCGAGCTTCCTGGGCGACAACTGCACCCTGGTGATGCACGACCCGCGCAGCGGGGACCTGCTCGTCGCGCTCGACCACGGGCACTTCGGCGTGAAGCTGCACCGCTCGCGTGACGGCGGCGACTCGTGGCAGGAGATTGCCGTGCCGGTGTATCCGCCGAAACCCGACGACTACGTCCCGAAGGCTCCCGTCGAGGGCCGCTCGCCCGACTGGGCCCTGAAGCTGATCTGGGCGCTCGAACCCGGCGGCGCCGACGAGCCGGGCGTGCTCTGGTGCGGCACGCTGCCCGGCGGCCTCTTCAAGTCGGAGGATGGCGGCGACTCATGGGCGCTCAACCGCCCGCTCTGGGACGACCCCAGGCGGGAAGGCTGGTTCGGCGGCGGCGCCGACCAGCCGGGCATCCACTCGATCGTTGTCGACCCGCGCGATTCGAGGAAGGTGAAGGTCGGCATCTCCTGCGGCGGCGTGTGGGGCACGGCGGATGGCGGCGCCACATGGGATCACACCGGCACGGGCATGCGCGCGGAGTTCATGCCGCCCGGCAAGGAATACGAGCCGAACATCCAGGACCCGCACATGCTCGTGCAGTGCCGCGCGGTTCCCGATGCCCTCTGGGTGCAGCACCACAACGGCATCTTCAAGTCGACCGATGCGGGGAAGGTCTGGACCGAGATCACCGGCGTCTCACCGTCGGTCTTCGGCTTCGCCGTCGCGGTGCACCCCGACGATCCCGACACCGCGTGGTTCGTGCCCGCGATCAAGGACGAGCGGCGCATCCCGAAGGACGGCCGCGTCGTCGTCACCCGCACGCGCGACGGCGGCCGCACGTTCGAGACGCTGACCAGGGGCCTCCCGCAGGAGCACGCCTACGACCTGGTCTTCCGCCACGCGCTCGATGTCGACGAGACCGGCCAGGCACTGGCGTTCGGCTCGACCACCGGGTCGCTCTGGACGAGCGACGATGGCGGCGACCATTGGCAGACGGTGAGCGCGAACCTCCCGCCGGTGTACGCGGTGCGGTTCGAGAAGCCCACCCGCTAGCCCCACGGGCGGCCGCCGCTGACGCCATCCTGGCGCCACTGCCGGATTCCGGCCGATTGCGGCCGCCGTCGCGCCTGCGGCGCGCGCGCCCCCTCGCGAACGGGCCGATTCGCCGGGGACAGCCGTGGCACGCCCGTTGAAGTCACACCGAGGTTGACCGTTCGCGCAGGAGGGTGCCATGGCAACTCTCGCGACCAGGGACCTCGTCACGCAACTACTCCAGATCACCGAGGCCGAAGGTCTTCGCCCGGAGCTGGGCTCGAAGCACGCGTTGAGCGCGGCTCGCGAAATCCCCCTCGGCAAGTGGTTCCTCGGCGGCCGCAAGGCCGTGTACCGGTGCTCCTGCGACTTCGACGAGGCGGCCCACGACGTCCGCTTCCGGGAGTCGAACACCGAGACGAGCTGGGGCGTCCCGCCGCCGGCGTTCCGGGTGGAGAAGACGCGGCAGGTGGGGAGCGAGGTGGCGCAGGATACGCAGGTCTCGACGCCGTCGGGTGGCGGCGCGTTCGACATCGGGCACCTGCGGTCGCGCCTCGAGCACGCGGTGCGGGACGCGGGCTGGGCCTTCCACCTGGACGCCGGCCGCCGACCCTGACCAGGCGCCCCGGCGAGGGGCCTGGGGGCGCGCGCCGCCGCCGGATCCAGATTTGGCTGGCACCTCGTTTGCCGGTTGTGCTATCGTTCTACCCGGTTCCGCTTTCTGAGCCCTGTCGCCTTCCCGGCGTCCGCCGGGAATCGTTCCAGCCGCACAACGAAGCTACCGTCGTGACCCCCCGAGAGCCCCGCCGCATGAGCGGTGTCACTCGGCAGACGGCAGTTTCAAGCACCGGCCGGAGCGACTTTCTGCGCAGGACCACCCGGATGGCGGACCCCATCGAAAAGAGAATCGACATGGCTAGCAACGGCACTATCAAGCGTCTCGTCCGCGACAAGGGTTTCGGCTTCGTGGCGGCCGGCGACGGCAACGAGTACTTCTTCCACCAGTCCGCCTGCAACGGCGTGCGGTTCGACGACCTGCACGAAGGCCAGAGCGTGACCTTCGAGACCGGCCAGGGCCCGAAGGGTCCGCGCGCCGAGAACGTCCGCCTCGCCGAGTAGGCACCTGCGCTGAGCCCGGAGGCGTGCCAGGTCACCTGCGTGCAGGGGCCCGGCGCGCCGATGGCGCCTCCTCCCATCCCTTCGGCAACAGCCGGCGGCCGGGCCCCCCGGCCGCACGATTGGGATACCCTCGTCTGATGTCCAGTCCTTCCGGTCCGGACGCGCCCGCGACGGCGTCGTTCCCCGCGCGGCTGCGCGAGGTGGCCGACCTGCTCGAGGCCATTGCCGGTGATCGCTCCCTGCTGGCCGACGTGCCGGAGGCGGAGCGCATCCGCCTGCTCAAGGCCGCCGGGGCCATCTCGCGTCCCGACGCGGGCATGCGGGCCCAGCTCGTCAAGGCGGTGAAGAAGCGCCGCAAGGACGCCCGCGACGCCGCGGCGGAAGCCGCGCGTGCCAACACCGGCATCCGCGAGCTGCGACGCAAGCCCGTCTTCACCACGCCCAACGTCTTCGCGCCAGACGGCTTCGCTCCCGACGACCTCGCGCCCGGCGCCGAGGAGCGCCACGCGCCCGAGCCGCAGCACTGCTACATCTGCAAGCAGCACTACACGGCCATCCACCACTTTTACGACCAGCTCTGTCCCTCGTGCGCGGCGCTCAACTTCCGCAAACGCGGCGAGCTCGCGGACCTGACGGGACGCGTGGCGCTGCTGACCGGCGGCCGCGTGAAGATCGGCTACCAGGCGGGAATCAAGCTGCTCAGGTGCGGCGCCTCGCTCATCGTGACCACGCGGTTCCCCCGTGACGCCGCGATGCGCTACGCGAAGGAGCCGGACTTCGCGGAGTGGGGCCACCGGCTGGAGGTGTTCGGGCTCGACCTGCGCCACACCCCCAGCGTCGAGGCGTTCGCGGCCCACCTGATGGGCACGCGGGATCGCCTGGACTTCATCGTGAACAACGCCTGCCAGACCGTGCGCCGGCCGCCGGAGTTCTACCGGCACATGATGGAGGCGGAAGGCGCGGCGCTCGGCGCGTTGCCCGAGGACGTGCGGCGAGTGCTGGGCGCCTACGAGGGCCTGCGGGGCGCGCACCTGCTGCCCGAAGGCCCGGCGACGTCCGGGGCGCTGGCGCGTGAGCTGGCGGCGGTCTCGGGCCTGACCCGGGCGGCGGAGCTCTCGCAGGTGCCGCTGCTGCCGGACGAGGCGGAGGCCCAGGGCGCGCTGTTCCCCGAAGGCCGCCTCGATCAGGACCTGCAGCAGGTGGACCTGCGCGACCGCAACTCGTGGCGGCTGCTGCTGGCCGAGGTCTCGACGGTTGAGCTGCTCGAGGTGCAGCTCGTCAACGCCGTCGCGCCGTTCGTCCTGAACGCCCGGCTCAAGCCCCTCATGCTGCGCGCGCCGGGACGCGACAAGCACATCGTCAACGTGTCGGCGGTCGAAGGGCAGTTCTATCGGCGCTTCAAGACGACGCGGCACCCGCACACGAACATGGCGAAGGCCGCGCTCAACATGATGACGCGCACGGCCGCCGCCGACTACCACGCCGACGGCATCCACATGAACAGCGTGGACACGGGCTGGGTCACCGACGAGGATCCCGTCGCGATTGCCGCGCGCAAGACCGACGAGCACGGGTTCCACCCGCCGCTCGACATCGTGGACGGCGCCGCCCGCATCGTCGACCCGATCATCGACGGCATCAACACCGGCACCCACGTCTGGGGCCAGTTCCTCAAGGACTACCAGCCCGCGGACTGGTAGTCCCGCCCGTCAGCGCTTCTTGCGCTTCGCGGCCTTCTTCCCGCCGACCGGCAGGGAGGGCATCTCGAGATCGGCGATCGCCTGCTGCGCCTTCGTGATGATCTCGTTGAGCTCCGCGATGGCCTTCGTGCGCCGCGCATTGAGCTTGTCGACCTTCGCCGCCGCCGATCCCAGCGCCGAGCCGAGCTGCTCCGCGACGTCGCCGGCCTTGCCGCCCTTCTTCTTCTTTTTCTTTCCGAACATACGTACCTCCTTCCTCGAATCTTACAGGAAGCATGTATCTCCCACGGAGGAATCAGGAATGCAGAAAACGGAATCAAGAAAGGAATTGTCGAATTCCGAATTCACGAATTCCTTTCCTGATTCCGTTTTCTCGATTCTGAATTCGCCCCTGGCACACGGTGGCTATGATCGAAGGGCGTGCAGGTGTTCCGTTACATGACAAGCCTTGCGGGTGTGGTGGCCCTGCTGCTGACGGTGGCCGGCGGGGCGGGGCGTGTTGCGGCGCAGGCGCCGCGACCGCCGGAGCTGCACATCACGGCTCCCGACGAGCTGGCGGCCGATCGCGTCCGGGTGGAGGCCTACGATCCCGCGCGCCTGGCGGGTATCGTCTCGCTGGTGGGCCTGGACGATCCCGGTGGCCCGATCGAGGTCGTGCTCGCGCGCGAGACCTCGGAGGCGGCGCGGCAGGCCGGCCCTGACGTCGCGGCGTATGCCCTGGGCCGGGCCGGGCTCGTGGTCATCTTCCCGGCGCGCTCGCCGGTCTATCCGGACGACTCCATCGACGATGTCCTGCGCCACGAGGTGGCGCATGTCCTGATCGACCGCGCGGTCGGCAGCCGCCCGGTGCCACGCTGGTACCACGAGGGCCTCGCCATGGCCGCCGAACATGAGATTGGCATCGAGGACCGGACGCGCCTCGTGCTGGAGCTCGCGCTCAGCCGGCGTGTGGACCTCCCCGAGCTGAACCGGCTCTTCGAGAGCGACCGGCGGTCGCGGGCGCGGGCCTACACGCTGGCCGGAGCCTTCGTCCGCGACCTGCTCGCCCGGCACGGCCGGGCGCTGCCGGCCCGCCTGCACCACGCGATGTCGGCCGGCGCGCGCTTCGACGACGCCTTCCGCGAGGCCGCCGGCGTGCCGCTGCCGGTGGCGGCCGACACGTTCTGGCGGGAGCAGCGGCTGTGGACCACGTGGCTGCCGTTCCTGACGTCCACCACCGCGCTGTGGATGGTCGTGACGGTCCTGGCGCTCTGGGCCATCCGGCGGCGGCGGGCCCAGCGGGCCCGCCTGCGGGCGCTCTGGGACGAGGAGGCCGCGGAGGCTCTTGATCCTCCTGGGCCCGCGGACCGCGTACACTGAGAGATGCCGGATAGCCCCCGGTCCGGCGGACGCCCGTTGACTTGCGCGTCCGCCTCCGCTTGAATCGAGGCAGTCATGACGCTCAAGTCCTTCGGCGAACGCCTGGTCGCCTTCCTCGAACATCCCGGCACCGTGCTCTTCGTCGGCTTCGTCCTCGTGATGTCGGGTCTCGACGACCTGCTCGAGGAATGGACCGGGTCGGAGGGCCTCATCGACATCGGCGTGCACCACGGCGTGATCCTCTACGGCCTGCACAAGGCGTTGCTGGCCATGGGGGACATGATCGAGGGTGGGCAGAAGGCCCTGGAGGGCCGCCGGCACCGGAAGAAGGCCGCCGAGGAAGCGGTCGCGCGGGCGGAGGTCGTGACGCCCCAGGCCGTGGCCGAAGCCGAGAAGGTGTGACGGGCGCCGGGCCCGCTCAGTGCGGGTCCGACTGCCCGTTGGTCCGGCGGGGACGGCGGCGTGGCGTCTCGCCGGTCTGCACGCGCCACATGCTCGCGTAGATCCCGTCGGCGGCGACCAGCTCGTCGTGCCGGCCCATTTCCTTCACCTGCCCCTCGTCCAGGACATAGATCAGGTCGGCCTGCCGGATGGTCGAGAGCCGGTGCGCGACGATGACCGTGGTGCGCCCCGCCGTGACCTCGGCGAGCGAGCGCTGGACCGCGGCCTCGGTCTCGTAGTCGAGGGCGGAGGTGGCCTCGTCGAAGAGCAGGATCGGGCGGTTGGCGAGCACGACGCGCGCGATGGCGAGGCGCTGGCGCTGGCCGGCCGAGAGCGTGAGCCCGCCGTAGCCCACCGTCGTGTCGTAGCCCTCGGGCAGCGCCGTGATGAACTCGTGCGCCTCGGCGATCTCGGCGGCCTCCTGGATTTCGGCCTCGGTGGCGTCGGGCCGCGCATAGGCGATGTTGTCGCGGACCGAGCCCGCGAAGACGGCCAGCTCCTGCGAGACCATGGCGATCTGCCGCCGGAGGTCGCCCATCCGGAGATCCCGCACGTCCACGCCGTCGTACTTCACGGCGCCGTCCTGCACGTCGTAGAAGCGGAGCAGCAGCTTCAGGACCGTGCTCTTGCCCGCGCCGCTCGACCCGACGATGCCGACGGTCTGCCCGGCGGGGAAGGTCAGGTTCATGCCGCGGAGCGCCAGGCGGTCGGGCTCGTACGCGAACCGCACGTCGTCGAAGACGATGGCGCGTGAGAGGCCGGTGAACGGGACGGCCTCGGGGCGGTTGACGATCGAGGGCCGCATGTCGAGCACCTCGAACACGCGCTCGATGGCGACGCTGGTGCGCTGGTACTGCTCCAGGCTCGCGCCGAAGTACCCGATGGCGGCCAGCATGCGCAGCTGCGTGGCGGCGAGCACGTTGTAGTTGCCGGCCGACAGCGTGCCCTTCTCGACCTGCAGCCCGCCCCAGACGAGCGCGGCCATGAACTCCGAGCCGACGATCATGGTCAGCGCCGGGACGTAGGTGGAGGTGAGCTCGTTGGCGTCCCGCGTGGACGCCATCTGCTTCTCGCCGGCCTCGATGACGCGCAGGGCCTCGGTGTCCTGGGAGGCGAAGCCCGCGATGGTGGGCAGGCTCGAGAGGTTGCCGTGGATCAGGGCGCCGAGCTTCTCGTTGTCGTAGTACGAGCGGATGAGGCGTTCCTTGAGCGGCCCCAGGAGCTCCTTCGACGCGAGCGCGACCGGCGGGATGAGCAGCAGCTGCAGGACCGCGAACCCGGGCGACAGCGCGAGCACGGTGCCGGCCACGGCCAGGCTGTTGGCGGCAATCGTGATGATCGGGTCGCTGCCGTCCTTGATGAAGCTGTGGATCCGCGCGAGGTCTCCCTCGATGACGCCGATCCAGGCGCTGACGTCGCGCGACTCGAACTGGGCGAGGTCCAGCGTCTGGAGGTGTTGGTACAACTCGTTGCGCAGGTCGTTGCGCACCTGGTTGGCGAACTCGGCCGCGGAGCTGCGCTGGGTGTAGTCGAGCACCGCGTCGAGCGCCCAGATGCCGAGCCCGACGGCGCCGAGGCCGAAGAGCTGCGACTTGACCGTACGCAGGCCGATCGCGCGCAGCAGGCCCGACCCGCCGGTGGACACGATGTCGATGCCCGCGCCGATCAGGATGGGCGGCGACGAGTCGAGCAGGCGGTTCAGGAAGTTCGCGCCCACCATCGTCCACCCGAGCCGGCGGTGCTTGCGCGTGCGGTCCAGCAGCCGGGCCAGCGGGGCGTCCTTGCCGAAGGGCAGCGGCACGAGCGGCGGGTCGACGGGCCGCTCGACGGCGTCCTCGAGCGCCTGCAGCACCCAGTCCTCGGCCTGCTCGGGCGACACCTCCGGCGGGAACTCGAGCAGCACGTTGCCGGTGACGGGGTTGACGCTGACGGTGCGGACCCCGGGGCATGCGCGCAGGTGCTCCGCGACGCCGCGCGCCAGCATCGGGCGGTTCAGCAGGGGCGGGACGTGCCAGCGGATACGGCCGGGCAGGGTGGACAGCGCGTGCATCGGGACGAGGACGGACGGCAGAGTGACGCGCACCCGGCGCCGGGGGCCGGGCGCAGGACGGCTGTGGCCTACGAGACCGCGAGCTCGGCGCGGAGCTGGGCGATCTCGCGCCGCAGCTCGGCGATGGTGTTCCGGGTCGACCGGACGTCGTACATGGCGCGGGCGTCGGCGCGAATGCCGTTGACTTCCTCACGCGCGCTCTGCCACGCGCTCTTCGCGGAGTCGACGGCGGTGTACCCGTAGCTCACCGTGGTGACCGCGAGGGGCCGCGCGAAGACCTTCGCGAGCACGGTGGCGACGGCGCCGGCGAGGAACGATCCAAGGCTGAACATGGCGTCACGCGCTCCCTGGGACGCGGCGGGGCGAGGCCGCGGCCGGCGCCAGTATAGAAGGACCGTTCGATGGGGGTCAACGAGGAGGCGCCGATTGACGGGGCCCGGACGAGCCTGTCATGATGGCGCGGATTTGTCGCTGTCCGACATGTTGATTCCGCTCATCGCCTTCTTCCTCGGTGTCTTCCTGGCGCCCGTGGTCCGGCCGCTCCTGCGCCCCCTGTTCGTCGAGCTGATTCGCGCCTCCATCGTGACGGCCGACGAAGTGCGCCGCATGTCGGCGCAGGTGCGCGAGAACGTGGAGGACGCGGCCGCGGAGGTCAACGCGGAGCGCGCCGCGCGCCAGGCGCCGCACCCGGGTGCCCCGGCCGGCGCGCCGCCCCCGCCACCGCCGGCGGCCGGCGCCGCCACGGCCCCCCCGCCGCCCGCTGCCGAATCCGGCGGCGCGCAGGCCCCCACGCCGCCGGCGTAGGCCTCGCCGCTTCGCGGCTCGGTAGGACTTACCCTCGCTTCGCTCGGGTGCGCTGGGACTCGGCCTCGCTGGGGCCGCGCGTCGGGCCTCGCTGGGACTCGGCGCTCGCGCGCCTCGCTGGGACGCCGGCCGCTGCGCGGCCGTTGCTGGGACCCGGCCTCGCCGCTTCGCGGCTCGGTAGGACTTACCCTCGCTTCGCTCGGGTACGCTGGGACTCGGCCTCGCTGGGGCCACGCGTCGGCCTTCGCTGGGACTCGGCGCTCACGCGCCTCGCTGGGAGACCGCGCGGAGGATTGCGCGCAAACTTCAGTTCCGAGCGAGCCCGAAGGGCGAGTCCCAGCGCCGGCCGCCCAGCCGCCGGCGTCCCAGCGATGGCCGACGCGCAGCCCAGCGAGGCCGAGTCCCACCGAGCGCCGGAGGCGCGAGGCCTACCGCGCCGAGCCCCGCGAGGCGTGGCCCACCGAGGCGGCGCCCTTCGACTTCGCTCAGGGCAGGCAAGCGCCGAGGCCTACGGCTTCGGCGTCTGGTTCACCGCCGGAGCCGCCGGCGCCGCCGGCGCCACTGGCGGCGCGGCCTGCACGGGCTCCACCGGGGCGTCCGGCTCCAGCGGTGTGGCGGGCAGCAGCGGGGTGGTGTTCTCGGGCACCACGGGGGCGGCCCGCAGCAGCGACGGGTTCTCGATCCGGCGGCCGTGTTCGTCGATTTCCTGGGCCCGGATGATGTTCGGGTACAGCGTCGGCCACTTCCACCAGCGGATACCCACCACCCACATCCGGTAGTAGCGGCCCTCCTGGATCTGGCTCTTGATCACCTGCGCGTTGATCTTGCCGAGCCACCAGGCGTCCTCGTTCATGAACTCGCGGGTCTGGTTGCGTTCGTTCAGGTCCACCGCGTGCACGAGGTACCGCACGATCTGCCCGTCGCTCTGGTAGTCGATCGCGTTGTCGTCGGTGACCTGCACGTCGTAGGGCCGGGGGATGAAGTAGAACCACGGCAGGACGATGAGCAGGGCCACCGTGATGACGGCCAGGAGCTTCCGGCCGATGTGCCAGTGCCAGAACATCCGCCAGCCATAGCCGGCGCCCCGCCAGTGCCGGCGGAACGGGCCCACCGACTCCTCCCACGTCAGGGAGGCATGCACCCGCAGCAGGCGCAGCTCCCGGCGGGCCTTGTCACGGAGGGTGCCGGGGGGCGCGGTGCCGCGGCGTGGCGCGAGGCCCCCGGAGAGCCCGAGCAGGATGACCGCCACGAGCCGCAGCACGGCCCGCACGACCGCGATGGCGGCGGTGAAGGCGGCGAGCCAGAAGCTCAGGACGAGGAAGGCGAGAAAGACGACGAACGGGAGGAAGCGGAGGAACCGCCACAGGTCGATGGCGGCTCCCCTGAGGAACGCGATGATCCGCTCGGCGCGGACCGCGGCATCGTCGGCCGCCTGCGCGGCACCCCCCGCGTGGGTGCCGGGGGCGCGGCTGCTGGCGTCGACGGACATGCCCGGTATGGCCGCGCCTGCCGGGCGCGGCTAGGAGCTGCGCTTGCCGGCGACCTGCTGGCGCAGGGACGCGACTTCGGCCCGAAGCGTCTCGAGCTCGTTTTCCATGTTGGCGGACGTGTGCGCGGCCAGGGCCTCGTTCTTGACCGCCTGTGCCTCGCTCTTTGCCTTTGCCCAGGCGTCGGTCACGACATCCGAGACGTCGTAGCCGGCGCGGACCACACCGACGAGCAGCGGACGCGCGACGGCCGCGCCCACGACGGCGGCGGCGGCGCCGACGCCGAACGACCCCATGCTCAGTTTGCCAATGACGGGCAGGACCATAGCTGTTCTACCGCTTTCGAGTTGGGCGCCGGGCCTGTTGTCCCCCCGAAAGGCGCGGCGCCACGCGTGAGGCCCATGGGGGATGCCGCCGGGGAGCCGGCGGTCAGGACGTAGTATAGGCGGCGCCCTCGGGAGGGTCAACGCCGTCACGCCGAAGTTGCGCGGTCACTTTGACGGGGCCGCGGCCGGCACCGGGGAGGTGGTCATCAGCCGGTCCGGGTCCTCGATCACCTTGCCGTTCCGGTCCACCTCGGTCGCCGAGATGATGTTCGGGAAGAGCGTCGGGCTCTTGTACCACCGGATCCCCACCACCCAGAGCTTGTAGTACTTCCCGGGCTGGAGCTGGCTCTTGATGCCCTGGGAGTTGATCTTGCCCAGCCACCAGGCGTCCTCGTTCTCGTACTCGTGGGTCTGGCCCCGGCTGAACAGGTCCACCGCGTGCACCAGGTAGTAGACCTGCGTGCCGTCCGACTCGTAATGGGTCGCGTTGTCGTCGGTGACCTGCACGTAGTGGGGACGCGGCACGACGTACATCCCCGGGATGCCCACGAACAGGGCCACCGAGAAGGTCACGAACGCCTTGCGGATGACCGACCAGTGCCAGAAGCGGCGGATCGCCTTCTCGGCCGCCAGGTAGTGCACCGCCAGCGGCCGGGCGAACTCGACGTAGGCGGCGTAGCGCTGCTCCCACAGCAGCTGGAGGTCGTCCTGGAAGCCCTCGACGAGGCTGTCCCGGCGTCCCGGCCGCGGCGGCACCCCGCCCGACGCCCACAGCATGAACACCATGCCGATGCGCAGGAAGAAGCGGATCAGGCTGAAGAACGACCCGATCACCCAGAGCCAGAAGCCGATCAGCGACAGGACGACGTAGAAGAAGAAGGGGAGGAAACGCAGCAGCTCCCACAGGTCGACGACCAGGCGCCGGCAGAAGCGCCCGATGCCCTCCACCGCCGAGACGACGCGCGACTCGGCGCGCCGGACGAACCCGGGCTCAGGGTTTGCTGCTGCCTGCATCCGCCTTCTTCAGCGTGATCTGCACCCCGACGCCGAGCTCCTTCTGCGTGGGGCCGTTCTCGGGCGAGTGCAGCGCGTCGTACTGGTGCGTGTAGTAGATCTTCAGGCCCACCGACTTCGACACCTGCGAGAGCAACGTGGCGCTGAGCTCCCAGTGGTGGTCATCGGTCGCGCTGGTGTCCACGTGCGCCTTGAAGTACTCCTCGAAACCGAGCACCGGCGTAATGTGGTACGTGAACAACTGCAGGATGCCGACGTCGCGGACCTGGTCCCCGAGCTCGGTGTGTCCGCGATCTTCCTTGCCGAGCGCGAACGACCCGCCGACCTGCGCGAAGATGCGGCCCGTCTCGATCAGGTTGTAGCCGATGCCGCCCTCGGCGGCCGCGCGGTAGTTCAGATCCAGGATGGCGTCGCGTTTGTACTGGCCGATCCCGAGCAGGCTCCAGCGCAGGTTCAGCGGGCGGATATACGTGAAGAGGACCTGCTGGTTGTCCTCGACGGTGATGCTGTCCGACTGGGGCGTGGCCTTGTAGTCCGCATACTGCAGGCCGACGTCCAGCCGCAGCAGCTCCCGCTTCTTCGTCGTGTGCGCCCCCCAGCCGCTGACCGACCACCCGAGCGTCTCGGTCCGCCCCTGCTTCATGGTCGCGCCCAGCGTGATCGAGGCCCCGCTCTGGCCGGGCCGCGGCGCCGCCTGCATGTCCTCGACGAGCTCCGGCAGCGCATCGATGTCCTGCGCCCACAACCGCGCGGGGAGCCCCAGGACGAGGGCGAGCAGGACGCCGGAAACGATGAATCGATGGGGGAAGCGATGGACGGGCATGGCCGAGTATTGTCGATGAGCCTCTCGCCCCCCGTCAACAGCACGGGTGCCGCACCCCCCGTGCCGCACCTTCGTGTGGCACCTCCGTGCGGCACCTTCGTGCGTTAGACTGGCCGCACTCCTCAGTGCGGCCTTCGTGGCCGCGGGTATGCCCTTGTCGAAGATCGTTCGCCCCGACACGCCGGACACCACCGCCCCCCCGTTCCGGTGCGCCACGCTCCTGCCGGCCGCCTTCGGTGACGCCCGGCTGACGACCGAGACGGCACGGGCCGGCGGGATCGGCCTGCTCGACGCGGTGCACCTGCGGGATGCGCAGGATGGCGCGGCGCTGCACGCGGTGAGCCGCGCGGCTGCCGCCGTGGTCGACGACGGCACGGCAAGGCTCGGCCTCCGCCTGCACGCGGACGACCTGTCCCGCCATCGTCCGCTGCTCGACGCGCTGGCGGGCCGCGCGCACTGGATCCTCCTCTGCGGCTGGTCCGCGGCCACGCTGCCCGGCGTGCTGGAGGCGTTGGCCTCGCCCGGACGGGACATCTGGCTCGAGATCGGGGCTGCCGGAGAGACCGCGGCCGTGGCGCCCGCCCTGCCCTTCGCGGGCTGGGCGGCGCGTGGCGCCGAATGCGGCGGACTTGGCGGCGGCGAATCCGCGTTCGTCCTTGCACAGTTTCTGGCGCGCCAGCCCCGCCCGTTCATCGTGCGCGGTGGCATCGGACCGCATGCCGCGGCGGCCTGCCTCGTGGCCGGGGCGCACGCCGTGGTGCTGGACGACGTGCTGTGGCTCCTGCGTGAGTCGCCGCTCCCGCCGGAGTGGCGCCACCTCGTGGGCCGGCTCGGGCTGACCGACACGACGCGCGCCGGCGCCTCCCATGGCCTGGTCGTCCGGGTGCTCGAGCGGCCCGAGGCGCCCGCCGGGCGGGCCCTGCTCCGGGCGGAGGCGGCCATCGACGGCAACGGGTCGCCCGAGGCGCGCCGGCGCCAGTGGTTGTCGCACGTCGCCGCCGTGGTGGGGTGGGGGGACCCGGCGCGCCACGCCTGGCCGGTCGGCGAGGGCATCGGGCAGGCCGCCGCCATCGCGGCGCGGTATCGCACCACCGCGCGGCTCGTGAGAGCGGTCGTCGAGGCGGCGCACGCCCAGGCCGCCGCGGCGGCCAGGCTGGCGCCGCTTGCGCCCGGCGCGCCCCTGGCCGCCTCGCTCGGCACCCGCTATCCCGTGGTGCAGGGCCCGATGACGCGTGTCAGCGATCGCGTCGAGTTCGCCGACGCCGTGTCGGCCGGGGGCGGGTTGCCGCTCCTCGCCCTCGCGCTCATGCGCGGCCCCGAGGTCGCGACGCTCGTCGACTCGGCCCGCGACACGCTCGCCGGACGGGCGTGGGGCGTTGGCATCCTGGGCTTCGTGCCGCCGGAGCTTCGCCAGGAGCAGATGGCCGTCGTCGAGCGTGTGAAGCCGCCGTTCGCGCTGATTGCCGGCGGCCGTCCCGACCAGGCCGATGCCCTCGAACGCCAGGGCATCCGGACGTTCCTCCATGTCCCGGCGCCGCTGCTCGCGCCGTTCCTGGCGCAGGGCGTGCGGCGGTTCGTCTTCGAGGGCGGTGAGTGCGGCGGTCACGTCGGGCCGCTGCACAGCTTCGCGCTCTGGGAGGCGGCCGTCGCGATGCTCGTGGAGGGCGTGGCGCCGGCGGATCGGTCGTCCGTCCAGGTGCTGTTCGCGGGGGGCATCCACGACGACCTGTCGGGGGCAATGGTCTCCGCGCTGGCGGCGCCGCTCGCCGAGCTCGGGATGCAGGTGGGCGTGCTCATGGGCACGGCGTACCTGTTCACGCGCGAGGCCGTCGAGGCCGGGGCCATCACGACCGGCTTCCAGTCGGAGGCGCTGCGCAGCGCCGACACGGTGACGATCGAGACGGGCCCCGGTCATGTGATCCGCTGCGCCCACACGCCGTTCGTGGACCACTTCGAGGCCGAGCGCCGGGCGCTCGAGGCGCAGGGCCTCGGTGGCGCCGCGCTCGGCGACGCACTCGAGGCGCTCATCGTCGGGCGGTCGCGCATCGCGTCGAAGGGCCTGGAGCGGGACGGCCATCAACTGGTGGTGGTGGACGCGCCACGCCAGCGTGAGGACGGCCTCTTCATGCTCGGGGAAGTCGCCGCGTTCCACACGGCGACGACCACGGTGGCCGAGCTGCACGCCCAGGTCGCGTCGGGCAGCACGGCATGGCTGGCGGCGCATGCGCCGGTCGCGGCGGTCGCGCCGGCCGGCGAGCCGCCCCGGCCCCTCGACATCGCCATTGTCGGCTGGTCGTGCCTCGTGCCCGGCGCGCGTGACGTCGAGACGTTCTGGCGCAACCTGCTGGCGCAGCGTCCGGCCATCCGGGAGATTCCGCCGGAGCGCTGGGACTGGCGGCTCTTCTACGACCCGGTGGCCGGCGCGCGTGACCGCATCGCCTCCAGATGGGGCGGCTTCGTGGATCCGATCCCGTTTGATCCGCTGCGCTTCGGCATCCCGCCACGTTCGCTGCCGGCGATCACGCCGCCGCAACTGCTGGCGCTGGAGCTCACCCGGCGTGCGCTGGTGGACGCGGGCTTCCCGGACGCCAGGCCGGACGAGGCGGTCCGGGCGCGTACGACGGTGGTCTTCGGCATCGGCAACACGGCCGATCTCGAGCAGCTCTACATGACGCGCGCCGCGTTGCCCCTCATCGTGCCGGGGGCGGGCGAGGAGGTGCTCGCGCGACTGCCGGAGTGGACCGAGGAGAGTTATCCCGGCCTGCTCGGGGCGGTCGTGGCGGGACGTGTCGCCAACCGCTTCGACTTCGGTGGTCCCAACCTGACGATCGACGCCGCGTGCGCGAGTTCCCTGGCGGCTCTCGACTCCGCGGTCCGCGAGCTGGCGGAAGGACGCTCCGATCTCGCGGTCGCCGGCGGCCTCGAGTTCGAGATGTCGCCGCAGGCGTTCATGGGCTTCAGCCACACCCGGGCCCTGTCGCCCCGCGGCCGTGCCGATGTCTTCGATGCCGGCGCGGACGGCATCGTCATCAGCGAGGGCGGCGTCGTGCTCGTCCTGAAGCGCCTGGCGGATGCCGAACGCGACGGCGATCGCATCTACGGCGTGATCAAGTCGATGGGCGCGTCGAGCGACGGGCGGGGCCTGAGCATGACGGCGCCGAAGTCGGAGGGCCAGCGCCGCGCCCTCGACCGCGCGTACGGCCGCGCCGGCATCGACCCGGCCACCCTCGGGCTCTACGAGGCGCACGGCACCGGCACCGCCCTCGGTGACGCGGCGGAAGCGACCACCATCGGCGGACTGCTGCGCCAGGCCGGAGCCGCGCCGGGCACCTGCGCGATCGGATCGGCGAAGAGCCTGATCGGACACACACGCACGGCCGCCGGAATGGTGGCGTTGCTCAAGGCCACGCTCGCGCTTCATCACCGCACGATCCCGCCGCACGCGGGGGTCTCGAAGCCGCTTGCGGCCCTGGCCGGCGACGCGCCCATCTACGTGGCGGACGCGCCGCGGCCCTGGATGCCGCGCCCCGACCGGCCGCGCCGCGCGGGCGCGAGCGCCTTCGGTTTCGGCGGGACGAACTTCCACGTCGTCGTGGAGGAGTACCCGGCGGCCGCTGCCGTGCCGGCGCCGGGCGGCGCGGCCTGGCCCGTGGAGCTGTTCGTGCTGTCCGCCGACGATGCGGACGGGCTCGAGCGTGCGCTCGAGCGCCTGGATCGGGCCGCGGCCCGGCTCGACGCCGAGACGACCGCCGGTGTGCCATCGCAGTTCACGCTCCGGGATCTGGCGTACGTCTGCGCGGTCGAGGCCTCGACGCCGGGCGCCGCGCGCCTGGCCTTCACGGCCACGACCGCGAGTGAGTTGAGGCCCCGCATCGCGGCCGCTCGCCGCGCGGCGCGCGGCGCGACCGAACGTGACGTCTTCACCGGCAGCGGCGCGCCCGCGGGCCTCCTGGCCTGCGTGTTCCCCGGACAGGGATCGCAGTATCCGGGCATGGGGCAGGAGGTCGCGACGTTCGTGCCGGCCCTCCGTGCCGTCGCGGCAAGGGCCGATGAGCTCCGGGGCAGTCGCGGTCGCCCCCTGGCGGCGGCGATGTGGCCGCCGGCTGCTTTCGACGACGTGAGCCGCGACGCGCAGGCGGCCGCCCTTGCCAATACCGCCGTCGCGCAGCCGGCCATCGGCGTGGTCGCCTGTGGCACCCTCGATGTGCTGACCGCCGCGGGCGTCGAGCCCGATGCCGTCGCGGGGCACAGCTACGGCGAGTTCGTCGCGCTGCATGCCGCGGGCGCGCTCGACCGCGACGCGCTCCTTCGCCTCTCGGCGGCCAGGGGCGAGGCCATGGCGGACGTCGGCGCTGATGCCGGCACGATGGCGATGCTGGCCCTCCCGTTCGCGGAGGCCGAACAGTACCTGCGTGGCGTCGACGGCGTGGTGCTCGCGAACCGGAACGCGCCCGGGCAGGTCGTCGTCTCCGGGACGACGGTTGGCGTCGCCGCCGTCGTCGAACGCGTCCGGGCGGATGGGCACGTCGCGAAGGCGCTGCCGGTCTCCGGCGCGTTCCACTCGCCGTTGATGGCGCCGGCCCGGCCGAAGCTCGCCGCGGCCATTGGCGCGGTGACCTTCGCTCGTCCGCGCGTGCCCGTGTACGCGAACCTCGATGGCCAGCCGTACCCTGGAGACCCGGCGGCCATCGCCGCGCGGCTCGAGGCGCACCTCGAGCAGCCGGTGGAGTTCGCTTCCGCGATCGAGGCCATGGATGCCGGCGGCGTCCGCACGTTCGTGGAAGTCGGACCGGGCCGCGTCCTGAGCGGACTCGTGCGCCGCACCCTGGGCGATCGCCCGTTCACCACGATCACCACTGATGGTGGCCTCGACGGCCTGCTCGCGGCCATGGCCCGGCTCTTCGCGGAAGGCCGCCTGTCGCGGCCGTCGTCGCTGTTCGCCGGGCGAGCGCTCACCTGGGTGGATCTGGATCGCCTCCCGCCGCCGTCGCCAGCACCCGCGTGGTTCATCGACGGCGCGCACGTGTGGCCGTCGGGCTCGGAGGTCCACACGTCGGGGCAGGCGCCCTTCCTCGACGCCGACACCGCCGCCGCGCAGGCCAGCCAGCTCGCGAGGCGGTCGCCCACGGACGTGCCCGCGGTCGTCGTGCAGCCGCCCTCCGGACCGCTCGCGGATGTCTATCGCGAGTACGAGCAGACGATGCGGCGCTTCCTCGATCAGCAGGAACGGATGCTCGAGCAGGTGTTGCGGGCGTCGGTGGGAGACCTGCCGCCGATGACGGCCGGTGCGCCGGGTGAGCCCCGTCCCCTCCTCGAGCCAGGTCCCACGCCGCAGGCGCCAGCGGCCCCCGCGGACGACACGGCGGTCGATCGCGAGAGCCTCGTGGCTCGACTCGTCCGCATCGTCGGGGACCGCACCGGCTACGGGGACGATGCGCTCGATCCCGGCCTCGACCTCGAGGCCGATCTGGGCATCGACTCGATCAAGCGCATCGAGATCATCGGGTCGTTCGCGAGCTCATTGCCGCCGGCGCACGCGGATGCGCTCAAGGGCGAGCTCGACCGCCTGACGCGACTGCGCACGCTCGGCGCGATTGCCGAGCACTCGGCACGGGCGCTGGCCGGCGTACCCGCCGCCGGTGCCGGGGACGTCCTGACCGGCGGCGCGGACGAGTGCCGCCGCTTCGTCATCGTGCCCGTGGAGGCCCCGGCTCCCGAGGCTGGCGTCGAGACCGTCACGGGCCTCCATCTCGTGACCGACGACCGGCTCGGGGTTGCCCCGCATGTCGCCGAGGCGCTGGCCGCCCGCGGAGCGGAGGTGGTCCGCATCCCGGAGGCCACGCTGCTCGACCCGCCGGCGCTCGAGTCGGCCGTGGCCGACGCGCGGGGACGTCACGGCGCGGTGCGCTGCGTGGTGCACCTCGCGCCGCTCGGCCGTCCAGCATCACACGACGACCCCTCGTGGCGGCTCGAGGGCCAGGCGACGACGCGCAGCCTGTTCGGCCTGTTGAAACTCGTGGCCGGGGATCTCGCGAACGGCAGCGGTGCCACGATCCTGGCGGCCACGGGGATGGGCGGTGACTGGGGGCGGACGACCTGCCGCCCGGGCGCGGAGATGGCGGGTGGCTGTCACGGCCTGCTGCGATCGTTCGAGCGCGAGCATCCTGACGTCCGGGCCGTGACCGTCGACCTGAACGAGGCCGAACCCATCGAGGTCCTGGCACATGCCGTCGTCGCGGAAGTGCTCGAGCGTGGCGCCCTGCGTGAAGTGGGCTGGCGCGCGGGGACTCGCTACGTGAACCGCGCCGAGCCCGCGCCGCTCGACGACCGGGCGCCCGACGCGCTCGCGTTGCCTGAGGCCGGTGCGGTCGTGCTCGCGACGGGCGGCACCCGTGGCATCACCGCCGAGATCTGCCAGGAGATTGCCGCTCCCGGCGTGCGGTTCGTCCTGATCGGCCGCGGCGCGCCGGCCGACGGCGTGGACCCGGCGGCCGACGAGCGGCGGCGCGCCGTCGACGGGCTGCGCGCGCGTGGCGCGGAGGTCGAGGTCGTCGCGGCCGACGTGACCGACGCGGCCGCCTTCGGCGCCGCCATCGAGGACGTGTATCGGCGCCACGGCCGCATCGATGGCGTGCTGCACGGCGCCGGCGTCATCCACGACCAGCGGTTCGAGCTCAAGACGCTCGCGTCCTTCGACCGGATCTTCGAGACCAAGGTCGGCGGCGCGCTGACGCTGTTGCGGCACCTGCGGCCAGAGGGCCTGCGGTGGGTGGTGCTCTTCGGCTCGGTGTCCGGCCGGTTCGGCAACCCGGGCCAGACCGACTACGCGGCGGCGAACGAGGTGTTGAACCGACTCGGCTGGACGTTCAGGCGCCATGCCCCCGCGGCTCACGTGGTGACCATCAATTGGGGCCCGTGGCGCGGGCTGGGCATGATGAGCGCCGCGACGCTGGCGCTCGTCGAGGCCCGCGGCATCCGCGCGATCGAGATTCCGGCGGGCCGGCGCTTCGTGGCCCGCGAGATCGCCAGTGGTTTCCGGGACGAGGTCGAAGTCGTCGCCGGGGATGGGCCGTGGGCGCACTCCGGTTCGGGCGCCGTGCTGGTCACGACGGGTGAGACCATCTAGGGCGACGGACGGGCCACAGAGACACGGCGGCCCAGAGACAGAGGAACTTCCGGCCTGAGGGTGATACCTTGGATCGATACCCCCTCCAGGTTGCGCTGTGTCTCCGAGCCATGCGTCGCCGCCCGGCTCCGCCGGGCGCGAGACCACGATCCACGCGACCACGATCCTCATGGCGGTCGTGCTCGTGGCCTGTGCGGCCGGTGCCTCGTGCGGCGCCGGTGATCGCCAGATCGAGGAGCGGCGCCGGCTGGATGGTCTCGTCCTCCAGGCCGCCGAGCGCCTGCGCCGCGACGGCGCGTCTCGCACCACCATCACCTACAGCCTGGGCGCGCGCACCGAGGGACGCCTCGTGGTGGCCGGCGCGGATGCCGACCTCGAGACCCTGGAGGACTACGGCGTGTCGCTCGATGCCATCGCGCTCTTTCGCGCGTCGCGGCGTCCCGTGGTGGCGCTGTCGCTGCGTGAGCCCGAAGGCCGCCGCCGGTTGTTGTACTGGGAACCGTCGTTCGACGCCGTCGGCGCGCGCACGGTCTGGATTTCCGAAGGACGGGCCGTCACGTTGACGGTTGCCTTGCGCGGTCAGGACCCGGTGGTGGTCGACCTGCGCTGAGCGGTCACGGGCGGCGGGTGCCGGTCAGCCCGTGGAGCAGCCGGACGGCCGTGCCGAGACCATCCTCTCGGCGGATGATCGCGCCCAGCGCGGCGGCCCGCGTGCGCATGCTTTCCGTCCCGGTGGCGCTTCGCAGCGCCGCGGCCAGTGCGGGCGCCGTGAGCGTTGCGGCCGGCAGGGGCGCCGGGCCGACGCCGAGCGCGTGCAGGCGCTCGCCCCAGAGGGGCTGGTCGTAGCCGAACGGCACGGCGAAGGCGGGCCGCCCCGCCCACAACGCGGAGCCAGTGGTGCCCGACCCGCCATGGTGCGCGACGGCCGCGACCCTCGCGAACAGCCAGTCGTGCGGCACGGCGTCCACCACCAGCAGGTCGCGCGAGTCGATGGCATCGACGGCCCCGAAGCCGGAGAGCACGACCGCGCGGACCCCGGCAAGCGCCACGGCGTCGCGGACGACGGCGGTGAGGCCTTCGCGGTCGCGACCCACCTGGGACGAGAAGCCGATAGCCACGGGAGGCGGTCCCTCCCCGATGAACCCCGCCAGCGCGTCTGGTGGACGGTAGGTCGGCGCATCGTCGACGAACCAGTATCCGGTGACGTGCACGTTCGGCGGCCAGTCGGCGGGGCGGGCCAGCACGGTCTCGCTGTAGGCGAGCAGGTGCGGCAGGCGGCGCAAGCGGTGCAGGTCCTCACGCCAGCCGATGGGCGGCAGCCCGAACGCGGCCTGGCGCCACCGGTTGAGGGCGGCGTCGCCGGCCTGCATCGCCGGCAGCGCCAGCCGCCAGCTGTGCCGCTCCCGTCCCGGCTCCGCGCCGCCAGGTTCCGGCTGGTACGGGTTGGCGAACGCTGCCGTCGGCAGGTGCATCACGGGGTAGGTGCAGGCGATCACGACCGGGATGCCGAGCCCCTCGGCCAGCGACGTCGCAAACCGCGTCCACGGCCAGCAGACGACGAGGTCCGCGCCGGTGCAGGCCGCGGCGACTTCGCCGAGCAGCTTCTCGTAGAAGAGGGACAGGTAGTCGTCGAAGAAGCGCCGGAACGCGCGGCCGTCACGCAGGCGCTCGCGCGCCGCCACGCCGGCGGCTCCCCCGAAGAATCGTGCGGCGTCGCCCTGCACCACCGTCACCGCCAAGCCTCGCGCGGCCACCGCGGGGGCGAAGTCGGCATGCGTGGCGATCGTCACCGCCGCGCCACCGGCGGCGAGGGCCGACCCGAGCGCGAGCATCGGCTGGATATCGCCGCGGGGCCCGATGGCGACGAGCGTGCAGCGCACGGCGGCCTACGAGACGGCCACCCGCGGGCCGCGTCGATCGACGGCCTCGAGGATCAGTCGCAGGGCGACACCGATGCCATCTTCCGCGCGCACCCGGGCGCCAAGCGCGTCCGCCCGCCCGCGCATCTCCTCGTCGGCCATCAGCGCGGTGAGCGCGGAGGACAGGCGTTCCGCGGTGAGTGCGGTCGCGGGGATCGGCTTCGGGCCGACACCGAGCTCGAAGAGGCGCTGTCCCCAGAGCCCCTGGTCGAAGCCGAAGGGCACGGCCATGTTCGGCAACCCGAAGCGCACGGCCAGCGCCGTGGAGCCCGCGCCGCCCTGGTGCACCATGGCCCGCACGCGCGTGAACAGCCAGTCGTAGGGCACTGTCGTCACCGGCAACACGTGCGGCGGGAAGTCCACCCCTTTCAGGCCGCCGAAGCCCGTGATCATCACCGCGCGACACCCGGATCGTTCGACGGCGTCGACGACCGTCCGGGTCAGCGCGGCCGGATCGCCGCTCACCTGGCTGCTGAAGCCGATGGCGACGGGAGGCGAGCCCGCCGCGAGGAACGCCTCGAGCTCCGCCGGAGGACGGTACGTGCCAGGCGCATCGAGGAACCAGTAACCGGTCACGTGCACCGCGGCCGGCCAATCCTCGGGTTTGGGCAGCACCGACGGGCTGTACCCCAGCAGGTGCGGCAGGCGGCGCAGGCGCGCGATGTTCTGCCGGAAGGGCAACGGCGCGAGCCCGAGCCTCTCCGCCCGCCAGCGGTCCACGGCTTCGCTCCCCACCTGCAGCGTCGGCAGCCCGAGGCGCCACGACCGCCGGTTCTCGTGGGGTGTCATCGGCTCGGACGAGGTGTGGAAGGGATTGGGGAACGCGGAGGTCGGCAGGTGCAGGGGGGGCGTCAGCCAGGTGTTGAAGACCGGCACCGGCAGCCGCTCGGCCAGCGACGCGGCGCAGGCCGTCCACGCGAGGACGACATCGGCGCCCTCGCAGGCGTTCCACGAGTCGCGCAGCATGCGGGCGACGAAGAGCCCGAGGTAGTCGTCGACGAACCGCTTGAACCGCGCCGGGTCGGCCACGCGATCGCGGAAGGCGCGTCCCGCGGGCCCGCCCGAGAACGAGGCGGCGTTGCCGTCGATGGGGGCGAACTCGAGCGCGGCGGCCTCGACGGCCGGCTGGAAGTCGCGGTGCGTCGCCAGGCGCACCGTCACGCCGGCGGCGGCGAGCCCGGCGCCGAGGGCGATCAGGGGCTGGACGTCGCCCCGCGACCCGACCGCCAGGATCGTGCAGCGCATCGGATCGCGATCAGGCGCTCGGCGACGGTGATCCCTCGGGGACCCCGACCGACCGGCAGACGAATGCCGCGATCTCCCCGAGCGACAGGTCCTCCACGTACTCGCCGTCGCGGACGGCCAGGTCCTGGAAGCTGAGCGGCGCGCCCAGCTTGTCCTCCAGCATGATCATGAGGTGGATGGCCTCGACCGACGAGATGCCGAGGTCGGAGCTGACCCGGGTCGTGGGGGCCAGCGTGCCCGGATCCTCCCCGCGCTCCGCCAGCAGTTCCGTCACCGCGCCGGTGAGCATCGTCCAGATGTCTGCGCTCGTGTGAGCCATATCGCGTTTCATTCTGGCACAGGTTGAGGGCTGGTTCCGGCCCCGAGCGCCGCGAGCAGGCGCGACGCGGCGTCCCGCGCGGGCGCGGCGGCCTGCCACTGCGCGCGTGCGGCTGGCGACAGCGCTACGTGCGCGAGTGCCCGCGCCCAGATCTCCCAGCTCGTTTCGAGGAAGGCCCGGTCCTCATGGCCAGGCAAGGCCGTTGGATCGCCGCCGAAGAGGCGTCTCGCAATCGCGGCAGGGAAGGTGACGATGCGCTGCTCGAAGCCTTCGAGCGTGAGCAGGGGCCGGCCGGTCGCGTCGACGAAGTGGATGTCGGCGCGCGTGACGGCCTTGCTTCGCGTGATGCGCGCCGCTGCCCTCACCTCCACATTCGCCTCCGGCACCCGTCCGTGCACGACGAGCCGTCCGGCGCGGAACGGGAAGACGCCGAAGTCCGTGTCGAGACCCTCGTGCTCCAGCAGCCAGAACGCGACGAGCTGTCCCGCGCAGTCGAGCAGTGCGGGGTCGAACACCAGCGTGTCGCGTGACACGCCGGGCAGGGCACGGGTGGTGAGCCGCGCCTCGACGCCGGACGCGCCGACGGCATCGATGGCGGAGAGGCCCTGGAACGCCGGGCCGTGGAAGGCGTACTCGTCGTAGAAGCGTCGCGGACTCCACGTCGTCGCCTCGCGGCCGCCAGCGAGGGGCGCCAGCGGCTCGACGGGCAGGGCCCGGCGCCGCGCGGACGCCTCGAAGGCGGGCAGGGGGACCGGGGCGCCAACCTCGCGCAGCGTCACCGCGACGGGATCGCCGGCCGACGCGTCCACGTCGACCTCGAGCGTCCCATCGTCCAGGGCGAGCCATCGCGAGGCGCGCGCGCCGCCGATCTCCATCGGCGCGCCGCCAAGCTGCGCGCGCGCCGCTTCGGCCACGATCTCGAGGCTGACGGTGAACGCCAGGACCGGCAGCGGGAAGCCGCCCGGCACGCACGAGGCCACACGTCCCAGCGCGTGGTGATCCACGAACGTGTCCTTCGAGCGCGTGAAGCGCCGGCGCCAGGCGGTGCCCGACCGGGACGATTGCCTCCTCGCCCCCAGCAAGGGGCCGTCACCGGCGGGGGCCTCCCCGGCGGGCGCGATCGCGTGCACGAGGCCTGCGGCGCGGGCCAACTGATCGCGTCCGGCGGCGATCAGCCGCTCGTGCACGCCGGCGGCATAGGCCAGCGCCTCGCGTGTGGCGGCGGCCGGCGTCACCGCCGGGGGCATCGGGCGTCGCTCCGCGGCCAGGACGCCATCGAGCCGCCCGGCATCGATGGCCAGCCCCGCCACGAAGAGTTGTCCCAGCGCGTGCAGCAGCTGTTCGATGTCGTCCCGCTGCGGCGCGTTCGTCGCCACGGCCGTGTGCGGCCGTCCGCGGAGCGTGTCCTCGACGAAGGCCGTCAGCTTCGCGTCGGGACCGACCTCGACGAAGGTGCGCACCCCCTCGTCGTGCAGGCGCTCGATGGTCGTGCGGAAGCGCACGAGCGCGGTCCATTGCGCCGCCATGGTCCAGCGGCACCCGTCCGCGTCCTCCGGGAGGGGCGCGCTGGTGAGGCAGGAGTAGACCGGCACCTGCCCCGGCCCGAGCGGCAGGCTCCGGTAGTAGTCCGCGAAGGCGCCCGACCAGTCCGCGAAGAGCGGCGTGTGGTACGCCCGCCGGAAGGGCAGTGGCGCCGCGAGCCCGCGCATGCGCGCGATCTCCGCGGCGAAGGCATCGACCTCGTCCGCGAGCCCGCCCACCACTGCCTGCGTGGGGCAGTTGTCCATCGCGAGCGCCAGCGATCCGCCCGCGGCGCTGACGGCCGCGGCCAGCCGCTCCGGGGCGACCATGCCGACGGTGAGCAGGCGCTCCGGGCGTGCCGGCGCCGGCAGGCGCGCGCCGGACCGTCCGAGCGCCACGAACCCGCGGCACAGCGACTCGCGATCCGCCAGGACGCGCCCGGCGGCAATCACCGCGGGATGCTCGCCGTTGCTGTGGCCGACGTGCACGTCGGCCTGGATGCCGAGCGCCGAGGCGACCGCGTGCAGGGCGAGATCGGCGACGGCCCCGAGCTGCGCGCCACGCTCCATGTCGTACAGCGCGAGGTTCGCGCGCGCGGGGTCCGTCTGGTCGTCGACCTCGAGGAGGGACGTGAGCGGTGGCTGGCCCGCGGCCACCGCCGCCCGATCGAGCGCGTCGAACCACCCGGCGACCAGGGGCACGGCCCGGCGCAGTCCGCCGAGCATGCCGACGTACTCCGAGCCCTGTCCGGGGAAGAGGAACGCGACGCGACCGGCGTCCGCGCCCGACACGAACGTGAGGCCATGCGCGCGCGAGACGAAGCGCGGGCGATCGAGCGTGGGCAGCCTGGCGATGGCGGTGTCGAGCGCGGCCTCGAGCGCCTCAGGAGCCGCGACGATCGCCAGGCGCTCGGGGCCGGTGGTGGGCTGGCGGGCGAGCGCGGCGTCGCGTTCGGGGGCCGGCAGCGCGCGCAGGTCGGTGAGCGTCCGCACGAGCGCCGCGCGATCGGGCGCGGCCACGGTCAAGAGCCGCGGGCGCTCTCGCATCAGGCCGTGGCGGCCGCCAGCAGGGGCGCGAACTCGGGGATGACCACCGCGGTGTCGTGGCCCCGCGCGCGATCGAACTGCCGCGTGCGTTTGACGAACTCGGGTAGCAGATCGGTGTGGTCTTCCCGTCGCAGGTGGCTGATCACGCCCTGGACCGAGTTCTTGAAGCGGTCGAGCTTGTCGCCCTGCACGGGCCAGCGGTCCTCGTACGCGTCGAGGAACGCCTGCAGCCGCGAGATGGCCAGCGCCTTCAGGTCGGCCGGCAGCACCTGGATGTTGAACGACGCCGGCCACTCGAGCAGCGACAGCCGCGGGTAGGTGTTCAGCAGCCCCGCCGGGTGCGTGAAGAGGTACTCGAAGAGGTCCACCAGGTTGAGCACGTTGTACATCTGCACCGTCGTGTTGAACGTGACGTTCTCCACGTTGTAGCGGTCGCGCTCGGCCACGAGGCGGCGGAGATGCGTGTCGATTCGCTCGAAGCGCGCCGGGTGCCGGATGAGCGAGTTGACGGGCTCGTGGCCGTCGAGGCTCACGGTCAGGTGCACCTCGCGGAAGGCGGGCCACAACGTCGTCACGCGGTCGGGCAGGGTGGTCAGGTTCGTGACGTAGGAGAGGCCGATCCTGCCGGCATGCCCGCTCTCGACCACCTTGGCCAGGAAGTCGAGCATGCGGTTGATGATCATCGGCTCGCCGCCGGCGAAGTGGAGCTGGGTGAGGCTCGGGATGAGCCGCTCGCAGTTGTCCCAGAACGCGTCCTCGTCGAACCAGTTCACCCGCTCGAGCGCGAGCAGGCGGGGCTCGTCGGCGGGCAGGTCGAACATCTCCCGCCACTCGGGGATGAGCAGCTTCGTGGAGATCGGCGAGCACATCCGGCACTTCAGGTTGCAGGCGTTGCCCAGCCGGAAGTCGGCGCTCGTCACGAGCTCGATCGGCGCGGACCCGTCGGCCATGGTCGCCGCCACCGCGCCCGGGATTTGATCCGCGTACATGCGGTTCATGTCCTCGCGGTAGCTCTCGATGCCGAGCGACTCCTCGTTGAAGCAGCGCGCGCAGACGGGAGGCTGGGTGCCGGCCAGCATGTCGCGGCGAAGCCCGCGCATGAAGGGCGAGTTCCAGCCGCGTTCGATGCTGCCGGGCCCGTGCACCGCGACCGGCGTGCCGTCCTCGTCGGTGTTGTGGATCGCGCGTGGGCCCTCGCCCTGTGTCATGCAGCAGGGACGCAGCAGCCCGCGCTCGTCGCCGAAGACGTGCATCCACGGCGCGATGCAGAAGGTCGGGGTCGGGGGGGCGGGACGGTCACTCATCGGGCCACCGATCCGCCGGCCGCCTCGCGCGAGGACGCCGGCTCGAAGAGGGGGGCCAGCTCCGGCAGGCACTCGAGCGTGTGCTGCCCGCGGTGCTGGTCCTGGACCGCCGTCCAGTGGCGGAACTCGCGGAGCACGCCCGTCTGGTCCTTCTCGTCCATGTGTTCGATGATGCCGGCGACCGACGCGCGCAGCGCGTCGAGCTCGGCGCCGCGCCAGCGGGCGGGCCAGCGCGGCTCGAGGCGCGTCATCACGTCCGTCAGGCGCGCGGCCGCCTCGGCCTTGAGCGCCGGTGTCAGGGCCTGGATACTGAGGTGCCGCGGCGAGCTGAGCACGCTCAGGTTCGGGGCCTCGGCCCGGGTGGTCGTGTCCACGAGGTACTCGAGCAGGTCGCCGAGCCGGAGCACGTTGTAGATCTGCACCGTGGTGTTGAACGCGAGGCCGCCGGACAGGTTGAGCCGGTCGTAGTCGGCCTCGAGCGCGCGGATGTGGCGATCGATGGCGGACCAGTCGGAGGGGAACCGGATGAACTCGTTCACCGGCCCCGCGCCGTCGACGCTCACCGTCACCCGCACGGACCGGAACGCCGGCCAGAGTTCGTAGACCCGCTCCGGCAGCACGCTCAGGTTGGTGTTGTAGCTGAGGCTGATCCCACCGGCCCGCCCGCTTCGCACCAGGCGCGCCAGGAAGTCGAACATCTCCGGGATGATGAGCGGCTCGCCGCCCGCGAAGTGCAGCCGCTCGATGTGCGGCGTGTGCTTCTCGAAGACGTCCCAGAACGCGTCGCCAACGAACCACTCCATGCGCCGGTAGGCATCGAACACATGGTGGGTGGGCGGGATGCGCGCGGCGGCCGCGAACTCGCCGATGAGCGCCTTGCTCGATTGCGGCGAGCACATGCGGCATCGCAGGTTGCACACGTTGCCCAGCCGCAGGTCCACCGACCGCAGGTCCAGCGGCGCCGAGCCGTCCGCAGCCGTGGCCGCCACGAATTCCGGCACGCGGCCGGCGTACTCGTCGTTGATGTCCTGCCGGTGGCTGCGCATGCCGAGGTCGTCGTACATGTAGCAGCGCTCGCACGGCACCGGACGCCGGCCCTCCAGCATGTCGCGGCGGATCGTGCGCATGTAGGCCGAGTTCCACCCGCGCGCGATCCCGTCCGCATCCTGCACGTGCAGGGGCGCGCCATCGTCCCCGACGTTGGGACGCTTCGATCCCACCGACCGGCAGCAGGGATACATGAGGCCGCCCTCGTCCGCGAACAGGTGCATCCACGGGTACACGCAGAAGCTGTCGGAAGGCATGGTCATGCGGTGGCCCGTCCTGGCGCCGCGGCGGCGGCGCGATCGGCGAAGTAGCCGGCGACGGCGGCATGCAGCGCGGGTTTGTCGGTCGCCCAGGCCCAGCAGCCGCCGGCGTCGACGGCAATGTCGTGAATGGGGTCGAAGTTGGCGGCGCGCAGGATCTGCATGCGTTCCACGTAGCGGCGCCCGCTCGCGGGGCCATGGTACTGGTGGAGCACGCGTCCCGGCGTCCACCCGATCCGTCCACCGGTCGCCGCGGCGACGGGACGTCCCCAGGCCGCGATGGCCTGGCGCTCGGCCGGCGTGAGATCACGCGCGATCCAGTGGCGGCCGCGCAGGTAGTCCGCGTCGGCCGCGAAGGCGTGCGCCGCGATGAAGTCGCCGCCCCCGAGGATGGCGCGGTCGTAGAGGCCGTGGGTGGCGAGCAGGTCGCGCCGCGCCGCCCAGGCAAACCCCGTGTGCCCGTGGCGGTCGAAATCCGCCAGCGCCACGGCGCGGTCGTCGCACCCGGCCAGCGTGCACGCGAACCCCGGAAGCGTGTGCCCCTCGCCCATGCCCCGCGGCAGGCCGGGCCGCGCCGTCTCGGCGCCTTCGTCCAGCCATGCCGCGCATTCGAACGGCTGTACCACCGGGTAGTCGTCGAGTCGCGCGCGCGTCTCGCCGACCCACTGGTCGTTCTCGAAGAGGAGATCGCCATCGAGCCACGCGACGTAGCGGCAGGCGGCGGGGAGCGCGGCGACACCGGCGTTCAACAGGCGCTCCTTCTGCCACATCACGTCCCGCGCACGGTGACGCAGGACGAGGTCGCCCCACGTCGCGGGGACGCGGAACGGCGCGTCGCCGAACGCGAGCTCCACGATGGCCAGCCGCAGGCCCTGCGCGCGGACACGCGTACTGAAGCGCTGGAGGTTGGCGAGAACGAGAGACGAGCCCGCGGTGTCGAAGAACGCGGTGAGGCCCCAGAACTCGCGTGGCGGCGTCGCGGCGCCGGACGCCCGGGTCATTGTGTGCACTGCCCCCGATCCACTGCGCGGCGGAAGTGCCCGTATACTACCCGAACGCTCCACCCCCCGCAACGACACGAGCGCCTCGATGTTCACAGTTTCCGCGCCCGCCACGGCGCCCGCCACCACCCCGCAGTGGCGGAGCCAGTGGGCCATTGCCGTCTACACCGGCCCGGCCCTCGACGCCCTCGCCCCGGCCGCGCCGCCTCCCGTGCTCACCGGCCGTCATGTCACCGACGTCCGCGCCGCGGCGGTTGCCGATCCCTTCCTCGTGCCCGAGGCGGGAGGGTACCGGCTCTTCTTCGAGGTGTGGAACACCGATCGCGGCCGTGGCGAGATCGGCACTGCCACGAGCCCCGACGGTCTCGCCTGGACCTACGGCGCCATCGTCCTGCGTGAGCCGTTTCACCTGTCGTATCCCCAGGTCGTCCTCGACGCCGGCGTCGCGTACATGATCCCGGAGACCCGCCAGGCCGGCGGCGTGCACCTGTATCGGGCCGAGGCCTACCCGGGCGGCTGGCGCCGCGTGGCCACGCTCGTCGAGGGGCCGTATGCCGACGCGACCGTGGTCCGCCATGACGGTCGCTGGTGGATGTTCGCCCAGCGCGGCCTCGACGAGCTGCGCCTGTTCCTCAGCGACCGGCTCGACGGCGACTGGCGCGAGCACCCCCGCAGCCCGCTCTGGGCCGGCAACCGCAGCCGCACCCGCCCCGGCGGCCGCGTCCTCGACGATGGCCGGCGGCTGCTGCGGTTCGCGCAGGACGGCTGGCCGACGTACGGGTACAGCCTGCGCGCGTTCGAGATTCTCACGCTGACGCCGCAGGCGTACGCCGAGCGCGAGATCGCCCGCAGCCCCATCCTGCGGGCGAGCCGCTCGGGATGGAACGCGATCGCGATGCACCACCTCGACGCCGTGCGCCGCCCCGATGGAAGCTGGCTCGCGGTCGTCGATGGGGCCGCGCCGGGGTTCTACTGAGGTGCCGGCACCCACCATCTGCCTCAGCATTGCCGAGTACCCGCCACGGCCGGGTGGTGTCGCCGTCGGCGGGGCGCGCCTGGCCCGCTTCCTTGCCGACGCCGGCTACGGCGTGCACGTCGTCGCGCCGGTGCCGGCACCCGGCGCGGCCGGCGAGGTCGAGTCGCGCGACGAGGACGGCATCACGGTGCACCGCGTCAGCCACGCCGACTTCGCCAGCGGTGCCGGTCAGTTCGCCGTGCGGCAGGCGGTCCAGCGGCTCGACGCCGCCCACGGCTTCGCGCTGTTCCACGGCTTCTTCCTCACGGCGGCATACCCGTGCCTCGGCCCTGCCGCACGCGGCCGGCGGCCGCTCGTCGCGAGCATCCGCGGCAATGACGTCGTGACACTGCTCGAGCAGCCGCTGACACGCGCGGTCCTGCTGCCCGTGCTGCGCGCGGCGACGTGGGTGACGTCCGTCAACGAGGCCTACCTCGCGCGCGTGGCCGAGGAGGTGGACGTCGAGGGACGCAGCTCGGTCATCCGCAGCGGCATCGTCTCGCCGGTGGGCGGCGACGCGGAGTGGAAGCCCGGGGAGGCCAACCGTGGGCAGGTCGGCACCGTTGGGGAGTTCCGCAAGGTGAAAGACGTGCCGCTGCTGGTCCGCGCCTACGCCGGGGTGCCCGGGGCGCTGCGGCGTGGCCTGCTGCTGGCGGGGTTCTTCAGCGACCGCGACGAGGCGGAGTGGACGGCCACCCTGGTCAACGAGTTCGGTCTCGAGGGGGACGTCACGCTCACCGGGCCATTCGCGAACGCCGAGGTCGGCACGCACCTCGCGCGGATGCACGTGTACGTGCAGTCGTCCGGCCACGAGGGCCTGCCGAACGCGCTGCTCGAAGCGGCGAGCCGCGGCGTGCCCATCGTGGCGACGGCGGTTGGCGGCATGCGCGAGGTGCTCGTGGACGGGGAGTCGGCGCTGCTGGTGCCGCACGGCGACCCGGCGGCGATGACAGCGGCCATCCGCCGCGTGCTCGAGGACGACGCCCTCGCCGCGCGGCTGTCGGCCGGCGGCCGCGCGCTCGCGGCGCGGTTCAGTCCCGACCAGGAACGTGATGCCTGGCTGTCCTTGTACGAGCGGCTGCTCGCCGGTGGGTCGAAGCCACAGGCATAGTTATCCGCGGATGAACGCGGAGGAACGCGGATCGGCCATGTCAGGTTGCGGCAGCCTGCCTGGAATTCGCTGGGCCTCGGCACTGCACGCGTGTGGACGGGACGAGAGAAGTCATCCACAGATGAACACGGATGAACGCCGATGGGCCTCACGCTGCGGCCCGGCGCGCGCCGGAAGGCGCGCAGGGGAGCGGGCAGGTCGGGTGGGGAGGAAAGGTCTCCGAGAACGCACCTGGGACCTTTCCTCCCCTCCCGACCTGCCCGCTCCGCGGCCCCTGCGGGGCCGCCGCCGGGCCCGGGTCGCTCCCACCGCCCCGGTGCTATCCGCGTTCCTCCGCGTGCATCCGCGGATGATTCCCTTCCCCGGTGGGAAGCACCACATCGATGGTCCTCGTGCCATTCGCATCGGTGTTCATCTGTGGATGAACTTTCCATGTTGGGGGAGCAGCACGCCGGTGGCTCTCGACAACCGACTCATCGCCGGGTGACCACGGCGTGAATGGGCAGACCCGGCGGCTTGCACGTCGTGTCGCTCCGCCGGGTGCACAACAGCGGAACCCGTAGTAAGCTCGCCGCACCTGTGCGTTTCCTTCTGGTGTCCGGGCTCGGCCCCACGTTCCTGAACACCGCGATCTTCGACGGCACGCTGCTGGCCGACGAGGTCGGGGCCTCCCTGTCCGAGGCCTACGTCCGCCTGGCCGGCCGCCCCGTCGACCTGCGGCGCTTCACGGCGGACGATGGAACGCCGCTGTTCCGGCCACCCCCGCCAAACGCGCCGCACCTGCCCACCGCGACGGTCCGTTCGATCCTCGACGCGGCCGGCGTGGACCACGACTGGATCGACGCCGCGGCCATCTGGAACGGCGCGCCCGGCCCTTCCGGTCCTTACGACATCGTCGGCATGTCGACGACGTTCATCTGGGATGCCGCGTCGCTCGCCCGGGCGGTACGGTGGATCGACGACCGGTACCCGGAGGCGACGCTCGTCCTCGGCGGGCAGTACAGCAACCTGAAGTTCGCCGAGATCCTGGCCGCGCACCCGGAGGTCGACTACGTCATCCGTGGCGACGCCGAACTGGCGCTGCCACGGCTGGTTGCCGCGCTCGACGGGCGCGGCCATCCCGGCGACGTGCCGAACCTCGCGGGGCGGGGGCCGGATGGCCAGGTGATCGCGCCGCCCCTCGAGTACATCGACATCGAGGCCCATCCCTCGCCGGCCTTCCGCGGGCCCCAGCCCGTCGTGCCGTACGAGTCGATGCGCGGCTGTCCTTTCACCTGCAAGTTCTGCTCGTTCCCCGCCGCTTCGCCCCTGTGGCGCTACAAGTCGGCCGGCAAGATCGTTCGCGACTGGGCGGGGTATGCCGAGCGCAACGGCGCCGAGGTCGTGCGCGCGTACGACTCGACGTTCACGATCCCGCCGCCGCGGTTCCGCGAGCTGCTGGACCAGCTGCCCGCGCTCGGCGTGCCCTGGGAGGCCTACTCGCGGGCCAACACGCTGACCGATCCCGCCGTGGTCGAACGGCTCGAGGCCGCCCACTGCCGGCGGCTCTTCATCGGCTTCGAGGCGATGAACCCCGCCGCGCTGAAGCACATGGACAAGAAGGTGACGGTCGCGCAGAACCGGGCGGCGTTTGCCGCCCTGCGCGACAGCGGGATCGAGGTCCGGGCGTCCTTCATGGCGGGGTATCCCGGCGAGACGCCCGAGGACTACCAGGCCACCCACCAGTTCCTGGTCGAGGAGTTCGCCGGACGCTTCAACGTCCACCTCTTCCTCTTCAGCGACGAGACGATGCCGGTCTGGGACGATGCGGAGCGGTTCGAGGTGGAGGTGACGAACGCGTTCACCTGGAGGCACGCCGGCATGGACTCACGGACGGCCGGCCTGCTGCGCTACCGCACGATGCATGACGTGCGCTGGCAGAACGACGCGGCCGTCAACGATCTCTGGCAGTACCGCTTCGATCGGCCGCTGCTCCCGCGTGCGACCGAGGCGGTGAACCGCCGGGTCGAGAAGGCGATCGAGCGGCTGGCGTTCCTCGTGCGTGACAAGGGCGAGAACCCCTCGGCCGGCGCCCTGTGCCGCCGCCTGCTCGATGCGCTCGAGCGGGACGGCGTGCGCTGCGGGGACGCGGTCGCGATCTGAGCGTCCCGCCGGGCCCGCCGGGGTCGTCGTACCCCGCCCTCCGATGCGCCTCGTTGCGACCCGCGCGCCCTCGGCGGTCGTTGGCTGGACGCCCGCGCGCGACCGTGGCGGTCAGCCCAGGGCGGCCACGCGCAGCCGCGCGAGCGCCGATGCGTCCTGCACCATCCAGTCCGCGAACGTGCCGTGGCGTGACCGGTCGTCCACGGCGGCGATGACGTCGCGCAGGAACTCGCCGAAGGCATCGGCGGCCGGCACCTCGAGGGCGAGTGGGCGTCCGAGGTGCTCGCCCGTCAGCCGGCACGGCTGATCCGGTGTGGTGGTGAACGCCCGTTCCACGCGGACCGCCATGCGCGGGCCGATGGCCTCGAGCCGGTTCACGTAGGCCGTGGTCGACCCGAAGTGCCCGACGAGCAGCCGGTCCCCCGGATACCGCACGAGCACGCTGAACGCGGTCTCCACTTCCGCGCCCGCCTCCGTCACCGCCTCCGCCGCCATCGACAGCGGCGCGTCGCCGAAGAGGATCCGCCCCGGCGTCATCGCGTAGGGCCCCAGGTCCCACAGCGCGCCGCCGCCCCACGCGGCCACGTGTCGCACGTCGTCGTCGGGCAGCGGCGGGAAGCTGAAGGTGGCGACGAGCCGCGTGACCGGCGCCGCCTCGGCGGCCAGGCGCGCGAGCGCCGCGAACTGGGGGTGCCAGGCGTACGTCGTGGCTTCGGCGATCAGGCGGCCGCGCCGTGCCGCCAGCTCCACCAGGCCCGCCACGTCGCGCTCGTGGAGCGCCGCGGGCTTGTCGACGATCACGTGGCGGCCCGACTCGAGCGCGGCCCGGGCCCAGGCCGCGTGTTCGTGGTTCCGCGTGGAGACGTAGACGATGGGCGACAGGCTGGCGTCGAGCGCCGTGCGGTAGTCCGGGAAGGCGCGGCCCGAGAGGCCGGCGGGCCACTCGGGGGTGTGCGTGTAGGACGCCACGTCCGCCTCGGTGGCGCCGAGGCGCGCCAGCGCCGGCAGGATGCGGCGGCGCGCGAGCGACGAGAAGCCGAGCAGGAGCACCCGGGACACTAGGTCCGGGCCCCGTGGCACAGGTCGAGACAGGCGAGGAGGTTCCGCGCCTCGATGTTGAAGTAGCCGTGCACGAGGAGGTCCTGGATCTGGCCGAGCGTCATCCAGCGGTGTGCCGGCGTCTCGTCCACCGGCATGTCCTCCGGCAGCTCGATCATCATGTAGCGGTTCTGGTACTGGTAGAAGCGCCCGCCTTCCTCCGACTGCACCGCGTCGTAGCGCACCCAGTCGGCGGGGGGCTGGTGGAAGAGGTCGAGGTAGGGCGGCGCCGTCGACTGGCCGAACTGCTCGTCCGCGTTCGAGCGTGAGACCGTCGAGCCGAGCTCGAAGAGCGAGAAGTTGCCGGGATAGATGCAGGCGCGCACGAGGAAGTGCAGCACGCCGTTCTTGCGCTGCAGCACGAACCCGTTGAGGCCATGGCCGTCGTGGGCGATGAGCGGCTGCTGCCAGCGCGTCACCTCGCGCACGCCCGACTCGACCTCGACGCCGATGACGGAGAAGTAGCGGCCGTCCGCGCGCCGGAGCGCCATCTCGCCGAGCTCCCAGTCGGCCAGGCCGTCGAGCGGCCGCGGCGTCAGCGTGAGCTCGTGCCGCGCGCGCAGGTTGGTGAGCCAGTGCAGCAGCTCGTAGGTCGCGTGCACGGGCCGGGCGTGCTCGAGCACCGACGCCAGCAGCTCCTGCCCGAACGCGCCGAGCGGCAGGTCGCCGATGAGCAGCGGCGGCTCGTCGCTCGGGTCCTCGCCGGGCACGAGCGGGCCGCGGCCGAGGAGCGGCAGGCACGCGAGCACGGTGCGCGTGTCCATGTTGACCAGGTTCGGGCGCTTCAGGAGCTCCTTGATCTGGGCAAGGGTCATCCAGCAGAAGCGCCCCTCCGCCGGGACCTCCTCGTCCACCTCGACAATCATGTTGCGGTTCTGCTTGCGCAGGTACCGCGAGCCCTGCTCGCCCTGGAGCTGGTCCACCAGCACGCGCGCCCGGAGCCGGTCGAGGAAGTACTCGAGGTAGAGGGGCGTCTGGCCGCCGTGTACGCGCGTGTAGTTGCTGCGCGTGGCCTGCACCGTCGGCGAGATCTGCACGCCCGTCACGTTGCCGGGCTCGACCTTCGCCTGCATCAGGAAGTGGCGGAGCCCGTCGAAGACCCGCGTGATGATCCCGAGGATGCCGATCTCCGGCTGGCGGATGATGGGCTGGTCCCACGCGTGCACCGGCCCGATGTCGGTCTCGACGTGCACGCCCTCCACGGTGAAGAACCGGCCCGACCGATGGCCCAGCACCAGCGGGTCGCCCCGCAGCGCCCAGTCGCGCATCGTGGCCAGCGGGACGCGGCGCACGGCGAGGAACTGGCTCGCGCGTTGCGCGTCCAGCCACAGGTCGATCTCGCGCATCGACATGCGCGGGCCGTGCGGCAGCACCGCCGACCGGAGGTAGGCGTCGGCCACCCGCTGGCGCGCGTGCGAGAACGGCGTCATCGGCCGGTGGCCGCGAGGTAGTCCTCCCACGACCGAATCGAGCGCTTCGTGTCGTAGTGGGTGCTCGCAAAGGACGCCAGGACCGTGCCGGGCGTGAACCGCGTCATGCGGATGAACAGCATCGGCGGAATGTAGAGCCCGCGGGGCAGCCGATCGAGCCGCCACGTCCGCTCCTCGGTGCCGTCCGACAGCACCATGTCGCACTCGCCGTGCACGGCCGTCACGACCTGGTGGGTCTCGCGGTGCGCGTGGCCGCCCCGCTCGGAGACGACGTCGTGCACGAAGTAGATGCGGCGGATCTCGAACGGCACGTCCCGGCCGCTCTCGATGGCCGTCAGCACGCCACGGGCATCCGCGTGCGACGGGAGGTCCACCCAGCGGACGAGATCGAGGTCGCCGGGCTCGCCGCGCTCGACGCGGCCGGCGGGGGAGGATGAAGACGGGTGCGCCATGAATCGACCGGGCGAGGGAGCGCCCGCGCCAGTATAAGCGCTTGAAGTATCATCGGGGCCGGCGGTCCCCCCCATTCGTGCAGGATCGACGTTTTTCGTGACCAGCCACCTCCTGGTATTTTCCGCCGAGACCCGCGAACGCCTGGCCGAGCAGGTCCGTGCCTGCCCGCCTGACGGCCTGGCGGGGCTCGCGGCCCGCCTCCGCCGGCTGCCGCCCGGCCCCTGGCGCCTCGCCATCGTCGCCGCCACTCCCGCCGAGTTCGAGGACCGTCGCGCCCGGGCGCTGGCGGCGCTCGAACGTGCTGGAGAGGCGGGCTTTGCGCTCGCGGGGGCCGCCTGCGCGGGATACCTGCCGCCGGGACAGCGGCCGCCCAAGGCGGCCTGCCTGTTCCCCGGGTTCGGCGTCAGGCAGACGAACCTCGTCCCCGACCTCGTGCGCGTGTTCCCCCGCGTCGAGCGCTGGCTCGATGGCCTCGGCATCGCGCTCGGCACGTGGTCGCCGGACGACACCCCGGCCACACGAGGCGCCTCGGCCGGCCCGCCGACGATGAACCTGGACGCGGTCCTGCTCGCGGACCTCGCGATGTGGGAGGTGGTCGGCGCGCTCGGCTGGCAGCCCGACGTCGTCGCGGGCCACAGCTTCGGCGAGAACGCGGCGCTCGTCGCGTCGGGCCTCGTCGATGCCTTCCCGACGCTCATCGAGGTGCTCGGCGAGCTGCGTGGGCTCGCGGACGCGACGCCGGCGACGGGGGGCGCGCTCGGCATGCTGGCCCTCTCGGCCGCCTCGCGCCCGGTGCTGGATCCGCTGCTGGCGGCCGACCCGCCCCGCGTCTGGGTGGCCCTCGACAACTGCCCCCAGCAGCTGGTGGTGTGGGGCGAGACCCCCGAGCTCGAGGCGCTGGAGCAGGCCATCCACGCGCGGCGGGAAGTCGCCTTCCGGTTGCCGGGGCTCGAGCGCCCCGTGCACACGCCGCGCTTCCCACTCGCCATCGATGCCATCCGTCCGCACTACGACCGTGTGCCGATCGGGACCCCGCGGGTGCCCGTGTGGAGTGCCGCCGAGGTCGCGCCGTTTCCGCGCGACCCCGGGGCGGCGCGAGACATGCTGGCCGCGCAGTGGCGCCGTCCGGTGCGGTTCCGCGATCTCGTCACGGCGCTTCACGCCGACGGCGTGCGCACGTTCGTCGAGATCGGCCCGGCGGATCGGCTGTCGGGCTTCGTGCGCGACACGTTGCGGGGCGCCGGCGTGACGACCATCGCGACCAACGTCGAGGGACGGGACACGCTCGCGCAACTGCAGTTCGCCGTCGGCCAGCTCTTCGTGCGCGGCTATCCCGTCGATCTCGAGCGGCTCGCCGGGACACGCGCGACGACGCGGGAGGCCGCGGCGTCAGCGGTGGCGGCGCCTGCGGCGGCCGCGGAGTCAAGGCCCGGCGCGCTCGAGGACGTCGTCGCGCGGGCCGTGGCGGCGGTGCTGGCGGTGCCGTCGATCGAACCCGCGGACTACGACCGCGGGTTCTTCGACCTGGGCCTCGGCTCCATCGGCTGCATCTCCCTCGTCGCGGCGCTCGAAGCCGGCCTGGGCACCCCACTCGCGCAGACGCTGCCCTTCGACCACCCGACCATCCGCGCGCTGGCGGGCGCGCTGGCCGGCGCATCGACAGGCACGGTGGCGACGCGTACGGCCGCGCCGGCGGCGCCCATTGCCATCATCGGCATGGCCTGCCGGTTCCCAGGGGACAGCCACACCCCGGAGGCGTTCTGGCGCCTGCTCGACGCGGGCGGCGATGCGGTGACGCCCGTGCCTGCCGGCCGGTCGTCCGCCGCGGAGCTGGACCCGACCGCCGACGCGGAGGTCACGCGACGCGGCGCGCACGGGGCGTTCCTGCGGGACATCCGCGGCTTCGACGCGGGCTTCTTCGGCATCTCCCCGCGCGAGGCGACCACGCTCGATCCACAGCAGCGCCTGCTGCTCGAGCTCGCGTGGGAAGCGCTGGAGCATGCCGCCATCGATCCCCGCGCGCTCACCGGCACGCCCGCCGGCGTGTTCGTCGGCATCAGCCACGCCGACTACGCGGCGCGCTTCTCGCCGGTCGAGCGGATGGCCATCGGCGGGTACCTCGCGACCGGCAACACCGCGAGCACCGCGGCCGGACGGCTGTCGTTCGTCCTGGGACTGCGCGGTCCGAGCCTCGCGGTCGACACGGCCTGTTCCTCCTCCCTCGCCGCCCTGCACCTCGCGTGCGAGAGCCTGCGCCGCGGCGAGTCGAGCCTCGCGCTGGCGGGCGGGGTGAACCTGCTGGTGAGCGCCGAGTCCACCGTCTTCCTGGCGCGTGCGCTCGCACTGTCGCCAACCGGCCGCTGCCGGACGTTCGATGCGGCCGCCGATGGTTACGTGCGTGGTGAAGGTGGCGGCCTCCTGGTGCTCAAGCCGCTGGACGCCGCGCGCCGCGACGGCGACCACGTGCACGCCGTGATTCGGGGCTCGGCCATGAACCACGACGGGCGCACGAGCGGGCTCACCGTCCCGAACGGCCCCGCGCAGGAGTCGGTGATCCGCGCCGCGCTGGCCGACGCCGGCGTGTCGCCGGACGACATCGGCTACGTCGAGGCACACGGCACCGGCACCGCGCTCGGTGATCCCATCGAGGTGAACGCACTCGCGCGCGTCTTCGGAGGGCGCCGCGGCGCGCCGCTGCGGCTGGGATCGGTCAAGACCAACATCGGCCACCTCGAAGCGGCGGCCGGCGTCGCGGGTGTCATCAAGGCCGTGCTGCAGCTTGGCGCGCGCACCCTCGTCCCGACCCTGCACTTCAACGCGCCCAACCCGCGTGCGGACTGGGGCGCGCTCGGCGCGCCCGTGGTCACGGCGCGCGAGGACTGGCCGTCGGCGGCGCCGCGACTGGCGGGGGTGAGCTCGTTCGGCATCAGCGGCACCAACGTGCACGTCGTGCTGGAGGAGGCGGAGCCCGCCGGTCCGGACGAGTCGGGGCGCGGCGTCGAGGTGCTGCCGGTCTCGGCCGCGACGCCCACCGCGCTGGCCGCGGCGGCGCGCCGGCTCGCCACGCACCTGCGACACGCCCGGCCCGCGATGGCTGCCGTGTCACGCACGCTGGCCCTTGGCCGGGCGCACTTCGACTGCCGCCTGGCCGTCGTGGCGGCGACGCCGGACGAGGCCGCCGAGGCGCTCGAGCGAGCGGCGGCCCGCATCGCACCGCCGCGGCGACCGGCTCCGCGGATCGCGTGGCTCTTCACCGGGCAGGGCGCGCAGACGGCCGGCATGGGCCGCGGCCTCTACGAGCGCGAGCCGGTGTTCCGGTCCGCCGTCGATCGCCTCGACGCCTCGTTCGAGCCCCTGCTCGGCGGAAGTGTCGCCGAGGTGATGTTCGACGCCGATGCGGCCAGGCTCGACCAGACGGGCTGGGCGCAGCCCGCGCTCTTCACCCTCGAGTGCGCGCTCGCCGCGCTCTGGCGCCACTGGGGACTCGAGCCGTCCATCGTCGCCGGCCACAGCGTGGGCGAGTTCGCGGCGGCGGTCGTGGCCGGCGTGCTCGAGCTCGACGATGCGGTGCGGCTGGTCGCGGCGCGGGCGCGGCTGATGCAGGCCGTGCCGGCGGATGGCGCGATGCTCGCGGCCGATCTCGATGTGGCGGCCCTCCGGCGCATTCCGGATCTGCCTCGCGCAATCGACCTGGCCGCCGTCAACGCGCCGGCAAAGATCGTGTTGTCAGGACCGACGCGGGCCATCGAGCGCGCGAGGACGATCCTGGCGCGTGAGGGCATTCGCACCACCCGCCTCCCGACGTCGAACGCCTTCCACTCGTCACTGATGGATCCGGCGGCGTCGCGGCTCGAATCGGAGGCCGCCGCGATCGGCCGGCGCACGCCGATGGTGCCGCTCGTGTCGACGCTGACCGGCGCCCTCGCCGATGCCGATTTCGCCGCCCCGGGCTACTGGGCCCGCCAGCTCCGCGAGACCGTCCAGTTCGCGCCCGCGGTCGAGACGATCGTCCGGTCGGGCGCGACCGTGGCGCTGGAGCTGGGCCCGCGGCCGGTGCTGTCGACACTGGCCGCGATTTCCGCGGCCGGGGCGCTCGACGCGGTGCCCAGTCTCGCGCCGCCGGCCGACGAAGCGCGCTGCCTCGCGACCGCGCTGGCGCGCATGTATGAAGCGGGCGCGCCGGTCCGCTGGGACCGCGTGCACGAAGGCGCCACGGCGCCGCGGCTCGTGTTGCCAACCTATCCGTTCGAGCGCGAGACCTACTGGATCGATCGGCAGCCGGTGGCATCCGTCACCGGGCCCGCGCCGATGGAACCTCGCGCCGCGACGCATCCCCCCGCGGCCGGCGTCGGCGGCGGACCCACCTTTGCCGAGCGGCTGGCCACGGCCGATTCGGCGGGCCGCGCGCGGTTGCTGACCGCGCTGGTCTCGGCCGTTGCCGGCGCCGTGCTGGGGGTACCTGCCGACCGCGCGCTCGAGACCGATCGGCCGCTCACGGCCGTGGGCCTCGATTCCCTCATGGCCCTCCAGGTCTCCGCCATCGTCCGGCGCGAGAGCGGCCTCCTGTTGCCAGCCGCGCGCATCGTCGACGGCAGCTCCATCGGCGCGCTGGTCGAGTGGCTGGTCGCGCGCGGGGCCGAGGAGGCGCCGGCCGCGAGCGCCGGCACGCGAAGCGGCTTCGTGGACGGCGAGCTGTGACGACCCGGGCGTGGTTCGAATCGCTGGCGCTCGCGGGCTGGCGGTTCTGGATGGAGGATGGGCGGCTGCGGTACCGCGCGCCCGCGGAGGCCGCGACACCAGAGGTGCTCGACCGGCTGCGTGGCGAGCGCGCCGCGTTGATCGCGTTGCTCGAGGGGGAGCCCGACGCGCTGGCCATCGCGCCGCTCTCGTGGGGACAGCGTGCGCTCTGGTTCCTGTGGAAGCTCGCGCCCGGCAGCACCGCATACCACCAGTCGATGCCCCTGGTGCTGCCGGCAGGCGCGCGTGAGATTGACTGGCGGGCCGCCGCGGCGGCCGTGGTCACGCGGCACGAGATGCTTCGGACCTGCCTGCCGGAGCGGGCCGGGGCGCCCATCCAGCGCGTCATCGCGGATCCCCCGTTTGCCTGGGATGTGTCGGACGCCCGCTCGATGGACGACGGTGGGCTGGGCGCCGCGATGGCTGCGTCGCACGACCGTCCGTTCGATCTCGCGCTCGCCCCGCCGATCCGGTTCCACTGGTTCGAGCGTGTTACCCCGGTCCTGCTCGTCACGATGCACCACGTGGCGTGCGATGCCTGGTCGCTCGAGGTCCTCCGGCGTGACCTCGCCGACGCGGCAGCCGCGCACGCGGCGCACCGGCCCTGGAGTCCTCCGCCGCTCGAGGCCACCTACACCGACTTCGTGCGCTGGCAGGAGGCGATGCTTGCGGGCGAGGAGGGGGCGCGGCACTGGGCCTACTGGCGGGACGCGCTGGCCGCGCCGCGCGCGGCGCTCGACCTGCCGCTCGACCGGCCCCGTCCCGCGGTGCAGACCTACGACGGCGCGTCGGTGCCGGTGGAGTGGCCGGACCGCCTGGCACGGGACGTCCGGCGGCTCGCGGGCGAGCGGCACGTCACGACCTACACCGTGCTCCTCGCGGCGTTCGTCGCGTTCCTCCACCGCCTCACGCGCCAGCACGATGTCATTGTCGGCACGCCGACGGCCGGCCGCACGCAGCCGGAGTTCGCCGGGGTGGTGGGGTACTTCGTCGAGCCGCTGCCCATCCGCGTGCGCATCGACGAGCACGTGACCTTCGATCAGGTCCTCGACGCGACGCGGCAGGCGGTCGGCGGCGCGATGGCGCACGCCGACTTCCCGTTCCCCCTGCTGGTCGAGCGCCTGCAGGTCGATCGTGATCCGGGCCGCTCGCCGATCTTCGACGTGACGTTCAACCACCTGAGCCGGCGCGCGCAGGCGGCAGGCGGCGCGCCCTCCTCCCTTGCGTTCGCGCAGGCGGACGGCAAGTTCGACCTCACGCTCACGGTGATCGAGGACGACGGGCACGCGACGGCGTCGCTCGGCTTCAACACGAGCCTGTTCCACCCGTCGACGATCGAGCGTTGGGGCGCGGCGCTGGTCCACCTCGTGTCGGCCGCGGTCGCCCGCCCGGATTCGCCGGTCGCGGAGCTGCCGCTTGATGCCGGTCGAATCGTGGGCCCCGTGTTCGAGGGCCGGACGATCGACATCGCGTCGCTGCCACCGGTGCACGAGACGATCGCGGCGGTTGCCGCACGCGAGCCCACCCGCATGGCCGTGGTCGCGCCCGATGGGGCGCTGACCTACGGGGAGCTGCTGCGGCGAGCCACGGCGCTTGCGGGCGAGCTGCAGGCCCTGGGCGTCGGGCCGGACGTTCCCGTCGGCCTGCGCACCGGCCGTTCGGTGGACTTCATCACCGGCCTGCTCGGGATCCTGATGGCGGACGGCGCGTTCGTGCCGCTTGATCCCGATCAGCCATCCGCCGTGACCGGCCGTGCGCTGGAGCGCGCGGGCGCGGTGGCGGTCGTGGAGCGTGGCGGCGTGACCAGGCGCGACGGCGTGGCCGCGGGCCCGCCTGCCGTGCTCGACCCCGCGGACCGCCTCGCGTACGTGATCTTCACGTCCGGTTCCACCGGGGAGCCGAAAGGCGTCGGTGTGCCGCACCGCGCCCTCGCCAACTACGTCGCCAGCATCGTCGACGACCTGGCCATCCAGCCGGGCGCGAACCACGCGTTCGTCTCGTCGCTGGCCGCGGACCTCGGGCACACGGTCCTCTTTCCGGCGCTCACGACGGGTGGCACGCTGCACCTGCTGTCCGCGGAGGCCATCACCGATCGGCGGGCCTTTGCCGATGCGATGCGTGCCGGCGCGATCGACTACCTCAAGATCGTGCCGTCGCACCTGGCCGCGCTCGTCGATCCCCGTGCGCCTGCGCTGCCCGCGCGCGGCCTGTTCCTCGGCGGCGAGTCGTCTCGTGCACGGTGGGTCGAGGAGCTCGTGCGGGAGCGCGAATGCCGCGTGTTCAACCATTACGGCCCGACCGAGACGACGGTTGGGGTCATGACCGGCGAGTGGCGCGCGGCCGATGCCGACGGCGCGCCGGCGCTGACGCTCGCCAGGGCGGTGGCCAACACGCGAATCTGGCTGCTCGACGAGCGCTGCCGGCCGGTGCCTGCGGGCCTGCCTGGCGAGATCTGGGTCAGCGGCACGGCGCTCGCGCGTGGATACCTCGGTGATCCGGGGGGCACCGCCGGGCGCTTCGTCGAGCTGCCGGAGATCGGACGGGCCTATCGCACCGGCGACGTCGCCCGCGTGCTGCCGGACGGGCGGCTGCTCGTCGGGGGGCGGGCGGACCGCCAGGTGAAGCTGCGTGGCTACCGCGTGGACCCCGCGCAGGTCGAGTCGGTCCTGGCCGGACTGCCGGGCGTGCGGCAGGCGTCCGTCCTGCCCGACGCCGATGGTCCGGCGGCCTCCGTGCTGCTGGCGTGGGTCGCGATGGAGGCGGAGGCGTTCGATGCCCAGGCGCTGCGCGAGCAGCTCGCGGCCATCCTGCCCCCCTACATGGTGCCGTCCAGGGTGATGCGGCTCGACCGGCTGCCCGTCACCGCGAACGGCAAGCTCGACACGCATGCGCTCCGATCGATGATCGGCGACGCCGGGCACGCCGCCGCGGGTGGCCCGGCGCGCGACGTGCTCGAGCTGCGCCTGTCGCGCATCTGGTCCGAGACCGTCGGCGCCAGGGAGATCGGCATCCACGACGACTTCTTCGAGATCGGCGGGCACTCCCTCAGGGCGGTGCAGGTCGCAAGCCGCATCTACGACGAGCTTGGCGTGCGCCTGCCCCTGGCGACCTTCTTCACGGCGCGCACGGTGGCTGCGCTCGCCGACGTCATCCGCGCCAGGGGTGGCGTGGACCAGCGGCTCGTCCCCCTGCAGCCGCGTGGCACAGCCTTGCCACTCGTCTGCTTCCCGGGCGCGGGCGGAGGCCTGCTGTACTTCCAGGATCTGGCTGCCGCATGCGATCCGGTCGTGCCGCTCTGGGGGACCCAGGCGCCGATCGGGCCGGAAGCGCCGGCCGACGTGCCGGCCCTGGCCGTGCTCTTCGCGGACGCGCTTGCCGGCGAGCCGCGCATTCCCGAGCCGTATCGCCTCGCCGGTCATTCTTTCGGCGCGCTCGTCGCCTACGAGACCGCGGCCGTGCTGCGCGCGCGTGGTGCCGCCGTCGAGCGGGTGATCGTGCTCGACAACCCCGCGCCCGGCGCGACGCTGCTGCCAGGGCAGGCCGACTGGGACGAGGCTCGCTGGTCACGGCACATCGCCGCGCGAATCGAGCGGCTCTACGGCGTCGATCTGGGCCTGGCGCAGGCCGGCGACGCCGGTGGCGATCCCGACTGGCTGCTGGAGCGCCTGCTGGAGACCGATACGCTGCCCGCGGGCACGAGCCGCGACTACTTTCGCGGCTACGTCGAGGGATACAAGGGCAACGTCAAGGCGGCCGGTGCGTACCGGCCCGCGCGCGGGCCGCTCGACGTGCCGCTGCTCATCGTGCGCGCCGGGGATCGCGACGTGGCCATCGACGTCGCGGACGCGTCGGCGCCAGACCTCGGATGGTCTCCCTTCTCGTCGGCCGGCGTTCGCGCCATCGTCGCGCCGGGCACGCATATTTCGATGCTCATGAACCCCCGCGTCCGGACGCTGGCGAGGCACCTGTTCGAGGTGCTCGCCGCGACGGCGCCCCCAGCCGGCGGCGAAGGCCGTCACCAGACGGAGAGGCACACATGAAGGCGGCATACATGGCGTGCGGAGGCTGGGTGGCCTCCGCGGTTGGCGCGGCGGCGCGCTTCAGGCTGGCTGATCTCGTCGAGGCGGGCCCGATGACGGCCGCCGAGCTCGCGTTGGCGGCCGGCGTGTCGCAGCCCGTCCTCGAGCGCCTGCTGGCGTTGCTCGTGGCGGTCGGCCTCTTCGCCGAGGCGGACGGCCGTTACTCGACGACGGATGACGGGGCGCTGCTGCGGGAGGACCATCCGGACACGGTGCGCAACTTCGTGATGCTGGCGTCGGGTGATTACCAGCGGATCTTCCAGGAAGCCGCGCATACGGTGGAGACCGGCGAATCGGCGGCGGTGCGCGCCCTCGGCCAGACGCTCTACGCGCACCTCGATCAGCACCCGGTGCAGGCGGAGATCTACGACCGTGCCATGGAGGACCTGACGCGACCCGCCAGCCGTGTGCTCTCGAAGAGCCGTGACTTCAGCACGATGCGGACCGTGGTGGACCTCGGCGGGGGCCGCGGGGCGCTGCTGCGGGGCCTGCTCCGCGCCGAGCCGCACCTCCAGGGCATCGTGCTGGATCGTCCCGATGTCGCCGAGCGCGCCCGCGCGGCGCTGCCGGATCTCGCGCCGGATCTCGTCGGGCGGCTGGAGTTCGTTGGCGGCAGCTTCTTCGACGGCGTGCCGCCGGGAGGCGATCTCTACATCATCAAGAACGTCATCCACAGCTGGAGCGACGCGCGGGCCGTCGACATCCTGCGTGCCGCCGGGGCCGCCATCGCCGGCCGTCCCGCGGCCCGCGTGCTCGTGATCGAGCCGCTCGTCGGGGGCAGGATGCCACCGATGTACCGCGCGCTCGACGAGCTGATGCAGATGGTGGTGTCGGAGACCGGCACGACCGCCCGAACCGAGGACGAGTTCCGCGCGCTGGCCAGCGGCGCCGGCCTCACGGTGACGCGTGTCGATCAGCTCCAGTCAGGGCACGTGGGCATCGAGATGGGGCAGGGATGACGGCACGGGCCACAGATTGCACAGATGGCACAGATGGCACGGGCCACAGGTGGCACAGATGGCACAGATGGAAATAGATGGCACCGGCGACACCGATGCACAGATACGACGGGATGCACAGATGCGAAGCTCGGTGGCAGCGGCTGTGCGTCCCTCAATCTGCAATCTTCAGTCTTCAATCTGCAATGCCCCAGCCCTCCGTGTAGACTGAGCCCGCTACCATGACCTTCGCCGGCACCTACACCCCCATCGTCACCCCTTTCACGCCAGGCGGCGACCTCGACGCGGCCGGGTTGGCCGCCAACGTCCAGCGCTACATGCGATCGTCGCTCACGGGGCTCGTCGTGCTCGGCTCCAACGGCGAGGCCCCGCAGCTCGATGACTACGAGGCCGACCGCGCGATCGCGGCGGCGCGCGACCACGTGCCGGCGGGCAAGCCCCTGCTGGCCGGCACCGGGCGCGAGTCGACCCGCGCCACCATTGCCGCGACGCGGCGCGCGGCGGCCCTCGGCGTGGACGGCGTGCTGGTGCGCACGCCCGCGTTCTACAAGTCGCAGATGACCAGCGAGATCTTCGTCCGCCACTACACCGAAGTGGCCGACGCCTCGCCCGTGCCCGTCCTGCTCTACAACGTGACGATGTATACCGGCGTGAACCTGCTGCCGGATGCGGTCGCGACGCTGAGCGAGCACCCGAACATCGTCGGCATGAAGGAGTCCGGCAACGACATGGTGCAGTTCGCGGAGTACCTCGGCCGGGCGACGGACGGGTTCGTCGTGCTCGCCGGCTCCGCCGCCACCTATTACTCCGCGCTCGCCCTCGGCGCGCACGGCGCCGTGCTCGCCCTCGCCGGGGTCGCCCCCGACCAGTGCACCGAGATCGGCCGGCTCGTCGCGACCGGCAGTTTCGCCGAGGCGCGCGCCCTGGCGCGCCGCCTCATGCCCCTCGCCCGGTCCATCGGCGCCACCTACGGCGTCGCCGGCCTCAAGGCCGCGCTCGATCTGGCCGGGTACCACGGCGGCCCCCCCCGGCCGCCCCTTCGCCCGGCGCCGCCGGCCGCCGTGGAGATCATCCGCGGCCAGCTCGCGAGCCTCGGCCTTCTCCAGGAGACGACGGATGCTGCCCGCCAGTGAACGCCTGCTGCTCGGCCCCGGTCCGAGCATGATGTCGCCCCGCGTCATGCGCGCCTTCGGCGCCCCGATGCTCAGCCATCTCGATCCCGAGTTCGTGCCGGTGATGGACGACCTCCGCGCGCGCCTCGCGCGGGTGGGCAAGGCCGCCGACGGCGCGTTCACCTTCGCGATGTCGGGCACCGGCACCTCCGCCATGGAGGTCGCCGTCGCCAACTTCGTCCAGCCGGGCACCCGCGTGCTCTCCATCGTCGGCGGCTACTTCGGCGCCCGGCTCGTGGACATGGCGAAGCGGTACGGCGGCGAGGTCACGCAGCTCGACGTCGAGTGGGGCAGGGCCGTCGATCCCGCGGCGGTGCAACAGGCGCTGGCCCACGGCGGCGCCGACGTCGTCACCGTGGTGCACGCGGAGACGTCCGCGGGCGTGCTGAACCCCGTGCAGGCCGTCGCGGCCGCGGCCCACAAGGCCGGTGCCCTCGTGATCGTCGACGCCGTCACCTCGCTTGGCGGCATGCCGCTCGACACCGGCGGCTGGAACCTGGACGTCGTCTACTCGTGCAGCCAGAAGTGCCTTGGCGCGCCGTCGGGCATGTCGCCGGTGCTGGTCAGCGCCGCGGCGATGGGCCGCCGCGTGCCCTGCCGCAGCTTCTACCTGGACCTGCAGCTCCTCGAGGACTACTGGGTGCGCCGCAAGTACCACCACACGATGTGCGCGTCGATGGTCTACGCGCTGCGCGAAGCCCTGGCCGCCGTCGAGGACGAGGGGCTCGAGGCGCGTTGGGCCCGCCACGAGCGGCACCACCGCGCGTTCGCGGCCGGCATCGAGGCGATGGGGCTGTCGCTGCTGCCAGCGGAAGGCGATCGCCTGTGGACGCTGAACGCCGTGCGCGTGCCCGACGGCGTGGACGAAGCCGCCGTGCGCAAGCACCTGCTGCAGCACTTCAACATGGAGATTGGCGCCGGCCTCGGTCCGCTCGCCGGCAGGATCTGGCGCATCGGCCTCATGGGCGCCAGCTCCACGCCCGGCCTGGTGGTGCAATGCCTCGGCGCACTCGAGCAGGCGCTGGGTAACCAGGGCTATAAAGTGGCACCTGGCGCGGGTACCGCCGCGGCACTGGCCGCCCTCGTGTAGGCGTCCACCGCAGAAAAACGGCAGAAGCCTTCCGTGGTACACCTGTTGCACTGGCTGGAGTGTGAACTTCACTGACCAGGTGCCAGCATGACGACTCCCCAGACGATCCGGCGGATGCTGGCGGCGCTGCTTCTCGCGGCGACCGCCGGCACCGCGTGCGCGACCAACCCGGTGACCGGCGAACGCGAGCTCTCGCTCATGAGCGAGCAGCAGGAGATTGCCATCGGCCGGCAGAACGACGAGCAGATCCGGCAGGAGATGGGCGTCTACGACGACCAGGATCTCCAGCGGTATGTCTCGCAGCTCGGCCAGCGCCTCGCGAAGGTCTCGCATCGCCCCGACCTGCCCTGGCAGTTCACCGTCGTCGACACGCCCGCGATCAATGCGTTCGCGTTGCCCGGAGGCTTCATCTACATCACGCGCGGCATCCTGCCGTACCTCGACAACGAGGCGGAGCTGGCCGGCGTGCTCGGCCACGAGATCGGCCACGTGACCGCGCGCCACGCCGCGCAGCAGTACACGCGGGCCACCGGCGGCACGCTCGGGCTCGCCGCGCTCAGCATCTTCGTGCCCGAGGCGCGCCCCTTCGGCGACCTGGCCTCGACCGGCCTGGGACTGCTCTTCCTGAAATACGGCCGGGACGATGAGCTGCAGGCGGATCGGCTGGGCATCGAGTACGCCGCCGAGGCGGGCTACGACCCGACCGGCGTGCCGCACTTCCTCCAGACGCTCGCGCGCATCGACTCGATGAGCGAGCGCGGCGTGCCGAACTTCCTCTCGACGCACCCCGACCCCGGCTCGCGGGTGGACGACGCGACCCCCATCGCGGCGAAGTACAAGTCGGCCAACGCGACCGCCACCAACCAGCAGGCCTTCCAGCGCGAGATCGACGGCATCATCGTCGGCGACAACCCGAAGGAAGGCGTCGTGCGCGGCAACCAGTTCCTGCACCCGGTGCTGCGCCTCAAGCTCCGCTTCCCGGACGGCTGGGAGGTGCAGAACAGCCCGGCGCAGGTCGTCGCGAAGGCCCCGGAGGCCAACCACTTCATGCTGCTGAAGGTGGTGCAGCAGCCCCAGGGCCACTCGCTCGAGCAGGTGGCCGTCAACTCGATGAACGGCGCCAACTTCCGCCGCGTCGACGGCGGCGCCACCCGCATCAACGGCCTCGATGCCTACGTCGGCGTCTACCAGGGCGCGCTCGAGGGCCTCGGCAACGTGGTGCTGCGCGCCGCCCACATCGCGGTCGGCGACACGATCTACATGTTCGGCGGGTTCGCGCCGGAAGGCGAGTTCCGCTCGGTCGACGGGACGATCTCGCAGTCGATCCAGACGTTCGAGCGGATGAGCGCGTCGGAGGCCGAGGCCATCCATCCGAACCGGCTCGACTACTACACGGCGCGGTCCGGCGACACGTGGGAGGCCATCGCGCGGCGTGCCGGCGAGGGCATCATCCAGCCGTCGCGGCTGGCCATCATGAACGGCTATGCCGCCAGCCAGCAGCCACGCGCCGGGGACCGCCTGAAGATCGTCGTGGCGGGGTAGACTGGGGGCGCCTCCCCCAGGGGTATCCAATAGCCGTGGCGCGTCGCTCCCCGCGTTCGCTCACCATCTTCAAGGGCCTGGCGGTCGTCCTGGCCGTCGGGTTTGCCTACCTGGCATACGTCTACCTGACGCTGCCGGACGTGCGCGCGCTGGCCGAGCACAATCCCGACACCACCGCGTTCATGGAGCTGCGCAAGGCCGAGGCGGAGGCCGGCGGCAAGGACCTCCAGATCCGCCAGCGCTGGGTGCCGTACAGCCGCATCTCCCCCAACCTCCGCCGCGCGGTGCTCGTGGCCGAGGACGATGCCTTCTTCGACCATGAAGGGATCGACCTGAAGCAGCTGCGGGCGTCGCTGGAGGCCACCCTCGAGGACGGCCAGGAGCTGCGCGGCGGCAGCACCATCACGCAACAGCTGGCGAAGAACCTCTACCTGTCGCCATCCAGGAATCCGGTCCGGAAATTCAAGGAATTGCTCATCGCCCGGCGGCTCGAGACGGCGCTGACCAAGCGGCGCATCCTCGAGTTGTATCTGAACGTCATCGAATGGGGCGACGGCATCTTCGGCTGCGAGGCGGCCGCGCGCGCCTACTTCGGCAAGCCCGCCGCGGCGCTGACGACGGACGAGGCGGCCCTGATGGCCGGCGCCATCATCAATCCGAGGATTCACAGCCCGGCCAGGCCCACTCGCCGCCTCCTGCGTAGACAACAAATCATCCTGCGTCGTATGAACGTCAGGAAGGTGACGAGCGCGGCGCCGGCGGCGCCGCCTTCGCCGGCGCCGGCAGGTGATGCCGCCCCGGCACAGACCGTGCAGTCCACCCCCACGGACGGTCTGGCACCCCCGGATCCGTCCTCTCCTGGCGGCAGTTTCGCCGCAGGTGAGGCGGGTTTGTCGCCAGCTCATCCGAAGGAAGGATCGGACTCGTGGAAGGCTTTGGCACGATCGGCGGCGCCCTGAACGACCCCGCCGCCGGGGGGATCAACTACACGGCTCACATCAGCCGCCTCATGCGCGACATCGTCGCGCGGGTGCCGGCGCTGGGCTTCATCGACGCGGACCGGCTGCTGGTGTTCGCCCGGACCGGCCGGACCGGTGCCGAAGGGCCCTACGCCACCTGTCATTCGCTGACGCTGCCCGACAGCGAGCCCGGCTACTATTTCTGGCGCGACGCCGAGACCGGCGCCGTGACCCGGCGGAGCGAGTGGTTCGTCACGCGGTCCCCGAAGGTCACCGTGGCGGGGCGGGCCATCGACTATCTCTTCTCGTTCTCACTGCCGCGCTTCGTCGATCAGGCGCTCGGCACGACGCGCAAGGCCGCGCTGTATCCATCCGCGACACCCGACTGGGTCGCCAAGCTCGACACCATCGTGCACGAGCTCTACCACGTCGATCCGGGCCAGTCGGGCCTGCGGCCGGTGGAATGCCAGGACGGCCGGCCGTCGTTCCTCACCCACAGCCCGCAGTTCTTCCAGGACGTGGCGCGCATGGTGGGGGAGTACCTGGCCACCAGCCCCGACCCGGCACTGACGGCGTTCCTGCACGACGACTTCCGCGGCCTCGTGGCCCGGCACGGCTCGGTGGCGGGCGCGACGTTCAAGCCGTTCCCGAGCTACCCGCGACGCTACCGCGAGGCCGTGCTGCCGCAGCCCGCGCCACCGCCGCTCGGCGAGGTGCGGATCGAGGCGGTGCACGACCGCGCCCGCACGCATTACACGGAAGCCGACCTCCAGCTCCGCCGGTTCGACCTCATCGGACCGCCCACGGAGCGCCGCGACGACCTGGTGGCGGCGTAGAAGACCGGCCGCTTCGCGGCCGTTGGGCCTCGCCACTCGACTTCGCTCGGGTTGGGACTCGTCCTTGCTGGTTTCGCGCGGCGGACTTCGGTAGGCCTCGGCCGCTGTGCGGCCTCGTCAGGACTCGCGCTTCGCGCTCGCTGGGACGGAAGGGGCCTTCTCCAAATCACCAGATCCTGCCGAGGCGCGCCCTCGGCCTAACGTGAGCCTCCCAGCGAGGCCCGAAGGGCCGAGTCCCAGCGAAGTTCGAACAGCGATCCAGCGAGAACGAGTCCCAGCGAGCCGAAGGCGAGTCCCAACGAGGCCGCGCAGCGGCCGAGGCCTACGCGTCGAGCGGAGCGAGACGCGCCCAACGCGAGCGCAGCCCTTCGACTTGGCTCAGGGCAAGCGAGCGGCCTCCCAGCGAAGTCCGACACTCGGCCCATGGAGGACGAGTCCTAGCGACGTTCGACGCGCAATCCCAGCGAGAACGAGTCCCAGCGACGGCCGCAGGCCGGAGTCCTACCGAGGCCGCGTAGTGGCCGAGGCCCTGGCTAGTTCACTCTCTTCGCCCCCACGAACCGCTTCGCCCAGTAACTCGTGCTCAGCGCCTCCACCCGCACGACGCCGTTGCTGCTGGGCGCGTGCACGAACTGGTCGCCGCCGAGCGCGATGCCCACGTGCGACGCGCCGGGCGCGACGGTCGAGAAGAACACGAGGTCGCCAGGCTCGAGCGCGCTGGCGTTCACCGACTCCCCGACGCGGAACTGGTCGTGCACCTGGCGTGGCAGCGCGAGGCCGTTCTGGCCGAACACGTACTGCACGAACCCGCTGCAGTCGAACCCGCGGGGGGAGTCCCCGCCGTTGCGATACGGCGCGCCCCGCAGCGCGAGGGCCGTGCTGGTGATCGCATAGCCGTCCACCGTGCCGTGACCGGCCGGTGGGGTCGCGCCGGGACGCGGCGGCGCCGGCGGCACGCCGCCCGACGGGACGCCGCCAGGCGTCGGGAACGGACGAGGCACTCCGCCGGTGGTGGCACACGCGGCGCCGGCCAGGGCGATGACGAGCAGCAGGATGAGGCGTCGCATCGATCCGCCGTATCGGCCGATTGTGCCATGGCGTGCAGCCCCCTCATCACGCTTACGCCCTAACTCCAGCGTTACGAGCGAGTTACACGGAGGAGCCGCTTGACAGGAAATGCAGAGCCGGGCAGAATGAGGCAAAGCCATGGAGCAGACGCTCCTCCTGAACGCCACGTACGAGCCGCTCAAGGTCGTCCACTGGCAGAAGGCCATCACGCTGTGGTGCCAGGGGAAGGTCGAGATCATCGCGGTCCATGATCGCGAAGTAAGAGCCGTCACGTTCAGTTTCAAGCTCCCCTCCGTCATCCGGCTCCTGCGATACGTCAAGATCAAGAAGCGGTTCGACTACGTGCCGTTCTCGCGCGCGAACATCTACGCCCGCGATGCCTACACCTGCCAGTACTGCGCGCAGGCGTTCCCCACCCACGAGCTGACCTTCGACCACGTCGTGCCGGTGTCGCAGGGCGGTCGCAAGGACTGGGAGAACATCGTCACCTGCTGCGTCGCGTGCAACCGCCGCAAGGGCGGGCGCACGCCGGACGAGGCGCGCATGCGGCTGGTCCGCCCGCCGCGACGGCCGAGCTCGGCGCCGGCGATCCGCATCACGATCGGGCTCCGGCGCACGCCCGAGAGCTGGCGGGACTTCCTGTACTGGAACATGGAGCTCGAGGAGACGTAGGCCGCGTTGGGCCGCGCCTGTGGCGGGGTGGGCCTCGCCCCTCGGCTTCGCCTCAGGGCTCGTTAGGCCTCGGCCGCTGCCTGCCCTGAGCGGAGTCGAAGGGCGCGGCCTCGTTGGGACTCGTTCTCGCTGGATCGGGCTTCGAACTTCGCTAGGAGCTTGCTGAAGAAAGCCGTGTAAGCATCGGGTTGAGCTCCCGGCGCGTCGTGCGGCGGCCGGATGTCGAGTGATGATCGCCGTGCGGCGCCGCCGTCAGGCGGCGCGCGCCCGGCCCCCGGTCGTCATGCCGGGGCCGCCGCGAGCAGGCGGGACAGCCGGCGCAGGTTGAACGCGGCACTCGCAAAGACCATCAGACCGTCGACCTTCGCAAGTCCGCGGAGCTTCACCTTCCGCAGCCCAGCCACGCTCTTGATCCAGCCAAAGACCCGTTCGATGCGAGGGCGACAGGCTTGACTCTGCGCGTAGCCGGCGTGCCGCGTCGTGCGCCCATCGATGGCGCTGCCGCCGGTGCGGCGCGTGTTCTGGGAGACATGCGGGGTGACGCCGAGTTCCCGAACGACCTGAACAAAGTCCCGCGTGTCGTAGCCTTTGTCGGCGGCGACGCGTCGACGCCGCCCCGGCGCCTGTCGGCAGCGTGCCTCCAGCATGAGCATCGCCGCGTCCCGCTCCGCGGTGCCGTCCGCCTGCGTTGCCATCACGTCAACGACCAGGCCGTGCCGGTTCTCGACGAGCACGTGGCCGAGATACGACAGCCGCGCCTCGCCGTGATGCGTACGTCGATACAGCTTCGCGTCCGGATCGGTCGTCGACCGGTGCGTGTCGTTCCGGCGCTGTTGCCCATGAAAGTCGCGACCGTCACCCGTCGGTGGCCCGTCTTTGGGCTGGAAACTCTTCTGGCTCGCCCACGCCTCGATCAACGTCCCGTCTACCGTGAAGTGCTCGTCGGACATCCACGGCTGCGCTCGCTCGACCACCCGGTGGAAGAAGCTGCGCGCGATCTCCTGATTGAGGAGCCGATCTCGATTCTTCGTGAAGACCGTCGGCGTCCAGACCGGCTCGTCCATCTCCAAGCCGACAAACCACCGAAAGAGCAGGTTGTAGTCGAGCTGCTCCATCAGCAGCCGCTCGCTGCGAATCGAGTAGAAGAGCTGCAGTAACTGCGCCCGGAGCAGGCGCTCGGGCGGGACCGACGGCCGTCCGACCTTGGCGTAGAGCCCGTCGAACTCCGTCGACATGTCCCGCAGCACCTCATCGACCAGCCGGCGGATGGTCCGCAGCGGATGGTGACTCGGCACGCGCTGCTCGGCCGAGACGTAGCTGAACATCGAGTCGGGCTGGCGGTCATCTCCACGCATGCCGCCGATCGTAGTACGCCGACCCGCACCTGTCGATCCACAATCAGGTCGGGTTTTTCAGCAGGCTCCTAGGACTCGCGGCTTCGCCGCTCGCTAGGACGACGGCCCCTCACTTCGAATCACCAAATTCCTCCCTCCCAGCGAGCCCCGAGCCAAGTCGAGGGGCGAGTCCCGGCGACGTCCGACCTGCGGTCCACGGAGGACGAGTCCCAGCGACGGCCGCAGGCCGGAGTCCTACCGAGGCACCGAAGGCGCCGAGGCCTACCGCGCCGCGCCGCACCGATACACCGTATCCGCCGTCGCCACCACCATCCGGCCGTCTGGCGCGAAGGCCAGGCCGATGAGCCGGGGGCCCGAGACGACGAGCTCGCGCGTGCCGTCGGGGCGGAGGCGGTAGATCCCGGTGATCCCCGCCAGCGCCTCGACGACGTGGAGGCGGCCGGTGGGGTCGAAGGCGAGGCCTTGCGGGCGGCCGAAGGGCTCGCCGAACGGCTCGACCGTGCCGTCCATCGTGATCCGCAGCAGCCGATCCACGGACGACAGCGTCGGCGCCGCCACGTAGAGCGCCTCGTCCGGCCCCATCGCGAGGTGGTAGGCCGCCACGCTCGGCGGGAGCGACACGAACTTCTCCGGCTTGCCCGCCAGGTCGAGGCGGTAGATGGTTCCCGTGCGGTCGCCGACGAAGAGGTGGCCATCGGGGCCGAAGGCGAGGCCGGTGGCCTGGCCGAGGTCGGAGGCCACCTTCTCCGGATGGCCGTCGGGTTCGATCCGTGACACGCTGCCGTCGAAGCGGCTCGACACGTAGAGCCGGCCGTCGGGCCCGGGCGCGAGTGACGTCGCGTTGACCAGCCCGAGCACGAACGGCTCGCGGGTGTCCTTCGGCGTGATGCGGAAGACCGAGACCGGCGCCTCCTGGCCCCGGCCGCCGCTGTAGGTCGCATAGATCGACCCATCGGCCGTCACGACGGGGCTGTCGACGATGTGCAGGCCCGTGGCGGCCGCCGCGCCCACGTCGGCCAACAGCGTCGCGCCCGGCGCCCACTCCGCCCGCACTTCCGTCCGGCCGCCCGGCAGCCCGTCGGGCACGACCACGGCCACACGGTCGGTCGCGGCGAAGCTGATGCGCGCCGGCTGCCCGCCGACGGTGATGCCGCCCGGGCCGTCCGGCGGCGGCAGCCGCTCGCCGCGGATCCAGAGGCGGCCGCCCGGCAGCACGTGCGCCGGCTCGACGGCGCGGATCGAGGCGTCGGTGACGGCAGGCATGAGGGGATGGTAACAGGCCTCGGCCCGCGGAAGGCCTCGGCCGCGCCGCGGCCTCGGTAGGACTCGCGCTTCGCGCTCGCTGGGACTCGTCCTCCCTGGGATCACCAGTCGGACGTCGCTGGGCCTCGCCTCTCGGCTCGTTAGGACACTGCGTCTCGCCGCGTTCGACGCGTGGGCCGAGGCGCTCGGCGCCTCGTGAGGAATTGACGAGTGGTTCGAAGTGAGGGCCCGTCGCTCCCAACGAGGCCGCGTAGCGGCCGAGGCCTAGCGACGTCCGAAGCGCAATTCCAGCGAGGACGAGTCCCAACGAGCCGCCGCAGGCGGCGAGGCCCAGCGACGTCCGACGCGTGATCCCAGGGAGGACGAGTCCTACCGAGCCCCGAGCGGAGCGAGGGGCGAGGCCTACCGAGGCGGCTCCGCCGCCCCTTCGACTTCGCTCAGGGCAGGCGAGGCCGAAGCTGCCGCGGCCGGCGGCTGGCTCCCCTCCGCCGGTTCTGGCAGCTTCTCGATCGTGAAGCCGGTGAAGCCGTAGGCCAGCGAGACCAGCGGGTTGATCAGGTTGAAGAACGCGAACGGCGCGTAGGCGAACGTCGCGACGCCCAGCGTCTGCGACATGAAGGCCCCGCACGTGTTCCACGGCACGAGCGACGAGGTGAGCGTGCCGGCGTCCTCGAGCGCGCGAGACAGGTTCTTCGGGTGCAGGTGGCGCCGCTGGTACTCCGCGCGGAACATGCGGCCCGGCAGCACGATCGCGATGTACTGGTCCGACGCGACGATGTTCATGCCGAAGGACGTGGCGAGCGTGGCCGCGATCAGGCTGCCCGTGCCGCTCACCATGCCCAGGATGCTCGCCGCAATCCGCTGCAGCATGCCCGTCGTCTCCATGACGGCCCCGAACATCATCGCGGAGAGGATCAGCCAGACCGTGCTCAGCATGCTCGACATGCCGCCGCGCGAGAGCAGCTCGTCCAGCGCCGTGTTGCCCGAGCTGAGCTTGTAGCCGTCGAAGAGCGCCATCCACGAGCCCTTCACGAGCGCCGCCCACTGCGGCAGGTCCGGGGCGTTGGCGTAGGCCAGCACCGCGTCGCGCTGGAAGATCACCGCGAAGAGCGCGCCCACCAGCGAGCCGAGCAGCAGCGCCGGGAACGCCGGCATCTTCTTCACGACCAGCACCAGGACGAGCAGCACCGGGATCAGCAGGTGCGGCCCGAGCTGGAACGTCCCGCCGAGCGCCGTCAGGATCGCCGCCAGGCTCGACGTGTCCCGCGGCGGCGCCGAGGTCAGCCCCACGATGCCGAACAGCAGGATCGCCAGCGTGATGCTCGGCGCCGTCGTCCAGACCATGTGGCGGATGTGCGTGAAGAGGTCGGTGCCCGCCATCGCCGGCGCCAGGTTGGTCGTGTCGGAGAGCGGCGACATCTTGTCGCCGAAGTAGGCGCCCGAGATGACCGCGCCGGCCGCGAGGCCCGTGTTCAGGTCCTGCGCCACCGCGATGCCGATGAGCGCCACCCCCACGGTGCCCGCCGTCGTCCACGAGCTGCCCGTGGCCAGCGAGACCAGCGAGCAGATGATGCACGCGCTCGGGTAGAAGACCGCCGGCGACAGCAGCTCCAGCCCGTAGTAGATCATCGTCGGCACGATGCCCGCGAGGATCCACGTGCCCACGAGCGAGCCGACCGTCAGCAGGATCAGGATCGCGCCCAGCGAGAGCGAGATGCCGTGCACGATCCCCTGCTCGAGCACCGCCCAGGGGTAGCCCAGGCGCACGCCGATCAGGATGCCGACGCCGGCGGCGAGGATCAGCGCGATCTGGTTGGGGCCGGCCGAGGAGCCGTCGCCGAAAAGCGCCACGGAGGCGGCAAGCAGGGCCACGAGGACGGCGACGGGGAGCAGCGAGAGGCCGAGGGACGGGGCGCGGCCGGACGTCGGTTCCATGAAGTCTCCGAGGGGCGGATGATACCACTTCGACTCGCGGCGGCCCTTCGACTCGCGGCGGCCCCTTCGGGCCGCCGCTCGCTCAGGGCAGGCCCTTCACGCTCGGGCAGGAAGGCGCGGCCTGACGTCAGAGTGGCCCGCGCCTGGCGGCCGTAATACAATAAGGGATTCACGACCCGCCGGCGGGGCCCGCAGGGGGCGCTGCGGCGGGCGGACGGCGTCGTCCCCGGCCGTCCCGGTACCTGATCGGACTCGATTCCACTGGCATGCCGCACGAGCTCATCGCGGTCCGTGGCGCCCGCGTTCACAACCTGAAGGACATCGACGTCGACATCCCGCGCGACCGTCTCGTGGTGATCACGGGGCTCTCGGGCTCGGGCAAGTCGTCGCTGGCGTTCGACACCCTCTACGCCGAGGGCCAGCGCCGCTACGTCGAGTCGCTCTCGGCCTACGCGCGGCAGTTCCTCGAGCAGATGGAGAAGCCGGACGTCGACCTCATCGACGGCCTGTCCCCCGCCATCTCCATCGAGCAGAAGACCACCGGCTCGAACCCGCGGTCCACCGTCGGCACCGTCACCGAGATCTACGACTACCTGCGGCTGCTCTTCGCCAACATCGGCGTGCCGCACTGCCCGAACTGCGGCCGCGAGATTGCCTCCCAGTCCACCGAGCGCATCGTGGACCTGGTGATGACCTACCCGCACGACACCCGCATCAGCGTGCTCGCGCCGATCGTGCGCGGCCGCAAGGGCGAGTTCAAGAAGGAGCTGGCCGCCCTGCGCGCGCGCGGCTTCAGCAAGGCCCGCATCGACGGGCAGCTCAAGTCGCTCGAGGACGAGATCACCCTCGACCGCCGCCGCAACCACACCATCGACATCGTCGTGGACCGGCTGATCGTGCGGGCGGGCATCGAGAAGCGGCTCGGCGACGCCGTCGAGATGGCCCTCGGGCTCGCGGACGATGTCGTCGTGATCCAGTCGCTGGAGGAAGGCGACCGCCTGTTCTCGCGCAAGCTGGCCTGCGTGGTCTGCGGGCTCAGCGTGCCCGAGATGTCCCCGCGCGCCTTCTCGTTCAACTCGCCGCACGGCGCGTGCCCGTCGTGCCAGGGGCTCGGCGCGACGTGGGACTTCGACCCCGAGCGGGTCGTGCCGGACGACCGCAGGTCGCTGCTCGAGGGCGCCATCGCGCCGTGGGGCCGCGGCGATCGCAAGCTCGTGCGCGACGCCGTCACCGCCATCGCGTCCCACTTCGGCATCGACCCGGACGTGCCCTTCGGCAAGCTGCCGAAGAAGCAGCGTGACCTCGTGCTCTACGGCCCCTCCACCGGCCGCGCCGACACCACGCCGAGGACCGGCACGCGCAGGAAGAAGGCCGCGCCCGAGCCGTACGGCAAGGACTTCGAGGGCGTCATCCCCAACCTGCGCCGGCGCTTCGACGAGGGCTCGTGGGCCGTGCAGGAGGAGCTCGACGCCTACCGCGCGCTGCGCGAGTGCCCCGACTGCCACGGCGACCGCCTGCGGCCCGAGAGCCTCTCGGTGAAGGTCAAGGGCAAGACCATCGCGGAGTACGTGAACCTGCCGGTGTCACGCACCCTCGCGGAGTTCGACGGGCTGAAGCTCACCGACCGCGAGGCGCTCATCGCGACCCGCATCCTCAAGGAGATCCAGGACCGCCTCCGCTTCCTGGACGACGTGGGCGTGGGGTACCTGACGCTGGGCCGCTCGGCGGCGACCCTGTCGGGGGGGGAGGGCCAGCGCATCCGCCTCGCGACGCAGATTGGCTCGAACCTCACCGGCGTGCTGTACGTGCTGGACGAGCCCTCCATCGGCCTGCACCAGCGCGACAACCGCAAGCTCCTCGGCACGCTCCAGCGCCTGCGCGACCTCGGCAACACCGTCGTCGTCGTCGAGCACGACGAGGAGACGATCCGCCTGGCCGACTACGTGATCGACCTCGGGCCCGGCGCCGGCGACCTGGGCGGCGAGGTGATCTTCCAGGGCACCCCCGCGGCGCTGCTGGCCGGCGGCGACGAGTCGCTGACGGGCGCCTACCTGCAGGGCGCGCGGGGCATCGAGACGCCCAAGGTACGGCGGCACGCGGAGCGTGGCGAAATCGTCGTGCGCGGCGCCCGCGCGAACAACCTGAAGCACCTCGACGTGCGCATCCCGCTCGGGCTCTTCGTGGCGGTGACCGGCGTCAGCGGATCGGGCAAGAGCACGCTGGTCAACGACATCCTCTACCGGTCGCTCGCGAAGACGCTCTACCGGGCCGCGGACGAGCCCGGCGCGCACGACGGCATCGACGGCGTCGAGCTCATCGACAAGGTCATCGAGATCGACCAGTCGCCGATCGGCCGCACGCCGCGCTCGAACCCGGCCACCTACACGGGGCTCTTCACGTTCATCCGCGAGCTCTTCGCGATGGTCCCCGAGGCGAAGGCGCGCGGCTACAAGCCGGGACGCTTCTCGTTCAACGTGAAGGGCGGCCGCTGCGAGGCGTGCCAGGGCGACGGCGTCATCGCCATCGAGATGCACTTCCTGCCGAACGTCTACGTGACGTGCGAGCAGTGCAAGGGCCGGCGCTACAACCGCGAGACGCTCGAGATCAAGTACCGCGGCAAGTCGATTGCCGAGGTGCTCGACATGACGGTGGACCAGGCGCTGCCGCTGCTCGAGAACTTCCCGCCGATCGCCAACAAGCTGCGCACGCTGCAGAGCGTCGGGCTCGGCTACATCGAGCTCGGGCAGTCGGCGACGACGCTGTCGGGCGGCGAGGCGCAGCGCGTGAAGCTCGCGCGCGAGCTGTCGAAACGCGGCACCGGCCGCACGCTTTACATCCTGGACGAGCCGACCACCGGCCTGCACTTCGAGGACGTGCGCAAGCTGCTCGACGTGCTCACCCGCCTCGTCGACCAGGGCAACACGATCGTCGTCATCGAGCACAACCTGGACGTGATCCGCTCGGCCGACTGGGTGATCGACCTTGGCCCCGAGGGCGGCGAGGGCGGCGGCAAGCTGGTGGCGCAGGGCACACCGGAACACGTCGCCCGGACGAAAGCGTCGTTCACGGGGAAGTTCCTGGCGGAGGTGCTCAAGTAGGGACTCGCCTGCCCTGAGCGCAGTCGAAGGGCGCTGCGCGGCTCGTCAGGACTCGCGCTTCGCGGCTCGTCAGGACTCGCGCTGCGCGCTCGCTGGGACTCGCGCTGCGCGCTCGCTGGGACTCGGCGCCTCCCGGCGCCTCGCTCGGAACGGTTCAGAGCCGAAGCGAAGGCCATCTGGGCCTGGCGAGGCGCCGCAGGTGCCGAGTCCCAGCGAACGCAGTGAGTCCCAGCGAACGCAGTGAGTCCCAGCGAGCGCAGCGAGTCCTGGCGAGCGCAGCGAGTCCTAGCGAACGCAGTGAGTCCCAGAACGCCGCGAGTCCTCCGTGGCCTGTGGTAAATTTGCCACGGTTTATCGATTTGGCGATGTGGTCAGAATTACACAGTTTGGGTGGGTTGCGCTCCGGGCCAAAATCTGTAAGTCTTGTTAGGACAGTTGGTTACGTGTCTGTGGCGAGTGTGGAGATCGCGGGCACCGACTTTGCTTAAGTCTTAACGGCCCCGGAAGGGACGACTGCCCCGAATGGACGCGCAACAGACACTTCGTCGACAGATTTCGTGCGCCGGAATCGGCCTGCATTCCGGCAACAAGGTGACGCTGACCCTGAAGCCCGCGCCGGCGGGCACCGGCATCGTCTTCCGCCGCACCGACCTCGGCGTCGAGATCCCCGCGGCCGTGGCGCACGTGGCGGGCATCACGCTGGCGACGGCGCTCGGCAAGGACGGCGCGACGGTCGAGACGGTCGAGCACCTGCTGGCCGCCATCGTCTCGGTCGGGCTGGACAACGTCTACATCGAGCTCACCCAGAACGAAGTCCCGATCATGGACGGCAGCGCCGCCCCCTTCCTGTACCTGCTGCAGGAAGCCGGGTTGAAGCGCCTGGCGGCGCCGCGGCAGTACCTCAAGGTGCTGCGCCCCGTGCACATCGAGCACGGCGACAAGCGCATCGCCATCTACCCGTCGGATCACTTCAAGGTCAGCTACACGATCAGCTTCGACCATCCGCTGCTGCGGCACCAGTCGCGCACGGAGCGGATCACCGAGCAGAGCTTCGCCGATCACATCGCGGCGGCCCGCACGTTCGGCTTCCTGAAGGAGGTCGAGTACCTCCGCCAGAACGGCCTCGCGCTCGGCGGCTCGCTCGAGAACGCCATCGTCATCGGCGACACGGGCGTGCTGAACGCCCTGCGCTTCGAGGACGAGTTCGTGCGCCACAAGATCCTCGACGCCGTCGGCGACCTCGCGCTCGTCGGCTACCCGATCATCGGCCACGTCGTCGCGCACCGCGCCGGCCACGCGCTGCACACGCGCCTCGGCGCGGAGCTGCTGGCCGCCCGCGATGCCTGGACGCTCGTCGACGCGCCTGGCGCGGACGAGCTCGCCGCCGGCGCCGTGCCGGCCGCCGACGCCCTGCCGGGCTAGTCCAGCTCGCTCTCCGTCTCTCTCCTGTTGCTCCTTCCCAGGCCGCGGCTTCCGCGGCCTGGACCTTTCTTGGGCGCTTTTGAGGACTCGCCGCTCCGCGGCTCGCCGGGACTCGCGCTGCGCGCTCGCCAGGACTCGCTTCGCTCGCTCGGACTCGCGGCTTCGCCGCTCGCTGGGACTCGCCTTCGCTGCGCTCGGCTCGCTGGGAACGGATCTTCCGTGCCGCACAGAGATCTGCCGTTCCTAGCGAGGCGCCGAAGGCGCCGAGTCCCAGCGAACGCAGCCCTTCGACTGCGCTCAGGGCAGGCGAGTCCCAGCGAACGCAGTGAGTCCCAGCGAACGCAGTGAGTCCCAGCGAACGCAGTGAGTCCGAGCGAGTGCCGAAGGCACGAGTCCTGACGCGAGCGAGGCTCGCGGCCCTAGCTCCTCGCGATCACGTCCTCCGCCAGCCCCTTGAGCGCCGAGAGCGCCGCGTCCCGGTCGTTCCAGAACGACGCGCCGGGGATGAGCAGGAAGCCCTGGTCCCCGTCGAGGACGTAGAGCTGCGCCATGCCTGGCACGCCGCCGCTGCCGCCGGCGTACGCGAAGACCGCCTCGTCGCCGAGCCCGTCGAGCGGGTGGTAGAGGTCGGGATGGTCGGTGCGGCTGCGGTACTCGGCCTCGGGCATCAGCACGAGCTGCAGCTCCGACTCGACCATGCCCATCGTGGCCTGCGCCGACCCCTCCGGCGACGCGACCGTCCACTCGCACGTGTCGAGCTGCATGTCGTTGCGTGCCTTCGACAGCACGTCCGTGCCGAGCGCGGCGCCCACCTCATCGTCGGTCAGCAGCGCGCAGGGGCCGCCCGCGGCTTCTGCCTGCGCGGGCGCCGCGGCGTCCTGCGGCTCGTAGGTCTCGGGGCTGGCGCCGTTGCCGCCGCCACACGCCGCGGCGAACGGCAGGCCGGCGAGCAGCAGGACGGGAAGCGCGAGGGACAACGATCGGCTATGCATGAGCTCCTCCGAGGGAAAGCCACCGCGACGGCGCGGGTGGAGGAGTGGGCGGGGCAACCGGCGACGCCGGGGCGGGGATCCAGACTGTCTCTCGGTCGATCTTCTCACAGCGCGACGGGGCCTCCGCAGCAAAGGGGGCCAGCGCCATTTTCCTAAAGGAAGTGAGAATCGAGAAACCCGGAATCAAGAAAGGAATGACGACGGAATTCTGAATTCGGAATTCCTTTCTTGATTCCGGTTTCTTGATTCTCAATTAGGCGAGCCGGTCCGGGCGGAGAGCTGGCGGAGCGTCGCTTCGATCGAGGCGAGGGCCTGTTGGCGTTCGGTGAGCGCCGTGCGTTCGCCCTCGACGAAGTGCACGTACGGCGCGATGCCGTGCTCCACGCGCTCGACGCTGCGGTTCAGCTCGCGCTCGAACTGCGTCGACAGCACGCCCACGAGCTGCTCGCGGAACGCGGCGAGCCGCGCCTTGAGATCGCGCCGCGCGGCGCGGCGGCGGTAGGGAATCACGACGAAGCCCACCGTGGCGAGCACGCCGGCGGCCAGCAGGCCCGTCACGTCGGCCGCCGTGGACGTCGCGATGAGCGAGACGGCCGTGCCCAGCCCGACGGCGCCGGCCTCGAGGATGGCCGCGTGCGCCACGGCCATCTGCACCGACTGCGCCATCCTGGCCGCCTCGGCCCGCTGGTCGTGTGTCTCGATCGTCTCCTGCGCCGTGCGCCCGACCGTGTCGAGCAGCCGCGTCCGGTCGTACTCGAAGCCGCCGGCGAGCCCACCCGCGACGCGTTCGGCGTGTTCGCTGCGCCGTCGCGCCAGCCGGTCGCGGACGTCCGCCCACTGCTGGAGATCGCTGGCCACCAGCCAGTCGATGAACGACTCGACCCGCTGCTCGATCTGCTTCGGCAGGTCGCCGATGACCTTCCGCTCGAACTCGAGCTGGATCCGGCTCTTGTTCACCAGGTCGAACAGCCGGCCCATGCGCACCGTGTCGTCGAAGAACGCCTCGCCGCGCGCCTCGAACTGGTGCAGCACCGTGTCGATCTCGGCGAGGCGCAGCTCGAAGCCGCGCGTCATCTCCTTCCGGAACCCGCCCAGCCGCGACCGGATCTCCTCCACCGTCGCCGCATCGTCCCGGATCAGGTCGAGGCGGGCCTCCATGAGCGCGCGGTACTGCCCGGCGATGCGGAGGCCGACGCCTATCGGGTTGAGCAGCTTCAGCCGGAAGCGTTCGTCCGCGTTGAGCGTCGTGCGCACGTAGTCCTCGAGCGCCGGGAACCGCGACGCCGCCAGCGCCGCCTCGTCTCCGTCGAGCTTCGCCGCGAGCGCCTGCCGCGCCGACACGGCGAAGAGATCGGGCTCGGCGCCGATGAGCGCGCGCACGTTGTCGCGCACGAACGTCGAGACCGTCTCGAGGTCGGCCGCCGACAGCAGGTCGGCCTTGTTGACGACGATGACGACCTTCTTGCCCCACTCGCGGATCTGGTGGAGGAACTGGCGCTCGCTCTCGGTGAGCGGCCGGTCGGCGGAGGCGACGAACAGGATCAGGTCGGCGCGCGGGACGAACCGCCGCGTCAGCAGCTCGTGCTCGCGCAGGATGGCGTTGGTGCCCGGCGTGTCGACCAGGTGCAGGTCCCGGAGGAGGGGCGCATCCGACAGGATCTCCCGCACCTCGCCTTCACCGGCGCGCGCCTGGGCCTCGTGCCGCAGCACCTGCACCTCGGTGGTGGTCGGCGTCACGCCCTCGGCCAGCACCCGCGCCCCCACCAGCGCGTTGACCAGCGCGCTCTTGCCGGCGTTGAACTCGCCGACGACGACCAGCAGGAAGAAGTCGTCCAGGTGCTCCAGGGCGACGCGAATGGTGCGCTCGTCGTCTCGCTCCGCGCCCGAGCGGGCGAGGGTGGCGTGCAGGTCCTGGAGCGCGGCGCGGACGGCACGGACGAGCTCGTCCTGGTCGGGAGTCAGCAGTCGGGTGGTGTTGGCCATGTGCGGTACGCAAAAAGGGGTCAGTCCCCTTTCCGCCATGTTCCCACGGAAATGGGTCTGACCCCTTCTTGCCCTTCCTGGCGAGGCGCCGGAGGCGCCGAGTCCCAGCGACGTCGAAGACGAGTCCGAGCGAACGCAGTGAGTCCGAGCGAGCCGAAGGCCCTTCGACTCCGCTCAGGGCCGGCGAGTCCCTCAAGCCGTCGGCAGCCCGTCGACGAACCCGGCCATCCGTTTCCGCGTCGCCTCGTCCGGCATCCGCCCCATCGCGCCGCCCATGTTGTCGGCCATGTGCTCGGCATCGCTGGTCGCCGGCGTCGCGGCCGTGATGGCCGGGTGCGAGACGACGAACTTGAGGAAGAACTGCGCCCAGCTGTTGATGCCGTACTCCTTCGCCCAGTCGGGCACCGGCCGGTCGCCGACGCGCCGGAAGAGCCGCGTGCGGCCGAACGGCGCGTAGCAGAGCACGGCAATCTTGCGCTCCATCGCGAGCGACAGGATCGCGTCCTCGTTGGCGCGGTTGTCCACCGCGTAGTCGGTGCCGATGAAGTCGAGCGGCTCGTTCTTCATCACCGCGATCAGGTCCGCGTACTGGTTCTCGAACGTCGTCGTGATCCCCATGTACTTGATGCGCCCCGCGGCCTTCAGCTCCCGCAGGATCGGGAGCTGCACCGACGGCGAGCCCATGTTGTGCACCTGGATCAGGTCGATCTGCTTCTTCTGCACGTACGAGAACGACCGCTCGATCTGCGCCCTTGCCGCCGCCGGGTCCGCCGCGTCGCCGCCGCGGCCCGCCACGTTCACCTTCGTCGCCCAGAACAGCGTGTCGACGATCCCGAGCTCGTTGGCGATCTTGCCGGCGACCTCCTCCGACGCGCCGTAGCCGGGCGCCGTGTCGAACACCGTCCCGCCCATCTTCACCATCGTCTGGAACACCTCGCGCAGCGCGTCGAAGTCCTCGGCGCGGGCGGTCTGCGAGAAGGTGGCGGAGCTGCCGAGGCCGACCACCGGGATGCGCTGGCCGGTGGACGGGATGGCCTTCGTCACGAGCGACGAGGACTGCGTGAGGGCCCGCAGCACGGGGCTGTCGACGGCGAGCGCGGCGGCGGCGCCGCCGGTTACACCAAGCCACTGTCGACGGGTCAACATGAGTGCCTCCTGGATGAATGTCGGTGGATGCGTCCGCCGGCCGCGCGGCCGCCGGGCCTTCCGGTCAGACGGTGGACGCGGCCGCCTGGTCGGCGAGCGGGCCGTCGGACGCGCTGGACGGGTCGGCCATCTGCGGCTGCCGGCGGCCCAGCCAGATGCCCAGCCCGCCCCAGACCACGGCCAGCGGCCCCGCCGCCGTCGCGAGCCCGTAGAGGCCCATGCCGAGCTGCCCGAGCGCGCCTTCCGTCCACGCGCCCAGCAGGTCGCCGCCGCGGTAGACGAACGTGTCGGTGAACGCCTTCGACTTGTACTTGTCCTCCGTCGAGACGACGGTGAAGAGCGTCTCGCGGGCGGGGCGCATGATCGCGCGCTGCACCGCGCGGAACGTGGCGTCGAAGATCACGAGCACGACGAACGAGCCGGCAAGCGCGAGGCCGAAGAAGCCGAGCGCGGCGGTCACGGGCAGCAGGGCGAGCGCGAACGCCACGCCGAACCGCCGCATGATGTGGCCGGTCACGAGCGCCTGGAGCAGGAGCGTGGTGGTCTGCGTGATCAGGTCGATCTGCGCGAAGACCGACGTGCGCATGTCGAGGTCGTCGCCGAGCGCGGCCACCATCTGCAGGCGGGTGAAGTAGATGAAGGTGGCGAGCACCGTCATGATCAGCACGAAGCCCGAGATCCCCAGCAGGTAGGGCGACCCGAGCGCGGCGCGGAAGCCCTCCCAGGCGCTGCCGCCGATGGCCGCGTCCGGTCCCCGGTGCGCGCCGGCGGCCGGCTCGCCCTGGAGCCACACCACGCCCCACGCGGCGCCGACGGCCAGGAGCAGCGCGACGGCCGACACGAGCAGGAGGTTGGCCGTGCCGAGCGGCTCGGCCAGCACCGTGGCGAGCCAGGGCCCGAGGATGGCGCCGATCGTGCCGCCGACCGCGATGATGCCGAACAGCCGCTTGCTCTGCTCGAGCGAGAAGCGGTCCACCATCAGCGCCCAGAACACCATCGTCGAGAAGAGGTTGAAGACGCTGAACCAGACGAAGAACACCTGCCCGGAGCGCTCGCCCACCGCGTCGGGCGCCAGCTCGATGAGCGCCCAGAAGACCACGAGGCTGGCGGCGAAGAAGACGTACGTCGCCGAGATGAAGACCATCCGCCGGAAGCGGCTGACCATCCAGCCGAACACCGGGTTCACGGCAAGCGTCACGACGGCGGTGCCGACGAAGAGCCAGCGGACCGACTCGATGCCGCGCTGCATGCCGAGGGCCTCGCGCGCGGGACGGATGACCATCAGCGCCGTGAGGATCAGCATGAAGAAGAGGCCGGCCATCAGGACGGGGGCGGTCTCCTCGCGGCGGACGTTGGCGAAGCGTTGCAGGAATGACGTCATGAACACGGACATCCGGCGTGGATCGGGCTCGGGATCCGTTACGTATGGCCCGTCCGGGGCGTTTACTGCCGGCTCGGCCGTTCCGGCGGCGCGCGGCGCCGGGCCGGGCACGGGCGGCTGGCCCCGGGGCCGGCCGCCTGGCGGCCGCGCACGGCCCGCGGTTTCCGTCCCCGGCGATTCCGTGTATAAGTAAGCCCTCGTCGTTGACATCTCGGCGGTCGGCGTTCGGCGGTCGGCGTTTCCGGAGGCGTGCAGATGCAGGTGATTCCGGTCACGGCCGCGCCACGCGGATTTGGCGCGACCACCAGGCGTGATACGTGGTGGCTCTCTCCGCTCGTCGTCTTCGGCGGCTTGTCGGCGTTCGTGGCGTATGCGACCTGGGCGGCGTTCCAGGGCGTGCACTACACGTACGGGCCCTATCTCTCTCCCTTCTACGCGCCCGAGCTGTTCGGTGACTCGCCGCACGCGTGGTTCGGCCCGAAGCCGGCCGCGTGGCCGGTCTGGCTGCCGTTCTCGCCCGCGCTGCTGATCCTCCCGTTCCCGGGACTCTTCCGCTTCACCTGCTACTACTACCGTGGCGCCTACTACCGGGCGTTCTGGGCCGACCCGCCGGCCTGCGCGGTCGGGGAGCCGCGGCAGTCGTACTGGGGCGAGCACAGCTTCCCGCTGATTCTCCAGAACGCGCACCGCTTCTTCCTCTGGGTGGCGGTGGTGTTCCTCGCCCTGCTCGCCTGGGACGTGTGGAAGGCGCTGTGGTTCGAGAACCCGGCGACGGGCCAGGTCGAGTTCGGCGTCGGCGTCGGCACGATCGTGCTGGCGACCAACGTCGTGCTGCTCGGCGGGTACTCGTGGGGCTGCCACGTCATGCGGCACGTCGTCGGCGGGCGGCTCGACGAGATGTCGAAGTCGCCGATCTGCCTGCACGCCTACACGTGCGTCAGCGCGCTCAACCGGCACCACATGCTCTGGGCGTGGTGCAGCCTCATCTCGGTCGCGTTCGCCGACCTCTACGTCCGCCTCTGCTCGATGGGGATCTGGACGGACGTGAGGATCTTCTGATGGCGGTGCACGCCACCTACGAGTACGACGTGCTCATCATCGGCGCGGGAGGCGCCGGGCTGCGCGCGGCCATCGAGGCCGCGGGGGCCGGCGTGTCGGTGGGCCTCATCTGCAAGTCGCTGCTCGGCAAGGCGCACACGGTGATGGCGGAGGGCGGCATGGCCGCGGCCATCGCCAACGTGGACGAGCGCGACAACTGGAAGGTGCACTTCGCCGACACGATGCGCGGCGGCCAGTACGTGAACAACTGGCGCATGGCGGAGCTCCACGCGAAGGAGGCGCCCGACCGCGTGCGCGAGCTGGAGGCGTGGGGCGCGGTCTTCGACCGCACGCCCGACGGCCGCATCCTGCAGCGCAACTTCGGCGGCCATCGGTACCCGCGGCTGGCCCACGTCGGGGATCGCACCGGGCTCGAGCTGATCCGCACGCTCCAGGACCACACGATCCACCTTGGCGTGAGTGTGCACATGGAGCACACCGTCATCACGCTCCTGACCGACGGCGGCCGCGCCGCCGGCGCTGTCGCGTACGACCGCGAGCGCGGCCGGTTCCATGTCTTCTCCGCGAAGGCCGTCGTGCTGGCGACGGGGGGCGCGGGACGCGCCTTCAAGATCACCAGCAACAGCTGGGAGGGCACGGGCGACGGCCACGCGCTGGCCTACCGGGCCGGCGCCGAGCTCATCGACATGGAGTTCATCCAGTTCCATCCCACCGGGATGGTCTGGCCGCCGAGCGTGAAGGGCATCCTCGTCACCGAGGGTGTGCGCGGCGAGGGCGGCATCCTCAAGAACAGCGAGGGCCGCCGCTTCATGTTCGACGACGTGCCCGACAACTACAAGCCGCAGACGGCGTCGGACCCGGAGGAGGGCTGGCGCTACACGCAGGGCGACAAGACCGCCCGTCGCCCGCCGGAGCTGCTCACGCGCGACCACGTCGCGCGCTGCATCCGCCGCGAGGTGCGCGCCGGCCGCGGCAGCCCGCACGGCGGCGTGTTCCTCGACATCGCGTGGATCCGCGAGAAGCTGCCGAACGCCGAGGAGCACATCAAACGCAAGCTCCCGAGCATGTACCACCAGTTCAAGGAGCTTGCCGACATCGACATCACCAGGGAGCCGATGGAGGTGGGCCCGACGACGCACTACATCATGGGCGGCATCCGCGTGGACGCCGACACCCAGATGTCCACCGTGCCGGGCCTCTTCGCGGCCGGCGAGTGCGCGTCGGGCATCAACGGGTCGAACCGGCTGGGCGGCAACTCGCTGTCGGACCTCGTCGTGTTCGGCAAGCGCGCCGGCGAGCATGCCGCCGCCTTCGCGCGATCGAATGGCCCGACGAAGGTGGACGAGAGCGCGGTCCTCGCGGCCACCCAGGCCGTGCTCGCGCCGTTCGAGCGGGGCGCCGCGGGCGAGAACCCCTTCCGCATCCAGCAGGACTTGCAGGACACCATGCAGGACCTCGTCGGCATCGTCCGGCAGGAGGACGAGATGCGGCAGGCCGTGGAGCGCCTCGCGGAGTTCCGGCAGCGCGCCGCGCGCGCGGGCGTGGACGGGCATCGCGAGTTCAACAACGGCTGGCACACCGCCATCGACCTGCAGAACCTGCTCGACGTGTCGGAGGCCATCGCACGATCGGCCATCGAGCGCAAGGAGAGCCGCGGCGGCCACTTCCGCGAGGACTACCCCGAGAAGGCGGACGCGTTCAGCGCGGTGAACGTCGCGGTGCGGCGCGGCGACGGGGGCGCCATGGAGGTGCGGCAGGTGCCGATCCCCCCGCTGCCGCCGGAGCTGGCGCGGGTCATCGAGGAGCAGAAGGCCTGATGGAAGCCACCTTTCGCGTCTGGCGCAGCGGGCCCGCGGGCGGCGGCGCCTTCACCGACTACCGCACCGAGGTGTCGGAGGGCATGGTGGTGCTCGACGCCGTGCACCGCATCCAGGCCGAGCAGGCGCCCGACCTGGCCTGCCGGTGGAACTGCAAGGCCGGGAAGTGCGGCTCGTGCTCCGCCGAGATCAACGGCATGCCGCGGCTGATGTGCATGACGCGCCTCAGCCAGCTCGATCTCGGCGAGCCGGTCACCGTGGAGCCGATGCGCGCCTTCCCGCTCATCAAGGACCTCGTCACCGACGTGTCGTGGAACTACCGCGTGAAGGAGCGCATCCCGCGCTTCCAGCCGCGGCCGCCCGACGCGCCCGACGGCACGTGGCGCATGGCGCAGGCCGACATCGACCGCGTGCAGGAGTTCCGGAAGTGCATCGAGTGCTTCCTGTGCCAGGACGTGTGCCACGTCCTCCGCAACCACGAGAAGGAGGACGCGTTCATCGGCCCGCGGTTCCTGACCTACACCGCGGCGCTCGAGATGCACCCGCTCGACACGGCCGATCGCATCCCCGCGCTCAAGAAGGACTACGGCATCGGCTACTGCAACATCACCAAGTGCTGCATGAACGTGTGCCCGGAGCACATCCAGATCACGAACAACGCGATCATCCCGCTCAAGGAGCGCGTGGTGGACCGCTTCTACGACCCGGTGACCAGACTGCTGCGGATGTTCAGATAGACGCAGGTGCCGCACCTTCGTGCCGCACCTTCGTGCCGCACCTTCGTGCCGCACCTCCGTGCCGCACCTTCGTGCAGCACCTCCGTGCCGCACCCCCGTGCAGCACCTCCGTGCAGCACCTTTGTGCCGCACCTTCGTGCTCCCACACAGGAGGCCGTGATGGTGACGTTCACGTTGAAGCCGCTCTCCTCCGAGGCCATTCCGGCGGCCCTGGCCAAGGCCGAGCGCTATCGCCTGCTGAACGAGCCCGAGCAGGCCGAGAGCATCTGCGAGGACATCCTGCGCACCGACCCGGCGAACCAGCCCGCGCGCATCATGCTGCTGCTGGCGCTGACCGACCAGTTCGCCGAGCACGAGGGGCTCTTCGTCACGCGGGCGCAGGAGCTGGCGGACGGCATGGCCGGCGCCTACGAGCGCGCCTACTTCTCCGGGATCATTGCCGAGCGCCGCGCCCGCGCGATCATCGCCCGCGGCGGCCACGGCGCCACGCTGCCGGCCGGCCGCTGGCTCCGCGACGCGATGCAGCACTTCGAGTTGGCCGACGCGTCACGGCCACCCGGCAATGACGAAGCCCGCCTCCGCTGGAACGCCTGCGCCCGCCTCGCCATGACCCACCCGAACCTCGTCGCCGTCGAGGAGGGCCGGGGCCAGCCGATCATGCTCGAATGACCCGTCGGAAAAGGGGACTGTCCCCTTTTCCCTCCGGGAATCAGGAATCAAGAAACGGGAATCACGAAAGGAATTCGCGAATTCCGAATTCCGCCCTTCCTTTCCTGATTCTGTTTTCTGGATTCTCTATTCCTCTTCCCCGCCCGCGCGAAGAGCGGCGAGAAGGGAAGCGTCCGCTTCGTCCGTGAAGTAGACCTCCACGCTGCGAAACACATCCGGCGTGTCGTCCGTCCGATCCGCGAGCCAGCGTTCCACGAACTCGGCAATCGTGCGCCGTGACGCGTCGCGCGCGAGGGCGAGGCGCCGCGTGTCCTGCGCGCGATCCGCGAGCTCCGACGACATCCCGCGGCGCAGCTCCTCGAGCTGCTGATCCGCGTCGAACCGCGCCCAGCCGTTCTCGGTGCGCTCCCGCAGCGTGGCCGTGTCGATGGCCACCGGCAGGCTCGGCGCCGGCACCGGCGCGAGCACCACCGTCACCGGTCCACGCGAGACGACCCGCCACTGCGGGTCCGCGAGCGGCACACCGTAGCGATAGGTGGCCTGCGCCTGGATGTGCGAGATCGTGTTGCCCAGGTAGATCCCCCACCACGTCCGGCTGTCGGAGCGGTAGAAGTCCTCGGCCATGGTGAGCGTGGCCGTCTCGAGCAGGCCGCCGGGCAGCGTCGACACCACCGGCGGATTGCTTCGCCACTCCGTCGTCCAGTTGCGTGTGTCCGGCGCCTGAGGCGCCGGCGTCCACCACCACAGCACGAGGGCCGCACCCACCGCGCCCAGCAGCAGCGCGCCGATCCACGTCCCCGCGCGCCCCCGCCTCGCCCCCTGTTCCATCGTCATCGTGCGCTCCCGCGGCGGGACCGGCCGCCGTCATGATCTTACCCGCTCGGGATCGGAGGGGCCGAGGTGGCGCGTGCGGGTGCGGCACGGTAGGCCGAGGCGAGTGGACGTGCTCTCGCGCCGGCGTCAGTCGTGGCGGAGCGTCTCCATGGGATCCAGCCGCGCCGCCTCGAGGGCAGGCAGGATCGCCGCGAGCAGGCAGGCCACGACGATCAGCAGCACGCTGGCGCCGTACGCCACCGGATCGGCGGCGTGAACGACGCTCGAGACGCCACCGGCGCCCGGCAGGGCCATCAGCACGGCCGCGGCCGCGCCCGCGAGCGCCAGGCCCACGAGCACGCCGAGCCCGACGGGCGCGGCCGTCTGCGAGACGACCAGCCGGGTGACACCATGCGACGTCGCACCGAGCGCCATGCGCACGCCGATCTCCCTGGTGCGCTGCTGGACGAGGTACGAGACCACGCCGAAGAGCCCGGACAGCGTCAGCGCCAGGGCCAGTCCACCCAGCACGACCGTCACCCAGAACGCCATCCGCAGGAAGTAGGTCGCCATCCCGGCAATGGTCCTCAGGGTCCAGACCTGGCCCATGTTGGGATCCACGCGGGTCAGCTCGTCGAGCAGACGTTGGCGGGCGATGTCCGGGTCGCCGTGAACCCGCGCAACCAGTGTGGTGCCCGGCGCGTCGGCGCTCGTGGGGAGGTAGAGGCCCGGCTGCGCCCGCTCGGCGAACTCGAAGCCCCGCACGTCCCGCGCGACGCCGATCACGGTGACGGTCTGCGCCGGAAGCCGCGGGTGCTCGTCCCGATCCGGTTGGGTGGCGGTCTCGGGCGCGAGTCGCACCGGGAGCCCGATGGGATCGACGCCGGGAAACAGCGTGGCGGCCACCTGCTCGGTGACGATGGCCACGGCGCCGTCATCGGGACCGAAGACCCGGCCGCGCACGAGCGGGATGTCGAGCACGTCGAAGTAGGCGGGCTCCACCAGCTTGTAGCGCACGGTGCCCTTCGCGCCGGGCGCCTCCGCGAGCGCCGGCCGTGGCACGCCGAACTGGCTCGGCCACTCGGCCGCGGTCGCGGCCACCACGGGGGCGCTGGCGATCGCCCGCAGCAGCTCGGCTCGCCGTGGCTCGTCGCCGATGTCGATGACGATCGTGTCGGACGTGCGTAGCCCGGGGTCGCCGGCCGCCGAGGCCATCGCGCTCCGCAGGAACACCGCGGCACAGATCAGCAGGAGTGTCGCCGCGGCCACCTGCAGCGCCACCAGCGCCTCGCGCGACCGCCCGGGCCTGGCGCCTCCAGCCGCCTCGCCGCGCAGGCTGCGCATCGGTTCCACACGTGTCGCGTGCAGCGCCGGGAGCAGGCCGAAGAGGGCGGTCGACACCACGGCGCCGGCGAGCAGGAAGAGCGCGACGCGCCAGTCGGCCGGGGGCACGGCAAGACTGACGTCCCCGAGGTCCGGCGGCATCGTGGAGAGCACCGCCGTGATGGTGGCGTGGAGGGCCAGCCGCGCCGCGAGGAACGCGACGCCCGCGGCCGCCAGGGCCAGCAGCAGGCCTTCGGCCAGCCACTGCCTGGCGATGCGCGAGCGCGCCGCCCCGAGCGCCAGGCGCACGCCGATCTCACGCTGGCGCGAGACGCCACGCGCCAGCAGCAGGTTGGCCACGTTGGCGCACCCGATCAGCAGCACGAGGCCGAAGGCGATGAAGAGCGGCGTGAAGACCACGACCGCCTCGAGCGGCTGCGGGATCGTGCCCACATGCGGCACGACGCGCACCGCGGCGGCGGCGCGTTCGTGCGGGCCTGCCGGCGTGAGCCGCGCCTCGACCTGTGCACGGGCGGCCTCGGCGTCGACACCCGGTCCGAGGCGGGCGACGATGTCCAGACCGGCCTGGTCCGTGCGGTCCCGTTGCCTCGGCTGGAAGTCCGCCAGCGACGAGAGCGGCGCCCACAGATCCGGCGCCCCCACGGCCAGGCCGCGGAACCCCGCCGGCATGACGCCCACGATGACGTGCGGCGAGCCGTTCACGGCGATCGACCGTCCGACGATGGCGGGATCCCGGGCGAACTGCCGCTCCCATCCGGTGTCGCTCAGCACCACGACCGGCTGGGTCTGGGCGGGATCCTCGTCGGACGGCAGCAGCGTCCGGCCCATCGCGGCGCCGACCTCCATGACCTCGAAGGCGTTGCCGCTCACCAGCGTGACGGCCATCATGCGGCCGTCGATGCGCGTGTCGATCCCGGCGAGTTCGGCGAACGCCCCGCTGAAGGGCCGGGTGTCGCGGCGCAGCGCCTCGAAGTCGGCGCGTGTGAACCGCTCGCGTTCGCCATCGGCGCCACGGGGCCGTTCCACCGCCACCATCTCGTCGACGCGTGGCACGGCGTCGACGCGGAACAGCAGCACGTTGAGCACGGTGAACAGCACCGTGACCAGCCCCAGGCCGAGGCCCACGGTGCCGATGATGGTCACGCTGGTGAGCGGTGTCCGCGCGATCGTGCGGCACGCATACCGGATGTCGCCGGCGGTGGTCTCGACGAACGTGGTGCCACGTTCGTCGCGGCAGGCGTCGGCCGTCGCGGTGACGGAGCCGAACCGCCGCGTCGCCAGGCGCCGGGCCTCGTCCGGGTCCAGGCCCTGGTCCACCAGCTTCCGCGCCTCGCGTGCGATGTGGAACGACAGCTCGTCGTGCAGGTCGCGTTCGGCCCGGGAGGGCCGGAGCAGCGCGCGCAGGCGCAACAGCAGGGAGCGGGCTCGCATGGTCAGGCGAACCGCATGACGCGGCCGATGGCCGTGGCCATGCGCTCCCACTTGCGGGTCTCGATTGCGAGCTGCCGGCGGCCGGCGCCGGTGAGCCGGTAGTACTTCGCGCGCCGGCCGAGTTCCGACACCCGCCACTCGGCCTCGATCCAGCCCTGGTGCTCCAGCCGGTGCAGCGCCGGGTACAGCGAGCCCTGGTTGATCTGGAGCACGTCCTCGGAGATGGCCTGGATGCGTTCGGAGATCGCCCAGCCGTGCAGCGTGTCCTTCTGCACGGTCCGCAGGATCAACAGGTCGAGGGTGCCGGGAAGGAGATCGGGCGGGGGCGTGGCCATGGTGTCGACAGTCGACACTATTGCGTGTTGGTGTCGACTGTCAACACCATGGCCGGAACGGCGTGCGGCCTTCCGCCTTCCGCCCTTCCTTTCTTGATTCCGTTTTCTTGATTCTGAATTTGTCCTCAACCCCCCTGTGGGGGCGTGAGGAAATCGATCCGCAGCAGTTCGGCGGGGTCGGGGCCCGTGTTGGTCATCTGCTCGCGCTGGCGCGGCGCGATCCAGTGCTCCTGGCCGACGGCAAGCTCGAGGTCCGTGCTGCTGGCGCGCGACACGCCCAGCGTCGCGTCGCTGAGCGCGAGCAGCAGCGCCGGCTGCGCCTCCGGCGTCGTCAGGTCGATTGACCCGCCCGGCGCGAGGATCAGCCGCGTGACGCGCATCTGCGAGTTCGTGAACTGCACGTCCGTGGTGTTCCGGTCGGTCGGGTAGTCGCCCCGGCGTCCGCGGAAGAACGGCGCGCGGCCGCCACCCAGGCGGGTCTTGAACTCGACGCGCAGGAAGTCGCTCGGCGTCGCGGTGGTGTTCACCACCTCGTGCGACTCGCCGCCGCCCCCGACGATGCGGAAGGCGCCGGGGATGGTGGGCTGGCGGGTGGCGACGCGGTGGCCCGCGCCGGTGTGCTCGAAGCGCACCGGGCCGGAGCGGTTGAGGTAGACGTAGGCGGTCGTCAGTTGCGGGTGCGCGTGCACCCCGATGTGCGCGTTCGGGCCGTAGTGCACGCGCACGAGGTGCACCCACTCGTTCTCGAACTGCGTGCGGTAGGCCTCGGGCGCCTGGGTGACGGCATGCTGCGCGGTGACGAGCACGGTCGAGGCGAGCACGGCGGCAGACCACGCAAGGATTCGTCTCATCGGTTCGTCCCGGCGCCCATCCCGCGGCGCCGCCTCCTGTTAGTCCTCAAGACGCCGCGCCCGCCCATTCAGCCGGGGTATTCCAGCCACGAAGATCACGAAGATACCGTGATGGCGCGTCAAGCCCGTTTGTACTGCGCGTCGTAGGGCCGGCCGGATTTGAGGACGCCAAACGCGAGATGGACGAGATGTCGCATCGCGGCGCCGACGATGACCATCGGTG
>JBFWVR010000014.1:0-143302 GCA_050246635.1 Vicinamibacterales bacterium
CCGGCACCGACGAGTGGCTGGGCGACGTCCGCGTCGGCATGTTCCCCGCCTCGATGGACATCTCGCGGACGACGGGCCTGCTCTACGTCGTCAACTTCAACCTGCACGGCGACATGGTGCCGAGCACCGTGTCGGTGATCGAGACCAGCTCGATGTCGGAGGTTGCCCGCCCCGAGACGGGCATCATGCCGCACGGCACCCGGCTCGACGCCGCCGGCCGCAAGGCGTACCACGTGACGATGATGAGCGACGAGCTGGTCGAGCTCGACGCCCTGACATTCAAGGTGGCGCGCACGCTGCCGCTCTCCGAGCACGCCGGCCATGCGATGGGCGACGCGGACGAGGCGGCGGCCATGATGAAGCAGATGCTGCCGATGATGGTGCAGCCGACCTGGGTGTCGGCGCCCACGGCGGCCGGCAAGGTCTACGTGGCCGGCAACAACAAGGCGACCATCTATGAGGTGGACGTCGACCAGTGGGCCATCACGAGGACGTTCACGGACACCGGCGCCGGCCCCTACAACCTGGACGTCACGAAGGACGGCAAGACGCTCGTCGTCACCTACAAGAAGGCCGCGTCGATTGGCATCTGGGACCTGGAGACCGGCAAGGAGACCGCGCGCCTCGACACCACGCGGACGGTCCCGCACGGCGTCGTGATCTCCCCGGACGGCCGGTACGCCTTCGTCACGATCGAGGGCGTCGGCGGCGAGCCCGGCACGGTGGAAGCCTACGACCTGGCGGCCCGAAGGCGCGTGGCCACCGCCGACATCGGCAAACAGGCGGGGGGCATTGCCCTCTGGAAGGTCGAGTAGGCGATCACGGACGAGGGCTGGCCTTCGTGCGCACCGCCCGCCCCAGCCGCTGAAAGGTCCGCCGCATCTCGTCACGCGACACGTGCGCATTGCGGCCGCTCGGGTTCGGGAGCACGAAGACGCGTGAGGGACCGAGGCGCATGTCCTGCCAGCCGAGTGGCACGGGCGTGGCGCGCGCGCCGGGAATCCCGAGCGCCTCGAGCAGCGCCCGCCAGACCGTGACCCCGACGGGCGCCAGCACCCGCGGCCGAACGCCATCGAGCAGGGTCAGCAACCGGCTCGCCCCGGCACGCAGCTCCGCGGGCGTGAGATCCGCGACCCCCGGCGTGGCCCGTGCGACGATGTTGGTCAGCCCATATCCCCAGCCCGGCATGCGGCGGTCGTCGACGAAGGTAACGGGCTCCGGCGTGAGGCGGGCCTCCGTCACCAGGGTCCAGAACCCGTTCCCGGGCCCGGCGTAGTGATGCCCGAGCTCGGCCGACCGCATCCCGGGATTGATGCCCACGAACAGCACCCTGGTGGCTCCGTCAGGTAACAGGTCGGGAAGCGTACCCTTCGTGCCCTTCGTACCCTTCGTGCCCTTCGATCCTGTCTTGTTCACCCCCGCGTCACCAGCACCTTGTCGATCCGCCGGCCGTCCATGTCGACGACCTCGAAGCGGAACCCGCCCCAGTCGCACCCGTCCGACGTGCGGGGGATGCGCCCCAGGCGGGTCATGATGAAGCCGGCGAGCGTGTGGTACGCGCCGAGCTCCTCCGGCGGCAGCTCCGGCATACCCAGGTGCGAGACGACATCCTCGATGTTGGCCGAGCCTTCCACGAGCCAGCTGCCATCCGCGCGCTCGATGAAGGGCCCTTCCGCCTCGCTGGCATCACCGGGCAGGTCGCCGACGAGCCCCTCCAGCAGGTCGGTGACCGTGACCAGCCCCTCGACCGCGCCGAACTCGTCCATCACGATGGCGACGTGCTTGTGCGAGGCCCGGAAGGCCTCGAGCAGCTGGAAAGCTCGCATGGAGTCGGGCACGAAGAGCGGCTCCCGCACGAGCGGCGCCAGGCGGAGCGGCTCGCCCGTCAGCACGATCGGCAGCAGCTCGGCGGAGCGCACGGTGCCGGCGACGTTGTCGAGCTCCTTGTGGCACACGACGAACTGCGTGTGCATGTGCGTGGCGAGGAACACCCGGAGCTCCTCGGCGGAGGCATCGATGTCCACCCACTCGATGTCCACGCGGGGCGTCATGATCCCCGCCACCCGCTGGTCGCCGAGCTGGAACACCCGCTGGACGATCGTCTCCTCGGCCTGCTCGAGCACGCCGGACGTGGCGCCCTCCGAGATCACGGCCCGGATCTCGTCCTCGGTCAGCCCCGGCTCCGCCTTGCCCTTGAGCCCCACCAGCTGCAGCACGAGGGAGGTCGAGAACGTGAGCAGGCCCACGGCCGGGGCGACGGCCCGCGACAGCCAGCCCATCGGGACGGCCACCCACGCGGCCACCGTCTCGGGGTTGCGCAGGGCGATGTTCTTCGGGACGAGCTCGCCGATGATCAGCGACAAATAGGTGATCACGGCCACCACGAGGGCGAGCGCGATGGCGTCCGCGTAGTCGGCCAGGGCCGGGATCTGCCCCAGCCGGACCGCCAGTTTTTCGGCGATCGTGGCCCCGCCGTACGCCCCGGCCAGGATGCCGACCAGGGTGATGCCCACCTGGACGGTGGACAGGAACTGCGCCGGCTCGTCGGCCAGCGCCAGGGCGGCACGGGCCCGGGCGTCGCCCTCCTCCGCCCGCTGCTGCAGCCGGATCTTCTTGGCCGCGACGACGGCGATTTCCGACATCGCGAACACGCCGTTGGCGACCAGCAGGAGGAGGATGATGAAGGCTTCGACGCCTATCCCGGCCATCACGGGGATTATAGGGGACCGCGGCCATTGACTCCGGCCCCCGTATTGACGACTATGTCAGGTGGCCGCTGGCCGCGCATGGCGACACCGACCGAACTCACCCTCACGCTGGCCCCGCAGGGCCGTTTCGAGACCATCGACGTCAACGCGCGCATCCGTCAGGAAGCGGGCGACGTCCTGCGGCGGTACCGGAGCGCCCTGTACTGCTCCCTGCACACGACCGCCGGTTACCTCGACCAGAGCCTCTCGGCGCGGCTCGGGCACGGGCACGACCGCCTGTCGAAGTTCTTCGGGGCGTTCCAGCGGATGTTCCCGGAGGGCGGCCGCTACCGGCACGACCAGATGGAGCTCCGGACGGAGCTCAGCGAGGCGCAGCGGGAGGTCGAGCCCCGCAACGCGGACTCCCACCTCACGTTCATCGGGTCGGGCCTGCGCAACTGCGTGACCTACCGGCGACAGGCCGACGATCAGCCGGTCTACTTCATCGAGCTCGACGGCACGACGCCGGCGGCCCGCCGCACGCGCCGGAGCACGGTCGTCGCCTTCGACGAGGAGCGCATCGTCACGCGGGCCGAGCTCGCGATCCCGGTCTCGCGGCACCCGATCGACTCGGTGAACCTCGCCGATCCCCGCCTCGGCCTCATGGAGCAGGCCAACGAGCTCCTCGCCCGGCACGGGATCCGTCACGGCCGCGTCGATCTACTGATCGACCCGTCCGAGCGCAACGCCGCGCTGACCGTCAACGAGTACGAGACGCTGCTGATGCAGCACGACCTGGCGGACGTGCTGCGCGATCCGCTCCGGTTCGCCGCGCTCAAGGGCCGCAGCATGCTGCACGACCCGCTGGCGATTCCCGGCAAGACGATCAGCTACGCGATGTACGACGTCGTCCAGGTGCTGAACCAGCTGATGGAAGCGCTGCGGCTGGACCAGTCCAGCCTCGAGCGGCTGGTCGCCAAGGTGATGTCGGTGCCCGCGCGCCGCCTCGTCCGCACGCGCCGCGTGAGCTTCCTCGCCTCGTCTGACGCCACCGACGGCGTGACCCGCGTGATCCGCGGCACCTACCAGAGCCCCATCCTGATCCAGTGGCAGGCGGCCGCCGGCCAGGCCCGCCGCGTCGAAGTCGTGCTCGTCGAGTTGACTTAGACGGAGGTGCCGCACGAGGGTGCCTCACGGAGGTGCCACACGGCGGTGCCGCACGGAGGTGCCGCACGGAGGTGCCGCACGGAGGTGCCACACGGGGGTGCCGCACGGAGGTGCGGCACGCAGGTGCGGCACGCAGGTGCGGCACGAAGGGCGGGAAATGGGGACTGTCCTGGACTGTCCCCATTTCCGTGTTCCCCGCACACCAGCCCTGTCACGCCGCTCGGCGCTGATTTCCCCCCGCTCGCCCGCTTCCCCCGAACACCGCCCCCTCGGCGCCGTCTATCGTGAGCGTGGAGTCACCCATGCTCACCCTCGATTCCGTCCGTAAACGCTACGGCCCCACGGTTGCCGTCGATGGCCTCTCCCTCTCGGTGAGGACCGGCGAGGTCTTCGGGCTGCTCGGGCCGAACGGCGCGGGCAAGTCGACCACGGTCGCGCTCGCGGTCGGGCTGCTGGCGCCCGACAGCGGCGCCGTCACGATCGGCCAGGGCGGAAACCCGCGATCGCCCGCGGTCCGCCAGGCGATTGGCGTCGCCCCCCAGGCGCTCGCCCTCTACGACACGCTGAGCGGCGAGGAGAACCTCCGGTTCTTCGGCACCATCTACGGCCTCGCCGGGCAGGCGCTCGAGGCGCGGGTCCGGTGGTGCCTGGACTTCGTCGGCCTCACCGAGCGTGGGCGCGACCGCGTCGAGCGGTATTCGGGCGGCATGAAGCGCCGGCTGAACATCGCGGCCGCGCTCGTGCACGACCCGGCGCTGGTGCTGCTGGACGAGCCCACGGTCGGCGTGGACCCGCAGTCACGCAACCAGGTGTTCGACACGATCCTGGCCCTGCGGCAGGCGGGGCGCACCGTGATCTACACCACCCACTACATGGAAGAGGCCGAGCGGCTCTGCGATCGCATCGCAATCGTCGACGGCGGCCGCCTGCTCGCCCTCGGCACGCTCCAGGAGCTGCTGGCCGCGCACGGCGGTCCTCCCTGCCTCGTGGTCGTCACGCCCGGGGGCGAGCAGCGGTACGAGACCGCCGATCCGCTCGCGACACTGAACGCCGTCGCCGCCACGACCGTGGTCGAGCGGTTCCGGGTGGAACGGGCCTCGCTCGAGGAGGTGTTCCTGCACCTGACTGGGCGGAGTCTGCGCGACTAGCGAGGCGTTTCGGTGCTCAGCGGTCGTGCCACTGAGCACACTGAGCACACTGAACACACCGAACACACTGAACACACTGAAAACACTGAAGACACTGAAAAACGCTGGTCACGGGAACCCGACTCCAGGCACTCATCAGGCCACATTGCCATGAAGCCCATCATCGCGCTTGCCATCAAGGATCTGCGTGTGCTCACCCGCGTGCGGGCCGGGCTCTTCTTCACGTTCGTGTGGCCCGTCGTGGTCGCGGTGCTCTTCGGCTACGTGTTCGCCGGGCCCGCGCGCGAGGGGGGCACACGGGCGCCGACGGTTGCCGTGGTGGACGAGGATCACACCCCGGCGTCCGCGGCGTTCGTCGAGCGGCTGGCTGCCTCCGGCGACCTCGACGTCGAGCGCGCGACGCGCGCCGAGGCGGAGGATGCCGTGCGGCACGGCCGCCGGTCGGCGTACGTCGCCATCCTGCCGGGGTTCGGCGACGCATCGGAACAGATCTTCTACGGGCCGCCGCGGCACCTGGAGCTCGGCATCGACCCGGCCCGCCAGGCCGAGGCCGGCCTCATCGAAGGAATGCTGTTCAAGCAGGCGATGGTCGGCATCCAGCAGTTCTTCACGAAGAGCGACCGCTCCCGCCGCATGGTCGACCGGGCCCTGTCGCACCTGCAGGACGCGCCCGAGGGGGCTGGCACCAGCTCGCTGCGACGCTTCCTGGGTGAGCTCGACACGTTCCTCGGCGCACCCGCCACGGGTGACCCGGGCGGGGCCGGCCCCGGCGCGTGGGATCCGCTCGAGGTCACGCGGGTGGACGTGGCCCGGCCCTCCGCGGGCGGCCCGTCCAACGCCTTCGAGATCACGTTCCCGCAGGGGGTCGTCTGGGGCATCATCGGCTGCGTGATGACCTTTGCCGTCGGCCTCGTCACCGAGCGTGTGCGGGGCACGTTCGTCCGTCTGCAGGTCGCCCCGTTCGGGCGCACGGGCATCCTGGCCGGCAAGGCGCTGGCGTGCTTTGCCGCCCTGATGCTGATCGAGATCGGCCTGTTCGCGCTCGGCGCGCTCGCCTTTGGCGTGCGGCCGGGGTCATGGCTCCTGCTCGGCGCGGCGGGCGTCTCCTCCGCCCTCGCGTTCGTCGGCTTCATGATGATGATCGCGGGCCTGGGGCGGACCGAACAGGGCGTGGGAGGCGCGGGCTGGGCGCTGCTGATGCCGATGGCGATGTTCGGCGGCGCGATGATCCCGCAGTTCGTGATGCCCGAATGGATGCTGACGGTCGGCTACGCCAGCCCGATCCGCTGGGCCGTGCTCGCGATGGAAGGCGCGGTCTGGCGCGGGTTCACCGCGGCGGACATGGTGCTGCCGTGCGCGATCCTGCTCGGGTTCGGGGCCCTGTGTTTCGCGATCGGCGTGCGGGGGCTGACGGATCCGGCCAGGGTGGCAGGGTAGCCAACCCGGCAAGCCAACACCGAGGACACTGAGCACACTGAACACACTGAAAACGTTGGATAGACGGAACACTGCCGGGGGCGAAGCGCCCAGGAGGCCGATGAACGGCTGAGACGGCCTGCGCCCGGGGACCCACGTGGGTCGTCCGCTTCGCATCTCCCTCCACTCAGCGATCTCAACAATTGCAGTGTCCTCAGCGTGTTCAGTGTGTTCAGTGTGTTCAGTGTGTTCAGTGTGTTCAGTGTGTTCAGTGTCTTTGGTCCCTGCAGCACGTCCGCGGCATTCGGCCCAGGGCACGCCCCGCGGACGAGTCCCCCTCCCGCCCGTTATACTCCCGGACATGCGCGCCCCAATTGCCGCCGTCGCTGCCGTCGCGCTGGCCGGGACCATTCTCGTGGGCCAGCAGCCCGCTCCCCTCCAGCCCGACGATCTCTACCAGCTCCAGTCCGCCGGCTCGGTCGCCGTATCCCCGGACGGCACGCGTGTCGCCTACGCGGTGACGCACAGCGACCGGCCCGGGCGTCCGTACTCGGAGACCTGGATTGCCGAGATTGCCACGGGCACCAGGACGAAGCTGACAGGCGGTTCGGGTGTGCGGTGGTCACCCGACGGGCGCTGGGTGGCGTACACCGGCAGCACGGAGGAAGGCAGCGGCCTGGTCGTGGCCGACGCGCGCGGGGAGCATGCGCGCCTCATCGCGCCGATCGAGGGCACCAACCAACCCCTTCCCTCCTCGGGTGACTCCGTCGCGTGGGCGCCAGACGGGCGCTCCATCGCCTTCGTCTCCGCGACACCAGGGCCAGAGGCCGATGCCAACGGCGACCCGATGGTCATCACGCGGTACCTGTACAAACCCCACGCGGGTGAGGGCCTGACGCGCTTCAACGACAACAAGCGGCTGCACGTCTTCATCGCCGACGTCGCGACCAAGGCCGTGCGCCAACTCACCAACGGCACCTTCTACGAGCACTCGGTCGACTGGTCACCGGCCGGCGACCGGATCCTCTTCGTCTCGAACCGCGAGCCCGACCCGGATCGCGTCTTCAACTACGACGTGTTCACCGTGCCTGCCGCGGGCGGCGACGTGCGGCGCCTCAGCTCGACCAGGAGCGCCGAGTACTATCCCCGCTGGTCGCCCGACGGGACGCGGATCGCCTTCAGCGGCACCACCCGCGACCTCACCTCCTCCGAGACGACGATGGAGGACACGCACGTGTGGGTGATGAACGCGGACGGCACGGGACGCATCGAGGTGGGCAAGGGCCTGGACGAGCGCCAGGGGCCGCCCGACTGGTCGCCGGACGGGCGCTTCGTCTACTTCACCTCGCAGCACCGCGGCTCGGTCCGGCTGATGCGCGTGGCCGCCACCGGTGGCACGCCGGAGGTCGTCGTCGGGGACCGCGGCAGCGTGGGCTCGTGGGGCGTCGGCCGTGGCGTCGTCGCGTACGCCTTCTCGTCACCCGAGGCGCCGGCCGACCTCTACGCCCGCGCCGACGGCCAGCCGGCTCGCCGCCTGACGGATCTCAACAGCGGCCTGCTCGACCAGCGCGCGCGTGGCGAGGTGGAGTCCCTGACCTTCCCGAGCTTCGACGGCACGGAGATCGAGGCGTTCCTCACGAAGCCCGTCGGTCTTGCCGCCAGCCCCGTGGCCGCCTCGCACCCGCTCATCGTCATGATTCATGGGGGGCCGCACGGGCAACAGGGACCGGCGTACAACGCCAAGGCCCAGGTCTACGCCGGCCTCGGCTGGGCGTCGCTCATGGTCAACTACCGCGGCTCGACCGGCTACGGGCAGAAGCTGACCGACGCGATCTTCCGGGACCAGGACGGCGGCGAGGCCAGGGACGTGATGGCGGCCGTCGACGCCGCGCTCGCCCGGTATCCGTGGATCGACGCCCGGCGCCTCGGCATCGAGGGGGGCAGCTACGGCGGGCAGCTCACGAACTGGATCATCACGCAGACCGACCGCTTCGCGGCCGCGATCCCCACGGCCGGCATCTCGAACCTCGTGAGCTTCAACTACATGGCCTACTACCACGACTACCTGGCGGTGGAGTACGGCGGGTTCCCCCACGAGGACGGCATCGTCGAGATGCTGTGGGAACGTTCGCCCATCCGGCTGGCGAAGAACGTGAAGACCCCCACCCTCTTCATCCACGGCGAGAACGACAACGACGTGCCGATTGCCGAAGCCGAGCAGTTCTACGTGGCGCTCCACGAGGTCGGCGTCGACACCGTCCTGCTCCGCTACCCGCGGGAAGGGCACGGCCTGCGCGAGACGGCGCACGTCGTCGACGGCCTCGAACGCAGCATCGCCTGGTACCGCAAGTACTTCGCCGGCAACGGCGGATCGCAGGGCCGGTGAAACCGTCGCCCCTCGCGCGGCGTAGGAGTGGTGTGATGCCAGCCAGCCTCTTCCGTGCCCGTGTCCTGCTCCTCCTGTCGCTCCTGGCCCTGCCGGCCGCCGCCGCGGCCCAGGCGACCGACACGCCCCCGGCCCCCGCCGCGCCAGCGGCGGAGACCATCGTCAAGGACACCCGCGCGCGGATCGGCGAGGGCGACTTCGAGGGTGCCGATCGGCTCGTCCGCGACTTCCTGGTGGCCCATGGACAGACGCCGGAGGGGCTCGAGGCCCTCTCGTGGATCGGGCGCGGGCTGCTCGCGGCTTCACGGCTGGAGGAGGCGCTCAAGTACGCGTACGAGTCCGAGCGGCTGTCGCTGGCGCTGGCCGACACGCGGCCGCTGGACGAAGAGACCCACCTCCCGTTGGCGCTCGGCGCCTCGTACGAGGTGCAGGCCCAGGCGCTTGCCCGGCAGGGCGACCGGGCCACCGCCATCCGGGTGCTCGAGCGGGCCCTGGACGAGTTCGGCACGACGTCCATCAACGCCCGCCTGCGCAAGAACCTGAACCTGCTCACGCTCGAGGGCCAGCCCGCGCCCGCCTGGGAAGTCGACGAGTACATCGGCGACCTCCGCCCGCCAACGGTCGCGGAGCTCAAGGGCCGCCCGTTCATCCTCTTCCTCTGGGCGCACTGGTGCACGGATTGCCGGGCGACCGCGCCGGTGCTTGCGGCGCTCCAGCAGAAGTACAAGGCGGAAGGGCTGACCATCGTCGGGCTGACGCAGCGGTACGGCTACCTGGCGAACAGCAAGGAACCGGCTGACGCCCCGACCGAGATGCGGCACATCGCGGCGATGCGTGTCGAGCACTTTTCCGACGTCGACATGACGGTGCCGGTCAGCAGCGCCTCGTTCACCAACTACGGCACGTCCACCACCCCGACCATCGTGCTGGTCGACGCCGGCGGCGTCGTGCGCCTCTACCACCCCGGCCGCATGACCATCGAAGAGCTCGAGCCGCACGTCCGGCGGATCCTGTCGCTGGACTGATCGCGGAAAAGGGGTCAGGCCCCTTTTCCACGAGTGAGCCTGGAGAAAGGGGTCTGACCAGGTCTGACCCCAATTTTTATCCCCTCCTGTTGATACGATCGGGGCATGCTCCAGTCGATCAATCCCGCCACCGGCGAGTCCGTCGCCTCCTACGAGGAAATGACCGCGGCCGAGGTCGAGGCCGCGCTCGCCGCCGCCGAGCGAGCCTTCGGCGCATGGCGCCGCACGTCGTTCGACGAACGCGCCGGGCTGCTGACGCGGGCCGGCGCGGAGCTCCGGCGCCGCAAGGCCGAGCTGGCGCGGCTCATGGCCATCGAGATGGGCAAGCCGCTCGCGCAAGGCGAGTCCGAGGCCGAGAAGTGCGCCTGGGTCTGCGACTACTACGCCGAGCACGGCGCGGCGTTCCTCGCCTCGGAGGACATTGCCACCGACGCATCGCGCAGCTTCGTGACATTCCAGCCGCTCGGCACGGTGCTGGCGGTGATGCCCTGGAACTTCCCGCTCTGGCAGGTGTTCCGCTTCGCGGCCCCGACGCTCATGGCCGGCAACGCCGGGTTGCTCAAGCACGCCTCCAATGTCACGGGGTCGGCGCTGGAGATCGAGGCCATCTTCACGGCCGCCGGCGCGCCCCCCGGGCTCTTCACGACGCTCCGCCTCCCCTCCGCCTCGCTGGCGCCCGTGATTGACGATGGGCGGGTGGCGGCGGTGACGTTGACAGGCAGCACACCCGCCGGGCAGTCGATTGCGGCCCGGGCCGGCGCCGTGCTGAAGAAGACCGTGCTCGAGCTCGGCGGCAGTGATCCCTACGTGCTGCTGGACGATGCGGACCTCGATGAGGCGGTTGCCACGTGCGTGGCCTCGCGACTGATCAACTCGGGCCAGAGCTGCATCGCGGCCAAGCGCTTCATCGCCACACGCGCGCGGGCGGCGGAGGTCGAGCGGCGCTTCGTGGAGCTGATGCGCGCGAAGACCATGGGGGATCCCCTGAGCGGCGTGGACGTCGGCCCGCAGGCGCGCCGTGACCTGCGCGACGACCTGCACGGCCAGGTGCGTCGGAGCGTGCAGGCCGGGGCCCGCGTGCTGCTGGGCGGCGAGGTCCCGTCGGGCCCGGGGGCCTACTACCCGCCCACCGTGCTGACCGGCGTGACGAAGGGCATGCCCGCGTACGACGAGGAACTGTTCGGGCCGGTCGCGGCACTGATCACCGCGGACGACGAGGCGGACGCCATCCGGATCGCGAACGACTCGCCGTTCGGCCTGGGCGCGGCGGTGTTCACGCGCGACGTGGCGCGGGGCACGGCGATTGCCGCCACCGAGCTCGAGGCCGGCGCGTGCTTCGTGAACGCCTTCGTCAAGTCCGACCCCCGCCTGCCCTTCGGGGGGATCAAGACCTCCGGCTACGGCCGTGAACTTGGGCTCTGGGGCATCCGGGAGTTCGTCAACGTGAAGACCGTCTACGTCGCATGACGGGAATAGAGAATCAAGAATCAGGAATCAAGAAAGGAATTCAGGACGTCGTCTTCTTGATTCCGGTTTCTTGATTCTTTCTTTGGCGCGTCAGTCTCCCGTACCCATCTCACCGTCCCACCGGTTGCCATCGAGGTGGATGCCGACGCTGTCGAGCATGCGGAGGCAGCTGAAGGTGACGAGGTCGTCGATCGACTGCGGGCGCTGGTAGAAGGACGGGACCGGCGGGCAGATCGTGACGCCCATGCGCGCCAGCTTGAGCATGTTCTCGAGGTGGATCTCCGAGAGCGGCGCCTCGCGCACGGCGAGCAGCAGGCGACGGCGCTCCTTGAGCACGACGTCGGCGGCGCGATGCACCAGGTGGTCGCCGAGGCCGTGGGCGATGGCGGCCAGCGACTTCACGCTGCACGGCGCCACGATCATGCCCATCGTCACGAACGAGCCGCTGGAGATGGGCGCGCCCTGGTCACCAGGATGGTGCACGTGATCGGCCAGGGCCTCCACGGACGCCTTGTCCCGCCCGGTCTCGTGCAGCATCGTGCGCACCGCCCAGGGACTCATGACCAGGTGGGTCTCGACATCCGTGGGCCGGAGCAGTTCCAGCAGGCGGATGCCGTAGATGGCGCCGGTGGCGCCGGTCATCGCGATGATCAGTCTCGGCATCTCGTGGTTTCGTGATCTTGTGATCTTGTGATTTGGGTCATCCCGCGATGGCCTCGAGGCGTCGGCGCAGGCTCTCTGGTTCGACGACCCGGCCGGCGATGCGGATCCCGGCGGTGATGCGGGCGGCGCCTTCGCGGGTGGGGTCGGGCCGATCGAGCGAGACGGCGGTCACGACCACCTCGAAGCGGGCCTCGCCCGTCGAGATCGGGGGCAGCGGCGTCGCGAGTCCCTTGATGTAGCAGGCCAGGCCCTCGTCCACGTACATGAGCGCGACCCGGCGGTCGTCGCGCAGGTGCCGCGCCGTGCGGTGCGCCGGCCAGACGGCCAGCCGGAGCCGCCGCGCGTCCATGGCCACGACTTCGAGCGGGCTCAGCATGGCGGGATGCGGGAACCCCACCCCGTCGATCGTGCAGATCTGGATGCCGAGCGCCTCGCCGCCGTCCGCCCGGGCGAGGCCCAGCCGCGTGAGGAGCACGTCCGGCAGGCGGACGTCCGCCGCAGGGCTCATCCCGCCATTCTAGTCCGTGCGCCCCGCCCGGACGCCCGAGCCGGTATCATGTCGGCTATGTTCCTGAAGCGCCAGCGGGAGGGCTCGGTCATCTGCACGTCGTGCGGCGTGCTCGTGGGCGTCAACGACGAGACCTGCTACAACTGCGGTCGACGCAACCCGGGGCTGTGGGGCTTCGCGGCGGCCCTCCGCAACCTCGGCCAGGACCTCGGCTTCGTGCCCATCGTGATGGGCGGCTGCATCACGCTCTACGTCATCTCGTTGCTGCTGTCGCGGAGCGGGATCCAGGCGATGATGGCGCCCAGCACCGAGATCCTCTTCCTGCTCGGCGCAAGCGGCGCGGTGCCCGTCGTGACCTTCGGGCGGTGGTGGACGCTGCTGACCGCCGGCTGGCTGCACGCCGGGGTGCTCCACATCCTCTTCAACGTGCTCTGGATTCGCCAGCTCGCGCCGGCCGTGGCGGAGCTCTACGGCCCGGGCCGCATGATCGTGGTCTACACGCTCGCGGGCGTCACGGGCTTCGGCCTGAGCACCCTGGCCGGCGCGTACCTCGGCGGCATCCCGATCCCGTTCCTGCGCGGCGCGCAGTTCACCGTCGGGGCCTCGGCGCCCATCTTCGGCCTGCTGGGCGCGCTCGTGTATCACGGGCGGCGCACCGGGAGCAGCCACACCTCCGAGGCGGGCCTGCAGTACGCCCTCTTCCTCGGCCTCTTCGGCCTCATCTTCCCGGGCGTCGACAACTGGGCCCACCTCGGCGGCTTCGCGGGCGGCTACGTCGTCGGCCTGCTGCTCGACCCGCTCAAGCCCGAACGGATCGACCACCTCGTGATGGCGCTCATCTGCCTCGGCGCCACGCTCGTCGCGCTCATCGTCTCGTTCATGACCGCGCTGCCGATGCTCGTCCGATAACAATTGAGAATCGAGAAAACGGAATCAAGAAAGGAATGGCTGAATTGCGAATGCCGGAATTCGCACATTCTGAGTTCCCAATTCCTTTCTTGATTACCGATTCTTGATTCTCTATTTCCCTTGCGAGCGACAGCTTTGTCGCGACAGTTTCGTCCCACGATCCTGTCGGGGCATGCGTGCCTCTCATGCGTTGCATGAATGGCTTCCGGTTGGTACGCTCACTCCCATCATGTCGACGCCGCCGCCCACCGCAGTGCCCTCCCTGACCGCCACCGATGCGATCAGCCGCGGGCTGGCGCGACAGCCGTTCCTCCAGTAAGCCGTCTCGTTCCCCTTCCGGATCGGACGCAGGAACGGCGACGTGGGAGAGCCGTCCCGCGCCGCCGCCCGTGTCGGGACCTCCGACCCCGCACGGTTCGCACGGCGTCGCCCCGGCCAGTTCCTCCTGGCTGGCCGTGGCGGCGCCCCCTTTTACCGGCAGAAGTGAGAATCAAGAACGCGGAATCAAGAAAGGAATTGTGAATTCAGAATTCCTGAATTCCTTTCTTGATTCGCGATTCTTGATTCTGAATTCCTCAGAATTCCTCCCAGTTCACTCCGCCCGGAGGGCGTCGAGCGGGTCGACGCGCGAGGCGCGGAGTGCCGGGCCGAGCGACGCGGCCAGTGTCACCCCGACCAGCAACGCGACGACCACCGCGACGTTGATCGGGTCGGCCGGGCCGACGCCGTAGAACATCCCGCGCATCCCCCGCGCCACGAGCAGCCCGCCGGCAAGGCCGAGCGTCAGCCCCCCCGCGAGCAGCAACGTCGCCTCCCGCAGCACCAGGCGCAACACGTCCCCCACGCGGGCGCCGAGCGCGAACCGCGTGCCGAACTCCGCGCGCCGGCGGCTCACGGAGTAGGCCACGAGCCCGTACAACCCCGTGCCCGCCAGCACCAGCGCGAGGACCGCGAACCCGGCGAACATGCCGATGACGATCCGGTCGCTCGCGTTGCGGCGGGCCAGCGCCCGGCCGTAGGGTTCGAGACCGCGCATGGGCAGCCCGGGCGCGGCCTCACGCATCGCCTCGCGCACGCCGGGAGCCGCGTCCAGCGGATCACCCGAGGTCCGCACGACGAGGCTCACGCGGCGGTCGCCGGAGAGCGGGATCCACAGGCGCGGCGGCATGCCGCGGTCGACGGCCCCCGCCCGCACGTCGCCGGTTACCCCGACGACCTGTCGCTCGCGGGCCTGCCCCCCTGACACGATCACGACGCGACGGCCGAGGGCCGCCTGCACGCCTCCCAGGTAGCGATCGGCCGCGACGCGACTGACGAGCGCGAGGGGCGCATCGGTCCCGACCTCGACGTCCGTGAGCCCGCGGCCGGCCAGCACCGGTACCCCCATCGCGCCGAGCGTCCCCGCCTCGATCCCGAGTTGCTGCGCCCACGGCGCCTCCTCGTCGCGCGCCGGCAGGCCGTCCACCCCGAGCGTGACGGTGTGCTCGGTGCCGACGGCCGGAAGCGACTCGATCGCGGCGACGCCGGCGACGCCCGCGGCCGCGGCGACGCGGGCCTCGATGGACGAGAGGGCCAGCCGCGCCTGCTCCGGCGTCGGGTAGCGGCCCTCGTCGAGGTCCATGCCGAAGACGAGCAGCCGCGACGCGTCGAACCCGGGCGGCACGGCCGAGAGGTTGATGGCCGTGCGGACGGCCAGGCCTGCCGCCGTGACAAGCGTCACCGCGAGGGCCACCTGCGCGATCACCAGCAGGCCCCGCCCCCGGCCTCCCGTCGCCCCACTGCGGGCGCCACCGGCGTTGAGCGTCGCCCGCAGATCGACGCGGCCGGCCTTGAGCGCCGGGGCGAGCGAGAACAGGACGGGGGCGATCAACGCGAGCGCGGCGACGAACAGCAGCTCGTGCGGGTCGATCCGGATCTGGCGGAAGAACGGCTCTGAGTCGACGGACCGGATCAGTCGCAGGCCTCCCTCGGCCACGACGAGGCCGCCGAGACCACCCGCGGCGCCCAGGCAGAGCCCTTCGACCAGCATCTGGCGGACCAGGCGCAGCCGGCCGGCGCCGAGCGCCGCCCGCAACGCCACCTCGCGCTCGCGGGCTGTCGCGCGCGCGAGCAGCATGCCGGCGACGTTGGCGCACGCAATCGCCATCACGAACCCGACCGCCGCCAGCAACAAGGCCATCACCGTCCAGAAGTTCTCACCGCCGACGGCCTCGGCCGCCGGCAGCACCGTGACCGTGCGCCCCTGGTTGGTGGCGGGATGTTCCGAGGCCAGCGTCCGCGCCACCGCGGCGAACTCCGCGGCCGCCGCGGCGGACGTCGTGCCCTCGGCGAGACGCGCGGTCAGCGTCAGCGTTCGCGCATCGCGCGGCGTGCCACGTTGGAGCGGCAGCGGCACCCATGCCGCGTAACGCGAGAAGTTGCCGGCCTCCATGTCGGCTGCCATCACACCCACAATCGTGTGGGGCTCACCGTCCACCGTGATGCGTTCGCCAAGCACCTCGGGCGAGGCCCCGAACTCACGCTGCCACCAGGCGTGCGAGAGCACCACCACCCGCGGCGCCCCGGGCGCATCGTCGCCCGGCCCGATCAGCCGGCCGAGGGCGGCCGACAGGCCCCAATCGGCCGCGACGTCTCCCGTCACCACGGCCACGTCCGCGGCTTCCGCCACCTGGTCGTGCGCAAGTGTCGCCGGCCGGCCGCCCCACGCGGCCAGGCCGCGCACGCCGCGCACGCGCTCCCGGTAGTCGAGGAAGTCCGCCAGGGAGATGGGCCCGCGGGGCTGTCCCTGGCGGGGGTCCGCGCCGTAGACGATGACCGTGCGCCCCGGGTCGGCGACGGGCAGGCCCTGCAGCGTCACCTGATCCACGAACGCGAAGGCGACGGTCGTGGCCCCGATTGCGGCGGCCAGGGTGAGCACGACGAGGGCGGTGTGGCCGGGGGCCTGGCGGGCCAGCCGCCAGGCGGAGAGCAGGTCACGTCGCAGGTCGAACATCGATCCTCCGGTGACACGGGTGGGCCAGGGGCGGTAGCCCCGCGCACGCCCGCGATAGTGCCAGGCCAGGGTGAGTGCCTGCCCCCAGTACCAGGTCCGAGCGGCCCGGCCGCCGGCGGCCCGCTCGTGGAACTCCTCACGCAAGTCGCCAAGCAGGGTGAGCCCCGTCGTCCCCGGTGGCAGGGCGCGACGCAGCAGCCAGTCGGCGACAGCCGGCGGGGTCATCCTTCGAGGACTCCCTCGAGGCCCTCCCAGAGATCCAGGAGGGCACGCCGCGAGGCACGCAGCGCGTCGAGCCCGGCGGGGGTGACGTCGTAGCGCCGCTCGGGCAGCCCATCACGGGCGGGGCCTCCCGGGACCGAGGTCCAGCGGAGGAGGCCCTTGGCCTCGAGCCGGTCGAGGGTGGTGTAGAGCGCGCCGCGTGACACGTCCTGTCCGGCGCGGCCGAGGCGCTCGCGCGCCACGCGGGGAGTGGCGTCCGGGCCGGCCCCGAGCAGGGCCAGGAGGACACGGTGCTCGAACTCGCCGAGAAACGAGCGGGACATGGGGGGTTGGACGAGTCTACTTTGTGAACGGTTCACCAGCTCGGCCATACAATCCATTGGATCGAAAACGACCAGTAAAACGGCAATTTGAACGTTCGTTCTACCACCTCAGCCATGAACGCGTAAGCTCGGCCGTATTTGACGGGACGAATGCTGGTACGAGATCTGCCTCAGCCGTTGCCGTTGCCGCCTTCCCCCTTCCCTTGCGGGCGGCCTTTCGTCGGCGCATCGCCGACGTAGGAGGACGGATGAAGACCCTTCGCACTGCGTTGTTCGTGCCGGTGCTGCTCGCGCTCACGGTCGGCCTCGCGGCCGCCCAGCAGCAGACCGGCGAGATCTTCGGCCGCGCGACCGACAACTCCGGCGCGGTCCTGCCGGGCGTCACGGTCACCGTCTCGGGCCCGACCCTGCTCCAGCCCCGCGTCGTGATCACGTCCGAGACCGGCACCTACCGGGTGCCGGAGCTGCCCGTCGGCGCCTACGAGGTGCGCTTCGAGCTGCCCGGGTTCCAGACGATGGTCCACCAGGACATCCGCATCACCATCGGCTTCCGGGCCCAGGTGAACGGCGAGATGAACCTCTCCACGGTGCAGGAGACGATCACGGTCACGGGCGAGAGCCCGCTCGTCGACACCAAGGAGACGGGCACGAAGACCAGCTTCGACCTGGAGACGCTGCAGAACCTGCCCTCGGCGCGTGATCCGTGGGTGATGCTGGAACGCGCCCCGGCCATCGCGATGGACCGCGTGAACGTCGGCGGGAGCCAGTCGGGCCAGCAGTCGAACTACATCTCGCGCGGCGCGTCGACCGGCAACAACAAGTGGTCGATCGACGGCGTGGACGTCACCGACATGTCGGCCACGGGCGCCTCGCCGATCTACTACGACTTCGACATGCTCGAGGAGATGCAGGTCACGACGGGCGGCGCCGACGTGACGCAGCAGACGGGCGGCGTCGGGATCAACCTGGTCACCAAGAGCGGCACGGACCGCTTCAAGGGATCGGGGCGTTTCTACGTCACCGACGACAAGTTCGAGGCCGACAACGTGACCGACGAGATCCGCGCGGCGGGCGCGGGCTCCGGCGCGCCGATCCAGAACATCAAGGACTACGGCTTCGACGTGGGCGGCCCGATCAAGAAGGGCAAGGCCTGGTACTGGGGCAGCTACGGCACGCAGGACGTCAAGGTCGGCGTCGTCGGCTTCTTCAAGAACACGCCGACCTGCCGCCCCGCGGGGGTGCCGGCCAGCCAGATCCCGCTGGTGCTCGACACCGCCACCCTGCGCGACTGCCTCGAGACCGACCTGACGACGCTCAACAACTACAACTGGAAGGTGCAGTGGGGCGCGTTCACGAACAACAAGATCACGTTCCAGAACACCTGGGCCGAGAAGGTGCGTAACGCGCGTGACGCCTCGGACACGCGGCCGATCGAGACCACCTACCGCCAGAAAGCCGTGTCGAGCGAGTACGGCAAGGCGGGCTGGAACACCGGCCCCGGGCCGTTCTGGAAGGTCAGCGACCAGCACGTGATGAGCGACCGCTGGCTGCTCGACGCGACGTGGTCGCACCTCGGCAACAACTTCGCGCTCGACTTCCACGAGGACTCGCTGGCCGAGGTGCAGAACCGGTTCGAGACGACGACCGGTGTCTACGGCCGGTCCTTCCAGCAGTCCATCTTCCTGCGTCCGACCAACAGCTTCGACCTGACGAGCAACTACTTCCTGCCGGCGGCGCTCGGGGCCGACCACGCCTTCAAGTTCGGCTACCGGTGGCGCTCGGCGCACTCGATCAGCCTGAACCACCGCGGCGGCAACACCATCGCCCGGTTCACCAACGGGGTGGCGAACTCCGCGGACCTCTACCGGGACGGCAACCAGGTGTCGCACCTGGACACGCACGCCTTCTACGTCCAGGACACGGTCACCAAGAACCGGCTGACGCTGAACATGGGCTTCCGCGTGGACCGGCAGGACGACAGCGCGCAGGCCTCGAGCGTGGTGGCCCATCCCTACGCGCCGCAGGTGCTGCCGGGCATCGACTTCCCCGGCGCGGATGCGGGGGTGGTGTGGACCGACTTCTCGCCGCGCCTCGGCGCGACGTATGACCTGACCGGCGACGGCCGGACGGTGCTGTCGTCGTCGTTCTCGATCTACTACGGCCAGATGGCACCGGGCCAGCTCTCGAACGAACTGGCGGCCACCGGCGCCGTGTTCGTCCGGTACCCGTGGACGGACCTGAACGGGGACGAGTTCGTGCAGGCGAACGAGCTCGACTACTCGCGGATCCTCAGCCGCAGTGCGGCGTACGATCCGGCGAACCCGGCCAACTACCTGTCGCCCGGCACGGTCGATCCGAACCTCAAGAACGACCGCACCCGCGAGTTCATCGTGGGCTTCGACCGCCAGCTGGGACCGCAGATGGCCATCGGCGGCAGCTACATCTGGCGGAAGTACGACCGCTTCAACTGGCAGGACCGCGTCGGGCTGACGAGCGCCGACTACGTCGCGGTCAACTACCAGGCGACCAACTGCCCCGCCGGCGCGCGCTGCGACGCGATCACCTACTACCAGCCCGGGATCCCGCTGCCGTCCGCCTTCGTGCGCACGAACGTCGTGGACCGGTGGCGTGACTACAACGGCTTCGAGCTGACGTTCCAGAAACGCTACGCCAACCGCTGGTCGATGAACGCCAGCTACGCCTACAACGACGCCAAGGACACGTTCGACTCGCCGGCCTCCTACGAGGACCCGACCTGCATCGTGACCTCGTGCCCGGGCACGCAGATCTACGCGCCCGAGACGAGCGGCAGCGGCATCGACAACATCTTCACCAACGCCAAGTGGCTGGTGAAGCTCGGCGGCCAGTACACGCTGCCGTACGACATCAACCTGTCGGGGTTCTTCAACGCGCGGCAGGGCTATCCCTTCCCGCAGAGCATCCAGACGCCGAACCGCGCCAACTCGGCCGGCCAGGCGGTGGTCATGCTCGACCCGCTCGGCGACGTCCGCCTGCCGAACCTGCAGACCCTGGACTTCCGCGTGGACAAGACCGTGCGCGTGGGCACCCTCACGCTGCGGCCGTCGATGGAGATCTTCAACCTCGGCAACGTGAACACCGAGCTGGCGCGGCGTCGCAACCAGAACGCGAGCAACGCCAACAACATCAGCGGCATCGTCTCGCCGCGGGTGATCCGGTTCGGCGTCCGCGTCACCTGGTAGGCGTCGGGCCGCGCCTCGACGGCCCTTCGCATCTTGTGATTTGGTGATCTCGTGATCTCGTGATCTTGTGATTTGGTGATTTTGTGATTTGACGCACGAAAGGGGGCAGTCCTCGACATGAGGGCTGCCCCCTTCGTGCGTTCTGGATTCGGGAGTCCGGTTTCCGGATTCGCCTGGCGCCTCGCGCTCACTCCTCCGGCGGACGCGTGAGCACGAGACGCCCGTTGGCCTGTTCGTCCTCGAGCCAGGCGGCGATCTGCTCGCGCGACCAGCGGTGGTGGTCGTTCAGGTGCACGATGATCGCGGCCAGCACCAGCCGCTTGTGGCAGCCCTCGGCGGGGCACTGGCGAACGGTGCCTTCCAGGCAGTCGAAGAACCAGTCGAGGTCCTTGGTGGGGTGCAGGCCGGTGGCCTCGCGAGGGAGCCGGTACATCCCCTCGTAGGCGGCGCCGAGCGCGCACGAGGCGCGCTGGCCCTTGAAGTAATCGCCGTAGGCCTGTTCCGGACGGCGCTCGGCGCCGGCGCGGATGAACGACGCGAGCGACTTCTCGCTCTGGTGGTCCTGCTGCGGCATTGGGCTCCTCCGCTTCGGGACCAGCCTACCCCGGTTCGGGGGGATCCGGCGTGGCCGCCCGCCAGGATGCGGTGACGAGCGGACCGCCCGATCCGTCCGTTCCCGGACGACGCGGCGTCCGGAAATGGAACGCCGCCCCCGGGCTCAAAAGGCCTTGCCGAGCCGTTCCTGCAGCTTCTCCCGGTAGCCCCGGCTGAGCGTCAGCCGCGTGCCGTTGTGCAGCACGACGACGTACTCGCCGTTGAACCACGGCTGCAGTTCCTTGATGCGGTCGGTGTTGACGATGCGGGACCGGTGGATGCGCACGAACCGGCGGGGATCGAGGCGCGACTCCATGTTGTTCATCGTCTCGCGGAAGAGGTGCGAGTCCGCGGCGAGGTGCAGCTTCACGTAGTTGCCGGCCGCCTCGATCCACTCGATCTCGTCGGTGCGCAGGAAGAACACGCGGCCGCCCGACTTGACGACGAGGCGATCGAGCTTCTGGGGCTCCGGCTTGATGTCGTGCACGAGCGCGAGGAGGCGTTTGCCCAGGTCGCCGGCGCGGCGGCGCTCGAGGTGCTCGCGCGCGTGCTGCAGTGTCTGCTGGAAGCGGTCGCGCCCGAACGGCTTCAGCAGGTAGTCGATGGCGTGCACCTCGAAGGCCTTCAGGGCGTACTCGTCGTAGGCGGTCACGAAGACGACGGTGGGCATCCGATCCGCGCCCACCTGCTGGATCACGGTGAAGCCATCCACCGCGGGCATCTGCACGTCGAGGAACACGAGGTCCGGGCTCTGCTGCTGGATGGCGTTGACCGCCTGGCTGCCGTCGGCGCACTCGCCGACGAGCTCGATGTCCTTCTCCTGCTGCAGCAGCGCGACGATGCGCTCACGCGCCATGGGTTCGTCGTCGACCACCATCGTCCGGATTTTGCTCACGCCACGCCCTCCACCAGGTCCTCGGCCGGGACGGCCTCGGTCAACTCCACGAGCGGTATCGCAATCAGCACCGACAACCCGCCACCGGCCGGCTGGCGGAGCGTGAACCGGTGCTCCGCCCCGTACAGGTGCTGCAGCCGCGAACGCGTGTTGGCCAGGCCGACGCCCTGGTTGAAATCGGACAACCGGGCCGCGGACAGGCCGACGCCGTTGTCGGTCACCTCGAGCTCGAGCAGGGTCCCCGCGCGCCGCGCCCGGATGACGATCTGTCCGGGTGTGGGACGCGGGCCTATCCCGTGCTTGATGGAGTTTTCGACGAGCGGCTGGAGCAGAAGGTTTGGAACCAGTCCGTCCAGCGTGTCCGGCTGCACGTCGAACACCACGCTCAGACGATCGCGGAAGCGCGTTTGTTCGATCTCGAGGTACTTCGAGAGAAAGTCGAGCTCGTCCTTCAGCGGGACTTCCTGCACGCCCACGGTCTGGAGGGACAGCCGGAGCAGGTCGCTGAGCCGCGCGATCATCTCGTCGGCAGCCTCGACGTCGCGGTGCATCAGCGCCGAAATGGCATTGAGCGTGTTGAAGAGGAAGTGCGGCTGGAGCTGGCGCTGCAGCGCCTGGAGCTGGGCCTCGACGAGCCGCGTCTCGAGCTGGCTCGCGCGCAGCGCCCGGTCCCGCGCCTCATAGTGGTACCCCACCGCGTGGCTCAGGCCGACGATGGCCCAGTAGGTCATCATCTCCCAGTCGAAGTTCATGAAGACCATGCGCTGGGCTTCGGCAAGCCACGAGAACTCCGGCTCCCCGGCCGCCCAGTAGATGGCCATGCGCGACCAGACCGACAGGGCGACATGGGCCAGCGTCGCCACCACCACGCCGGCCACGTGCACCGGGATGGCCGTCGCCCAGCCGCCGTCCTGGAAGCGGTAGCGCCGCGCCAGCCAGAGGATGCCGGGCGTCAGCACCGCCCACGAGTACCAGTAACTCAGGTTCAGCGCGAGCAGCAGCGGGAAGCTCCCGGCCTTCAGCGTGAAGGCCGAGACGAAGTAGAACATCTGGAACGCGGAGAAGAACCCGAGCGCGGTGGCAACGGCGAAGATGTGCCCGGGCCGGATGACGTCGGAGGAGCGATCCATGATCCGACTATCGGCGGCGGCATCGAACCGGTCAAGCGGCAAGGACGCGCGGGACATCGTGGATGGATGTCCGCCATGCGAATCACGTGCCGGGACCAGCGGCACCGGGAGGGGCCCGGAATGCGTGGGGGAGAACGGTGGGACCGGGACGCGCGTCAGGGAAGACGGATCATGGGATCCATCCCCTTGAAGCCACTCGTCCCACCACTGGCCCCACCGGGTTCTGCGTGCGTCAGCGTTCGGGACGAAGCACGAGGCAACCGAACGGCGGCACGGTCAGCGCGAGCGACTGGGCATGGCCGTGGGACGGCGGGCCGGCGGCGTCGAGGCCGCCCCCGTTGCCCATGTTGCTGCCGCCGTACAGCTCCGCGTCCGAGTTGAGCGCCTCGCGCCAGCGCCCGGGCGCGGGCACGCCAATCCGGTAGTCGTACCGTGGCACCGGCGTGAAGTTCACGACGACCACCGTCGCGTCCTCGCCGTCGGCGGCGCGCCGCACGAACGAGATCACGCTGTTGTCGTGATCGTTGGGGTCGATCCACTGGAAGCCCGCCGGGTCGGCGTCCACCTCGTAGAGGGAGCGCTCGGCGGCATAACACCGGTTCAGGTCACGGACCCAGCGCTGCAGGCCGGCGTGGCGCGCGTCGCCGAGCGCCTCCCAGTCGAGTTGCCAGTCGTGGTTCCACTCCCGCCACTGCCCGATCTCGCCGCCCATGAAGAGCAGCTTCTTGCCGGGGTGCGTGAACATGTACCCGAGCAGCGCGCGGAACCCGGCGTGCTTCTGCCACGCGTCGCCCGGCATCTTGTCGATCAGCGATCGTTTGCCGTGCACCACCTCGTCGTGCGAGAACGGCAGGACGAAGTTCTCGCTGAAGGCGTAGAGCATCGAGAACGTGATGCGGTTGTGGTGGTACTTGCGGTAGACGGGATCCTGCCCGCAGTAGTCGAGCATGTCGTGCATCCAGCCCATGTTCCACTTGTAGGTGAACCCGAGCCCGCCGAGGTGCACCGGCCGGCTCACGCCCGGCCAGGCCGTCGACTCCTCGGCGACGACAATCGCCCCGGGGCAGCGGGCCCCCACCATCGTGTTCAGCTGCTGCATGAACGCGATGGCCTCGAGGTTCTCCCGGCCGCCGTACGCGTTCGGCACCCACTCGCCGTCCTTGCGCGAGTAGTCGAGATACAGCATCGACGCGACGGCATCGACACGCAGGCCGTCCAGGTGGAACTCCTCGAGCCAGAACAGCGCGTTGCTCAGCAGGAACCCGCGGACCTCGTTGCGCCCGTAGTTGAAGACGAAGGTCCCCCAGTCCTGCTGCTCGCCCTGGCGGGGATCCTCGTGTTCGTAGAGCGCGGTGCCATCGAAGCGCCCGAGCCCGTGGAGGTCCTTCGGGAAGTGCCCGGGCACCCAGTCGAGCAGCACGCCGATGCCGGCCTGGTGGCAGCGGTCGACGAAGTACTTGAAGTCCTCGGGCGCGCCGAAGCGGCTCGTCGGCGCGTAGAAGCCCACCACCTGGTAGCCCCACGATCCCAGGAAGGGGTGCTCCATGATCGGGAGGAGCTCGATGTGCGTGAAGCCCATCTCGGCGACGTACGGCACGAGGCGGTCCGCGAGCTCGCGGTAGCTGAGGAACGCGCCGTCGGGATGCCGCTGCCAGCTCCCGAGGTGCACTTCGTAAATCGACATCGGCTCGCGCAGCCAGTGGTCCTTCCCGGCGCGATCCGTCATCCAGCCCGCGTCGCCCCACTCGTAGGGCGCGTCCCAGACCACCGATGCCGTCTTGGGCGGGACCTCGAACTGGCGCCCGTAGGGATCCGCCTTGAGCAGCAGGGCGCCCTGGGGCGAGACGATCTCGAACTTGTAGGGATCGCCCGGACCGAGGCCGGGAATGAAGATCTCCCAGACGCCCGCCGGCACGAGGCGCCGCATCGGGTGCACGCGTCCGTCCCAGCCGTTCCACTGCCCGACGACGCTCACGCGGCGCGCGTTGGGCGCCCACACGGCGAAGTGCACCCCGGACGCCCCCCCGACGGTGGTCACGCGGGCGCCGAGCCGCTCGAAGGCGCGCTGGTGCGTGCCCTCGCCGAACAGGTGGAGGTCGAAGTCGGTGATCGCCGATCCGTACCGGTAGGGGTCGTCCCAGGTGCTGGTCGTGCCATCGGGCCAGGCGAACGTCAGCTGGTAGCCGAAGCCCTCGAGGCGCTGCCCCGGCAGGACGACCTCGAAGAAGCCCGCGTCGTGGACGCGGGTGAGCGGCAGGTCGGGCTGGCCCTCGCGGACCAGGCGGACGTCGCGCGCATGCGGACGGAAGACGCGGACCGCCAGACCATCCGCCACCACGTGCGGCCCCAGCACGGCGAACGGATCCGCGTGCAGGCCACGCGCGACGGCGTCGACGGCCGACGGCGGCAGGGTGGAGTTGGTGTCAGCCATGTCTCGTCGATTGTACCCGCTCGTCCCGGTGGTGCCAGCTCGGCCACACGCGGCGCGGCAGCCGTCGTAAGATAGGCGGATGCCCATCTTCGCCACGTTCACGACCTCCGAAGGAACCTTCAAGGCGCGCCTGTTCGACGACAAGGCGCCCCGCACCGTCGCCAACTTCACCGGCCTCGCCGAGGGGACGAAGGAGTGGACCGACCCGAAGACCCGGGAGACGGTCACGCGCCCGTTCTACGACGGCCTGATCTTCCACCGCGTCATCGACGGCTTCATGATCCAGGGCGGCTGCCCGATGGGCAACGGCATGGGCGGCCCCGGGTACCAGTTCGAGGACGAGTTCGGTCCCGGCCTGAAGCACGACCGCGAGGGCCTCTTCTCGATGGCCAACGCCGGCCCGAACACGAACGGCAGCCAGTTCTTCATCACGCTCGCGCCGACGCCGTGGCTCGACAACAAGCACGCCATCTTCGGCGAGGTGATCGAGGGCCTGGAGGTCGTGCGCAAGATCGGCAAGACCGCCACCGGCCGCAACGACCGTCCCGTCAAGGACGTCGTCGTCGAGTCGGTGACGATCGACCGCGAGTAGCACCCGCCCCGTCAGACGCCGGCCGTGCCGCCACGCCCCGGCCTCCGGGAGCTGACGCTCGAAACCGCGCCTCCGTCCGCTCGGATTGCGAGCTGACGGGTGAACGCGCCACTCCGCAAACGGCGGAGCTGGCGCGTGCACTCCTCGCTCCCGGCGGCGCGGTTTCGGGCTGTCGCGTGTCGCGTCACTCCTAGTCGGCCGCGTCGTGGCGGCACGGCCGGCGTCAGGTGCACCGACCATGACCCCACAGACGTCCCCATCCATGCTCGACGCCGTGCGTGACAGCTTCGCCCGCCAGGGGCTGATGGCGACGCTCGGCGCGTGCCTCGTCTCGGTCGAGCCCGGGCAGGTGCGCATCGAGCTGCCCTTCTCTCCCGCCGTGACACAACAGCACGGCTACTTCCACGCGGCCGCCACCACGGCCATCGCGGACACCGCCGGCGGCTACGCGGCCCTGACGTTGATGCGGCCCGGCGAGGAAGTGCTGGCGGTCGAGTTCAAGCTGAACCTGCTGCGGCCTGCCGTCGGCGAGCGCCTCGTCGCGACCGCCCAGGTGCTGAAGCCGGGGCGCACGCTCACCGTGTCCCGTATCGACGTCCACGCGCACCGCGGGGGCCAGGCGGTGCTCGTCGCGACCATGACCCAGACCAACTTCCGCGTGGCGCCCCCGGCCGCACCGGGCGACCCATCGCCCCCGTCCTGACGCCGCGTCCCGGCGTCTAATGCGGCATGACCCGCACCCTCGCGCTCGCGCTCTGCTCGACGGCCGTGCTGCTGGCCCCGGTGGCCGCGGCGCGTCCGCAGATCCTCCGCGGCCCCTACTCCGGCACGCACGCGGTGCGGTGGGTCGAACCGGCGGATGGCCCGCCGCCTCCCGTCACGGCGCGTGACGTCGATCTCGTGGCCTTCACCCCCATGCCGGGCCTCGCGCTCACGCTGCAGGCGCGGACCACCGATGGCTCCGTCGTCCCGCCCGGGCGGATCGTCGTGCGCGTGGGCCTCCGGCGCGGGCCCGACACGTTCGACAGCTGGACGATGCGCGTGCTGGATGACCGGCCGGACTACCGGGTGCCGCTCCCGGCCCCGCCCGTGCGTGACCTCACCGACGCGTGGGTGTCCCTGCGGCTGCGCCTGCCCGACGGGGAGGTCGCGCCGCCGATCGGCTTCGCGGACAAGGACTGGCGGTTCCTCGCGGCGCTCGAGCGCGTCGAGGACGCCTCCGGCGAAGCCATCTGGAGCAACCTCCGCGTGGACGACCTGCTCAAGCGCGCGAAGGCGACGGGGTCTTCACGCTGACGCCGCGCCCGCGCCCCCGCGGCTGACGCGGCGTCGGCAGGTCGGGTTCGAAGAGGTGCCGGCCCTTGTGCCGCCGGGCGTACGCCTCGACCACCGACTGGAAGGCCTCGGCCGCGTGCGAGAGGGTCGCGCCCTGCCGCGCGATCAACCGGATCCGGCGCTGCAGCGTCAGCTCCGGCACCTTCACCCGCACCAGCTCTCCCCGCGCCAGCTCCGGCTCCACCGCCACGGCCGGCAGCAGCGCCACGCCGTTGCCCGCGACCACGAACTTGCGGATGGCGTCGATCGTCGGCAGCTCCAGCGGCATCTGCAGCGGCACGCCACTCCGCCGGAAGGCCTCGAGCACCCGCTGCCGGTACGGCGACGCCACATGGTGCGCCACGAACGACTCGGCCCCGAGCTGCGTGATGGCCACGGTGCGCGCCTTCGCCAGCGGGTGTGACGGTGGCACGACGAGCGCCAGCTCGTCCCGGTAGATCACGGTCGACGCCAGCGCGGCATCCCCGGGGCTGTACGTCACGATGCCCAGGTCCGCGATGTGCTCCCGCACCAGCGCCGGGATGCGGCTCGCCAGCGTGCGCTGCACCGTCACCCGGATGCCCGGATAGAGGCGCCGGTACTCCGCGAGCGCCGGCAGCAGGTACAGGCAGGTCAGCTCGTTTGCCGCAATCTCCAGCAGCCCCGTCCGGTGGGATCGCACGTCGGACAACGCGGCCAGCGTCTGCCGCCGCAGGTGCAGCAGTCGCTCCGCATGTTCCACCAGCACGCGCCCGGCATCGGTGAGCACGCCGCGGCGGCTCGACCGATCGAACAGCGGCTGGCCGATCTCGCGTTCCAGCCGCTGCACGATCTGCGTCACGGCCGGCTGGGTGCGATAGAGAACCTTGGCCGCGCCGGAAAAGCTGCCTTCCCGGACGACGGCGAGAAATGCCTCGAGCTGCGCGAGTTCCACGGGACGCTTATTATATCCACGCTGGTGATAATTTCATTCATATTATTGCTTTGACTTATCTCGTGGCGACCGGCGACAGTGGGCGCCATGACGGTTGATCCCTACGACGTGCCGGCCGCGCGGGTCCGTGTCTTCGACACGACGCTGCGTGACGGCGAGCAGGCGCCGGGCTTCGGGATGTCGGTCGCGGGCAAGGTGCGCATGGCGCGCCGGCTCGCGGCGCTCGGTGCCGACATCATCGAGGCCGGCTTCCCGATCGCGTCGCCGACCGACTTCGAGGGCGTGCGCGCCGTCGCCGGGACGATCGACGGCTGCACCGTGGCCGCCCTCGCGCGCGCCACGCCCGGCGACGTCACACGCGCGGCCGAGGCGCTCGCCGGCGCGGCGCGGCCACGCCTGCACGTGTTCCTCGCCACCTCCGACCTGCACCTGCGCGCGAAGCTGCGCATCGACCGGGCGGAGTGCCTGCGTCGCGCCGTCGAAGCCGTGACGCTCGCGCGCGCGTACTGCCCGGACGTGGAGTTCTCGGCGGAGGACGCCACGCGGTCCGACCTCGCCTTCCTCCTCGAGGTCGTGGACGCCGTCGTCGAGGTGGGCGCGACGACAATCAACCTGCCCGACACCGTCGGCTACGCGGTGCCGGTGGAGATCACGCGGCTGTTCGACGCGGTGCGTGGCCGGGTCGGGTCCCGCGCCGTGCTCTCCGCGCACTGCCACGACGATCTCGGCCTCGCCGTCGCGAACACGATTGCGGCGGTCGAGGCGGGCGCGCGCCAGGTCGAGTGCACGGTCAACGGCATCGGTGAGCGGGCCGGCAACGCGGCGCTCGAGGAGGTCGTGATGGCCCTCGCGGTGCGGGCCGATCGGCTGCCCTACGAGACGGGCATCCGGACCGAGGAGCTGGTGCCCACCAGCCGCGCGCTCGCGGAGCTCGTGGGCGTCGCCGTGCCACCGAACAAGGCCATCGTCGGCATCAACGCGTTCGCGCACGAAGCCGGCATCCACCAGGACGGCATGCTCAAGCATGCCGGGACGTACGAAATCATGCCGCCCAGCCGGGTCGGCGCCGCCGGCACGGTGCTCGTCCTCGGGCGTCACTCGGGCAAACGCGGTGTCGAGGCTCGCTGCCGGGCCCTCGGGTACCGGCCGTCGGAGGTCGAGCTCGAGCGCGTGTACCGCGAGGTGCTCGCAATCGCCGATCACGGCCGGCCGGTCACCGACGATGACCTCCGTCGCCTGGTGGTGGCGGCGGGCCTCGGCCCCCCGGCCGACCTTCCCGGCGGCGGCGGACAGGAGCTGCACACATGACCCTTCGCATCACCCTCCTGCCGGGCGACGGCATCGGCCCCGAAGTGCTGGCGCCGGCCGTCCGGCTCCTGACGCACGTGGCCGAGGCGCGACAACTGCGCCTGCGGATCGACGAGCACCCGATCGGCGGAGCCGCGCTTGCCGCGACCGGATCCCCGTTGCCCGACCGCACGCTCGCCGCCTGTCTCGAGAGCGACGCGGTGCTGCTCGGCGCCGTCGGGGATCCGGCCTGGGACGGCCACCCGCCGGCCGAGCGTCCGGAGGCGGGCCTGCTGGCACTGCGCCAGGCCCTCGGGGGCTTCGCGAACCTGCGGCCGGTCACCGCGTACGACGCCCTCGTGGGCTGCTCCGCGCTCCGCCCGGATCGCGCGCGCGGTGCCGACGTGGTAATCGTCCGCGAGCTGCTGGGCGGCCTCTACTACGGCGAGCCCCGCGGCCGTTCGGTCGACGGCGAGGAGGCGACCGACACCATGCGCTATTCGCGGAGTGAGATCGCACGCGTCGCGCACGCGGCCTTCCGCCTGGCGCGGGACCGGCGCCGGCGGGTGCTCTCGGTCGACAAGGCCAACGTGCTGGCGAGCTCGCGGCTCTGGCGCGAGACGGTGTCGGCGGTCGGCCGCGAGTATCCGGACGTCCGCCTCACCCACGGCTACGTGGACGCCGTGGCGCTGCAACTGATGCTGGAGCCCCGCGCCTTCGACGTCATCCTGACGGAGAACCTCTTCGGCGACATCCTGAGCGACGAGGCGGCGGCCATCGCGGGATCGCTCGGGCTCCTGCCGTCGGCGACGCTGGGCGGCGACGTGGCGCTCTACGAGCCGGTGCACGGCTCGGCGCCGGCCCTCGCCGGGCAGGACCGGGCGAACCCGATCGGCGCGATGGCGTCGGTGGCCCTGCTCCTCCGCCACACGGCCCACCTCCCCGATGCGGCGGACGATGTCGAGGAGGCCATCCGCATGGCGCTGGCCGGCGGGCTGCGCACGGCGGACATCGCCGCGCCAGGGGAGCACACGTGCCGGACATCGGAACTGGCGCGGGCCGTCGAGCACGCGCTCGGCGAGGTCCTCGACCGGCGGCGGGCGTACCATGCCGTCTGAGCCGACGGCGCCGCGGACGCTCGTCGACAAGATCTGGGACCGTCACACGGTGGCACGCCTCGAGAACGGGGAGACGCTGCTCTACGTCGACCTGCACCTCGTCCACGAGGTCACGTCGCCGCAGGCGTTCGAAGGGCTCGCGCGGGCCGGCCGCGGCGTGCGCCGCCCCGAACGCACCGTCGCGACGCTCGACCACAACATCCCGACCCGCAACCGTCACCTGCCGCTGGCCGATCCGCTGGCGGCGGCGCAGGTGGCCGCGCTGCGGGACAACTGCCGCCGCCACGGCGTCGTGCTGCACGATCTCGACTCGCCCCACCAGGGCATCGTGCACGTGATCGGTCCCGAGCTCGGCCTCACCCGGCCGGGCATGACGGTCGTGTGCGGCGACAGCCACACGAGCACGCACGGCGCCTTCGGGGCCTACGCGGTCGGCATTGGCACCTCCGACGTGGAGCACGTGCTCGCCACGCAGTGCCTGATCGCGACCCGTCCGAAGACGATGGCCGTGCGGCTCGTCGGGGAACGCCCGGCGGGCGTGGCCGCGAAGGACATCGCCCTCGCGTTCATCGGCGCCGTCGGTGTCGCCGGGGGCACCGGCCACGTGCTCGAGTTCACGGGGCCCGCCGTCGCGGCCATGACCATGGACGAGCGCATGACGCTCTGCAACATGAGCATCGAGGCTGGCGCGCGCGCCGGGCTCGTCGCGCCGGACCACACGACCATCCAGTTCCTGCGTGGACGCCCGGCCGCGCCGGCCGGCAGCCGGTGGATGGCCGCTGTCATCGACTGGTGGACGCTGCGCACCGACCCGGACGCCCGCTTCGATCGTGAGGTCGTCGTCGACGTCAGCGCCCTCACGCCACGCGTCACCTGGGGCACGCGCCCCGACATGGTCACGGGGATCGAGGGCACGGTGCCCGATCCGGCCGCGTTCGCCAGCGAAGCCGCGCGGCGCGCCGCCGAGCGGGCGCTCGACTACATGGCCCTCGAGCCCGGCCGGCCGATCCGCGAGATCCCGGTGGACCGGGTCTTCATCGGGTCGTGCACGAACGCCCGCCTCTCGGACCTCCGTGACGCCGCGCGCATCGCGCGCGGGCGGCGCGTGGCCGCCGGGGTGCACGCGATGGTCGTCCCTGGTTCCGTGCAGGTTCGCGCCGCGGCGGAGGCCGAGGGCCTCGACCGCATCTTCCGCGAGGCCGGCTTCGACTGGCGGGAGCCGGGCTGCTCGATGTGCCTCGGGATGAACGAGGACGTGCTGGCGCCGGGTGAACGCTGTGCGTCCACGAGCAACCGCAACTTCGAGGGCCGGCAGGGCCGTGGCGGCCGGACCCACCTGGTCAGCCCCGCGATGGCCGCCGCCGCCGCGCTCGCCGGCCACTTCGACGATGCGCGCCGCTGGCTGGCGCACTAGGAGATCCGATGGAACCCTTCCGCCGGCACCACGGCCGGGTCGTCCCGCTCTGGCGGGCTGACATCGACACCGACCAGATCGTGCCGAAGCAGTTCCTGTCGGCGATCTCCCGCGAGGGCTTCGCGCGCGCGCTGTTCGCCGACTGGCGGTGCCGCGCGGATGGCACACCCGACCCGGGCTTCGTCCTGAACGATCCGCGTTATGCGGGCGCCAGCGTGCTGGTGGCCGGACCGAACTTCGGCTGCGGCTCCTCGCGGGAGCATGCCGCGTGGGCCCTGGCTGACTACGGCATCCGCGCCATCATCGCCCCGTCGTTCGCCGACATCTTCTTCGGCAACGCGGTGGCCAACGGCATCCTGCCCGTGACGCTCTCCCCATCCGGCGCCGCGGAGGTGGCCGCACGGGCCGCCGCGCCGCCCTACGCGCTCACGATCGACCTCGAACGCGGCAGCGTCACTGACGATGCGGGCCTCACCGCCCGCTTCTGGATCGCCGGCGGCGCCCGCCGCCAGTTGCTCGAAGGGCTCGATCGGATCGGGATGACACTCGCCCTGGCGGACAGGATTGGCGAGTTTGAAAATTTCAGATCGTAGATTTCAGATTGAAGATTGATTGCGGCATTGCAGATCTGAGATTTGAGATTTACTGCGGGATCGGGGGGATTGGGGATCGGGTGATTGGCTCACCACGATGGCGGCGGCTCGGATGAGGGGGCGCATCGTGGCGCGCCGTACGCAGAAAGGGGTCGGCCCACGTCCGTGAGCCGACCCTTTCACCACTCTCCCGATCGATCAATCTGGTAAATCCATTCGTCAATCGATCGATCGGCAATCGTCCATCAATCTTCGATCTGCAATCTGAAGATCTTCAATCGATCTACCTCCCTGCGAGCTGCCGTCCCATCTCGACGGTCTTGAAGCCCGAGTCGCCCCAGCCCATCACGAAGACGCTGAAGCCCTGCTTCATGCGGCGCTCGATGTCGCGCTCGCTGGCGGGGAAGCCGCACGGGACGTTGAACTCCTTGCAGGCGTCGACGACCTGCTGGATGGCATGCTCCCAGCCCTGCTCGTCGAACACGCGCTCGCCGGCGGCGTTGGTGGTCGTGAAGACGCCACGCAGGGTGCCGGCGCCCGGCCAGAGCACGCCGATGCCCTTGACGGCCGCAATCTCACGGACGTGGGCCAGGCCTTCCTTGCTCTCGACGATCGTCCAGTTGATCAGCTCGCCGTCGGTGTTGAGTGGCCAGAGGTCCGCCTGCTGACGGTACTCCGCCTCCGACAGGCCCCAGTAGGACGGCGCCATCCCCACATCGTCCGGCCGCGTGCCCCCCTGCGACTTGAAGCGCATGGCCGCGAGGCCGGCGCGCACCTGGGCGGCGCTCTCCATCTTCGGGAACATCAGGCCGCTGACTCCGAGGTTGAGCTCCTTGTGGATGGCCTCGGCAAACGACGCCTCGTCCTCGAACTCCGGCGTCTTGATGATCAGCGGATGGGTGAGGTGCATCGACGGGGCCTTCGCGTACGGGCCCGCCTCGGCCAGCGCCTTCACGAACGGCTGGAACGTGGGCATCGCGCGATCGACGCCGCCTTCCATGCCGCCGTCGAAGATGAAGTCCGCCTTGGTGTAGGCGAGCGTCTCCTTCGCCAGCTCCGCCGGTGTCTTCTGCGTGACCTCGGGCGGCTGGCCCGGACCGCGGAAGCGACGGTTGCTCGGCACGTAGAGGCCGAAGACCGGTTTGCCCTGCTCCAGCAGGCCAATGACCGGGTTGAGACGCCCGCTCTGGGCGCCCTGGACCATGACCATGCCCGCCAGCAGGGCCAGTCCCATCATCGAAACGGTTACACGTGCACGCAAGGCTTCCCTCCCCGGGCAAAGATACCGCCGGAGTATACGCCACAGATGGCACAGATGGCACGGGCCACAGATGGGCACAGGCCACAGATGGGCACAGGCCACAGATGGCACAGATGGCACAGAGAAGAAGAAGAAGAAGAAGAAGAAGAAGAACACAGATGCACAGATGCGCACGGGATGCACAGATGCATCTCTCAATTCGTTCCCAGCGAGCGCGTAGCGCGAGTCCCAGCGAGCGGAGCCCTCCGACTCCGCTCAGGTCAGGCGAGTCCCAACCGCCGCGAAGCGGCGGGCCCAACGGGCGCGCAGCGGCCGGCCTACCGCGCGCGTCGCGCGAGTCCCAGCGAGCGCAGCCCTTCCACTCCGCTCAGGTCAGGCGAGTCCGAACCGCCGCGAAGCGGCGGGCCCAACGGCCGCGCAGCGGCCGGCCCACGTCGCGCGCAGCGCGAGGCCTATCGGCCGCCCCGCGGCCGGCCTCCTACCGCCGGGCCAGCGCCGCGAGGTCTGCGCGGCCGATGCGCACCTGACGGGCGTCGGTGACCCAGGGCTGGACGTCGACGGGCTGGCCGCCAATGGTGACGTCGGGGTTGGGGATGCCGACGGCGAGGTAGATGGGCACGCTCCGCAGGTCCAGCGCCTGTCCGGGCTGCAGCACGCGCTCGACGGTCTCGTCGTTCGCGTACCGCACGAAGACCCAGGTCGCGCGGGGCACACTCACGCGTCCGGCGCCGGCGCCCCCGCTAGCCGCAGCCCCGCGGTCACCCGGCGCCACGGCCGGGACTGCGGCGGGGGCGCGCGCGGCCGCAGGCGCGGGGGGATCCGGCGCCGGCACGAAGGCCTCCGCGACAACGGGTGCCCGGAGGCTCTCGAAAGGCAGCTCGGCACGAGCCTCGACGGGTTCGGCCGGGATCACGTCACCGCCTGCCGCCGGTAGGTCGGTCGCGGCGTCTCCCGCAGCCGCGGAGAGGTCGGCCGCGGGCGCACCGAGGCGTCCCTGGAAGCCGCCGAGCAGGTAGTAGGCGCCCCCTGCGACCGCCAGGGCAACCACCACGACCGCCAGCGCGGCCGACCGCATACGCGCGCCGCCCGACGAGGGTGCGGCGGGCTCCGGCAGCCGAACCGGCGCGACGTCGGCGTCCGGGCGGCCGGGGATCGTGAGCATTCGCTCGAAGAGATCCTCCGACAGCCCGCCGACGCCGGCGAACTCGACGTACTTCTGGAGCCCCTTCACGAAGTAGGGCTCGCCGTAGAACGCGGTCGGGTCGGGTCGCTCGAGCGCGCGGACCTGGCGCGGGGAGAGCAGGAGCCGCTCGGCGACCTGCTCGATCGACAGGTCGCGTTCCTGCCGCGCGGCCGTCAGCAGCCGTCCGAGCTCGGCGGCATACCCGAGATCGATCGTCGAACCGCCACCCGGCGAGCCTGGGAAGGAAGGCACGGGACGATCCTACGCATTTCCGAGGCAAAATGCGCCCCCTTCGGTGAGGGCCGCCCCGTGCCTGCCCCGCCGGGTTCCTCACGGCGCGGGACCGGTGTCGTACCGCCAGCGCCGGCTGCGAGCCGTCACGACGAAGGCCCCATCGGGTGGCCCGTCCGCCTCCAGCGCGAAGGCCTGCTCCCGCTCGACGTCCTGGAAAAGCAGGCGTCCGTCGGCGGCGTAGACGAGCACCATGTGATACGGCGTGTAGCCATTGCCTGACGCAAGCAGGATCAGGCGGGTGCCGCGCACCAGGGCGTGCAGTTCCGTATACAGCGGCCCGTCCGGCGCGGGCCAGCGCGCCGCTTCGGTGCCGTCGGCCTGCCTGAGCACCAGGCTGTCGCCGTGCAGGTAGCCGATGACCGGCCGGCCCTGCCACCGCAGGACCACGAAGTGGCTGGGCGGCGGCGCCTCGACCCACGTGGCGAGCCGCTCACCGCCTGGCGACCGCACCTCGAAGGTGCCCGCGCCGGCGGGTTTCGGGTACAGGTAGAGCACGACGTCGAGCCGTGACGTGGAGGACACGGGGATCACCCCGACGGCCGTCACATAGGCATCGGTCGCCCACCCACCTCGCACGACGCCATCGGCGCCGACGATGGTGATCCCCTGCCCACCCGGTCGTACGACCACCTGTTCCTCCCCAGGCGCCGGCATCAGGTCGCCGGTCACGCGGGGCAGGCCGGTCGCGGGATCGCGGGCGCGAGTCGGCGCGTCGGCTGGCGCCGGCCCGGCGTCGACGCGCTGATACTCACCCTGGCCGACGAGCACGCCCAGGCGAGCCGGCTGCGAACCACAACCGACGGACACGAGCACGGCCAGCCCGGCGGCGGGCCCCCACGCCCGCCGCCGGCCCGCCGTGGCCCAACCCGCCTCAGATGTACGGGTAGCCAACATCACCCCCGATCGTCCAGAAGCAGAACACCGCGCTCACGTTGCACGACTGGCACTGCCACCGGTTCCCGAACGGCCAGAACCAGGTGTAGCGATCGCACCCGAAGGCGTTGTAACAAAGGTCGTGCGCGTCGCAGCACCGCCGGAAGATCGTGCCGTCGAGCCAGTGCAGGTCGGTGCAGCCATCCTGCGCGTGCAGGGTCGGCATCACGGCCTCGACGATCCGCTGCACGAATCCCGGCGCCGCCGCCGCGGCGAGCCCCGGCGGCACCTGCCGCCGCGGCAACTCGTAGAACGCGTACGCCTGCACGTTCGCCCAGGCCATGTCCGGCGTGAACGGCCAGCCACCCGCCTCCCCGAGTCGTGCCGGTGACAGGTACCCGCTCCGGCCGTCGGTGAACTCCCAGGCCAGCACACGAATGGCCTCGTGCCAGCGCACCCAGCCCAGCGTGACGCCGTCCTTCTCGAGCACGCTGGTGAACGTGATCACCGCGCCCCCGCGCCCCCGCGCCTCGGCGCGGGAGGCCGGCCGGCGCGCCGTGGCGACAAGGCCGTCCGGCCACTCGGTCCGCACCTCCTGGATTCGCGCCTCCAGGTCCAGGGGGCGCGCGCCCGCCCGCCGAATCAGGTTGCGCTGCCAGCGCGTCGCCCGCAAGCCCGCCGCGCCCTCGGCCACATCATCGTGTGCAAACACATAGGCCTGCCGCGCGGCCCAGTCGAGCGATGGCTCCAGCTCCGGACGGGTCGTTGCCTCCACCCGTACCCGGCCCGGCGCGGTGTAGGCCAGGCGGGGCATGCCATCGGCCGCGCGCGTCACCTCCAGTTCCGCGCGGGCGCCCCCTCCGGATTCGCTCAGTCGAGCCCGCAGCGCCCCTGATTGCCGCTCGCTCACCGCCACGGTGGTGACCCCCGCGTCCTCGAAGGTCGTCGTCACGCGTGACGCCTGTCCCTCGAGGCTGTTGTACGTCGCGCCCTTGTTGAGGGCCGCACTCGCCGGCACCTCCGCCCCGAGACGCAGGATCGTACGCAACGACTCGGGCGTCGCCTGCCGCGTCGTCGCCGGCCCGCGGGCGCCGTCGGGGCCCGCCGGCCCTGCCTGCCCCGGTTGTGCCACCTGCCCGGCGACCACCTGCCCGACGACCACCGGCCAGCCGGCCACCGCCATCGCCACCACACACAGACCGAGTACCGATCTCCTCCGCATGGCGCCATCCCCCTGGCGCACGCAGGTGCGTACGCCCGCCGCCTGGAGGCTCCTGACCTGGCCGTGGACACGATGGGCCGGCCCAGTTCAAGAGGTCTGCCAAGGGGAGGAGCACCGAAGACCGCGCGGGAAGAGGGGGCGGGAGGCGCGCGACGACGAAGAGGGGTAGGGGCGGGAGGCGCGCACGGTGCGCGCGGGGGTAAGGGGTTCCCGCTACTCGCGGGACGACCGGCGCCCCCGGTGCTGCAAGGCACGAGGGACGCCGGTCATGCAGACACCAGGTCAGGGCACGGGCTGCGTCACCGAGATTCGTGGCACGGTCGCGGGGGCGCCTTGCTCGACGTCCCGCGCGAACGCCGTCACGGTCGTGGCCAGCACGTCGCGCACGGCGTCGAGGCGCTCCGGAATCCGTGCCGCCGCGCGGGCGAACTGCTCCGCCTGCGCCGCCGTCGGCGCGAAGCCCGAGCCCTCCACATCGCGGGCGGCGCCCCCGGCCTGCTGCATCGCCCGGTTGAGCCGTGACTGGGCGTCGCCCAGGGCCTTGGCCGCCGCCTCACCCGCCTCCCGCAGTGTCGCGGGCACGTCCGCGTCGGTGAGCGCGCGGTTGGTCGCGCGCACCTGGCGCAACACGCCGGCAACCTGCTGCTGCACGGGGTACACCTGGCGCTGCAGCTCGTAATACCCGTGCAGCAGCTCGAATCGCGCCTGCTGCGCGGCCTCGTCCGTGGACAGCCGCGGATCGCCATCGACGCGCAGGGTCACGTGGCGCTCGGCGCCGCCGGCCCGCAACGTCACGCGGTAGGCGCCCGGACGCACCTCCGGCCCTTCTGCCGGCCGCCGCGGCTCCCCGGCCTCGCCGCCGGTCGGATCCCCCCCACCGCCGAAATCACCCGGCACGGCGGCGGCCGTGCTCTCGGCCGGTCGCGGATCTCCCGCGACCACGCCGGCGGTCGCAGGCGGACGCGGCGGCTGCGGCGGCTCCGCGTAGCGGAGGTCCCACACCACGCGATGCAGGCCCGCCCCGCCCGGCGCCTCGATTTCACGCACGACCTCGCCGTCGCCGTCGCGGATCACCAGCCGCGCATCCGGCGTCTCGCTGCGCAGCCAGTAGTCGATGGCCGCGCCGTACGGCGGGTTCGCGCCGACGTACTCCGCCTGCGCCAGGAAGTCCCGGTGTTCGAGGTACCGGAACTCCGTGGCGCCGGCAGGCGCGAACAGGTGCAGCGCCTCGGCTCTCACGTCGGAGGTCAGGCGCTCGAGCGCGTCGATCGGCAGGATGTAGATGCTCCGCCCGTGCGAGCCCAGGATGAGGTCGCGGTCACGCGGGTGGATCTGCAGGTCGTACACCGGCACGTCCGGGAGGGCGTCGTTCACCGGTTCCCAGGAGGCGCCGCCATCCATCGACATCCGCACGCCGTTCTCGAGGCCGACGAAGAGCAGGTCGGGGTTCCGTGGGCTCTCGGCAATGCTCCGCACCACCGTGCCGAGGGCCGTGCCCACCGGCCGCCAGGTCTCGCCGCCATCGTCGCTGCGAAAGAGGTGCGGCCTGTAGTCGTCCTGCTGGTGCCCGTCGAAGGCCGCGAACATCCGGCCCGCCTCGTGGACCGACAACAGCAGGTCGGCCACGGGGGTGCGCGCCGGCAGGCCCTCGAACCGGGCGCTGATCTCGCGCCACGAGGTGCCACCGTCGCGCGTGATCTGCACGTTGCCATCATCGGTGCCGACCATGAGCAGGCCGGGATCGACCGGCGACTCGGCAAAGGCGGTGGCGGTGCCATAGGCGGACACGCCGTCGTGCTTCGAGAGCGTGTGCTCGTCCGGCACGCGGCCCATGATCGGGAGCGTGTCACGCACGATCTGCTTCGTCAGGTCGGGCGACACCGGCCGCCACCGCTCGCCGCGATCCAGCGAGCGCCACAGCCGGTTGCCCGCGATATAGAGCGTCCGTGGGTTGTGCGCCGACACCACCAGCGGCGACGTCCAGTAGAAGCGTGTCGGGTCGAGCGGCTCGGGCTCGCCCTTCCCGGGGGGATCGGCGTCCTCGGCGTCGGTCGGCTCGTAGGGACGGATGCCGCGGGTCTCCCCCGACGCGACGTCGAACCGCATGGCCCGCCCATTCTGCGTCGAGACATACGCCGTGCCGGGATCGAGGGGATCGGCGGCCACCGCCATCCCATCGCCGCCGGCCACCTGGATCCAGTCGTCGTTCAGGGGGCCCACCCGGTGCCACGTCGCGCTCGGCCCCGACCAGACGCCGTTGTCCTGCAGCCCGCCGTAGAGGCGATAGGGACGGTCCATGTCGGCCGAGACCGTGTAGAACTGCCCGAGCGGGATGTTGTTCACCCGGGTCCAGGTCCGTGCCGCATCACGCGACATGAAGACGCCGCCGTCGTTGCCCAGCACCAGGTTCGACGGCTCCGCGGGATCAATCCACAGCGCGTGATGATCCACGTGGACGTTCCGGGCGCCATCACTCCGGAAGGTCGTGCCCCCGTCGTCCGAGACGTACAGCGGGGCGGCGAGCAGGTAGATCCGCTGGTCGTTCACCGGGTCGATCCGGATGTGGCTGAAGTACATCGGCCGCGGGTTGAGCCCGTTGACCTTCGTCCATGTGCGGCCGCGATCGGCCGAGCGGTAGATGCCCCCCTCGGTCTCGTGTTCGACCGTCGCATAGACGATCGCGGGGTTCCGGCGGAACACGTCGATGCCGATCTTGCCGAGATCCCCCTCGGGCAGGCCACCCTCAAGCCGCGTCCACGTCCGCCCGGCGTTGGTGGTCTTGTACAGGCCGCTGCCCGGGCCGCCGCCCGAGAACCCCCACGGGGTGCGGCGGCGCTGGTAGGCCGCCGCGTACAACACCGAGGGGTTCGACGGATCCATGACGACGTCGGTGAACCCGGTGTCCTCGTCGATGAACTTCGTGTTCGTCCAGGTGCGCCCGCCGTCGGTCGTCTTGAACAGCCCGCGTTCGACGTTCGGGCCCCACAGGTGGCCGAGGGCCGCGACGTACACGACGTCGGGGTTCCGCGGATCGATGACGATGCCCCCGATGTGGTGGGTGTCGGCGAGCCCCATCGACGTCCACGAAGCGCCGCCATCGGTCGACTTCCAGACGCCGTTGCCCCACGACGAGCTCTGGCGGTTGTTCGACTCGCCCGTCCCGACCCAGACGATCGCCGGATTGCGCTGCGACACGGCAATGGCGCCAATCGCGGTCGTGCCCTGGTGATCGAAGATCGGCGCCCAGGTGGCGCCGCCGTTCTCCGTCTTCCACACGCCGCCGGTCGCGGCGCCGATGTAGATGATGTCGGGGTTCGCCTCGACGACGGCAATGGTCTCGACGCGGCCCCCCATGATGGCCGGGCCGACGTTGCGAGCGGGCACGGCGCCGGCGGGGACGGCCGCCAGCGCCAGGAGCAGGACGAGGAATCGGATGCGCATGCGGCCACAGACATAACACAGCTGCAGATCGGAAAAGGGGACGGTCCTCTTTTTCCGTCCCCTGCCTCCGCCCACGGTCCGACCGCTTGACGACAACCGCCCACCCGTCGCAAGCTCGCTACCCGGAGCGGGCGCCATCGGCCACGGCCGGGCTGCCGCTGGAGAGGATTGCACCCATGCGTCGACTCATCGTTCTCACGGCCCTTGCCACCGCCGGCCTGTTCGGCATCGGCGTCGCCGCGTACACGCAGGCCGCCCAGTCGAAGGAGCTCGAGGTCGAGCAGGTGCGGGACAACCTGTACGTCCTCAAGGGCGGGGGTGGCAACACGGCGGCCTTCGTCACCACCAACGGGGTTGTCGTCGTCGACACGAAGGTGCCCGGCTGGGGCCAGGTGCTGCTGGACAAGGTCCGCACGATCACGGACAAGCCGGTGACGACCGTGATCAACACCCACACGCACTACGACCACACGAGCGGGCAGGTCGAGTTCCCGGCAACGGTCGAGGTCATCGCGCACGAGAACACCGCGAAGCTGATGCACGAGGCCAACCCTGTGTACGGGCTGCAGAGCGGGCCGCAGCCGAACATCTTCGAGGCGAACGGCGGCCGCGGGTATCCGACCCGCACGTTCAGCGACCGCCTGACGGTCGGCGACGGGGCGGACCGCGTCGACCTCTATTACTTCGGCCGCGCCCACACGGGCGGCGATGCGTACGTCGTCTTCCCCGCCCTGCGCGTGATGCATGCCGGCGACACGTTCCCGAGCAAGGACCTGCCGATCATGGACATGAACAACGGCGGCAGCGGCGTGGACTTCCCCCGCACGCTGACGCGCGCGGCGGGCGTGAGCGGCATCGACACGATCATCAACGGGCACAACCCGAAGACGACGACGCCGGCCGAGCTGAAGGAGTACGCCGCCTTCATCGGCGACTTCGTCGCCGCGGCGCAGGCCGCCAAGCGCGCCGGCCAGTCGGTCGACCAGTTCGTCGCCGCCTGGAAGACACCGGCGAAGTACACCGGCTACGCGGCGCCGAACCCGGCGCGGGTCAAGGCCGACGCCGAGGTGGTCTTCAGCGAAACGAAGTAGCCGGGCCCACGGATGAGCTGAAGCGGAGCAGGCGACAGGCTAGAATCACAGCATGCGTCGCCTGCTCCCCGCGCTCCTGCTCCCCCTGGCGCTCACCTGGATGGTGGGCTGTTCGGACGGCCCCCTGCAGCTGGACACGATCCAGGTGGGACGGTCGCTCAATGCCGACGACAGCGTCGGCGACCTGACGACGAGCTTCCGCCCGAACGACACGGTCTACGTCTCGGTCCTCACGGCCAATCGCGGGTCGGGCACGATTGGCGTGCGCTGGCTCTACGGCTCGCAGCTGATCAGCGAGCGTGAAAAGCAGGTGTCGTTCCAGGGCCCGGCGGCCACGTCCTTCCACATCCAGTCGGCCGGCGGCTTCCCCACCGGTCCCTACTCGGTCGAACTCTCCATCGACGGCCAGGTGGTCGGCCAGCGCAACTTCACCGTGTCCCGCTGACGACACGGTGCCGGTGACACGCCGCCCCCCTGCGCGGCGCTAGACTGGATCCATGAAGACAGCGGTCCTGCTCGCGATGATCGCGGCGTCGGGCGCTGGCCTCGTGGCCCAGGAAAAGCCCGTCCCGAAAGATTCCGAACGCGTCTACGTGCCCGGGTGCGCCGACAATCGGCTGTTCGTCGTCTCGCCGCCGCGCGAAGACCAGCCGGGCCGCTCGTCGGTGCCCGCCGGCACCCGCCTCCGCATGAACGGGCCGAAGAAGCTGCTCGACGAGATCAAGGCGCATCGCCGCGATCTCATCGAGCTGACCGGCCTGATCCGGAAAGGCCAGTTCGAACCCGGCGGGGTCAGACTCGGGCCGTTCCGGGTGACGCCCGGCCCCCCGCCCGGCAGCAGCCCGATGCGGTCGCCGAACGTCGAGCAGGTCATCATCGACGTCGAGGGCTGGCGCATCCTGCCCGGCGAGTGTCCCGACAAGTAGGCGGAAGAGAGAATCAGGAAAGCGGAATCAAGAAGGAATTGCCGAGGCGGGAAGACGGAAAGGCTGAAGGCGCGGAATGGCAGGACTGATCATCTACAAGATTGTCGACAGCGGGCTGTGGGAGACGGCGCGGGCCATCGGGCGATTCACCGGGGCGCCGGTCGACCAGCAGGACGGGTTCATCCACTTCTCCACGGCGGCCCAGGTGCGTGAGACCGCCGAGCGGCATTTTGCCGGGCTCGACGGCCTGCTGCTTGTGGCGGTGGACGCCGCCGCCCTCGGGGAGTCGCTGCGGTGGGAGCCCTCACGTGGCGGCCAGCTCTTTCCGCACCTGTACGGCGACCTGCCCCTGACCGCGGTGCGCGCCGAGCACCAACTCACGCTCGACGGCTCCGGCACGCACGCGTTCCCACCGCTGGGCTGACGCCAGGGCCTGGACATCGGGCGCCGATGATCTTTCGGCGTCTCGCCGGTCCAACTCTTCGAACCCTGTTTCGAGGAGACACCCATGCCCGTCGCCTTCACCGTCGCTGCTCCCACCCCCGCAGCCGTCTGGACCGGTCGCGTCCTGAGTGGCCTGGCCGTCCTGTTCCTGGCATTCGACGCCGGGCTCAAGGTCACCGCCAACCCGATGGCGGTGCAGGGCACGGTTGAACTCGGATATCCCGCCTCGGTCCTGGGCTGGCTCGGCTGGATCCAGGTCCTCTGCCTGGTGCTCTATCTCGTGCCGCGCCTGGCGCCGCTGGGCGCGGTGCTCTGGACGGGCTACCTCGGCGGCGCGATCGCTACGCACGTCCGTCTCGAGAACCCGCTCTTCACCCACGTGCTGTTCCCGACGTACGTCGCGGCGCTCCTCTGGGCGGGGCTGTGGCTGCGTGACCGCCGGGTGCGCGCGCTGCTCGCCTGACCGGCGGCTCAGGCGCGCACGAGCGGCAGGTTGAAGATCGGGAAGAGCGACGCGGTGTCGAGGAAGGACGTCCACGACGCGATGCGCGGGCCGTCGAGCTCGAGCACGATGATCGCCCAGGCCGAGAAGCCGCCACCGGCGTCGGGATGGTACTGGGCGAAGGCGGGCGCGCCCGAGGCCGCGACGGGCTCGAGCCGCGAGCCGCGACAGACGATGCCCCGTCCGTGGAGCCAGCCGCGCACAGCCTCGGGCCCACGCAGCCACAGCGGGTACGGCGGCATCGAGAAGGCGACGTCCTCGCGCAGCAGCGAGACGAGGCCGTCGACGTCGTAGCGCTGGAAGGTGTCCACATAGCGCTCGAGCAGGGCGCGCTGCTCGTCGCTCAGCTCGGGGTGGCGAGATGCGGCGTCAGGTGCGGCGTCATGCGCGGCCAGCGTTGCCCGGGCGCGCTGCAACGCGCTGTTGATCGCGGGCGTCGTCGTCTCGAGACACTCGGCGATCTCGGCCGACGACCACCCGAGCACGTCCGCCAGCAGGATGGCCGCGCGCTGCCGAGGCGGCAGGTGTTGCAGCGCCGAGACGAAGGCCAGCCGCACGTGCTGGCGCAGGGACGCGCGCTCGTACGGGTCGGCGTCCGGCGAGAGGATCCGGTCCTCCGGAACCGGCTCGATCCACCGCTCCGAGGGCCACGCCTCGAGCGGGTCGTCCACCGTGCCGGCCGGCCCTTCGTCGACCGGCCGCGAGCGGCGCGTGTGGTGGGCCAGCGCGTCCAGGCAGACGTTGGTCGCGATCCGGTACAACCACGTGCGTACGGCCGACCGCCCCTCGAATCGCCCGAGGTTCTTCCACGCCCGCACCATCGTCTCCTGCACGGCGTCCTCGGCGTCGAACGGCGACCCGAGCATGCGATAGCAGTGGCCGGTCAACGCGGCACGATGCGTCTCGAGCTCGGCCACCGATGGCTGGGATGTCATGGAGCCACAGATAGCACAGATGGCACAGATGGCACAGAGGCACAGCGGGGCACGGAGGAGGGCAGGACACAGATGCACAGATGAACGAGGGATGCACGGATGCCTCTCGGGTGGCAGCGCGTCACCCCTTGGGGCTCGCCCGCGGTCACTCCTGGCCGTGAACGCCCTCGCCCTTCAGCACTCGAAGCGTCTTCGGTGTCTTCAGTGTGTTCAGTGTGTTCAGTGCCTTCAGTGTGTCCAGTGCCTTCAGTTGCGTTCAGTGTGTCCAGCCTTCCCCGCGACGCGACCTACTTGCCGGCAATCCGCACGACCTCCAGCCGATCGAGCATACGCACACGTCGCGCGGGGCGGCGGTCGCCTGGCACGACCAGCCGGAGCGGCCCCTGGTGGTCGAGCAGCAGCTGCCCGTTCGCGCGGTCGGCGACGATCACGTCGCGGCCCGAGAAGTCGGGATCGAGCTCCGCGATCGCCAGCGCCACACGGTAGCCATCCCGCGCGTGCGCGAGCACCACGAGCGAGAGATTCTCGCCGCGGAGCCCCTCGCCCACCGGCGCGCCGGCCCGCTCCAGGAGATCGCGCACCAGCACCCCGGTATAGCTCACACCCAGGCCGGCCTCTTCCACCGTCACCGTCGTGCGCGGGAACGCCGCAAGGTCTGCGGCCGAGAGCGAGAGTGGGGTCGGCACGGCTCCGCCGACGACCAGCACGGGCGCGTCAGCCCCCTGCGCCCTCACGGCGGCCGGCGCCGGCACCAGGCACGCCACGGCCATCAGCACGGCAGTCCAACTCGAGTGCATGGGATCCTCCGGCCAGGATGCTATCAGATTCGAACTGAATCGTTCATTTGAATCGATTCATATCGATCTGAATAGCATGTGTACTCTACGATGTCCGGACCATGACATCGACGACGACGTCCCCCTGGGGGCGGGCCGTGGCGCGCGCCGCGGGCCTGCTCCTCGCCCTTGCCCTGCTGATCCCGTCCTCTGCCGCCGGGCAATCCGCCTCACCGCTTGGCGGGTGGGAAACGGCCCTGGCAACGCTCGAGCGCCGTGCGCAGAGCGGTGAACCCGCCGGGGCCGTGCGCGCGGATCTGGAGGCGCTGAACGAGTCCGTAGCGGCGTGGCTTGCCAGGCACGGGGCACCGGCGCCGCCGGCCGCCTCCGGGTCGGCGACCGTGCCCGAGCTCCTGGACCGCGCCCGCGACCTGCTGGCGCGTGCGGAGGCCGTCAGTGGAGGCGCCTTCTACCTGGGCCGCATCGAGGTGTCGGTCACGGCCGACAGCGTCACGCCCGGCGCGACGGTGCTCGATGCCGTCGCGATGCAGGCAGTCGACGCGCGCACCGTGGACGACGCGCTGGCGGCCGCGCCCGGCGTGGCGCTGCAGCGCATGGGGCCCCGCAACGAGGGCATGGTGACGGTCCGCGGCTTCGACCTGAGGCAGATCCCGCTCTTCGTCGACGGCGTGCCCGTCTACGTGCCGTACGACGGCTACGTCGATCTCGATCGTTTCACCACGGACGACCTCGCGGAGGTGCGGGTCACGCGTGGCATGACCTCGGTGCTGCTGGGGCCGAATGCGCTGGGCGGTGCCATCAACCTCGTGACGAAGCGGCCCACCGGCCGGCTCGACGGCACGCTCCACGCCAGCTACGGCTCCGGCCGTGAGCGGGCCCTGGATGCGGGCGTGGGCACCCGCGCCGCACGCGGGTACGTCCAGGCCACGGGATCCTGGCTGGCCGCCGACAGCTTTCCGCTGTCGGGTGCCTTCGACGGCAGCGCCGTCGAGGACGGCGGCGATCGGGACAACGCCTCGCACGACGATCGCAAGGGCAGCGTGAAGGCCGGCTGGACGCCGGCGCGCGGTGGGGAATACGCCATCAGTTACGTCGGGCAACGAGGACAGAAGGACGTCCCGACCTACGCCGGCGACAATCCCGCCGTCCGGCGCCGCTACTGGCGCTGGCCCGACTGGGACAAGGACGCCTTCTATGTCGTCGCGAACACGCCCTTGGCGGGTAGCCAGTACCTCCGCGGGCGGCTGTTCTACGACCGCTTCTACAACGAGCTCGACGCCTACGACGACGCGACGTTCTCGAACCAGAGGCTGCGGTCGTCCTTCCGCAGCATCTACGACGACTACGCCACGGGAGCGAGCGCCGAGTACGGGACCGCCCTCGGCGGCCACCACCTGCTGCGGGCAGCCCTCCACCTGAAGGACGACGTGCACCGCGAGCACAACGTCGGAGAGCCCGTCCGCCACTTCGAGAACCGCATCCTGTCCGCGGGTGTCGAGGACACGATCACGCTGACCAGCCGCGTCACCCTGCTGGCGGGCGTCGGCGTCGACCGCCAGACGACGGTGCGCGCCGAGGACTTCGTGAACGGGGTCATCACCGACTTCCCGGCCGGTTCGGCCGACGGCGTGAACCCCCAGGCCGGACTCTATGTGGCCACGCCGGAGGGCGGGCGCCTGCGCGCCACGGTGTCACGCAAGACCCGGCTGCCGGCCATCAAGGATCGCTACTCCTATCGCCTCGGCCAGGCGGTGCCCAATCCCGACCTCGCCGCGGAACGCGCGACAACGGTGGAAGCCGGCTACGACGGGGCGATCCGCGGATGGGGATCGGTTGCGCTCGCCGGTTTCCACGGCGCCATCGGCGACCTCGTGCAGCCGGTGTTCCTGCGGCCGAACCTGTTCCAGCTCCAGAACGTCGGCGACATCCGCCAGTCCGGCCTCGAGGCGGAGTGGCGCTCGCCGTCGGCTGGTGGCCTGCGCGCAATCGCCGGCTACTCCTACCTGCGTCGTAGCAGCGACGGCACGGTCGCGGTCCCCCTGCTGAACGTGCCCTCACAGAAGCTGACGGGCACACTGACCTACACCGGTCCCAGGCGGCTGCAGGTCACCGCCAGCCTGCTGCACGAGTCGAGCCGCATGTCCCAGGACGATGCCGGGGTGGCGCTGGAGCTGCCAGCCTACACGACCGTCTTCGCGAAGGCCGCCATCGGGCTCGGCGGCGGCGCGGACGTCGAGGCTTCGGCGTCGAACCTGTTCGATGCCGACTACGTGCTGTATCCGGGGTTCCCCGAGCCCGGGCGCATCGTGCGGCTGCAGGTGCGCGTGCGGTTCTAGGCGACACGGGAGGTGCGGCAGATTGCCGCATCTCCCCCTGTGCCGGCGGCCCTGCGACAACATGTCGCGCGGGTCGGACACGCGGGCGCGGATATGGTGGGACATCCTGCCGTGACCAGTCGCGCGTGTTGCCCCGGCCCGCGGTGTGCCGGGCGCCGCGCCGGACGGCAGGCCGGAGTCCCAGCATGTCCCCACGCGCCTCCATGGCGGGCGCCAGCCGCCGGTTCGTCCTTGCCTTCCTCCTTGCGCTGGTCGTCCTCGGTGTGGCCCGCCCGGTGCACGCGCAGAACCAGATCATGAAGGGCAGCCTCGCCGGAGTCATCACCGACAGCCAGCGCCTGGCGATCCCGGGTGTCACGGTGGAGATCACGGCGATGGAGGGTACGGGCCGGTGGTCGCTGGTCACCGACGCCGAGGGACGGTATGTCCAGTACGGCCTGGCGGCGGGCCGATACCGCGTCTCGGCGACGCTCAGCGGATTCGCCACCTTCCAGAGCGAGCCGTTGACGCTGCGGCCCGGCGAGGACCTGTCGCTGGCCATCCAGCTCGCGCCGGCCGGGCTCTCCGAGGAGGTCACGGTGACGCCCAGCGTCAGCGAGCGGCGCACCGACTACTCCAGCCCGTCCAATGTCGTGACCGCGACGGAGATCGCCAGCCTCAACACGCCCACCGTCGAGGACGTGCTCAACTACCAGCCCGGCGTCGTCGTACGCCGCCGCTACATCGGCGACACCAACGGCACGATCGGCATGCGTGGCGCGAACATGTTCCAGACGGCGCGCGCCATGGTCTTCGCCGACGGCGTGCCGCTGCACAACCCGCTGCAGACGCGCTGGAACGGCGCGCCGCGCTGGTCGCTGGTCGCGCCGGACGAGGTCGAGTCGGCGGAGGTCGTCTACGGGCCGTTCTCGGCGGAGTACAGCGGCAACGCGATGGGTGGCGTCGTGAAGTTCAACACACGCATGCCGGCGCACCGCCAGCTGCGCTTCGACGGCAACCTGTTCGGGCAGACCTACGCCTACGGGGGCGTCGACGAGCGCCTGGGTGGGGGCAGGTCCACGATCACCTACGGCGACCAGGTGGGTCGCTTCAGCGTGAGCGTGATGGTCAACCACCTGCAGAACGCGAGCCAGCCCCAGAACTTCGCGCTGCACGACTCGGCGCTGCCGGCGGCGACCACCCAGCCGGTCGTCTCCGGCCCCACCCGCACGGTCAACTACCGTGGTGCCCCGGCCATCCTCTACGGCAACGAGGGCCGCGACGAGGTGCGAACCGACCTCTTCAAGCTCAAGCTCGCGCACCAGCACTCGGACAACTGGTCCTCGCGGTGGACGGTCGCCTACGAGGACCGCCGCGACCGGAACGTCCAGGCCCAGGACTACGTGCGGGACGCGGGTGGGCAGGTCATCTGGGGTGACGGCAACAACGCCACCCCCGATGCGGCCATCGACGGCGTTGCCTTCAACGTCCAGAACGCCTTCTTCGGCGTCTCGGATCGCTCGCGCGCGTCGCTCTTCGTCGCCTGGGACGCGAAGGGCGTCGTCGCCGGCGACTGGCTCGTGCAGGCCACCGCCAGCCGCTTCGACATCCTCGACGACACCGCCGTCGACTCGAACTTCAACCCGGCCGACCCGCGAGACGATGGCTCCGGCGTGGCCACGGTCTACACGAACACCGGCTGGACGACCTTCGACCTGAAGCTCCGCGATCCCGACTTCCTGTCGAACCCGCGCCTGACGTTCCTGACCGGGTACCACGTGTCGGGACAGGGCATCGGCGTCGCGCAGTACCGCTCGTTCGACTACCACGATCAGACCCTCGACCGCCGGACCAGCAACAGCGGTGGCCAGACCACCATCCAGGCGCTGTTCGCGCAGCTCGGCTGGCGCGTGCGGCCCGACTGGGAGGTCACGCTTGGCGGGCGGCAGGAGTTCTGGCGCTCGCACGACGGCTTCGCCGAGAACACGAGCGTGAGCCTCACCCACGACACGCGGACACGCAATGCCTTCTCGCCGAAGCTGTCGGTCGGCTGGGAACCGGCGGACCGCCTGCGGGTGCAGTACTCGGTGGCCCGCGCGTACCGCTTCCCGGTCGTCGAGGAGCTCTTCGACTACCAGATCCGCACCTACGGCAGGGTGCTCAGCAACTCGGAGCTGGAGCCGGAAATCGGGCTGCACCACAATCTCGGCGTCCAGCGCGGCATCGGCGACGGCCACCTGGAGGTGAACTACTTCCGGGAGGACGTGCGGAACACGATCTTCACGCAGTTCCAGTTCGTGCAGGGCGCGTCAATCTTCTCGTTCCTGCCGATCGACAAGGTGCGGACCAACGGGCTCGACATCGTGTTCGACCAGCGGCGTCTCGCCAGGTCGCCCCTCGACGTCCAGGTCAACGCCACCTTCACCAACGCGGTCATCGTGAAGCACTCGCTGCAGCCGTCGCTCGAGGGCAAGGTCTTCCCGCGTATGCCGAAGGCGCGCATCGGGCTGTTCGGCATCTACCACCTGGCTGATCGCTGGCTCACCTCCCTCGGGGCACGGTACACGAGCGATCAGTTCGCCGATCTCGACAACGGCGACACGGTCGACAACGTCTTCGGGGCCATGGACGGGTATCTCTTCCTCGACTACAAGCTGTCGTACGAGCTGCCCAGGGGCGGCCGCGTCTCGTTCGGGGTCGACAACCTCACCAACGAGAAGGCGTTCGTCTTCCATCCGTGGCCGGGCCGGACGTTCTTCGCGGAGCTGTCGCTCGACGTGCTCGGCAGCCGCCCCTGACGCGCCCGGTTGACGGGCATGGAGAACCGGGAAGACGGAATCACGAGAGGCCGCGGCGTGTAGCCCAGCCGTGGCGACGGGAAATGTTCCGAATTGTCGCGGGGGGCATTTCGGGGTCGTGCGCCGGGACGCGGTCTGTATAATGGCGCGGCTTCCGCGGATACCTCATGACCACCAACCCCGAGTACGTCCCCCTCGACATCGCGGACGCGAAGCGTCGCATCCGCGCGATCTTCATCGGCTCGATCGGCAACCTGGTCGAGTGGTACGACTTCTACGCCTACGCCGCGTTCGCGTTGTATTTCGCGGGGGCGTTCTTCCCGGGCGAGGACCCCGTCGTCCAGCAGCTGAACGCCGCGCTGCTCTTCGCGTTCGGCTTCATCGTGCGGCCGATTGGCGGGTGGCTGTTCGGGCACATCGGCGACCACTACGGCCGGCGCAACGCGCTGATGCTGTCGGTGCTGCTGATGTGCTTCGGGTCGCTCATGATCGCGGTCCTGCCGACGTATGCCTCCATCGGCGTCGGCGCGCCCATCCTGCTCGGCCTCGCCCGGATGATCCAGGGCCTGAGCCTCGGCGGCGAGTACGGCGCGAGCGCCACCTACCTCAGCGAGGTCGCCGACGAGGCGCACCGGGGCTTCTATTCGAGTTTCCAGTACGTGACGCTCATCGGCGGCCAGCTCTGCGCGATCCTCGTGCTGCTGCTGCTGGAGCAGGTGTTCCTCACCGGTGACCAGATCCGCGCGTGGGGCTGGCGCATCCCGTTCGTCATCGGCGCGCTGCTGGCGGTCACCGCGCTCGTCATGCGCCGCGGCCTCCACGAGACCGACCAGTTCGCGGCCGCCAAGGCGAAGAACGTCCGCCGCGAGAGCTCGCTGAAGGCGCTCATGCGCCACCCCCGGGAAGTCCTCGTCGTTGTCGGCCTCACCATGGGTGGGACGACGGCGTTCTACACCTACACCACCTACATGCAGAAGTTCCTGAAGCTGTCGGTGGGCCTCAGCGACCAGCAGACCACCCTCGTCACCGCCGGCGCCCTGCTGTTCGCGCTCGTGCTGCAGCCCACCTACGGGGCCATCTCGGATCGCGTCGGCCGCAAGCCGCTGCTGACGTGGTTCGGCGTGATGGGCACGATCGGGACGATTCCCCTGCTGCTGGCGCTGCAGTCCACGCAGAGCGCGCTCGTCGCGTTCCTCCTCATCTGCGGCGCCTGGATGATCGTCGCGGGGTACACGTCGATCAACGCCGTGGTGAAGGCGGAGCTGTTCCCCACGAACGTGCGGGCGACGGGCGTCGGGCTGCCGTACGCCATCACCGTCTCGGTGTTCGGCGGCACCGCCGAGTCGGTCGCCCTGTGGTTCAAGTCGATCGGCCACGAGGCGTGGTTCTACTACTACCTCACCGGCGTCATCGCGGTGTCGCTGCTCGTGATCCTGTCGATGCACGACACCAAGCACCAGTCGGCCATGGATCGGCACGAGTAGCGGCGCGGTTGCCAGCTCGGCGGCGCCGCACCGAGAGTGAGTGGCTGCCTTCCCACCACGATCCAGCGCCCTGCCCTTTCACGGGTCCCGGACCCTCTCCACCCTCCCGGTGGCCTGGCGGCGCTTTTGCAGAGGCTCGGCCGTAGAATCATGCCGACCCCACGCTCCGCAGTCCAGACGATGGTGCTGGTGGGACTCGCGCTCGCCAGCCTGCCCGCCTGTGAGGCCGGCCGCGACACGCGCGGCATTCCCGGCGGCGCGGCCGCGGCCGCGGTGCCTGCCTGCGAACCCGTGCAGACCCATTCGCCGAACGCGGAGGGCCAGACCCCGGCGTTCCCGGGCCAGACCCGCGCCTGCCACGCGACCTCGGAGGTGGCGTTCGACGTCCAGGTCGTCACCGACGATCTCGAGCACCCCTGGGCCGTGGAGCCGCTGCCCGGTGGCGACTTGCTGGTCACCGAGCGGCCCGGGCGCATGCGGATCATCGGCGCCGACGGCACGGTCCACGCGCCGCTGGCAGGGCTTCCCGATGTCGCCCGCCGCGGGCAGGGCGGCCTGCTCGATGTCGCACTCGGCCCCGGCTTCGCGGACGACGGCGTGATCTACTGGACCTTCTCGGAGCGGCGTGACGACGGCAATGCCACGAGCGTGGCGCGTGGCGTGCTCGCCAGGGACCGGGACCGCATCGACGACGTGCGGGTGCTCTTCCGCGCGCGGCCCGCATACGACGGCGACAAGCACTTCGGGTCGCGCATCGCCATCGGGCCCGATGGCAACCTGTTCATCACGCTGGGCGAGCGCTCCGACCTGCGAATGCGGCCGCAGGCCCAGCAGCTCGACAGCCACATGGGCAAGATCCTGCGCATCCACCCGGACGGATCGGCGCCGGACGACAACCCGTTCGGCGGGCAGACCGGCGCGCTGCCCGAGATCTGGACGCTCGGCCATCGCAACATCCAGGCGGCGGCCTTCGACGGGGACGGGGACCTCTGGGAGGTCGAGCACGGTCCGCAGGGCGGTGACGAACTGAACCGTGTCCGCCCCGGCATCAACTACGGCTGGCCCCTCGTGTCGTACGGGGAGGAGTACTCCGGCCGCCCGATTGCCACGGCGGAAACCTCGAGGCCCGGCTTCGAGCAGCCGGTCTACTACTGGGATCCGGTCATCGCGCCGTCCGGCGCCGAGTTCTACGAGGGCGACGCCTTCGCGGGCTGGCGGGGGAACCTCTTCGTCGGCAGCCTCGACCAGGAGTTGCTCGTCCGCCTGGTGCTCGAGGACGGCAAGGTCGTCGGCGAGGAGCACCTGCTGGCCGATCGCGGCCAGCGCGTGCGCGACGTCCGTGAAGGCCCGGACGGCTTCCTCTACATCGTCACCGACGAGTCGGACGGCGAGCTCTGGCGCCTCGTGCCCGCGAAGCGCTGAGCGCGGGCACGGCGCTTCGCATCTCCATCCCGAACAAGCGGTCTGACCCCTTTTTCGAGGTGTCGTCGGCAGAGAAAAGAAACGGTCAGCCCGAAGGGCTGACTCAATCTTCAATCCTCAATCTTCAATCTCAAATTGATTACTCTTCCCTGAGCGTGCGCACAGGGTCGACCCGCGCGGCGCGCCGCGCCGGCAGGAAGGCCGCCAGCAGGCCGGCCGCAAGCATCACGGCGCACGCGCCGCTCACGGCCGCGGGATCCAGCGGCGACACCCCGTGCAGCAACGATCCGATGGCGCGCGTCGCCGCCATCGTCCCCGCGAGTCCCAGCCCCACGCCCGTGAGCACCAGTCCCGTAGCCGTGCGCAAGACATCCACGACCACGGTGGCGGTCCGTGCCCCCAACGCCACCCGGATCCCAATCTCGCGCCGGCGTTCGGTGACGAGATGCGCCAGCACGCCGTAGAGTCCCAGGGCCGACAGCAGCAGCGCAGCCACTGCGAATGCCCCGATGACACGTGCCGGGCGTGAGGTGCTGCCGAACGTGCCATCCTGGACGTCCGCCATCGTTGTCACGACGCCGAGCGGCACGCCGGGCGCGACCTCGCGGGCCGCGGCCCGCACCGCGGGTATCACCGCCGTGGTGTCGCTGGCCGCCCGCACGATCAGCTTCGCCGCCGCCGTCGGCACCTGCGCAATCGGGACGTAGGCGACGGGCGGGTCGGGGCGCCACGGTGCGTCCACCCGTTCACTGCGAATGACGCCAACGATCCGGAACGTCGCCTCGTCCGCGCCCTGGCCCGCGTAGGTCGGCAGAGTCAGGGTCACCAGGCGGCCGACGGGATCCGCGCCGTCGAGTTGTGTGCCGACGCGAGCGGCCAGCGTGTCATTCAGCAGCACGACACGCTCGGAGGCCGGTCCATCGCTGGGCACGATGTCGCGACCTGCGATCAGGGGGATGCCCAGTGCCTCGAGGTACCCCGGGTCGATCCGCTTCAGGCGCACGCCGATCCATGGCACGGCCTGCGAGACGCGCAGGCCCTCGCCGTTGCCGATCCACAGCAGCGGCAGGTGGGACGTGATCCCCACGCCTGCGACGCCGGGCACCGCCGCGACCCGCTCGGCGATGGCGGCGTACGCGCGGGCCGCGTCGTCGGGGCCCGGGTACAGGTTGATCGGCAGGTCCGCATCCATGGCGGTCACACCCGCGACGCGAACGCCGGGATCGACCGTGCGCAGCGACAGCACGCTGCGCATGAGCAGGCCGGCCGACGCGATGAGCACGAGGGACAAGGCGACCTCGGCCACGACCATCACGCGGCGCAGCCGGCCCTGCGGGCCGGACGCCCCCCGCGCCCCCTGGTTGAGCGTACGCACGAGCGCGTCGAAGCGGGTGTGCAGCGCCGGCAGGATGCCGACGATGGCCGCGACCAGCATCGTGGTGAGGGCGGTGAAGGCCACGACCCGGAGGTCGAGCCGCACCTCCGCGGTGTACGGCACGGCACGCTGGATCACCGGCCGCGCGAACGCCAGCAGGGCGTAGGCCAGCCCGATCCCCGCCCCCGCCCCCAGCACGCAGAGCACGAGGGTCTCGGCGAACAACTGCGCGAGCAGCCGGCCGCGGCCGGCGCCAAGCGCGGCACGCACGGCGAGCTCCCGGCGCCGCGTGGCGCCACGCGCGAGCAACAGGCTCGCGACGTTCGCGCAGGCCACGAGCAGCACGACAAGGGCCGCACCGAAGACGAGCAGGATCGTCCGCGGCAGGCTGTCGCCGGTCAGCCACGCCTGCAGGGGCGCCACCCGCATCGTCCGCTCGGGATCGGCCACGCGCTCCGGCGGCGAGATGGCCGCGTCGATCGCCCGGATCTGGGCCTCCGCCTGAACCACGCTGATTCCCGGCTCGAGCCGGCCGAACACCGTGAGCCAGTGGCGTCCGTCCTGCTGCTGCGCGGGCGTGAAGACGAGAGGCACCCACACGGCGGCCTCGCTGCGATCGAAGACGCCTGGCGGCAGCACGCCGACCACGCGGTGCGGCACGCCGTCGAGGGTCATCTCCCGCGCCAGCACGTCGGGGGCGCCGCCAAACCACGCCTGCCACGCGGCGTGGCTGAGCACCACCACCGCGGACGCACCGGGCTCCGCGTCGCCCGCCCGCAGCGCGCGTCCGACGACGGGGCGCAGGCCGAACACGTCGAAGTAGGCACCGGTCACCGCCTTGCCGGGCACCCGCGCGGGCTCGCCCCGGCCCGACAGCGTGAGCAGCACGTCGTCTTCGGCCGCGAGGGCCTCAAACGAGGAGCCGAGGCGGCGCCACTCGAGGAACTCCGGCACCGTGGACGAGTTGCGGCTGCCCGGGCTCGGCGCCTCCCACACGTGCACGATGCGGTCGGGCGCCGGGAACGGCAGCGGGCGCAGGAGGACGGCGTCGAGCACCGTGAACATGGCCGCGGTGGCGCCGATGCCAAGGGCGAGCACCCCCACGACCACCGCGGAGAAGCCGGGGGTGCGGCCCATCGCGGCGAGCCCGTACCGCACGTCGCGCCAGGCGTGCTCGATCCATCGCACGCTCCGGCGGTCGCGATGTTCCTCGCGAATCCGTGTGAGGCCGCCGAACCGCGCGCGGGCCAGGCGGCGCGCCTCCTGCGGCGCATGACCGGCCGCCACGAGATCGCGCTCGGCCAGCTCGAGGTGGACGGCAATCTCCTCGTCCAGGTCGTGGTCGAGCCGCTCGGCACGCACGAGCGCCCACAGGCGGCGGACCAGGCCCCGCGGGGTCACGGCTCCGTCTCCAGGAAGCGGCCCACCAGGGCGGTGGACCGGCGCCAGCTCTCCACCTCACGGGCCAGTTGCCTCGCGCCGGCCCGGGTCAACGCGTACAGCTTGACGCGGCGGTTGGTCTCGGACACGCCCCACTCGGTCCGAATCCAGCCTTCCTGCTCGAGCCGGATCAGGGCGGGGTAGACCGAGCCCTGGCTCAGGCGCAGGTCGCCACCGGCCACCTGCTCGATGCGCCGGGCCAGCGCATAACCGTGACGCGGGCCCATCGAGTGCAGCGTCTGGAGGATGAGGAGGTCCAGGGTGCCGTGGGGAAGGTCGTTCTTCTGTGACATGTCGATCCTCGACAGCTATAACTGTCGACGATCGACATGTCCGTGTCAACCGGTGGGACCGCTCCCGGTGGGAATGACAAAGGGGTCAGATCCCATTTTCCCCGACAAGCCCAGGGAAATGGGGTCTGACCCCTCTTTCTTCAATCTTCAATCGTCAATCTTCGATCGTCAATCAGATGGTGCCAGGCAACTTCGCGAGGATACGCGCGACCGCGTCGTCGATGCGTTTCTCGAGCAGGTCCTGGTCATCGATCACGCCATCGACGCTCCCTTCCGCCCAGCCGCGCCAGACGAGGCGCTTGCTCGCGGGGTCGACGAGATCCACGAACAGCGTGCCCTTCCGGTAGACGTACGGGTCGCGGCCCTCGTCGTGGTAGTCGTAGGTGTAGTCCGGATCGATGTCCGGCTCGCTGACCTCCTGGGCCACGCCCGCGTGATAGTGCACGATGAGGTCGGGCGTGCCGGTGGTCTTCGTCAGGCCCCGCCCGGCCAGTTCGTCGTCCACGGCGGCGCGGACCCGCTTCTCGAAGATCTCGTTGTTGTCCAGCCGCGGGTCGCCCGTGGCGGCGTGATCCGGCTCGCCCCACGCGTAGGTCTTGTACTGCCGCAGGTCGAGCCCGCGGGTGGCATAGGTGCCGATGTTGGTGGACGCGCAGCCGGCGGAGACGACGAGCGCGGCGAGCGCGAGGGTGAGTGATCGGTACATGATCGGCTCCTGTGCTAATGGCCCAGCGAGGCCGGCAGCCGCTCGAACATCCGCGTGACCGCCTCGTCTATGGTCGCTGCCATCTTGTCGGGATCGTCCAGGAGGTCGGCCACGCTGTCGCGCGCCCACCCGCGCCACACCAGGGTGTCGGTGCTGGCGTCCACCAGGTCGATCACGAGGGTTCCCTTCTCGGTGCCGATCAGGTCCGTGCCGCAGCCGGCGCCGTAACAGGCCCCGTACCGGTCGCGCGTGGCGTCGGGCGCCACCTGCAGATCCTCGGTGATGCTCGCGTGGAAGTGAATCAGGAGGTCGGGCGCGCTGGAGACCAGCGTCAGCCCCCGGCGCCGGAGCTGCCGTTCGATGGCGCCCTGCACGCGGTCGCGGAAGAGCGGGTCCTCTTCCAGCCGCGGGTCACCAGTCGGCAGCGGATCCGCGGCGCCCCAGTTGAAAGTCTGGTAGTGGGAGAAGTCGCGCTCGCGATCGACGTGCGAGCTGACCTGCATGGCCGGGGCACAGGCAGCGATGGCCAGGGCCATCACACCCGCCGCGCCCAGTAGGAGAGTCCGTGACATCAGCGCTCCTCGGCGGTGACCGTTGAGGCACCGGCAGGCGCCTGGTCCCCCCGCTTCACCGCAGCGCTGGGGGACTCATCCGCAGAGATGCGAAATGCGTGCCCGCGGTGACAGGCGTTCGGATCGGGCAAGAATGCGCCGCCGGCGGGGCCACAGCTGGCACTTGGAGCACAGATGCACGACGGCCCGGCAGGGATGCCGAGCCGTCGGGGCGTCTGGAAACGGAACACAGATGCACAGATGAGGCGGGATGCACAGATGGGGTTGGGCGATCCAGGCAGGTGGCGAAGCGCGGCACCCTGGGCTGGGCCGACTTGCTCCGCAGCCCGGCCCCATCGACCCTCAACCTGCAATCTTCAATCGGCAATCTTCAATCTGAAATGGCCAAGGGCCTCCGTGCCTCAGTGTCTCCGTGTCTCAGTGGTTGCATTTCGATTGCTTCAGCTGTCTCCCGCGCATCAGAGACTCGACGCGGCCAGCGCCGCCCGCACGCGCGGCGCCCGGAACGGCACCCGGCGCAGCCGCACGCCGGTCGCGTCGAAGATGGCATTGCCCACCGCCGCCATCGCCGGCTTGCAGATCGTCTCGCCCGCCCCGTAGTGGGGCAGGTCCGGGCGATCGGGGTTGGGATCGCCATTGACCATCACGATGTCGATCGTCTCGGGGGTGTCGGCGTGCGTCAGGGTCGGGTGCGACCGCCAATCGACGCTCGTCACCTTCGTCGTGTCGAACGCCACTTCCTCGTGCAAGGCCCGGCTGAGTGAGTGCAACGTGCCACACTCGAGCGTACGCCGCAGGCCCTCGGGGTTCACGATGAGCCCGCAGTCGTGGGCGCACACGAAGCGCTTCACCCACACGCGCCCCGTCGCCCGGTTCACCTCGACCTCCGCGATCTGCGCGACCACGGTCTGGCTGCGGTACGCGTACGCGATGCCGCGGCCGGTCAGCACGTCGCCCGTCCCCCGCCCCTTTGGCGATGGGCGGGGATCCCAGCCGTACTTCTCCGCGGCGGCCTTGATCACGGCGATGGAGCGCGCGCGCTTGAAGCCGCTGTCGTCCTCCGTGCTGGCCTCGAGCATACGCAGCCGGAACGCGACCGGGTCGGCCCCGGCCGCCGCCGCGAGCTCGTCGATGAACGACTCCGCCGCGAAGGTCACCTGCGGGCCATTCGGATCGCGCAGGTTGCCGGTGCGCAGCGGCGTCTCCCAGACGAGCGGCAGGCTGACGACGTGCGTGCGGCTGCGCCGGTGCGGGATGACGTACATCTCGGAGGGCGTCGACACGCCGCCGCGGGCGGGTTCGGCCTTGCGGCGGCCCGTGAGCTGCGCGACGAGCACGGTGTCGTGCTCGTTGTACCCCAGGTGGTTGTGGTCGGCGGCCCGGGCGTCGTACTCGAGCGCGGTGAGCTGCCCCTCCGCGTCGAGGGCGCCCCGCATCCGGATGGCGTAGGCGGGCCCCTTCGTGTCCCAGGCGGTCTCCTCGTCTCGCATCCATTGCACGCGCACCGGCCGCCCCAGCAGCTTCGCCAGGAACGCCGCCTCGAACCCCGCATCGTCCGCGGCGGTCCGGCCGTACGCCTGCGATCCGTCCATCCAGATCACCCGGACGCGGTCCCGGGGCATCTGGAGGAACTCGGCGACCCCGTCGCGCAACCCGTACGACTTCATGTCGTTCGAGTAGATCGTCATCTGGTCGTTCGAGGGATCGGCAAGCGCGTGTGCCGGTCCGAGCGCGGTGTGTCCCTGGAACGGCACGTCGTAATCGGCCTCGACGACCCGCGCGGCGCCGGCGAACGCCGTGTCCGGCTCACCGGTGACCTCGGGTGCCGCGCTGTACACCGGGGTCGCCTCGCGCATGTAGCGGTGCAGGTCGTCCGAGGCCGGGAAGGGCGCGGTTGCGGGCGGTTTCCACTGCACCTTCAACTGGCGCGCCGCCCGGATGGCCTGTTCCTCGCGCTCGAAGATCACCGCGACGTAGTTGCCTTCCCGCACCACCCGGACGAAGCCCGGCAGGCTGCTGACGGACGCCTCGTCCACCGACATCACCGTGGCCCCGGCCACGGGCGGTTTCACGTTGCGGGCGTGCACCATGCCCGGCAGGGAGACGTCGACCGCCCAGCGCAACGAGCCGTCCACCTTGGGTGGGATGTCGAACCGCTGCGGTGACTGGCCCACGAGGCGCAGCTCCTGCACGGTCTTGATCGCCGCCTGCCCCCGCGTGTCGTTGGTGTTGCGGCCCGTGAGCGCGACGTTGAACTGCCGGCCGCCGATGAGCGCGCCGTAGGTGACCGTGCGGCCATCGGGTGCCGTGATCACGCCGTCGCGTGCCGTCAGCTCCCCGGCTGGCACGCCGAGACGTGCGGCCGCCAGGTCGAGGAGCACCCGGCGGGCCTCCGCCGCGACGCGGCGCATGGGCCACCCATCGGTCTGCAGCGCGTCGGATCCGCCCGATCCCCCCTGGTCCACCGTCATGTCGGTGCGACCCATCACGACGCTCGTCGCGTCGTAGGCGATGTCGAGCTCGTCGGCCATGATCTGCCGGAAGGCCGTGCCGGTGCCCTGCCCGAGATCGGTCTTGCCGACGTAGAAGGTCGCGGTCCCGTCCTCGCGAATCACGACCCACGAGTCGAGCTGGCGGAAGTCGGGATCGGGATAGGGTCCCGGTCCCTGGCCACGCGCCGCCTCGGCGGCCGCCAGCCAGTCCATCCCGGTGGCGGAGAGCGCCCCGGCCGTGACGACGAGCAGGCCGGAGCCCTTCAGGAAGTCGCGACGCGTCGGGCCGGTCATCGCTGCACCTCCTCCGCCGCGCCGGCGAGGGTTCGCGAGGCGCGTCGCACGGCCGCCTGCACGCGGTAGTAGGTCATGCACCGGCACAACGCCCCCTGCATGCCCTCCCGGATCTCGGCATCGGTCGGCTGCGGGTTGCGCGCCAGCAGCGCCGTGGCCGTGAGGATCTGCCCGTTCTGGCAGTAACCGCACTGTGGCACCTGCTCGTCGATCCAGGCCTGCTGCACGGGATGCAGCCGGCCTTCCCGCGCGAGCCCCTCGAGCGTCGTGATCGCGGCGGTGCGGACGGACGACACGGGCCGCACGCAGGACCGCACGGCCTGCCCGTCCACGAGCACGGTGCAGGCGCCACACTGGCCCAGGCCGCAGCCGAACCGCGGGCCCTGCAGGCCCAGGTCGTTGCGCAGCACGTACAGCAACGGCGTCGTCGGATCGACGTCCACCACGTGCGTGGCGCCATTCACCTTCAGGGAAATCTCGCTCATGCCCGCGCCTCCATCGGTGGGGACCCGGCGGCCATCCGCGTTCCCCGCGGCCTCCGCGGGCCAGCGGCAACCGGCCGGCCGCGCAAGGGTGCAGTGTGTCGGCTGGGCCGGCCGAAAGCAAGCTCGACCCGGCTCCGCCGTACGTGCGCCGCACGGCCGGGCTGCGCGCGCCACAGGTTCGGTCACGCGCGTGCCCGTCCGGTTCCCCTGCGCGCCACACCCGTCGCATCGCGCGGCGGCACGAAGGCGCGCGACCGCGGCCGCACGGGGAAAAAGGTGGAGCGCGGGTCGTGCGAAGTTGCAGCCCGATCACCATGGATGACCCGGCGGCGACACACGCGGGTCGGCGCGGGGTCACGGCAGCCGCGTGGATCGCATGTTGCAGCCTCGCCTGCCTGACACGCCGCGCACCCGCGGCCACCAGAGGAGAGACAACCACCATGAAGAACGTCGTATTCGGCGCCTGCACGGCGCTGGCCCTCGCCGGGACCATCGGGCTCGCGGCGCAGACCCCAACCCAGCCGAAGCCCGATCCGCAGCGCCAGCCGATGACGCAGCGGCCGGGCATGCAGAACGACTCCATCACGCTGACCGGCTGCCTGAAGGCCGCCGATGCGGTCACGGCCGGCGAGGCGACGGGCACGCCGAAGGCGGCGATGCCGGCCGGCACGCAGTTCGTGCTGACCGACGTCGAGCACGGCGGCGCCATGGACAAGACCGCCGGCACCGATGGGCGCGCGGCGACGGGCCGCAGCGACCACGCCGCGATGATGGACAACGCGATGTTCGCGCTCAAGACCTCGGGCGCCTCGGTCGACCTGAAGTCGCACGTCAACGAGAAGGTCCAGGTGACCGGCACGATAGCCGGCATGGACAAGATGGGCATGGGCAAGGATGACAAGGGCGTCACGAGCGCCCGCGAGGGGCAGAGCGCCACCGTCCCGCGCACGCAGCCGGGCACGCCGTCGCCGTCGACCGGCAAGGCCACCGACGGTGCGCATGCCGGCATGGGCAGCGACATGTGGCACACGCTGACGGTCTCGTCCATCACCAAGCTCACCGGGAGCTGCGGCTCCTAACACGCGCCGTTCCCGCGTTCCTCCCCTGGGGGGCCGCCCCGCGTGATGCGGGACGGCCTGTTTCCCCACGATGGCACTGGTCGCCACCCCGATGACCTGGCTCCGGCAGCACGCATGGCAGGGCCTGCTCGTCTTCATCCCCGTCGCGGTGGGGCTCGCCTGGCTCGCGCCGGAGCGCCACCTCGCGATCTTTCTCGCGTCCGCGCTGGCCATCCTGCCGCTTGCCGGCTACATCGGCCGCGCGACCGAACAACTGGCCGATCAGCTCGGCAGCGGGATTGGCGGGATGCTGAATGCGACGTTCGGCAACGCCGCCGAGCTGATCATCGGCGCCCTGGCGCTGCACGAGGGCCTCATCGACCTGGTGAAGGCCTCGATCACCGGCTCGATCATCAGCAACCTGCTGCTGGTCTTCGGCGCCGCGGCCTTCGCGGGTGGCCTGCGCCATCCGGTGCAGCGTTTCAACCGCACGGCCGCCGGCGTCGGGACCACGATGATGCTGCTGGCCACCATCGGGCTGATGGTGCCGGCCGCCTTCCACCTCGTCGCGCCGGAGGGCCTGGAGCTCCGGCTGGACACGGAGATCGCGGCGGTGCTCTTCGTCACCTACTGCGCCAGCCTGGTGTTCAAGCTCCGCACGCATCGTGATCTCTACGGCACGGGCACGACGAAGGCGGAACCGGAAGCGGACGCGGAAGCGGGCGCCCGGCCCGCGTCGGGCGGCGGCGGTCGCCGGATGCCGCCGGTCGTGCAACTGCTGATCGCCACCGCCCTGGTCGCGGTCGTGAGTGAACTGCTCGTCGGGTCGGTACGCGAGGCGGCACGCGCACTGGGCACGTCGGAGCTCTTCGCGGGCGTCATCGTCGTCGCGCTGGCAGGCAACGCCGCGGAGCACTACTCGGCGGTCACCCTCGCGCTGGCCGACCGCATGGACGCGTCGATTGCCATCGCCGTCGGCTCCTCGGCGCAGATCGCCATGTTCGTGGCGCCCGTGCTGGTCTTCCTCAGCTACGGGCTCGCGCCGCAGCCGATGGACCTGCTGTTCACGACCTTCGAGCTGGTCGCCATCGGCCTGGCGGTGCCGGCGATGGCCTTCATCGCGCAGGACGGCGAGACGACGTGGATGGAAGGCCTGCAGCTGATGGCCGTCTACGTGATTCTCGCGCTCGGGTTCTTTTTCCTGCCGGCCGGCTCGTGAGCCGGCGGGCGTCCGGAGGTACCGATGGACAGTCCGGCCACCACTGCTGATCAGGCCATCCAGGCCGCGCGCCAGCTGGCGCCGAATCTCGAGGACTGGGAGCGTGCCGCCTCCATCGCGGCGGGCGCGGGCCTGCTGGTGCTCGGCGCCATCGGCGGCCGTCGCGGTGCCGTGGCGTGGCTCGCCGGCGCCGGCCTGGTCGCACGCGGAGCATCGGGCTACTGCCCGGTGAGCGCGTCGCTCGGCCGCGAGCGGCGGCGCGACGATCCACGGCGCGCGCTGGCGGGCCCGCGCGGCGCGCACGTGCATGAGAGCGTCACCATTCGCGCCTCGGTCGAGACGCTCTGGAACTACTGGCGCGACCCGGCGAACCTGCCGCGCCTGCTGCCGCACCTGTCCCGCGTCGAACGCCTCGACGACACACGGTCGCGCTGGACGATTGCCGGCCCCGCCGGCGCCGAGCTCCGGTGGGACGCCGAGATCATCAACGAGATTCCGCTGGACACGATTGCGTGGAAGTCGCTCCCCGGCGCCGACGTCGCAAGTGCGGGGTCGGTGACGTTCGTGCCCCTCGCCCGCGGCCGCACGCAGGTCACCGTCACGATGCAGTACGCGCCGCCGGCCGGCAACCTCGGCGCGTCCCTCGCGCGCCTCGTCGGCCGCGACGCCGGCGCCCGCGTGCGGGAGGCGTTGCGACAGCTCAAGCAGCAGCTCGAGGCGGGCGAGATCCCCACGACCACCGGGCAGCCCGCGGGCGCCCGCTCACGCGCCTATGAGGCGGCACGGAGGCTGGCATGAAGGCCGTCACCTGGCGGGGCACCCGCAACGTCACGGTCGAGGACGTGCCGGAGCCCTCGCTCCTGAACCCGCGCGACGCCATCCTGCGCGTGACCTCCACCGCCATCTGCGGCTCCGACCTGCACCTCTACGACGGCGTCATCCCCTCGATGGCGGCCGGCGACATCCTCGGCCACGAGTTCATGGGGGAGGTCGTCGAGGTCGGCCCGGAGGTGCGGTCGCTCACGAAGGGCGACCGGGTGGTGGTGCCCTTCGCGATCGCGTGTGGCGGCTGCGGCATGTGCCAGCGCGGCGCGTGGTCGCTCTGCGACAACTCGAATCCCAACGCCTGGATGCTCGAGAAGATGTACGGGCTCGCCGGCGCCGGGCTGTTCGGCTACTCGCACCTGTACGGCGGATACGCCGGCGGGCAGGCCGAGTACGTGCGGGTGCCGTTCGCGGACGTCGGGCCACAGAAGGTGCCGGACGAGCTGACCGACGACCAGGTGCTGTTCCTCTCGGACATCCTCCCGACGGGCTACATGGCGGCGGAGCACTGCAACATCCAGCCCGGCGACACGGTGGCCGTCTGGGGATGCGGCCCCGTGGGCCTCTTCGCGATCAAGAGCGCCTTCCTGCTCGGCGCCGAGCGCGTGATTGCCATCGACCGCGTGCCGGAGCGGCTCGCGCTGGCCCGCGACGCCTGCGGCGCCGAGACCATCGACTTCTCCCGGGACAACGTGCTCGAGGCCCTGCGGGTGCTGACGGGCGGTCGCGGGCCGGAGGCGTGCATCGATGCGGTCGGACTCGAGGCGCACGGCACCGGATCGCTCGGCGCACGGTACGACCACGCGAAGTCCCGCCTGATGCTGACGACGGATCGACTCGAGGCGCTGCGCCAGGCCATCCAGGCCTGCGGGAAGGCGGGCACGGTCTCGATTCCCGGCGTGTACGGCGGGTACCTGGATAAGGTGCCGATGGGCGCGGCCTTCGCCAAGGGCCTCACCTTCCGCATGGGACAGACACACGTCCACCGCTACATGGCCCCGCTGATGGAGATGATTCGCGACGGGCGCCTCGACGCGTCGTTCGTCATCAGCCACTCGCTCCCGCTCCATCAGGCGCCCGAGGCCTATCGCATGTTCCACGACAAGTCGGACCAGTGCACGAAGGTGGTGCTGCGCCCCTGAGGCGTCGGCGCCGCCGCCCGCGCCGCCCACCGGCCCATCGCGCCGGTGGGCGCGCGAGGCCCGTGTCGGGATTCGTCCTCCGATTTCGATATCTGAAGGAGGAGGCAGATTTCCGTGACCGACACATCCACGACCCATCGCCGCGAGTTCCTCAACCAGATCATCGGCGCCACCACGGCGGCCGGCCTCGCGCTGTCGGCAGCGCGCGCGTCGGCTGCCACCGTCGTGTCGACGCAGGACTGGACACAGCAGGTGCAGGGCCGCCACCGCGCCCTGTTCGACTTCCCGCAGCACAAGGGCGGCGTGCCGCTCCTGCACATCCTGAACTACCTCGGGACCCAGGCAGCGGCGTTCAAGACCGGTCCCGGCGAGGTCGGCGCCGTCGGCACGTTCTACTCGGTCGGGCCGACGTCGAGCATCCCGCTGGCCTTCAACGACCACATCTGGGCGAAGTACGAGCTCGGCGCCTACACCGGGCTCGAGGACGCGTCCGGCAAGCCGTACACGCGCAACGTCTTCCGCCAGCCGACCGCCGCGGACGCACACCTGCTGATCCAGGCGATGAGCCTGCCGACGCTCGCGATGCTGCAGGGCGCCATGCCGGCGCTCGGCATCGAGAGCCTGCAGAAGATGGGCACCACGTTCCTGATCTGCAACAACGCGCTCGGGCTGTGGACGCTCGAGCTCGAGGCGAAGGGCCGGGGCACCGCCGCGGCAATCGACGCCGATCTCAGGGCGAACCTGCTGCCCGGCGTCACGATCGTCCCGGCGATGGTGATCGCCATCGACCAGGCGCAGAAAGCCGGCATCACCTACAACCGCCAGTAGCGGAGCGTGAACACCTGCCGGGGGGCCCATCCCGCCCCCCGCCTTCGCCGCGCAGCCCGTCCGTGCGGCGCGATCCCAGCCCGGCCTGCGGGGCCCTCGCGCGCCGGGTGCCGACAGTGAGCAGCCGGCGCGCCTTCCCGTGGCATCGCCAGCCCGACCTGACACCCGGCACGCCGCGTGGCACGCCCACCGCCCGGCTGGCGGACGGGAGCACTTCTTGCACCCTCGATCACAGGCCCCCTGTTTCACTGAAGGAGACCTGTATGAAGTCGATTCCGCTCGCGCTGGCCCTCGTCGCCAGCTTCGCGCTCGTCGCCTGCGGCGGCGACAACGACCAGATGGGAGCCGTGGGGACCGAGCCCGGGGCGGCCGACACCGCCACCGGAACCGACGGCATGAACGCCGAAGCCCCCGACACGGACTTCCTCGAGCAGGCCATGACCTCCGGCATGAAGGAGGTCCAGGTCAGCCAGCTCGCGCAGGAGCGCGCGAGCAACGCCCAGGTGAAGGCCTTCGCCGAGCGCATGGTGCAGGATCACCAGCAGGCCAACGACCAGCTGCAGCAGATCGTCACCCAGCACGGCTGGAACCCGTCGCCGGATCGTGACGCCATCAACGACGCGCGCCAGGAGCTCGAGGACAAGACGGGCGCCGACTTCGACACCGCCTACATGGACATGATGGTCAGTGACCATGAGGACGCGGTCGGCCTCCTCGAGGACAAGGTCGACGACATGGAAGCCAACCCGGACGTGCGGCGCTGGGCCACCGACACGGTCCCGACCCTGCGGGACCATCTCCAGCAGGCGCAGTCGATCCAGAAGGCGCTGAACGCGACGCACTGAGTCTGGCGCGCGGCCGGTCATCCCCCGCCGGCCCGATCGCGCCGCCGGCCGCCCGGCGGCGTTCCGCGCTACACTCCCGGCGTGCCCGCGATCAGCGTGGTGATGCCGGTCCGTGACGGCGCCCGGTTTCTCGCCGAGGCCCTCGACGCCGTTCTCGCCCAGACCTTCGAGGACTTCGAGCTCATCGTCGTGGATGACGGCTCGACCGACGACACGCCCCGGATCCTCGACCGGTACGCCGCACGCGACGGCCGGCTCGTCGTGCTCCGCAATCCCACGAGCCTTGGCGTGGGCGCGGCGCTCAATCGTGGGTGCGCCGCCGCGCGGGGAGACCTGATCGCGCGCATGGACGCGGATGACCGGTGCGATCCGGGCCGCTTCGCGGCGCAGAAGGCTTTCCTCGACGCCCATCCGCACGTCGTGCTCTGTGGCACCGGCACCTGGATCATCGACGCCACCGGCGCCGTGACGGGCGTCAGCGAGGCGCCCACGGGCGACGCGGTGCTCCGTGACCTGCTGCGGACCCAGAACACGTTCGTCGCCGGCTCGACGATGTTCCGCAAGCGGGAAGCGGAGAACGCCGGCCTCTTCTCTCCGGATCCGGCGTTCCTGTATGCGGAGGACTACGAGTGCTGGGTGCGCCTGGCGGCGCGCCACCAGGTCGACAACCTCCAGGCCCCCCTGTACAGCTACCGGGTCTACGCGCGGGAAAACGACGCCGAGCGCGCGGCAGTCCAGCGGGCTTCGGCCGACCGCATCCGGACGCTCGCCGCGGCGTGGCTCGATGGCGGCGGGTTCGACCTGCAGCTGCCCCGGCATCACACGCCCGTCCCACGCGGACGCATCTTCGTCCAGATCGCCAGCTACCGCGACCCCGAGTGCCAGTGGACGATCCGGGATCTCTTCAGCCGCGCGGCCCGGCCGGACGACATCACGGTCGGCGTCTGCTGGCAGTACGAGCCGCGCTTCGACGAGGCCTGCTTCCGGATCCGCACCCGCCCGGATCAGGTCAGGGTCGTGGACGTCCACATGCGTGAGGCGCGCGGGCTCGGCTGGGCGCGACACCTCACCGAGCAGTTGTGGCAGGGCGAGGACTACGTCCTGCAGGTGGATGCGCACATGCGCTTCGCCGATGGCTGGGACGATCTCCTGCTCGAGGAGCTGGCAGCCTGCAACTCGCGGTACCCGATCCTCACGGTCTACCCGTGGGGCTATCGTCCGCCGCGCACGCTGCACGACGGGCCGCCGCTCCGCATGGCCGCCCTCAGGTTCGGCGACAACGGCCTGCTGGCCTACGTCGGCACGGTGCACGGCGACCCGCCGCGGCGACCGGCCCCGCAGGCGTTCTGGGCCGGGGGATTCGCGTTCTCGCGGGCCGAGGTGATTCGCGAGGTGCCGCAGGATCCGCACCTCTTCTTCAACGAGACGGAGATGACCCACGCCGTGCGCCTGTGGACGCACGGCTGGGACCTGTTCGCGCCGGCCCGGAACCTGATCTGGCACTGCTACGGGCCGGACAAGCGGGTCACGCACGCCCCGTGGAGCGACGACCAGCGCTGGGTGCAGGCCGCCACGCTGGCGCAGCAGCGCACCTTCCACCTGCTCCAGGTCCGGCAGGCCGAGGATCCGGCCGCCCTCGTCGACCTGCCGCGGTACGCCCTGGGCCGGCACCGCACGCTGGCCGACTACCAGGCGTTCGCGGGCGTGCGGTTTGCCGACCGCACGATCACGGACGAGGCGAAAAACGGCTACGTCCGGGCCGGCTACGCCCGCCCGAGAGCCAGCTGAGCGGTTGTATCGAATTGTTATTGCATTGCCGAGCCGGCACGGCATAATGGCTCGCCATATTTCGCGCTGACGCTGAGGTCACCCCCATGCCCAGAACGTCCAGGTCGAAAGCTCGCCCGTCGTCCAGACTCACGCCGGATCTCGAGGCGCTCCTGGCGCGCGTCGACATCTCGCGCCGCAGCTTCCTCGAACGACTCCTGGCCACCGGGGCCCTCGCGGGACCGGCGGTCGCGTCGCTCGCGCTGCCCGGAACCGCCCTGGCCGCGCCGCAGGCGACGACGTTTGCCACGGTGCCGGTGACGACCACGACGGCCTTCCCGACGAGCACGGCGCCGGCGTTCACGACCGGGTTGCCAACGATGGCGCCGACCACGCCGCCGGCGACGACCATCTTCGCGACCACGCCCCCGTTCACGACGACGACGATGCCGACCGTCACGACGGGGCTCCCGACGCCGGCGCCGACGACACCGGCCGTGACGACGATCTTCGCGACGACGGCGCCCCCGTTCACGACCACCACGATGCCGCCCGCCACCACCGGGCTGCCGACGCCGGCGCCGACGACGCCCGCCGTGACGACGGTGTTCGTGACGACGCCGCCGCCGACGACGACAACGACGCCCACGACCACGACGACACCGCCGCCCCCGACGGGCGCCGTGCTCGGCGTGCAGGCCGACACGTTCATCCGGCACGACGAGCCGAACACGAACGAGGGCGCGAACCCGGTCCTGCGCGTCGGCGTCGGTCCGGTGAGCCGGGCGCTCGTGCAGTTCGATCGCGCGGCGCTGCTCACGGAAGTCCAGACGCATGCGATCGCGAGCGCGGTGCTGGTCGTCACGATTGCGAACAACCACAACACGTGGGGACAGAGTGACTCGCGCGGGGTGCAGGCGCTGCCGCTCGACGTCGAGTTCGTCGAGGGCAACGGCGCCCAGGCCACGCTGCCGCTCTCGCTCGAGCAGCGAGCGTATGGCCCCGGCGCGACCTGGAACTCCCCCGCCGATCCCGACTGTCACGACGACCGCCCTGGCCGTCACGCGCCGCGCTGGCGCCGCGGCGACATCGGGCGGCCGACGGCCCCGGTCGCCATCCACGTCAACCACCAGGCGGGCGACGTCTCCTGGGACGTCACCGCGGACGTCGTCGCCGGCGCCAGCGGGTGGATGCTGATGGTGGCCGACGACGACAACGACTGCCGTGACTGGGACGACGATCGTGGCCCACGGCGCCGTCGCGACCGGTCCCCCGGACGCGAGCGGTTCCGCGGCGAGGTCGAATACCACTCGCGCGAGGGCGCGGACGAGGCCGGCAACGTGATGCTGGCACCGCGCCTGATCCTCACCTACGCCTGATCGTGTCCGCCCGGCCCGTCATCAGCGTCATCCTCACCGGTGGCGCGTCAGCGGCCGGGCGGCGCCAGTGCCGCGACTGGTTCGCGCACGGCGTCCCGGCGATCGAGATCCTGGAGCCACCACGCCACGGAACCGTTGCCGCGCAGCGCAACGCCATGCTGCAGCAGGCAAGGGCGGCTGTCGTGCTCTTCTGGGACGCCGCGTGGCGTCCGCACGCGACCCTCATCCCCTACCTGCGCGAGCGCCATGCGAGCCAGACCGCCGCGGGCGACGCGGTGCTGGTGCATGCGGCGCCGGGCGTGGGCGTGCGGAACTCGACACTGGCACGGTGGTACCTCCGGCAGGGCCCGTGGCCGGCCCGGCCGCCGCTCGGTGGCGTCTACAGCTGGACCTGCTTTCGCGCGCCCGGCCTGAGCGTACGCCGCGAGCTGTTCGCGCATGGGCACTTCGACGAGGCGTTCGAGACGGGCGACGACGCGGAGCTCGCCGCGCGCCTCCAGGCCCGCGTGCCGGTGCGGGTATGGTTCGAGCCGTTCCCGCTCGCCAGCATCGAGGCCGTCCCGCCCACGGCGCTCGCGCTGCGGGATGCGTTCCTGGACGGGTACTTCAGGCGGCTGCGCTGGATGCGTGGACCCGGCGTGCGCGATTTGAGGGATCTCGAGCGCGTGCACGTCGATCCGGATCAGTTCGCGCGGACCGACAAGGCCGTGGCTGACGCGTGGACGACGGCGGTGGGGCTGGAAGCCAGCTTCGAGGGCGTGGAGCTGAGCTTCGTGGACAAGGCCGGCGCCGACCGCCTGCAGATCCTGTTCGAGGCGTACGACCTGCTGTTCAGCGCCGCGATCGCGAACGGCCACCGGCAGGCGCTCGCCGGCGGGCCGCCGGCACTGCCTGACGCGTGGACCGCGTGGCTGATCGCGCCACCCGGCCCCGCGGCTCGTCGCCGAGGGGAGCGGACGACGCCGGCGCGGTCTCGCGGATCACGAGCCCGGTCCTGACGAGATCGTCCAGCGCGAGCTGGATCTCGGCAGCCGGCAACCCCGTCGCCCGCGCCACCACCGCCGGCACGTCGGCCGCGGCGTCTCCCTGACACAACTCGAGCAGCAGCGCCGCCGCGGCATTCAGGTGGTGTACGGCCCCCGTAGCCGCGCGCCGGACGACGTAGCCGTTCGGGACGGGATGAATCTGCAGATCCGGCGCCCGCGTCAGTCGTGCCGCCATGACAGGCGGATTATACGGGACGCGGGCGCCGGGTCGGTCAGTCGTGCTTCAGGTCGGTGTCGCGGGGACGATTGGGAGCCGGACGGCTGCGTGGCGGCACATCCGGCCGCGCACGTGGCTCCTCATCGTCAGCGGCGGGCCTGGGGCTCTGGCCGTCGCGCCGGTGCTGCGCCTCGTGCGAGACGCCTTCACCGTGCTCCGGATGCACGGGTGCCGCCTCGTCGCCGCCGTATTTGTGCGGCGCGACACGTTCGTCCTGATCCTCGGGACGGGGGGTCGTCTTGCGGTCGGAAGCTGGTTCGCTCACGGGCGTTCCTCCCGGGTGAGTGCCTCACTCGTCCTCATCGTCCTCGTCCTCGTCCTCATCCTCGTCATCCTCTTCGTCTTCGTCCTCGTCATCGTCCTCGTCGTCTTCGTCGTCCTCGTCGTCGTCAGCGGCGAGAATCGGGGCGCCCGGGATCGGCTCCCATGGACGTGACGCGCGCGTGAGGAACTCGGGCTCGGCGAGCCCCTGGCAACTGTTGTTGGTCATGTCGGTCTCCTCTGCCGTCCCAGGCTCACGCGTTCGGGGCCGGCGGCTGATCGATATCAGGCTTGGGTGACGGCGGCGAGACGGGAGGCACCTGCGGCGGCGGTGTGACGTCCGGCGGCGGCTGCACGGGACGAGGCTGCTCTGGCTCTCCCGGCAGGTTTGGGATCGGTGGCCCCGGTGCGGGCGTCGGCTGCGGCTCGGGCATACGTGTCCTCCCTCCGCGGCCGGTGAGAGCAAATCCGCGGCCAGCCGCCGAGCGGCGCTGGACTGGCTTGGGATGGGGGAAACGGCGCCGGCGAGGTTGTCGTCAGCGGGAAGCGGGGCAGCGGGTATCCGAGGTTGGGCACCCGCGTGCCGTTCCTCAGTGGCCGCAGGCGACGGGACACCGGGGACACGGGGGACACCGGAGGACACGGGGAACACGGAGGACACGGAGAAGCCAGCGACTGGTCAGCAATCACGTTGGAGGCACGAGCGACACGACCTGGTGGTCATCTGTGCATCCCGCTACATCTGTGCATCTGTGTTCCCGTCTGCGTGTGCCGTTTGTCGCCCGACGAGCCGGTCCCCAATCACTGCCCCGGCCGCTCCGAACGCGCGGGCGCCACGGGTCACTCCCCCTTCAGTGCCTCCGCCGGGTCCACCCGCGCGGCGCGGCGCGCCGGCACGACGGCGGCAATGAACCCGAGCGCCAGGAACATGATTGCCGTGCCGGTGAACGTCCAGGGATCGGTGGTCGTGACACCGAAGAGCAGCGAGCGCAGGGCCGCGGCCATGGCGCCCGCGAGCGGCAGGCCGATGACGAGACCGAGCAACGTCAGCACCACGCCCTCACGCAGCACCGCACGGGTGAGCGCCCGTGGCTCGGCGCCCATCGCCAGCCGGACGCCAATGGCGCGCGTGCGCCGCGAGACCATGTACGCGAGCGCGCCATGCACGCCGATCGCCGCCAGGACGACGCCGATCACGCCACACACCGCGGCCAGGAGGGCGCTCAGCCGTTCGCTCGAGGGCGCCTCGGCGAACACCGCGGCCAGCGGCTCGACGTCGGCGACGTATTCGCGCCCGGGTCCCGCCAGGATGCCCCGCAGGCCCGGCGCGAGATCCGCGACGGTCCGGTCGGTGGCGACGACGAGATTCGGGTAGAGCGGGACCGGACCCATCTGGAGGGCGGGACGGTAGACCACGGGCGCGTCCACCACGCGCGGATTGCCGCGCGTCGCGTCCTGCACGATGCCGACAACGAGCACGTCCTGGTGCAGGCGCAGCGTCCCGATGTCCACACGGCGTCCCAGAACCTCGCCGTCAGGCGCCAGCTGCCGTGCCAGGCTCTCGCTGATCACCACCACCGGCACGCCATCCGCGTTGTCCTGCCAGTCGAACGACCGTCCCGCCAGCAGCGGGATGCCGACCGCGCGGAAGAACCCCGGCGACACGCCCTCGAAGCCGGCGAGCACGCCGTCGCCCGCTTCCCCATCGAACCGCACCGCCTGCGGCGCGACGTCCTGGAGTGCATGGGGAAACAGGCGCGCGAAGCCCGCGGCACGGACGCCCGGCAGGCTCGCGATCCGGTCCAGCAGCGCCGGATAGTACGAGCCGGCATCGAGCCCGCGGTAGCCATTCGGCACGGGCATCAGGCGCGCGGTGATCACACCCTCGGTCGTCACGCCGAGATCGGCGTGCTGCAGCCGGTCGAGCGATCGCCAGAGCAGCAACGCGCACGAGACCAGCGCGACCGACATGGCCACCTGGGCCACGAGGAGCGCGCGGAACCATGGCCCCCGCACGCCGGCCACGGTGCGCTGCCACGTGAGGTGCGCCCGAGCCGGCCGCCGGATCACGAGCCAGGCCGGCACCGCGCTCATCACGAGGGCCGCGGCGACCCCTGCCAGCAGGGTGGTGGCCAGCACCGGGCCGTCCAGCGTGAAGCGCACCGTGCGTTCGACCAGCGCCGACGGGATGATCGCCGTCAGCGGGCCCAGCATGGCGGACGCCAGCGGCACCGCGAGCACGGCCCCGGCAATGGCCAGCAGCAGGCTCTCGACGATGAGCGTCCGGGCCACCCGCCAGGGACTCCCACCCAGGGCGAGCCGCACGCCGATTTCCTCGCGGCGGCCGGCCACGCGCGCGAGCAGCAATCCCCCCAGGTTGACGGCCGCCAGCAGCAGCAGCAGGGCCGTGAGGCTGAGCACGATCGTGAGCGGCTGGCCGTACCGCTCGCGATAGGCCGACACGCCGCTGCCCATGCGCGCGACCACGGGTGTGACGTCGCGCAGCGCGTTGCGTTCGGCGGCCGGCAGCGAGACGGGCACCGCCGCCTCGAGCACGGCGGGCCACCGCGCGCGGATTTCCGACGCGGCCGCATCGAAGGACTTGCCCGGTGGGAGCCGCCCGAGAATCTCGCTGGCCAGCGGCCGCCGGTCCGGCCGTGCGGGGAACACCGTGTCGAACGGCACGAACAGCTCGGCGCCGGCGTCGGCCTGCAGCCCGCCGAACCCCGGCGGCATCACGCCAATCACGGTCAGCTCCGCGCCCTCCGCTCGGATCGTCCGCCCGACCGCGGCCGGGTCGCCGCCGAACAGGCGCAGCCACAGACGGTGGCCGATCACCGCGACGGGAGCGCCACGGCGGAGGATCGGCGCGTCGGCCTCCTCAATGACGCGGCCGAGCGCGGGGGCCACGCCGAAGGTCTCGAAGCACCGGCCCGTCAGCATCGCGACCAGCGCCTGGGTGGGCGCCTCACCGGGCCCGGCATCGACCGCCACGATGAACCCGCCGTTGTACCCGCAGACGGCGGTGAGCGGGCCGTCCGCGGCGAGCGGCTCGACGGCCGTGATCGGGGTGTAGCGCGGCAGGCCCCGCTCCGTGCGGGCGGTGATGCCGACCAGCTGTTCGGGCGCCGGGATCGGCAGCGGGCGGACGAGCAGGGCGTTCAGGATGCTCAGCAGCGCGGTGTTGGCACCGAGGCCGAGCGCCAGCGTGATGACGGCCGCGGCGGCGAAACCGGGCGACCGGCGCAGGTGGCGCAACGCGAAGCGGATGTCGTGCAGCATGGCGGTCACGGCGGGCGGACGTCGGACTGCTGCGCTGTGCTCCGCGGACGGACGTCCGCGGCCGGGGGGACGGGCGCGGCCCGCGTCGCTCCGGCGACGCGGACGGCCCTTACCTTATACGCGGAGCATGGTGCACCGCAACGGGCACCGGGCGGCGGACGGTCTCGACGAGGGGTGGTCGGCCCTCAGGCACGAGGAGGCGCGCCGTCCTCCACGACCTCGATGCGGACCTTCACGGCCGTCGGCTTGGGGATGACCCGCGCCCCTCGCATGCGCATCGACGCGCTGGTCATGGCCGCCCCGAAATAGAGGATGAGCGCCGAGTAGTAGACCCACATCAGCACCACCACCAGCGAACCTGCGGCGCCGTACGTCGAGGCGGTCGCCATGCGCGTCAGGTACAGCGAGATCAGCGACTGCCCGCCGACGAACAACGCGGCCGTGAGCACGGCCGCGTGCCACACGTCGCCCCACTCGAGGTGCACGTCCGGCAGGATCTTGAAGATCATCGCGAACAGCAACGTGACCACGAAGAGCGACACGCACAGATCCACGCCGGTCACCAGCGCCGGAGGCACCGGCACCCACCCCCGCGCGAACGCGACCACACCGCTGATGGCGGTGCTGACCACGAGCGAGGTCAGCAGCAGGAAGCCGATGACCAGCACGAGGCTCAGCGAGACGAGCCGCGTGCGCAGGAAGGGACCGATCCCGCTGCGCGTCGGCCGCGCCTGCACGCCCCAGAACTGGTTCAGGCCCGCCTGCATCTGGGCGAAGACGGTCGTCGCGCCGAACCCGAGCGCCAGCAGCCCCAGCACCGTCGGCAGCAGCCCCGCCTGGCTGATGGACGACTGCCGCACGGCATTCTGCACGGCCGTGGCCGCCTGCGGTCCGACCAGGTGATCGATCTGCGTCGCCACCTCGCCGCGCGCGGCATCCTGGCCGAACACCGCGCCGACGATGGCGATCAGGATGATCAGCAGGGGCGCCAGCGAGAACAGCGTGTAGAACGCCAGCGCGGCCGCGTGACGCGTGGCGCTCCGTTCGATCCAGAGCAGGATCGTGCGCCAGAACAGCAGCGGCGCCTGGCGGACGAGGCGCAGCCGCCGGCGTGGCGTCGCGCGCCCGGCGTCGGACGCAACCGCCGGATCGGGGGTCGACACGTGTGCGGAGCCCATCACGCTATTCACGACGCATGCCGGAGACCAGGTTCACATGGCGCGGTCGGCTGTCCTTGCCACGTGTACGGCCGGGCTTGCCGGCGTCGCGAACGAGGGCGAGGTACGCGGCTTGCAGCCGTCCCCGGCACCGGGCGAAAGCGGCCGTGCCCGCCAGGGCGCGTGTCGCCAGCCCCCGGACGACAGGAGGCAACACATTGCACGTACTGGGCAACGCGCGTCCGGCCCTGACACTGTTTGCCCTCGGAAGCATGCTCGTGGCCTGCGACGCCATCCCGAGTGATCCGGCCGGCACATTGGCGTCCGTGCGTGACCGCCATGAAGTGCGCGCGGGCCTTGTCGCGGGCGAGTCGGCCGCGGACGAGGCCAGGATGGAGGACGTCGCGAGGGCCATCGCCCGCGACACGGGGGTCGATCTCGACCTGACCGAGGCCAGTGCCGCGCACCTCGTCGAGGCACTCGACGCCGGCCGGATCGACGTCGTCGTCGAGACCGGCACGCCGTGGAAAAGCCGCGTCGCCCTGACCCCGCCGCTCCACCCCGCCGAGGGTGGTGAGTCGGCCGTGCGGGTCGCGGTGCGCCGCGGCGAGAACCGGTGGCTGACGCGGGTGAGTGAAGTGGTCCGGCACGAGGCACGGCCATGACTTCGCTCCCGCACGAACTCCGCGCGCAACTCGACCACGGCGCCAGGCTCGAGTGGTGGACCCTCTTCTGGCAGGCCACCATCATCGTCGCGATCTTCTTCGTGATGGGATCCAGCCAGGCCATGAAGTCCGCGTGGGTCGAGGACATGCTCGGGCTCGCGCCCGCGACCTGTTTCCTGATCGCCAGGCGACTCGAACGCCGTCCACCCTCCAGGCGCTTTCCCTTCGGCTTCGCGCGCGCCAACGGCCTGGCGTTCCTCGTCTCCGCCACGGTGCTGGTGGCGCTTGGCGGCTACCTGATCTGGGACAGCGGACGCTCGTTGATTGCCGCGGAGCACCCCACGATCGGCCCGATCTTCATCGGCGGCACCGAGGTGTGGCTCGGCTGGGTCATGATCGCCACGCTCGTGTACTCCGCCGTGCCGCCGATGCTGCTCGGGCGCCGCAAGCTGCCCGTCGCCGCGGCAATCCAGGACCAGGTGCTCCACACCGATGCGTTGATGCAGAAGGCCGACTGGTCGACGGCCGTCGCCGGCATCGCGGGCATCATCGGCGTGGGGCTCGGCTTCTGGTGGGCCGACTCGGTGGCCGCGCTCCTCATCGCCTTCGATATCTCCAGGGATGGCCTGCGGGCGCTCCGGATCGCCACCGCCGAGCTCCTCGACGGCGCACCACGCGCGCTCGAGAAGGACGTCATCGCGGAGGATGCGGCGGCGCTCGAAGGGCGCCTCGCGGAACGATTCCCGGGCGCCGGTATCCGCACGCGCGCGACCGGACGCTTCATCCTCGCGCAGGTCGACGGCGCCGCGCACCGCGGCGACACCTCTCCCGAGAGCCTCTGGCCGGGGCCACCCGAGCGCCGGTGGCGACTGCGGCAGGTCAGCTTCACGGGCGAGCCGTGACACGACCAGCCCCGCTTCGACACGCGGCCGCGTGCCGGAACCGTGTTCGACGTCCGTCAGCCGCGGGCTCGGAGGGATCGCTCATCAGGCCGCGGCGGCGTGCACGGGTTCGGCACACGTGAGGGCGACGACGGCATTGGCCGCCGCCGCCCGGGCACCGCTTTCCGACGAGCACTGACGGAACGCCCGCCAGCGCGTAGAGCGGCTTCTTGAGCAGCCGCCGGTTACCAGCTGACGCGCACGAAGCCAGGCATCGCGAGTGTGGTCGTCACGCCGCAGTTGCTGCTGCCCTGCCCGCCGGCACCGTAGGCTGGCGTCAACATCAACATGGCGGAGCCGGGCGCGCCGCCAGCCCCGCCGATGACCGGGCCCCCAGCCTGGCCCGCGCCGCCGAAGAACGACCCGGCCGATCCGCTCATCGTCCCGCCGCCGCCACCCACGCCGGGTGCGGAGCGCGCGAAGGCGCGGCCACCGCCGCCTCCCCCCGCGCCGACAAGCCCCGCGAATGACGAGGCGCCGCCGGTGATCCCGAATCCGCCGCCGCAGCTTGCATTGCCGCCGTTGGCGACGCCGCCGACCACGACGGGCATCGTGTCGCCCGGCGTGACGTCCACCACCGCCTGCACGTAGCCGCCGCCGCCACCGCCGCCGCCCGCGAAGCCGTTCGGGATCCCGGCGCCGTCGGCATCGCCACCGGTGCCGCCCGCTCCCTGCACCTGGACGAAGAGCCGGGTGACAGCGGCCGGGACGACGAAGTCCTGGCTCGACGTGAAGAGCAGCGACTGGGTGAGCAGGCCCATCGTCGGTGATCCGGACGGCCCCTGGGGTCCTTGCGGCCCCTCGGCACCCTGGGGCCCGGCGACGCCGGCCGGCCCCGGGGGTCCCTGCGGACCCGGCGCGCCGTCAAGACCATCCAGGCCGGCTGGCCCCTGTGGCCCCGCGGGACCGGCAGGCCCGACTGGGCCGGCGGGCCCGGCTGGGCCGGCGGGGCCTTCCGGTCCGGCGGGACCGGCCGGGCCTTGTGGTCCGGGAGGTCCGGGCGGCCCCACCTTCTTGTCGTCCCTATCCTTGTCCTTGTCCTTATCCTTATCCCTGTCCCTGTCTGACTGCGTGAACCTCTGGGCCTGGTCCGAGGCGGCGATGCCGTCCGGGGACGGCGCGCCGGGCACGGCAGCGAACGTGGTGCCCACGCCAAGCGCGGCGGAGATCAGGACGGCAGCGATGGTCGTCGTGGTGGTGGACATGCTGGGGGAACCTGAGCCTTTTCGAACCGGATGGGTTGGTGGACAGGTCGGCTCTGAAGGTGGATGAGCCAAGGGAGCCGCGATGATACACCTCCAGCTCATCCATTGATTGCGACCGAATGGGTGGATTGCACGGAATTCCGTCGGCCCGTCTCTGCATCCCCCTGGCTCTGTGGAAATGGGGACAGTCCCCTTTTCCAGCAAGTCACGAGGTGGAAAAGGGGACAGTCCCCATTTCCCAAGTCCCCATTTCCAGCGGGCCGGTGGCCTGCGGGGCCCCTTGCCCATCTGTGCATCCCCTCTTATCTGTGCATCTGTGTCCCGCTGCCGACCGCCGTCGCATCTGTGCTATCTGTGCCATCTGTGGCCCTGTGCCATCCGTGGCGTCTGTGGCCCGGATGCGCAAATTGAATCCGAATCCCGCATCCCTGCCGCTTACAATCGGCGCCTGCGCCGCGCCGCCCCGGCCGCGGCTGATCTTCGCCCCGGAGGACCTGCTCATGCCACGTGCCGTATTCCTGAGTCTCCTGCTGTTGGCCGGCCCGGCCCTCGCGCAGGCGCAATCCGTGCCCGCGGCCACCGTCGCGGAGCGCACGGCTGGCCTGCAGCGTACCGACGGCTTCGTGCCGTTCTACTGGGACCAGGCCCGCGGACGGGTCCTCATGGAGGTGCCGGCCTTCGATGAGGATGTCCTCTACTACGTCTCCGCGGCCAGCGGCGGCGGCTCGGTCGAGATGTCCTTCGACCGCGGCATCATGGACACGAGCGTGATCCACTTCCATCGCTCGGGCCCGCGCGTGCTGGTGGTGAAGCAGAACCTCGACTACCGCGCGCAGACCGAGCAGGCGGCGCTCGTCGAGAACGTGCGCGACTCGTTCCCGACATCCGTGCTCGCCGGGCTGCCGGTGGAGGCCGACGAGAACGGCCGCGTGCTCGTCGACGCCACTTCCCTCTTCATGCGGGATGCCGGTGACGTCGTCGGGGAGCTGCGCCGCGACAGCCAGGGCGCGTTCCGCCTCGATCTCGGGCGGAGCGGCTTCTACCCGACGCGCATGAAGGCGTTCCCCGACAACACCGAGATCGAGACGATCATGACGTTTGCCGCGGACCAGCCGGGCCGGCTGGTCGCCAACGTCACGCCCGATCCGCAGGCCTTCACGCTGCGCATCCACCACTCGTTCCTGCGCGCGCCGACCGGCTACACGCCGCGCCCGGCCGACCCGCGCATCGGCGTCAGCTCGATCCGCTTCCGCGACTACGCGAAGCCGTTCAACGAGGGCACCGAGGTCGAGTGGGTCACCCGCTGGCGGCTGGAGAAGCAGGACCCCTCGGCGGCGATGAGCGAGCCGAAGAAGCCGATTGTCTTCTACCTCGACGCGGCCATCCCCGAGCCCGTGCGCAGCGCGATGCGGCAGGGCGCGCTCGCGTGGAACAAGGCCTTCGAGGCAGCCGGATTCCGCAATGCCGTGCAGGTGAAGGACCCGACACCCGACATGGATCCGATGGACATCCGCTACGCGTGGATCCTCTGGATCAACCGTGACGAACGCGGCTTCTCGAGCGGCGGCACGTTCCGCGATCCCCGCACGGGCGAGATCCTCGGCTCCAAGACCCGCATGGACTCGCACCGCATCCGCACCATCGGCAACTACTTCGAGAGCTACACGCCGATGACGGGCGCCGGCGCGGGGGACGATGACGCCGGCATGGTGATGACCGTGGCGGACGAGCTGCTGGAGTACATCGAACAGCAGCAGCAGGCCGCCGGCGCGCCGATGCCGGCCGAGCAGCTCGAGATGGGCCTCGTGCGGCAGTCGCTCCTCACCTCGCACGAGCTCGGCCACGTCATGGGCTTCGGCCACAACTGGGCGTCGAGCATCAACGACCGCGCGTCGGTCATGGAGTATCCGACGCCGCGCGTGAAGGTGACCAACGGGCGCCTCGACCTGAGCGACGCCTTCGAGCCGAACACCGGCGCGTACGACGCGTTCATGACGCGCTACGCCTACTCGGAGTTCCCGGCGGCCAACGAGAAGGCGGCGCTCGAGGGCATCATCAAGGAGATGCGCACGGCGGGCATCCTGTACGTGCCGTCCACCGACCCGCGCTGGGTGTGGTACGACGATCGTTCCACGCCGGACGAGTACCTCCGCGAGACGATGGCGGCCCGCAAGCTCCTGCTGGCGCAGTACGGCCCCGCGATCCTGCGTGAGGGCGAGCCGATCGGCGGCCTGCGCGACATGCGGCTGTGGATGACCTACCTGCACCACCGCTGGGCCATCGAGTCGGGCCTCGGGTACGTCGGCGGCATGTACCACAACATCGTCGTCAAGGGCGAGACGCTGCCGCCGACGGAGATCGTGCCCGCCACGCTCCAGCGGAGCGTGCTGAACCTGCTGATGGACGCCATCGAACCCGGCAACCTCGCCATTCCGGAGTCGCTGCTCGTGCAGCTCACGCCGAGTCCGAACGCCAACCTCGAGGACATGTCCGAGGACTACGCGTTCGACCACCTGCGGGCCGCACGTATCCTCTCGGCGATGGTGCTCGAGCCGCTGCTCGAGCCCGCGCGCGCGGCGCGCCTCGTGGCGTTCGCCGACCGCCAGCCCGACCAGCTCTCGCTGCCGGAGGTCGTGGACGCGATCCTCGCGCACACCTGGCGCGCGCCGGCCGACACCGACCCGAAGCTCGCGACGCTCCGGCGCGTGTCCCAGCGCGTCGCCCTCGACACGCTGATGATCCTCGGCGGCCATGAGGACACGAGCCCCGAGGTGCGCGCCTACGTGCTGGACCAGATCGGCAAGCTCGCCGATTCGCTCGGCGACCGCACCGACCCGAACCCGCTCATCGAGGCGCACTACCGCCAGGCCGAGCGCGACATCGCGCACTACCTCGAGAACCCCTCGGCAAACGCGCCGAAGACCGCCCTCCCCGGCTGGGGCAGCCGGCCGCGGTCGCGGTATCCGTTGCCCCCAGGACCTCCACTCGGAGGGGGCAACTAGATTTGGTGATCTTGTGATCTCGTGATCTGGTGATCTGAGTGTCGACAATGGGGTCAGACCCCTTTTCTGTGGGCCTCCTGCAGAAGAGGGGTCTGACCCCGTTTTCGTGGTTCTGCCCTCGGCCGTCGTACTTCCTCCTTCTCGACTTCCTTTCTTGATTCCGTATTCCAAATTCGGAATTCCGCCACCGGCCGCGCTCAGCGCGGCCAGTGGCGGCGATCGACGAAGGTGCGTGGCTCCAGGCGGCGGCCGGCGGGGGCGAGGCGGGCGTCGCGCCGCGCGCTCCAGAGCAGCGCGGGGCCGGCGAGGCGGTCGATGAGCGGCGACAGGCCCCCGATCTCCCGTTCCACCTGCATGCGCAGCTCGCGAATCCGGTCGCTGACGATGCGGTTCGACTCGCGCAGGTAGTGTTCCATCGCCCAGAGCGCCGCGCCGTAGCCCCACCGGAGCTGTGAGGCCTCGCCCCGCACCCGGGCGCGCACACGCGGGTCCGGGTCGTCCTTGTAGCGGCGCCACCCGGTCAGCATGTTGGCCATCAGCCGGTACAGGCTCGGCCCGTTGATCTCGTAGTCGCGCCGGAAGGCGCGGTCGAGGAACAGCTTCGAGTCGTCCCGCGAGATGGCCGCGTGGCGGAAGTTGAACTTGTCCTGCCCGTGGATGTCCGCGAGATCCACGCCGTCCAGCAGCCGCCCGGCCGCTTCGGTCTCCCGGTAGAGCGGCGTGCCCGGCACCGGCGTGTAGAGCATGAACTGGTGGAACACGGTCTCGTGTCCCACGGCATGGTCGATGACCGCGTCGATGTTGCCGGGCGTGTGGTGCTCCAGCCCGATGATCGTCGAGCCGTGCACCCGGATCCCGTGCGCCTGGAGGTCACGCGCGAGCGTGCGGGTGTCGGCGCCCTTCAGCTTGCGGTAGCCGTTGCCGACCGACTCGAGCCCCAGCCAGATCCACTCCACGCCCATCTCGACGAGCTGCCGCGGGTCGTACTTCGCAATCGCGTTGGCCGACGAGAACACGTAGAGCGACCACGACTTGCCGTGCGCCTTCATCAGCTCGAGCAGCTCCAGCGCGCGCTTCCGGTACAGCAGGAAGTTCTCGTCCATCATGAAGAACGCACGGGCGCCGAGGCCACGCTCGGCCTCGCACATCACCCGGAAGACGTCCGCCCCGCGCTCCAGGAACGTCACGAACCGTCCCTTGCCGCCGAAGAACTCCGACGTCGTGCAGAAGTTGCAGCCCATCGGGCACCCGACCGACGGGATGATCGTCGCCGCGGCGTTGCCGCCCCCACGTGGCGCCGGCAGGCCGAAGAGGCGGAAGCCGAACGACGAGGGAATGAGCGGGTGCGCGACCGGGGCCGTGGGATCCTCGCCGAGGAACGTCCGCAGCCACGACACCCCCTCGCCCTTCACGATGTGGTCCGCGTCGATCAGGCGCTCGATGCCCGGGATGGCCGCGACATGGCCACCCACGACAATCGTGGCGCGCGGCGCGTGCAGGCGGGCGAGCCGGCACATCTCGCGGATCTTCCCGACGTTCACGATGATGCCCGTGAGCCCGACGATGTCGTAGTCGCCGGTGGTGAGCTCGCGGATGAAGCGTTCCCGTGTGGGGAAGTCCAGCACGGTGCAGGGCGCGCTGATGTTCTGCTGCAGCAGCATGAGGCTCCACGTGCGGTGGAACAGCCGCAGCGAGAACGGGCCCTGCTCGCGCGTGACCTGGTTGTGGTACAGCTCCACCGGGTTGCTGACCCGGCTGCCGAACTCGTCGTCCTGGGCGAAGGGTTTGAAGACGGATGAAAGCAGGATGCGGGCGCGGGTGCCCTTGTGATGTGGCCGCATGGAGGCACACCTCCTGCACCCGATGCTAGCGGCGGCGCGCGGCGGCGACTGTAATGGTTCTGTACGAGTTGCGCCGCGGGTCGAGTTGGCTGCCGGGTCTCCGGCACTTGATCACTCGAACGGGGGATCCGCTGGACTTGCCGGCGGTGTACGCTGTGCTGGTTCCCGGATCACGTCCAACGGATCGAGAGTCCCTCCATGGCCACGCCGTCGTCCCCCGGCGCCTCCGCGCCGCCGTCCGAACGCGCCTTCCCGACCCTGACCACGGCGCAGATCGAGCGCGCGGCCGCGCACGGGCGGCGCCGCGCCGTGCGGCCCGGCGACGTGCTCGTCGACGCCGGCGACGCGGACGTCCCCTGCTTCATCGTGCTCGAGGGGCGCGTGGACGTGCAGCGCCCCGACGCGCCAGCCGGGGACGCCATCGTCTCGCACGGGCCGGGCCAGTTCACGGGCGAGGTGAACATGCTGTCGGGCCGTCGCGCCCTCGTGCGCCTCCGGGTGCGCGAGGCGGGCGAGGTCCTGGAGCTGAGCCGGCAGGAGTTGATGACCCTCGTCCAGACCGACCCGGAGCTCAGCGAGGTGCTGATGCGCGCGTTCATCCTGCGCCGCGTCGAGCTGGTGGCGAGCGGCTTCGCCGACGTGGTCCTGATCGGGTCGCGGCATGCGGCGGGCACGTGGCGCATCAAGGAGTTCCTGACGCGCAACAACCACCCGTACCGTTACATCGACCTCGACCGCGACCCGGCGGTCCAGTCGCTGCTCGACGACTTCGACATCGGCGTGGACTGCGTGCCCGTGCTGCTCGCGCCCGGGCGCACCGTGTTGCGCAATCCCGGCAACGAGGCCATCGCGGACGCCCTCGGGTTCAACGCCGGCATCGACCAGGCGCACGTGCGCGACGTGGTCATCGTCGGGGCCGGCCCGTCCGGCCTGGCGGCGGCGGTGTATGCCGCGTCGGAGGGCCTCGACGTGCTCGTCGTCGAGTCGGACGCGCCGGGCGGGCAGGCCGGCACGAGCTCGCGGATCGAGAACTACCTCGGGTTCCCGACCGGCATCTCGGGACAGGAGCTGGCGGGCCGCGCGCATGCCCAGGCGCAGAAGTTCGGCGCCGAGATGCTGGTCGCGAAGGGCGCGACCGGGCTGAGTTGCGAGCGGGCGCCGTACACGCTGTCGCTCGGCGGAGGCTCCGATGTCGCGGCCCGCGCCGTGATCATCGCGACCGGCGCGGAGTACCGGCGCCCGCCCATCGAGCACCTCTCCAGGTTCGAGGGCACGGGCGTCTACTACGGCGCCACCCACCTCGAGGCCCAGATCTGCCGCGGCGAGGAGGTCGTCGTGATCGGCGGCGGCAACTCGGCGGGACAGGCCGCGGTGTTCCTCTCCACCGTCGCGCGCCGGGTCCACATGCTCGTGCGCTCCGGCGGCCTGGCTTCGAGCATGTCGCGCTACTTGATCCGCCGGATCGAGGAGTGCGACGACATCGAGCTGCGCACGGAGACGGAGTTGATCCGCGTGGACGGCGGCGACACGCTCGAGCGGGTCACCTGGCGCTCGAACGCGACGGGCGAGGAAGAGACCCGCGACATCGGGCACGTGTTCGTCATGGCCGGCGCGGAGCCCCGGAGCGCATGGCTCGATGGCTGCGTGACGCTCGACCGCAGCGGCTTCGTGAAGACGGGCAGCGACCTGGCGCCCGAGGACCTCGCCGCGGCCCGATGGCCGCTGCGGCGCGCGCCGTACCTGCTCGAGACGAGCCGGCCCGGCGTCTTGGCCGTCGGTGACATCCGCGGCGGGAGCATCAAGCGTGTTGCCTCGGCAGTCGGCGAAGGCGCGATTGCCGTCTCGTTCGTCCACCGCGTGCTGCAGGAGTAGACCCCGTGCCAGACGAGAGCCCCTGTCCCCACATCGCCGGCCTCACCGCCATCACGCCGCCCCGGCGCCACGAGTGCGACGAGTGCGTGAAGATTGGCGCGAGCTGGGTGCACCTGCGCACCTGCCAGACCTGCGGCGGCACGCACTGCTGCGACAGCTCGCCGAACCGGCATGCCACCGCCCACGCCCACGCGACCGGCCACCCGGTCGTCGCCTCCGCCGAGCCCGGCGAACGCTGGGTCTACTGCTATCCGGACGAGGCGTTCGCCGAGTACTGAGCGGGCGGCCGGCCGGGGGGCCAGGGCCGGCGAGCGCCGCGCCGGAGGGCGTGGCTGCGGTAATTCCGCCACTTTTGGGTCGCAATTGCGCGACGCCTCAAGGTGCAGTACCGTGATCCGTCGTACGTCCTGCTTGTCCCCCGGCGCTCCCGGCTCGACTGCTACATGGCCACAGAACTGTCCAATGATTTCGGGGCGCTCGTCGCAGAGCGGTTACGGGCAGCGCATCGCGAGCTGGCTGCCCGCTGGCTGGCGGAGCTCAAGGAGCTGCTGCCGGTCGATCTCACCGAGATCTTCCCCACCGACCAGATCTTGGACCACATCCCCATGCTGATCCGCGAGATCGCGGACTGCGTCGGGGCGGAAGGCGATCCGGTCGCGGCCAACACCGCCATCCAGTCGAAGGCCCACGAGCTGGGGGAGCTGCGGTTCGCCCAGAAGGCGTCGGTGCACCAGCTGCTCCGCGAGTACCGCATCCTCGGGACGGTCATGGCGGGGTTCATCCGCGAGCAGCTCGACGAGCTCGGCCACTTGGCGCGGCCCGCCGAGGCCGTCGACGTGCTGACGCGCCTGCACGAGGCCGTGTTCGTCCTGCTGCAGATGACGGTGGAGACCTACACGGCGCGGTACACCGAGCGCATCGAGGAACAGACGACGCGGCTCGAGGGCTTCAACCGCATGGTCAGCCACGAGCTGCGCCAGCCCCTGAGCAGCGTGCAGTACGCGGTGGACGTGCTCGAGGCCGGCGGCGGGCGGGACGCCGCGCAGCAGCGGCACGTGCTGGGCGTCGCGCGCCGCAACCTGAAGCGCCTCGCGGACCTGATCCGCGTCCTCGGCGCCCTGGTTCGACCCGAGCACGACACGATCCAGCGCCAACGCCTCGACGTCTCGAAGATCGTCGAGGAGGCGATGAGCCAGCTCCGCGAGATGGCCACCGCGCGCGGCGTCATGCTGCACAACCGCGTGCCCCGGACCGAGCTCACGCTCGACCTGCCCCGGCTGGAGCTCGTTGTCGTCAACCTGGTGTCGAACGGCATCAAGTACCGCGATCCCCAGAAGGCCGACCCGTTCGTGGCCGTCGAGCTCGAGGTCGTCGACGGCACCTGCTCCCTGCGGATCCGTGACAACGGCCTGGGTATCTCCGCGGATCACCAGCCGCAGGTCTTTCAGCGGTTCTTCCGCGCCCACGGCGCGCGTGACGGGGAGCTCGCCAACGACGGCGTGGGCCTCGGCCTCACCATCGTCGCGGAGTGCGTGAAGGCCATGCGCGGCACCATCACGATGGACTCCGAGGAGGGGGTGGGCACCGCCTTCACCGTCACGCTGCCGGACTGCGAGGCCGAGGCGCCTGCCGGGAATCACGAGGCGTCGGCCTCCGCGCCCTTCCTCCCGCGCAAGGCCGAGTAGTTCCCGGAGCTCGCGCCGGGCATCGGGACGATGGCAGGTCGTCGCATCCGGACACACGGGCTCAGCCGTGCGCCGGGGATGGAGGCGGCCGCGCCGCCGGCCGTCGCTGGGCCTCAGATCAGGTCGCGGACGGCGGCGTCCATCTGCTCGCGGGTCATGGCCCCGAGGTGCCGCTCACGCACGATGCCGTCCCGCCCGATCACGATCGTCGTCGGCAGGCCGTAGAAGCCGCCGAACGCCTGCTCCACGACCGCGGCATCCGAACCGTCGAGCGCGGGGTACGGCATCGCGTACTCCCGGACGAACGACGCGACCCGCGTGTCGAACTGGTCCTGCACGACGATGCCGACGACGACGAGGTCTCCCGCGTGGTCGGCCTGGAGGGCGACGAGGTCCGGGATCTCCCCCCGGCACGGCGCGCACCACGTCGCCCAGAAGTTCAGCACGATCACCTTGCCGCGATAGCGCTCCAGGGGCACCGGCGATCCGTCGAGATCGCGCAGCGCCAGGGACAGATCGATGGGGTCGCCTGGCTGCGGGCCCGGTGACGGCAGGCCGGCGTTGCCCGGTCCCGCATCGTCCGCGGCAACGTGTCGGGGCTCGGGTGTGACCAGGAAGCTCAGCGCAAGACCCACCGCGATGGCCGCAATCGCCACGAGGGCGACGACCAGGGCGGGCGAACGGCGGGCTGGGGTGTCGGGCACCTCGTCATCATATGGGGTGCCCGGCCGGGACCGCACGCCGGTGGACCGCACGCCGGCAGTCTGCGCCGGCACCGCCGGCGTGGACGGGGACTACTGCGCGGTCGCGAGCGGGAGCAGTTCGCGGGCGTAGTCGGCCATGCGGCCCTTCACGTGGAAGTACCACCACCGCATGCCCATGTCGCGCGCCTCGCCGTAGGCGCGATCGAGGTCCCAGCCCTGGCGCACCATGCGGTAGATACCGGCGAACGTGCCGGTCCGGTCGGCGCCACGCTGGCAGTGGAAGAAGATCGTGCCGCTCGACGGGTCGTCCAGGACCGCGAAGAACCGCTCCACGTCGTCCGCCGAGAGGTCGTCTCCCCAGCCGAACGGACGGAACGTCACCGGGATGTGCACCCAGCGCATGCCGAGGGACTCCACGAACGCCCGTTCCTTCGTGTCGTTGCGCAGGCTGATCACCGTGTCGACGCCCAGGTCGCGCAAGTACCGGTAGCCGTCGTGGTCCGGCTGCCCGCCACGGTAGAGCCCATCGTCGAGCTTCAGGAAGCGCTTGATCGGGACGGCCGGCGCGTCGTCGAAGGCGCGCACGGTCTCGGCCAGCGGGAAGGCGTTCAGGAGGAAGAGGAGGCAGAAGGTCGCGACTCGTGTATGCATGGACCGCTCCTTCGATTATACGGGCAGCCCCGCGCGGTCCCGCGATGGCCCCCGCGACGGTCCCAAGGAAGAGGGCCCGGGCACCTTTCCGGCGTCCCCTACCGTTGCCACACCAACCCCGCATAGACGCTGCGGCGGATACCGACATTGCCCCCGGCATCGGCGGGCCACTCGACGTGCCAGGGTCTGGCCCCGAGGTCCTGCCCGACGAGCTCCAGCTCCAGTCGCGGCGTCATCCGCCAGCCGAGCCGGAGGTCGGCCACCGCATACCCCGGCACGCCGGGCTCCGTCAGCTCGGTCGCGGAACGCACGGCCACGTCGAGCGCCAACGCGCCGGGCAGGTCCACCGATGATCGCAGCTGCACCTGGTGCCGCGGCGTGCGTCCCTCGTCCCGCGCCTCGGAGGCCCCATCCCGGCTGCCCTCTTGCTTCGCGAGCGCGATGCGGATGTACGAGTAGTTTGCCGTCCATCGCCACCAGTCCGCGAGACGGACGTCGGTGGTGACCTCGAGCCCGCGGCTGTGCCCGGTGAGGCCGTTGCCGAACTGCACGGGGATGAGGACACGCACGGGTGCGCCGGCCGGCTCGACGCGTGCCGTGTGGATCTCGGTGCTCAGCACGTCGTCCAGCGTGTTGTAGAAGGCACTGGCCGACACGTAGACGTCGCGACCCGGGCGGATGCGATACCCGGACTCGTAGGCCACGAGGCGCTCGGAGCGGAACGAGGGATTGGGCTCGAGGCGGACGAAGACGGGCACGGCGCCGTCGACGACGAGGCTGCTGGTCGCGTAGTCCGTCTCGACGCGCGACGGGGTACGCACCGCGCGCGTGACGGCGCCCCACAGTGCGTGCCGGTCGTCCGGCGTCCAGACGGCGCGGACACCCGGCTGCCATTCGACGCCGCTGTAGTCGTTGTGTTCGACCTTCGCGCCGAGCGTCACGGCAAGCCGGCGGGGCACCAGCGCCACCTCGTCCTGCAGGAAGGCCGTGAAGAGCCGGTCGGTGCGCCGTTCCGGAGTGAACGCGGTGGGCGAGGCGGCCGATATCCGGCCGGAGGTCACGCGCGCGCCGGCGCCCCAGGCGAGCCGGTGCCGGCCCAGGGGCGGCGGGGTGTGCTGCAGGTCGAGATCGACGGTGTCGCGCTGTTCGGCAACCGGCCGCTCCTCGCGGCTGGTATGCGCATAGAAGCCCTGCACCTGCAGCCGGCCGAGCCGTCCCGCGGGCCCGTCCCACCTGGCGAGGACGTTGCCGCCCGAGAGCGGCGCGTCGTGGGCCTCCATGGTCGTGTACGGCGGGTCGTAGCTCGTGACCCGCTCGCGCTGGCCGAGCCGCCCGTCGTAGACGTCCCCCTGGATCGTCAACTGGCGGCCATCGGCCGCCCAGTCGGCCCGCGCGCCGCCCTGGCCGAAACGCAGGCCGTCGTACGCGTCGCCGGTCGCGTGGAACTCGCTGGCGCGATCGAAGGCCTTGCCGTAGACCCGGTAGTGCCAGCGTGTGCCCGCCGCTGCGCCGTAGCGCACGGCCGCCGACACGCGGTCCGACGTGCCCGCGCCCACGCTCACGCGGGTCCCGGCCGTCTGCGCCGCGGACTTCGTGATGACGTTGATGATGCCGTTGACGGCATTGGCGCCCCACAGCGTGCCGCCGGGCCCGCGGATCACCTCGATGCGCTCGACGTCGGCGAGCAGCACGTCCTGGGTCTCCCAGTACGTGCCCGCGAACAGCGGGTTGTAGACCGCGCGGCCGTCGATGAGCACGAGCATCGACCGCGCGAGCCGGTCGCCGAAGCCACGCACGCCGATGGCCCACTTGCCCGCGTCGAGGCGCGACACCTGCAGGCCCGGCGCGAGACGCAAGGCCTCGGGAAGCGACTGGGCACCAGAGCGGCGGATGTCGTCGGCGGTGATCACGAACACGGCGGCCGGCACGCGCATCGCGGACTCGGGTGCGCGCGAGACCGTGGTGACGTCGACCTGGAGCAGCTCCGCGAGCGACATGCGCCGCAGCGCCTCCGCCGTCGTCTGGGCCGTGGCGGAGACGCCGCCGAGCAGCACGAGACCGATCGCCCAGGCCGCGGCCCCCCGTACCTTCATGACACCTGCTCCACCGCCGAACGGATGGCGCGCATCAGCACCTCGACGCTGAACGGCTTCGACACGTGCGAGGCGAAGCCGGCGGCACGCGTGCGCGCCATGTACTCGGGCGAGGAATGCGCCGTCAGGGCGATGGCGCGCACGGGCCGCATGCCGCTCTCACGGGCGCGCAGCGACCGCAACACCTCGAACCCGTCGACCACCGGCATGGCGAGATCGCAGACGAGCACGTCCGCCGCCTCCTCGTCCCACGCACGCAGGGCCTGCTGGCCGCCCGACGCCACCCGTACCCGGGCGCCCGCGAGCGAGAGCGCCGCGGCCAGGACCTCGAGCGCGTCCACGTTGTCGTCCACCGCGAGCACGCTGATGCCGGTGAGGTCGGGCATCGTGGCCGGGGGCCTGACCTCGCGAGCGGTCGCGGGCGGCGCGCCGGCGAGCGCGGGCAGCCGCACCGTGAACGTGGCGCCCTGCCCGCGGCCCGGACTGGCCGCCGAGACCGTGCCGCTGTGCAGCTCCGTCAGCTCCTTCACGATGGCGAGGCCGAGGCCGAGGCCACCGTGCTCACGGGTCATCGATCCGTCGGCCTGGCGGAACCGGTCGAAGACGTGCGGGACGAATGCCTCGGCGATGCCGCTGCCGGTGTCGCTGACGCGAAGCTCGAACGCCCCCGGCACGGGCTGGACGGCCAGCCGCACGAGCCCCTGCGCCGGCGTGAACTTGATGGCGTTCGACAGGAGGTTCCATACCACCTGCTGCAGGCGGTCCCGGTCGCCGTTCACGAAGCAGGCGGTCCCTGGCACCCCGACCTCGAGGAGCACGCCGCGCGCATCGGCCGCCGGCCGCAGCGTGTCGGCGGCAGCCCCCGCCACCTCGCGAAGATCGATCGGCGCGAGCGCCAGTCCCACCTTGCCCGTGACAATCCGCGACACGTCCACGAGGTCGTCGATCACGCGGGCCTGGGCCCGCGCGTTGCGGGCGATGCTCTCGACGGCCTTCCGGGTCGTGGCCTCGTCGGGCCGGGTCGACGTCAGGATCTGGGTCCACCCGGCAATCGCGTTGAGCGGGGTGCGCAGCTCGTGCGACACGGCGGCCAGGAACTCGTCCTTCAGGCGGCTGGCCTCGCGCTCCCGCCGGAGCAGGTCCTCGCGCTCGGCTTCCTGCCGGCGCAGCGTGGCGTTCGACTCGGTGAGCCGCGCGTTGGCCTCACGGACGCGGTCGAGCATGCCGCCGAAGGCCTGCACGAGGTCGCCGACCTCGTCCGCGCCCGCCTGGATCGGCGGCATCGGCGTCGAGCCGTCCGGTTGCACCTCGCGCGCGGCCGCGGCGAGCTGCCCGATGGGGGCCGACACGCGGGCATGGAGCCGGTTCGCCAGCGCGAGCGCCAGCAGGCTCGCGAGCCCGAGCATGCCGAAGGCGGTGGCCGCGGCAATGGCCAGGCGCGGCCAGATCTCCGCGAGGTCACGCTCGACGTACACCGTGCCGATCACCTGCCCGTTGCTGGTGACCGGCGCGACACCCGCAACGCGACGGAACGGCAACTCGCCAGGCGGCGAGGCGGGACACGGCCGGGCGGCCGCCGGCCGGTACTCGGCAAAGAGGCGACCGTCCGGCAGGTAGACGCACGCGCGACGGATCGTCGCCCGGACGCGTACGGTCCCGAGCGTGGCGGCCGCCGCATCGGCGTCGCCGAAGCGCACCGCGGCGACGGTGTTCTCGGCGATGACCGACGCGAGCGACTGCGTGTCGTCCGACGCCGTGGCTCGGTAGCGCCAAAGGTCCAGCACCATGAGCCCGGCGGTCGCGACGACCAGCGCGGCGGTGGTCACGGCCAGGGCCAGGGCAACCAGCTTGCGGTGGATGGGCAGGCGATCGAACCAGGCCGTCATGGCTGCCCTCCGTGCACGTGGAGGGCCAGCTGGAGCAGCTGCGAGCTCAGGCGCAGGCCCGCGCGGGTCGAGGCGACGAGGTCGACGTCGAAGCGGATCCGGTCGTCCACGACGAGCAGGTTGAGGATGCCCCCGTCCTCCAGGAACCCGGGCGTGTCGCCGATCGTGAGGATCGGCCGCGTGGAGGCACGCGCGAGCCAGGCCTGCCGCCCGAGCGACGGGGCCGCGGGCACGAACAGCACATGGCAGGTGTCGATGCCGTCGGGCGCGCTGACCTCGCGGGCAACCAGGGTGCGGCCCCGCAGCTGGGTCCCCGCAACCAGGTCACGCAGCGCCGTGCCGAACGGGCTCGGCTCGGCCACGCAGAGGTCCACCGAGTCGCGGCCGTCCAGGGCAACGGGGGGCCACTCGACGAACTCGGCGAACTTCGAGACGAAGGCGGCCTTCAGCTGGTACTCGGCCGGCGCGTCCTGCGCGAGCAGCACCGGCGTGGCGCACGCGAAGACGCACGTCCACGCCAACAGGACACACACCGGCCGTGGCGCCACGCGTGGGGACGCGGCGCATGGGCCGGGGACGTCGGGAGGCTCGTCGTGTGCCCGGCGTGGGGCTGGCACTTCTTCCGCGGAGTGTGCCGAGGCGCAAGGCCTTGGGACGGGCACAATCCCGATTCTGCGCCGGGAGTCGTGCGCGCTACAAGCGGCACCTGTGGATGAGCGTGCTAAGGCAGAGCTGGGTCGCCGCCCGCGAACCCCGCATGACCTGCCGGCCTATTCCCTCCCGGGCCCCGAGACCTTCTTCGGGTCCACCGCCGTCGCCAGGGCGAGCCGGTTCTGCCGCGTCACGTTGCTGATCTGCAGGTTGTACCCGTTCGGCGTCTCGGTGTGGTAGCTCTTGAACGCCGCGGTGTGGATCTCGTCGGGCACCCAGGTGCCGTCCGGGCCCTTGTGGCGGCTGGAGGTGTCGACCTGCGCGCGCAGCCCACGCGCCTCGAGCGCCATCCTGACGCCGTCGGTGTCCCACGGCGCGATGCCGAACGAGATGTGGTCGATGCCCGTCCGGCCACGCCCGTTGGCGCCGCCCCCCTCGACCAGGGCATTGCCGCCACGGATGATGATGTCGCCGACGTCGCCCATCATCAGCTCGTGCTGGCTGCCTTCGTCGTACGTCGGCTGCCACCCGAGCAGGTTCATGTAGAACGACGCGCTCTTCTTGTAGTCGGTGGCGCCGAAGGAGAAGTGGTCGAGCCAGACGGTCTGCCACCCGGTCGCCTCGAAGGGCGCCGTCCCGGCGGGCGTGGGCGTCGACGCCGTGCGCCGCGCGAGGCTGTGGCCCTTGCCGTTGCTGATCTGGAGCGGGAAGCCGTCCGGATCGACGATGTGGAAGCTCTCGAAGCCGTGGCCGTCGTGATCGGCCCGGGGCGACAGGCCCCGCGCGACAAGCGCCGTCTCGACGGCGTGGCGGTCCCACGGCGCCACGGCGAAGCCGAACGACTCGACGCGCGCGTGCGTGGGGCCCCGCCGCCCGCGACCCGCCTCGGGCGCCGCGAACGTCCCGGCCGGCGCCTGCCGGAACACCACCGTCCCCCACGGTCCGATGTCCACCACGGCCTGCCCATCGTCCTCGCGCCTCGGCGTCCACCCCATGAGCGCGGCGTAGAAGGCCGCTTCGGCCCGGTGATCCACCACCGCAATCGTGATGTGGTCGAGCGCCACGGTGCGCCATCCCGTCGAGGCGAACACCGGTGGGATGGGCGACGTGTTGCACTCGGGCGCGCCGTAGGTCGTCATGCAGCGGCCCTGGGCGGCCGCCGGGCGACCGGCCGCCACCGGGGCCAGGATCGAGGCGCTGCCAAGCGTGCGGAGGAGATCGCGGCGGGTGAGGCGTCCACCGAGCAGGGACGGACGGCGTTCGCGGATGGTCATGGGTTCCTCGCTCGGCAGAGGATACGCCCATTCCCGCGACGCGGCCACCGTCACGTCACTCCCCTCCGGTGGCGTCCGCGGGCCGGCTGGTCTGCCGGCCCGCGGCAGCGGGTGTCGCGTGCGGGGGACTAGAACTGCCCGAAGGTACCCGTCCCCGCCTCGCTGTCGTCGAGCGGGATCTGCGCCGCGGCCGTCGAGGCGGAGCGGGGCGCCATCGGCACCACCTTGCCCGCCGCCCCGGGGACCGAGGCCGCGCGCCGCGCGGTGGCCGCGGCCGCCGGCCGCTGGCCGGCGCCGTTGACCATCGCCTCGAGCTGTCCGACGACCTCCATCGACGCCTCGGCCTGCGCGTTGAGCTCCTCGCTGGCCGCCGCGCTCTCCTCCGCCGTCGCGGCGGTCGTCTGCGTCACCTTCTCCATCTGCGCGACGGCCTGCGACACCTGGTCGATGCCCTGCGACTGCTGGTGGCTCGCCGAGCTCACCTGGTCGATGAGCGCCTTGACCCTGGCGGTGCTCTCCGTGATCGCCGTGATCGCCCCGGTCACCTCGCCGACGCGGGCGTTGCCATCGTCCGCGCGCGAGATGGAGTCCTCGATGAGCTGCGCGGTGTCCTTCGCCGCCTGCGCGGAACGCTGCGCGAGCGAGCGGACTTCGTCCGCGACCACCGCGAAGCCCATGCCCGCCTCACCCGCGCGGGCCGCCTCGACGGCGGCGTTGAGCGCGAGGATGTTGGTCTGGAACGCGATCTCGTCGATGGTCTTGATGATGCGGGCCACCTTGTCGGACGAGTCCTTGATACCGGCCATCGCCGTCACCATGGCCTCCAGCGCCGACGAGGCCTCCCGCACGAGGCGCTCGGTGTCGGCCATCGACGACGACGCCTGCTGGGCGTTCTCGGCGTTCTGGCGCGTCATCGACGCCATCTCCTCCATCGACGCGGACGTCTCCTCGAGCGAGGCGGCCTGTTCGGTGGCGCCGGACGACAGCGACTGTGCCGAGGCCGACACCTGCGACGAGGCCGACGTCACCTGCTCGGCCCCCTGGCGCAGCGCGCCGCTGATCGCACGCAGGCGCCGGCCGATGAACGTGCTCAGCAGGTAGCCGATGCCGATGGCCCCCAGGAAGGCCACGACGATGGTCGTGAGCATCACGGAGTTCGCCCGGGTGGCCACGGCATCGCTCTCCTCGTAGGCCGCCTGCCCCATGCGCTCGCGCAACTGCGCCAGCTCGGTCATCGCCGCGTCGAGCTCGTCGGCCTTCTGGCGGGCGCGGCGGAGGGCCTCGAGCGCCTCGGCGTCCCGGTTGGCCTCCGCGAGATCGAGGATCTCGTCGGCGGCCGCCTTGAAGGGCCCTTCGCCCGCGTCAATCCGTGCGAGCACGGCCCGGCCCTCGTCGGTGCTCACCGTGGTGCGCACGACGTCGACCTGCTGCCGCATCTGCTCGTACCGGTCCGCGACCTCACGGCGCCGCTCGGCAATGGCGGCAGGGTCGGTCTCCACCACCGCCTCGCGCACCGCGCGGCCGATCGCAATGAGCGCGATGTTGGCCTCCTTGGCCGCCGACACCCCGAGCGTGTCCCTTTCGTACAGCGTGTTGAGCATGCGGTTGATCGAGTTGGCCCCGTTCATCCCGGCGTAACCCACGATGATCGTGGTCATGGCGACGGCGACGAAGCCGGCAAGCATCTGGGTGGCAATCTTCCAGTCGGACAGGCGTTTCATGGCAAGGAAATGGGTGGCGCGCGACGGTTGACGGTCGCCCGCCTCCGGAATTGGAGGCGGGGACGTCCGCAACGCATTCGACGAGCGACGGGCGCCGTCGGAGCCGGTGGTTCCGATACCTGACCAATCGGCACAATCCCATCCGGGCTGGGGTAGGAATTCTTCTGATTTCGATGTAGTCCCGACCGGCCGCCGACGAACCATTTGGCGCCCGCCTTCGTCCAAGTCATTACCTAGACTCTCGTGGTAATCTCCACCATGGCCACGCCGAAGAAACTGCCGAACGCCCTGCTCCACGGCGCGCTGGACGCGCTGATCCTCAAGACGCTCGCGGGCGGACCACGCCACGGCTACGCGATCGCCCGCTACATCGAGGACACCACCGGCGACACGCTGCTCGTCGAGGAGGGCTCGTTGTACCCGGCGCTCTACCGCATGGAGCGACGCGGCTGGCTCGAGGCGGAGTGGGGCACGTCCGAGCTTGGCCGTCGCGCCAAGCTCTATCGACTCACACCGGCCGGCCGGCGGCAACTGGCCGCGGAAACGGAGATCTGGCGCCGCTTCTCCACCGGCGTCTCCAGGGTGCTGCTCGCGTGATGAGGCGGCTGCTGCGTTCGTGGCCGTGGCGCGTGCCCGTCGACCGCGAGGTCGACGAGGAACTCGCCTTCCATCTCGAGATGCGCACGCGGGAGCTCATCGCGCAGGGAATGACACCGGACGAGGCGCGGGCGGCCGCGCTCCGGCGCCTCGGGAACGTCTCCGGCCTGCGCCGGACGATGGTGCAACTCGGCAGGCAGAGGGATCGTGACATGCAACTGACGCTGTGGATCGAGGAGCTCGGAGAGGACGTCCGGTTCGCGTTGCGGCAGCTCCGCAAGGCGCCGGGCTTCGCGCTCGTGGCGGTGGCGACCCTTGCGCTCGGCATCGGCGCCAACAGCGCCATCTTCGCCCTCGCCGACGCCACGCTGCTGCGGCCCCTGCCGCTGCCCGACCCGGATCGCCTCGTGATGATCTGGGAGCGGTCCGCGGAGAGCGAGCACGGCAGCGTGTCGCCCGCCAACATGCAGGACTGGCAGAGCCGGAGCGATGCCTTCACCGGCATCGGGGGCTACGTCGACGGCGTCGGCAACATGGTGATGGCGGGCGCGGATGGCTCCACCGACTCGGTCCCCCGCCAGTGGGTCACCTCCGGGCTGTTCGACGCGCTGGGCGCGGCCCCGCTCCTGGGCCGGACCTTCCAGCCCGAGGACGACCGGCGCGAGGCCAACGTCGTCCTGCTGGCCGAGGGCTTCTGGCGATCCCGCTTCGGCGCCGACCCGTCCATCGTCGGACAGGATCTCCGCCTCGATGGCGAACCGTACACCGTCGTCGGCGTGTTGCCCGACTCGGCGCGGCTCACGAGCCAGGCGAGCATCTGGGCGCGCACCAGCTGGGCACCCGATCCCCGCCTGCGGGGCGCGCACTTCCTCCGCGTGGCCGGACGGCTCGCGCCAGGCGTCAGCATCGCGGCCGCCAGCGCCGAGCTCGACGCCGTCGCGGCGGCACTCGCCCGCGAGTACCCCGACACGAACACCGGACGCGGCGTCACGGTGGAGCCGCTCCAGGCGGCCCTCGTCGGCCGCGACCTCCGCGTTACCTCCCTGCTCTTCCTCGGCGTCGTCGGCTTCGTGCTGCTGATCTGCTGCGCGAACGTCGCGAACCTGCTCATGGCGCGCGCGACCATGCGCACGCGGGAGCTCGCGATCCGGTCGGCGATTGGCGCGGGGCGCCTGCGGATCATCCGCCAGCTCCTCACCGAGAGCCTGGTGCTCGCGCTGATCGGCGGTGCGGCCGGTCTGGCCGTCGGCGCGGCCATCCTGCAGGTGGCGCCGGGCGTGGTCCCGGCCGGCGTGCTGCCACCGGCCATCGAGTTGTCGCTCGACGCGCGGGTGGCGGCCTTCTGCGCCGCGATGGCCCTGGGTGTCGGGGTGCTCTTCGGCCTGGCGCCCGCCTGGCAGGCAACCGCGCGGGCGTCGGCCAGCGAGATCACCAGCGACAGCCGGACCCCGACGGGGCGCGGCGGGTGGCTGCGCAGCGCGCTCGTCGCCGGGGAGATTGCCACCGCCGTGCTGCTGCTCTTCGGCGCCGGCCTGCTGCTGCGCACGCTGATCGCCGTCGACAACGTCGACCGCGGGTACCGGGCCACGAGCGTGCTCTCGATGATGGTCGATCCGCTCGGGCGGGAGTACCCCACGCCCGAGGCCCTGAACAACTTCTTCACCCGGATCGAGACCGAGGTCGCCAGTATCCCGGGCGTCGCCTCGATGGGCTGGGCCAGCACACGGCCGATGGGCACGTCGGTGTTCGGCGACGTCTACTTCGACGTCGTCGGCGAACCCTCGCCGGGCGACGGCAATCGTCCGACGGCCGACTACCAGATCGTCAGCCCAGGCTACTTCCCGACCATCGACCTCCCCATTCTCCAGGGCCGCGCCTTCGACGTGCACGACGACCTGACCTCGAACCGCGTCTGCATCGTGAACGAGGCGTTCGTCAGCCGGTACCTCGCCACACGCAACCCGATTGGCGCGCGCGTCGCCCTGCGCGCCGCCGACACACCGGACGCGCCGGTGCGGGAGTGCGAGGTGGTCGGTGTCGCGCGCCAGGTGAAGGCCCGGCCGGACGAGCGGGAGGCGCTCGTTCAGGTGTACATCCCGCTCGCGCAGCGGCCGAGCGATGACATCTATCTCTTCGTGCGGCCCGCCTCCGGCCCGGCGGACGCGCTCGCGGGTTCCGTCCGCGCGGCGATCGCCCGGGTGGACAAGGACCAACTGGTCAGCGTCGGCAGCATCGCGACGCTCGACGACGTGCGGTGGGACGCGACGGGCCGCCAGCGGTTCCGCGCCACGATGGTGGGCACCTTCGCGGCGCTGGCGCTGGTCCTCGCGATGTTCGGCGTCTTCAGCGTGCTGGCCTACTCGGTGCAGCAGCGTGTCCGCGACTACGCCGTGCGCCGGGCGCTCGGCGCGACGACCGGCGACATCGTCCGGCTGGTGCTGGCGAGCGCGTCCCGTGTGGTGCTCAGCGGCGTGCTCCTCGGGCTGGTGTTGTCAGTCCTCACGAGCCGGCTGCTGACGACGATGCTCTTCGGCGTGCAGCCGCTGGATCCGCTGACGCTCGGGCTGGTCATTGCGGTGCTGGGCCTGACCGCATTGGTGGCCGTGGTCGGGCCCGCCTGGCGCGCGGTCCACGTCGATCCCGCGCACGCACTGAGACAGCCGTAGACCGGATACGACGACCCACACACGACCACGCCTTCCCTCGACGCCGCCCGCGTGATCCGCGGGCGGCGCGCGGCGCCCCATGTTCGACCCTTCTGCTTTCTGCCTTCTGCTTTCTGCCTTCTGCCTTCTGCCTTCTGCCTTCTGCCTTCTGCCTTCTGCCTTCTGCCTTCTGCCTTCTTACTTCTGCCTTACTCACGTGATTCCCACGGATATACTCGCGGGACATCGTGTTCCGTAGGAAGGTACCGCCATGTCCCGACGCCTGTCCCTGCTCATCGTCGCCCTCCTGCTTGCCGCCACGCCGCTTGCCGCCCAGGAGCCGGCCGCCTGGGGCACGGGGCCGGAGATCACCTTTCACACGTTCTCGATCGTGGCCGTCGATCCCGCGACCGGCGAGACCGGCGTGATCGTGACGACGCGGAACCCCTGCGTGGGTAATGCCGTGCCATGGGTGCGAGCGGGTGTCGGCGCGGTCGCCACGCAGGGGGGCACGCGCGTGGAGTACGGCAACGAGCTGCTGGACCTGCTCGAGCGCGGGGTCACGCCGCAGGACGCGCTCGACCGGCTGGTCGCGGCCGACGAAGGCCGCGAGCGGCGACAGGTCGGCGTGATCGACCGCCAGGGGCGCTCGGCGCAGTGGACCGGCAAGGGCCAGTACGGCGCCGAGAAGCAGGGGGACTGGGTGCACATGCGCAAGGGCGCGACGTTCGCGGTGCAGGGCAATTCGCTCGTGAGCACGGAGGTGGTCGACGCGGTGGCCGACACCTTCCAGGCGAGCGAGGGCTCGGTGCGCACGCTCGCGGACCGCATGATCGAGGCGCTCGCGGCGGGCCAGCGCCTCGGCGGCGACGGCCGGCACGGCGAGACGCAGTCGGCCGCGGTGCTCGTCGCCGATCCCCGCGAGGGCATGTCGCGCCGGCCCGACGGCATCACGGTGAACATCAGCGTGTGTGAGCACCCCACGCCGGTCGCCGAGCTCCGGCGCATCTACGACACGGCCAGCGAGACCCTCGGGTTCCGGCGCCTCGAGCAGTTCATGGGCCGTGACGTCCTCCAGCTCAAGTTGATGCTGCACGCGCTCGGTTACTACCGGCCGGACGCCGCGGAGATTCCGATGTCCGGGGGCGATGCCCTCTACTACACGCCCGAGGCGGTCGCGGCACTCGACCGCTTCCGCGCCGACCAGGAATGGGGCACGACCGTCCCGGGCTTCGTGGACGACCGCGTCATCGCGCGGCTCTGGAGCCGCCTCGAGGCGCAGGGCAAGGCGGACGACATCCGTCGCATCATGCGGGCCTCCCTGCGCATGCGCTGACGGACGGTATAGAGTGGTTCGCGTCCGGCCCCGACTTTCAGTCCGTTTCCACGACGGGAGCACCACATGGCACCAGAGACCCGCACGCCGCCCACCGGCGACACGCCGCAGAGCGCCCTTTCACGCCGGGACTTCGTGACGATGGCCATCGGGGCCGGGCTGGCGGCGGCCGCCGACCATCCCGCGTGGGCCGCGCAGGGCGCGGTCCAGGTCTCGACGGTCGACGTCACGACGCCCGACGGCACGTGCGACGCGGCGTTCATCCACCCGGGCAGCGGCAAGCATCCGGCCGTGCTCGTCTGGCCGGACGCCTTCGGGTTGCGGCCGTCGATGATCGACATCGGCCGGCGCATCGCCGCCGAGGGCTACACCGTGCTCGTGCCAAACCCGTACTACCGGATGACGAAGGCGCCGGGCATCGACATGGCCGGCTTCAGCTTCCAGAACCAGGCGGACATGGCGAAGCTGCGTCCGCTGATGGGCAGCATCACTGCACCGGGCGCCGGCGAACGCGACGCCGTGGCGTTCATCGCGTACCTCGATGCGCAGCCGCAGGTCGACACGTCGAGGAAGGTGGGCACGCAGGGCTACTGCATGGGCGGACCGCTCGTCTTCAAGACCGCGGCGGCCGTGCCCGGCCGGGTCGGCGCCGGCGCGTCGTTCCACGGCGGCGGCCTCGTCACCGACCAGCCCACGAGCCCGCACCTGCTCATCCCGAAGATGCAGGCCCGGCTCTACATCGGCATCGCCGCCAATGACGACGAGCGGCAGCCGGAGGCGAAGGACACGCTGAAGGCCGCGTGTGCGGACGCGAAGGTCCCCGCCGAGATCGAGGTGTACGGCAGCCAGCATGGCTGGTGCGTGCCCGACATGCCCGCCGGCCCGAATGGCCCGATCTACGACCGGGCCGACGCCGAGAAGGCGTGGGCGAAGCTGGTGGCGCTCTACAGGACGGCGCTCGCCTAGGCGGGCCGTTCGCGCCTGGGGAAGAGGGGCTAGAATCGACGGGTGGCGATCACCCTCTCGTCGAAGGACCGCGCGGCGCTCAAGGCGAAGGCCCACGGCCTCGAGCCCGTCGTGCAGACGGGCCGCGCCGGCCTCACCGACACGCTCGTCGCGAGCGTCGACCGCGCGCTGGCCGCGCACGAACTGATCAAGGTGAAGGTCGCCGAGGCCGACCGCGAGGAACGGGTCGCGCTCGGCGACGCCCTCGCGGACCGGACCGACGCGGCCGTCGTGCACCGCGTCGGCAAGGTCCTCATCCTCTTCCGGCCGAAGCCGGACGACGAAGACTAGCGCGGCCCCGCCAGGGCGGCGCCGCTAGTCTTCCTTCCAGGGATTGGTCGCGAAGATGGCCAGCTCCGGCCACAGCACCCGCTGCGGCAGGGCGAGGCCGGCCAGGATCGTGGCCGCGATGTCCTGGGCGTACAGCTTGTTCGGGTTGTTGCGACCGGTGCGTCCCATCCAGTCGGTCTGCACCTCCGACGGGCAGACACACGTCACGCGGATGCCGAAGGGCCGGAGCTCGGCCTGCCAGCACTGGCTGATGCCGCGCACGGCCCACTTGCTGCCGGCGTAGGCCGTCGCGCCCTTGCCCCCCTTCATGCCGGACGTGGAGGCGAGGTTCACGATGTCGCCCCCGCCCTGCGCCTTCATGAGCGGCACGACCCGGTTCGTGAGGTCCACCATGCCGAACACGTTGGTGGCGAACAGCTCACGCATCCGGTCCACGTCGAGCGCGCCAATCTCGGCGTTGTAGCCGAACGCGGCGTTGTTGATCAGCACGTCGATGCCGCCGAGCCCCTGCTGGCAGGCCTCGACCACGCGCGCGTTGTCGGTGTCCACGGCGACGTCGGCCGCCATCCCCTTCGCGCCGGTGTCCTTCTCGACCGCCGCGATGCGCCCGGCGTCACGCCCGGTGAACAGGACCCTGTGACCGGCCGCGGCCGCCTGGGCCACGAGCGCGGCGCCAATCCCCTGGCTGCCGCCGGTGATCAGAAAGCGTTTGGTTTCCATGGGCTCATTATGTCCGAGTCGGCCGGGACGCACCCGGACCTCGGCGACACGACGTCTGGATGGCCTCCTTCACGGGCGTCGTGTGCCTCGAGTCCTTTCGTGGCTGGCTCTCGGCGAGAGGAGGCGTGAAAAATCCGTGAGCCGGGGCGAACGAATTTCCCCGCTCCCCCGTCTCAGTTCACATGACGTTCCTCAAGAAGCTCTTCGGCGCCAAGGACGAGCCCAAGGCCCGCGTGCGCGTGTGCGTGGAATGCGGCATGCCCGTGGCCGAACACAAGGACTGGTGCAGCATCTACCGCGGCCAGCTGGAGCGCGAAGGCCGGGCGGCAAGCTGACGCGGAGCGGGACACACGGGACACCCTACACACGGGGTCCGGCCACGACAGGCACGACGCACCACGAACGGGCACCGCAGGTAAGAGCGTGGCCCCGCCCGGTGCGCCCGTGTGCGCCCTGTTTTCCGTGTGCTCCGAGTGCCATGTGATTTCCGCGTGCTCCGTGTGCCCGAGTTTGTCGTGTCCCGGTGTGCCCCCTGTTTTCCCTGTACCCCCGTGCCCGTGAGCCTCGTGTCTTTCCTGCCCCCGTGGTGCCCCGAGTGCCCCGTGTAGTCCGTGTGCCCCGTGTGTTCAGTGCGTTCAGTGCGTTCAGTGCGTTCAGTGTGTTCGGTGTGTTCGGTGTGTTCAGTGCGTTCAGTGCGTTCAGTGTGTTCAGTGTGTTCAGTGTGTTCAGTGTGTTCAGTGTGTTCAGTGGATCCGTGTAATCCGTGTAATCCGTGGATACTCGAGCCCGCGTAATCCGTGGATCCCCAATCCGCGTAATCCTCACCCGATAGACACCAACGAGTACCCCCGCTCCTGCGCCCGCGTCACCGCCACGATCCCGGCGGGCACGAACGTCGCCGGCCCCACGGTGTTCGACGTGAGCTCCTGGTAGACCGCATCGGCCTCCCGGCTGGTGGCTTCCGCAATCAACTGCGTATACGCACGCGTCGTCAGGTTGCAGACGGCGAGGTGCATGCCCTGGCCCGCCAGCGCCTTCAGCCGCTCCGCATGCACGTTGGTCGTCGGGTTCGGGTGCTTCTCGGGGTTGAGCGCCGACATGCGCCCCGCGAAGATCTGGCCGTACTTCGTCCACATCGCCTCGTTGAAGGCGAACGGTCCCGTGCCGTGCCGCACCACGATCACCAGCCCGAGGTCCGCGTCCGTCAGGCCGTACTCCGACTTGTTGACGCGCATCCAGTTGCCGGCAAACCCCACGGCCTCACCGAAGCGGTCCGCCACCCAGGTGTCGAACACCACGCGGTGGACGCGCCCGGCCTTGTCGAGCCAGTCGTCGATGGCATGGCGTCCGGGCGCGCCGGCCGGCGACGTGCCGGACTGAGGTCGGGCGGCAAACAGGGAGCGCGGGGTCAACACGGCCGCCGTGGCAGCCAGGGAGGAGAGGAGGGTGCGTCTGTGCATGGGCCACAGATAACACAGGCAGGGATGGCGGGCCACAGATTGCGCAGGCCACAGATGGCACGGATAGAGCAGGCCACAGATGCACAGATAAGACCAAGATGCACAGATACGCGGTGGCGGGCCTGTTGGGGAGGCCGGTCGGGCTCGCGGCCCCGGCGCGTGAGGCCAGGCGCCGCGCGCCGGCGGGAACGTGACCAGACGGAGTGGACCGCGACCACCCGGCGTCCTGCAGCCCTCCCATCTGTGCATCCCGTTTTCATCTGTGCATCTGTGTTCCCCTCATCCGTGCAATCTGTGGCCTGTGGCCTGTCGCTTCGCCGACAACCCGCGCCGGGCCCGGGGCGCGAACGTGCGCGAAATGCGCCGGAATTTCACTGGCAGCCCTCTTGCTCCCTCCCTGCCCGTGGAGATCTCACTGCTTCCGCCCACCCGGAAACGTGATGTGCTGGCGGCCAGGGCCAACGGCCCGGGCCCCCTGCCCGAGGTGCGTGCCCTGCCGTCCGCCTTCGGCGTCGACTTGGCGCTGCAGGGCCCTCGCGGCTGGATCAGCCTCCACAGCCGGCGCGATCCGCAGGCCGAGGCCACCCGGTGGCTCGAGTCGATCTTCCCGGACGCCCTGCCCGAGGCCCTGGCCATCATCGGCCTCGGCGCGGGCCACGTGCTCGACGCCGTCGAGGCGCGGTCGCCGGCGACCCGCATCCTGGCCATGGAGCCGGTGCCCGATCTGCACACGGCGCTCCGTGTCACGCGCGACCTCGATCCCTGGCTCGCGTCGCGCCGGCTCCGTGTCGTCGTCGGGCCGACCTACGACGCGGCGGGTGATGCCCGGGAGGCGCTGGGCCTGACCACGGTGCCGCCGGTGATCGTGCATCCCGTGCTCGCGCGTGAGCTCAAGCCGGCGGTCGGCGCCGCGCGCATGGCCGTGGCCGGCGCGTTCTACGGCACGCCGTCCGATCCACGCCCGAGCCGCGTCTCCCTGTCGATGCTGCCCAACCAGGTCCTCGTCCTGCTCGAACACATCGCCTCCACGATCACCGGCCCCATCGTCGAAATCGGGCCCTATGTCGGCGGATCGACGCTGGCGTTCTGTCGCGGCCTGCGCCTCGCGGCGCGCCGGGACGTGCCCCTGATCTCGGTGGAGGGAGGTGGCAGCCACCCGACGCACCCGTCGCTGCCGACCGCGGACATCCTGGCCGACCTGCGGGCGAACCTGTCCCGGGCCGGCGTGGACCACATGGTGCAGATCGTCCACGGCTGGTCGAACTCGCCCGAGGTGATCGCCGAAGTCATCGAGCGCCTCGACGGCCGTCCCATCGCGCTGCTCTTCATCGACGCCAACGGCGAGGTCCAGCGCGACTTCGACAACTACCTGCCGTACTGTGCGCCGGGCTGCGTCCTGGTGATCGATGACTACGACGGCGGGTCCGACAAGAACACGACCACCCGCGACGCGGTGCACCGGGCGCTCGCGGCCGGCCTCATCCGGCAGACCGGCGTGGCCGGCACCGGCACGTGGTTCGGCACGACGCCGACGATGACCGGCACGCCGTCCTGAGGCCGGGCGCTCAGGCGCCGAGACGGTTGATGTCGGCGGACTCGAGGATGAACCGGTCCGCCTCGCCCCGCACGACGCGCAGCATCGCGCGGCCAAGGCGCTCGGATGTCGTGGCGAGCGAGGGCACGAGCGCGACGAGCACGGGGAACAACGGCCGGAACAGCGTGATGAACACCTGGTAGAGGGCCACGCGGCTGCGAACGCCAGGTCCCGGCTGGATGAAACCGGGACGCACGACGCCCGCGTGCCGGAACGGCATCGCCTGCAGGGCGCCCTCGACACGCTGGCGCACCCGCGCCCACATCGCGCCACCGCCGGCGCCCATGCCCGAGCAGTAGCAGACGCTGAACACCGGGTTCAGGCGCAGCAGCGTCCGCGCCCAGCGCAGCGTGAGCTCCTCGGTGATGCGCGCGTAGTTCGCCTCGTCCTGCCCCACCGAGCTGATCCCAATCGCCCACAGGCACGCGTCCCACCCGCGCAGCCGGTCTTCGACAGGCGCGATCTCGAACAGGTCCGCCAGCAGCAGCTCCTCGAGCTTCGGGTGGCTCACCCCACACGTCCGGCGCCCGACCACCAGCACGGCATCGACGCCGGGATCCGCCAGCGCTGCCTGCAGGGCTCCCGCCCCGACCATGCCGCTGGCGCCGAGCAGGATCAGTCGCATCTCTGGGCAGCATAGCGCGATGGCACCGGCCTCCGGAACGAAGGAGCGCGGAACGTGATCGTGGACAGGCCACGGGATCTTGTGCGAGACTCCTGTGGCCACACCACATGAAACGCGGTGAGCATACGTTCCGGTGCCGTCCGGTGACAGGGGGCCAGCCGTGACCAGGCTGCGTGAACTGCTGTCACGACTCGCCGCCTGGGTGCGCAGGGACACCCTCGACCGGGAGTTCGAGGAAGAACTGGACGCCCACCTCGCGTTGGCCGTCGACGAGCTCCGTGCCCGGGGCCACGCCCAACAGGAAGCCAGGCGTCTGGCGCTGGCGCGATTCGGTGGCAGGCTCGCGGCCCGGGAGCAGCACGCGCGGGCTCGGGGGCTGCCATCGCTCGATGCTCTTGTGCGCGACGCCGGGCAGGCCGTACGGGACATCCGGCGGCGCCCCGGCTTCATCATCGCCTCGGTCGTGATTCTCGGTGTGGCTCTCGGCATGAATGCGGCGGTCTTCGTCGTCGCCAACGCGGTGCTCGTGCGCGGCTTCCCGCAGGTGAGCGAGGGTTCGCGCGTGGTCTACGTCACGACGAACCGAGGAGCGGTCTACTATCCGGACTTCGAGGCCTGGCGCGATCAGGGGCATTCGTTTGCCTCCCTTGCGCTGGTCCGGGGCGTCTACCGCACGGTCATCGATGGCAGCGGCGGCGTCGATACCGTGTTCGCGACTGAGGTCACCGCAGACTTCTTCGACGTCGCTGGCGTCCGGCCGCTGCTGGGCCGCCCCATCCTCCCGTCCGACGCCCAGGCCGGCGCCGCGCCGGTCGCCTTGCTGCGGCATGACTTCTGGCAGCAGGCGTTCGACGGCGATCCCGACCTGGTGGGCCACCAGATCGCCATCGACGGGCGGCCCACAACGGTCATCGGGATCATGCCGGCAGGCTTCTCTTTTCCCGCCGATCAGCGCCTCTGGCTGCCGCTGATCCCGAGTGAGGCGGCGGCCCGCCGCGAGACCTACTATGCCGTGTATGCGGCCGGCCGGCTCGCGCCCGCGGCAACCCTCGCGACCGCGCGCGCCGAGCTCGCCGCCATTGGTCGCCGGCTGGCGGCCGCTTACCCGGCCACGAACGGGACAGTCGTCCCGCAGGTGCAGACGTTCACCGAACGTTTCGTCGGGGCGCAGGCCGTCACGCTCTACCAGGCGCTCTGGGGGGCTGCCGCCTTCCTGTTCCTCGGGGCTGCCACCAGCGTCAGCCACCTGTTCGTGGAGCGGGCCGCGGGGCGGTCGCAGGAACTGGCGATTCGACTGGCGCTCGGCGCGAGTCGATCGCGACTGATCCGGGCGGGGATTGCCGAGGCACTCGTGGTGGCCTCGGCCGCGGCTGGCCTCGGCCTTGCCATCGCACACGGAGCCCTGCGCCTCTTCGTTGCCGCGCCTTTCGGGTTCCGCGTCACCAGCTTGCTCGACTACCACCTGGACCGCGCGACCATCCTGTACCTGGTTGGGCTCTCGATCGCCGCCACACTTGCCGGAAGTCTGCTCGCGGTGTGGCGCACCACCTCCACCGATGTCGAACACGCCCTTCGAACGGCGGGGCGAGGCACCACTGATCCGCTTCACCGGAGGCGCCTGGCCCGCGCGCTGCTGGCCTCACAAGTCGCCCTCGTCGTCGTGCTCATGGCCGGTGCCAGCCTCATGCTTCGGGGCCTGGCGAATCTCGTCAACGCCGACCTTGGTGTGGACGCCGCACCCGTCCTGACGATGTCGCTGTTCACGCCTCCGGAGCACTATCCGGACGGCCACGCCGTGGCGACTTTCTATGCCGACCTGCAGGCGCGACTCCAGGAGCTTCCTGGTATCACTCGCGTCGGTCTTGGAAGCGGTCCGCCGGCGGGACAGACGGCGTTCGCCGAGTACTCCACGGCCGCGCCCCCTGATGCCGGCCCGGGATGGGCCACAACGGCAATGATGGTGGTGAACGAGGACTACTTCCCCTCCCTCGCGATCCGCCTGCTCAGGGGACGACCGTTCGCACGTACCGACACCGCCGGAGGCACGCCCGTCGCAATCGTGAATCAGCGGTTCGCCGCCGAGCACTGGCCCGATGGGACCGCCGTGGGCCGGCGCATGCACGTGCGCCGCGGCCGTCAGGCCCCCGTCCGCCCGGTCACGGTGATTGCCGTTGTCTCGAACGTCGTGCAGAACGGCCGCCTGTCGGGGTCGACGCCGCCGGTGCTCTACCTGCCGTTCTCCCAGCACCCACAAGGCAACATGTTCGCGTTCGTGCAGGCGGATGTCCCACCTGCCGGCCTCGCGTCCGCGGTTCGGGCTGCCGTGCACGGTGTGGATCCTGCCCTGCCCGTCCCCGCGCTGATGCCGCTCGCCGATCGGCTCGACGCCCTGCGTGTCGAGGAACGCAACCTCGCGGTGTTCGTCGGGCTCTTCGCGGCCGTGGCGCTCACATTGATGGCGGGCGGGCTCCACGTGATGGTGGCTCGAGCCGTGCGCACGCGGACGCGCGAGATCGGCATTCGCGCCGCCGTCGGGGGCGCGCCGCGGGACATCGCCAGCGTCATCCTGGACGACACGATCCGCCCCCTCGCGGGGGGACTCGCCGGTGGCCTCGTCCTCGCCTTGCCTCTTGCCCCGTGGCTGGCGCGGCAGCTCGCGGGTGTGTCGCCCACCGATCCTCTGACGTGGTGCCCCGTCCCACTCGTACTGGCGGTCGCGGCCCTGTGCGGTTGTGCGGTCCCCCTTCGCCGCGCCCTGGCAATCGATCCGGTCACCGCCCTTCGCCACGACTGACGGCGCTGTGGGGTTCGCCACAGCTGCTGGCATCCGCACGAGGCTCGCCCGCCCGACCGTTTCGTCTGTGCGCTGGCCCCTCTGCCATCCGTGTCCTCCGTGTTCTCCGTGTCCTCCGTGTCCCCGTGTCCCCGTGTCCCCGTGTCCCCGTGTCTCCGTGCCCTCCGTGTACCTGCACGGTGCTGCACGCCACAACCGCCGGATCTCCTCAAGAAACAGCACCAATGGCCGATTTCCCGGCCTGAGGACCCGTCTGTCCTCGGACCACGACGAGCCGCCACATGCGTGCCCCTTCCGGCCACCCCCCGCCGGGGTCGACTCCCGTCATCGCAGACGTCCTGCGCCTGCTCGTGGCGGTGGCGTGCCTGGCAGGTGTGATCGTGCGGCTCCTCGGCTGGCAGCCGCTGGTCGCCAGCGGCCCGTCGGTCACGCCGGCCGGCACCGTCAGCCTGATCGGGCTGTTGGCCGGCGTCAGCGGCCTGATCGCGGCCTCACGCCAGCGTCGCACCCTGGCCGCCGCAGCCGGTATCGCCAGCGTCCTGTTCGGGATGGCGGTGCTGGGCGCCGGGCTCTGGCCGACCCTCATGGGCGGATCGCCTGGAGGCGCGGGCCCCGCGACGGCCGCCGGCCACGTGCCCTTCGTCGCCGTGGCCGCCATCGTGCTCGTCGGGATCAGCGCCATCTGCGCCTCCCGGCAGTCCACGCACCTGACGCAGGCGGTCATCCCCTCGGTCGCCGCCACGCTCCTCGGGCTGCTGGCGGTGGCGGCGTTCGTGAGCCGCGCCGGGCGGGGGATCGAGGACACGTGGCTGCAGCACGTCACGGTCTCGCCACTGGCGGGTGTCGTGATGCTGCTCGTGGCGCTCTCGATCCTGATCGAGCAGGGCCGCACGGGCGTGCTCTGGCGCACCACGCTGCCCTTTGCCGTCGCGCTGTACATCGCCGCGGCAAGCCTCGTGGTCGTCGAGGCGCTGCGCGCCACCGAGCTGGCCGACGTGGCGCAACAGACGGACGGGAAGGCGCAGCGCGTCGACGCCGCCCTGCAGCAGGCGATGCGCGGCGTGACGCAGCTCGGCTCGCGCCTCCGCCGGCAGGTTGAAGCCGCGCCGGTCTCGCCGGCCTGGCAGGAGGTGGCGCGGGTGCTGGTCGAGGAGGGCGATGGGCCGATCGATGCCGTGGCCGTCGCCGGCGCGCCGGGCGCGCTCCGCTGGGTGACGCCCGGCTCGCACGCGTCCGCGCTCGACCAGCCGGATCTGATCGCGCTGCCCGCCGGGGCGGCGGCGTGGCAGGACGTGGCCGCCACCCGGTCACCGGTGTTCACGCCCGTGACGCGCCTGATGAACGGCAACGCGGGCTTCGCGATGCTGCTGCGGCTCGACGCGCCGGCAGGCGGGCCCTGGAGGGTGCTCGTCATCTCGATCGATCTGGCCGAGCTCGCGAGGCCGGCCGTGGCGCGGTCGGCGTACGCCGTGCGCGTGTCGGCGGCCGGGCTCCCGGTCTACGCCGAAGGCACGGCCTCTCCGCTGGTGCCCGCGGTGCACCGCGACGTCTCCCTGGCGCCGGGGGTCGACGTCTCCATCGCGCTGGCGCCGACGGCCTCCCTGCTCCGGCTGCAGACCACGTCGCTGCCCGTCACGATCGGCACGCTGGGCCTGCTGCTGGCGATCACGGCCGGCTTCGTCGTGCGCGCCGTCGCGCGCGCCCGGGAGGACGCCGAACGCCTCGCGGCCACGCTGGCGGAACGGGACGCGGCCCGCCGCAAGGAGGATGCCGCCACGGCGCAGCTCCAGGCCTTCTTCCGCGGATCACCGCTCGGCATCACGCTCTGGAACCACCAGCAGGACCTGCAGCTCGCCAACGACGCGGCGCTGCGCATGTTCGGCGTCGACCCGTCGGCCCTCGACACGGTGCGCCACCCCGACCTCGTCACCGATGAGGACCTGTTCGCCTCGCACGTGCGCGATCTCGCCGCCCACGGCGCCTTCGGGCCGTCGCGCACCGTGCTCCGGATGCCGGCGGGCCACCTGCTGCCCGTGATCGTCAGCGGCACCCGCACCAGGGACGCGCACGGCCACCCGTGCGTCTGGGCGTTCATCCAGGACGACACGGTGTGGTCGGAGGCCGAACGGGCCCGCGAGGAGTACCTCGAGGAGCTCACGGCGCAGGCCCGCGCGCTGGAGGAGGCCCGTGACCTGGCCGTTGCCGCAACCGCGGCCAAGAGCACCTTCCTCGCGACGATGAGCCATGAGATCCGCACGCCGATGAACGGGGTCATCGGCATGACGGGCCTGCTGCTCGACACGACGCTCACGACGGAGCAGCGCGAGTTCGCGGACACCATCCGCGGATCGGCGGAGCACCTGCTGTCGCTGCTGAACGACATCCTCGACTTCTCGAAGGGCGAGGCCGGGCGCCTCGCCATCGAGCAGGCGCCGGTGGACATCCGGAGCGTCTGCCGCGAGGCCCTCGGGTTGATCGCGGCCGGCGCGCGCACCAAGGCGCTCGAGATCAGCATGGCCGTCGACGCCGACGTGCCGCCGCAGGTGCTCGGCGACGGCGGCCGGGTGCGGCAGGTGCTCGTCAACCTGCTGAGCAACGCCGTCAAGTTCACGGACGAGGGACGGGTGCACGTGCGTGTCGGCCGGCATCCCGGCTCGTGCCTGCGGATCGTGGTCGAGGACACGGGCATCGGCATCCCTCCGGATGTCCAGCGCCGGCTCTTCACGCCGTTCACGCAGGGCGACGTCTCGACGGCCCGCCGGTTCGGCGGCACGGGCCTTGGCCTGGCCATCAGCCGCCAGATCGTCCGCGCGCTCGGCGGCGACATCGGGGTGACCAGCGAGGCGGGCGCCGGCAGCGCCTTCTGGTTCACGCTGCCACTGCTGCCCGCGCACACGGTCACAGCGCCCGAGGCCGGCCGCCCGTCGGGCGCGACCGCGCTGGCCCCGTGCGCAACCCGTCCCCTGTCGGTGCTGCTCGCCGAGGACAACCCGGTGAACCAGCGTGTGGCGGCGCTGATGCTGGGGCGGCTCGGGCACGAGGTCGAAGTGGCCTCGAACGGGCTCGAGGCCATCGCGGCCGCCGGGCGGCGGCGGTTCGACGCCATCCTCATGGATTGCCAGATGCCCATGTGCGACGGCTTCGAGGCGACCGCCCGGATCCGGTCGCTGCCCGGAGGCCGCGGGCCGGTGATCATCGCCGTGACCGCGAACGCGATGTCGGGGGATCGTGAGCGGTGCCTGGACGCCGGCATGGACGATCACCTGCCCAAGCCCCTGCGCATGGATCAGCTGCGCGACACCCTCGAGCGCTGGGCCGTCGCGCCCGGCCGCGGCGAGGCCATGAGGGTCGCGTCCTGATCCGCGGTCAGACCGCCAGCCGGTGCGTGTGCTTCAGGATGAGCGCGCGCGTCGGCAGCTGCGTCGTCGTCGGGCGCGTGAGGTAAAGGAACCGAGAGTCGTTGTAGCCCAGGAACAGGTCGCTCAGCGGGGCTGGAAGTTGTACGCGTTGAGCCGGTCGAGGAACGTGTCGAGCAGGACGACGTGGAGGTCGTATGCGACGGTCGGGGTGGCTCCAGGCGCCGTGGTCGCCCCTGTGATCGACGAGAGGATCGTCCTGGCACCGTGGGGAAAAGGGCGCGCCGGTCCCATGAACAAGCCGGCCATGCGGGACGTATAGCGGTTACGTGATACCTGCGCCCCGCCCCCTGGTCCTCGTCTCAATCCTCGTGCTGGCGCTCTGTGCCGTGGCTGCTCCCGCGGACGCGCAGCTCGTCGTGCTCGAGACGACGGGGGAGGTGCGGGCCGGCCTGCCGGTCGTGCACGCCGCCAGCGACGCCGGTGCGGCGCTGGCGATCCTGTCCCGCGGGTACTCAGGGCGGCTGCTGCGCCTGTACGCCCTGGAGCAGGAATTCCTCCGGAGGCTGGAGGGGCGCACGCCGATGCCCGCCTACCTCGTGTTCACGGATCAGCAAGGCGGCTTCCCGCGGGCCGGCTTCGTCCTCGAGGGCGAGCCGCGACCCGAGGTGGCCTGGGTCGACCTGCACCGTGGCTCTCGCCTGAGCGGCCGCTTCGGGGCCGTGGACCAGATCTTTCCGCACGAGCTCCTGCACGTCATCGTGCGCCAGCTGGCCGGCGAACCGCCCCCAGGCGGCGGCAACCAGGTGCACGCCATCGGCGTGCGCACCGATCCGGTTACGGCATTCAACGAAGGTTTTGCCGAGCATGCGCAGATCCTCGCCGTCGACGATGCGGACGCGGTGGCGGACACGCAGGCGCTCAGGAACCAGGCGGACGTGCGCGAACGCGCCGATCGCGCCGTCGCCGCCTACGCGCGGGAGCTCACGCGTCAGTGGTGGCCCCTCGCTCCCTCGCAGCTGCGGTTCCTCCTGTGGTTCGGCCAGGCCGAGCAGGTGCAGCGCTACTACACGGTCAAGGCGAACCTGTTCGCGCGGGCGCCGGCCGTTCCGGAGGCGCTACGTCGGCAGGCTGACGGGTATCCCGCGTACCTCTATCAGAGCGTCGTCCCGGGTGCGGCGGAGGGCCCCGTCAAGCCGGCGGCGGTCTCGCTCTCGACCGAGGGCGTCGTCTCACACCTCTTCTGGCGTCTGGTGACCGATCCCTCGCTGCAGCAACGCTACCGGGATGAGGCGTTCTACGAGGCTTTCGGCACGTCGCGCGACGTCGTTACGCCCTTCGAGAACGTCTACCTGAAGCTATTCCGGATCCTGCACGACGCACGTCCGGCGACGACCGCGGATGTGCTGCGGGCCTGGATGCGTCGCATGCCGGAAGACGCCGCGGATGTGCGGCGGCTGGCGCGCGAAGCCCTTGGCGGACAGGATGTGCCTGACGCCCCTGAAATCTGGCTGGCGAACGATGCCTTGATGACTGGCACGAGCCTGTACGACCAGTACCGCGCGCAGCCGCGGCCGCACACATTCGATGCGAACGCGGCGACGGCGCTGGACTGGCGGAGCGTGACCGGCATCGACGCCGGCGCCGCCGCGCGCCTGCTGGCCGGTGCCCCGTACGACGGCCTTCCAGACCTGCTCGCCTCACCGGGGCTGTCCGACGACACGCGCGCGCGTGTCTCGGCGATGGCGGCCGCGATGGACCGCGTCCTCGACCCGGCCGCTCGTGAGGAGGAGCGCCTCAGCCTCGGCACCCTGGCCGTTCCGTACCTGTGGCGGATTCTCGCGATTGTGTTCGCCGCCACGCTCGCGGGCGCCTGGCTCGCGAGCCGCGCCGGCATCCGTGAGCCCTGGGCCGCGATTGCTGTCGCGTTCGCGGCCTCGCTCCTCGTGATCCTGCTCTCATGGGTCGTGACGAGCCCCGCGTGGTATCCGGTAGCGGCGCCCGTCCTCCTGGGCGGAGCGCCCTGGGCCGCCTGGCGGGCGGCGCGTGGCCAAGGCACCGTGGCCGCCACCACCGCGCTCGCAGCCTGGTTCTGCGCCGCGCTGCCGGCCCTGCTGCTGACGCGCCCGTGGTAGACCCACGGCTCTACGTCACGCTGTCACCTGCCCTTCGGCGGAGCTGCGGAAGACGGGCGCATGCCGCTGCACGGAAAAGACGGGCGGTCGGCCACCGGTCCATCGATTCCGCGACACCGGACAGGACTGGGCCGCTACACTTCCGCCAGCCCTGTTCACCATCTCGCCAGGAGGATGCCGCCATGGCTCCAGGTCTCTCGTCTGCCACACTCAGCGGCACGTGGTCGTACGGCAACGACATCATCGACTTCAACCCGGCGATGCCGATGAACATCTCGGTCACCCTGTCGGTCGACGGCAGCTCCATCAGCGGCTCGGGCGGCGGGTCCACCGTGCCGTCGCCGGGCGGGAACTTCCAAATCGACGACGTGGCCGGCACAGTACAAGGCTCGACCGTGTCCCTGTCAGGCACCTTCAAGGCGACGCCGTACGGCGAGCCGACCGGCTCCGGCGCGCCAATCGTCTTCCAGGGATCCTGGGACGGCGGCAACGCGTTGACCGGCTCCTGGAGCGGCGCGCACTCCTGGACCGACATGACGATGAGCCGCTGAAGGCGGTGACAGGTGGCGGCGACGGGAACCACGTGGCCGGCCGCGGGTCACGCGGCGGCACCCGAGACTGCCACCGCCTCGACACGGTGAGTCCACCGCTCGTCCCCGCACGGGCCTGGCCCGGAGGCCGCGCGCATGGCATGCTCTTGGGGCGGAGGCGGCGTGCCCGAGGCCACGAAGAAGGACTTCAAGAACTACATGACGCCTGCCGGGTTCCGGCGGCTCAACGACGAGCTCGCCCGGCTCTGGAAGGTCGACCGGCCGGCGATGGTCACGACCGTCGCATGGGCGGCCAGCAATGGCGACCGGTCCGAGAACGGCGACTACATCTACGGCAAGAAGAAGCTGCGGGAGATCGACCGGCGCATCCGCTATCTCTCGAAGAGCCTCGACAGCGCCGTCGTCGTCGAGAACACGGGGCGGCCGTCGGACCGCGTCTTCTTCGGCGCGACCGTCACCTTCGCCAACAGCGCGGGTGACGAACGCACGGTCACGATTGTCGGCGTGGACGAGCTCGACTCCGGCGACGAGCGCATCTCGTGGCGGTCCCCCCTGGCGAAGGCGCTGCTGAAAGCCCGCGTGGGCGATCTCGTCTCGGTCCGCACCCCGCGGGGTCCAGAGGATCTCGAGGTCGTCGCCCTTCGCTACGACAGCCTCGGCTGACCGGCCGGGTCCGGCGCCCCGCGATCACGCGGGACGCCGGTGGCCGGTGGCTACCACTTCTCGAGGCCGATGAACCGCGCGGGGTTGGTCTTCGTCATCACGTCGATCTCCGCCTGCGTGAAGCCGAACTTGCGCAGCCTCGGCAGCACCTGGGTGTAGCCGTCGACGTGCAGCGGCCGGCCGAGCTGCCCGAGGTCCGTCGAGATGATCACGTTCTGCGGCCCCACCTCGCGGATGCCCTCCGCCCAGTGGTTGAACGCCTCACCCGGCCCGAGCGCCTCGCCGATCACGTACTCCAGCAGCGCGCCCATCTTCGCGGCTTCCTTCTGCGTCTCGATGGACATGCCGACCCGCTCGAGCATCGGGTGCTGCACGTAGATCCGGTTCACGCCCGCCTCCTTCGCCGCCTTGATGAGCATCAGCGACTCCTCCGGGCTCGAGTGGCCGGTCGACATGCTCATGTCGTACTTCGCCATCACCTTCAGCACCTCGTAGACGGCCGGCAGCAGCTTGCCGTCCTTGGCGACGGGCACGGCAATCGGCGAGCCCGGGTTGTAGTGCTCCGACTCGAAGGTCGGGAAGTACACGACCCGGCCGAAGCCGCCGGCGAACGTCGCGACCTGCTCGACCGCGTTCGGGTTGAGGCCTCCCACGGACCGGTTGAGGGCGATGCCCCCGAAGAGCTTGATGCCGGGCACGAAACGCGACACCAGGTAGGCCCAGGACGCCGTCTCGAGGTAGTGCTGCTTGAACACGATGGCGCGCATGCCGTGGCGCTGCGCGATCTGCGCGGCCTCGATCGCGTCCAGCGCGCGGGGAATGGAGAGCTGGGTGGCGGGGCCCACGTGCTGGTGGACATCGATGATGCCGGCCAGATCCTGGACGTCGTCGTTGGTCTGCGCCAGCGCGGCGCTCGGAAGGCTCAGCAGGGCGAGCAGCGCGCACGCGCGCTTCCACGATCGCAGGGTCATTGGTGTGCTCCTCGCTGGTCTGGGTCGGTCGACACGATCCGGCGGCCCGCGTCCGGCGCCCACCAGCGGAAGGCGCCGAACGCGGGAGCAGTGGCGCGGGCCCCGTCGTCGCAGGCCGCCCGCGTCAGCAGCCCTGGCAGGTGGGCCGCCCGGACTCCGTCGCTACTTGATGGCTGGGTTCACGTAGCCGACCGGCAGTACGCGGTCGGGATCGGGCCGGATGCTGAGGTAGGTGACGTGATCCGGCACCTCCTTCCAGCCATGGAACATCCCGGCCGGGATGACGACGATGTCACCGGCTGAGACGACACGGGTCTGGCCATCCTGGCTCGCCCCCGTGATGCTCGGCCCGACGGCCACGCGGACGACCTCGGCGTCCGCCGCCATGGGCTTCTGGTCGATGAAGGTGCCGCCGGTCACGAGCGTGCCCGACCCCGAGGTGATGTAGTAGACCTCGGTCACCTGCGTGTGGTTCAGCCCACGCACCGGCCACCCGGCGTCCTTGACGGCGCCACGGTGCAGGACACCGACCGCCACGTTCAGCTTGCCGACGTCCACGACCTTGATCTGCCGATCGGCCCCTCCATCGGGGGCCTTCAGCACCGCCTCGATCTCGGCCCTGGTCACCGCGGTCGACTCGAACCGGAACCCGGACTGCGAGTGCAGACCGATCGCGCCGGCGGCGATCAGGCCCAGGGCCGGGAGGATTGCGCGCAACATGACTGCTTCCTTCCTGTATCGTCCCGGGCGCTACCGCGTCCGCGACCACTTCTGCAGGCAGCCGCCGGACGGGCTCTGGTCGCAGCCGCCGGTCAAGCCCGCGAAGATGTTTCCGTGTTCGTCGGCCGCCAGCCCCTCGGGCCGCGTGCCGGGAATGAACTCCCGCAGCGAGCCGTCGCGGGCCGAGCCGATCCGCACGCCGTTCTGCCACCCGGGGTTCCGCTTGACCGCGCCGCCGCCCTCCGGCGCCGACGGCGGCCCGTCGATCGGGAAGCCCGACTCGGAGTCGGACACGACGAGCGTGTCGTCCTTCAGGATGGCGACGCCGCTCGGCCGGCCGAAGTGGCGCCAGTCGTCGAGGAAGTTCAGGTCCTTGTCGAAGACCTGCACGCGGTTGTTCGAGCGATCCGCCACGAACAACCGGCCCTGCGAGTCGAACGCCAGCGAGTGCGGTCCCATGAACTCACCCGGGCCGGTCCCCATGTGCCCGTAGTCCCGCACGAACCGCCCGTCCGGCGTGAGCCGCACGAGTCGATCGCCGTCCTGTTGCGCCGTCGAGGGTCGCGGCCAGTGGCCGTCGGCCACGATGATGTCGCCGTTCGGCGCGACGGCACACGACGTCGGGCCGATGAACGTGTCGGGCCCGGCCTTCGACACGCCGGGTTTGCCGAGCGTCAGCAGCAGCTTCCCGTCGGGGCTGAACTTGTGCAGCGTGAAGCCGCGCCCCTTGGTGGAGGGGTCGTCGCGGAACGGCCCGCTGTCGCCGGCCCAGAAGTTGCCGTCGCGGTCGCGGCAGAACCCGTGTGCCTGGACGAAGATGCCCTCGCCGAAGCTCGCGAGCAGACGACCGGAGGCGTCGAAGTGGTTGATCGCCGGCTCGGAGCGGAAGTGCATCCACACCCCGCCCTGCCCGTCTGGTATCAGCCCGATCGCGGCTCCCCACTTCATGCCGGGCTTCAGCGTGGGCCAGCCCGTGGCCAGGCGGTAGGGGTTGGTCATCGTGCTGCGCGCCACCGGCGCCTGCTGCGCCAGCGAGACGACCGTCGCCAGGGCGAACACGATCACGGCCGAGAGACGGCAGACCATCAGCGCCGGATTCGACATGACATGACCTCCGTCAGATGCACCTGGGGATCGCGTGGGCCGCCGCATGTCGCGCTCACGATCCGGGCGTGCCCGGCGCCACGCCGTTGGTGGGGACCGTGCTCGACTGCCCCTTGTAGAGGAACCGCTGGGCGCGCGCCCCCGGCGCCACCTCGCCGGTGTAGATGTTGCCCTTCGAGTCCACGGCGATGTGATGCAGGCCCTGGAAGTCGCCGGGCTTCGCGCTCCGCTCGCCGAACTGGTACAGCACCGTCAGCGTCTTGCGCTCGACGACGGCGATGCGCGAGTTGCCGTAGTCGGCCACGTAGAGGAACCGCTGGTCGGGATCCGGCGAGAACGCCAGCCCCGCCGCCGATCCGCTGGCCGGGCCGCTGCGGTTCAGGAACATCTGCGTGACGTACGTGCCGTCGAGCTGGAAGACCTGGACGCGACGGTTCGAGCGATCGGCGACGTAGACCAGGCCGTCGCGTGACACCTTCACGCTGTGCACCGGGCTGCCGAACTGCGGCGCGCCCTCGCCCTCGGTGTCGAGCACGCGGCCCGCGCCAGGCGCGCCGGGCGGCGCCGGCGCCGCGTCCTCCGGCTCACGCCCGAACGCGCCCCAGGCCCGCTTGAACACGCCGGTGTCGGCGTCGAAGACCACGACGCGCCGGTTGCCGTAGCCGTCGGCCACGAAGACCTCGTTGGTGGGCTCGTGCACGAAGGCGTCCGCCGACTGGTGCACGCTCTGCGGGTCGCGGTTGCCGCCCGACGCCGGGCTCGCGTCGCGCCCGCCGATCTGCAGGAGGAACCGGCCGGCCCGCGTGAACTTCAGCAGCATGTCGTCGTTGCGCCGGAACAGGGAGGGCGCGACCGGGGCGCTGCCGCCAATCCAGACGTTGTCCCGGCTGTCGACGGCGATGCCATGCTCGCTGTCGGGCCAGTCGAAACCGGGGATGCCGGGGCCGCCCCACCCGTTGACGAAGGTGCCCGTCGCGTCCAGCTCGATGACCGGCGGCGCCGACCGTGCCCGTTCCTCCGGCGACAGGGTGTTGGGACGCGTGAGCAGGTACACGTGGTCCCGCGAGTCCACCGCGACCGACGGGACGTGCCCGAGCTTCCAGTTGTAGGGCAGCGGCGGCGGCCATGCGGTGTCGACCTCGAACACCGGCATGCCCTCGGTCGAGACCACCGGGGCGACCGGTTCGGCCACCGCCGCGCCTCCGCCACACGCCGCCGTCAGGAGCACCGGCGCCAGCAGGACCAGGGCGGCGGGCCGGCGCCGGACCGGACGCCGCGCGATCACGGACTGCCTCAGCCTCGCGCGCGTCACGGCTTCGCCCAGTTGGTGTCCCAGCGGATGTTCAGCCACGCCGCGACCGACTCGACGTCGCTGAACCCGTGGGTGACATTGGCCGGGATGAAGAAGAGGTCGCCGGGCCGCGCGAACGCGCTCACCCCGGTTCCCGGGACCGGCGTGGTGCCGGTGCGATCGAACCCGGTGGTGACGGTGCCGGCGCCCTCGAGCATCACCCAGGTGTCGACCGTGGTCGGGTGGTGCTCCGCGGACGGCGCCTTGATCCGCCGGATGTTGACGTTGAAGTGCCCGCCTTCGATCATCCGCAGGACCGCAAGCTGCCTGGCGTCCATGTCCTGGAGGTAACCGGCGATCTTCTCCTTCGGGATGTACACGGCGTGGTCGGTCTGCGCGTACTCGAGCGGCCGGAACCCGGGGCGGCCGTTGCTCCCGGACGGCGGCGCGAGCGTGCCCGCCCCCAGCGGGGCGTCGGCGGGCCAGTCCACGTCCCAGCGGATGTTCAGCCAGGTGATGCTGCCGGTCACGCCGCTGACGCCGTGCGGCACACCGGCCGGCACGAAGGCGACGTCCCCGACCCGGAGCGGGTTCGACACGCCGCCCACGATGCGGCCCTTCTCGAGCGTGCCGCCGGTGGTCATCGTGCCGCCGCCGTCGATGACCACCCACAGGTCGATCGTGTTCGGATGCACGAGCGCCGTCTCGGCGTCGCGGATCCGGCGGATGTTCACGTTGTACTTGCCGCCCTCGACCATACGCAGGGTGGCCAGTTGGTGCGCGTCCATCTCGCGGAGGTACCGGGCGAGCACCTCGCCCGGCAGGTTCACGGAGCGATCCGCGGGCGCCTGCTCGAGGATCCGGACCCCGGGCCGCGGCTGGACCGTCGCGGTTGCCGTCATCACGCCGCACGCCAGGGCGGCGACCATCGTGCCGAGCCACACGGTTCGCATGTTGTCTCCCGTTCTCCGAGTCAGGTCGCGTCTGGAACCCGGGCAGGCCGTCAGAAGTCCACCTGCACGCTGAACTTCGCCAGTCGGCCGTCGAGGATCTGGGTCGGGGTGCGCCAGCGGGCGCCGCCGTCGGCCAGGTTGTAGGTGCTGAAGTAGTTGATGACCGGGTTCGCGTTGAGGGCGTTGTAGAGATCGAAGTTCAACTGCAGGCGCTTGCCCTCGCCGAAGCGGATGATCTTCGTCCCCCGGATGTCGAGCTGCGAGAGGCGCGGGCCGAACTGCGAGTAGGGATCGGCGACCTCGACCGTCACCGACCGCGTGCCCCCCGACAGCGGGCGGCCGAGGGACGGCTGGATCTGCGCGTTGGTGTAGGTGATGTTGGTCGTGTACTGCGGCCCCGGGTTGTTCTGGTAGACGACCGCGACCTGCACGTCGTGCCACGGCAGCAGGTAGGACCAGTTCAGCTTGAAGCGGCTCTGGTAGGGGTTCTTCACCTTGCAGTGGTACAGGTCCTGCGGCGAGTCCACCACGAAGCAGCGGTCGGTGCTCGACGACACCGACCCGCCGGCCGTCGTGCCCAGCTGGACGGAGTTCCCGATGTTCCAGCCGCCGCCGGCCGTGTGCCCCTTCATGCGCGCCTGGAACATCAGGTCGAAGCCGTTGTAGATGTCCCGCTGCGTCCCGTAGTTCGACGCGAAGGTGACGATGTTGTCGACCTGGCCGAACTTGTCGGGGTTGATGTCGTAGAGGCCGCAGATCCGCTGGCCGCTGATGTTCGACGGCAGCCGGCTGTCGTTCGGCACGTCCACGCAGTACTCGCTGTAGTCCTCCGGGGTCACCGCGAGGTTGTCGACCGCGAGGAAGTTCCCGTACCAGGTGCGGAAGTAGCCCGCGCTGATCGACAGGCCGCTGAGCAGCTGGTGGTCGATCTGCAGGGAGCCCTGCCAGCTGTACCCGCGTTTGCCCCAGCCCTCGCTCATCGCCGGGTCGGGCACCGTCGTGCGCACCACCTGGCCGAAGTTCGCGTTGGCGAGGGCGCCGCACTCGCCGTTGGCGCCGGTCGCGCGCAGGTCGCAGTCGGGATAGAAGTTGCCGTTGGCGTCGCTCCACGCGCGGGTCGTGCTGCTGACCGAGGCGTTCACCGGGGCGAACGCGTTCGCCATGCCGGTCGTCGCGCCGATGACGTAGCGGTTGAAGCCGCCCTTGATCGCCGTCCGGCCCCGCCCCGTCGGATCCCAGACCACGCCGAAGCGGGGGCTGATGTCCTTCCAGTTCGGCACGTTGTCGAGCGGCTCGTAGCAGCGCGCGTCCACGAGCGGGCCAGCCGGCTCGCACGTCTCCGGCACCGACTGCCGCATCCAGTCGAACCGCAGCCCGGCGCTCAGGGTCAGGCGGTCGTTCACGCGCCACTGGTCCTGCGCGAACAGGCCGAGGTCCGGGTTGAGCTGCGCCACCACCAGCAGCGGCGTCGCATACTGCGTCAGGCTGATCGGGTTGCCCTGGAGGAAGGTGTAGGCCACCGGCAGGCCGCCGATCTGCGACGGCGAGCGATCGGTGTAGGTGCGGTGCCCGCCGCCGAGCCCGTACATCCACTGGGTGCCGAAGCGGAAGCTGTGCGCCCCCTGCATCAGCGACACGGAGAACCGCCCGTTGACCTGGTGTGACTTGCTCAGCGTGCGGCTGCCGCCGCCGTTGTAGGTGTAGCCCAGCCCGATGTCGTTGATCGACACGTTGTCGTCGATCTGGTCGCCGCACTGCTCATAGTCGCTCAGGCCGAGATCGGACCCCCAGTCGCCGAAGTTGAACCGGCTGACGGTGAAGCCGCCCTCGAACAGCAGGCGGTTCGACTGCGGCCGCAGCCAGGTGCCCTGGTACACCGAGTGCTGCTGGCAGTACGGCCCGTTGCCTTCGAGCTTCACCGTGCCGAGGTTGAGGGCGCCGCTCAGCGAGTCCTGGAAGTTCTTCTGGCGATCGTAGGAGAACGTGAGGCGGTCCTTCGCCGTGGCCTGTGCCGTGAACCGGATGCCGCCCCCCTTGTCGATCTCCCGCTGGTCCACCGGCTGGCCCTCGTCTGGCGCGTACCGCCACAGGGCGGCGGGCGCGCCGATCACCCGCGAGCCGATGTTCGCGTCCCGGTAGAGGTTCGCGGGCCGGCCCGACACGCCCCAGCTCCGCATGTGCCCGAAGAACCAGAGGCGGTCCCGCAGGATCGGCCCCCCGAGCGTGACGTTGGCGTCGTAGATCTTCCGGATCGTGTTGACGTCGGTCAGGCCCTGCTCCCGCAGCTCGTCCGACAGGTTGTCGGACTGCAGCTGGTCGCCGGTCCACGCGCCGAAGATTGCCCCGCTGAACCGGTTGCCCCCGTCGCGATAGATCGCGTTCGACTGGGCGCCCCCGACGCCGTACTCCGCCGATCCCATGGTGCCGACGTCGACGACGATCTCGCTCGCGGCCAGCGGATTGACGTAGTAGCCGCGGCCGGTGCCCTCGAGGCCACCGGTGCCGTAGTTGTTCCCCGGCGTCAGCGCGTTGTAGATCATCCCCTCCTGCCGGAGGCGCGCGTCGGAGGTGCGCGAGCCGTGCACCGACAGGCGCACCGAGCGCTCCCCCATGCTGCCGCCGACGTCCTGCGCGTTCGGCGGCTGGACCACCGCGGGCATCAGCGACGCGATGCCGAGCGCGCTCTGCGACGTCGGCACCGCCGACAGCACCTCACGCGTGATCGTCTTCTGCTGCGTCGCGCTGGAGGTGTCGATGAGCGGCGTCTCGGCGGTGACCGTGATGGTCTCCTCGAGCGCGCTGACCGTGAGCACGGCGTTGATGTTGGCCGTGAAGTTCGAGGTCAGCTCGACCCCCTCGCGGCGCAGCACCGCGAAGCCCGGCATCGTGAACACCACGACGTAGGACCCCGGCCGGAGCTCGGCAATCCGGTAGGTCCCGTCGACCTCGCTGATGGAGGCACGCACCCGCTCGATGAGCGCGGGGCTCGAGACCTCGATGGTGACGCCGGGGAGAACGCCGCCGGATTCATCACGGACCACGCCGGCGATGGTGCCGCCACCGGTGCCCTGCGCCAGCGCGAATCCGGGTGCGACGAGGCTCAGCCCCATCGCGGCCACGAGGCTCCAGATCACTCTGCCTGCCATCGGTTCCTCCTAGAGCGGCCGGTCGTTCGGGCCACGGCGCGAAGCGACACCGACATCCGCTCATGGACGGCCGAGAGGAACACCGACGACGAGGGCGGCCGCGTCAACGGCCGGCCCGTGTCTCAGCTCGACACGCCTGTCCCGCCACACGCGGTCCATCGCACACCCGCCATCGGGGCCGCCTTGCGGCGAGGCCCCGGCGCCTGCCAGCGCCGCGTGGTGTGGACCGTCGCGTGACGACCCATCAATCAAATCGAGGGTGGGCCATAGTCGGCCCGCATTGGTGGGAGCGTCAATCACCCGGATGGGTAAGGGACGCGGGCCGGACGCGTGGTGATCACGCCATGTGGATGATGCCGCGCCGGAAGGCGTCGACGACCGCCGCGGTCCGGTCGGGCACCCGCAGCTTCGCGAAGATGTTCTTCGCGTGGATGCGCACGGTCTCGTGGCTGATGCCCAGCGAGGCGGCAATCTCCTTGTTCTGCAGCCCCTTCGCCATCAGCCCGACGACCTCCACTTCCCGTGGTGTCAACGCCGACCGCGGCACGCGCGCCGCCAGGGTCTCCGCGATGTCCGGCGGGATCGGGTGGCCGCCCGCGTGCACGTCGCGCACGATCCGAATCAGGTCGTCCGACAGCGTGCCCTTCAGCAGGTACGTCGCCGCGCCGGCCTGGAGCGCGCGGTAGACGTCCTCCTCGCCGGAGTACATCGTCAGCACGACGATCTTCGCCGACGGATCGATGGCCCGGATGGCCTGGATCGCGGCCAGACCGCTCATGACCGGCAGTTGCAGGTCCATCAGGGTGACGTCGGGGCGCCGCTCGGTGAAGAGCGCGACCGCCTCCTCGCCGGTGGCGGCCATCCCGACCACCGTCATGTCGGGCTCCAGGTTGACCTTCAGGCTCACGCCTTCCCGCACGACGGCGTGGTCGTCCACGCAGAGGATCCGGATCGTGTCGCTCACGCGCCCCTGCCCCCTGTGTCAGCGCGCCAGGAGCGGCGCGACCATCTCGAGGTCGGTGCCGGCCCCGGGCCGGCTGACCAGCCGGAGCCGGCCCCCGATCGCGTCGGCCCGCTCGCGCATCGTCGCCACGCCCCAGTGCCCGCCGGTCGCGTAGGTGGCCTCCTGCGGATCGAAGCCCCGGCCGTCGTCCGACACGCACAACGTCACCGTGCGATCCCCGTACCGGAGCTGCAGGCGCACGACGCTGGCGTGGGCATGGCGGGCCGCGTTGCAGATGGCCTCACGGCCGACACGCAACAGGTTCTCCTCCACCTCCGGCGCGCAGCGCACCGGCCGGCCCGTCACGGTGAACTCGAAGCGGGCGCCTCCCGCACGCACGAGCTCGCCGAGCTGCTGGAGGGCCGTCGCGAGGTCCCGGGCCTCCAGGACCGGCGAACGCAGGTCCCAGATCGACTGCCTGGCCTCCGTCACGTCGGACTGGATCTGCCGGCGCACGCGCTCGAGCTGTTGCCGCACGCTGTCGGGCGCGGTCGTGACCTGGCCTGCCATCGCGTCGACCTGCAGCTCGAGGCCCGCCAGGCTCTGGAGCAGGGTGTCGTGCAGCTCACGCGCCATGCGCGCCCGTTCGGTCAGCACCAGGCGGAACTGCCGCCGGATCTGCCCGAGCCGGACCCGCCAGCCCAGCACCACGAGCCCCAGCACGCCGGCGACGAGCAGGCCGGCGAAGGCCCGCGTCTGGTAGAAGGTCGGTTCGATCACGAAGTCGACGAGCGCGCCGTGGTCGTTCCACACGCCCTCGCTGCTGCGCGCCATCACGCGGAAGCGGTACCGGCGCGGCGGCAAATTGGTGAACGACACCTGACGGCGCTGGCCCGCGTCGGTCCAGGCGTCGTCGAAGCCCTCGAGCCGGTAGCGGAACTGGACCTGCCGGGGCGAGAAGAATTCGAGTGCGGTGTACTCGATCTGGAGGGCGCCCGTGCCCGGCGGCAACGTGAACGCGCCATCGGGTTCGAATGCCCGGCCGCCCGCGCTCACCCGCTCGATCCGCACGGCCGGGGCGGGACGGGTCGCCGAGAGCCGGCCGGGATCGAGCATCGTGAGCCCGTTCCCCGTGACGAACCAGAGACGGCCGTCGGCCGTACGCGCCGCATTCGGGTACCCGGGCCGCACCGGCGCACCGGCCAGGCCATCCGAGGAGTTGTAGGCGCGGAAGTCGAGCCGGCGGCCGGGGTCGGCCAGCACACGGTCGAACTCCGACGCGGCCAGCCGCAGGATGCCCTCGCTCGTGCCGATCCAGAGATGGTCCTGCTCGTCGCCGACGATCGCGCGGATGGTGCCGGCCGGCAGGCCATTGTCCGACGTAATGGCCTCGAGCACCCCGTCCTTCATGCGCGTGAGGCGTCCGCTCGCGCCGAACCAGACCGCGCCGGCGCGGTCCTCGTACACGGCCAGCTCGCTGCGGTGGAAACGATCGCCCTGCCGGACCACGTCGAACCGGCCCCGCGGGTCGAGCAGCCCGATGCCGCCTCCCTGCAGCACGAGCCACAGCCGGCCCGCGCTGTCGGCGAACACCAAATCGGTCGGGCGGGCCTCACCGGGCAGTTCGACCGGTTCGAGCGACCCGTCCCGCCACCGGAAGAGGCCGTGATCGACCGCGCAGATCCAGAGGTCGCCGCCCGGCGCCACCGCGATGGCCATCACGCCGGTGGGCCACGTGCCGCTCTCGAGCGGACGCCCGACCAGGCGTCCGTCCACCAGCGTGGCGAGTCCCCCGTCGGTGGCGACCCAGAGCGTGCCCGATCGGTCGAAGTGCAGCGCGCGTACGGTGGGATGGGGCAGGCCCTCCTCGACGCCGTAGTGTTGCCGGCGGTCGTCCGTGACGCGGATCAGCCCGGCGGCGGTGCCCACCCACACGCCCTCCACGGGATCCGTCAGCACGGCGTGGACCACGCCGAGGTCGGTCAGGGGGCGCACCCGCCGCCGCGCGAACCGGTGCAGGCCCACGGTGGTGCCCACCCAGACGTCGCCGTTCCGGTCCTCGAACAACGCACGCACCGTGTCGTTCGACAACCCGTTGTGCACGCCGAGCACCTGGAAACCCGTGTCTGCGGCCCCGCGGTACCAGAGGCCGGCGCCCAGCGTGGCCACCCAGAAGTTGCCCCGGCGATCGTGCAGCAGGCGATAGCCGCGGCCCCGGTGACGCCACGACGGGCCGACCATCGCGTCCGGTCCGGTGAGGTGCCGGACCCCGACCGTCAGATCGTTTGCGAGGATCTCCCCCGCCGGTGACTCGGTCACGCTGAGCGCGCGCGACGTCACGTGCGTCACCGGGCGGAATCCGCTCTCGAGCCGGCCGCGGCGGTAGATCGTGTCCTCGCCGCTGGCCCAGACGGCGCCGTCCCGATCCCGGAAGAGGCTGTGGACCGCTCCGGGCGGCAGGCCGTTCGTCTCGGCGAGCGGCTGCCACCGCCCGTCGCTGAAGCGGAAGAGGCCGTCGGTGGTCGCGGCCAGCATGACGCCGTCCGCGTCCTCGACGAGTGCCGTGACCCGCCCGTCGCCGAGGCCGTCCTCGACACCGTAGTCGCTGACACGACCGTCACGGATGCGGCAGACGCCGCCACTCCCGCTGAAGCCCACCCAGACACTGCCGTCGCTCGACGTGACCACCGTCGTCACCGACCGCTGCGGCAGCTGGTCGCCGTCACGTGGATGGAAGCGCTCGAAGCGCAGGCCGTCGAAACGCAGGAGGCCGCTGACGGTGCCGACCCACATGTAGCCGCGTTCGTCCTGGGCGATCCCGACGACCCAGCCGTCGAAGAGGCCGTCCTCGTCGGTCCAGGACGTCAGCGTGTATTCATCGAAGATGGCGGGTTCGGCGGCGACGGGCGTGGCGCAGCACAACCCCAGGAGCACCACGCGCGCGACGTGAAGACGAAGGCCGTACGGACGCCGGGACGGACGCATGGACCTCCCCTGCCGCGCGGTGCGCGGGCACACCAGCCAGAAATGTACCTCGAGCGCGGACGGACCGACGGAATTGGAGCGCAGGATAGATGGCCCCATGGTCGAAGTCAACGAATCGCAGGGACCTAACCCGAATGAGGTATGACAGCCGGGGCATTGTGTGGCGGCGGGGGCCCGACGAGAATGTGCGCGGCCGGGCGCGCGTCACGGCGACGCCGATGTCATGCCCCTCTTACGGTGGACGCCCCGTCCGCATTCGCGGCTGGCGGGCGCTCCGGCCCGCCTTCGTTCGACCCACCGCCCACCCACCAGAACACGCGGGGCACCCGGCGGCCTCCGCCCGTGCCGGTGCCGTTGCGCGCCGCCGGCGCACCCAGCACAATAGGGCACCCCGCGACGCGTCCGGGTCTGCCCAGCATGCAACTTGCCCCACTCGATTCGGCCCTCCTCGGCGGCGAGCTCGGCGCCGCCGCCCAGCGCGCGATGCGTATGCTGATCACCTACGGCGAGGCCGTGGGCGCGCCCCGCTTCATCGACATCCGGTCGGCGCACATCGACGCGTGCCTGTACCACGGGCCCTCCACCCTCGACTTCGTGCGCCGCTTCGCCGATCTCGGCGGCACCGTGCGTGTGCCGACCACGCTGAACGTGGCGGCGGTGGACACGCTGCACCCGTGGCTGCACTGCGGGCCGCCCGAGTACCTGGACGCGCAGGCCGCCACGAATGCGCTGTACGGCGTCCTCGGCTGCGAGGCCACGCTCACGTGCGCGCCCTACCAGCGCGCCACCCGGCCGGCTCCCGGTGACCACATCGCCTGGGCCGAGTCGAACGCCATCGTCTTCGCCAACTCCGTGCTCGGCGCACGCACCGATCGCTACGGCGACTTCACCGACTTGTGCGCCGCGCTCACCGGTCGCGTGCCGTACGCGGGGTTCCACCGCGACGATGAGCGTGAGCCGCGTGTGCTGGTGGATGTCGTGCCGCTCGACGCCTCGGGCCTGCCACGCGACATGTACTTCGCCGCGGTCGGCTACCGGATCGGCGAGCTCGCCGATGGCCGCGTGCCGTGGATCAGGGGGCTGCCGCGCGGCACCACCGAGGACGACTTCAAGGCGCTCGGCGCCACCGCCGCCTCCTCGGGTGCGATCGCGCTCTTCCACGCGGACGGCCTGACACCCGAGGCGCCGCAGTGGACGGGAGAGGGGCTGGCCGGGGCGGGGGTGCCCACCGTGGACATCGACGCGCACGCGCTCACGTCAGCCGTGGCCTTGCTCTGCCCCCTGACACCGGGCGAGACGATCGCGGCCATGTGCCTTGGCACGCCGCACTTCTCGCTCGCGGAGTTCGCCAGCCTCGCGGCGTGCGTCGCGGGGCGGCGCGCGGCGGCCGGCGTGGACGTGTTCGTCTCCGCCTCCCGCGAGATCGCCAGCCAGGTGCAGGTCAGTCCCGACTGGGACGCCCTTGCGTCCTTCGGTGTCACGCTCGTCGTCGACACCTGCACCTACGTCGGGCCCGTCGTGAGGCGCCCCGGCGCCATCGTCACCAACTCCGGCAAGTACGCCCACTACGGGCCGGGCACGCTGCAGAAGCGGGTGGGGCTGATGTCGATGGAACGGTGCGTGCGCTGCGCGGAGGCGGGAGTCGTGGTCGCATGATCAGCGTGCGCATGCTGGTCGACGGGGAGGCCGGGGGCCCGCTGGCCGTGTTGCGGCGGCCCTTGAGCCTGTGGGGCGGCTACGACGTGCACGGTGGGGTCGTAATGGATGCGACCCACCCCGACGCCGGCCGCTCGCTCGGCGGGCGGATCCTCGCGATGCGCGAGGCCCGCGGATCCTCATCGTCCTCGAGTGCGCTGGTCGAGGCGGCGCGCTGCGGCACCGCGCCGGCCGCGATCCTGCTCGGTCACGTGGATCCGATCCTGGTGATCGGCAGCCTGGTCGCGCGCGAGCTCTACGGCGTGACGATCCCGATCGCGCTGGTCGATCCCGAGGACTGGCCACGGCTCGAAGACGGCGCGGCGGTCCGGCTCGAACACGGACGGTTGGCCGGCGCCGGCGCGTAGATGGCTCCCAGGCGCGCGGGTCGGTACGGCCCCGTCCTGCCGGATGCCGCCCCGTCGGGCGACGAAACGGCCGTTGTCGTGTGCACGTAGTCGCCTTCCGCCGTGCCGTCACCGTCTGCCGCGTTGGCGGCCACGTGGAAGACGACCGGACCGCCGGACGGAGGCGCGGTCCAGATGAGGGTCCACGACGCCGTGTCCGGAGCCGCGAGCCCCGTGCCCGACGCGTGCTGCCCCACGTACTGGATGCCGTTCTGCGACTCCACGGTCAGGTGTTCCGCGTGTGCCGGGCCGGGCGCGAGCCCACCCGCCTGCGCGCCGCCGTCCTCGAACCGCGCGGTCAACTGGAAGCCGCCCAGTCTCATGCCCGGCCGCGTGAGCGTGAGGGTCAGCGTGTAACGCTCACCAGGCGTGAAGCGATCCGGCACCCCGGCAAGGAGCACCTTGCCGGGGCCGGTGTTGATCGTGGCCTCGAAGTGGCAGGCATCGCACGCCTGCTCACCGAAGCCGCCGGAGAACCCGGGGGGCGCCCCCTCCGGGTAGCCGTGCGAGGCGACGAGCCGTATCGCGAGGGCAGCCGCGATCAGCGTGGGGCTCACTTCGGGCCTTGCAGCGCGATGCGGCCGACCTTGTTGGCGTCGGTGCCGAACCACATCGCCCGGGTCTTCTGGTCGAAGACCATGTTGCGGATCGTCCCGCTGACCTCGATGTTCGCGAAGAACTTCTCGCTCGCGGGATCGAACCCGACGAGGCGCTTGCGTGTGCCGGTTTCCGAGAACCAGATGCGGCCCCGGTCGTCCTTGGTGAGCGCGTAGGGCCGCGCGTCCGCGCCGCCGGGCACCTGCCACTCCTTCACCGCACCGGTCTTCGGATCGATGCGGCCGAGCATGCCGCGGGCCTCGTCGCCGTACCAGATGCTGCCGTCGCTCAGGATGTCGAGACGCCTCGATCGGGACGACTCGTCCCCTTCCTTGAAGTGCGTCACGGCCAGCGTCTCCGGATCGATCTTCGCGATGACGCCGACACGCAGCAGCGCCACCGTTGGCACCCCCTGCGGATCCAGCACGATGCCGTACGGGTTCGATGGCTGCTCGTAGGGCGTCACGAGATCGACTTTCCCGGTCGCGATGTGCAGGCGCCCGACGCGGTTCGAGCCCTGCGAGGTGAACCAGATGTGGCCCTTCCCGTCGAACACCATCGTGTGCGGGTCACGAGCCTCGCCCGTCATGATCGTCGTGATGGCACCGGTGGCCGGGTCGAGCCGTCCGATGCGGCCGTTGCGGTTGCCGGCGTACCACACGATGCCGTCCTGCCCGACGATGAGCGTGTGGGGGTTGGTGCCGTCCTCGATCTCGTAGCGCTTCTGCTGGCCCGTCGCGGGATCCAGGTGGGCGAGGTAGTTGCCCGCCTGTCCGACGAACCAGATCTTGCCGTCGGGCGCGACGGCGGGGTCGCGGGTGCGCCCGCCCCACTCGACGCTCCACTCCTTGAGATCGAACGTGTCCCCCTGCGCGGCCGCGGGCGGGGACCAGGTGAGCAGAACAGCGATGGCCAGAAGGACGATCGTCTTCACGCTGACACCTCCAGACAGGGCATTCGTCGATGAGGTACCTACGACTCCGGATAGTAGGCTGTTGACGACGCGGGAATCCGGGAGCCACGACGGGCCGAAGCTCAGTCGCTTCAAGGGGTTATGGGCCTCCCACCCACGGGGCCTCCTCATGACACAATCGATCCGTGAGACGTTCCGGCACCGCGGATCTGCCGCTGCACGGCGGACGTGTGCCCGCCTGGCTCGCCACGCGCATGGCGTCGCTCGGCACGGCCATCGTCGAGACGGTGGTCCACCACTACGGCCGCCCGGCGCTGCTGGCCCGGTTGAGCGATCCCTTCTGGTTCCAGGCGCTCGGCTCGGTGATGGGCATGGACTGGCACTCCTCCGGCATCACGACGTCGGTGATGGGCGCGCTGAAGCGGGGCCTCGCGCCGAAGGCGCACGAGCTGGGCATCCACATCTGCGGCGGACGCGGCAAACAGTCGCGGCGCACACCTGACGAGCTGCGGGCGCTGGCCGGCACGCTGGGGATGGACGGCGACGCCCTGGTGCGCACGAGCCGCCTCACGGCGCGGGTCGACAACAACGCGGTGGCGGACGGCTTCCAGATCTACCTCCACGCCTTCATCCTGTCGGCCGACGGCGACTGGGCCGTCGTCCAGCAGGGCATGAACGCGTCGGCCAGGCTGGCGAGACGGTATCACTGGCACTCCGCCGCGGTCCGCAGCTTCACCGCCGACCCGCATACCGCGATTGTCGGCGCGAACGCAGGCGTCATCCGGAACCTCGTGGACGGCCGCGCCGGCCCCGCCCAGGACGCCCTGCTCACCATCGTCCAGGACGATCCCGATCACGTCGTCGCGACGGCTCGGCGGCTGGAGATGCCCGGCCATCACGACGTGCGGCCGGCCGACGTGCACGCCCGCCGCCTCGGCGCCGTGCTCGCGCTGGCGCACGAACGCGACCTCCACGACTTCGCCGAGCTGCTGCTGCTCGAGCAGCTCGGCCCCCGCACGCTGCAGTCGCTGGCGCTGATCGCGGAGGTGGTGCACGGCACGCCGACGCGCTTCGACGACCCGGCGCGGTTCTCGTTCGCGCACGGCGGCAAGGACGGCCACCCGTTCCCGGTGCCGCTGGTGGTCTACGACGAGTCGATTGCGGTGCTGCGCCGCGCCCTGGACGCCGCGCGGCTGGGGCACACCGAGAAGGTGGACGGGTTCAAGCGCCTCGACGCGTTCACCCGCGCCATCGAACGGCAGCGCACGCCGGAGGCCGACGTGGACGCCGTCGTCGCGCACGAGCGCCGGATGGCGCCGGCGTACGGCGGACGCACGGTCTTCGACGGCCGCGAGGCGCGGGGGACACGCCGCAACGCGCCCCAGTCCCGCACAGCGGGCCAACTGCGGCTGTTCGACCGGTAGGCGTTCCGGCGGCCGGCGAGTCACGTGGCCACACTCCTCTTGACAACCTAAAGGTGTCCGGACATCATGGCTCCCTCTTGGCTTCCTAAAGGAGCGCCATGGACAAGCTGGACATCCCGCAGGGCACGCTCGACCTGATGATCCTGACGATCCTCTCCCGCGAGCCCCTGCACGGGTACGGCATCTCGCTGCGGCTGGCCACGCTCAGCCACAACCACTTCCAGGTCAATCCCGGTTCGCTGTTTCCGTCGCTCTACCGCCTCGAGCAGGACGGCAAGCTGAAGGCGGAGTGGCGGCCGACGGAGAACAACCGCCGCGCCAAGTACTACGGGCTCACCGCCGCCGGGCGACGGCAGCTCGAGCGGCACCGCGAACGGTGGGAGCGCGCCTCGTTTGCCGTGACCAGCGTGCTGGAGGGCGCATGACGCTGCTCCACCGTCTCGCGTCGATCCTCCGCTGGATGTTCCGTCGCGACGAGGCCGAGGACGATCTCGACGCCGAGCTGCGTGCGTTCGTCGAGATGGCCGCCGCCGACAGGATGCGCGACGGGGTGCCGGCCGACGAAGCCCGGCGACTCGCGGTGCTGCACCTCGGCGGTGTCGAACAGGCCAAGGAGCGCGTGCGGGCCGGGCGCCACGGCTCCTGGCTCGACGACTTCGGCCGCGACGTGCGCCACGGCGTGCGCACCTGTCTTGCGAATCCCGGGTTCAGCGCCGTGGTCGTGGTGACGCTGGCGCTGGCCGTTGGCGCGACGACCGCCGTGTTCACGATTGTCGATGGCGTGTTGCTCCGCCCGCTGCCGTATCGTGATCCTGACCGGCTGGTGACGATCTCCTACGGGCACGAGGGCCGCGTCTCGCCCTGGCTCTCGCCTCCGAACGTGCGCGACTACGTGGGCCCGAGCGGCGCGTTCACCGAGGCCGCGGCCGTGAGACCCACGACCGCCAGCCTGACGGGTGCCGGCGAGCCGGAGCGACTCGCGGGCGCGAGGGTCTCCTGGAACTACTTCAGGCTGCTCGGCGCGCCGATGGCGCTTGGTCGTGCGTTTGCCGAAGACGATGGGCGGGGTGACGGCCGCCAGGTCGTGCTGTCCGACGGACTCTGGCGGCGCCGGTTCGGCGGTCGCCCGGACGTGGTGAACTCGACCGCGACACTCGACGGCCACGATGTCACCATCATCGGCGTTGCGCCTGCGACCGTGCGGTTCCCCCCCGCGGCCGAGTTCTGGCAGCCCCTCATCTTCACGCCCGCCGACCTGGCGTCGACCGCGCGGGGTGCGCAATCGGTGCAGGTGCTGGCCCGCCTGAAGGACACCGTCTCGCCCGCGGAGGCGACGACGGCGCTGCAGACGATGGCCGACCGCCTCGCCGTGGCCTTCCCCGAGAGCGAGAAGAACGCCACGGTCCTGGCCACGCCGATGCACGAGCGGATCGTGGGCGACCTGCGCCCGACCGTCCTGACGCTCTTCGGTTCGGTCGTGCTGGTGCTGCTCGTCGCCTGCGCGAACGTCGCCAGTCTCCTCCTGGTGCGTGGGCAGGCTCGCGCTCGCGAAGTGGCGGTCCGGGCGGCGCTCGGCGCCAGCCGGCGCCGGCTGGTGGCCCAGTTCCTGACGGAGAGCCTCGTGCTCGGCACCGTCGGTGGCGTGACCGGCGCCGGCGTGGCCGCCGCGACCGTCCGTGCGGTGGTGGCCCTCGGACCAGCTTCTCTGTCGCGCCTGCCGGCGTTATCCGTCGACCTGCGGGCCCTGGCGCTGTGCCTGGCAATGGCGTTCGTGACGACCATCGCGTGTGGGCTCGCGCCTGCGCTGGCGGTGTCGCGCCGGTCGATGGAGGGTGGGTTCCCCTTGAGCAGCCGCCGCACGGTGGGCGCGATCGGCACACGGGCCCGCCGGATCTTCGTCGTGTCGGAACTGGCAGGCGCCGCGATGCTGCTGGTGGTCGCCGGCCTGCTGATGCGGAGCTACGTGCAACTCCAGCACGTCGACCCGGGATTCGACCCCGCCAACGTGACGACGTTCACGCTCGCGCTGCCAGCGGCCCGGTATGCGGATCCCACGCGGCCGCGCACGTTCGTCTCGTCGCTGCTCTCACGGCTGGGCGGGGAGCCGGGTGTCGAGGGAGCCGCGGTGGCCATGGGCCTGCCCTTCACCAGCGATCTCAACACCATCACGGGCTTTCGCCACGAAGGCCAGCCGGAGCCGGACTCCGCATCGAAGCCCACCGCATCCCTGCGGGTCGTCAGCTCCGACTACTTCCGGTTGATGAGGATACCGGTCCGGAGGGGCCGGTCCTTCGACGCGCGCGACACGCCGGCCGGTCCGGATGTGGTGCTGATCAACGAGCAGACGGCACGGCGGTACTTTCCGGATCAGGACCCCATCGGGCAGCAGATCCGGATCAGCGCGAAGGCGGCGGGCGATGCCAAGGGCCCCAAGACGATCATCGGCGTCGTCGGTGACATCAAGTACGGAGGGCTCGACGAACAGACGCCGGCCGAGCTCTACCTGGCGTACGAGCAGCACCCGGTCGACACCTTCTCCGTCGTGGTGCGCGCCGCGGCGGGACACGCCGTGTCGCTCGCTTCGGTGCGACAGGGCGTGGCCGGCCTCGATCCGCTGCTCCCGCTCGCCAACGTCGCGGATGTCCCGGCGCTGGTCGACAGATCGCTCGCGGAACGCCGCTTCACGACGCTCGTGATCCTGACCTTCGCGGCCATGGCTGCGGCGCTTGCCGTCATCGGCGTGTACGGGCTCCTCGCGTACCTCGTCTCCCAGCGACGAGGCGAAGTCGGTCTGCGCCTGGCCGTCGGGGCCGCCCCCTCCGACATCGTCTGGCTGTTCGTCCGCGAGGGCGCAGCGCTGACGGTCGTCGGCCTGACGGCCGGACTCGTGGGTGCCCTTGCGGCCGGCCGCATGGTGGCGACGCTGCTGTTCGGCGTCACACCGGCCGACCCGGCGACGCTCGCGGCTGTGGTCGGCCTCCTGGCCGGAGCCGCCGCGTGCGCGACCTACCTGCCGGCGCGACGGGCCGCCGGCGTCGACCCGAACGAGATCCTCAAGGCCGAGTAGCCGGGGATCCGGACGCGGCGTTCGCCTCGGACCCGGCTCACGCGACTGTGGTCGCACCCGCCCGAGTCGCGTCACGATGCGCGGGCGTATCCGGGCCTGGCCCTCTCCTCAGGTCGATGATCCGGGAAGCCAGCCGCCCGGATCCCGATCGTGTTGCCGTGAGCTGCTCGAGCTGGTGCACGCTTCGGGCCGGGAGCCCGGTCACGTCACGCGGGCCGCCCCCCAGACGTCGACGAGAGGAGATCCGCCAGATATCCGTGTTCCCCTGTTCTCCGTGTCCTCCGTGTGCTCCGTGTCCTCCGTGTGCTCCGTGTTCTCCGTGTCCCGGGAATGGGCGTAAGATGCGCGGGGAGTGTCGCCATGCTTTCACTGACCCGCCGTCATCTGGTTCCCTTCGCGTTCATTGCCGCCTTCAGCACCGCGCTGCCAGCCCAGCAGGGCACGCTCACGCCGGCCGAGATGCAGCGGCGCCGCGATCTGGAAGCCCGGCTCCAGGAGATTGCCGTCGTGCAGCGACGCGTCATGATCCCGATGAAGGACGGCGTGCGGCTCGCGACCGACATCTATTACCCGAAGGAGCGCACGGGCCCGGTGCCCGCCATCTTCGTCAAGACGCCCTACAACATGAACTTCTGGGACGTGCGTAACGGCGTCCCGGCCGACATGTCGCGCATCGTCGAGGCCATCGAGCGGGGGTACGCCTACGTCGGCCAGAACGAGCGTGGGCACTTCTACTCCGAGGGCAACTACGACATCCTCGGCGCGCCGATCACGGACGGCTACCAGACCATCGACTACCTGACGAAGCAGCCGTGGTCGAACGGCAAGGTCGGCACGACCGGCTGTTCCTCGACCGCCGAGTGGCAACCCGCGGTGGCGTCGCTCAACCACCCCGGCTTCGCGGCAATGAACGTCCAGGGCTTTGGTGCCGGTGTCGGCAGGATGGGCCCGTACTGGGAGCAGGGCAACTGGTATCGCGGCGGCGCGATGCAGATGCTGTTCATCACCTGGATCTACGGCGAGCAGAACCAGGTGCGCCCGATGTTCCCGCGCGACACGCCGCAGGAGGACCTGGTGGCGGCCGGCCGGCTGTTCGACCTGGCGCCGCGTATGCCCCCGGTGGATTGGGACAAGGCGCTGTGGCACCTGCCGACACAGGACATCATCAAGTCCGTGGACGGCCCGAAGGGCATCTTCGCCGACCGGATGCCGGTCGAGACCGGCGGCATGATGCAGCAGCGTGAGCCCTCGTCTGCCGCGTGGCGCAAGGGCGGGTTGTGGCACGACGACATGCCGCTGAACCTGCCGGGGCTGTGGTTCATGTCGTGGTACGACGTGTCGGTCGGCCCGAACCTCGAGGGCTACAACTACGTCCGCCGCACCGCGCGCGAGCCGTTCAGGGACCAGCAGTGGGCCATCATCGCCCCCGTGGCGCACTGCGCCTACACCCGCGCCACCGAGGACACCATCGTCGGCGAGCGCAGCATGGGCGACGCGCGGCTCGACTACAACGAGATCGTCTACAGCTTCTTCGACAAGTTCCTGAAGGGCGAGGCCAACGGGCGCATCGAGCAGCAGGCGCGCGTGACCTACTACACGATGGGCGCCAACAAGTGGCAGACGTCGGACGTCTGGCCGCCGGCGGCCGCCGAGCCGATGACGTTCCACCTGTCGAGTGGCGGCAAGGCGAACTCGCTGACCGGTGACGGCCGCCTGGTGATGGCGCCACCCGAGGTGGACGCGCCGGACACGTTCACCTACGACCCGATGAACCCCGTGCTCTCGTACGGCGGCAACGTCTGCTGCACGGGCAATGCCGTCCAGGCCGGCTCGTTCGACCAGCGGCGCATGGAAGCGCGCAACGACATCCTCGTCTACACCTCGGACCCGTTCGAGGACGGCCTCGAGCTGAGCGGCCCGATCGTGCCGACGCTCTACGTCTCGTCGGACGCGAAGGACACCGACTTCACGGTGAAGGTCCTCGACGTCTATCCCGACGGCCGCGCCTACAACCTGGACGAGTCGATCCAGCGCATGCGGTATCGCGAGGGCTACGACAAGCGGGTCTGGATGGAGAAGGGCCAGGTCTACAAGGTCACGCTCCAGCCCCTCAACACGAGCAACTACTTCCTGCCCGGCCACCGGCTCCGCATCGAGGTGTCGAGCAGCAACTTCCCCCGGTTCGACAGGAACCTCAACACCGGCGGCCACAACTTCGACGAGTCGAAGGGCGTCGTGGCCACCAACAGCGTGCACCACTCGACGGAGTACCCGTCCAGCATCACCATCAGCGTGGTGCCGGCCGCACGCAGTTCCCTCGCGCGGCGTTAGGCACGCCGTCGCACTGTTCGTGCTCGCCCGCCCGCGCGCCCTGCGGGCGGGCATCACACCGCGCCGCCAAACGCGTGCGTTCGGAGGTTCGTGTCCCCATCATGGCGAAACACCGCATCTTCACCATGGCCTTCTCCCGGGTCTACCCGGCGCTCGTCGCCAAGGCAGAGAAAAAGGGCCGCACCAAAGCCGAGGTCGACCAGGTCTTCACCTGGCTTACGGGGTACGACAAGGCCGGCCTCGAGGCCCTGCTCGCGAACAACACCGACATCGAGACGATGTTCGCCGAGGCGCCCCGCATGAACCCAGATCGGAAGCTCATCACCGGCGTCGTCTGCGGCGTGCGTGTCGAGGAGATCGAGGACCCGACGATGCGGGAGATCCGGTATCTCGACAAGCTGGTCGACGAGCTGGCGAAGGGGAAGGCGATGGCGAAGATCTTGCGTACGCCGTGAGCGGCCCCGTCGGCGCTCCTCGGCGCACGCAGCCCTCACTTCGTGAACAGCAATGCCGCGTTGCCGCCGGTCAGGACGAAGTACATGAACGCGAGGTCGCCGGCGACGTGCAGCACCATGCCGGGGACGATCGAGCCCGCTTTCTGCGCAAGGTACCCGTACAAGATTGACACGAGGAAGATGCCTGGCCCGAGTGTCAGCATGTAGGTGAGGCCCTGCGTCGCATGTGCGAGGGTGAAGACCACACTCGTCGCGAGGATGGCGAACGTGGGACCGACGCGTTCCAGATGGCTCTGCATGTAGCCCCGATAGGCCATCTCCTCCACCACGCCGGCGACCGTCGGACTCATCAGCAGGGACGACCAGCGAAGCGCGATCGAATAGGCGCTCACGTCGACGGGCGGACGACTGGCGCCGATGAGCACATACATCACGGACAGCCCGGCGATCGCGCCCACGAATCCCAGGATGGCAGACAGCCCGTCACCGGACCATGCCCGGGGTTCCGGCCGCCACAGCCGCAGGTGCCACTGGCGAAACGCCGATGTGCGGCGTGGCCAGCCACGGCCGCTGAGCCACACCAGCAGGACGCCGAGCCAACAGCCCATCGTCATCGCGGCCCACGGCCACTCGGGGCGCTCACGTATGTTGAGCTCGATCACCGCGATCCACGGCACCGTGCCGATGAATGCGATTGCCACTCCCATCAGGACTGCGACGACGACGGTCTTGCCCACCCTGGGAATCGCGAGGCCGGGCGCGGCAACGGCATCCATCACGGCGTGTCCTTCGGAGAACGGGGTGTGAGTTCCTGAGCCCCACGTTCGATGAGGCCGAAGACCCAGCACATCGGACATCCGCCGAATGCGGTGAGCGCGGCCAGCAGCGCCGGGACCGCGACGACGAGGTGCCGCGTCGAGGCGGCCATCGCCAGGAGCACGAGGCCGATGCCGCCTCGCACCAGCCACGCGCGAAGCGCCCGGCCTCTGGTCCCGCACCTGGACGCGCTCACGATGCCCCCCGCGTCAGTTGCGTGCGCGCAGCGGCACGGGCGCGGCGCAGCAGGCTCTTCGAGGCCTCGACGGAGATGCCCAGGTGGCGGCTGATCTCCGCCATCGTCAGCTCCTCGAGATCGCGCAGCAGGATGATCTGCCGGTATCTCTCGGGGAGCGCCGCCAGCGCGCGTGTCACGTCGAGCCGCAGCTGATCGACGGGCATGTGGCTGAAGCGCACCGAATCCTCGATGGTCTTCAGTTCCTCGACGCTGCGCATGCACATCAACACCGGCAGGGCACAGAGCCGTGCGACCACTCGGACGAGCCAGGCTCCCAGGGCGGCCGGGCTGCGCACGTCACCAACGCGTCGGTACACCACGACGAGCGCCTCCTGCACGACGTCTTCGATGGAGGACGACGCATAGCACTGAAATCGTGCGTAGCGCTGGATGTCCGGTCGCAGTTGCACGAGCAGCCGCTCGAGCGCGGCCCGGTCGCCCGCCTGCGCTGCCACGAAGAGGTCCTTGTCGACACGCAACATCGACCGCCTAGCCTATAGGAGAGGCCAATCCGGCAGAACGGGTCGCGACGGGAGGAACTTTTTGCGATCGAGAAGCGGTCGACGAGCTGGCGAAGGGCAAGGCGATGGAGAAGATCCTGCGCACGCCGTGAACGAGCGCGCGACTCGTCCGGTTCTGCGAGAAGCTGCAGGGCCGCTCGCCGGGCTATTGCTGCCCGATAAGCGCGCGGATGGCCGTCTCGAGCGGCTGAAGATCTCGATCAACGACGCGCCACACGAGCGCCAGGTCGACGCCGAAATAGGCATGCGTCAGCCGATCGCGCATCCCGACGATCTGCTTCCAGGGAATCTCCGGCCGCTGCGCCTTGGTCGGCTCGGACAGGCGTTTGACGGCCTCGCCGATGATCTCGAGCTTGCGGATAATGGCGTCCTGCCGCATCCGTTCGGAGCGAAACGTCTCTTCGCCGGCCGAGGCGTAGGTCTTGATGTCGCTGATCGCGTCCCGGATGTGCGCGAGATAAATGCGTTCGTCTTTCACAGGGCGCGGGCTTCGGCCGCAATCCGGTCGCGGAGGGCAGGCTCGATAGCGGCGTCGGTGAGGACGTCGACGGTTCGTCCCAGCAGTTCGGCCAGATCCTGCTCCAGGCTCACGAGATCGAGCAGCGACCGATCGTCCGCCATCTCGACCAGCAGGTCGATGTCGCTGTCCGCGTGGTCATCGCCACGGGCGACGGAGCCAAACACGCGCACGTTCCGGGCGCCGTGGCGCGCGGCGATGCGCAGGATCTGCTCGCGGTGTCCGTCAATGCTCATGGCCCGTACCCTTGTGAATTGTAGCGCCGCGGACAGGCGGAGTGGCCCCGCTCGCAATGGGCAAGCTCGCCGGGGACGCAGGCCTTGACACCAGCCGGTGGCGGATCAATATTCAACCAAGTGCTATACAACCATTTGGTTCAATAAACTCGCCAGAGAGGATCGTGGAATGCAGGTTGACGACCTGAGCCGCACCTTTGCCGCGCTTGCCGATCCGACTCGTCGAGCGCTGCTCGCCCGACTGGCGCAGGGCTCCGCGGCGGTGGGCGAGCTTGCCGAGCCCTTCGACATGACCTTTGCGGCGGTCTCGAAGCACTTGCGGGTGCTGGAGAACGCCGGGCTCGTCAGGCGCGGGCGGGATGCGCAGTACCGTCCGGCGTCCCTTGACGCGCGCCCGCTGCGCGCGGCCGCGGCATGGCTCGACGGATACCAGCGGTTCTGGCACGACAGCTTCGACGCCCTCGACCATCATCTGGCCACTCGCCGTGCGAAGGAGAAGAAATGACGGGAACGACCGAAGGCGGCATCAGGATCGACCGCGACTTCGCCGCTACACCTGCCGCCGTGTTCGCGGCCTGGACCACGCCGGAGTCCTTTGCGCGCTGGTTCGGGGGTGACGCCGTCCAGGTCCCCCTGGACAGCCTCGACTTCGTCGCCGAACCGGGCCGGCCGTGGAGAGCGCGCATGGTGCTGCCCGATGGCCACACGATCGACTGGGCCGGGGACTTCATCGAGGTCGTTCCCGACGAGCGGCTGGTGTTCACGATCACGGATCGTCCGGCCGAACCGGGCCGGGCCAGGATCGTCGTCCAGCTGGTCGCGATCCCGGGGGGCACGCGCATGCACTTCACCCAGGAGACCCCGGGCTTCTCGCCGGAGCAGCAGGCCGGGGTGCTTGCCGGCTGGCAGGGCTTCATCGACGTTCTCGAACGGATTGCGACCGCATAGGGGGCCCCGAATCACGACGCCGGGCGCTCACGCCCCGAGGAGCGTGAGTACCCCTTTGGGGCAGATGAGGGTCTCGCGCCGCGACACGCCACACGAGCGACCGGTCGACGCCGAAGTAGGCGTCATCGCTCGTGGGTTGTCGAGTCCACAGCCTGTCCTCAGCCGTGAACAGGCTCTGCGCGCAGCTTCAGGCCGAGCGCGGCCATCACCTTCAGGATGGTGTCGAAGTCAGGGCTGCGATCGCCGGAGAGCGCCTTGTACAGACTCTCGCGGGAGAGACCGGCGTCGCGCGCGACCTGGCTCATGCCCTTCGCCCGGGCCACGTCACCGAGCGCCTTGGCCACGAACGCTGCGTCGCCGTCCGCTTCCTCGAAACACGCCTCGAGGTAGGCCGCCATCTCCTCCGGCGTCCGTAGATGTTCCGCCACATCGTACCGCGTGGTCGTCGTCTTCCGCTTCATGTCCTACTCCGGGAGGGCGCGCGCCAGTTGCAGCGCCGCCTTGATGTCGGCTGCCTGGGTGCGCTTGCTACCGCCCGCCAGGAGCACGATGACGGTGCGCCCCCGCTGCGTGAAGTAGACGCGATAGCCAGGGCCGACGTCGATTCGCAGTTCGGAAACACCCTCTCCCACCGGTGCGACGTCGCGGGGTTGCCCGCCGCGAGTCGTTCGATACGAGCCTGGATCCGGGCACGGCCGCGCAGGTCACGCAGCGCATCGAGCCATCGCGCGAAGCGCGCCGTCTTGCGCAGCTCGACCATCCCTTCAAATGTAGCCCACCGGCTACACTACGTCAACGGAACCGGGACCGATCCACCCACCCATGATGGAACGGAGACAGCGAGGGTGAGTGTTGTGGGATCGGCTTGCGAGACGAAGCTCGCTCCCGTATCGGACCAGCGTCGCGGAACCGCTTCGGCGCGCTACCCGCGGCCATTCACCATAGCTCACGCCG
>JBFWVR010000015.1:0-137540 GCA_050246635.1 Vicinamibacterales bacterium
AAGAAGCCGCTCTCCGACTCCAAGATCGTGAGCATCCTGCAGCGCGAGGGGTTGATGCTGGCGCGCCGCACCATCGCGAAGTACCGCGAGGAGCTCAAGATCCCGACCTCCAACCAGCGGAAAGTGCTGTTCTGATCCCATGCGCCTCGAACTGACCGGCCGGCAAGTGAGCATCTCGCCCGGGCTGCGCGCCCTGGTGGACGACAAGCTGCAGCGCGTGCTGCGCCAGGTGAACGACCGTGGCATCTCCGCGACCGTCACCGTGAGCAAGGAGAAGTTCCAGAAGATCGTCGACGTCTCGCTGCACGCGCGCGGCGAGCGTTTCCTGCACGCCGTGGCGCGCGCGGAGACCTGGGAGCTCGCGGTCAACGCCGCCGCGGAGAAGCTCGAGCAGCAGGCCCGCAAGATGAAGGGCAAGCTGAAGGAGCGCCAGCGCCGCGGCACGAGCGCCAAGGCGCGCGCCGCCGCGCAGCTCGTCGAGCCCGAGGCCGCCGTGCCGGCGCCGCCGAAGCGGCGGGTCATTCGCGCGTCGCGCTACTCGGTGAAGCCGATGACCGTCGACGAGGCCGCGCTCGAGCTCGAAGGCCGCGACGACGAGTTCCTGGTGTTCCGCGACGCGGTCACCGACGCCGTCAACGTGCTGTATCGCCGGAAGAGCGGCCAGTTCGGGCTCATCGAGCCCGACGCCTAGGCCGCCGGCACAGGACCTGAGGGCCCGCCGCCGCGGGCCCCGTCCCCGAGCCCATGTCCACAGTCCCGACGGTGACCGTCGGCGGCCTGCTCGACGCGCGGCCCGAGGCGCTCGGCCTGGCCCTCGACCTGCTCGCAGGTGGCGCCGGCCTCGGCCGCCGCATCACCAGTCCGTACATCCAGAAGACCGGCCTGGCGCTGGCCGGGTACCACGAGTACCTCCAGGCGGGCCGGGTCCTGATCTACGGCGAAAGCGAGCTCCGCTTCATCGAGAGCCTCGGACCGGCCGCCCGCAGGCTCGCCCTGACCAACACCTTCGCGTCCGACATCCCGTGCCTGCTGGTGACGCACGGCGCCGCCGTGCCCGCCGAGGTGGCGGTGGCGGCCGAGGCCGCCGGCGTGCCGCTGCTGGTCACCCCGGTGCCGACCGCGACGGCCATCGGCAAGCTCACGGCCCTGCTCGAAGACCGCCTCGCGGTGCGCGAGACCATCCACGGCGTGCTGCTCGACGTGCTGGGCCTCGGCGTGCTGCTGCTCGGCGACAGCGGGATCGGCAAGAGCGAGTGCGCGCTCGACCTCGTCGTGCGGGGACACCGCCTCGTGGCCGACGACGCGGTGGAAATCCGGCGGCGCGCCGAGTCGATCATCATCGGCACCTCCCCCGAGCTGACGCGCCACCACATGGAGGTGCGTGGGATCGGCCTGCTCAACGTGCGTGACCTCTTCGGCATCGCCTCGACGCGGTCGTCCAAGCGCATCGAGCTCGTCGTGCAGCTCGAGCGGTGGGACGAGACACGCGACTACGACCGCCTCGGCATCGACGACGAGTTCCACCAGCTGCTCGGGCTGCGCATCCCGCTGGTCCGCATGCCGGTGGCCCCGGGCCGCAACCTGGCCATCCTGATCGAGGTCGCCGCGCGCAACCAGCTGCTGCGGGCGCGCGGGATCCACGCCGCGCGGGCGCTCGTCGCGAAGCTCGACGCCCGGCTGGCCGGGGATCCCGAGTCGCTCCTCGGCGACGACCCGGATGACGAGCTCGAGGCCGGAGGCGCATCGTGAGCCCGCGGGGGCGGGGCGCCGGCGTCAACCCGGCGAGCACCGGCTTCATCGTGCTCACCGGCCTGTCGGGAGCGGGGAAGTCGCATGCCATCCGCGCGCTCGAGGATCTCGGCTACTACTGCGTGGACAACCTGCCCACGCCCCTCATCCCGGTCCTCGCCGACCTGTCCCTGCACGAGGGCGCCGACAACCCCAAGGTCGCGGTCGTCGTCGACATCCGCGAGAGCCGGTTCGTCGAGGAGTTCCCGGCCATCTGGCGCCGCCTGCGGGCGATGCCCGACCTCAACCCGACGCTGATCTTCCTCGAGGCCAGTGACGCGGCGCTGCTGCGCCGCTACAGCGAGACGCGCCGGCCCCACCCCCTGGCGCCCGACCGCCCCATCTCGGAGGGGCTGAAGACCGAGCGCAAGGTGCTCGGCCGCATCCGCCGGCTTGCCGACCGGATCGTCGACACCTCGGACCTGACGGTGCACGAGCTTCGCCAGGTCTTCCTCGGGCTGGCCGAGAACCGGCGGGAGCGCGCCCGCCTGGTCCTGACCTTCGAGAGCTTCGGCTACAAGCACGGCGTGCCGCTCGAGGCCGACCTGATGTTCGACGTGCGCTTCCTGCCCAACCCGCACTTCGTTCCGGCGCTCCGGCCGAAGACCGGGCGCGACAAGGCCGTGGCCGCCTACCTGCGCCGCCAGCCGGAGACGCGCACGTTCGTGCGGCGCCTGACCGCGTTCCTGCGCTACCTCGTCCCGCAGTACGTGGCGGAGGGCAAGGCCTACCTGACGGTCGCCATCGGGTGCACCGGTGGGCGCCACCGGTCCGTGTACCTCGCCGAGACGCTGAAGCGTGACCTGGCCGACCTGAAGAACGTGACCACGCGCGTGCGGCATCGCGACATGTCCCGTGGGGCCTGAGCCGGGAGGCTGAGCGATCATGATAGGAGTCGTCGTCGTCACCCATGGCCAGCTGGCCACCGAGCTCGTCAACGCCGCCGAGACCATCGTCGGCGACCTGCCGAACTTCACGGCCGTGTCGATCGGCTGGCACGAGGACGTGCAGGACGCGCGCGAGGACATCGCCGCCGCGATGGCACGCGTCCAGGCGGGCGACGGCGTGCTGCTGCTGACCGACATGTTCGGCGGCACGCCGTCGAACCTGGGGATCACCTTCCTGGCCACCGACAAGGTCGAGGTCCTCACCGGCGTCAACCTGCCGATGCTGATCAAGGCCGCCACCATGCGGGAACCGGGCAGCCTGACGGAGCTGGCCCGCACGCTGCGGGAGCACGGCCGCAACGCCATCTGGGTGGCGTCCGACCTGCTGTCGGGGACCTCGGAGGCGCCGGGACCGGAGGGCGAGCGATGACCTCGCGGGAAGTGCGTATCGCGAACCGGCTGGGGCTGCACGCCCGGGCCGCCGCGAAGTTCGTCCACGTCGCGTCCCGCTTCCAGAGCCAGATCCGGGTGGCCCGCGACGGCCGGACCATGGACGGCAAGAGCATCATGGGCATCCTGCTGCTGGCCGCCGCACGCGGCACGGACATCACGATCACGGCGGACGGCCCGGACGAGGCCCAGGCGCTCGAGGCGCTCGGTGCGCTCGTCGAAAGCGGCTTCGGGGAAGAGGCGTGGACCGGCTGACCGGCATCGGCGTCTCGCCGGGCCTGGCGGTGGGTCGCGCGGTCGTGCTGACCCAGCGGGCGGAGGTCGTGCGCTTCCCGATCCCCGAGGGGCGCGTGCCGCGCGAGCTCGAGGCGCTCGAGCAGGCGCGCGCGGTCTCGACGCACCAGCTCGCCGAGATCCGCGACCGCATCCGGTCCGCGCACGGCGCCGATCTCGCGGCGCTGTTCGATGCCCAGCTGCTGATGCTCGAGGACGCGCTGTTCCTCGGGCGGGCCCAGGAGATCATCCGGACCGAGCAGGTCAACGCGGCCTGGGCCGTGCATCGGGCGTACGAGGAGCTGCGCCGCGTTTTCGAGTCGGTCGAGGACCCGTATCTCCGCGAGCGGGAAAGCGACGTGGCCGACGTGGCCGGCCGCCTCCAGCTCAACCTGCGGCACGGCCTGCGGGGCCCCCGCGACCTGTTGAGCGAGCTCGACGGCCCGTCCATCCTGATCGCCGACGAGCTGACCGCCTCCGTGGCCGCGCAGCTCGACTGGAGCCGCATCCAGGGCTTCGCCACGGACGCGGGCAGCCGCACGCACCACACGGCCATCCTGGCGCGCTCGCTGAAGATCCCGGCGGTCGTCGGGCTGCACGACGCCTCGCTGCGCATCACGGCCGGCTCGACGGTCGTGCTCGACGGGACGTCCGGGGACCTCGCCGTCGGCCTGCCCGACGACGCGCTGGAGGAGGCGACGGCCCGCGCCGCGCGCCTGCGGCGCCAGGCGCCCGCGCGCCGGACGAGCCTCGCGCACGGCCCTGCGGTCACGAGCGACGGGGTCCGCATCCGCATCCAGGCCAACGTCGAGCTGCTCGAGGACCTGTCGGCGCTGGGCGACCGGGGCGCGGAGGGCATCGGCCTCTACCGCTCGGAGTTCATGCTCACGGGCCGCGGCCAGGAGATGGCCACCGAGGACGCGCAATACGAGGTGTATGCGAGCCTGCTCGATCGCATGGCGCCACATGCGGTGACGGTGCGCACCTTCGACCTCGACGAGCGGCAGATGCCCGCGCCGCCGTCACGGCTGGAGCGCCAGCGCGGGCGGCCGGGCCTGCGTGGCCTGCGCCTGGGCCTCGCCCACCCGGACCTGTTGCGCACGCAGCTGCGGGCCCTGGTCCGGGCGTCCACCGCGGGACGCCTGCGGATCATGTTCCCGTTCGTGTCGGCGGTGGAGGAGATCCGCCAGGTCCGCGCGATGCTGAACGAGGTGGTGGCCGAGGTCGGGGTGGTGGGGGGCATCCCGGTCGGCGCGATGATCGAGGTGCCCGCCGCCGCGCTGGCCGCCGACCTGCTGGCGCGGGAGGTCGACTTCTTCACGCTGGGCACCAACGACCTGATCCAGTACACGCTCGCGGTCGACCGGACGGACGACCGCGTCTCGGACCTGTACGAGCCGTTGCACCCGGCGGTGCTGCGGCTGATCCGCCTCGTGCGCCGCGCGGCGATGCGCCAGCGGATTCCGGTGTCGCTCTGCGGCGAGATGGCCGCCGACCCGGCCCTGCTGGGCCTGCTCATCGGGCTGGGCCTGACGGAGTTCAGCATGACGCCGGCGGCCATCCCGGTCGCGCGGCGGGTGGTTGCGGACGTGCACGCCGGGGAGGCGCGCACGCTGGCCAACCGCGCGCTGTCACTCGCGACGGCCGCGGAGATCGAGGAGTTCCTGTTCGATGCCCTGGCGGCTTCGGCCGGCGGGCATCATGCCTGAGGCCGGCCCGGCCGGCCTGTCACCGCGTCCGCTGAGGACGCGCCCGAGGAGATCGTCATCGTGAGCGAGCCGCTGCACCGCGTGGAGAAGCCCTGGGGCTACGAGCTCTGGTGGGCCCACACCGACCATTACGTCGGCAAGCTGATTCACATCAACAAGGGCCACGCCCTGAGCCTGCAGTACCACAACGAGAAGGACGAGACGATTTACGTCGCGACCGGGAAGATCCTGTTCGAGCAGAAGGTGGGGGAGTCGCTGCAGGGGCGCGAGATGGGGCCGGGCGAGGCCGTCCACGTCACCCCGCTGACGGTCCACCGCATGACCGCGATCGAGGACACGGACGTCTACGAGGTCTCCACGCCGCAGGTCCAGGACGTGGTGCGGTTGGAGGATCGGTACAACCGCACGTAGTGCCCGAGCGTGCGATTGCAGATTGAAGATCGCAGATCGAAGATCGGCCGCCGGCCTCGTGTCCTGCGTGAGCGTCGTGCCCTTCGCCCCTCGACGCAGCTCGGGGCGACCCTGAGCGCAGTCGAAGGGTCGTGGCTGGCTATTCCTGGCCCATGGAAAAAGGGCCGCGGCGAAGCCGCGGCCCTCAATCGTCAATCTGCAATCCCCAATCTGCAATCAGAAGGGAATGTCGTCGTCGGTGATCGGCGCGGCTTCCTTCATCGGGTCGTTGTAGCCGCCCGCCTGCGAGTCGTTGCGGTCGTAGCTGCGCTCGCCGCCCCGCCCACCTCCGCCGCCGAGCAGGACGATGCGGTCGGCCTTGATCTCGGTGGTGTAGTGCTTCTGGCCGTCCTTCTCCCACTGCCGCGTCTCGAGCCGGCCCTCGACGTAGATCTGCTTGCCCTTCGTCAGGTACTGCTGGAGTGTCTCGGCCTGGCGGCCCCAGAGCACGATCCGGTGCCACTCCGTCTTTTCCTTGCGCTCGCCATCCTTCGTCCACGTCTCGGTCGTCGCGATGCTGAACGTCGCAACCGACTGCCCGCTCGGCGTGGCCCGCAGTTCGGCGTCCCGTCCGAGATTGCCCACCAGGATGACCTTGTTCACGCTGCCCATTCGACTCGTCTCGCTTTCTCTGACCTCGGTAGGGGGTGCCCGCGTCAGCGCGCGCCGGGACGGCCCCGGCTCAGCCGGTCAAGGTTCTGCTTGGCCAGCCGCGCGGCGTCGCTGTCGGGGTAGTTCTTGATCACGAACTCGAACGACTCCTTCGCCTGGTCGGGCTGGCCGAGCCGGTCGAAGGCGATGCCCCGCTTGTAGTAGGCGTTCGGGACCGCCTCGCCCTCCGGGTACCCCGCGGCCACGCGGGTGTACGCGTCGACGGCCTCGGTGAACTTGCCGTCGGCGAAGTAGCACTCCCCGATGTAGTACTGCGCCTCGTCCGCCAGCTCGGAGCGGGGGAAGGTGCGCAGGTAGGTGTTGAAGCCCTCGATGCACAGCGTCCACTGGCCGGCCGTGTAGTCGGCCCACGCGGTGTCGTAGAGGCGTTGCGGGGAGATGCCCGGCGCCACCGGCGCGGCGGGGGCCGGGGGCGCGCCGGCCGTCGCGGGATCCACGCCCGGCGCCAGCGGGGTGTCGGCGGCCGACCCGCCCGGGGCATTCGGGTCGACCGTCGCCGGGAACTGCGGGATCGAGACGCGCAGCGCCTCGACCTCCTGCGAGAGCGAGGTGATGCGCACGTTCGTCTCGTCGACGCGCTCCCGCACGACGCGCAGGTCGCTGCCGAGCTGGTCCACGACCAGCTTCTGGTCGGCAAAGGCCTTCCGGGTGACCTCGGTCTGCTGGTCGAGCCGCCCCGAAATCGTCGTCAGCGTCTCGCCGATCCGCGCGAGGGCCGCGTCGAGCTGTTGTTGCAGGAGCTGCGTCTGCTCCTGCAGCATCCGGATGTCCGCCATCATCTGCATCTCGCGGCGCGACTGCGCGGCGGCCACGGAGGGCAGGACGAGGAGCACGGCGGCCACGAGGGCGGCCGCCCGGACGATGCGGGGGCTCACGAAGCCGCGCGGGCCGTGGGCCGGCCGCGGCTGACGGAGGCGAAGGAATCCACCAGACATACGAGCCCCATTATCTCCCGTCTCACCGCGCTGTGATGACGAAGTGCGCGCGCCGGTTCTGCGCCCAGGCCGACTCGTCGTGCCCGGGGTCGAAGGGGAACTCCTTCCCGTAGCTCACGACGCGCAGCCGGCTGGCGTCGATCCCGAGCGACACGAGATAGTCCCGGGCCGCCACGGCCCGCCGTTCGCCCAGCGCGAGGTTGTACTCGGCCGTGCCCCGCTCGTCGCAGTGCCCCTCGATCGTGACCTGCCAGGTCGGGTACTTCCGCAGCACCTCGGCCGTGTCCTGCAGCGTCTGCTGCCCCTCGGCCGGGATCTCCGACACGTCCAGGCCGAAGAACACCGGCCGCAGCGGGGAGTCGCGGTTGAGGTCGTCAAGCGACCGCGAGCCGATCTCGTCCTCGGCCAGGGGCTCGGGCGGCACCGGCACCGGCTCGGCCACCGGCTCGGGGGGCGCGGGTGGAGGAGGCGGCGTGGAGGGTTGCGTTGCCGGCGGCGGCATCGGCCGGGCCACCGGGGGCTGCTTCTTCGCGCACGCCGTCGCGACGAGGATCACGAGGACGGCCAGCGCCGTCAGCTTCATCACGCTACGCATATGGAACGTTGCCTTTCAAACACGGTGGTGCTACACGGTGGTGCTTCACGAGGGTGCCGCACGAAGGTGCGTCACGGAGGTGCGGCACGGAGGTGCGGCACCTTCGTCATCTCACTTGGACCAGTTCGGCGTGTAGTTGTTCCCCTCGCGGGTGATCTGCCGGAGGTTCCGGCCGTCACGATCGACCGTGAAGATCTGGCTGCGGCCCGCGCGGGTCGACATGAAGGCCAGGTGCCGGCCATTGGGCGCCCAGGCGGGGCTCTCGTTGGTGCCCTCGCCGAAGGTGATCTGGCGGACCTCGCCGGTGGCGACCTCGAGGATCTTGATGTCGAAGCCCGGGCCCGTGCGCGAGGCGTACGCAATCTCGTTGTACGGCGGGGGCGACCACGTCGCCCGGTCCGCGTAGGACTCGTAGGTCAGCCGGCGCAGGCCGAGGCCGTCGGCGCCGATCACCCAGAGCTGGGGTGAGCCGGACCGATCGGACGTGAAGGCGATCTGCGTGCCGGTGGGGGACCACGTCGGCGTCACGTCGGCGGCGGGGTGGTTCGTCAGGCGGCGCACGTTCGACCCGTCGCGGTTCATCACGTAGATCTCCGAGTTGCCGGAGCCGTCCCGGTTCGACGTGAACGCAATCCGCGTCCCGTCGGGCGAGAAGACCGGCAGGTAGTTCTGGGTCGTGCCGTCCGTCGGGTGGTCGAGCGTGCCCTCGTAAATGTTCGAGATGAGGATGTCGGGGAACCCCGTGCGGTACGACGTGTAGGCAATCGACCGCCCGTCGGGCGACCAGGTCGGCGTGATGTTGATCTGCCGGTTCACCGTGACCCGCCGCTGGTTCGCGCCGTCGTAATCGGCGATGTAGATCTCCTTGACCTCACGGTTCTCGACCGTGCCGGCGACCTTCTGCCGGTTCCGATCCGACGAGAAGGTCAGGCGCGTGCGCGCCACGCCGTCCAGCGATCGCTGCGTCTTGTGGATCTCGTCGGAGATGGTGTGCGCGTAGATCCGCGGGTTCGACGCCGATCCCGTGTACTCGCGGGCCAGGATCTGCTGCCGTGCCCGGATGTTGTACAGCCGCATCTCGATCCGGATCGAGCCGCCCGTCTTCTGGACCGACCCGATGATCACGCCGTCGGCCCCGAGCTCCCGCCACCGGTCGTACGGGGGCTCGCTCACCGACGCCGCCGGCGGGATGCTGCGGTAGGTGTCGCGCGGGATCATGTAGTACTCCCGCTCGAAGTCCAGGTCGGCCCAGAGGACCTCGGCGACCGTCTTCGCCGCAGCGGCCGCCTCGGCGTCGCCCGCCGGCGCGAGGAAGTCGGGCACCGCCAGCCGTGGCGGCGTCCCGCCGTCGCCGCGCAGGCTCAGCCCGATGGAGGAGGGTTGCTGCTGCTGGGAGGGGGGCGGACTGGCCGGCTCCTGTGCCGACACCACGACGGCGGCGGCCAGCAGGGCCAGGAGAGACAGGATGCGCGTTGGATGTGTCATCAGCGCTCGTACTCGAATGTGAGCGTCACCGTCAGGGACGAGTTGGTGAACTGCGCCGGGAGCGGCGGAAACTGCTTCGTCAGGACCAGCGCCCGCTGCGCCAGCAGGTCGAGGGCCGGATAGCCACTGGAGCGGGCCGTCGACAGGCCCGTGATCAGCCCGTCACGCTGGATCGTGAACTTCATGATGGTCGTGCCGGCCACCTGCTGCTTCGAGCTCCAGTTCCGGTTGATCAGGTCCAGCATCGTCGTCAGGTAGTCGGGACAGCAGAAGTCGCCGACGTCGACCGTTGCGCCGGTGCCGCCACCGCCCTGGGTGAGGCCGAAGCCCTGGCCCCGGCCGCCCGTGTCCGCCACGGCGTTGCCCTGGCGGACCTCTTCCCCCGTGGTCGGCGTCCGGCTCACGGGGGTGCGTTTCTGGACCGGCGCGGTCTGGACCTTCGTCTCGGTCTTCCGCGGGGCCTCGCGTTTCGGCTCCACCATCTCCGGCTCGCGCGCGGCCGGCGCCCGCACCGGCTGCGGCACCGGGCGCGCCTCGGGCGGCTGCACCTGCTGCACGGGCCGGCCGCCGAGCGGGGTCATGCCCCCGTTGCGGGGCCCGGGCGCGCCGCCGAGGCTGATGGTCATCACCGCCTCGGGCTCGGACTGCGGGATGGCCATCGCCGGCATGAGCGCCACCGCGGTGATCAGCACGAGGTGGGCGACCGCCGAGTAGCCGAGCATGCGGTCGAGCCCCCCGGCGTCATGGGTGCGGCCGACGATGACCTGGCTGACGGTGTCCATGCGCTACCGTCCCTGCCCCTGGGGCTGGGCCACGAGGCCGACGCGCTCGACGCCGCCCTCCTTGAGGAGATCCATGACCTCCAGCAGCTCCTGGTAGGTCACCTCGCCATCGCCCCGGAGGAAGACCTCCTTTTGGTCGAGCGCCTCCATCTTCTGGCGCATCCGCTCGGCAAGCACGTCGACCGGCACGGCCTCGTCATCGATCCAGACCCGCTGGTCCTGCCGGTAGGAGAGCGGCACGGTGACGTACAGGCGCTCCTCGGACAGGCGCTGCGCGCGGCGCGCGACCGGGAGGTTCACCTCGACGCCCCGCTGGAGCATGGGCGCGGCGACCATGAAGATGATGAGCAGCACGAGCATCACGTCGACCAGCGGGATGACGTTGATCTCGGACAGCGTCGTCTGCGCGCGCCGCCGGCGGCCGCGTCCCGTCCCAGCGTCGGGCGGGGCCATGACCTTCGGCATTAGGTGAAGTTCCTTTCGCAGATGTTCAGGAACTCCAGCGCGAAGTCGTCCATCTCCGACGCGAAGATCTTCACCTTCGTCGTCAGGTGGTTGTAGAAGTAGACGGCGGGGATGGCGGCGAACAGGCCCATCGCCGTGGCAATGAGCGCGTCGGCGATGCCGGGCGCGACGACGGCGAGGTCGGTCGAGCCCTGGGCGCCGATGTTCTGGAAAGCCAGCATGATCCCCCACACGGTGCCGAACAACCCGATGAAGGGCGTGATGCTCGCGGTCGTGGCCAGGAACGTCACACGCTTCTCGAGCCGGTTCACCTCGACCGACGACGCGCGGAGCAGCGCGCGGTCGACCGCGGTGAGGCTCTTCAAGGTTGGACGCGGCGCGGCGCCTTCGGGACTGCCCGCCGGGTGCCGCAGCTGCTGGTTGATCTCCGCATAGCCGGCCTGGAAGAGGCCGACGAGCGGGCTCTCCGAGAGCGACTTGCAGACGGCCTGCACCTCGGAGAACTTGGTGCTCTTCCGGAAGACGTCAATGAAGGTCTTGCTCTGCTTCTCGACGCGCTGAAACGCCCAGGCCTTGTAGAGAATGATGGCCCACGAGATGACAGAGAAGATGAGGAGGATGACGAGCACTGCCTTGGAGACAGGACTCGCGTCGGCGATCAGCGAGACGAAGTCTCCCGCAGCCCCCCGAGCAGGCGTAGCACTGCCTTCGAGTTGCAGTGCCAGGACAAACGATCCAGGCGTCGGCAACAAAGCCTCCGGTTCCGTTCCATTGGGGAGTGCGCTGCTGGGATAGCGCGAATGTGCAACCGTAGCACAGCGTGAGAAATTCTGTCAAACCCATGATACGATGGAAGTTCTGCCCGCCACCGCCGACCGGCCTGGGGCATCGGGGCCGCCATGATCCGCTACCTCGCCATCCGCAACCTGGCGGTCATCGAGTCGGTGGCCGTCGAATTTGAACAATCGTTCAATATCCTCACCGGCGAAACCGGCGCCGGCAAGTCGATCCTCGTCGAGGCGGTCGGCCTGTTGCTCGGCGGCCGGGCCTCCCAGGACCTGATTCGCACCGGCGAGGACCTGGCGACGGTCGAGGCCATCTTCGAGGACGCCGACGGGGCGGAGATCGTCGTCCGCCGCGAAATCACCAGCCAGGGCCGCAGCCGCGCCTTCATCAACGGCGCGCTGGCGACGGCCGCGGCGCTCAAGGACCTCGCCACCCGGCTCGTCGAGCTCCATGGGCAGCACGAGCACCAGCAGCTCCTCGACCCGGATCAGCACCTGCCGCTCCTCGATGACTGGGCCGGACTGACCGCCGCCTGCCAGGAGGTCGGCGCGGCTTACCTGCGCGTCCGCGGCCTGCGCGAGTCCCTCGACCGGCTCCGGATGGACGACCGGGAGCGCGCCGCCCGCTTGGAGCTGGTCGAATTCCAGCTCGGCGAGCTCGACCGGGCCAATCCCGTGGCCGGGGAAGACGAGGAGCTCGGCGCCTTGCGCCAGGTGCTCAGGAACGCCGACCGGATTCAGCGTCTCTGCCAGGAAAGCTACGGGGAGCTGTACGAGTCGGAGAGCTCGATCCTTGCCGGCCTTGGGCACGTCTGGAAGCGGGTCGGGGAGCTCGCGCAGCTCGACGGCCGTTTCGCCCCCTACCTCGCGTCGCGGGACGGAATGAAGGCGGAACTCGAGGATCTCGCCGCCACCTTGCGTGACTACGGTGCGGGCATCGATGCCTCGCCGGCCCGGTTACAGGAGGTCGAAGACCGTCTCGCGCTGCTCGAGCGTCTCAAGCGCAAGCACGGCCCCGGGCTGGACGAGGTGGTCGCCAGGCGCGAGGCGCTGCGAGCCGAACGCGAGGCCCTGACGGGAGGCACGGTCGATCAGGTGGCGCTCGAGCGCGACCTCCGCGAGGCGTCCGCGACCTACCTGAAGCTGGCGGAGGCCCTCTCGGCCGCGAGGCGCGACGCCGCCGTCCGCTTCGCGCGGGCGCTCGAAGGGGAGCTGGCCGATCTCGCGATGGGCCAGACCCGGGTCGAGCTGCGACTCCAGCCCCGCGCCACCGAGGACCGCTGGACCGAGCGGGGGATCGACCAGGGGGAGTTCTACCTCTCTCCCAATCCCGGCGAGGAGCTCCGGCCGCTGGCGCGCATCGTCTCTGGCGGGGAGCTGTCGCGAGTCATGCTCGCGCTCAAGACCCTGGCGGCCGGCGACCAGCCCGGCCGCACCCTCATCTTCGATGAGGTGGACGCCGGAATCGGCGGCCGGGTTGCCACCGTGGTGGGGGAGAAGCTCCGCGGCCTGGGGGGGCGCTTCCAGGTGCTCTGCATCACGCACCTGCCGCAGATTGCCGCAGCGGGCTCGGTGCACTTCCACATCGAGAAGAGCGTGCGGGGGAGCCGCACGGTGACATCCGTCACGCGCCTCGGCGAGGACGAGCGGGTGGAAGAGCTGGCGCGCATGATTGGCGGCGCCGACGCCGGCCCCCAGGCCCGGGCCGGGGCGCGCGAGCTGCTCGAAGGGGCGAAAGCGAAAGTCCGGCCGGGGGCGAAAGCGAAAGGCGAAAGTCCCTCGGGGCGAAAGCGAAAGGCATGAAGTACTTCATCGAGACCTACGGCTGCCAGATGAACGTGCACGACTCGGAGCGCATGGCCGGGTTGCTCGAGGCCTCCGGCTACGAGCGCGCCGGTGACGAGGGCGAGGCCGACCTGGTGGTCATCAACACCTGCAGCGTGCGGGAAAAGGCCGAGGACAAGCTGTATCACCGCCTGGATGAAATCCGGTGGGCCGCCCGGCAGCAGGGCCGTGAGCCGATGGTCGCCGTGGCCGGCTGCGTGGCCCAGCAGGAGGGCGCCGCGCTGCTGGATCGCTCCTCGCTGATCGACGTCGTCGTCGGCACGCAGCGCGTGAAGATGTTGCCGGTGCTGATCCAGCAAGCGCAGTCGACCCCAGCGGCCGACCGCCACCCCCTGGTGGACGTGACGACGCCCTACGAGGAGCCGTCGTTCCCGCTGGGCCTGATGCGTCGCGGCGACCCGGTCAAGGCGTACGTGACGATCATCGAGGGGTGCAACGACTTCTGCGCGTTCTGCGTCGTGCCGTACACGCGTGGCCACGAGCGCATGCGCGCGAAGGCCGAGATCCTTGCCGATGTCCGGACCGCCGTCTCGTCCGGCCAGCGGGAGGTGCAGCTGCTGGGGCAGATCGTCAACCACTACCAGGCTCCGGACGACCCGTCCTGCGACTTCGCGGGCCTTCTCGAAGCCGTGCACGAGGTGCCCGGTGTGGCGCGCATCCGCTTCGCGAGCCCCCATCCGCGCCACGCGTCGGATCGGCTCATCGCCGCGATTCGCGACCTCCCGCGCGTCTGCAAGCACGTGCACCTGCCCGTGCAGTCCGGCTCCAACACGGTGCTCGCCCGGATGCGCCGGCGCCATACGCGAGAGCAGTATCTCGAGCTCGTCCAGAAACTGCGCGAGGCTATCCCGAACCTCCAGCTATCGACCGATATGATCGTTGGCTTCCCCGGTGAGACGCCGGCGGAGTTCGACGAGACCTTGAGCCTGACGGAGGCGGTCGGCTACCACAGCATGTTTTCCTTCAAGTACTCCGAGCGGCCGAACACCCTGGCGTCGAAGCGGCTGCCCGATGACGTGAGCGAGACGGAGAAGACGCACCGGATCACGACGCTGCAGCGGATGCAGCGTCGCATCCAGCATGCGCTCCACGAGCGGGCGGTGGGCCAGCGCGTGGAGGTGCTCGTGGACGCGACGAGCCGGCGGCGCGAGTGGGAGCTCTCGGGGCGCACGACGGGCAACACGGTGGTCAACTTTCCGGGCGACCCGGCGTGGCTGGGCCGCCTGATCGCGGTGGACGTCGAACGGGCGGGGCCGAACAGCCTCTGGGGCCGTGCGGCTGGCGTTGACATACCGACGGCCCGGGTCGACGATGGCAGGGAGCACGATGTTGATTGAGATGACCATCAAGGGGCTGATGGTGGACCCCATCACCAACATGCCCATCATCATCCTCCGCGACGAGGCGGGGCAGAAGGTGCTGCCGATCTGGGTGGGGGTGTTCGAGGCGAACGCCATCGCGCTGCAGATCGAGAACGTCCAGCCGCCGCGTCCGATGACCCACGACCTGCTCCGCAACGTCATCCAGGACCTGCAGGCGGCGGTCGAGAAGATCGTCGTGTGCGACCTGCAGGAGAACACCTTCTACGCCCGCATCCACCTGCACACGCCCGGCGGCCCGGTGGCGGTCGACGCCCGCCCGAGCGACGCCATCGCGCTGGCGCTCCGGACGAGCGCCCCGATCCTGGTGGACGAGTCGGTCATCGACCACGCCAAGACGGTCGACTTCACGAACGAGCAGCAGGACGCGGAGCGGCTCCAGCAGTGGCTCGAGTCGCTCGACCCGGACGACATGGGCAAATACAAGATGTGAGATCTTCGGATCTCAGATTGAAGATTGATTGACGATTGCAGATTGCCATGGATTGGCGATTGAATCGTCACGCGCTTGAAGGGCGATTGGGGGATTGGGACGAGTGCACGGGCGGCGAGTCGCCCCGGCCTCGACAAATCAAATCTGCAATCTGCAACCTGAAATGCCAATCTTCAATCTTCCATCTGCAATCCACCATCGATTGTCTGCCGGCCGACAATTCCCCTAACCGGCACGATACGAACCAGTTAGCGTCCTGAATTTTCCGCGTCACGGATGTCGGCCCCCGGCGTTCCTTGACCGCACGGAGCGGCCCACCTAGAATGCCGGAACCTGGCACCCGCCGATGATTCTCGCTATCGCCAACCAGAAAGGCGGCGTCGGTAAAACGACGACGGCCATCAATCTCGCGGCGGCGCTGGCCATGCGTGGCAAGCCGACGCTGCTCATCGACCTCGACCCCCAGGCCAACAGCACCATGTCGTACGTGGACCTCCGCGAAGTCGAGCGGTCCATGTACGACGTCCTCGTCGACCCGCAGGTCCACGTCGCCGACGTCGTCCGGCCGACCGGGATCGACAACCTCTTCGTCGCCCCGGGGCGCATCGCCCTCGCCAAGATCGAGGCGCGCATGACCGGCGACCTCGACGCGCCGTTCCGGCTCAAGGACGAACTCGAGCCGCTGCGCGAGCGGTTCCCGCAGGTCGTGATCGACTGCCCGCCAGCTCTCGGCCTGCTGACGGTGAACGCCCTCGTGGCGTCGACACACCTCCTGATCCCGATCCAGTCGTCCTACTTCGCGCTCGAGGGCACGGACGACCTGCTCGAGACGATCGAGAAGGTCCGCCAGCGGCCGAACCCCGAGCTGCGGATCCTCGGCGTCGTCATCACGATGCACGACCGCCGGACCGCCCTGGGCCGCGACATCCGGGACCAGATCCAGAAGGTGTTCGGCGACAAGGTCTTCCGCACCGTGATCAGCAAGAGCGTGCGCCTGGAGGAAAGCCCCGCCTACCGGGAGTCCATCTTCACCTTTGCGCCCGATTCGAGTGGCGCCACCGAGTACTACCGCCTGTGCGAGGAGGTCATCGACCGTGGCTAAGCGAGGCCTGCCCACGACACTCCGGATGCGCCACGACGCGCACTACGTCGAGACCCTGGCCGCGGGCGCCGCGACCCCCATCGGCCGGGTCGTGCCCATCGACCAGATCGACCCCAATCCCGACCAGCCGCGCCAGGCCATGGGCGACCTGTCGGAGCTCATCGCCTCCATCACCGAGAAGGGCGTCATCGAGCCCCTCGTCGTCCGGCAGCGCGGCAGCCGGTACCAGATCATTGCCGGCGAGCGGCGTTACCAGGCCGCCGTCCAGGCGGGGCTCCAGGAGCTCCCGGCGGTCATCCGCGACGTCGACGACACGGAGATGCTGGAGCTGGCGCTGGTCGAGAACATCCAGCGCAAGGACCTGACGGCCTTCGAAGAAGCCGAGGCGCTCCAGAGCCTCGGACAGAAGTGCGGCTACACCCACGAGGACCTCGCGAAGCGGCTGGGGAAGTCCCGCACCGCGATCACCGAGGCCCTGGCGCTCAACCAGATGCCGGGCGAGGTGCGGAAGGTCTGCCGCCTCGCGGGCATTACCGGCAAGTCCGCGCTGCTTCAGGTCGTCCGCCAGGGCGACCCGCAGAAGATGCTCGCGCTCGTCGAGCGCCTGGCCGCCGCCGGCGGCAACGCCACCCGGGAGCAGCTCCGGAAGCAGGCCCAGGCCCAGAAGGCCAAGCCGGGCCGTCCGAAGGCCTACACGTTCAACTTCAGGCCGGAGAACAAGTCCTTCGCGTTGCGTCTCAGCTTCAACAAGAAGAACGCAACCAAGGACGAGATCATCGAGACCCTCGAGGGCATTCTCGAAGAGCTCCGGTCGTCGAACTGAGCGGCCTCATCTCAGATTTCAGATTTCAGATTGAAGATTGAGCCGCATCGGGATCGGGGGATTGCGGATCGCGTCCCTCGGTCCCGGGCGGAGCCGGGCGGGCAGCGCGAGCCTCGATGACCACTGAACTCATCCAGGCGCGGCACTCCGAAATACGCACGTTTCGGTGGGATTAGTTAACATAACATGTATTATCAGACTCAATGGAAAACGGCCAAAAAACAAGGCTGTTGATGCTTTGCGGTCACGGTTTGGGGCTGGATGACCTAGGACGGAGGTGCTGCACGGAGGTGCTTCACGGGGGTGCGCCGCGAAGGTGCGGCACGAGGGTGCTTCACGGGGGTGCTTCACGAAGGTGCGGCACGAGGGTGCTTCACGAAGGTGCTTCACGGAGGTGCGGCGCGAGCATGCGGCACGGGGGTGCGGCACGGTGGTAATCTCGATCGCGGCCCCATGCGCATCCTCGACCGCTACATCATCCGAGAGGTCATTCCGCCGTTCCTGCTGGCGCTGCTGGTCTTCACCTTCATCCTGATCATCCCGTTCATCATCGACCTCGCCGAGCAGATGATCGCGAAGGGCGTGCCGTGGGACACGCTCCTGTTCCTCATGGTGACCCTGCTGCCCCAGGCCCTGGGGCTCACCATTCCCATGGCCCTCCTGATCGGGATCCTGGTGGCGCTCGGCCGGCTGTCCGCCGACCGCGAGACCATCGTCATGATGGCCTGCGGCGTCAGCCCCGTCCGGCTGTTCCGGCCCATCGCCATCCTCGGGGCCATCGCCTGGGCCGCGACGTCCTGGGTCATGATCGACGCCATCCCGGACGCGAACCAGGCCTACCGGGAGGAGACGCTCCGCATCGTCCAGGACCGCGCCGAGCAGGAGGTCCGGGCCCGCGTCTTCTTCGAGGACTTCCCCAACATCGTGCTCTACGTCGGCGAGGTCGCCCCGGGCGGGGGCGGCTGGCAGGACGTCGTGGCGGCCGACACCCGCGTCCAGAACCAGCCCATCCTGTATGTCGCCCGCCGCGGCCGCATGATCGTGGACCGCGAGAACAAGACCATCCAGATGGCCCTCGAGGACGGGGCCCGCCACACCGCCCGGCGCGACGACCCGGCCACCTACGAGGTGCTGCGGTTCGACAGCATGCTCGTGAGCCTCGATCCGAGCACCGTCTTCCCCCGCCAGGGCCCGGCGCGGGGCGACCGCGAGCTGTCGATTTCCGAGCTGCAGGCCCGCATCGCGGAGTTCGAGGCCCAGGGGATTTCGCCGCACAACCAGGTGATGGAGATCCACAAGAAGTTCTCCATCCCCATCGCCTGCCTGGTCTTCGCCCTGGTCGGCCTGGGCCTGGGCCTGACCAACCGCCGGGACGGCAAGCTGGCGAGCTTCGTCCTGGGGATCGGCGTCATCTTCGTCTACTACGTCATCATGTTCACGGCCCAGGCGATGACGAAGGGCCAGATGGTCCCGGCATGGCTGGCCATGTGGATCCCCGACCTCGTGCTCGGGGCCGTCGGCGTGCTGCTGCTCGCCTCCCGCGGCCGGACGGCGGATCAGCCGATCCAGATTTCCCTGCCCCGGTTGCCGGGCTGGGTCACCCGCCTGGCGCAACGCGCCGGGTCGCCATCGGACGCCACCACCGAGGCCGGCGCCCTGCCGATGGCGCTCGCCGGCGCCCCCGCGGACCGCCGGCCGCGGCGGGTCGTGGTGGTGATCCGGGTGCCCCACCTGAACGTCTGGCGCCCGAACCTGCTCGACATCTACGTCGGCAAGCTCTACCTGCGGATCCTCGGCATGGCCGGCCTGGGCATGGCAGGGCTGTTCTACATCTCGACCTTCATCGACCTGTCGGACAAGCTCTTCAAGGGCGAGACGACGGCCGGCATGCTGTTCAGCTACCTGGCGTGGGCGACGCCACAGTTCCTCTATTACATCCTCGCGATTGCGGTCCTGCTGTCGGCGCTCGTCACGATTGGCGTGCTCACCAAGAACAGCGAGCTGATCGTGATGCGGGCCTGCGGGATCAGCCTCTACAGGACGGCGCTGCCGCTGCTCGTCTTCGCCGCGCTGGCGAGCGGCACGCTGTTCGGGCTGGAGGAACGGGTGCTGGCGGTCTCGAACCGGCGGGCCGAGCAGTTGCGGCACGTGATCCGCGGCGGATCCCCGCAGACCTTCGACGTGCTGAACCGCAAGTGGCTGGTTGGCCGCGACGGGGCCATCTACCACTACGACTACTTCGACCCGCGCCGCAACGAGCTCAACGGGCTCTCGGTCTTCCGGTTCGATGCCGGGACGCACGAGCTCGCCAGCCGTCTCTACGCCACCCGCGCCACCTGGATCCCGGCGTCCGGCGCTGGCGAGCCCTCGACCGCGTGGCTGGTCACGGGCGGCGGCTGGCGCCGCGACTTCACCGCGGACGGCGACGCGCCGCGCTACGAGCCGTTCGAGGAGCAGCGCGTGTCGCTCGAGGCGTCCGACTACTTCGTCACCGAGGCCCCCGAGCCCGACCGGATGAACTACGGGCAGCTCAAGCGCTACATCGACGAGCTGCGCGCCAGCGGCTACAACGTCCTGAGCAAGGAGGTCGCGCTGCAGCGCAAGCTGGCGTTCCCGCTCGTCACCATCGTCATGACGCTGATTGCCGTGCCGTTCGCCGTGACCACCGGCCGGCGGGGCGCGATGTACGGCGTCGGCGTCGGCATCGTGCTCGCCCTGGTCTACTGGACGATGATCAGCGTGTTCGCCGCCTTCGGCGCGGGCGGGCTGCTCGCCCCCTGGCTCGCCGCCTGGGCCCCCAACCTGCTCTTCGGCGCGGTGGCCGCCTACCTGCTGCTGACGGTCCGGACATGACGGATGACCGCCGCGCCGGCTCCTACGTGCTGCTGGCCCTCGGCATCGTGCTCGCCGGGGGCGGGATCATCGGCGCCGCGCTCGGCCTCAAGGATCTGATGGACTCGCTGAACACCGCCGGCTACGGCTCGGTCGAGGTACGCAACGCCCTCATCTTCATGGGCGCCGCCGGTGCCGCGCTCGGCACCGGCATCTCGCTGCTGATCTGGGACACCGCGAACCGGCTCGGCGCCCGGCGCTAGCGCGCCCGCCCCGGACGGTGGAGGCAAGCGGCGGACAGCAGAGGGAAATAGAGAATCAAGAACACGGAATCAAGAAAGGAAGGCCGGAATTGGGAATTGAGGACCGGGCACCGCGCCGGTGAGCTTCTGAATTCGCCCTTCGCGAATTCCTTTCTTGATTCCGTGTTCTTGATTCCCTATTTCCCTCTGCTGTCGCCCCCCGTGGAGAGCCACAACTCCGGAATGTCGATCTCCCCTGTCGTGCCCGTGCGGGTGTTCACCGTGTCCACGACGATCAGCAGCGCATCGACCGCGGACAGGTCGGGCCGTTCCCCCGACTGGCCGTCGAGCGGTACGACATCGGTGAAGAACACGTCCTGCGTGGACAGGGTCTCGTCGAGGTAGACCGAGGCGCCCCACCGCTGTCCGCCCGCGCCCCGGGTGCGCAGCTGGACCCAGACCCGCATCGGGCGCGAGGCGCGGGCGCGCAACTGGAGGCGGTCGTGCCCCGGCAACGCCCCCGCCACCGGGAAGCGCATCGCCGCGTACTGCCCCGCGGGCCGGCCCTCGTCCAGGCCGAAGGTCCACCGTAGCGCCGGTGTGCCATCTTCGAGCGCGCCGCTGGCGAGCCGGCTTGTCGAGCCGGCGCTGGCCTCGGCAATCCAGGCGTTCGTCGCGACCGGGCTGCGCGAGGTCGCAGGCGGCCGCGGCGTGTCGGCGGCCGCTGTCGCCGCCGCGTGGCGGTCCTCCAGCCCGACGTAGATCGGGTTGGTCAGCAGCCACGGTGCCCCATCGTCGCCGGGCAGTCGGACCTCGACCCGATAGGCGCCCGGCTCGGTGCCGACGTCGATGCTCATCGCCGGCGCGACGACGTCGTAGAACGGCGCGCCGTCACGGAGCACCGCAATCCGCGCCCCGGCGGGCGCATGGCTTCGCACCTCCAGCGTGACCGGCCCGTCCGGCCTGAGGTCGTCCCCCATCCAGGCCGCGCCCGGGCCCGAACGCGCGACGAAGTCGATGGCGCCGGGCGCGGCGAGGCCGTCGATCGTCGTGTAGATGCGGCCCCGCATGATGCCGTCGAGAAGCAGGTGCCAGTCCTCCGCCGCCTTGCCGCTCCACGGGCGCTCCAATAGGACGTGGTTGCTGAACGCCTTGAACGACACCTCGTACGGGGGGACTTCCGCGAACACGCGGTCCTCGTACGGATCCTCGCCCTCCCGGTACCCGAGCCGTGCATGCGCGTCGGCGCCCGCCAATGCCGGCACCCGTCGCGTCGCCGTCAGGTGATCCCATCGAGCCAGATCGTCGGCCGGACGGTCGAGAATCGTTGCCAGCGTCTCCACGGGCCGCACCGGGTACGTGAGCAGCATGCGGCCGAGATCCCCCACGAGCTCGTCCCGCCATTCGCTGTCGGCGTTCAGCCACTCCATCCCGTCGAACGGCAGGTCCCAGCCGGTCCACCGCAGGGCGGCCTTGGACGATCCCGGATGCGCCGCGATCCCGAATCCGCCGAGGCGCCGCACGTCGGCGACGACGGTGGCGGCAGGCCCGGCGAGGGGATACGGCACGGGCTGGTCCAGCCCCAGGACGACATAGTGGCCGCCCCAGGTGCCGACTTCCGTGCCGTCGGCCACCAGCACGCCATCGATGTAGGAGGGGGGCTCCGGCGCGCGGGTGCCGTCGCCGTGGTCGGTGAGGATGACGAAGTCGAGTCCCGCGCGCCGGGCGGCCGCGGCAATGGTCGCGCGCGTCCCGGTGCCGTCCGACAGGCGGCTGTGGACGTGATACGCCCCGCGCACCTCCGCGCGCGAGGGCGCCCACGGCGAAGGGCCAAGGGCATCGGCCGGCGGCGGCGCGAGCCGCCGGCCCGCCAGCACGGCGGCGACGGCCGCGAGCGCAACCAGCAGGACGGCGAGGCCCGCCCATCGCACCCACCCGTGACGACGGGCCTGGGGGGTCACGGGCACGCCTGTTCTGGCGGACAAGGAGCGGCGACGGTCACGCCTTCACAGATTACACAGAAATCCGGGCGCCGGCCCACGCCTACTCCGCCCGCGGATGAAAGCGGTCGTAGACCGTCTTCATGCGCTCGTCCAGGACGTGCGTGTAGATCTGCGTCGTCGACAGGTCGGCATGACCGAGCATCAACTGGATGGCGCGCAGGTCGGCGCCCCGATCCAGGAGGTGCGTGGCAAACGAATGCCGCAGGACGTGCGGGCTGAGCGTCGAGGTGATCCCCGCCGCGCGGCCGTAGCCCTTCAGGATCTTCCAGAAGCCCACGCGGGTCAGCCCGGTGCCCCCTCCCCGCTGGTTGACGAACAGGCGCGGCGAGCTGCGCCGGCCGAGCAGCACCGGGCGCCCCTCGCGCACATAGCGTTCGACCCACCGGCCCGCCTCGTCCCCGAACGGCACCAGCCGTTCCTTGCGGCCCTTGCCGGTCGTCGTGAGGTAGCCCTCCGCGAGGTGCAGGTCCTGGCCCCGCAGGCCGACGAGCTCCGAGACCCGCAGCCCGGTCGCGTAGAGCAACTCGATGAGGGCCCGGTCGCGGAGTCCCCGCGGCGTGGTGACGTCGGGCGCCTGGAGCAGCCGATCGACCTCGTCGATGGTCAGGTACTTCGGCAGGATCTTGAACGCCCGTGGGGCGATGAGGTCGGCGGCCGGGTTGTCCGGTCGGTGCTGGTGACGCACGAGGTAGCCGTAGAACCCCCGCAGGCAGGCGACGAGCCGGGCCACCGAGCTCGGGGCGCGGCCCTCGGCCATGCGCTCCCGCAGGAACCGTTCCAGCGCCCGGCGGTCGAGGGCCTCGATGGCGCCGCCGTTGGCGAAGACGGCCAGTGCCTGCAGGTCACGGGCGTAGCTGTCGATTGTATGGGGAGAGAGGCGGCGCTCGACGGCCAGGTGGGTCAGGTAGGCGTCGCGGGCGCTCACCCCGACAGCTTACAACCTCCTGTGCTAGCATCAGCGTTTGGCTCAGTACCGGGAGTTTCGGTCCGATGCCCACACGTTCGAAGTGGCAGTCCCTCCCCACTGAAGCGATCAATCCCCAGACGCTCGCGATCGACAAGCTGCCGGCCAGCGGCATCATCGACCTGATGCTCGCGGAGGATCGCAAGGTCCTCACGGCGGTGCAACGCGAGCGGGAACGGATTGCGCTCGGTGCGGACATGATCGCGAAGGCGCTCCGCAAGCACGGCCGGATGATCTTCGTCGGCGCCGGCACGAGCGGCCGGCTCGGCGTGCTCGAGTCGGCGGAGATGCCCCCCACCTTCGGCACCGAGTCGTCCGTCGTCCAGGCGGTCATGGCCGGCGGCCGTGCGGCCCTCGTGCAGACCCGCGAGGGCGCCGAGGACAACTACGAGGAAGGGGCGCGACAGGTCAACCGCCTGACGCCGACCAAACGCGACGTCGTCATCGGGGTCTCGGCCAGCGGCATGACCCCGTTCGTGCGCGGCGCGCTCACGCGCGCGCGCCAGGCCGGGGCCCGCATCATCTTCGTCACGTGTGATCCGCGCACGGAGCTCCAGAGCTTCGTCGACCTCACGATCGCGCCCGCCGTCGGCCCCGAAGTCATCGCCGGGTCCACCCGCCTCAAGGCCGGCACCGCCACCAAGCTCGTGCTCAACATGCTCACGACGGCGGCGATGATCCTCATCGGCAAGACCTACGGCAACCTGATGGTGGACGTGCAGACCGGCTCCGCCAAGCTCGTCGACCGCGCCCGCCGCATCCTGCACATCGTGACGGGGCTCGACTACGACGATGCCGAGAAGCTGCTGAAGCGGGCGCATGGGAACGTGAAGGTCGCCATCGTCATGCAGAAGACCGGCCTCAACTTCCAGAAGGCGTCGGCGCGCCTGCGGCAGGCCGGCGATCAGGTGCGCGACGCGATTGGCGAGGACATCGAGCCCCGCCTGCGCGAGCTGCTCGCCGCCCACCCGCCGCTCACCTCCGACTGACGCCCCTCACCCGCCGGCCGGCGACAGCGCGGACGCGGCCCCGGCGTCCAGCATCGCGGTGACATGCGGGTGGAGCTGCAGGAAGGACGCGGGCAGCTCCGTCGTGACGGGGCCCTCGATCATGCGTCGCACCACGTCCGCCTTCTCGGTGCCCGTCGCCAGCAGGACGATCTCCCGGCTCCGCAGGATGGTCGCCATTCCCATCGACAGCGCGCGCAGCGGCACGCGGTCCGCGTCGCCGCCGAACCACTGCGCGTTGGCCACGCGGGTGCGCTCCTCGAGCACCACCGCGTGGGTCAGGGCCGACAGGCCGCGCGCCGGCTCGTTGAACCCGATATGGCCATTGGCCCCGATGCCGAGCAGCTGGAGGTCGATGCCGCCGGCCGCGTCGATGGCCGCCTCGTAGCGGGCGCACTCCGCCACGAGATCGGGGGCGCGTCCGTCGAGGAAGCCCACCTGATCCGCGCCGATGCCCAGCGGTCCGAAGAGCCGCTCCTGCATGAAGCGCCGGTAGCTGCCGGGGTCGTCGCCGCCCAGGCCGGCGAACTCGTCCAGGTTGAACGTCCGGACGCGGCTCCAGTCGAGACCGCGGTCGCGGCTGGTGGCCACGAGCGCCTGGTACAGGGCGAGCGGGGTGCGGCCGGTCGGCAGGCCGAGCACCAGCGTGGGCCGGGCCGCGACGAGGTCGGCGAGACGGGCGGCCAGCGCGGCCGCCAGGGCGGATTCGTGGGCGAAATGGGCGATGTGCACGGGAATCGGCGACAGGGAGACAGGATGGATGAGCTCCCCTCTATGTTACCTTTATGTGTTTCTCATGCGCCGCATTTACGCTGCCATCCTCCCGGGTCCGGGCCTGACCGCCCTCGCCGCCCTGGTGGTGCTGTCTGTCGGCACCCTCGGTGCGGTCCGGCCGTGGGTCCAGCCGGACGCCGAGGTGCGGGCCCTCTGGGTCACGCGTTACAGCCTGACCTCGCCGGCAGCGGTGACGAACCTCGTCCAGTCCGCGGCCACCAGCGGCTTCAACACGCTGATCGTCCAGGTGCGGGGCCGGGGCGACGCGTACTACAGCGGCGGCCTGGAGCCGCGCGCGGCCGACCTGGCCGCCTACCCCGGCTTCGATCCCCTCGCCGAGACCCTGCGCCAGGCGCATGCCGCCGGCCTGCGGGTTCACGCCTGGATTGCGACGAACCTCGTGTCGAGCGCGTTCGAGTTGCCCGCCTCGCGCGAGCACATCATCTACCGCAACCCGGAGTGGCTGATGGTCCCCCGCGACCTCGCCGCCGAGTTGCGCGCGGTGGATCCCCGCAGCCCGGCGTACGTCGGGCGGATTGCGCGCTGGACCCGCGCGCACTCGACCGCCGTCGAGGGGCTCTACGTCTCGCCCATCCATGCGGCCGCGGCCGAGCACCTGGCCCTCGTGCTGCGGGACCTGGTGACGCGGTATCCCGTGGACGGCGTGCACCTCGACTACGTCCGCTACCCGAACGAGACCTTCGACTACAGCGCCGGGGCGCTGGCCGCCTTCCGCGCCGCGGTGGCGCCTGACCTCACCGAGGAGGAGCGCCGTGCCGCCGACGCGCGCGAGCGCCTCGACCCGGCGGCGTATGCGAACCTCTACCCCGAGCGCTGGGCGGCCTTCCGCCGTTCGCGGCTCACGGCCCTGGTCATGCGCCTGCGTACCGTGATCAAGGCGGCCCGGCCCGACGCGGCCGTCAGCGCCGCCGTCCTCCCGGACGCCACCGAGGCCGCCGAGCGCAAGCTGCAGGACTGGCGGACGTGGCTCGACCAGTCGCTGATCGACGTGCTCTGCCCGATGGCGTACACCGAGGACATCGTGCTGTTCAGCCAGCAGGTCGCGGCCGTGCGCGATCTCGCGGCCGGCACGCCGGTCTGGGCCGGGGTCGGCGCCTATCGCCTCTCGCCCACCGCGACGGTCCGGCACGTCGAGGCCGCACGGCGGCTCCGCACCGAGGGCGTCATCCTCTTCTCGTACGACGCGCTCGTGAGCCCGCCGAACAGCGCCGCCACGCTCGCCGAGGTGGGCCGGGCGGCGTTCGGCGCGGGGTCCGAGTAGCCCCTCCCCCGCATGGCGCTGAGCTGGGCGGACTACCTGGTCATCGGCGGCTACCTCGCCGCGATCACCGCCTTCGGCTCCTGGTTCGCGCGCTTCCAGAAGACCACACGCGACTACTTCCTCACCGGCCACACCGTGCCGTGGTGGGCGATCTGCTTCACCATCGTCGCGACCGAGACCAGCACGTTGACGTTCATCGGCATTCCCGCGGCGGCCTATGCCGGGGACATGACGTTCCTGCAGCTGGCGTTCGGGTACGTCATCGGGCGGGTGCTGGTCAGCGTGCTCTTCATACCGGCCTACTTCCGCGGCGAGCTCTACACCTCGTACGAACTGCTCACGCGGCGCTTCGGTGGACCGGTCACCGCGCTGTCGGCCGGCATCTTCCTGGTGACCCGTACGCTGGCCGACGGCGTGCGGCTGTTCGCGACGGCGCTGGTCATCGCGGTGGTGACGCAGTTGCCGGTCGGCTGGGTGGTGGTGGTCCTCGGCGCGGCGATGATCGTGTACACCGTGCGCGGCGGCGCGTCGGCCGTCATCTGGACCGACGTCGTGCAGATGTTCGTCTATGTCGCCGGCGCCGGCGCGGTGGCCGCCGCCCTCCTCGCCCGCATTCCCGGTGGCTGGCCCGAGGTGCTCGCGGCCGGCACCGCCGCGGGCAAGTTCACCGTCTTCGATCTGTCGCTGGATCCCGCGCGTGTCTACACGCTCTGGGCGGGTGTCATCGGCGGCGTGGCGCTGACGCTGTCGACGCACGGCACCGACCAGTTCCTCGTGCAGCGGCTGCTCGCGGGGCGCAACGCGCGTGAAGCCGCTACGGGGCTCGTCCTGAGCGGCGTGCTCGTCTTCGCGCAATTCGTGGTGTTCCTGCTGATCGGCGTGATGCTGTTCGTGTATTACCAGCACGTGCCGCTGCCGCAGCCGCTCGCCCGCACCGACGAGGTGCTGCCGCTCTTCGTCGTGACGTCACTCGCGCACGGGCCGGCCGGCTTCATCGTGGCGGCCATCGTGGCCGCCGCGCTCTCACCGTCGCTGAACGCGATGGCCGCGACCACGGTCAAGGACTTCTACCTGCCCTACGTCCGCCCCGACGCCGACGCCGCGACGGAGATGCGCGTCTCGCGCATGGCGACGGTCGGCTGGGGCGTGGCACAGGTCGCGGTCGCACTGGCGGCGCAGGCGATGGAACGGTCGGTGCTGGACGCCGGGCTGGCCGTGCTGTCGTTCGCGTCCGGCGCGGTGCTCGGGGCGTTCCTGCTCGGCACGTTGTTCCCACGTGTCACCGCCCGGGACGTCCTGCCGGGCATGGCCGCCGGCCTGCTGGTCATGACGGCCGTGTGGGGGTGGACCTCGGTGGCCTGGACCTGGTACGTGTTCATCGGTGCCACCACGACGTGCGCCGTAGCCCTGCTGTCATGTTCGATCGCGTCTCGGCGGTAGTCGACTCCATCGTCGTCGGGGGCGTGGCCACGGCCGTCGTCGCCGAGGCCGGGCATGCCAGTGGACCGATCTGGACGCGCGCGGCCGGCCGCCTGTCGGCCGCCTCCGATGCGGCCCGCGTCACGGCGGCCACCGTGTTCGACCTCGCCTCGCTGACCAAGGTGCTGAGCACCGCCGCGCTCGCTCGTGACCTCGCCGCCGACGGACGACTCGACCTCGACGCCCGCGTGGCGACCCTGCTGCCGCCGTGGCGCGGCACCGAACGCGCGGACGTGACGGTCGCGGACCTGCTCGAGCACGCGTCCGGCCTGCCCGCCCATCGCTCGTACTTCGAGGCCCTCGCGGGACGCACCGCGTACCTGGACGCCATCGCCAGCGAACCGCTCGTGTACCGGCCGCGGTCGCGCTCGATCTATTCCGACCTGGGCTTCATGCTGCTCGGCTTCATCCTCGAGGACGTCGGCGGGAGTCCCCTGCAGATGCAGTTCGACCGATGGAGGGACACGGCGATCGGCGAGGACGCGGCGCTCCGGTTCCTGCCGCCCGCCAGCTGGCTGGCCCGCACGGCGGCCACCGAACAGGATCCGTGGCGCGGCCGCGTGCTCGTCGGCGAGGTGCACGACGAGAACACCGCCGCGCTCGGGGGCGTGGCCGGCCAGGCCGGCTTGTTCGGCACGGCGGAGGCCGTGGGGCGCACGGCGCGCTGGTGGCTGTCGCGCCTCGCTTCCGCCGACCCCTGGACGCTCCGGTTCGCGCGCCGCTCCACGGTGCCAGGCAGCTCGCGGGCGCTCGCGTGGGACACCATGCTGCCCACCTCATCGTGCGGCAGCCGCCTCAGCGCCGCCGCCATCGGCCACACGGGATTCACCGGGACGTCGATCTGGCTCGACCCCGAGCTCGATCTGTATGCGGTCCTGCTGACGAACCGCGTGCACCCGAGCCGCGCCAACGACCGCCTGCAGCCCGTCCGGCGCGCATTCCACGACGCGCTCGCCGAGGACCTCGCCGTATAATCCGCCCGCGTGTCCCTCGCCCCGATCGACTGGATCATCATCGCGGCCACGCTGGCCGGTGCCGCCGCCATCGGCACGCTCCTGTCCGGACGGAGCGGGCGCAGTGTCGCCGACTACTTCCTCGCGGGGCGCCGCTTCCCGTGGTGGGTGGCCGGGACGTCGATGGTTGCCACGACGTTCGCGGCCGACACCCCCCTGGCCGTGGCCGGGCTCGTCGCGACGGGCGGTATCGCCGGGAACTGGATCTGGTGGAGCGCCGCGTTCGGCAGCACGCTGACCGTGTTCTTCTTCGCGCGGCTCTGGCGCCGCGCGGGCATCCTCACCGATGTCGAGCTCGCCGAAGTGCGGTATTCCGGAGGGCCCGCGGCGCTGCTGCGCGGCTTCCGCGCGGTCTATCTCGGCTTCCCGATCAACTGCGTCGTCATGGGCTGGGTCAACCTGGCGATGGCCAAGGTGCTCGACGTCACGCTCGGCTGGGACCGGCTGACGGCGGTTTTCGTGAGCCTCACGATCACCGGCCTGTACAGCGCCGTGGGTGGACTCTGGGGTGTCGCGATGACCGACATCGCGCAGTTCACCCTGGCCATGACCGGCTCGGTCGCCCTCGCGTGGTTCGCACTGTCGGCGCCGGGCGTCGGGGGACTCGACGGCCTGGTGAGACAGCTGCCCGGCACGACCTTCGACCTCGTGCCGACGCTCGGCGCCCCCGACGGTCTCGCCACCGCGGCCGCGCTCCCGGTCGCCGCCTTCCTCGCCTATGTCACCGTCCAGTGGTGGGCCAGCTGGTACCCCGGGCAGGAACCTGGCGGCGGCGGCTACGTGGCCCAGCGCATGATGTCGGCCCGCGACGAGCGTCACGCGTTCCTGGCCACCCTGTGGTTCACCATCGCCCACTACTGCCTGCGGCCGTGGCCGTGGATCCTGGTCGGCCTCGCGTCGATGGTCCTCTACCCGGGCATCACCGACAAGGAAGCCGGCTATGTCCTGGTGCTGCGCGACCACCTGCCGGCTGGATGGCGGGGGCTGCTGCTCGGCGCGTTCTTCGCGGCCTACATGTCCACCATCTCGACGCAGCTCAACTGGGGCACGTCGTACCTCATCAACGACGTGTACCGCCGGTTCATCCGGACCGACGCGGCCGAGCCGCACTACGTCCGGGCCTCCCGCGTCACCACGCTGCTCCTCATGGCCGCGAGCGGCGTCCTGACCCTGTACCTGGAGAGCGTACGCGGCGCCTGGGAGTTCGTGCTGGAATCGGGCGCCGGCATCGGCCTGGTGCTGATTCTGAGGTGGTACTGGTGGCGCGTGAACGCCTGGTCCGAGATGGCCGCGATGGGGGCTGCCGCGTTGGGGTACGCCGGGCTCCGGCTGTTCACGTCGCTGGTGTTCCCGAACTCGCTCTTCGTCCTGGTCACCTGGACCACGCTGTGCTGGGTGGCCGTGACGTTCGCGACCCGCCCGGAACCAGACCACCACCTCGTCGCGTTCTACCAGCGCGTGCGGCCGGGCGGCCCCGGCTGGCGCCGCTTCGCCGCACGGACCGGGCAAGCACCACCAGCCGCAATCGGCGGGTTGCTGCTCGACTGGATCGCGGGGTGGCTGATGGTTTACGCCGTCCTGCTGGGCGTCGGCGAACTGCTGTTTCGGGGCGCCTCGACAGCCCTGCCGTTCCTGGCCGTCGCCGGGACCACGGGCTGGTGGCTGACCCGCCGCCTCGGCCGGAAGGGCTGGGCCGTGGTGACCGGCTGATTGACCAGGCGCGGCGTCTGACCTACTGAGCCGTGACCCGCGCCTCGCTCACTGACCGGGCGGCCGCCCCTGTGGACGCTGCTGTTGCCCGCCCGACGGGCCGGGGAACGTGGGGCTCATGCCTGGCGGGCGCTGGCCCTGCCCGCCGGGTCCGCTGGGGCCGAAGATCCCCGGCCGTGGCGCGCCCGGCTGGGGCGCGCCGGGCTGCTGCCCTCCTTGCGGATTGACGCGCTGCTGGGTCTGGACGTGGACGAACTGCCATTCGTTGTAGTGCCCGCGCCCGTTGTAGAGCCGAATCGAGGCCGCGTCGCTCTTCGACGTCACCCCGACGATCGGCCCCCCCGCCGTCCCGCCCAGCCCGCCAGTCGTGCCCCCGGGCCGCGTGGGCTGCGTCGCGCCACCCGCCGCCGGGCGGGTGGCCTGCCCCGGACGCGCCGCGCCCGCTGGGGCACCCGGCACCTGGTTGGTATTCAGGTAGATGGGCTGGAAGTCGTCGTTGGTAATCGGGTCCTTGTACTTCTTGCGGAGGAATTTCTGCTCGACCAGCACGTCGATGGACGGCGGATAGGCGTTGGCGAACTTCCGCTGGAAGAGCTCCAGCGCCCGGGCATACTGCTCGCCCCGCCAGACGAGCTCGGTTTCCTTCTCGCGCCGGGCGGCCTGCGTCCAGACGGGCAGCGCCGCGGTCATCAGGACCGCCATGACGGCCAGCCCGACGAGCAGCGCCGCCATGGCATAGCCGGACTCGACGGTCAGCCGGCCGCCGGCCGGACGGCTGGCGCCTTGACCCTCTAACCCCATGCGTCTATTATCCTTATCGGACTCATACGTGTCACGTTCTGCCCGCCTCACCGCTGCCCTCCTTGCCGTCGTCGGCCTGCTCGTTGCCGCCGCGGCCTGTGACAAGGTTCCGCTGCTCGCGCCGACCTCGTCGACGATCACGCTCACGTCGAGTACGACGACCGTGCCGGTCAACGGGACGGCCACCGTCATCGCCTCGGTGACCGAATCGGCGGGCACGCCAGTGCAGAACGGGACGGTGGTGACCTTCACCTCGTCCCTCGGCACGATGGATCCCGCCGAAGCGCGGACCGAGGGCGGCAAGGCCACCGCGATCTTCCGCGCGGGGAGCCAGTCGGGCACGGCGTCGATCACGGCGTTCTCGGGGGCAACGCGCGCGGAGAAGGTGGACCTGCTCGTCGGCGGTGCCGCGGCCGAGCAGGTGGCCGTGCGCACGGAGCCGTCGACGGTGCCGAGCACGGGCGGCTCGGTGCAGGTGATCGCCATCGTGACCGACGCGTCGGGCAACCCGCTGCCGGGCGCCCCGGTCGTCTTCACCACCGACAACGGCACGCTCGGCGCGAACAGCGGCGTCACCGACGAAAACGGCCGTGCGACGACGACGCTGATCACGAACCGGGAGACGGTGGTGCGCGCGAGCGTGGGCACCAAGGAAGGAACGGCCACGGTCCGGGTCGTCAGCCTCCCGTCCGTGACCATCTCGACCAGCGCCACGAACCCGGCCGTCGGCTCCTCGGTGGTCTTCACCATCACGCCCGGCACGGCCACCACCGGCAACCCGATCCGCGACGTGACCGTGGACTTCGGCGACGGCACGACGCAGTCGCTCGGTCCGATCAGCTCGGCCACCAGCGCGTCACACGTCTACGACAACGCCGGCACCTACACGGTCCGTGCGAGCATCACGGACACCAGCGGCCAGACCAGCTCTTCGTCCACCATCGTGGTGGTCCAGCGCCCGGTCCTCACGCTCACTCTGACGGGTCCCAGCGCGGCCATCACGGCCGGCGATGTCGCGTCGTTCACCGTCAACGCCCAGTCCGCATCCGGCAATCCGCCGATTGTCTCGGTGGTCGTCACGTTCCCGGACGGGACGAGCATCACGCTCGGGCCTGGTTCCACGACGTTCACGCGCACGTTCGAGACGCCCGGCACCTACGTCGTGCGTGCCACGGCCACCGATCAGGCCGGCACCACGCAGACGGCGTCAACCGCCGTCGTCGTCCGCGCGCGCACCGCAATCACGGTCACCCTCGACGCGACGGCGGCCGACGCGAGCACGACCATTACGTGCCTCCCGGCACTCGCCTATCCGAAGACCTGCACGACGACGCTGCCGATCTTCGTGCCGGCCGGCACGACGCCTTCCGTCAAGGTCGCCTTCACCGCGACCACCACGGCAACGAGCGTCTCCGGCTACACCTGGAGCTTCGGTGATGGCACCAGCCGGACGACCACGAACCCGAACACGGACAAGACCTATACCGCGCGGGGCACCTACGTCGTCACGGTGACCGTCACCACCACGGACGGCGCGACCGGCAGCCAGCAGCTGACGCTGGTAGTGCAATAGGGCGCGCCGGGCGTCGCCCGGCGCGTAGGCCGGCGCCTCCGGCGCCGTTGGGCCTTGCCTGCTCGGCCAGGCCGCGGCGCTCAGGCGCCGCGTTGGGACTCGCGGCTTCGCCGCTCGAGATGGCTCACCCTCCGAGACCGCGAGTCAGACGTCGCGCGCTGACGCCGCAGGCTTCGCCCGCCCTGGGATCGAAAATCGGTTCTTTCGAGCCTGATGTCTGGCCGAACGGCCGAGGGACGCGAACGCCGGCCTGACGCGGCACAAGTGCCGCGGCCTGCCGAGCGGCGAAGCCGCGAGGCCTGGCCACGTCCGACGCCCGTCGCCAGCGAGGGACGAGGCCTACCGCGGCGCGTGAGCGCCGCGGCCCTGCTACCAGTCCGCGTAGCGCGTGCCGTCGAGAGCGTTGCCCTCGGAACCGCTGCGGATGTCGTAGATGCCGAGCTCGGCGGTGGGGTTGTTGGGATCCGGTTCGGCGGGCACGGTCTGCCAGGTGTCGGCGGACTGCGTCATCGGATCGACGGGAATCTCCCGCAGGTAGTCCTCGCTGACGAGGTCCTGCAGGCTCTGCGGGTACTTGTTCTTGTCGGCGTGGTACTGGTCGATCGCGTCGCGCATGCGGAACAGGTCCTCCTTGAGGACCGCCTCCCGCGTCCGCTGCACGCTGTTGGTGTACTGCACCATGCCGATGCTCGCCAGCATCACGACGAGCGACACCACGATCAGCACCTCGATCAGGGTGAAGCCGCCGGTCTGGCGGGCCTGCCGCCTCAGTCGTTCCATCATCGACGTTCGTCCGCGTCCCATGCCGGGGGCCGGCTGCTACCAGTCCCGGTACTTCGTCCCGTCGAGCGCCGTGCCCTCGGCCAGCGAGTACACGTCGTAGACGTTCTGCCCACCCCACGAGCTGGTGTCCGGGTCGTCCTGGTAGGAGCGTTTGCCCCACTCCGCCTCGCCGGTCATCGGATCCACCGGGATCCGCCGCAGGAACTTCAGCTTGCGCCCCGTGGCGTCGTTCGCCGCCGAGACCCCCTCGACGAGCGTCTCCAGATCCTCCGGGTAGTTCTCGCTGCCCGGCTTCAACTCCGTGGACGGGATCTGCCCGAGGTCGGCCGCGTCCTTGAAGGCGTCGATCGCGTCGCGCATCTCGCGAAGGTCGCGCCGCAGCTCGATTTCGCGCTGTCGCTGGATCGCGACCCGGGCCAGCGGCTGCACCGCCGACGCCAGGATGAGGATGATGGTCGTCACCACCAGCAGCTCGACGAAGGTGTAGCCGTCGTGGCTCCGGGTGAGGCGCCGTATCCCCTGCATGCCCCCGTCCTTCCGCGCTAGCGCACCACCAGCGACGCCGGCACGAACTGCAGCCCGGTCGGGGCGCCGCCGGGCTGGCTGGCCACGCCCGAGATCTGCAACTGCGTCGTGCCCGGCGCCACGGGTTCGAACAGGAGGGCCGCCAGCAGCCCGGAGCCCGCGACCCCGGTCTCGTCGCCCGTGCGGGTGATCGCGATGTCGATCCGGCCGGCGGCGATGTCGACCTGCTGCGTGAACGTCGCCTCGACGCCGCCCTGCCGCATCATCGTGCCTTCCTGGACCGAGCGGACACGGACCACGGCCGGATCGTAGGAAATCGTCAGTGAGATCGTCGAGAGGCGCTGGGCTCCGGTGAGCGACACCGGCACGGTGTAGGGGCCCGTGCCGACCCGCATCTCCGCCGGCGGCGCGAGCACCACGCGGGCCGTACTGGTCACCGGCTGGGGTGGGGTTGGCGCGGCCGGCTCGGCAGCGGGCGGTTCGGCCGGGGCCGGCTGGTCTGGCGGGTTGAACACCTGCACGTTGCTCGATGGCGCGGCCGGAGCGGCCGGCGACGTCGTCGTGCCGGGCACGGGCGAACTGCCGGCCGGCACCTGCGGGGCCCCGGGCTGCCCGGCCTGGCCGGGAACCGGGGTCGGGGGCTGCGCCGGAGCGGCTGCCTGCGGCGCGGCCTCGGGTTCCTCGACCCGAATCAGGGGCGGCACGCCGCCGAGAGCCATGTTGCCCTGCGTGCCGATGTAGATCGGGCTGACGTCCTGCGCGGTGAGCTCGTGCGTGCGCACGATGCGCGGGGTCAGCAGCATCACGATGTCGGTCTGCCGGATGTTCTGGTCGTTGTCGGCGAACAGTTGCTTCAGGATCGGCAGGCGCAGGATGCCCGGGAACCCGCGGAGCGAGCGCCGATCGTCCTCCCGCAGCAGCCCCGCGATGAGGTTCGACTCGCCGTCGCGGAGGCGCAGCCGGGTCTCGACCTTGCGCGAGGTGAAGGCGGGCAGGTTCTGTCCCGCGATATTGGTGTCCTGGCCGCGCGCGCTGTTCTCGAGCGACACCGTCAGGATGATCTCCCCGTCGTAGGTCACCCGCGGCTCCATCGAGACGATGATGCCGATGGCGCGATAGCCGTACGACGTCAGCGGGTTGGCCGCCGCGCCGCCGGTCGCCAGCGGCGTGAAGGTGGTGCTCGGCACCGGGACTTCCTCGCCGAGGTTGAGAGTCACCTTCTGCCCTTCGGCCCCGCGCAGCTGCGGCTTCGCGAGGACCTTGGTCTGCGAGTCGCTCTCGAGGAACCGCACGACCGCGGCGGGCACGGCCGTATAGAAGTCGGCGGTGCTGATGCCGGTGGAGATCGTGTTGAGGTTGAACGGCGCCGGTGAGCCGACGTTGCTCGGCGCGGTGCCCGCATCCCCCGCCGCCGGCGCCGCCTCGGGCGAGAAGATCAGGCCCGCCGCGTAGTCGGTGAGGTTCAAGCCGAACCGTTTGGCGCGCTCGCGGCTCACCTCGAGGATCTGCACGTCGATCACCACCTCGGCCCGGGGCTTGTCGTTCGCGGTGACGATGCGCTCGATGATCTCGGCGACCGACGCGGACGCCCGCACGGTGACGGTGTTCGCGGTCTTGTTGGCGACGATGCTCGGCTGGATGGCCATGCCCGGCACGCGGATCACGCCGGTCAGCAGCTGCGCCAGCTCGGTGGCGTCGGCGTGCGAGAGGAAGAAGGTCCGGATGACCTGCTCCTCGTACTGCGCGCGCTTCTGGCCCGTGTCCGCCGCGACCAGAATCGTGTGGTCGTTGAGGATCTTGTAGAAGAGCTGGTTGGTCGCCATGATCTGCTGGAGGGCGTCCTCCAGCGTCACGTCGTTCAGGGTCAGGCTGATGGACCGGTCCTGGAAGTCGCGGTCGTACGTCACGTTGATGCCCGTGGCGGTGCCGATGAAGTTCAGCACGTCCCGCAGGCTGGCGTTCGTGAAGGTGATCGTCAGCGGCTCGCGACTGGCCGGGTTGAGCACCGGCTCGGGACTGGCCCGGCGGGCCTGCGCCCGCAACTGCTCGATCGGCGACGGCGGCTGCGCGGCCTCGATCTGGTCGCGGATCGTGCGTTCCAGCTCGGCGGCCTTCGAGGCGATCTGGCGGTTGGTGGCATCGAACTCGAGCGACCGGCGGTACTCGCGCAGCGCCTCGTCGAGGCGCCCCGCCTGCTCGGCGGCGCGGGCCCGATCGGCGTGCAGGCTGGCGGCCGCGTACGCGGCACGTTCCAGCGCGATTTTGTATTCCGCCTTGTCGGGCGAGTCGAGCACGGCCTGCCGGTAGTACTCGACGGCCGTGTCCCAGTCGCCCGTGCGCGCGGCGGTCTCGCCGCGCCCGTACGAACGGCTCGCGGCACAGCCTGCCAGCGCCACCGCCAGCCCGACCGCCAGAACCCCCCTCACCAGTCGTGTCATGTCGTTCTTCGTTTCGATCTCTACAGGCCAGCCGGGCTCACTGCCCGGTCAACCGGATGGTCTGCCGCCCTCGGCCGTCCACGTACGCCACTTCGATCGACTCCTGGCCGATCGAGAGGATGCGGTAGCGACCCTCGATGATATCGCCCTCGAGCCCGTACCACACGGTCTTCCCGTCGGTCAGCGCCGCCACGCGCTGTCCATCCGCACGCTGCACCAGCCCGAAGAACTTGAGCGCGATGGGCGGCGCCGCGGGTGGCCCGGTGGGCCGCGCCGGTGGCGCCTCGAACACCGGCTCGGTCGCCCCACCCGGTGCGGGCCCCGCCGCCGGCGCCTGCGAAGGCGCGGGCGTCCGTGCCCCGAACCGGAACGGGTTCCGCACGACGTCGAGCGGCGGCTCGCGATCGCGCGCGAGCGCGTCGAGCCGGACATCCGCCGGCGCGGCATCGCTGGCGGGCCCGGCCGCGGCGGGCCGCGCGCGCGCCGGCGCGCGCCCGGGCGCCGACGGCGCCGGGCCGCCCGAGAAGCTCCACGCCATCGCGCCGGCAAGGACGACGCCCAGCGCACCCAGCAGGATCTGCTGACGGCTAGCCGCCATTCGCCGCCGTCCGGTAGTAGGTCGAGAGCTCCAGCGTCAGCGAGAGCGGCGCCTGGGCATCCTGCCCTTCCGCCAGCATCATGTTGTCGATCACCACGAACTCCGGCGCCGTCTCCAGGTCGTAGATGAAGGCGCGGATGTCGTCGTAGTCGCCCGTCAGCACCATCGACACGCGCAGCCGCGAGAGCGACGAGTCGCGTACCGCCTCCGGCGTCGCGCCCATGCGCTGGTAATCGACGCCGTGCTGCCGGGCGAGCTGCTGCAGGCGCAGGTGCGTGATCCGCCGGGCGCTGGCCACGTCGGTCGGCAGCACGTCCTCGTAGAACCGCTCGAGGTCCGTCGTCGCCTGCGCCTTGCTGTCCCGCGTGGCCTCGGCGTCCCGGAAGTCGTCCGCGGCGCGCACGAGCGCCGCCTCCGCCGCCGCGGCGCGTTGCTCGCTGGCCGCCACCGCGCGGGTGAGCGGCAACACGACCAGCCCGAGCAGCGCGAGGTTCACCGCGAGCAGCAGGCCGAGCGGCCAGAGCCACCGGCGGTGCTCGGCGGCCACCCGCGACAGCGGGACGCTGCCCCCCGTGCCGAAGAGCGCCCTCACTGCGGCCCTCCCGTCACCGGCGGCGTCGGCGCCGCGCCGGTCGCGCCACCTGCTGCTTCAGACGTCGGTGCCTCGCCGCCGGCTCCCGTTTCGTCCCCGCTCGCGTCGGGTCGCGCGTCGCGGTAGTAGCCCTGGATCACCGATCGGAGCGTGCCGTCCTCCTGCACCTCTTCCTGCCGGGAGAGAATCGCGCGGAAGGCGCCCGTCTCCTCGAGCTTGCCGATGAAGGCGTCGAGATCCTCGATCCGGCGCGCCACCGTGGTCACCGACACGAGGATCCGCCCCTCCTGGTCGAGCTGCGGCTGCACGGCCGAGATGCGCACGTCCGGGGGCAGGGTGGCCTCGAAGCGGTTGAAGAGCTCGGTCCAGGAGAAGGCCCGCCGCTCGATCAGGTCGTTGGCCTCGCGCGCGGCGGCGCGCACGGCATCGACCTCGGTGGCGTCGAGGGTCTGGCGGATGCCGCGCGCCTGCACCGTCAGCTCGCGCGCCTTGGCTTCGGCGGTGCGCACCTGCTCGCCCAGTTGCCGGTTCCGCGTGGTCAGCCCGTAGATCTCGAGGGCGTTGTAGGCCGACAGCGCCACCACGATGGCCGCGACGATCGCGAGCACCGCGGTGACGGCGCGTTCGTTGTAGAACGGTCGGGTCGACAGGTTGGTCCGCAGCACGTCAGGCCGCCTTCCGTTCCCGGACCAGCAGTCCGACGAGCGGCGCGAGGGCGTCGGTCAGCTCCCCGGACGCCCCGATGCGATCGGTGAGGCTGGCCGCCCCGCGTGGATCGACCGCCTCGACGTCGAGGCCGAGGCGGGCCTGCAGGTTGCGGCGCAGCGCCTCGCCGCCGCCCGGCACGATGGCCGCGCCCGACAGCAGCACCCGCGTGAAGCCGCGGCCCGACAGCCGATCCTCGTAGTACATCGCGGTCTGGTGCACGAGGTCCGCGAGCGTGCCCTCGGCGCCCTCCGCGCGGTTCCGGTAGAAGATCACGTGCCCGTCCCGCACGACGACGAGCGAGGTGGACGAGGCCGCGAGGTGCACCAGCAGCCAGTCGCCGACCGCGGCGCCGGGCGCCGCCAGCACGCTGTTGATGACCGACGGGGTGGCCAGGTCCACGAGGCCCGCCCGGGCGCCCGCGTCGAGGCAGGCCTGCTCGTACTGCGCGACCACGTCGGCGCGCGCGGCGGTGACGACGAACTCCCGGCCGCCGTCGGGCAGCGGCGCGCCGCTCGTGTAGCCGACGACCGCCTGCTCGATCGGGAACGGTGCCGCCTTCTTGACCTGCCAGCGCACGAGCTCGGCGAGATCCGCCTCGCGCGCCGGAATCTGCTCGAAGCGCATGAGGGAGATCTTGCCGACGGCGTCCGGCAGCACGAGGCCGACGCGCCGGGGCCGGCCGATCGCGCCGAGCACGCGCGCGATGGCCGCCGACACCGGCGCGAGCTCGCTGATGTTGAGCGCCGCCAGCGCGGGCACCACGGCCCCGTCCGGGAGCGGCTCGAGCGCATGGACGACGACCGATGCCTGCGCCCCGCGCCAGGCGAGGCGGGCGCCGGCGACGTGCCCGGCCGTGATGGACACGGCGGCGTCGGGTGGCGGCGTGACGAGGAAAGCCGGGAGCGTCATTCGACGAAGGTCACCTTGTTGATCTCGCGCAGCGTCGTGAGCCCTTCCATCACCCGCTCCACGGCCGACTCGCGGAGGAACCGCATGCCCTGCTCCTTCGCCGCCCGCTTGATCTCCGAGACCGGCCGCCGGTCGAGGATGATCTCGCGGATGTGATCGGTGAGGTCGAGCAGCTCGCAGATCGCCATGCGGCCCTTGAAGCCGGTGCCGCCACACTCGATGCACCCGGCGCCCTCATAGAAGGTATGGGTGTGCTCGAGGGCCGGGTCCATGGCGGACTCCCGCAGCTCGTCGGCCGTGTAGTGCACCGGTCGCACGCACGCCGTGCAGTTGCGCCGCACCAGGCGCTGCGCCATGACGCAGTTGAGCGCGGAGATGAACTGGTAGGCCTCGACGCCCATGTTCAGGAAGCGGCCCAGGACGTCGAACACGTTGTTCGCGTGCACGGTCGTGAAGACCAGGTGGCCCGTCAGCGCCGACTGGATGGCGATCTGGGCCGTCTCCGGGTCGCGGATCTCGCCGACCATGATCTTGTCGGGGTCGTGCCGCAGGATCGAGCGCAGCCCGCGCGCGAACGTCAGCCCCTTCTTCTCGTTGATCGGGATCTGCGTGATGCCGCGGAGCTGGTACTCGACCGGATCCTCGATCGTGATGATCTTGTCCTCGACCGTGCGGATCTCGGCAAGCGCCGCGTAGAGCGTCGTCGTCTTGCCCGACCCGGTGGGCCCGGTGACCAGGACCATGCCGTACGGCTCCCGGATGTACTTCCGGAAGCGCCGCAGCTCGAGGTCCGGGAAGCCCAGGATCTCCAGCTTCAGCTCGGTGAACTGCTCGCTGATCGACTGCTTGTCGAGGATACGGATGACCGAGTCCTCGCCGTGCACGCTCGGCATCACCGACACGCGGAAGTCGATCGTCTTGCCGGGCACCCGGAGCTTGAAGCGGCCGTCCTGCGGCACGCGCTTCTCGGCGATGTCGAGCTCGGCCATGACCTTGATGCGCGAGAGGATGGCCGAGTGGAACCGCTTGGCGATCGGCCGCATCGCCGGCTGCAGCACGCCGTCGATGCGGTACTTCACGTGCACCGCGTCGTCCTGGGTCTCGACGTGGATGTCGCTCGCCCGCCGCTGGATGGCGGTGAAGATCATCGAGTCGACGAGCCGGATGATCGGGCTGATGTCACTCGTCAGCCGCTCGACCGTGAGGTTGTCCTCGGCGGCCTCGTCCTCCTTGAGGAGCTGGATCTGGAACTCCTCGGTCGCCTCGTCCAGCACACGCTGCGAGCTCTCGCTCTTCTTGAGGATCGACTCGATCGCCGAGCGCGCGCCGACCATGGCCCGCACCGGCGTGCCGAGCAGCACGCCGAGCTCGTCCAGCATCGGCAGGTCGGTCGGGTCGGAGACGACGATGACGAGGGTCTTGCCGTCGCGGCGGTACGGCACGAAGCCGTAGCGCAGCATCAGGTCCGCCGGGATCGACCGGAAGAGCTCCTGGTCGATCCGGAACTCGTTCATGTCGAGGTACTCGAGCCGGTACCGCTCGGCGAGCCGGCGCGCCTGCGTGGCCTCGACGCGCCGCTGCTCCGCCGTCGCCTCGGCCGCCTCCGGCGGCGCGGGCTCGAGCGCCGCGGGATCCAGCGCCTCGACCGGGTCCTGGTTGCTCAGTTCCATCACCGTGATCCAATCACCGAGGTCAGGTTGAAGAGCGGCAGGTAGAGCGCCAGCACGATCGTCGCGATGACGATGCCCATGATGATGAGCAGCGCGGGTTCGATGACCGTCACGAACCGCGAGACCTCGGTCTCGATCTCCTCGTCGTAGAAGTCCGCGAGGCTGTTCAGCATCTCCTGCAGCGCGCCCGTGGACTCCCCGACCTCAATCATCTTGATCGCCACGTCGGGCACGATCTTCCGCTCCAGCAGGGTCGCCGCGAAGCCCTGGCCCTCGCGCACCCGCTGGGCCGTCACCTCGAGCTCGCCGCCCAGGTGGCGGTTGCCCGTGGACCGGGCGGCAATCTCCAGCGCGTTGACCAGCGGGATGCCTCCCCCCAGCAGCGTCGCGAGCGTGCGCGCGAGCTGCGAGGTCGAGAACTTGAGCAGGCTCGGGCCGATGAACGGGAGCTTGAGCATCAGCCCGTCGAGCCGCGCCCGCTGCCCGGGCTGCCGCACCCAGGCCCAGAACGCCGCCGCACCGCCCCCGAGCACCAGCAGGATCAGCAGGAACTGCGACCGCACGAAGTTCGAGATGCCGACGATCACCTGCGTCGACATCGGCAGGTCGGCGCCGAAGCTCCCGTAGAACTCCGAGAAGGTCGGCACCACCTTCAGCACGATGATCATCACCAGCGCGACGGCGAGCAGGATGAGGATCACCGGGTAGATCAGCGCGGAGATCGTCTTCTTGCGGACCGTGTCGACGACCTTCGCGTACGCCACATAGCGGCGCAGCACGGCGTCGAGGTTGCCCGCGCGCTCGCCGGCCATCAGCGACGCGGTGTAGACGCTCGGGAACAGCTCGCCGTGGGACTGGAAGGCGTCCGACAGCGCCGTGCCGGCCCGGACCTGCTCGTGCACGTCGTCGAGCACGGCCTTCATGACCGGGTTGGTCAGGCGGGCGCGCAGGATGTCGAGGGACTGCACGAGCGGCATGCCCGCCTTGAGCAGCGTCGCCAGTTCCTGGTTGAAAACGAGGAACTCGTGCCGGGTGACCTTGCCCCGCCCGCCGCCGAACGACAGGCCCGCCAGTGCCAGCCCGCCCCGGGGGCGGAGCGCGAGGACGTGCAGGCCCTTGTCCTCCAGCTCGCGCCGGAGGTGGGCCTCGCTCTGGGCGATGTAGACGCCCTCGATGATCTCACCCGACGGGGTGCCGAGCCGGCAGCGGAATTCCATCCCTAACAGATTGTCCCACAGGACATTATCGGTTGCATCGACCGCGCCGATTATAGGCGCCGCCGGGGTGCGGCGCGTGTGGGATCCGCCCCTTTAGACCGCGGCAGGCGGAGGAAAGTCGAAGGAGGCCTACCGGGCGACGCGGGCGAGCACCTGGCGGACGTAGTTGCGCGTCTCGGGAAACGGCGGGATCCCGCCGTAGCGGCGCACCGCCCCCTCCCCCGCGTTGTACGCCGCAATCGCGAGGGACAGGTCGAGCCGCGAGAGCAAGTCCTTGAGGTGGCGCACGCCGGCGTCCAGGTTCGAGGCCGGGTCGTAGGGGTCACGCACGGCATACTGCCGGGCCGTGCCGGGCATGAGTTGCATCAGCCCCTTGGCCCCCTTCGGCGAGCGCGCCCGCGCCTGGTAGTTGGACTCCACGGCCACGACCGCGTGCACCAGCCGGGCATCGACCCCGTAGGTGCCGGCGATGTCGTCGATGAGGTCCGCGTAGGGCCGCTCGGCGAGGTCGGGCCTCACGGGCGCCGTCGCGGCGACCGGCGCCGCCACGGGATCGGCGACCTCGTCCGGATCGATCCGCTCGATGAGCGCGCGGCTGAACGTCGCCTCGCCGCCGCCGCGAAACACCAGCGTGATGCGGTCCCCGTCCTCGCGGTAGGTGTCGACCTTCATCATGCGGCCCGTCGTGAAATAGACGAGCTCCGCACGGGCGGGCGCCACGGCGGCGGCCAGGGCGACGAGGGTCAGGACGGCAACACGCATGCCTGGTGGGATGCCGGCCCGGCTACTGGGGTTGCACGAACGCGTGGAAGACGCGCACGCCCAGCTCCCGCGTGTCGTTGCTGGACGAGCCCGGCTGGAGCGCGGGCACGAAGGTGCGGTCGGCCACCAGCCGGATCTCCGCGGTCTCGGCGGTCCCGAGTTGCGCGGCAGTGATCGGGATCCGCTGGATCGGCGCCTCGCCGGCGGACACCGGCACGGTCTCGATCAGGGTGTCTCCAATCCGCACCTCGACCTGGCTGGCCGTCTCGGGCCCCGCGCTCGGGTTGTCGGCCTGCAGGAAGAGCATCACGTCGCGACCGGGGTTCCGGAAGCTGAGCGTCGCCTCCTTCCGGGTCCACTGCCATTCCTGGCCGGCGCCCTCCCCCGCGATCTCGGCGGGGTGCCAGCCGTCCTTGAAGATCACGAACAGGTTCTCGGTCTGCGGCTGCAGGTCGAACGTCGCGACCTGGTAGGAGCGGTTGCCACGGCCCGGGTTGCCGAAGACCACCCGGTCGTCGGCCCCGGTCGTGCCCGGCGTGTAGAGGCCCACGACCACGCGCGTCTCCCCCGTGTAGGGATACACGGGCAGGAACACGGTGCGGGTGTACTCGACCGTCTGGCCCGGCCGCCAGTCGGTGGTCGGGGTCGGCGGGTCGTGATCGTCGCCCCACATGAACTCGTCGTTCTGGTCCAGGAAGTGGACGAAGACGCGACGCTGGCCCAGCGCGGGCGCATCGGCCGCCAGCGTGAACCGGTAGGTCATCTGCAGGGGGCTGCCGATCGGGGCGTGGTCGGACGCCAGCGAGACGTCCACGGTGCCGACCGGGGGCGCCGCGGTCTCACCACCGCCGCACCCGGCGGCGACGACCATCGCGGCAAGCGACAGCGCGAGAAGGCTTTTCAGAGCTGGGACACGTTGCATGGCAACCGGATTCGAGAATATCATGCGGTCGATTTCGATGGACATCCCCCGCGACGCCCTCGGCATGGTTGAAACCCGCGGCTTCATCGGGTCGGTCGAAGCAGCCGACGCGATGGTGAAGGCCGCCAACGTGACACTCGTCGGATCCGAATACATCGGCGCGGGCTTCGTCACGGTGCTCGTGCGCGGCGACGTCGGCGCGGTGAAGGCCGCCACCGACGCCGGCGCGGCCGCCGCCCGCCGGGTGGGCGAGCTCATCTCCGTGCACGTCATCCCGCGGCCCCACGCCGAGGTCGAACGGATCCTTCCGTCGTAGTCGCCGGGACCCACGACCGGATGGCCACACAGGCGCCCCAGCAGACCGACAAGGACCTGGCCTCGATTGCCGAGGCGCGGGCGCTCGCCCGCCGGGCCCGCCAGGCCCAGGCCCTCCTCGGCGAGCTGTCCCAGGACCAGATCGACGCCCTCGTCGACCGCATGGCGGCGGCCGTCACGCCCCATGCCGAGGCGCTCGCCCGCCTGGCGGTGGAGGAGACGGGCTTCGGCGTGGTCGCCGACAAGATCCAGAAGAACCTGTTCGCGTCCCAGCGGGTCCACGAGTTCATCCGCCCGATGAAGACCGTGGGCGTCATCGCGCGGCACGAAGACCGCAAGGTCGTCGAGATTGCCGAGCCCTTCGGCGTCGTGGCGGCCATCGTGCCGTCCACCAACCCGACGTCCACGGCCATCTACAAGATCCTCATTGCCATCAAGGCGCGGTGCGCCGTCGTGATCAGCCCCCATCCGTCAGCGGCCCGCTGCATCACGCGGGTGGCGGAGATCATGGAGACGGCGGGTCGCGATGCGGGGCTGCCGGACGGCGCCATCGGCTGGATGACCACGGTGACGCTCGAGGGCACGCAGGAGCTCATGCGACAGCGGGAGGTCGCCGTCATCCTGGCCACCGGCGGGATGGGCCTGGTGCGGGCGGCGTACAGCGCGGGAAAACCCGCCTACGGCGTCGGCCCGGGCAACGCGCCCTGCTACGTCGAGTCGAGCGCCGACCTGGCCCAGGCGGCCGGCGACATCCTCGCCGGCAAGAGCTTCGACAACGGCGTGCTCTGCTCCTCGCCGAACTCCGTCGTCGCGGACCAGGCCATCGACCAGGAGTTGCGGCGCCAGTTCCAGGCGCAGGGGGGGTATTTCCTGTCGGCGGCCGAAGCCGCCCAACTGGCGAAGGTCCTCGTGACGCCGCAGCGCCTGCCCAACCCGGCGCTCGTCGGCAAGTCGGCGCTCGAGATCGCCCGGACCGTCGGCCTGCAGGTGCCCGAGGGCACGCGCGCCCTGATCGCGGTGCTGACCGGTGTCGGGCGCGACTTCCCGCTGTCGTTCGAGAAGCTCTGCCCGGTCCTCTCCTACTACGTCGTCGCGGACTGGCGCGAGGGCTGCGAGCGCTGCAAGCAGATCCTGCGCTACGGCGGGATGGGCCACACGATGTCCATCCACTCGCGCAACGAGGCGGTGATCCTCGAATTCGGCCTGCGCAAGCCCGCCTTCCGGATCTGCGTGAACACCTCGACGACGCACGGGTCCATCGGGTTGACGACGGGCCTGGATCCGGCCATGACCCTCGGCTGCGGCGGGTACGGCGGCAACATCACGTCGGACAACATCTCGCCCCGGCACCTGCTGAACGTCAAGCGCCTGGCCTACGGCATCCGGCCCGTGCCGGCCCGGCCCGCGGCTCCGGCGGGCCCGGCGGGCGTCGCGGCCGCGGCGGCTCCAGCCGCGCCACGGCTTCCCCAGGCGCCGGCCCGGCCGGACCCCGAACCCGTCTCAGCTGCGTCGCTGACCCGGCGCATCGACGCCTTCCTGGCGTCACGCGGCCTGGCTGGCGGAGGGGAGGCGTCGCCTGCTCCCGCGGCTCCGCCCGCGGCGGCAGCTCCCGCTCCGGCACCGTCCCCGGCTCCTTCCGCCGCATCGACACCTGTCGCCCCGGCAGCCGCGGCCCCTGCCCCCAAGTCCGAGCCGCCCGCGGAATTCGTGTGCGAAGACGACGTCCGGCAGGCAGTGCGGGACGGAAGGCGGATCCTCGTGGGTGAGCGAACCATCATCACCCCCGCGGCCCGCGACAGCGGTGAGGCCCACAAGGTGTTCCTCTGGGAAGGCTGGCGCTCGTAAAGAGCTGAGCCACAAGCGGTTGACCCTCACGATTCCGCATGTTACGCTGCGGAGACTTCGTGCGGCTCGCCGCCCCAGGAGACGAATGCCCAGGAACACCTTCCTGCCGCTGCTGCTCGTGTGTGCCTCGTTCAGCGGCGCGTGCCTCACGACCGGCGGTCCCGCCGCCGTCGAGTTGCCGTCGGCACCCGTCGTGGCCGACACTGCCGCGACCGATCCCGCCGTCGAGTTGATCGCTGTTTCGAACATGCACTTCGAGCGCGGCCGGCAGGAGCTCGCGGATGGGCACCTGGCGGAGGCGAAGGCGCAGTTCAACAGCGCGCTCGAGTCGATCCTCACCTCGAGCACCGGCGCCGATGGCGACGCACGGGTGCGCGCGCACTTCGACCACCTGGTCGACCAGATCAGCGCGCTCGAGCTCACGGCCCTGGCCGCCGGCGACGGCTTCACCGAACAGCATTCCGAGCCTGCGGCGATCGACGCCCTGCTCTCGCTCGACACCTTCGACACGCGGCCGCCCACCGCCGAGACGGCGCTGGCCGTGCAGGCCGACCTGCGCACGATCGACTACGACATCCCGGTGCCGGCCAACGACAAGGTGCTGCGCTACGTGGAGGCCTTCCAGGGACGCCTCCGGGAGTTCCTGGACGAGGGCCTGACCCGTGGCGCCGAGTACCTGCCGATGATCCAGGGCATCTTCCGCGAAGAAGGCGTGCCGCTGGATCTGGGGTTCGTCCCGCTCATCGAGAGCGCCTTCAAGCCGACGGCGCTCTCGCGCGCCAGCGCGCGGGGCGTCTGGCAGTTCATGCGGGGCACGGCCCTGGAGAACGGCCTCAAGCACGATTGGTACGTCGACGAGCGGGCCGATCCGTACAAGGCCACCCGCGCCGCCGCGAAGTACCTCAAGTCGCTGTACGGGATGTTCGGTGACTGGCAGCTGGCGCTGGCCGCCTACAACGGCGGCCCGGGCCGCATGCAGCGCGCGCTGCGCCGCAGCGGCAAGGACGACTTCTGGTCACTGGCCTCGTCCACGCGGTACCTGCCGCGCGAGACGCGGGAGTACGTGCCCATGATCCTCGCGGCGGTCATCATCGCGCGCAACCCCGCGCAATACGGGTTCCAGGTGATGCCGGCCAGCCCGAGGGTCACCGAAGCCGTGCTCGTCCCGCCGGCGGTCGACCTGCGCCGCGTCGCCGAATGGGCGGGCGTCACGGTCGACGACATCCAGGCGATGAACCCGGAGTTGCGTCGCTGGACGACGCCCCTGCGTGGCGAGGGCTACGAGGTCCGCGTGCCGGTCGGCACGGCGCAGGCCGTCCGGGCCGGCCTGGCCGAGGCCAGCCCCACGCAGCTCAACGCCCTGCAGTGGCACACGGTGACTCGCGGGGAGTCGCTGGCCACCATCGCCCGGAAGCTGCGGGTGAAACGCACCGATCTCGCGGAGGCAAACTACCTGAGCACGCGGGCGCGCGTGTCGACCGGCCAGAAGCTGGTGATCCCGCGCATGCCGTCCGCCGCCCTGCTCGCCCGTGCCGCCGCCGGCGATACGGCCGCGCCGGATGCGGTGGCCGCCGTCTTCGAGACCCCGCCCGAGCCCGACCCGGTCATCTACCGCGTGCGTCGCGGCGACAGCCTCTACGCCATTGCGCGGAAGTACGGCACCACCGTCGCCGAGCTCAAGGCGTGGAACAAGCTGCGCACCAACCGGCTCCAGATCGGCGACCGCCTCGTCATCCCCACGCAGCAATAGCCGGGGCTGGCTCTTTCAATCTCCGGTCTTCAATCTCAAATCTTAAATCTGAGATCGTCAATCGCTAGGCCGTCTTCTCGTCGCCCTTCGCGGCGGCCGAGCGGGCGCGCAGCGTGCGGATGCCCTGCTCGATGCGCTCGGCGACCTCACGCTCCCGCTGCAGGGCGCGGAGCGTGTTCTGCGCCTCCTGGACCATGAAGTCGAGCCGCGCCAGCTTCTCGCCGACGTGGTCGATGACGGCCTTCTGCTCGCCGAGCATCTCGAGGTTGACATTGATGTCGTCGAGCAGGTTGGCGATGGCATTCGCCCGCTGCTGGACGTCCTCGACGGCCTTGCGGCGGGTCTCGATTGCCGCGATCTTCTCGTCGGTGTCGTTCACGCGCCCCAGCAGATCCTCGACCTGCGCCCGAAGCGCGGTGACGTCGTTACGGTGATCGCTCACGAACTGCAGGTCGGCCTTGCTGCGGCTGCTGATCAGGTGAACGGATTCCACCTCGGCCTTGACCGCCTGCACCAGCGCCTCGCGCTCGGCAATCTGCTTGATCTTCTGGTCGACACTCTCCGCGTTCTGGCGGAGGTCGTTGAGCCGCTGCTCGAACGTCGAGAGCTTCTTTTCCGAGAAGGCCAGCTGCGTCCGCCGCTGCTCGAGCTGCTTGAGCATCGTCTCGGCCCGCTTGATCTGGTCCTCGGTCGCCTCGGTCTGGCTCACGGCGTCGCGCTGCTTCGCCTCAACCCGGCTGAGCTCGGTCAGCAGCTCGTCCTTCACCGTCGCGGCCCGTGACAGCTCGTCGACCACGCCCTGCACCTGGCGGTGCCGCTCGGTGACCTCCCCCGCGACGCCCTTCAGCTGCTCCAGCAGCCCGGTCAGCCGTGACTGCTGCTCGACGACGACGTTCTCGTCCTTCTGGATCGAGCGCACCTGCTGCTGGGTCTTCTCCAGGGCGTCGGTGAGCTCCGACACCGTCGTCGTCATGGGCATCAGCTTCTGCTGCAGCGCCTGGACGCCGTCGAGCTTGTGCTGGGTGTCGACGACCTGCGTGCCGACGGTGTCGCACAGGCTCTTCAGGGTGTCGAGCTCGTTTCGACGCGCGAGCTGCTCGCCGAGCTTGCGGTCCACGTCCGCGGTGACGACGTGCAGGTTGTTGATCCGGCTCTCGAGCTTCTCGATGAACTGCAGCCGGGCTCCGACCCGCGTGAGCTGCGCGTCGAGCTCCGCCGAGAGCTCGCCGAGCCGCGTCGCGGCCTTGGTGCCCTCGTCCACCAGGTTCATCTTCCCGAGGATCGTGTCGATCTTCGACTCCAGCTCCGGCGTGCGCGACAGGAGGGCCGTGGCCCGCTCGCCGAACGCCTCGAGGGACGCGCGATCGGCCGACAGGCGGTCCTGGAGCTTCGACGCCTCGGCGAACGACTGCCGGAACGCGACGATGTCCTTGCGCAGCGCCTCCAGGTCTTCGCGGCTCTTGAGCAGGCTGTCGTGCTGGGTCGCGGTGCGTTTGCCGAGCTCGTCCACCTCCGCGAGGCGCTCGCCGAGCGCCTCGAGCAGCCCCTGCTTGCGGGTCAGCTCGTCGGCCTGCGCCACGAGCGCCTGGAACTCCTTGCTCAGGCCGTCCGCGCGCTGGTTGAGCGCCGTGAGCGTCTTGTCCTTCTGGAGCACGGCATCCATGCGGCCCTCGGCCTCGCCGACCGCGGTCTGGAGGGCCTTGAGGCGCTGGTCGTAGGCGTCGAACTCCTTCTTCTCGACGCCCAGCCGCTCGACGTTGGCGCGCAGGGTCTCGGCCAGCGCGCGGCTCTCCTTCTCGAGCCGACCGAACTCGCGGGCGAACTCCTCGCGGGCAACGGTCGCCGTCTCGAGGTCGGTGGACGTGTCCTGGGCCAGCTTCTCCATGCGCGCGACCGTCTCCTCGGCACGCTGGATCTGCTTGTTGCCCTCGTTGAGCTTGTTGATCTGGACGTCCATGGCCCAGATCATCTCGTTCAGGCGATTCGCCTCGACGACCGCATGCTCGATGGCGTGCTTCTGCGCCTCGAGGGCCTTCGCCTTGTGGGAGACGTGCTCGGCCAGCGCGTTGAGGGACGCGAGCCGTTCCTCGGTGCTCTTGCTGAGCTCCTGGAGCTGCACGAGCGGGCCGAGCTTCTTCTCGATCTCGCGGACCGAGTCGCTCGCGGCCACCGAGTCCTCACGCGCCTGGCGGGACGTCTCGCGAATGCGCTGGTAGTCCTGGCCGAGCTGGCCGGTCTGGTTCCGGAGCCCGTCCAGCTCGCTCTTGAGCGCGCCAGCGCCGTCCACCGACTGTTTCACCTCGGCGCTGACCTTCTTCAGCTCCCCGCGCAGCTCCTCCATCGTCGCGCGCTCCTTGCGGAGGGTGTCGATGGTGGCCTGCGTCTCGAGGGCCTGGGAGGCCAGCTGGTTCACGGCCAGCCGGTGCTTCTGGAGCTCGCCGTCGGGCGCGGTGAGCTTCTCGCTGAGCTGCTGGGCCTGCTGCACCTGCCCGACGAGATCCTCGATGCGCTTCTCGACGGTGTCGAACGCCTTGAGGCGTCCGTCGAGCTCGCCGATCTTCTTGGACAGCTCGTCCAGGCGGGTGGTGGCGGTGTCGGCCTTCTGGCCGACCTGCTCGAGCGACTTGCCCATCTGGGACAGCTTCGAGCTGCGCACCGAGATCTGGGTCAGCATGGCACTCAGGGCGCCGCGCTCCTCGCGGGCCGCGGCAATGAGCGTCTCGAGCTCATCCACCTGCTTCTGTGCCTTGCCACCGCCGGTCAGCGTCTTCAGTGAGTCGAGCATGAGGGGGTCTCTCCTCGGGCGCCTGCGTGGGCGCCGATTCGTGCCCAAAGTATAGGCCTACATCCGCTTATCGGATCGAAGAGATTGCCAGCCAGACGAGCTGCACGCTTGTCAGAAATTGCGAGGGCCGGCAGCGGCAAATCCGTGCAACCGCGGTTTGGCGGGCATTTCCAGGCCTGGCGGCCCCGGCGGCCGGCTTGCACCCCCGGTGGGCATGCTGGCACGACTCGAGACGGCCGCCGTGCTGGGGGTGGACGCCTTCCCGGTTCACGTCGAGGTCGACGTCTCCTTTGGCCTGCCCCACTTCTCGCTGGTCGGCCTGCCCGACCTGAGCGTACGGGAAAGCCGTGACCGTGTGCGCGCCGCCATCCGCAACTCCGGGTTCGAGTTCCCGCCGCACCGCATCACGATCAACCTCGCCCCGGCCGACGTGCGCAAGGCGGGCGCGGCCTTCGACCTCCCGATTGCCCTGGGGGTGCTTGCGGCGGAGGGCCAGCTGCCGGTCCGGGACATCGAACGCGTGGTCCTCGTTGGAGAGCTGTCACTCGACGGCACGATTCATCCCGCCCGTGGCGTGTTGCCCATCGCGGCCGCGGCGCGACGGCGCGAGGCCCAGGCGCTGCTGTTGCCCGCGGCGAACGCGGCGGAGGCCGCGGTCGTGGAGGGCCTGCGGCTGTTACCGGTACGGACGCTGACCGAGGCGGTGTCGGTGCTCAAGGAGGGCCCCTCGCGCTGGCCGGATTCACCCGCTCCGGGTCCGGCGCCCCCACCAGCCCGGGTGGCCGACCTCGCGGATGTACGAGGGCAGGCCTTCGCGCGGCGGGCGCTGGAAGTCGCCGCGGCGGGTGGACACAACCTGCTGATGGTCGGACCGCCGGGAGCCGGCAAGACGATGCTCGCGCGGCGGGTGCCGGGCATCCTGCCTCCGCTCGCGTTCGACGAGGCGCTCGAGGCAACGGCCATCCACTCGGTCGCCGGTACGCTGCCTCCCGGCACCGGGCTGCTGAACGAGCGCCCGTTCCGCGCGCCCCACCACACCATCTCGAACGTGGCGCTGGTCGGAGGTGGTGCCCAGCCCCGTCCGGGCGAGATCAGCCTGGCCCATCGGGGCGTGTTGTTCCTCGACGAGATGCCGGAGTTCGACCGCCGGGTGCTGGAGGTGCTCCGCCAGCCCCTCGAGGAAGGCGCCATCGTCGTCTCGCGGGCGGCGCGTACGGTCCGGTTCCCCGCCCGGTTCGTGCTCGTCGCCGCGATGAACCCGTGCCCGTGCGGCTACGCCGGCGATCCCCGGCGGGCCTGCCGGTGCACGCCGCAGCAGCTGGCCCGGTATCAATCGCGCATCTCCGGGCCGCTCCGGGACCGCCTCGATCTGACGGTGGAGGTCCCGGCCGTGCCGCTCTCCGAACTCTCGACGGGGCCGGCCGGCGAATCGTCCGCCGCTGTGGCCGTGCGCGTGAGCGCGGCGCGCGAACGGCAAGCGGCGCGGCGGTCCGCCGGCCGGAAACCGGGCCGCCCGCCACTGAACGCCTGGCTCGAGGGTCCGGCGCTGCTGCGCGCGTGTGGCCTGGACGAGACCACACGCAGCCTGCTCACCAGATCGGCCGAGCGCCTCGGACTCTCCGCCCGCGCCTATCACCGCGTGCTGCGCGTGGCGCGCACCATCGCCGACCTCGCGGCGGCGGAGACCGTGACAAGCGAACACGTCGCCGAGGCGCTGCAGTACCGGCAGGTGGAGTGAAACCGCACAACGGCCTTCACCGCTCGAATCCTCGTCCCGAGGCGACGTCGGTCCAGCGGTCGGGCGTCGCTAGAGCCGCGACCAGGCCATGCGCACGGCGATCCAGGCGACAAGGGCCGCCAAAGCTCCGACAGCAGTCCAGGCCGCCGTCGGACGCCGCCAGCGGAAGGCGGCCGCCGCGACCAGTGGCAACACTGCGAGCGTGATGCCCCATCGGGTTCCGGGGTGCGCGGTCAAGTACAGGGAAAACGGCAGGACGAAAAGGGCGGCAGCGGCGGTCCAGCGCGGTCGGTCGTACGCCAGGCCAGCCACGGACAGCCAGACCGCCAGGAGCGGTCCCGCCCACCCGAACAGTACGACCGGCAGCCAATCGACCGTCATTACAGACTCATACCCCGGCTGATCCTGTCACCCGCGTGCGTTCGCAAGGTCCCGCTTCATCCGGGCGAGCACGTCGGCCTTGTCGCGTTCGAGCTGCGCCTCGACCTGCTCCAGCCTGCTTTCGAATCCGGCGACGATGGCGGCGGCCGCCGGGTCGTCCGCCAGGGCCGCATCGAGCGCCTGGCGAGCGGCCTCCTGGGCGCGGACGAGCGCCTCGGCCGCACGGGCCTCGGCCTGGGCCTGCTTGAGCCGCGCCCGTTCGACGGCCGCAACGGCCTTGTCCCGTGCGGCGCTGGAGGCCCGCTGGTACGAGGCCCACGCGGCGTCGGTGTCCCGCCGGTACGCACGCTCGGCCGACCGCTCCGCGGACTCGCGCGCGGCGCGCGCGGCCGCCACCTTCTTGTCCCGCTCGGGTCCGGTCAACTCGGCGGCCAGGCGATACGCCTCGGCGTAGTCGCGGCGTGCGTCGACCAGGGCCTCCGCCCGGCGCTCCTCGGCGGCCGCGACGCTGTCGCGCCACTTGTCGGTGGCGGCCGCCTCGCCGTCAGCCTGGATCACCCCGGCATCGTCCTCGGTCGCTGCGGCGTCCGCTGCTGCTGCCTTCAGCGCGCGTGTGTAGTCCGTGAACGCAGCAGTCCTCGCGGCATCGTGTTTCCGCAACGCCGCCTTCGCCACCGGCACCGCGGCGAGGGCGTCCTTGCGCTGGCGTTCGAGTTCCCCCCGCAGCGCCGCACCACGTTGGAGCACGCCACTGAACTCCTCGTTGGCGCGCCGGATGATCTCCTGCCGTCTCGACATGCGCCCCTCCCTGCCGCCCCGGGTGCACGACCCACCGAGCGTGCCCCCCACGCGCATCTCCGCGCCTGCCCGGGCTGGGAGCCCCGCCTCCTACCCATTTCGCGTGTTCAGTGCCTTCAGCGTGTTCAGTGTGTTCAGTGTCTTCAGTGTCTTCAGTGTCTTCAGTGTGCTCAGTGTGTTCAGTGTGTTCAGTGTGTTCAGTGTCTTCGGTGTATGGGCTGGCGCTTGCGCGTCCCTCCCCTTCCGGGTGCCTCCCCCTCCGACGCCGCGAAGTGTAGGCCGTCTTCGCGCGGCCGCTTGCACACAGCCGCGCGTCGCCGCTAGCCTGCGTGCATGCCGCCACCCGCTGGGGTCACGAGGTTCTGGCGCCCCAAGGGCCTGCCCGGCGTGTCGGCGCTGCGGGCGGCCTTCACCAACCAGACCTTCACCCCGCATTCCCACGACGCGCTGGTCATCGCCGTCACCGAGGAAGGCCACTCGTCCTACACCAGCCGCGGCCGGTCGGACGAAGCGGCGCCGGACCGGCTGCTCGTGTTCAATCCGGCCGAACCCCACGCCGGACACATGCGGCACAGCCACTTCTGGCGGTATCGCGCCTTGTATCTCCATGAGAAGGCCCTCGGGCGCCTGGTGCCGGCCACCGGAATGATCACGCTGCCCGGATTTTCCCGGAACGCCCTGGAACTGCCTGGCCTGATCGCCCAGGTTCTGGCCGCCCACGCGGCACTCGAGGCCGGCGACGAAGATGAAGGGCGTGAGCGGCTGGTCGAGGCGCTCGGCCAACTCTTCACGCACGGCGACCGGCAGCCACCGCCGCCACTCGCCGCCACGGATCGTGCCGGCGTCGATCACACGCTGCGTCGTATTCGCGCGGACTACCAGCAGCGCATCACGATCGAGGGGTTGGCGGCCGACGCCGGCCTGTCGCCCTTCCAACTCGTACGCCAGTTCAAGCGCCACACCGGCATGGCCCCGCACGCCCATCTCGTGCAGGTCCGGCTGGCGCACGCCATTCGACGGCTCGCGGCCGGCGTCGACATCGCGACCGCCGCCAGCGACGCGGGGTTCTACGACCAGAGCGCCCTGACCCGGCACTTCAAGCGGGCGTACGGCATCACGCCCGGTCACTACGTCCGCGCGCGCCGCCACACCGGCTGACCGCAAGAATCGCCAAGACGCCGGGCGCCGCGGTCGACCAGGCTGTTCCCAGCCATGCCGATCGACCGCCCCCTCACGCCGGCCGTCCCGCCGCCCGCCCACCCGCGCCTCGCGTTCGTCGGCGCCGGAGCCGTCGGCACGACGCTGGCGCAGGCCTTCGCGGCGGCCGGCCTGCCGGTCACCGCGTTGTATCGACGGGATACAGGGAAGCTCTGGGATGCCCTGGCGCGCGTGCCGGGCGCCACGGCTGCGGCCACCCCGCAGGCCGCCGCCGACGTCGCCGACGTCGTGTTCCTCACGGTGCCGGACGATGACGTGCGTACGACCTGTGCGGGAATTCGCTGGCGGCCCAACCAGGCGGTCGTGCACTGCAGTGGCGCGACGGAGCTCGACGCCCTGCAACACGCCGGCGACGCCGGAGCGGCGGTCGGCGCCTTCCATCCGCTCCAGATGTTCACGCCGTCGCCCGCGTCACTGGAGACGCTGCCGGGGTGCACCGTGACCATCGACGCCGCTGGAGCGCTGGGCGACCTGCTCGAGTCGCTCGCCGGACGTCTCGGGTGCCGGGCCGTGCGCCTCCCCCCGGGGCGCCGGGCGCTCTATCACGCCTCGGCGTACTACGTGGGGCCGTTCCTGATCGCCCTGATGAAGGAAGCCGCCGGGATGTGGAGCGCGCTCGGGGCCACGGAAGAGGACGCCCTGGCCGCCCTCCTCCCGTTGCTGCAGGGCACGGTGGCGGCGGTGAAGGCCCGGGGACTGGCCGGTGGCATGGGCGGCTGCGTCGCGCGCGGGGATGTCGGCACGGTGGAGCGGCACCTGGCGGCGCTCGAGGGACATTCGAGGGAGGCGGCGCTCCTCTACCGGACGCTCGCCTTGCGGACCGTGCCACTCGCCCTCGAGCGCGGCACTTTGCCGCCGGACGGCGCGACCCGTATCCGCGCGGCACTCGCGCCGACGAACTGACCGTCGATCAGGCGGTGGTGCGGGGCACGTCGCGCGCCGCAATCGGGCGCCACATCCAGACCGTCTCCCGGGCACCGGCCACCCGCTCGACCTCGGCGTCGAGGCCACGCCAGATATCCCTGAGCGGCACCCACGCGACGGCCCACCGCGGCCGTCCCTTCGGCGCCGGCTCCAGCGAGCCACGCACCCCGCGCACGGCGACACCGAGCGGCGCCGCGGCCTTCCAGGCGCGCACCAGATCGTCCCGCAGGTAGGTCAGCACGACCCGTGTCACCCAGGGCGAAAGCCCTTCGGCTTCGAGCGCCAGCGCGAGGCGAAGCAACGCGACGTCGAGCACGCCGTAGAGCCGCGTCTCGCCGCGACGCCGCGACGGCAACTCGGTGCCGAGCGCGCAGCCGACGAGCAGGTGGCGGAGCTTGCGGACGCTGCAGTCCCGTCCCGCCAGCCCACCGACGAGCCGCGCCGTCTCCTCCGCCGTGAGTGCCTTCAGTGCCGTTGCCATCGGGACCTGATTCGCAGTCGTGCACGAGCCTATACGAGAGACAATTTCATGTCAATCGATGCATTGCACATCCGCGCGCGCTGTTGCGCACCCGCCGGGATGCGGATGGCCGGCCACCGGTCGGCGCGGATCGACACGTGACGCGGGACGGACCGCCACCCCACGCGCACGCGTCACAAGCCCGGGGCGGCAGCGGCCATGGTCGGCGGAGCGTGTCGGGGGTGAGGCGGGGCGTGCAGGCGAGGACGGAGGCGAGGCACGCGGCCGCGCGGGGCGCCGGCGGCGGCGCACCCGCGCGCTCCGGGTGGAGGGGCGAAAGTGCGGCTACTTCAGCCAGCGGCGGATTTCGACCTGGGCCTCCTCTTCCGCCATCATGATGTGACGCAGGTCGTGGTGCCAGAAGGTCATGTGCTCGAAGTGCTGCATGGCGTCCCGGTAGCAGGCCTCGGCCTCCTCCTCCGCCTTGAGCGCCTCACGCAACATCTTGTCGGCGTCCCTGGGGGTCGGGATGGGACGCGGGTCGGGCGTCGTGGTCGCGGCGCCGCCGATGTCGGCGATGATCTGCCGGACCTTCTGCGCGTGGTCCATCGACTCCTTCCACTCGCCCAGGAAGTGCTCCTCGTAGTCCAGGCGATCGCGGCCGGTCAGGTAGGCCGCGAAGTGGCTGTACATGATGGCGGTGCGCAGCTCCCACGCCAGCGCGCGATTCAGCGTCTTGACGGCCTCGGACTTGTTCTTGACGGCGTTCTTCACGGGGACCTCCAGGAAGCGGGCTCCGGTGACGGGATGCGTCACGGGTCCATGGCGAAACGCTCACGAAACTGCACGTCCCTGCAACAGATCGCTTGCGTGGGACGCGGCACATGGTATCCTCTTCCGGTTGCTGGTTCGATAATCCTTCACGAGAACCGGCTCCGGCCCACGTCTCCAGGGCCGGGCGGATCACCAACAGACGCCACAAGATGCCGTCGACGCGCTACACGATCGTAATCGCCGACCGTCGAACGGGCGTGGTCCGCCGCGCCACCCTTGGTCTCCGCACCGCGGCGACCGCAACGCTCGTGGCCCTTGGCCTCCCCATCCTCATCGGGCTGGGCGCCGCCATCAAGGCGCGCGTCGAGGCATCGGACGCCTACGCCAGCCGGGATGCGCTGGAGCTCGAGAACTCGAACTACCGCGAGACGACCGAGGCCCTCGCCGGACAGATTGCGGCGCTCCAGACCACCATCGGCGACCTCGGCGCGCAGGCGGCCCTCGACCCGAACCTCCAGTCGGCGATGGACAAGCTGCCCGCGGTCGTGAAGTCGCGAGCGATGGGTGGCCCGGTCGGCACCGAGGTGCTGGCGGCCCTCACACCCGGCATCGGCTCCCCCGAGGACACCTTCGGCCTGCTGCGCGAGCTGCTCGAGGGCCTCGAGAACCGCCTCCAGTCGGTCCGCGGCGACGTCGACAAACGGAACCAGCTGGCCGCCGCCACCCCGTCGATCTGGCCGGCGCACGGCTGGCTCTCCTCGTCGGTCGGCAAACGTAACGACCCCTTCACGGGTGAGGCCGGCGACTACCATCCCGGGCTCGACATCTCCGCCGACCGCGGCACCCCGGTGTACGCGACCGCCGACGGCACCGTGAAGCAGGCCGCCCGCCAGGGCGCCTACGGCAACCTGATCATCATCGATCACGGCTTCGGCCTCGAGACCCGTTACGGCCATCTCTCCGCGTTCAAGGTCAAGATTGGCGACACGGTGAAGCGGGGCGACCTGATTGGCAACGTCGGCGCCACGGGCCGCGCCACCAGCTCGCACCTGCACTACGAGGTGCGCGTCAACGGCCGCGTGCTCAACCCGCTGCAGTTCCTGCTGAACCCGCGCCGCGCCAACGCGAACTGACCCCGGCTGCCGCCAGCCGCCCGTCCCCTCCCGGCACACCGCTCCCCCGCTTCGACGGCGTAAGTGTCTCGCCTGCGCCGGTTTGACGCCCCCGATCCAGCAGGGCTAAGATGGGGGGATACTCCTTCATGAACGTCCCTCTCCATGCTTGATCGGATTCTCGCCAAGGTAATCGGCACCCAGAACGACCGCGAGCTGAAGAAGCTGCGGCCGCTCGTCGCTCAGATCAACGAGCTCGAATCCACCGTCGCGCCGCTCTCGGACGAGGCCCTCCAGGCCAAGACCGCCGAGTTCCGCGCGCGCATCGCCCAGGGCGCCGAACTCGACGACCTGCTGCCCGAGGCGTTTGCCGTCGTGCGTGAGGCGGGCAAACGGGTGCTGCACATGCGGCACTACGACGTCCAGCTGATCGGCGGCATCGTCCTGCACAGCGGCACGATCGCCGAGATGAAGACCGGCGAGGGCAAGACCCTCGTCGCCACCCTGCCGGCGTACCTCAACGCGCTGTCGGGCAAGGGCGTGCACGTGGTCACGGTGAACGACTACCTGGCCCGCCGCGACTCGGAGTGGATGGGCCGCGTCTACCGCTTCCTCGGCATGACGGTCGGTGTCATCCAGCACGAGCTCAACGACCAGCAGCGGCAGGTCGCCTACAGCTGCGACATCACCTACGGGACGAACAACGAGTTCGGCTTCGACTACCTCCGCGACAACATGAAGTTCGACCTGGCCAGCATGGTCCAGCGCGGACACAACTACGCGATCGTGGACGAGGTCGACAGCATCCTCATCGACGAGGCCCGGACGCCCCTCATCATCTCCGGCCCGGCCGAGACCGCCACCGACCTCTACTACGAGGTCGACCGGATCATCCCGAAGCTGCAGAAGGGCGAGGTCCACCAGGGGCAGGTCAAGGCCGAGGACCGCGATCGGCTCGAGGCGTCGGGCGACTACGTGGTCGACGAGAAGGCGAAGACCGTCGCGCTGACCGAGGCCGGCATGGCCAAGGCCGAGCAGATGCTCGCCCACCGCCTCCAGCCCGGCGGCCTCTACGACCCGGCGAACATGCCGCTGCTCCACCACATCAACCAGGCGCTCCGGGCCCACACCCATTACCGCCTGGACGTGGAGTACATGATCAAGGACGGCCAGGTCGTCATCGTCGACGAGTTCACGGGCCGCCTCATGCCGGGACGCCGCTGGAGCGATGGGCTGCACCAGGCCGTCGAGGCCAAGGAAGGCGTCAAGATCGAGCGCGAGAACCAGACGCTCGCGACGATCACCTTCCAGAACTACTTCCGCAAGTACGCCAAGCTCTCGGGCATGACGGGCACGGCCGAGACCGAGGCGCCCGAGTTCAACAAGATCTACAACCTCGACGTCACGGTCATCCCGACCAACCGCCCGCTCGCCCGTGTCGAGGAGCCGGATCTCGTCTACCGGACCGCCCGCGAGAAGTACGAGGCGATCGTCAGCGACATCATCGAGAAGCAGGAGACCGGCCGTCCCGTGCTGGTCGGCACCGTCTCGATCGAGAAGTCGGAGCGCATCGCCGGCATGCTCAAGAAGCGCGGCATCAAGCACGTGGTGCTGAACGCGAAGTACCACGCGCAGGAGGCCGAAATCGTCGCCCAGGCCGGTCGCCATGGCGCGGTCACCATTGCGACGAACATGGCCGGCCGCGGCACCGACATCCTGCTCGGCGGCAACCCCGAGTTCATGGCCCGCCAGCAGGCCCTGGCCGAGCAGGTCGCCGAACGCCTCCCGAAGGGCGAGGAGAAGTTCGTCGACGACGACGAGTTCGTCTACTTCTACCACCTCACGGACTTCTTCCGCGTGCCGCGCCCCGACTGGGAGCGGATCTACGCCCACTTCGACGCCCAGTGCCGGGCGGAGCACGACGAGGTCATCCGCATCGGCGGCCTGCACATCCTCGGCACCGAGCGCCACGAGGCGCGGCGCATCGACAACCAGTTGCGCGGCCGCGCCGGCCGCCAGGGCGACCCGGGCTCCTCGCGCTTCTACCTCTCGCTCGAGGACGACCTGATGCGCATCTTCGGGTCGGAGCGCATCTCCGGCCTGATGCAGCGGCTCGGCATGGAAGAGGGCGTGCCGATCGAGGCCGGCATGGTCACGCGGGCCATCGAGCGCGCCCAGAAGCAGGTCGAGACCCAGAACTTCTCGGTCCGCAAGCACCTGCTCGAGTACGACGACGTGATGAACAAGCAGCGTGAGAGCGTCTACACGCTGCGCCGCGAGATCCTCGACGGCAAGATCCACCTCGCCGAGGACGAGGTCGCCGACACCCGCGGCTACCTGATGGCCACCGCCGAGGACCTGCTGGACGACCGGGTCGAGACCCACGCCGGCCGCGACGCCGACCCCGAGGCCTGGGACGTCGACGCCCTGCGCCGCGAGCTGGGCCAGCTCTTCGCGCTGGAGGAGGCGGAGCTCGACGCCATCGACTGGGGGCTCGGCTCCGACGCCCTGCGCGACGAGCTCTGGGCCGCCGTCGTCCGCAAGTACGAGGAGAAGGAGACCATCGTCCCGGCCGACATCATGCGCCGGGTCGAACGCGACCTGCTGCTCCAGGTGGTCGACAACCAGTGGAAGGACCACCTCTACTCGCTCGACCACCTCAAGGAGGGCATCGGCCTGCGCGGCTACGGCCAGCGTGATCCGCTGGTCGAGTACAAGAAGGAGAGCTTCGAGCTCTTCCAGGGCATGCGCAGCCGCATCGAGGAAGAGAGCGTCCGCTACCTCTGGTGGATCAAGCCCGTCCTCGAACGCGAGGGCGCCCCGGCCGTGCCACGCCGCCCCGAGCCGCGCCGGCAGCCCCTGACCTACTCCGGGCCGTCCGACCAGGCGCCGTCGGCCTTCCCCGCCGCCCCGCGCCAGGCCGCGCCCGCGGCCGCCACCGGGGCGGCCGCCGCGCAGCAGCAGCCGCCGCGCGTCGGCGGGGACGACGCGCCGATCAAGACGGTGCGCCGCGAGGAGCCGAAGGTGGGCCGCAACGACCCCTGCTGGTGCGGCAGCGGGAAGAAGTACAAGAAATGCCACGGCGCCGCCTGAGGGGGCTCCTGGACCATGCGCGCGACGGCCGGCCGCTTGCCGGCCCCAGATGACACAGATGGCACAGACCTCACCCGCCCCGTCCGAACGCTCCGCCGCCCCCTCCCTCGCTGCGGGCATCCGCCTCGCGCTGACCTTCGATGACGTCCTGCTCGTGCCGCGCTACTCGAACGTGCTGCCGGCGCAGGTGGACGTCAGCACGCGGCTGACGAAGCGCATCGCGCTGAACGTGCCGCTGCTCTCGGCCGCCATGGACACGGTCACCGAGTCCGAGATGGCGATTGCCATGGCGCAGCACGGGGGGATCGGCGTCATCCACAAGAACCTGCCGATCGAGGAACAGGCGTCCGAGGTCGACCGGGTGAAGCGGTCCGAGAGCGGAATGATCGTCAACCCGATCACGCTCTCCCCCGGGCGGCCCATCAGCGAGGCGCTCGACCTGATGCGGCGCTACCGCATCTCGGGCGTGCCCATCACCGAGGACGGCAGCAAGGAAGGCCGCCTCGTCGGCATCCTCACCAACCGCGACCTCCGGTTCGAGACCAACATCAACCGCAGCGTCGCGGAGGTGATGACCCGCGAGGAGCTGATCACCGTGCCCGTCGGGACGACGCTGGACGAGGCCCGGGAGATTCTCCACCGCCACAAGGTGGAGAAGCTCCTGGTCGTCGACGCCGACTACCGGCTCAAGGGGTTGATCACCGTCAAGGACATCCAGAAGGCGACGAAATACCCCAGCGCCTGCAAGGACGAACTGGGCCGCCTGCGGGTCGGCGCCGCCATCGGGATCGCGAAGGACACGCTGGAGCGCGCGGAGGCCCTCGTGGGCGCCCACGTGGACGTGCTCGTCATCGACACCGCGCACGGGCACTCACAAGGCGTGCTCGACATCGTGCGCAAGGTGCGCCAGGCGTTCAAGGACGTGGACATCATCGCGGGCAACGTCGCCACCGGCGCCGCCACCGAGGCGCTCATCGACCTCGGCGTCGACGCGGTCAAGGTCGGCATCGGGGCCGGCTCGATCTGCACGACCCGCGTCGTCGCCGGGATCGGCGTGCCCATGATCAGCGCGGTGCACGAGTGCGCCCACGCGGCGGCCGCCCGTGGCATTCCCGTCATCGCCGACGGCGGCATCCGCTTCTCCGGTGACATCGTGAAGGCCCTCGCGGTGGGCGCCAACGCGGTGATGATCGGCAACCTGTTCGCCGGGACGGACGAGAGCCCGGGCGAGCTGATCCTCTACCAGGGCCGGACGTTCAAGGAGTACCGCGGGATGGGCTCAATCGGCGCGATGCGCAAGGGCAGCCGCGACCGCTACTTCCAGGACGACTTCGAGCTCGAGAGCGGAACGAGCCCGGCAGGCAAGGGCAGCACCGAGAAGCTCGTGCCGGAGGGGATCGAGGGCCGCGTGCACCACAAGGGCAGCATGGCCATGGTCATCCACCAGCTCATGGGCGGCCTGCGCGCCGGCATGGGCTACTGCGGCGCGAAGAACCTCGCGGCCCTCAGGACCGAGGCCGAGCTGATCCAGATCACCAACGCCGGCCACCGCGAGAGCCACGTGCACGACGTGACCATCACGAAGGAATCGCCGAACTACCGGATGGAATGATCGGATCGAAGGGCGCGAAGGGTACGAAGGTCCCGAAGGGCACGAAGGGCACGAAGGGCACGGACACACGAAGGGCCGTTCCCGCTAGTCGGCCAGTGCCTCTCGCGCAGGCAGTTGTGAGGCGCGGCGGGCGGGGATGAACACGGCGGCCAGAGTCACGACCACCAGTACCGCGGTGGCGGCCGCCAGCGTGGGCAGGTGCAGGGGCGACACCTCGAAGAGGACCGACCGCAGCGCGGCGGCGGCCAGCCAGCTTCCCGTGAGCCCCGCCACTCCCCCGACCACCAGCAGCTTCACCCCCATCGAGGCGAACAACCGCTGGATGGCGACGGGCCCGGCCCCGAGCGCCATCCGCACGCCCACCTCCCGCCGTCGCTCCGACACCGCGCAGCTGATCACACCGTAGGTGCCAATCACCGTCAGCAGCAGCGCGACGGCCGCGAACGCCGCCGCGACCCACGCCGGCGAACGGAGCGTCAGCAGGCTGCCCTCCACCCGGGCCACCATCGTGCGCACGTCCGAGACCGGCAGGTCCGGATCGACCTGTCGAACGACCGCGGGCAGCGTGCCCGACAGCCCCTCGGGCGGACCGCCCGTGCGCGACACGAGGAACAGGGTGCGCGTCAGCCGGAAGGCCAGCGGATAGAAGACCGCCCCCGTCTCCGCGTCGGCCGTGAGCCCCTCCTGGCGCACGGCACCGACAATGCCGACAATCCTGAAGCCGTCGGCAGGCGCGCCGGGCTCGGGCCCCTGGAACACCAGCTGCCCGAGCGCCCGCCCCTCGGGCCAGTGACGACGGGCGAAGACCTCGTCCACCACGGCAACGCGGCGGCGCTCCCGCGAGTCATCAGCGGTCAGGAAGCGGCCCGCCATGAGCCGGACGCCCAGGGCCTCGCACGCCGGCCCCAGCACCCCATAGGAATACGCGGCATGTGGCGGCTCACCCGCACGCCGGGTCTCGCCCGCCACCGCGGCGGCGCTCTTCAGCGTGTCGCCACTCATGGGCACGTTGGTGGCAAGCCCCACGGCCTCGACGCCGGGACGGGCCGCCATCCGATCGAGCAGCCGACCTGAGACCGCGAGCAGGTCGAGGCCGCGCGGATAGGAGGTCTCCGGAAGCACCACCCGGGCACTCAGCACGTGCTCCGGCCGGAAGCCTGGCGCCACGCGTGCCGCCCGCTCGAGGCTCACGCCAAGCAGTCCCGCCGACACGAGCAGGACGAGCGCCACGCCCACCTGGCAGGCCAGGAATGCCCCCCGCAGCCGCTGCGTGCGCCGGCTGGACGAGGCGCCACGCGGCCCACCGCCCAGGGGGCCGGCGCTCCCGGCGAGCGCCTGCCACGCCAGCGGGGCCCCGATCGCGAGGCCCAGCAGAAGGCACGCGACCGCGCCGACGAACGCCACGCGGCCATCGAAGGCCATCGTGCCACCGAGAGGGAGACGTCCCGCGCCGAGGGCGGCCATGCCCCGGATCCCCACCCATCCGACGGCCGCGCCCGCCACGCCGCCAGCCGCGGTGAGCACGCTGGCCTCCAGGATCACCTGCCGGAGGACGCGTGCCCGGCTCGCCCCGATGGCCTGCCGCACCGCCAGCTCCGCGTGGCGGCCGCCGCCGCGGACGAGGAGCAGGTTGATCAGGTTGACGACTCCCATGAGCAGCAGGAGCCCGGCGCCGCCCTGGAGCAGGAACGCAACGGGCCGGATGGCGGCCACGTGGTCCGCGCGCAGTGGCACGACGCGGGTCCGGAACCCGGCCGCGGCCATCGCCCTCGACTGAGGCGTGTCCCCCTCGACCACGGCGTTGTGCGCATCCACCTGCGCCTGCGCCGCCTCGAGCGAGGCCCCTCCCGCGAGCCGGCCAATCATCTCGGTGTTCGACCCGCTGTGCCGGTTGCCTGTCCGATCGCTGGCGCTCGAGGCCAGCGGGAGGTACAGGCGGGCGCGAGACGACAGGAACCGGAATGCCGGTGGCAGCACGCCGACGACACGATGCGGGCGCCCGTCGATACGCACCGTCCGGCCAAGGGCCGCGGCAGGAGCGCCCCAGCGCTCCCGTGCGTAGGCGCCCGTGACCACCACCACGGCGTCTTCCCGGGGCGTCAGTTCGTCATCGGTGAAGCCCCGCCCCTCGACCGGGCCGCGACCGAGGGTCGCGAAGAACTCCGGCGTGACGCGGGTGACCTGCTCGAGCGCGGTGGCACCGGTCTCCCCCACCACGGCCGTACCGTGGCGATACTCTGCCAGCTGCGGAAGCGCCGCGATCCGGCCTCGCCGCTCGAAGTAGTTCACGATCGACGCCCCATCGTCCGGCACGCCGGCGAGCGGGTACGTGTTGAAGAGCCGCACGAGCCGGCCGTCATCGGGGAACGGCAGGGGCCGCAGCACGATCGCGTCGAGCGCGGCGAAGACAGCCAGGTTCGCGCCGAGGCAGATGGCAAGGGTTGCCACTGCGGTCGCAGTCACGCCCGGTGAGCGCCGCATCAGCCGCACCGCGTAGGCCACGTCCTGGGCCATCCCGTCCAGCAGCCGCAGCAACAGGGGCATCCGGTCAGCGGAACTGGCGATGCAGGGCCGGGACGGATTCTGGGGCATGTCGTTGGTGCTTACGGATGGAAGGCGAGAAGGGTTCCATCACGGAGGTGCCGCACGGAGGTGCTGCACGAAGGTGCCGCACGAAGGTGCCGCACGGGGGTGCGGCACGGAGGTGCGCTATGGCGGTGGGTCGATCGTGATCTCCCGGGCGTCGTCGCCGGCGTCGGTAATGTGAATGCGGATCGCCCCCGGGGGAATCCGGTCCAAGCGCTCGGCCCACTCGATGGCGACGATCCCCGCGTCGGCGAGGTCGGGGTCGAGGCCAATATCGTCGAGCTCGGCGCGGTCGAGGCGGTAGAGGTCGACGTGCACCAGGGGCAGGCGGCCGCCGCGGTACTCGTGAACGAGCGTGAACGTCGGGCTGGTCACGTCACCGGCATCGGCGCCCAGGCCTTCGGCCAGGCCCCGCACGAACGCCGTCTTGCCGGCGCCCAGGTCGCCCGAGAGCAGCAACAGGGTGCCCGGAGCCAGCCCGGTGGCCAGGCGCGCCGCGTACGCGCGTGTGTCCTCCTCGGAGGCCGTGCGCACCGATCCCGTCATTCCGGCTTCCGCGCGACGCGCCGGCGCGCCGTGAGCTCCGCCACGGCATCGCCGAGGTGGGCGAGCAGGTCACCGGCAATCATCGACACTTCCCCCTCATCCGCGTCCGCGAGCTCGCCGGCCGCGCCGTGCAGGTAGACCGCGAGGATACATGCGGCCTCGGGATCCAGGAGCTGCGAGACGCAGGCGGCAAGCATGCCCGTCAGGACATCGCCGGTCCCGCCGGTGGCCATGCCCGGCGAGCCCGTCGGGTTGATGAAGACCTTGCCGTCGGGCGTGGCGATGATCGTGCGGTATCCCTTCAGCACCACGAACACCTTGTGGGTGCCCGCGAAGTCCCGGGCGATCCCCAGTCGATCGGCCTGGACGTCCTCGACCGAGCAACCCACCAGCCGCGCCATCTCGCCAGGGTGCGGCGTGATGATCACGGGACGGCCTTCGCGACCCATGAGGGCCGCCGGCTCGTCGGCCATGGCGTTCAACGCGTCGGCATCCATCACCATCGGGCTCTCGATCTTCTCGACGAGCTCGCGGACGAACGTCGACACCCCCTCCCCGCGGCCCAGGCCCGGTCCCAGCGCCACGGCGTCGGCGCGCAGCCCCAGCACGGTCTCGGCGGCGCCGAAGTCCACGGTGCCGTCTGGCGTCTCGTCGACGCCCTCGGTCATGAACTCCATGCCGTGGGCCGCGACCATCGGCTGGCACGACCGCGGCGTGGCCACGGTCACCAGCCCGGCGCCGGCCCGCAGGGCGCCAAGCGCGGACAGCGCGGCCGCCCCCGACTTGCCGCGCGAGCCCGCGACGACCAGCACGCGGCCGAAGTCGCCCTTGTGCGCCTCCGGAGGCCGCGGCGACAGCAGGGCCCGCACCTGCTCGCGTGTGAGCAGTTCCACGCGCGGCCCCTCCACCAGCTCCACCACCTCGGCCGGGATGCCGATGTCCGCGATCACGATCTCCCCGGCCTGGCGCTCCGCCGGCGGGAGCACCAGCGGCAGCTTCGGCGCCGCCAGCGTGATGGTGGCGGTCGCGTCGATGGCGTCCCCGATCAGGTCGGGTGTGTCGGCCGACATGCCCGACGGGAGATCGATCGAGACGACCGGGATGGCGGCCCCGTTGATGTCGGCGACGACGGTCTCGTAGAGGCCGGCCAGCGGCGCCTTGAGGCCGGTGCCGAACAACGCGTCGACGATCAGCTCGTGCTGGGAGACCTCCGAGAAATGGAGCTCCCACTGGCCCTCGTCCGCCACCTCGACGACGACCAGGCCGAGGCGCCCGAGGATCTCGAGGTTGACGCGGGCGTCCCCCTGGACGTCGGCGACACGGCCGACCACGAAGACCGAGACGTCCACGCCACGCTGGTGCAGCGTGCGGGCCACGACGAAGCCGTCGCCGCCGTTATTGCCCTTGCCGCAGACGATCGCGACGCGGCGCTCCGCGAGATCGGTGAAGAGGGACTCGATGGCCGCCACCGTCTGGCGGCCGGCGTTCTCCATGAGCACGAGGGACGGAAGGCCGATCTCCTGAATCGTGCGGCGATCGGCCTCCCGCATCTGGTCGGCGTTGAGGATGCGCATCGGTGTCCCTATGGGCGCGGTCGTGGTACCGCGTGGCGGCGGGCGCTGCCGTGCTCACGCGGCGAGGGGTGGACTCTCCACTGGTGTGGATGCCCGAATTCACGGTCGGCCGCTCCGTTGTCGGGGCCGCTGCCTCGCGGGTCAACATCACCCCAGGGCGGTGCGGTATTGGTGCAGGCCGTCCACTAGAACGTAGCACCGTTCCCCACTGGCACTCCAGCGGCGGGATGGGATAGGCTTGGCGGGATATGCCCCCGGCCTTCGTCAACGTCAACGGCACAGTGACCGACGCGGCCCAGGCCGTGATTCCCGTCTTCGATCACGGCTTCCTCTACGGCGAGGGCGTCTACGAGACCATCCGCACCTACGACGGCGAGCCGTTCCTCTTCGACCGGCACATGCAGCGCCTGCGGGCGTCGGCCGCGATGCTGCAGCTCGACGTGCCCCTCGCCGACGCGGAGTTCCTGCGGCGCTCGATCGAGACGATGGCCGCGGCCGGGCTGGGGCGCCGCGCCGGGCGGCCCACCACCGAGGCCTACATCCGGATCCTGCTGACGCGCGGCGTCGGCGAGCTCACCTACGATCCCGCCGCCACCCCCACCCCGTCGGTCGTCGTCATCGTGAAGCCGCTGCCGGTGACGCCGGAGAGCCAATACGAGGACGGCATCGGGGTCATCCTCGTGGACCTGATCCGCAACCACCCGCGATCGGTCAACCCGCTGATCAAGAGCAACAACCTCCTGAACAACGCGCTGGCGATGCAGCAGGCGATCCGGCGCGGCGCGGCCGAAGGGGTCTTCCGCAACTATCGCGGCGAGCTCTCCGAGTGCGCGCAGTCGAACCTGTTCCTGGTCAAGAACGGGGTCGTCCGGACCCCGGGCCTCGACGCAGGGCTGCTGGCCGGCATCACCCGCGCGTTCGTCTTCGAGATTGGCGCGTCGCTCGGGATCAAGGTCGAGGAAAGCTGCCTGCGCGACGAGGATCTCCTCGCGGCAGACGAGGCCTTCCTCACCTCCACCACCAAGGAACTCCTGCCCATCGTCCGCGTCGACGATCGCCCCGTCGGTCCGGGCCGGCCAGGCCCGCTCACCCGCGAACTGCTCGCCGAATACCGCCGCAAGGCGCACGAGCTGACGGCCGCCGCGGCGCGGTGAGGGACTCGCTGCGCTCGCTAGGACTCGGCGCCTTCGGCGCCTCGCGCGGAACAACGGCCCTCACTTCGAATTCGGGCCCCTCCTGGCGAGGCCGCGCAGCGGCCGAGTCCGAGCGAGCGCGCAGCGCGAGTCCCAGCGCGCGTAGCGAGTCCTCGCGAGTCGCGCAGCGACGAGTCTCAGCGAGCGGCAAAGCCGCGAGTCCTACAGGTAGCTGTCCACCGGCGGGCACACGCACATCAGGTTGCGGTCCCCGTACGGGTTGTCGATGCGGCCGACGGAGGGCCAGAACTTGTTGGCCCGGACCCAGGGCAGCGGGTAGGCGGCCTGCTCCCGGGAGTACGGGTGAGTCCACGTGTCGGCCGACACCACCATCGCCGTGTGCGGGGCGTTCTTGAGCACGTTGTCCTTCGGGTCCGCCCCGCCGGTCGTGACCGCCTCGATCTCCGCGCGAATGGCAATGAGCGCGTCACAGAACCGGTCGAGCTCCGCCTTCGACTCGCTCTCCGTCGGCTCGACCATCAGCGTGCCCGGCACCGGGAACGAGACCGTCGGCGCGTGGAAGCCGTAGTCCATCAGGCGCTTCGCGACGTCGCCCTCCTCGACCCCCTTCGCCTTGAACTTCCGCAGGTCGAAGATCATCTCGTGGGCGACCCGGCCGTTGGCCCGGGTGTAGAGCACGTCGTAGTGGCCCTCGAGCCGCGACTTGATGTAGTTCGCGTTCAGGATGGCGAACCGCGTCGAGTCGGTCATGCCCTGGGCGCCCAGCATCCGGACGTAGGCGTAGGAGATGAGCAGGATGCTCGCGCTGCCCCACGGCGCGGCCGCCACCGGCGCAATCGCCTGGGTGCCGCCCACCGACGCGAACGGGTGCCCGGGCAGGAACGGCGCGAGGTGCGCCGCGACGCCAATCGGCCCCATGCCCGGCCCTCCCCCGCCGTGGGGGATGGCGAACGTCTTGTGCAGGTTCAGGTGACAGACGTCGGCGCCGATCGACGCCGGGCTGGTCAGCCCGACCTGCGCGTTCATGTTCGCGCCGTCCATGTAGACCTGGCCGCCGTGCTCGTGGATGGTCGCGCAGATGTCGCGGATGGCGTCCTCGTAGACGCCATGGGTCGACGGGTACGTGATCATCAACGCCGCGAGCTTTGCCCCGTGCTCGGCCGCCTTCTTCTTCAGGTCGGCCACGTCCACGTTGCCGTTCGCGTCCGACGCGACGACGACCACCCGGTAGCCGGCCATCACGGCGCTGGCGGGGTTGGTGCCATGCGCCGAGGCCGGAATGAGCACGACGTCCCGGGCCTGGTCCCCGCGCGCGTGATGGTAGGCGCGAATGACCGCAAGCCCGGCGAACTCCCCCTGCGCGCCCGAGTTCGGCTGGAGCGACACGGCCGCGAAGCCGGTCACCTCGGCCAGCGCCGCCTCGAGCTCCTCGCAGACCTGGCGGTAGCCCACCGTCTGGTCGGCCGGGGCGAACGGGTGGATCCGCGAGAACTCCTCCCAGCTCACCGGGTACATCTCGGTGGCCGCGTTGAGCTTCATCGTGCACGAGCCCAGCGGGATCATCGACGTGTCGAGGCCGATGTCCTTGCGCTCGAGGCCCTTGATGTAGCGCATCATCTCGGTCTCCGAGCGATGCGCGCTGAACACGGGGTGGGTCAGGAACGGGCTCTGCCGCCGCAGGGCGGCAGGCACGGCGGGCTCGTCCTTCAGCGTGCCGGGATCGGTCAGCGACGGATCGGCCGTCCGGTTGACCGCCGCCGCGAACACCGTCGCAATCGTGTGGACCTCCGCCGCCGTTGCCGTCTCGTCCAGCGCGATCCCGATCGCCTCGTCGCCGACGTAGCGGAAGTTCATCCCCGACGCCTCGGCGGCGGCGCGAATGGCGCGCGACTGCTGCGGCGTCACGGCCACCCGCAGCGTGTCGAAGTAGTGCTGGTGCGCGAGCGTGTAGCCCAGGCCCTCGAGCGCCCGGGCGAGGAGGCGCGCCAGCCCATGGACCCGTGCCGCAATCGCGCGGATGCCGGCGGGGCCGTGATAGACCGCGTACATCGCCGCCATGTTGGCGAGCAGCGCCTGCGCCGTGCAGATGTTCGACGTCGCCTTCTCGCGCCGGATGTGCTGCTCCCGGGTCTGGAGCGCCATCCGGTACGCGGTGTGGCCCTGCGCGTCCACCGAGACGCCGATGACGCGCCCCGGCATGTGGCGCACGTACTCCTGCTTCACGCCGAAGAACGCCGCGTGCGGCCCACCGAACCCGAGCGGCACGCCGAACCGCTGCGAGTTGCCGAACACGATGTCGGCACCGAGCTCGCCGGGCGGCGTCAACAGCGCGAGGGCGAGCAGGTCGGTGGCCACCGCCACCAGCACGCCCGCCGCATGCGCCTGCTCCACCACGGCGCGGATGTCGTCGACGCGGCCGGCCTCGTCCGGGTACTGCAGCAGCACGCCGAAGACGCCGTCGCCGCTGAAGTCCATCTCGCCGACCGGCTGCACCCGCAGGGCAATGCCCAATGGTTCCGCGCGGCTCTCGAGCACGGCCCGTGTCTGCGGGAACACGCGATCCGAGACGAGGAACGTGCCGGCCGCCTGGCCCAGCTTCTTGCCCTGCACACGGTGCAGCAGCGTCATCGCCTCACCGGCGCCGGTGCCCTCGTCCAGCAGCGAGGCATTGGCGACCTCCATCCCCGTCAACTCCGTGACCATCGTCTGGAAGTTGAGGAGGGACTCGAGGCGCCCCTGCGCGATCTCCGCCTGGTAGGGCGTGTAGGGCGTGTACCAGCTCGGGTTCTCGAAGACGCACCGGCGGATCACGCTCGGCGTGAGCGTGTCGTAGTAGCCGAGGCCGATGAAGCTCCGGAAGACCTTGTTCTTCGCGGCAATCGTGCCGAGCCGCGCGAGGTACTGCGACTCGGTCTCCGCCGGCGGGAGCTGGAGCGGCCGCTCGAGACGGATCCCCTTCGGGATGGCTTCGTCGATCAGGGCGTCCAGCGAGGGCGCCTTGACGACGTCGAGCATGGCCTGGAGTTCGTCCCCGCGGGGACCGATGTGGCGGGGGGCAAAGCGGTCGGTGGCGTTCAGGTCCATATGGAAAAGGGGGCCCGGAGCCCCCTTCGAGCGGCTACTCGTTGGTAAGCGCCTGATAGGCGGCGCTGTCGAGCAGGGCGCCGGCTTCGGAGGCGTTGCTGAGCTTGATCTTGACCATCCAGGTCGCGTGGGGATCCTTGTTCACCGACTCGGGGGCATCCTTGAGGTCCCCGTTGATCTCGACGATCTCCCCGGACACCGGCGCGAACAGCTCGGAGACCGCCTTCACCGACTCGATGCTGCCGAACGAGTCGCCGGCACTGACGGTCTTGCCCACGTCGGGCAGGTCGACGTAGACCACGTCGCCCAGCTGCTTCTGGGCGAAGTCGGTGATGCCGACGGTCCCGGTGTCGCCCTCGAGGCGGACCCACTCGTGCTCTTTCGTGTACTTCAAATCGGCAGGATAAGACATGGCTCTCTCGACTCTGGCGCCTCGGGGCGCGGGCTAAAGGGAGGCTACGCTTTCTTGGGACGCTTGTAGAACGGCATCGGCACGACCACGGCCTTCGCCTGCCGGCCGCGGCAGTCGACCGTCAGTTCGGTGCCGGGCTCACCGAGGGCCACCGGCACGTACGCCATGCCGATTGCCTTCTTGAGGAACGGCGTCTGCGTGCCGCTCGAGACGTGGCCGACCACGGCGCCGTCCTTCAGGACGGGATACCCGTGGCGCGCAATCGCGCGGTCGACCATCTCGATGCCGACGATGCGCCGGGCGACGCCCTCGGCCTTCTGGCGGCGCAGCACCTCGTGGCCGATGAAGGCGTCCTTGTTCCAGCCCACGATCCAGCCGAGGTCGGCCTCGAGCACCGTCGTGGTGTCGTCCATGTCGTTGCCGTAGAGCCGCATCGCGGCTTCGAGCCGCAGCGTGTCCCGGGCGCCCAGGCCACACGGCACGAGCCCGTCCGCCTTGCCGGCCTCGAGCAGCGCGTTCCAGAGCTGCGGGGCCATCGCCGGCGGGACGAAGATCTCGAAGCCCGCCTCGCCGGTGTACCCGGTGCGCGAGATCGTCCCCCGCACGCCGGCAATCTCGCCGTGGCCGAACCAGTAGTACTTCATCGCCGCGAGGTCCACGGCGGTGAGGCGCTGGAGGATCGCCTGCGCGTTCGGCCCCTGGATGGCGATGAGCGCGTAACGGTCGCTCGAGTTGACGACGGCGACGTCGCCCGCCTCGGCCGCCTTCGCGGCAATCCAGGCGTGGTCCTTCTCGATGTTGCCGGCGTTGACGACCAGGAGGAAGTGGCTCGGCCCCATGCGGTAGACGAGCAGGTCGTCCACGAAGGTGCCCTCCGGCGTCATGAGCGCGGAGTACTGGGCCTGGTTGACCTGGAGCTTCGACGCGTCGTTGCTCGAGATGTGCTGGACGGCCGCCAGCGCGTCCTTGCCGGCAAGCTCGATCTGCCCCATGTGGGACACGTCGAACAGGCCCGCGGCGGTGCGCACGGCCATGTGCTCCGCGGTGATGCCGGCGTACTCGACCGGCATGTCCCACCCGCCGAAGGACACCATGCGGGCCCCGGCGGCAACGTGGGTGGCGTGGAGCGGAGTCTTCTTGAGAGTCTCGGGTGCGGCGTCAGTCATTCGGGGAGATCGCGGCCCGCCCACGGCGGTCAGCTCGCGGCACGAGGCGGAGGGCCCCTGCCGGCGACAGACGAGGCGAACGAACGCTTCAAAGTACTATGCGGCGCGGCCCCGGTCAAGGCGCGTGACCATGCGTGACACGCGGATTCTCCATTGGTTTTCGGTGTGGATGGCACCGGGGACCGTACCGCGGCTCAGCCCGGCGGCGGCAGGGCCTCGGCCGGCGCCAACTCCGCCGTCCCGGGCGGCGCCTGCCCCTCGCGCGGACGGTAACGCAGGTAGGCATTGAGCGTGTGGTAACTGATGTCCAGCAGTCGGCACGCCGCGGTCTTGTTGCCGCCGGCCCGTTCGAGCACGAGCCGGGCATAGCGGCTGCCCCAGGCCCGCATCGAGGCATCGACCATGACGGCTGGCATCAGGATCTCGCTGTAGGGACCACGCAGCGCGAGCGGCAGGTCGTCGAGCTCGATGTCGCGCAGCCCCGCCGTCGCGATCGCGCCCTCGATCATGCGTTCGAGTTCCCGCACGTTGCCCGGCCAGTCGTAGGTGCCCAGCGCGTCGACCGCCGCCGGCGACAACCGCCGCCCGCCCCGCACCGCGTGACGCGCGAGGAAGTAGTGCGCGAGTTCGAGGACGTCCCCGCGCCGCTGCCGCAGGGGCGGCACCTGCACCTCGACGCCGGCCAGCCGGTAGAAGAGGTCGGCGCGGAAGACGCCACGCTCGACCAGGCTGGCCAGGCGCCGGTTCGTGGCGGCGATGATTCGCGTGTCGACCCGCCGCACCGTGGCCCCGCCCACCCGCTCCACGGCGAGGTCCTGGATGGCACGGAGCAGCTTGGCCTGCGCCGCCATCGACAACTCCGACACCTCGTCGAGGAACAGCGTGCCCCCGTCCGCCACCTCGAACTTGCCTCGCCGTCCCCGGACGCCGGTCGCCGTGCGCTCCTCGATGCCGAAGAGCTCCGCCTCGATCAGCGTCTCGACGAGCGCCGCGCAGTTCACGGCCACGAACGGCCCGGCGCGCCGCCGGCTCAACTCGTGGACCTGGCGCGCCACCAGTTCCTTCCCGGTGCCGCTCTCCCCTTCCACGAGCACGGTGAAATCGGTCGCGGCCACCCGTTCGATGCGCGCCCGCAGCGCCTGCATGAGCGCGCTCGACCCGACGAGCGGCGCCGCGCCATCCCGGCGGCCGGGCACCGGTTGCACCTCGCGGGAGAGCCGCTCGATCTCGAGGATCCACGCCGCCAGCGCCGCCACGTCCTCGAGCAGCTGCACGCTCCAGCCGTCCAGCCCGCGCGCCGGGTCGAAGCTGGCTTCGAGCACCAGCTGCCGCCCGCCCGCCGGCCGTGTCACCGCACACGCGATGTAGTCGGCGGCTCGCACCGGCTGCCCGGTCCTCAACGCCGACGCCTCCCCCAGCGTGGTGAGCCGGACCTGGCGCACCGCGAGCAGTCGCGACACCCGTTCGAGCAGGCTGTCCAGCAGGCGCGCCCGGTCGCGGGACGCCGCCATCTCGAACGTCACCTCGCGCAGGAGGTCATGAATCCCGACGCGTCGTTCGGCGGCGCGCGGTTCGGGCCACGATACCGCCCGCGGACGTGACAGTCCGGCTCGCCTCATGGACCTCCTCAAGGGCCGCGCCCTTCCGGACGCGGCAGGCCGGCACGCATCCGCGCGCCGGTGGGCCGCACCCTCATGGGTGCGGCAGGCCGCCTCATCTCACCGCGCCGTTGGGCAGTTCCCCACACCACGACGCCTGGCTGTCGGCCGCGTGCGACGCCACGCCTTCGCGCATCGGCAGGCCGCAATCCCAGTGCGCCGCACTTTCCGCGTATCAAGCCTGATGCCAGGACAGCCCCGCGCACCAGGCCGCGGACGCCGCGCGAAAATCACGCCGGGATCGCCGCCCTACGGGCCTGCCGGCCCAGGTGGCTTCGCGAGGAGCGGCTCGGGGCCTACCCGCTACCCTGGATCGAGGAGCGTCGGGTCGGCCGCATCGAAACAGAGGCCTCCGCTGTACTCGAGCGGCTCGAGACCGGTGACCGCGCAGTACACGACCGCGGCCACGAGCGTGCAGCGTCCGCGGGGACCAAGCAGTTGCAGTTCCGCCCGCCGCCCCGGCAGGAGGCGCGCCGCGCCGCGCACGCGCGCGCCCGCAGCCGAGAGGTCGACGAGTTCAACCGACCGGCCAGGCCGCAGGACGGCCATGGGGCCCCAGCGGGTCTGCGCCGCGGCGATGCGGGGCTGCCGGCGACGCTCCCGCCCGACGGACGCCGTTACCAGGGCACCCATCGCGACGTCCCGGGATCGAGCCGCCACACCCGGATGCGGCCGGTGGCGCCGGTCACGCGCACGGCCATGACCGCACCCGCGGTGGACGACAGGTAGAACGTGCCGCTCGTCGCGCCTCCGAGGGGCGAGAACACGACCATGCGGCTCGAGCCGAACCGGACGGGATCGGCACCGGCTGCCAGTGCCGCGCTGCCGTCGAGACCCGGCACGGCCCGAGGCACGCCGGCGCGCACGCGCCTCCAGTGCCGCTCGAGCGCATCGTCCGCGTCGAGATCGGGATCGACACCGGCTGCGACGTCGGCCCGGCGAACACCGTCGCCATCCCCATCCGCCACCAGCGTGAAGGTCACGGGCGCACCGGCCTCGCTGAAGAGCAGGCCCACGTTGGCGTTGCGGCGCGCGGCCTCGAGCCGCGCCTGGTGCAGCCGGGCAGCCACGTATCGGGCCGCGAGGCGGACATCCGTGTCGGCCAGTCCCGCCTGCACCGGCGGCACGGCCGCCGCGAACAGCACGCCGAGCAGGCCGACCGCACACACGATGTCGACGAAAGCGGCTCCGTCCTCCCCCCGTCGCGCGCCCGGATTCCGTGCGCGTGCGCCGCCCGCCGCCCACCGGCAGGCGGCGCCACCGCTCATGGCCGGCCGCCGGTCTTCGTCGCCCTGGGCGCGACGGCCACCAGGGGCTTCAGCTTCAGGAAGCTCTTCTCGCCGATGCCTCGCACGTTCATCAGCTCCTCGATCTTCTTGAAGCCGCCGTTCTTCTCCCGGTACTCGATGATGCGCTGCGCCGTCGCCGGGCCCACGCCGGGCAGCGCCTGCAGGTCCGAGAGCGTGGCCGAGTTGAGGTCGAGCGTCGCAGCCCGTGCCGCCGGCGCCTGATGCGGGGCTCCGGGCGTCGACGCGAGGACGACGGGCGCGGCGAGCAGACAGCCGGCGAGGGCGCCGGCAAGGAACATCGTTCGCATGGCTCCTCCTTGAACAGGGAGGCGGCCGCAGCGCCAATGTTGTTGACCGAGGTCAGGAGCCACCAGCCTGGCGCCGCGTGCCGCCCCTGCACGGCATGGGGAGCAAGGCCCGCGCCGTGGCGCCCGAAGCGCCTCAGGCGGAAGATCGGCCGGGAAATGGGATGGTGCAGCGCGGAGCGGCGGAGGTCGCCCCGCGGGACTGCCAACCGTGGTTAGCGGCGCCCCGCCTCACGCGCGACGAGTCAGGGTTCCGCCGGTTGCCGCCACGGCGCCCGCCGTTGTCGTCGATGCCGTGCCCCGCGCAGGTGTCAGCGCGACTGCCCGGCGCGGTACCACTCGACGGTGCGACGGAGGCCCTCTTCGAACGTCACGGTCGGCCGGTAGCCGAGCAGGCGCTCGGCCTTGCTGATGTCGGCCTGCGAGTCGTGCACGTCACCGGCGCGCGAGGGGCCGTAGACCGGCGCCACGTCGGAGCCGAAGATCCCCTTCAGCGTCGTCAGCAGGTCGTTGAGCGAGATGCGCCCACCCGTGGCGACGTTGATCGCCTCCCCCGAGACGCCCGGCGTCTCGGCGGCCCGGAGCACGCCATCGACGACGTTGGCGACGTACGTGAAGTCGCGCGTCTGGCTGCCGTCGCCGTGGATGCGCGGGGTCGCGCCGTCGGCGAGGGCCTTGATGAAGAGCGAGATCACCCCGGAGTAGGGCGAGCCGGGATCCTGCCGCGGGCCGAACACGTTGAAGTAGCGGATGCTCACCGTCTCGAGGCCGTAGTGCCGCGTGAACTGGAGCAGGTACTGCTCCCCGACCACCTTCTGCAGCGCGTAGGGCGACAGCGGGTTCGTCGGCATCGCCTCGTGCTTCGGGAGGACCGGCGTGTCGCCGTATTCCGACGAGGACCCCGCGAAGACGACACGACGCGCTCCCGCGTCGCGCGCGGCCACCAGCACGTTCAGCGTGGCGTCGATGTTCGCCCGGTTGGAGGTGACGGGATCCTCGACGGACCGCGGCACCGAGGGGATAGCCGCCTGGTGGAGCACGTACTCGACGCCGTCCGCGGCGGCGCGGGCGACCTCGAGATCGGCCAGGTCACCCTGCAGGAACTCGAAATCGCGCCCGGGCACCTCGGCCCGTATCGCGTCCAGGTTGGCCGCCTTGCCCGTGCTCAGGTTGTCAGCAATGCGCACATCGTGCCCACGCCGCAGCAGCTCGGCCGCCAGGTGCGAGCCAATGAAACCGGCGCCGCCGGTGACGAGGTACCGTGCCATCAGTCCGGGAACCCTTCCGCGTTCAGCCCCGGCACGAGCTTCAACGCGTTCTTGTAGTACAGCTTCTTCAACACCTCGTCTGGCAGGCCGATGCCGTAGAGCTTCCAGAACGCGTGGTAGTCGCGGTAGTAGTCGAAGTATTCGTCGGTGGTCTCGAAGACGCGCCAGTAGTACGGGAACTCGTCGGGCTGGAAGCTGTCCTTGCCGAACAGCACGCGGTCCTGGTTCTTCACGAAGAAGTCGTGCGCGGCCCGCGGCTGGCGGCCGAGCTCGGCGAGGATGGCCGCGACCTCCAGGTAGACGTTCGGCATCGTGTCGATCATCACCTGCGCCTTCTTCAGGTCGTTGCCGCGGTAGCCGAAATGCGCGGCGATGAAGGTGGTGTTCGGGTGAGCCTTGAACATGCGATCGCGCTCGGCGAGCAGCTCCTCGAACCGCGGGAACTCCCCTTCGGGATACCGCCGATCCTGGAACAGCGCCAGCTCCAGCCACCGCTCGTTCGAGTAGTCGATCGGCTCGAAGAACTCCTGGGGTTCGGCGGTGTGAATCAGCACGGGCACGCCCATGCGTCCACAGACCTCCCAGATCGGGCCGAGCTCCGGGTCGTCCACCCGGAGGCGCGAGCCGTCGGCCTTGCGGTACCGCAGGCCGAGCTGCTTGAAGATCTTCAGGCCCTTCGCCCCGGCCTTGATATCGGCTTCGAGCTGCGCCGCCGCCTTGTCCGCCCAGCCGGGCGTGCCGGCGCCCTCGAAGTCGACGTTCGCGAACAGGACCATGCGGTCGGGCCACGGGCTCGTGCGGATCGCCTCGAGACTCTGGCGCAGCCGCTCGCCGCTGCCGCCACTCAGGTTCACGAGGAGGCGGAGGTTGTTGCGGTCCATGCCCTCGATGACCTGGGCGTAGCGCTCCGGGGAGATCGGCGCGGGCTGGTGGCTGTGGATGTCGATGACGGGGAACCTGGCGCGCGGCACGGGATGCTCGTCGACGACGAGCGTGGTGCGCGGCTTGTAGTCGATGATGCTCGGGGGCGGGAACTCGGGGGCGCGCCCCTCCCCCGGTCGCCGCTGGAAGCCCTGGCCCTGGAGCGTGACCGACACCGCGCCCGTGAGGGCCAGTGCGGCCACGCCGCCGATGATGAACGATGTACGCATGGGATGCCTGACCCGGGCACCCGGACCGCACGACGCGGCCCGGGCCCGACACGAGAAAGAAACCGCTGCAGTCGGCCTGTAAGCCGAATTCTGTCCGCCTCCGCGCTCGGCGCCTCACGGCGCCTCGCGCTTCGGCGGGATGACCATTCCTCTAGCCCCGTCATCACTGACGGGGTCCAGCAACCTACCCGGAGGCTTCGGACGGGCCGCCCTCGAACGCCTCCCTATTTGGTCTTGCTCCGTGTGGGGTTTTGCCTGCCACGCCTGTTGCCAGGCGCGCGGTGCGCTCTTACCGCACCTTTTCACCCTTACCCTTCGACTCGCCCCGAACGCGCCGGCGGCGCGCTCGCGGCTCGCTCAGGGCGGGCCCCGCAGTCAGACGTCCAACCGCGGGCCTGCCCTGAGCGAGCCGCGCGTGCGTGCGCAGCACGCGCTCGAGGCGAGTCGAAGGGCGGTATATTTTCTGTGCCACTGGTCCGTCGGGTCGCCCCGCCCGGGAATTACCCGGCACACTGCCCTCTGGAGTTCGGACTTTCCTCTCCCCGCGACACTTCCCGCCTTCGCCCTCGCCCCCTTTCGGTGGCTCGGGCTACGGCGGGGTTATCGCCGGCAGCGGTCATCCGGCCGGCTGCAGCGCCTCCTTCGTCGTGTACGGCCAGGACACGTCCCTAGCCGTCCTTCTCCTGCGAAATCTGGTATTGCTCGAGCTTCTTGTAGAGATTGCTCCGCGGCGTGTCGATGACCTCCGCGGTCTTCGAGATGTTCCACCCGTGATCGCGCAGCTTGGCCACGAGGTACGCGCGCTCGGAGGTCGCCTTGAACTCCTGCAGCGTGCCCGCGCCCATCCACCCATTATCGGGGGCCCCCGCGACCGGGTCAACGCGGCTGCCGCCGAAGTCGGGCAGGTCCTTCGCGTCCACCACGTCGCCCCCGCTCATGATGATGAGGCGCTCGACGAAGTTGCGGAGCTCGCGGATGTTGCCGCGCCAGTGATGGCCGGCCAGCCGGTCCATCGCCGCCTGGGTGAAGGTCTTGCGCCGGAAGTTGTTCTCGCGCGCGAAGTGATCGGCGAAGTGCCGGACGAGGAGCGGGATGTCCCCGCGCCGCTCGCGCAGCGGCGGCACGTGCACCGGCACGACATTCAGCCGGTAGAAGAGGTCCTCGCGGAACGTGCCGCGGTTGATCTCCTCCTCGAGGTTCTTGTTCGTCGCGGCAATCACCCGGACGTCGACCTTGATGATCCGGTTCGAGCCGAGGCGCTCGAGCTCCTGCTCCTGGAGCACCCGCAGCACCTTCGCCTGTGTCTTCAGGCTCATGTCGCCGATCTCGTCGAGGAAGATCGTGCCCTTGTCGGCCTGCTCGAACTTGCCGATCTGGCGCTCCACGGCGCCGGTGAACGAGCCCTTCTCGTGGCCGAAGAGCTCGCTCTCGATCAGCTCGTCGGGGATGGCCGCGCAGTTCACCTGCACGAACGGCGCGTCCACGCGACGGCTCTCGCGGTGGATGGCCCGCGCCACCAGTTCCTTGCCGACCCCGCTCTCGCCCCAGATCAGCACCGTCGCCGAGGTCGGCGCGGCCTTCTGGATGGCCTCCCGCACGCCGGCGAGCGCCGGCGAGTCGCCGACGATCTGGTAGCGCTTCTCCTGGTCCTTCCGGTACGAGCGGTTCTCGGTGCGGAGGCGCCGGTTGTCGACCGCGTTGCGGACCGTGACGAGCACGCGCTCGGTCGACAGCGGCTTCTCGATGAAGTCGAACGCCCCGAGCCGGGTCGCCTCCACCGCCGTCGTGATGGTCGCGTGCCCCGAGATCACCACGATCGGCGTCGCCTCGACGAGGTGGTGCAGCCGCTGCAGCACCTCCAGGCCGTCCATGCCGGGCATCTTGATGTCGAGGAACACCAGGTCCGGCGCCTCGCGCTCGACGAGCGCGGCGCCCTCCTCGCCCGTGGCGGCCAGGAGGACGTCGTACCCCTCGTACTCCAGGATCATCCGCAGCGAGTCGCGGATGGCGGCTTCATCGTCGATGACCAGGATGCGTGGTTTCATCGGTTCGGCATGACGGGCGGCCCGGCCCAGGCAGGCGTCAGCGGGCCTCGAGGCGCAGCGTCCGGATGTTGCGTTGATCGAGCTCCGGCAGGTAGACGTAAAGGCTCAGCACCCCACCGGGCCGCACGCCCTCGACGATGCGGCGGAACCCCGCGACGGAGTCGACCGGCTGCCGGTTCACCTCGAGGATGAGATGGCCGCGTTCGATCCCGGCGTCGTAGGCCGCCGAGTACGGCTCGACCCGCTGGACCAGCAGCCCGCCCGTCACGCCTTCGGGCACCTCGAAACGATGGACGTTCGACTCGTCGATGGCGAGCACCGTCAGGCCCAGCTCGTTGGGCCCGATCGGCTGCGACGAACGCTCCGTCCGGCGTCCCGCGGGTGGCACGTCCCGATCGGACACGCGCGCCGGCCGTTCGGCCAGCTTCACCATCACGTCACGCCGGCGCCCGTCGCGGTAGACCGACAGCGCGACACTCGCGCCGGGCTGGCGGGCCGCGATCTCACGAATCAACACGTCGTTGGTCGGGACGGCCTCGCCGTCGAGCGCGGTGATGAGGTCGTAGGCCTCCAGGCCCGCCCGTGCCCCCGGCGACCCCGGGGTCACGTCCTGCACCAGCGCGCCGGCGCTCCGGTCGAGGCCCAGCGAGGCCTGGAGGTCGGGATCGACGTCCCGGAGCACCACCCCGATGTAGCCCCGCGACACGCGGCCGGTCTCCTTGAGCTGCGGCAGGATCGCGCGGGCCTGGTTGATGGGCACCGCGAACCCGATGTTGCGCGCCTGGCGGCTGATCGCGGAATTGATGCCGATGACCTCGCCGCGCGCGTTGATCAGCGGGCCGCCGCTGTTGCCGAAGTTGATCGCCGCGTCGGTCTGGATGTAGTTGTCGAGGCTCGAGTCGAACAGCTTCCGGCCGATGAAGCTGACCACGCCCACGGTGACCGTGTGCTCGTAGGCCAGCGGGTTGCCGATCGCGCAGACCCATTCGCCGACACGCAGCGAGTCGGAGTCCCCGAGCGGCGCGAACGGGAGCGGCGCGTCGGCGTCCACCTTGATGAGGGCGATGTCGGTGTCGGGATCCGACCCGATCACCCGCGCACGCAGGTTCCGGCCGTCCTTCAGCTTGACCGTGAGCCGCTCCGCCGACTCGATGACGTGGTGGTTCGTGAGGATGTAGCCATCCGGATCGATGACGAACCCCGTGCCGGCGCCCCGTCGCGGGGTGCCGCCGTCGCGGTCCTGCCGGAAGTCGAAGGGGTCGTCGTCGTAGAGCTGGGGGCGCTCCGGCAGCGGCGGGCCGCCGTCGCCGCGACGGCTGCGCGTGCCGTGCCCGCTCGAGGTGGCGTCGATGTTGACGACGGCGGGGTTGAGGCGCTCGGCGACGTCGGCGAAATTCGCCGCGCCCCCGGCCGCCAGCGGCCGCGCGGGCGCCGCCGTCAGCGCCGGCTCGGTCACGACCGCCGGGCGCACCACGAGCGCCGGCGACGGACCCGACGCCGGCGGCGCCATCGGACCCGTGACCACCAGGCCGACCAGGAAGCCGACAAGGGCCATCAGGCCGGCGGTGAACCACGCAAACCGCCCGGTCATGGTCGTTCCATTATAAGCGCGAGGAACGCGGCCTCCTCGAGCGTTTCGACTCCGAGGGCCTTCGCCTTGTCCAGCTTGCTGCCCGGTTCCTCCCCCACGACCAGGTAGGACGTCTTCTTGCTCACCGAGCCGGTCACCTTGCCGCCGAGCGCCGTGATGCGCGCCGCGGCCTCGTCGCGCGAGAGGCCCGCGAGCGTCCCCGTCAGCACGAACGTCTTGCCGGCCAGCGGCTGTGGCCCCTCCGGGGCGCGCGCCGCCTCGCCTTCCATCGTCACGCCCGCCGCCGCCAGCCGGTCGAGCAGGGTGATGTTGTGCGGCTCGTCGAGCCACGAGCGGACCGACTTCGCGATCACGGGGCCGATCTCGTGCACCTGCTCGATTGCCTCGAGCGGCGCCGCACGCAGGGCTCCGACCGAGCCGAAGTGCGCCGCGATGACCTGCGCGCCACGCTCGCCGACGTGCCGGATGCCGAGGCCGTTGAGCAGCCGCCACACGGCGTTGCCCTTCGACCGCTCGACCTGCGCGACCAGCTTCTCGCTCGACTTCCTGCCCATGCGCTCGAGTGCCTCGAGCGCCGGCGCGTCCAGCGCATAGAGATCGGCGACGTCGCGCACCAGTCCCTTCTCGACGAGCTGATCGATCAGCGACTCGCCGAGGCCCTCGATGTCCATGGCGGCCCGCGAGGCGAAGTGCTCCAGGCTGCGCTTGAGCCGGGCCGGGCAGGAGCTGTTCTCGCAGCGCCAGACCACCTCGTCCTCGGGCTTCACGAGGGCGCTGCCACACACCGGGCAGTCGGCGGGCATCTGCCACGGGGTCGAGCCGGACGGGCGTTTCGTGAGCACCGGACCGACGACCCGCGGAATGACGTCACCGGCCTTCTCGACAATGACCGTGTCGCCCTCGCGGATGTCCTTGCGGGCCAGGTCCTCGGGGTTGTGGAGCGTGGCCATCGAGATGGTCGAGCCCGCGACGAGCACGGGGTCGAGCACCGCGTAGGGCGTGGCCGCGCCGGTGCGCCCGATGTTCACCGCAATCTGCTTCAGCAGGGTCGTGGCCTGCTGGGCCGGGAACTTGAACGCGGTCGCCCAGCGCGGGAACTTCGACGTCGTCCCGAGGGTGCCCCGCAGGGCCAGGCGATCGACCTTGATGACGACCCCGTCGGTCTCGAACGGCAACTGGTGGCGCCGATCTCGCCAGGCGTCGACGAACGCCCAGACCGCGTCGATGCCGTCCAGCCGCTGCCAGTCCGGCTCGACGGGCAGTCCCCACGCCGCGAGCCGCTCCAGGGTGGCGGCGTGCGTGTCGGGCAGCGCGACGCCATCGGCCGGGACGAGCTGGTACATCCAGGCGGCGAGTCCCCGCTTCGCCACCAGCGCCGGATCGAGGTTCCGCATTGCGCCGGCGGCCGCGTTGCGTGGGTTGGCAAAGAGGGGCTCGCCGGCCTCCTCCTTCTCCCGATTCACCCGCTCGAAGGCGGACTTCGGCAGGTACACCTCGCCGCGGATCTCCATGCGCCCCGCCGGCGCGTCGCGCAGCGCGAGCGGCACGGCGCGGATGGTCCGCACGTTCGAGGTGACGTCCTCGCCCTCCACGCCGTTGCCACGGGTCGCGCCGCGGACCAGCCGGCCGTCCTCGTAGGTGAGGGCGATGCCAAGCCCGTCGATCTTCAGCTCGGCGACGTAGGTGACCGGGCCGGCGGTGTCGAGGCCCTTCCGCACGCGCTCGTCGAACTGCCGGAGCTCGTCCTCGGTATAGGCGTTGTCGAGGCTCAGCATCGGCTGGGCGTGGGCCACCGTCCGGAAGCCCTCGGCCACGCGGCCGCCCACCCGCTGGGTCGGGGAATCCGCCGACCGCAGGTCGGGATGCGCCTCCTCGAGGGCGGCGAGCTCGTGCATGAGCGCGTCGAACTCGGCGTCGGCGATCTCCGGCGCGTTCCTGACGTAGTAGAGCTCCTCGTGCCGGCGGATCTCGCGGCGGAGCTGGTCGACCTTCTGGGCGGGAGTCACGGGCGTGGCTCCGGAAAGGCGGACACGGAGACACGGAGGCACGGAGGCACGGAGCCTGCGGCTCCGATCTCAGATTGAAGATTGAAGATTGAAGATCGCACGAAGGGGCTACCGCCCGCGTCAGGTGATGGGTGCCGCACGTTACCCGCCCGCCTCAGTGACCCCAGCCAATCGTCAATCGTCAATAGTCTTCGATCTTAGATCTTCAACCTGAGATCGGAGCCGAGAGGCTCCGTGCCTCCGTGTCTCCGTGGAGGCACTCGCCTTGTGGAGAACCGCGCAACGGGGTCTGCGTCGCGGACGCTCAGCGGTCGCGCTGCAGGACGTAGTCGGCCAGGCCGGCGAGCGCGTCGCGTTCGGGGCTCGGGCCGAAGAGGCGGAGCTGGCGTTTGGCCGCCTCGCCGAACTGGACCGCCCGGTCGTAGGCGTAGTCGATCGATCGGTGCTCGGCCATCAGCGCCTGGAGGCGGGCCCACTGCTCCGCCGTCACGTCGCGGTTGGCGACGACCTGGCGCACGAGCGCGTTGGGCTCGTCGCCACCATTCGCGAGCAAGTGGATGATCGGGAGGGTCATCTTGCCTTCCCGGAGATCCCCGCCGATGGGCTTGCCGAGCGCCTCGGCCTCGCCCGTGAAGTCGAGCAGGTCGTCCACGAGCTGGAACAGCACGCCGAGGTTGAAGCCGTACTCGCGGAGCGCGGTTTCCCTCTCCTGGCCGACCTCGCCGAGCATGCCGCCGATCTGCGCGCAGCCACTGAACAGGTACGCCGTCTTGCGCCGGATGATCTCGAAGTGCTCGTCCTCGGTGATGTCCACCACGCCGTTCTTCGTCAGCTGGTAGATCTCGCCCTCGATCATCCGGAGGGTGACGTCGCAGAGGAGCCGGACCACCTCGAGCGTGTCCTGCGTCAGCGCCATCGCCATCGACTTGATGTAGAGGAAGTCGCCCGCGAGCACGGTGACGTCGTTCCCCCAGCGGGAGTGCACCGCCTTCCGGCCGCGGCGCGTCTCGGCATCGTCGATGATGTCGTCGTGGACGAGGGTGGCGGTGTGGATGAACTCCACGACCGCGGCGTTGAGGATGGCGCGCTGGCCCGTGTACCCACAGAGGCGCGCGGCCATCAGCAGGACGGCCGGGCGAACCCGCTTGCCGCCGCTCTGCTGGATGTAGGAGCCAATCTCGGGGATGATGGCGACCTGCGACTCGACCTGGCGGGCGAACTCGCGCTCGACCGCCTCGAGATCGGCGCGGATCGGCTCGAACATCTGGACCAGGTCCACACGGGTCTTCTGCGCGGCGTTCGTCAAGCTCGTCAATCTCACCATAGACCGGCGCGACTGTCAACGCGCCCGATCGCTGTTAACCGTTGCAGGGCTGAGCTTTGCGGCGCTTCAGCGGCCGACGAACCGGTCGTAGTTTCGCACAAGATCGGCCGCGAGCGCCGCCGGAGTCGTTCCCCGCAGCTCAGCCACGGTGTCGAGCACCCGCGCGACGTGCGCAGGCTCGTTGCGCCTGCCCCGGACCGGCACCGGCGCCAGGTACGGACTGTCCGTCTCGATCAGCAGGCGATCGTCCGGAACCTCGGCGACGGCCTCGCGGAGCGCGCCGGCCTTCGGGAACGTCACGATGCCTGGCACCGAGACGTAGAACCCCGTCGCCACGGCCCGCCGCGCCTCCTCCGGTCCACCGCTGAAGCAGTGGAACACCCCGGTCAGTGTGCCCCCCGCGTCCTCGGCCAGGATCCCGAGGGCGTCGGCCTCGGCGTCCCGGACGTGCAGCACGACCGGCAGCCGCCGTTCCCGGGCCAGCCCGAGCTGCGCCCGGAAGACCGCCTGCTGCACAGCCCGCGGCGAGAAGTCGTAATGGTAATCCAGCCCGATCTCGCCGATGGCGCGTATCCCCGGCCGGGCGTCGAGCCGTGCCGAGACCACCGCCGCCGCGCGGCCGGGATCGTCCGCGAACAGGTGCGCCTGGTGTGGATGCACTCCCGTCGCGAAGTCCACGCCTGGCCAGGCCGCCTCCACCGCCCCCGCCCGCGCCGCTTCCCCATCGTCCTCGGCGGCGAGGATGACGAGGCACCGCTGCACGCCCGCCTCCCGGGCGCGCCCGACGACGGCGTCGAGGTCGGCGGTGAACTCCTCACCGGCAATGTGGCAATGGCTGTCGATCATCGTCTCTGGGTCGGAATGCGATCACCGGTCGAAATGCAGTCACGGAGACGCGGAGGCGCGGAGGCGCGGAGGCTGCGCCTCCGATTTCAGATCGCAGATTGATGATTGAAGATTGAAGATTGTCTGGCCCAGCATTCACGGTCGAGCGCCCGTGTTGGTTCTCGATGGCCGTCAATCTTCAATCTGAAATCTTCAATCTGAGCTCGGAGCCCCGGGCTCCGTGGCTCCGTGCCTCCGTGTCTCAGTGGGTGCATTGAGTTCTCGTGCGCAGGCTCCCCTTACCGGACGCGGGTGCCTGGCGTCGCGGGCTCCGGGTTGAGCAGGATCGCGCCGCCGCCCTCAGGGCTGGCCGCGAGCACCATGCCGTTCGACTCGATGCCCATCAGCTTCGCGGGCTTCAGGTTCGCGACAATGACAATCGCCTTGCCGACCAGCGCCTCGGGCTCGTAGCTCTCGGCGATGCCGGCCACGATGGTCCGCTGCTCGGTGCCGGCGTCGACCAGCAGCTTCACGAGCTTCTTCGACTTCGGAACGCGCTCGGCCTCGAGGATCTTCGCGACGCGCAGCTGCACCTTCATGAAGTCGTCGATGGAGATCGGCTCGACCGGCGCGGCGGGAGCCGCCGCCGCGGGCGCGGCCGGCGCCACCGGTGGCTCGGCTGCGGGGATGACGGGGGCCGCCGGCGCGCCGCCCTCCGGGGCCGGGGGCTGCGGGACGGTCTGTGCGGGTTTCGGGGTCTCTTCCACGTTCGCTCCGTTCACGGTCACAGGGGCTTCGAGGCGGGGCCAGAGGGCACCCGCGTTGAGGATGCGGCGCTCGTTGTCGCGGCGCCAGGTCGTGTCGCTGTCGAGCCGCAACGTTCCGGCGGGTCGTGTCTCGCCGACACGCCGCAGGATCTCCGCGGCAGACGAAGGCATGATCGGCAGCAGCAGGGTGGCGGCGATCCGCAACGCCTCCGAGGCGTCGTAGAGCACGCCCGTGAGGCGGTCGGCCGCCTCGACGTCGCGGGCCAGCGCCCACGGCTGCGTGTCGGCGATGAACAGGTTCGTCGCGTCGATCAGGTCGTAGGCGGCCGCGGCGCCGTCGTGCAGCGCCAGGCGATCCATCGCGGCCCGGTACGCCGTCGTGGCCGATGCCGCGACCCCCGCCAGGGGACCGGCCGCAACCGAGGGTGGCGGCAGCAGCCCCTGGCGGTAGCGTTCGGTCATGGCGGCGACGCGGTTCACCAGGTTCCCGAGGTTGTTCGCGAGGTCGGCGTTGTACTTCTCCTCGAACCGCTCCCAGGAGAAGTCCCCGTCGCCGCCGTAAGGCACTTCCTTGACCAGGTACAGCCGGAGCGGATCAGGGCCGAACCGATCCGACGCGTCGAGCGGATCGACGATGTTGCCGAGCGACTTGCTCATCCGCTCGCCCTTGAAGAACACCCAGCCGTGGCCGAAGATCTGCTTCGGCAGCGGCAGCCCCGCGCTCATCAGCATCGCGGGCCAGATCACGCAGTGGAACCGCGTGATGTCCTTGCCGATCACGTGCAGGTCGGCAGGCCACCACTGCTCCACCATCGCCGCGTCCCAGCCGTACCCGACGGCGGCCGCGTAGTTGATGAGCGCGTCGAACCAGACGTAGACGACGCTGGCCGGGTCGAACGGCAGCGGGATGCCCCAGGCCTGCCCCGCCCGGCTGACCGAGATGTCCTCGAGGCCCGCCTCGACCAGCCGGAGGATCTCGTTCCGGCGGACCTCCGGCTCGATGAACGACGGGTGCTCCGCGTAGTGCCGCAGCAGCGGCTCCTGGTACTTCGACAACCGGAAGAACCAGTTCTTCTCGCGGATCCACTCGGGCTTCGTCCGGTGGATCGGGCACAGCCCGTCCTCGAGGTCCTTCTCCTGCTTGAAGGCCTCGCAGCCGACGCAGTACCAGCCCTCGTAAACGCCCTCGTAGATGTCGCCCGCGTCGCGGCAGGCCTGTGCCATCGCCTGCACCGCGGGGAAGTGGCGCCTCCGATCCGTCGTGCGGATGAAGTCGTCGAACGAGATGTCGAGCCGCCGCCAGACGTCGCGGAAAACCGTCTCCATCTCGTCGCAGTAGGCCAGCGGATCCTTGCCCTGCTCCTGCGCCCGGCGGTAGACGTTCTGGGAATGCTCGTCGTTGCCCATCAGGAACCGCGTGTCGAAGCCGGCGAGGCGCTTGTAGCGCGCGATCACGTCGGCCGTGACCTTCTCGTACGCGGTCCCGAGATGGGGCTTGTTGTTGACGTAGTCGATCGCGGTCGTCAGGAAGAAACGCATGGGATGCCGTCGAAGCCTCAGGGACGATCCAGCCACGCCTTCTGCGCGTGGGCCTGGGCGATCTTGATGGGAAGGTCGTGGGCGGCCGCCGCGCGCGCGACGTCCTCGTACTCGGGCTGGGCGTTCAGCACCCGCCCGTTCCGCCGCGCCACCTTGAAGCGGATGGCGCCGATGGGCGTCTCCACCGGCACCAGCTCCCGGTCGAGGCACTCCCGATCCATCTCCTGCCGCCGGACGCCGATGGTCGTCGTCTCGCGGAAGACGAGGTCGGCCAGCCGCTCGCGGTCCTCGGGCCGGGCCACGACGGTGACGAGGGTCCCGGGGCGGTTCTTCTTCATCTGCACCGGCTGGTAGAACACCTCCAGCGCGCCCTCGGCGTAAAGCCGATCCATGAGCGTGCCGAAGATCTGCGGGTTCATGTCGTCGATCTCGCACTCGAGCACCGACACCCGCATCACGGGCCCGGCCCCGGACGCCTCACCGACGAGCACCCGCAGCACGTTCGGCGTACCCGGCAGGTCCCGATCGCCCGCGCCGTACCCGGTCGCCGTGATGCGCATCGCCGGCACCGGTCCCCACGCGGACGCGTAGTCGGTCAGCAGCAGCGCGCCGGTCGGCGTGAGCAGTTCCGCCTGGATGCCACTCGAATAGACCGGCGCGTCGCCCAGCAGGCGCACCGTGGCGGGCGCGGGCACCGGGAACACGCCGTGGGCCGACCGCACCATGCCGCCGCCGACGTTCAGCGGCGACACCACGACGCGGTCGGCGCCGAACCACTCCATCGCGAACACCGCGCCGACGATGTCGATGATGGAGTCGAGCGCACCGACCTCGTGGAGGTGGATGCGATCGACCGGGATGCCGTGAATGGCCGACTCCGCCGTGGCGAGCCGGTCGAACAGCGCCGAGGCCCGCGCCTTGCCGGCCTCGGACAAGGCCGACCGCGCGATGGCGGCCTTGATCTCCGCAATCGAGTGGTGCCCGTGCGCGTGCCCCCCATCCGCATCGTGGTGGTGCGCATGCGGCGGGTGGTCGTGCGGGTGATCGTGATGATGCCGGGGAGGGTGGCCGTCATGCCCGTGGGTGTGGTCATGCCCAGCCGCCTGGCCCACCGGCGGCGCCGCCGCGACAACCGCCTGCTCCCGGACGCGAAACTTCGTCGCGCTGATCCCGGTCTTGATCACCCGGTCGGCCGCAATCTCCCAGCCCTCCACGGCAAGGCTGCCGAGCGCCGCCCTTAGGGCGTCCACCGGCAGCCCGGCGTCGAGGAGCGCGCCGAGGATCATGTCGCCGGAGGCACCGGCGAAGCAGTCGAAGTAGAGGACCTTCACAGCCGCATCGCGTCCTTGAAACTGAACCACCGGCCGTCGCCCAGGATGATGTGGTCGACGACCTCGATGCCCATCACGTCCCCGGCCCGGCGGAGGCGTGCCGTCAGGCCGACGTCCTCCGCACTCGGTCGCGGGTCCCCCGACGGGTGGTTGTGGAACACCACGATCGCCGAGGCCGACGCCAGCGCCGCCTCGCGGAAGATCTCCCGCGGATCCGCGATGCTTGCGTCGAGTGATCCGACCGACAGGATTGCCGTCCGGATCAACCGGTATTTCGTGTCGAGCAACACCAGGCCGAACCGCTCGACCCGGTGCCCGCCGTACAGGGCCAGCAGGTGGCCCGCCACGGCGGCCGGCGTCGACAGGACCGGCCGCTCGGCCCCCGTGCCCGCGACGACCCGCCGTCCCAGCTCGATGGCGGCGAGCAGCCGCGCCGCCCGCGACGCGCCCACACCGGGAACCCGGCACAGCTCGTCCATGCCGATCCGCGCCAGCCCCCGCACCCCGCCGGCACGCGCCAGCAGGTCCTCGGCCACGCCGAGGGCATCACGTTCCCGCAGGCCGCTGCCCACGAGCAACGCGACGAGCTCGTTCTCGCCCAGGGCCGCCGCCCCGGCTCGCGCCAGCTTCTCGCGCGGCCGATCCTGTGGCAGCAGCCGCCTCACGCCCCGCCTCCCGGCCCGTCGTTCCCCCGGCAGACCGGCACGCCGCTCCCGGCCGAAGGGCCGGCACCGGTGCGCACGACCAGGGGCGCGGCGTCACGAATCCACCGACTGACGCGATCCGTCATCGTACCTCAAGTGCCGCCCGCCACGGCGGGCCACGCCACGCGCGGTATACTCGACAGCCGATGCCGCGCCTTTCCGTCGCCTCCTGCGTGCTCGTCGCCCTCGTCCTGCTCGCCGGCTGCGCCGAGCCGCCGAGCAAGGAGATGAACCAGGCGCAGGGCGCCATCGACACCGCCCGCGCCGCCGGGGCCGAGCAGTACGCCACCGACGAGTTCACCGCCGCGGTCGACGCGTTGCAGCAATCCGACGCCGCTGTGGCCGCGGGCGACTATCGCCTGGCGCTCGACCGGGCGCTCGAGTCGCGCGAACGGGCGCAGAACGCTGCCAAGCTCGCCGTCGAGGGCCGCGCCCAGGCCCGCGGCGAGGCCGAACGTGCGGTGGCCGAGGTGGGAGCGCTGGTCGAACGCGCCGAGGCCCGGCTGATGGACCCGGAGGTCGCCGGCCTGCCCCGCCGCGCCCTGGCCGAGCCGCGGGAGACCATCGCCACCGCGTCCAGGTCTCTGCAAGAAGCGCGCACGGCACTCGCGGCCGACAACTACACCGGCGCAATCGAGGCCTGCGCGGGCGTCGCCAGCCATCTACAGGCCGCGCTCGCGGCCATCGACAAGGCCGCGGCCGGTGCGGCCGCCGGACGGCGTCGCTGACCTCTTCAGGCCCCCGTCGCAAGTTCTGAGAAGGTGAGGCGCCGGGTGGGTGGCAGTTCCTGCGACCCGTCCCCGGGCGCACCGGTACGACCGGGCCTCAGCGGCGCGGCGGCAGATCCGCCTGCGGGATCCAGTAGCCCTCGAAGACCACCTCGGCCCACCCGGTCAGGTAGATGCCGTCGTCGCGCCATTCGACGCGCTGGCTGCCGCCGGGTGACAGGACCTGCACGTCACGCGCCGCGCCTCCGTGCGCCATCGCCGCGACGGCGGCCGCGCAGGCGCCGGTGCCTGAGGCCGTGGTCGGGCCGACGCCGCGCTCCCAGATCCGGATGCGCACGCGGTCCGGGGCCTCGACGACCGCGAACTCCACGTTCGTGCCCGCGGTGAAGCGCGCGTGCGTGGACAGGGCCGGGCCCATCCGATGGAAGCGCTCATCGTCCGGCAGCGCGGACACGAGCTGCACGCACTGCGGGTTGCCCATGCCGAGGGTGGTGACCCGGAGGCGCTCGCCGCCCGCCTCGATGTCCTCCTCGGTCACCGCGGTCGGCTCACCCATCGCCGCGCGGAAGGTGTAGCGCGAACCACTCACCGCGGCAAGCGTCAGCGTCTTCCAGCCCGCGTCGGTGTCGACCCGGACCACGGTGGGCGCCTCGCCGCCCCCAGTCCGCTCGTGCAGGACGAGCGCCGCCAGGCACCGCAGGCCGTTGCCGGAGAGCTCCGAGGGACTGCCGTCCGCGTTGAAGAGCGTCATCCGCGCCGTGGCATCGGGGGCCACGGTATAGAGGATGAGGCCGTCGGCGCCGATGCCGTCGTGCCGGGCGCAGAGCCGGGCCGCAAGCGCGCCGGGGTCCAGGTGCTCCGCCTGCTCGGCCGGGACGAAGAGGAAGTCGTTGCCGTAGGCGTGGGCTTTCGCGACGCGAATCATGGCGAGGCTACGGCACCTGGAAGGCGTTGAGGACCCAGGTGAAGCCGGCCGTGAAGCCCACCTCGGGATCGCGGGAGGTCATGCCGAGGAGCAGCCCCGCGTCGAGCCGGACGCTGCCGCGCGTGTAACGCCCGCCGAACCGCATCACCGCGCGATTCTCCGCGCCGATGCCGTCCACCTCCGCATGGTTGTACCGGCCGTTGATCTCCCCCACGACCTCGGTCGCGGTGGTCACGGCCCGCGCCACCGAGACACCGTACACGAGCAGGTCGTCCTGGCGGGCCCCCTCGATCGGGTCGCCCATGATGGCCAGCCCGACGTTGCCGACGACCCGAATCGACTGCACCGTCTTCGCGCCGAGCAGGGCGACGGCGAAGTCCATCGTGTCCTTGCCGAGCCCCGACTCGTTGCTCGCGTTCGGGAGCTTCGTCGCAAACCGCATCCCCATCGCCGGCCGGGAGGCCCCCTCCCCGAAGAACCGCACCTTGGTCGCGATGACGATGTCGTCGACGGCCGTGGTCTGGTCCCCCTCGGCGGTCACGAGGCCGGCCAGGGGCCCATCGCGCCGCTCGGTGATGGACAGCCGCCGGTACAACCCGCCGTCCACCTGGATCTCGGCGATGGAGCTGACGCCGACGCTGACGCCGAGCGTGGGCACCGACAGGAGATCGCCACGCAGGCCCGACACCGGGAAGAAGATGTCCTTCTGCCAGTCGAGGCCACCCTCGATGAGCAGGCGGCCGGCGCCGATCGTCTCGGGGTCTTCCGTCGTGAGGGGCCGCTGCTGCGCGTGGGCACTGGTGGCGCACGCCGTCAGGAGCGCCGCCACGGCGAGGATGCGGATGAACCGGGTCACGTCGTTACCTGTTCCTCACTGTTCCGCAGGCCGGTCGCGGGACCGGCCGTGCGGCGGATGTACTCGAGCGCCAGTGCGTCGTACGCGCCGTGCGCCACCATCGGGGCCACGAGGCCCCCGCTCCAGATTGCCAGCCCGCCGAGCACCATCCCCATGAGGGCGGCCCAGGCGCCGAGCGCCAGCAGTCGCCGGCCGCCGACATGCGCCGCGCCGAACAACACACTCGCCCAGAACCAGCCAAGCAGCGGCTGGAGCAGGCCGCGGAAGAACCACTCCTCGCCGATGCCCGCCGCGGCCCCGATCACGAGGCTGCCGGCCAGGCTGCCCCGGCCGAACAGCGGCACGAGCACGTCGCGGAAGGCGTCCCACACGCCGCCCCCGACGACGCCGCGGCGGCCGGCCTCCAGCAGCGCGTAGTTGGCGGCGGCCAGCACCAGTGCCGCAACCGCCCCGGCGACGAGTCCGGGCCCCACGGGGCCCCACTTCGGGGGAATTCCGAACAGGTGCCCGCCCCCGGCCGCCAGGAGCACGAGCCCCACCTGCGTCGCGACGGCCACCCCCACCAGCCGCCACGGCGACACGCGGGCCAGCGTATCGCTCACGTGCCCCGCCGGCTGTCGAGCAGGATGGTCACGGGGCCTTCGTTGACCAGCGCCACCTGCATGGTCGCCTGGAACTGCCCCGTCTCCACGGGCAGGCCGCTGTCGCGCAATTCTCGCACGACGTCCTCGTAGAGGGCGCGCGCGAGATCGGGCGCCGCCGCCCCGACGAACGACGGGCGCCGGCCGTTCTTCACGTCCGCAGCCAGGGTGAACTGCGAGACGACAAGCACCTGCCCGCCGACGTCCGCCACCGACCGGTTCATGCGCGGCCGGCCATCCAGGCCCCCGTCGTCGTCGAAGATCCGCAGGTCCCGGATCTTGCCGGCGATGAAGCGCACGTCGTCCGGCCCGTCGCCGGTCTCGACGCCGAGCAGCACCATGAGCCCGGGGCCGATCGCGCCGACCACGTGCTCGCCCACGACAACGCGGGCGCTGGACACCCGCTGGAGCACCGCGCGCACGGCTAGGCGTCCCCGCCGGGATCAGGACGGCGAGGCATCCGTCCGCGACAGGAAAAGGGGCACGAACGCGGTGCCCGGGGGCAGGTCGCCGATCTCGTCCAGCCGCGCGGCGGCGTCGGCCGCGAGGTCCCGCGATGGGTTCAGCCGGGTGTCGAGCAGGTGCCGGGGCATGACGTTGGCGAGCGCCTTGATCATGGAGGACTTGACGTTGGGGTGCTCGCGCTCGAGGTCCATGACGAGGCGCTTGACCCGCTGGCGCTGCAGGCCGAGGTCGCCACACGCGGGACAGCAGCAGCCGATCACCGGCAGCGCACTCTCCTTGGTGTAGGCGCGCGCCTCGGCCTCGGTCACGTACACCAGCGGCCGGATGACGACGTGGCGGCGGTCGTCGGAAACCAGCTTCGCGGGCATGGCCTTGAGGCTCCCGGCGAAGAAGAGGTTCAGGAGCAGCGTCTCGACGAAGTCATCCAGGTGGTGGCCGAGCGCGATCTTGGTCGCGCCGACCCGCTCCGCGAGCCGGTAGAGCACGCCCCGCCGCAGCCGCGCGCACAGCGAACACGGCGTCTGGCCGGGATCCAGGATGTCGTCCATCACCTCGCCGATCTTCGTGTGCTCGCTGACGAACTCCCAGCCGCGCTGGCGGCACGTGTCCGCGAGCAGTTCGTGCTGGTAGTCCTCGTAACCGGAGTCGACGTTGACGGCCACGAGCGAGAACGCGATCGGCGCGCGCTGCCGGAGCACGTCGAGCATCTGGAAGAGCGCCCAGGAGTCCTTGCCGCCGGACAGGCCGACCATCACGCGATCACCGTCCTCGATCAGGCCGTAATCGGTGATGGCCTTCGTCGTCTTGCGGGCCAGGCGGGCCTCGAGCGGGGAACGGTAGGCCATGGCTTCCTACGATACCAGCAGGTGCCGGATGGTGTCCGGCCAGGTGAGCGCGCCGGCACGAGCCCGGCCCGCCTCCCCGAGGCGCACGGCGAGCAGTCGCTCGTCGGTCAGCAGCCGCATGGCCTGCGCCAGGCCGGCCGGGGTGGGTTCGGTGACGAAGCCGCTCGCCTCGTCCTCGACGATCTCGGCGGGGCCGCCGCTGTCGCGACACGTGATGACGGGCTTGCCGGCCGAGAAGGCCTCCACGGTCACGAAGCCGTAGTCCTCGTCGTAGGGCGCGAACACGACGGCGCGACAGTGCGACAGGTGGTGCAGCAGGCCGGCCTCGTCGAGCCGCCCGACGAGTTGCACCCGCTCCTCGAGCCCCAGCTTGTGGCGGAGCTGGTCGAGGGACGCGAGCTCGGGCCCCTCGCCGGCGATGACGCACTTGATGTCCCAGGCATTCGGCTCGGCGAGCGCCTGCATGATCAGGTCGATCCGCTTGAGGGGCGCCAGCCGCGAGACCACGAACAGGTAGTCGCCGTAGTCGTCGCAGCGATAGTCGCGGACCGGGGCCGGCGGATACAGGACCTCCGAGCCGAGGCCGCCCCACCGCTCGAGCCGTCCCTGGATCGTGCGCGACTGGGCGTAGAGCCGGTTGATGTTGCGGGTCAGCAGCCAGCGGTCGACCGCGTGGATGGCCTGCCGCCGCACGCCCTCCTTGATCCGGTTGCGCCACGAGATCGTGCCGCTGAAGCGATCCCAGAGGTCGTAGTACTCGCGCATGCGATGGTTGAGCCAGCACACGTGGCTCGGGTGCCGCACGGCGTAGGAGGGGTATCGCAGGCTGATGACGTGGTCGATCGGGCGGCCGTCGGCGGTCTCGCTGACGTCGGTCAGCCACGAGGCCACGTAGGCCGAGGCCTGGCGTCCGAAGCGGTTCTGCGGCGTGACGACGATCCCCGCGTCGTGACCGGCCTCCTGGAGCGCGCGCACGAGCTCCCGGGCGATCACGAGGTGCCCGCCTTCGACGAGCGGCGGCGACGAGGTCACGACGGCGACTGTGGACACGGCTTACTCGTACAACGGCGTCAGGCGCACCCGGACACCCAGGAAGCGGTTGTCCCGCGAGTCGGTCTCGAACAGCGGGATGAACCCGTGGCTGCTCGCGATCGACAGCGAATACACATAGTTGGTCGGGTTGCTGGCGTACGGCCTGTACGGCAGGCCGGCCTGCAGCTCGACCACGACGGTCTTGCGCTGGCTGGCGGGCATCTCGACGACTTCGTGCGCCGCGCCCGTGTCGATCACGACCCGCGTGGCGGCAGCGCCGGTCTCGAGCTCGACCTCGAGGCGCGGAATCGTCAGCGACCGGAACCGCTGCGAGCCATCCGGCTGCGCCTCGGCCACGGCAGGCGCCCGCAGCATGACATCCGCGCGGGACTCGCCCCGGACCCAGAACGCGTCGCCCTCCCGATTGTAGGCGTTGTCGTCCAGGAAGTACGCGAGCACCGGCGGCTGGCCACCAAGCGGCTGCCGCGACCGTGAGGGACTCACGTTGACGGGCAGGTCGTTGACGAGCGAGCGCTCCACGGGCAACAGCCGGAAGAGGCCGCGCTTGGTGTGCTCCCCCGGCCGGAACGACACGTAGAAGGGATTGGTGATGAGCTGCGCGGTGAACAGGCTGCTCACGCCAATCGCCACGAGCCCCGGCGTGAGGCTCGCGAGCGGCGGCAAGGCGAACAGGAACACGGGATAGACGCCGAGGAAATACCGGTTGCCCACCGGGCCGCCGCCACCGGAGTAGGTGTACGGCATGTAGAGAATCAGGGCCACCGCCGAGCCCAGGCCGCCGGCCAGCAGCAGCCACTGCCACCGCAGCCGCTGGCCGCGGGCGAACAGGAAGAGCAGGATCGCCAGCATGCCCGGGAAGTAGTAGACGGCGAACCCGGTGTGGCGTCCCACGAAGAAGTAGCCCAGGTTCCGCGTGAAGACCTGCAGCACCGCGTCCTTCGTCGCGAGCACCTCGACCGGCACGCTGTTGGTCGACCGGTCGTCGCCGACGGCGTCGAAGGTGTTCTGCTCGGTCTGGTACGGGAAGCCGCCCATCCCGCTGTAGAAGGTCCGCCGGTCGCCGCCCTGGTAGTTCCACTCGCCGGTGATCGCGACGTTCGCGCCGAACAGCCCGCCGACCATCCCGGCGAAGACGAGGCCCGTCACGAAGCCCTGCCGCCACTGCCGCCGCCACGCGAACCAGGCGAGGACCGGGAAGATCAGCAGGATGTGCGTGGGCTTGGAGAAGGTCGCGATGCCGAGGAACACCGCGACCATCACGTCGGAGCGCCAGCCGAACAGCCAGCGCTCGCGAAGGCCACCGGCCCGGCGCGGGTCCACGCCCGCGACCTCCTTGTAGCACCAGAAGAAGTACCCGAACGTCACCATCGCGGCGTTGAAGAAGTCGGGCGTGAGCCAGACCATGTACACGGGCGCCGCGCTCACGAACAGGTAGGCGCCCGCGAAGACCAGCGCCACCGCGGGGCGGCTGCGCGCGACCAGGAACGCATAGGCGCACGCAAACGCCGCCGTCATCAGGATCGCGTGCAGGACCAGGAAGCCGTTGGTCCCGAAGAGCACGATGAACGGCGCCGCGAACAACGGGAAGATGAACGACTTCGCGTAGTAGAGGCGCGAGGCGTCCGCGTCCGCGTGCACGACGACGTGCACCCAGGGGAAACCGCCGCCGAGCTCGAGGTCGGGATCCTTGCCCCGCTTCAGGAAGATCCCCTCGGGTCCGCTCGGGAACTCGCGCCACACGCGCACGAGGTCCTCACGGCGGTACTCGAAGTCGAAGTCCTCCGCGAGGGAGTGCCCGAGGCCGTAGTACGTCGCGCCGTCGCTGAAGAAGCCCGTGGTGACCTTCGGGAAGTCGACTGTCAGCGCCCAGCCGAGCAGCAGCAACCCGATGCCCGCCGTCGCGGCCACACCAAGGTGCCAGCCGTCGCTCCAGCCCGAGGCGCCGTGGCTGTCGCCGTTGGGTGCGTCGGTCATCACGTCGCCAGGAACCCGAGATCGGCGGAGAGCACGCCCGCACGACGCGTCTTGCGCGAGACCTCGTGCAGCAGCACGTAGAGGCGTTCCATCTTCCGCACGAACGCCGCGATGTCATACCGGGCGCCGGTGCGGCGCGCGGCCTCGCCGAGGCGCGCGGCCAGCGTGGGATCCCCCGCCACCTCGAGGACCGCGGCCGCCAGCGCCGCCGCGTCCCGCTTGGGCACGATCCGCGCGTCCTTGTCGTCGGTCAGGATGTCGAGCAGGCCGTCGGCGTCGGTCGCGACGATCGGCTTCCCCATCGCCAGGGCCTCGAAGGCCGTCAGCGGCGTGCCCTCCCACAGTGACGGGAACACGACCTGGTCGTACGCCGAGAGCACGGCTCCCACGTCGCGCTGGAAGCCCAGGAACACCAGGCGGTCCCCCAGCGACAGGGCCCGGGCCTGCGTCTCCAGCTCCCCCTGCAGTTCGCCCTCGCCCGCGATGTAGATCCGCGCGTCCGGCCGGGCCGCGAGGATGGCGGGCGCGGCCGCCACCAGGTACTCGTTGCCCTTCGACGGCATGAGCCGCGTGACCGTGCCGATGGCGTAGGCGTCCGCCGGGATGCCCAACGCGGCCCGGGCGGCGGCAATCTCCCCGGGCGACCGGGGCCGCGCGAACTCGTCGAGCGGCGCGCCGAGGTACACCACCCTGGTCCGCTCGGCCGGCATCAGGCGCGCCCGAATCGTGAACTCCGCCGTCGACTCCGACACGGCAATCGCCAGGTCGGTGTGCGGCGCCAGCAGCCGGTCGGCGGCCTTCTGGAACCACGGCGTGTCGGTGTGGTTCGCGTGCTCGTGCAGGATCGCGGGGATGCCCAGCCACCACGCGCACAAGCGGCCAAAGGTGGTGGCGCCGTACCCGTGCATGTGCAGCACGTCCGCCCGCTTGGCCTCCAGTACCTTCAACAGCGCCGGGAACGTGGCCGGATCGAACTTGTGGCGTGCGAGGTACGTCACGTCCACGCCGAACTGCTCGAGCGTGTCTTCCGAGAGGTCCTTCCTCCGGAGGCTGATCAGCGACACGTTGAAGCGCGACCGGTCGAACCGGGGAATCATCCACGCGAACAGGCGCTTCACCCCGTGCATGCGCGAGCCTTCCCAGCCCAGGTGGTCGCAGATGTGCACGATGTTGAGGGGCCGATCCGGCCCCGCCGGCGGCGTGTGGCCGGTCACAGCAGCCCCTCCGCGCGATACCAGTCGATGGTGCGGCGGATCCCGGTCCGCAGATCCACCTGCGGCTCGTAGCCGAGCTCCGTGCGTGCCCGCGTGATGTCGAAGGCGCGGCTCTTGGTGTAGAAGTCCACGCGCCGGCGGTACAGGGGCGGTTCGACGCGCAGCGGGACGCACACCAGCTCGCAGAGCAGGCCCGCGGTCCAGAAGGGCCAGACCGGCAGGTGCCAGCGGGGGGGCCGCACGCCGAGTTCCTGCGACACCAGCGCCACCAGCTCCCCGAGCGTCGTGTACCGTGCCCCGGCCAGGATGTAGGTGCGCCCGGCCGCGCCCGGGACCTCGCCGCACAGGCGGAAGCCCTCCACGAGGTCGTCGATGTACGTCAGGTGGTAGAACGCCTTTCCATCGCCGAGCATGGGAAATCGCCCACGCGCGAGGCCGCGGAACATCTTGAGGAACCGCATGTCGCCGGGCCCGTGGATGCCGATGGGCCGCGCCACGACGACGTCGAGCCCTTCGCGGATCCCGAAGTCGCGCGCCAGCGTCTCGGCCTCGAGCTTGGTGTCCTGGTAGACGTCGCCGGGGTTGAACGGCGCATCCTCGTTGGCCGGTGGGTGCGCGACGTGGCCATGCACCCCACCCGTGCTGCAGTGCACGACCCGTGACACGCCACGCGCCTTCGCGGCCTCGAGCACGTTGCGCGTGCCGCCCACGTTGATGGCGCGATACGCCGAGTCCGGCTGCCCCGCCTCCCGGTAGGTCGCGGCGATGTGGTACACGACGTCGACACCATCGGCCGCCAGGGCCACGGCGTCCGGATCCGTCAGGTCCCCTTCGAGAGCCCGCACACCGGCATGGGCGGTCTCGGACGTCTCGAAGCGCCCCATGCTCCGGGGCCGCACCAGCGCCCGGACCTCGTTCCCGCGGCGGGCCAGGGTGCGCGCGAGGTGGCCGCCGGTGAAGCCGGTCGCCCCCGTGACGAGCACCCGCATCAGCGCGCCAGCTCCCGGGTGCCAACGCCTTCGGGGGCCGGCTCGCCGGGCCCGCCGTCGGCCATCAGCCGCGCGTAGGCCTCGGCCGTCCGCCGCAAGTACACCTCCCGGCTGTACCGCTCCTCCGCCAGGGCGCGCGCCGCGGCCGCCAGCTGGCGGCGCGTCTCGGGTTGTTCGATCAGCTCCGCCACCGCCGTCGCGAACGGCCCGGGCTCGGGGGCCACCAGGCGGCACACGGCGCGGTTCAGCACCTGCGTGTGCGTCAGCAGGTCGGTAGCCACGATCGGCCGGCCCGAGCGGAGGTAGGAGTAGATCTTGAGCGGCGTGTTGGTGCCCCGGATGCGCGGGGACACCAGCAGGTCGCACGCCTCCACGTAGGCAGGGATCTCCCGGGCCGGCTGCTGCCCGGTGAAGACCATCACCTTGTCGGCGCCGGTCGAGGCCGCGAACGCCTGTGCCTGCGCCACCTGCCCCGGTTCCCCCCCGACGACGAGCACGCGCGCCTCCGGATGGCCGTCGGCCAGGCGCGCGGCCGCCTGCGTCAGGAGCTCCACGCCCTGGTAGGCCTCGAAGGTCCCCGTATAGAGCGCCAGCGGCGCGTCGGCAGGAATGCCCCACCGGGCACGTACCTCGGCGGCGGTCAGCGACGGCGCGTCCTCGACATCGCCGCCCATCACGTTCTCGATGAGCAGCGACCGGGCACCAGCGCCCATGCCCTCGACCGTGTCCTGCAGCTCCTGGCAGATGGTGATGACGACGGAGGAGCGGTGGACCATCTGGTCCTCGGCCCACTGGAACAGGCGCCGCAGGAGGCCGGACCGGCTGTACTTGAAGTTGCTGAGCTGCTGCGGCAGGCTCGAGTGCATGTCGTAGAGGTGCGGGATCCGCAGCCACTTCGCGAGCGACACCCCGACCAGCCCCATCTCCTCGTGCGAGTGAATGGCGTCGTAACGCGTCGTCAGGAGCCGGCGCAGGATCGTGACCAGCATCAGGCCATCGAGCACGAGCTTCGTCGGCGACGGGCCAATCCGGACCTTCCGGACGAACGGGGGCCGCATGGCCCGGAAGATCCGCAGGTTCGGAAGCTCGACGTCCCGGCCGATCGGGTAGGTCACGAGATCGATCTGGTGCCCCAGCTCCCCGAGTGCCTTGATGCGGTGGTACTCGCTGAACGGCGTGCCGCGGGGCTCGAAGAACGGCTCCGGGGCCAGCATGAGGATACGGAGGGGGCGGGCGCGGTCAGTCACGTCGCTCCTGGGCAAAACGTCTCATTATAGGGCCTCGCCCCTCGACTTCGCTCGGGGCTCGGTGGGCTGGCCGCCTCGCGGCCGCGGGGCCTCGGGCCTCCGGCCCTCAGTCGGCCAGCCGCTCCGCGGCCGTGGGGCCTCGGACCTGCGGTCCTCGGTAGGCCGGCCGCTTCGCGGCCGTCAGGACTCGTCCTCCCCGGATCCAGAGTCGGACGTCGCTGGGACAGGGACGCAGGCCGCGCGCGTTGCGCGCGGTGGGCCTCGCCCCTCGGCTTCGCTCGGGGCTCGGTGGGCCGGCCGCTTCGCGGCCGTTAGGACTCGTCCTCCCTGGATCCAGAGTCGGACTTCGCTGGGACAGGGATGCAGGCCGCTCGCTTCGCTCGCGTCAGGCCTCGCCCCTCGGCTTCGCTCGGGGCTCGGTAGGCCGTGCCCGGGACGGGCAATTCCCAACGGCCGCGAAGCGGCCGGCCTGCCGAGCCCCAGGCGAAGCCGAGCGGCGAGGCCCACCGCGCGCAAGGCGCGCGGCCTACGGTCCTCGTCCCAGCGAGCCGAGGGTAGCGACGGCGAGTCCCAGCGATGTCCGACGCGCGAGCCAGGGAGGACGAGTCCTACCGAGCCCCGAGCCAAGTCGAGGGGCGAGGCCCACCGAGGGCCGCAGGCCCGAGGCCCACGGGCCCGCGCACCGCGCGGGCCCGCCGTGGTGTAAAGTTCTGGGCAGTTCGGACCGATACCCCCGGTCGATCCCCGGGGAGTGTCCTATGTACCGGTCCGCTGTCCTCGCCGCGCTCGTCGCGGCCGCCGTCGCCGGCACCGCCTGCGAGCGCGCCAAGAGCGCCAACCCGCTCAGCCCCGACGTCGCCGGGCCGATCCCGGGCGTCAGCATCACCGCCCCGAAGGCGCTCGAGCCGTCGGGCGGGACGCAACTGACGTCGCAAGGAGCAGCCAACGTCACCCTCGTCATCGAGAACGCCGGCACCAACGGCGAACGCCCGCTCTGGCTGCAGCTCGACCTGGCGAAGGACGCGGCCTTCTCCCAGCTGCTCCACCAGGCCGACCGCCTGACGCCCGGCGAGAACGGCCGCACGAGCTACCGCATCCCCGACGGCCTCGCCGCCGGCCACACGTACTACTGGCGCGTCCGCGCCATGGACGGCGCCAACACAGGTCCCTATTCCAGCGTCGCCAGCTTCAGCGTCCTCGAGCCCGTCGTGATCGGCACGCCGGTGCCCGTCGCCCCGAGTGGCCTGCTGACCACCAACCAGCCGCAGTTCATCGCCACGAACGGGGCGATCAGCGGACCGGTCGGCCAGGTCGTCTACCGCTTCGAGCTGGCCAACGCCCCCGACCCGGCCGCGACGATTGCCGTCGTCACCGTCACCCCGGGCTCGGGCGGGCAGACCACGATGTCGGTCGGCGAGCTGCCCTGGGCCACGACCTATTACTGGCGCGTCTACGCCACGGACGGAGAGACCACGAGCGCGTTCTCATCGGTGCTCTCGTTCACGACACCAGCGGCGCCCGCCCCGGCGCCCCCGCCGGGCACGCCGCCGCCGGGCACCAATCCGCCTCCCGGTCCGGTCGGGCAGCCGCGAACCATCTCGATCGACGAGGCGCTCGCCATCGTGCGCATGGTCCACGACCGCGAGGGCTGGAACCTGGGGTCGGGCTCGTCGCGGGAGCAGCGCGTCCAGTTCCTCTTCCGCGCCGCCGCGGCGATCCACTACGGCCACCCTGTCTACAACCCGCAGGGACCCGACGCGAACTGGTGCGTGAAGGATGCCGGCGGCGGCCGCCCCCCGTCCGACGACGTGCTGGTGCGGTGCGACTCGCGGGATGCGTGGGATCTGATCGGCGGCGCCGGTGCGAGCGGCTACTCGTTCCACACCGACTACATCGGGCGGTTGCCGGGCGGGCAGAACGTCTACCCACCGCCCCTCTCGGCGCTGCCCTGAGCCGCGCCGACACTCCGCACAAAAACGCAACGGGGGCGCCGGCCCGCAGGCAGCGCCCCCGTTGTCATGTCCTGGCCTCCGCCGAGGCCGTGCAGGCCGCTAGAAGCGGACGCGCGCGCCGACGCCAGCCTGGAAACCGCCCAGGTCCACCGAGACGTCGTTGGCCAGCACGCGGATGTCGGTCGAGGCCCCAGCGTAACGGACGAACCCGCCGAAGCCGAGCTTGAAGTCGTCCTGCCGCCAGGCCGTGTAGGTCACGTCGAGCCCCACGTTGACGCCCACGGCCGACTCATTGCGGCTCGCCGTCTGCGGCTGCGCGACGATGTTGGTGAAGGGCGAACCGGCCTCGCCGATGAGCACGTCCGAGACGACGTCCTGCTTCAGCTTGAAGATCGACGGTCCGACGAAGAACTGGATGTCGACCGCGTCGGACAGGACGTACATGTACCCGATCTGCAGGTGCACGGCCTGCTCGGTGTGCTTCAGTCCCCCGACGTTCTCCGAGAACTGGCGGGGCTGGCCGAAGAACAGCGGGTGCGGCACGGCGCCGGCGACGGTCACCGAGCTGGTGGACGACCCGCGGGAATACCCCATGCCGATGCTGACGTTCTGCCACACGCGAACGCCCGCGCCGATGTCGAACAGGTTGCCCGCATCGACACTGCCGTTCTCGGTGATGCGCCCGTCCTCGCCGTACTGCCGGATGTCCGTGGCGTCGTTCAGGTCGATGGTCGCGCCCTGGAAGGCCCCGTTGATGTTGATGTAGCCGCGATCGGTCCACTCCCGGCCCTGGGCCGCAGCGGACTGGGCCGCGAAGAGGGCGATTCCGGCCACCACGATGAGCGTGCGCGCGTGTCTCTGCATAAGGGTTCAGTCGGCTCCCGCGATGAAGGTCAAACGTCTGGCATCGTAGCATGAGGCTCCGGCTCGACCACCACTAATTCGCTCTGAACAGAGGGGTTCTGGCATTTGGGGGTTTCCCGCGCGGCGTGCGCTGGGGTATCATGCTGCGCGGTTTGACGCGCCAGCCGGCGCGCCACTTCCACAGGAGAGTCCAGTTCGATGACCAGCAAGTTCGCCCTGTCCAGTCTCGCCGCGATCGTGGCCCTGACCGTCGCCTGCTCGGGCAGCCCTGCGACTCCCCTGTCGCCCAGTGCTACCACCGGGGTCGCACTGAACGCCAACGCTGACGGATCCACGCTGAAGATCGACGCGCCGGTGCCGTCGGGCCCCGGCAACAGCGAGACGATCGACACGATTCGGCCGACGTTCACCTTTGCCAACGCCACGTCCACGTATCTCGGCTCCACCATCGCCGGCGTGAGCTACCGCCTGCAGTTGCTGACCGGCGGCGGGACGCTGGTCGACGAGCGTACGGTGGCCCAGGGCAGCGGCTCCACGAGCTACGAGGCCGATACGAACCTCGACTACGCCTCGGACTACGCCTGGCGTGTCCGGGCCGAGCTCGACGGCGCCTACGGCCCGTGGTCGCCGGCCATGTTCTTCCGCACGCCGAACCGTCCGCAGCCTGGCGGCACCCCCACCGGCACGGTCGGCGCGCCGCGGAACATCGGCTTCGACGAGGCGTACGGCATCATCCGCCGCATCTACGACGAGCTCCGCTTCAACATCGGTGGCAGCTCGACGCGTGAGCAGCGCAACGTCTACCTCGCCGCCGCGGTGGCCGCGATCCACTACGGTCACCCGCGCTTCAACCCGGCCGGGCCCGACAACGACTGGTGCATCAAGGACGCCGGCTCCGGCCGTCCCCAGGCAGACGACGTGATCGTGATCTGCAGCACGCGCGATGCGTGGGACCTGGTCCTGAGCATCGGTGGCGACCACTACCACTGGGAGCCCGACTACATCGGCCGCCTCTCCGGCAGCCAGAACGTCTACGCGCCGCCGGTCGGCGCCCTGGCCATCCTCGGCCAGTAGGTCCTGTCCGGACGTCCCGGGCCGCGCGTCAGCGGCCCGGGACGTCACGGGATGGTTCCTCCCTCCTCCAGGCCCCACCCAGTGTCCGAGCCCTCGACCTTCTACAAGACCTTCTCCGAGAAGAAGCTCACGACGTACGGGGCGTCCAGGCGCGGACGCATCGAGCAGCACCGGCTGGCGTTGCTGCATCGCTTCAAGCCCGCCCCGGGGCGCATGTTCGAGATCGGGCCGGGGCACGGGACGCTTGCCGAGCAGGCGGTGGCGGCCGGGTGGCAGTACACGGCCATCGAGGCCAGCCCCCTGCTGATCGAGGTACTGCGCGGGAAGGGCCTGGACGTCATCGAGTCGTGGACCCCGCCGATGCCGATGGCCGACGCATCGGCCGACGTCGTGTATGCCGACCAGGTGCTCGAGCACATGAGCGGCATCGACGCGGCGCGCCAGTTCACGGCCGAGGCGCTGCGGACGCTCCGGCCGGGCGGTGTCTTCTTCGTGGTCGTCCCCGACTACCTCAAGGAGCGCACGTTCTTCTGGGACGTGGACTACACCCACAACTTCGTCACGACCGAGCGGCGGGTGCGGCAGCTGTTCGGCGACGGCGGGTTCGAGGTGCTGCACGTCGAGCGCGGCATCGGGCTGGCCACCGGCGTGAAGCGCGACCTGCTGGCGGCCGGCGCGCTCCTCGTCAACCTGCCGGGCGTCGATGCGCTGTCGCGCCACACCGGCACGGAAGAGCTGGTCTTCAAGATCCGCAAGAACCTGTTCGAGACGCTGACCTTCGTCGCGCGCAAGCCGGCCAGCCGCTGACGCCGGGGGACGCGTGGCAGGAGGACACGGGATGCTGGGCCGCGTCGCGCGGTCGTGGTGGCTCCGCCTGGGCATCACGGCAGCCATCCTCGTCTACCTCGGATCCCGGCTCGACATGGCCGCGGCCGGGCGGGCCATCCTCACCGTCAGCCGGCCGCACCTGGCCGTCGTGTTGCTGCTGGTCGGCCTCGACCGGCTGGTGATGATCCTGCGCTGGCTGCTCCTGCTCCGCGCCAGCGGAACCCCCATCTCCGCGAAATCCGCCGCCTGGATTTTCCTCGTGAGCTCGTTCGTCGGGAGCTTCCTGCCCGCGGGGGTCGGCGGGGACGCCGCGCGCGCCTGGACGCTCACCCAGCGTACCGCCCAGGGCAGCGAGGCGCTCGCCTCGGTGGCCGTCGACCGCCTGCTCGGCATCCTGTCGCTCGTCGGCATGGGCGCGGCCGGCCTGCTGCTCGTGGCGCCGGCCGGCGACGGCGACTGGCGGCTGCCCGCGGCGGTGGCCCTGCTCGCCGCGATCTGCCTCTGCGCCTTCTGGGCCGACCGGCTCGTCCGCGCGATCGTCCCCGCGCACCGGCACGAGGGCGCCATCACGCGCCGCCTCCTGCGGCTGAGCGATGCCGTGTCGCGCTACCGCGGCCGTGGCGGCGTGCTCGTGCACGTCATGGCCTGGTCGCTCGTGGTCCAGCTGCTGCGCATCGGGCAGGCGTACCTGCTGGGCCTGGGGCTCGGCATCACGGTGCCGTTCCGGTTCTACCTGCTCTTCATGCCGGTGGGCCTGCTGATGTTGCTGCTGCCGGTCTCGATCAGCGGGTTCGGCCTGCCGCAAGGCGTGTTCGTCTGGCTGCTGCGTCCCCTCGGCGTGCCGGACGAGGCCTCGTTCGCCCTGTCGACGCTGATCGTGCTGACCGGGCTTGCCGGCAACCTGCCCGGGCTCGTGCTCTGGCTGCGCGCCCGCCGCTGAGCTGGCGGGCCGCCCACCGGGCGCCCTCGCCCATTCGGCCCCCCTGGGGGCCCGCCCGGCCCTCGCGCCTTTACCGCATCGTGGAAAACCTGTAAAATCTTGGACTTAGCATGGCTCAGGTCTACGCAGCAAAGTACCTCGCGAAGGCGGCGCTCAGCGCCCCACGCGACCTCGTCCGGGCCGCGGTGGCAACCTACAAGCCGCTGCACCCCACCGTCCTCATCTATCACTGCACGTTCGTCTGTGACGCGCGGTGCGAGATGTGCAGCAACTGGACGCGCGGGAACCGGAAGGAGGACATGACCCTGGACCAGGTGGAGCGGGCATTCAGTTCCCCGCTCTGGAAGGACGTCGAGAACGCGAGCCTGTCGGGCGGCGAGCCGACCACCCGGAACGACATGGTCGAGATCTGCCGGCTCATGGTCGAGAAGTTCCCGAAGATCCGGAAGCTCACGATCAACACGACCGGCCTGACGCCCCACCGCGCCATCCCGATGCTGACGAAGGTCGTCGAGATGTGCCACGAGAAGGGCGTGATCTTCTCGACCCGCGTCTCCATCGACGGCGTCAACGACATGCACGGGGACGTCCGCAACGTCAAGAACGCCTTCCAGAAGGCCGGCAAGACGATTGCGGCGATGCAGGAGCTCCAGAAGACCTACCGCTTCAACTTCGGGATCTCGTCGACGATCTTCTCGAAGAACCTCGAGGACGCCGACAACATCCTCGCGTGGGCCAAGAAGGAGAAGCTGGACATCGTCTTCAACATGGTCCGGTTCACCGAGGCCATGCTGGGCAACGCGGAGCTCGCGGGCAACATCAAGCCGATGGCCCTCGAAGAACAGAAGATGCGGAAGTTCTTCCTCGACCGGGTCCGCCAGGACCCGCTGCTCGACGGGCAGAACTACATCTACATGCACTACGCGGACATGATCGCCAACGGGTACCACCGCACGGCGCCCTGCCCGTTCCAGACCCAGGGCGTGATGCTCAATCCCAACGGCGACCTGTTCTTCTGCGAGAACAGCGACGTGGTCGGCAACGTCACGCAGGAGGATCCCGAGGCGATCTACTTCCGCGACGACGCCCAGGCCCACCGTCGGGACATCCGCGACCACCAGTGCCCGACCTGCCTGAGCCCGTGCCAGATGAACGTGGCGGCGATCAAGCAGGTGGTCCCGTACGCGCGTTTCCTCGTGCGCGCGTCCATCGAGAAGCGCCGGCCACAGGCCGCGCTGCCGCCCCCCCCGCCGGGACCGACGGCCCCGGCCGAGCGGCCGTCCCTCTAGCCAGCGACGCGGAGCGCCATCGGTCACCATGCGGCGTCTGGTTCTTGCCGGGCGTGAAGCCGCCGAGGCGGCGTCTGACGCGAGCCCCTTCGTCATCCTGCTGACAATCGGCGTGGCGGCCGTCTACGGCGCCACGCTGCTCACGCTGACGACCGCGCGCGGCGCGGCGGTGAGTCTCCTGAGCCAGGCCATCTTCGCCGCGCCAGGCGTGCTCATCATGCGCCGGGCCCTCGGCGCCAGGGCGGGCTGGCTGCTGCCCCTCACCCTGGGTCCGCTGCTCGGGGTCGCCCTGAGCAGCATCACGCTCCTGCTCCTCTGGGCAGCCGGAGGGCGCGAGGCCTGGACGCTGCCGGCCGCCGCCCTGCTTGCGGCCACGCCGGCTCTCGCCGCTCACCGCGTCCAGGGGCGCTGGCGCCCCGCCGTGGCCGCGCGTGGGGACGTCGTCACGCTCGCCGTGCTCCTGCTGGTCGTTCCCCTCGTCGTCGCCTGGCCGTTCGCCCACGTCGGGATGGACGTCGGGGACGGCCTGGCATACCGGGCCTATTTCACGGCCGACTATGTCTGGCGTCGCGCGGTCGTCGCGGAGCTGGCCAAGGGCATCTTCCTGCCGCCCAATCCGTTCTACGTGGGCGACACGATGCACTACTACTGGCTGCCGCACCTGATCACGGCGGTCGAGTACCGGACCGTCGGCCGCGCCCTCGGCCTCGATGCGCTGCTGCTGACGCGCTCGGTGCTGATGGACGCGGTCTTCGTGGGGTTCCTCTACGGGGTCGCCCGCCTGGTGGCGCGGCCACTCGCGGCCGCCGCGGGCATTGCCGCGGCGATCCTGTTCACGAGCTTCGAGGGGCTCTACGCCCTGTGGGAGCACTGGCGCCTCGGCGTGCCGATGTCACTGGTGCGCTACCTGAACATCGACGCGCTGGTGCGGTGGGAGTGGGGGGCCATGCCCATCGACGGCCTCCACCGGGTGCTGCTCTACCAGCCGCACCACGCCACGGGCTACGCGATGGGCCTGCTCGGGCTCCTCGTCGTGGCGCGGCGCGCGCGGGCCGTGGACGTCCCGGCGTTTGCCGTCGCGGGCACGCTCCTCGGGGTGAGCACGCTCATCAGCTCCTTCGGCGGCCTGATGTTCACGGCCGCAGCCGCCGTCTATGAAGGGGTCGGAGTGTTGCGGGCGCGAGCCTGGTGGCGTGCGACCGTGCACCTGTCGGCCGCGGCCCTGCCGCTGGCGCTGGCCGCCGCCGGCGTGACGGCGCTCGACTACGTCGACCACGGCGGCGCGGTGCTGTCGTTCGGCCTGAACCCCGTCTCCATCGTGCGCCCGCTGGCCGCCACGGCGCTGAGCTTCGGCCCGATGCTGCTGTTGGGGGGCGCCGGCGCCCTGGCGGCATGGCGGGCCCGCGAGTCAGCCCTGCTGCCCTTCCTGACGCTGATCGGGGTCAGCATCGGGTTCTATTTCTTCGTGGACATCCGCGATCACCAGGACGTGTACGTGGGGTGGCGTGTGGGCCACCTGTCGTTCATGGCCCTCGGCGTGCTGGTCGCCTACGGGGCCGATCGCGCGGGGCGCCTGCGCCTCCGGCCGCGGGTCGCCGTGTTCGGTGCGGCCGCCCTGGTGGCGCTGGCCTCGGCTCCGACGGTCGCCATCGACATCGTCAACACGCAGGACGTGTGGAACCGGGAGATGGCCGCGGGGTTCCACTGGACCCAGGTGCTGACACCGGACGACCAGGCCGCCTTCGCATGGATTCAGGCGCGCACGCCAACCGACAGCGTGTTCCAGCTGGACCCGGTCGCGCGCGGCACCGACGGCTGGGCCTACCTGCCCGCATTCGCCGAGCGGCGGATGGGGGTGGGCCTGCCAATCTCGATGGTGCCCCTCCAGAAGTACGAGGAGGGCTCGCGCCGCGCCCGCTGGATGTTCGAGCATACGGACGTCACGGAAGTGGTGAAGGTCGCCTCACGGAACGACATCGACTACTTCTTCATCGGTCCCCCCGAACGTGAAGCCCACCCGGACGTCGAAGCCCGCTTCGACCAGGCCCGGGGACTCCTGCCGCTCGTGTACCGGAACGGGTCGATCTCCATCTACGAGGTCCCGAAGACGGACGGGCCACAGAGACACTGAGACACGGAGGCGGACTCGGACGAGGAGTCCTCAGTGCCTCCGGCTGTCGCGCGCCGGGGGATCACGAAAAAGGGGACAGCCCCCATTTCCGGCGCGCCGTCTGGGAAATGGCGACAGTCCCCTTTTTCCTGTCCCAGCGACGTCCGAAGCGCAGCCCCAGCGACCCTTCGACTGCGCTCAGGGTCGCCCCGAGTGCAGTCGAGGGGCGAGGACGAGTCCCAGCGACGTCCGACCCTCGACACCAGGGAGGACGAGTCCCACCGAGGCGCCACAGGCGCCGAGGCCTACCGAGCGGAGCGAGGCCCAACGCCTCGAGCGCAGCGAGAGCCAGCCCTACTTCCGGCAGAACGCCATGAGGTGCCAGCCGAGCGGCCGTACCCAGGCGGTCGGAAGCGCGTTGAAGGTGCCGACGAAGAAGGTGTTGAAGAGCACCCCCTTCCATCCCTTGTGCAGCCGCGACTTCACCGGGAACCGCTCGGGCACGATGCGCACGCTGGCGAAGGGCGCGAGCAGCGCCCGGAACTCCCCGATGGAGTACTTCTTCAGCACCGGGGCATCCTCGTGCTCGAGCGCCACCTTCATGACCTTCGACATGGCGTTCAGCCATGACACGCGGTTGTAGACCATGAAGATCCCGGTGCCGCCCGGCTTCAGCACACGGTGGCACTCGCGGATGAGCGCGGCCGCGTCAGCGGTGTACTGGATCACGCCGTGCCCGTAGACGACGTCGAAGGACGCGTCGGGGTACGGGAGCGCCTCGCCGTTGCCGACGCGGAGCTCCTCGGCCTCGACCCCATGCAGGGCGAAGTTCTGGCGGGCCAGGTCGATGGCCGTCGTCGAGAGGTCGATGCCCGTCACGCGGGCGCCCCCTCGCGCGAAGCGCACGAGGTCGGTCCCGATGCCGCAGCCGACCTCGAGCAGGCGCTGCCCGGCGAAGCCGTGGTCGAAGTCGACCAGGCGCGGCAGGTAGTGCAGCTTGTCGAAGCGGTAGTCGTCCAGGTCGTCGAAGAACTCGCGGGCGCCGACCGGGTGGTCGGTCATCTCGAGGTCGTGGATGCGGGCGTTCCAATACGCTTGAATGCGGTCGATCACGATGGCGCCTATCGTACAATGATCCTTCGATGGTCCGCGATCTCCGTCGCCTGGCCGATACCTCCTTCGACCTCCTCGTCATCGGCGCCGGCATCTACGGGTCGATCGCCGCATGGGACGCCGCCGCCCGCGGCCTCACGGTCGCCCTCATCGACCAGGGCGACTTCGGCGGCGCCACCTCGGCCAACAGCCTCAAGACCCTGCACGGCGGCCTCCGGTCGCTCCAGGCGGCGAACCTCCGCCAGATGCGCCTGTACATCCGGGAGCGCCGCGCGCTCGCCCGGATCGCGCCGCACCTGGTCCGCCCCCTCCGGTTCGTCGTCCCCACCTACCGGCGTCCCGGCAAGAGCCGCAGCCTGTTCCATGTGGCCCTTGCGCTCAATGACCTGATCGCCGCCGACCGCAACCGCGGCATCGAGGATCCGGCCCTGCGGCTCCCACGCGGGCGCGTGGTGTCACGCGACGAGTGCCTCCGCCTGAATCCGGTCATCGATCCCCAGGGGGTCACGGGCGGCGCCACGTGGCACGACTACCAGATGCGCCACGGCGATCGGCTGAACCTCGCCTTCGTGCAGTCCGCGGTCGACGCGGGTGCCGCCGTGGGCAACCACCTCCGGGCCGAGCGCTTCCTGTTGGACGGCACGCGGGTGGCGGGGGCGAGCGTCGTCGACACGATTGGCGGCGAGGCGTTCGACATCCGCGCGCGGGCGGTCCTCAATGCCGCCGGCCCCTGGGCGGCCTCGCTGCTGGCCACGCTGCCCGGCGGCGAGCGTGGCACGCCGGGCCCCCGGCTCTCCCGCGCCGTCAACCTCGTCGTGCGTCGCGTGACGGGAGAGGCCGGCTGCGGGGGCCTGGCCGAAGGGCGCTTCCTCTTCCTGGTGCCGTGGCGGGACGTGTCGATGCTCGGCACGAGCCATGATGCCTACGACGGGAGCCCCGACCGGCTGGGCGTGACCCGTTGGGACGTGGAGGCCTTCCTGGCCGACGCGCGGCTGGCGTTCCCGCTGGCCAACCTGTCCGGCGCCGACGTCCGCCTCGTCCACCGGGGCCTGCTCCCGATGGTCTCGGGCGAGGGGGCGCACGTCCAACTCCTGCGCGAGAGCACGGTCATCGAGCACCGGCGGCAGGGCGTCGGTGGCCTGGTGTCGATGTTCGGGGTGCGGTACACGACGGCGCGGCAGACGGCGGCCCACGCCGTCAACGCGGTGTTCCGCTTGCTCGGCACGCGTGTCCCTCCCGCGTGCCGGACCGCCGAGACGCCGGTGAGCGGCGGGGCCATCACGAACATCGGCGCCTTCCTCCGGGCCGTGGAGCTCCGGCAGATCGACGGCGTCCCTCCGGAGACCCTGCTCCGTCTGGCCGCCGCCTACGGCACCCACTACGACCGCATCCTCGCGCTGATTCGCGACACCCCGGCGCTGGGCCGGCCCCTGGGCGAGCAGTGCGTCATCACCGGCGCCGAGGTCGTGCACGCGGTGCGCGAGGAAGCCGCCCACACCCTCGCCGACATCGTCCTCCGCCGCACCGAGGCCGGCTCGGCCGGCCACCCGGGCGCCGACGCCCTCGCCACCGCCGCCTGCCTCGCCGCTCCGCTGCTCGGCTGGAACGCCGAGCAGGCGGAACGGCAGATCGCCGACGTGGAGCGAAGCTACCGCTGGGACTAACGCGGGGAATCAAGAATCTCAGAATCGGGAATCAAGAAAGGAATGAAGGAGTTCGGAATTGAGCAAGAAATGAGGGAGGCGCCTTCTCAACTTCCCCCTTCCGCATTTCCTTTCTCTATTCCGGTTTCTTGATTCTCTATTCCATCAGCGGAGGTGGTGCTGAGCCCACCGCTCCAGGACCATGAGCGGGAAGAGGATGTGGGCGTGGTTCTCGCGGCCGGCGACGTGGTCGTCCATCAGCCGGGCGACCTCGACCGGCTCGAAGAGGCCGCGGCGGGCGATGCGGTCCGGGGACAGCAGCTCGCGCATGAGTGGCTGGAGCTCGCGTTTCAGCCAGTTCTTGATCGGGATGCTGAACCCCTGCTTCCGCCTGTCGAGGATGCTTGCCGGGATCAGCCCCTCGACGGCGCGCTTCAGCACCCACTTGCGCTCGCCCTTGCGGACCTTCAGATCGCCCCGCATCGAGAAGGCCAGCTCCATCACGTCGACGTCGAGGAACGGCGCGCGGGTCTCGAGGGAGGTGGCCATGCTCATCCGGTCGACCTTCACCAGGATGTCATCGGCCAGGTAGATCGTCAGGTCGGCGTAGAGCTGCCGGTTGAGCCACTCGTCGTGGGAGTACCGCCGGAGCACGTCGCGCACCGGCTGGTAGACGTCGGAGCGCCGCAACGCCTCCTGGAGCCCCGCGGAATAGAGCCGCCGCCGGCCGCGCGATCCGAGGTAGGTCATCCAGCGGTAATGCCCGATGTCCGCCGGCGCGGTGGCCGCGCCCTGCACGAAGCGCTTGATGCCGTTGACGAGCCCCTTCTTCTGCTCCTGGGGCCGAATCATCGCCGTGACGGCGGCCGCGATCGGCAGCACGGCGTTCCCGACGCGCCCCAGCCGCTCCGCCGCCGCCTGCGCCTCGTAGGCATCGTAGCCGCCGAACAGCTCGTCTCCGCCGTCTCCCGACAACGCGACGGCGACGTGCTCGCGCGCGAGGCGCGACACCATGAACGTCGGGAACATCGAGACGTCGGCGAACGGCTCGTCGAGGTGCGTCACCAGCCGATCGAAGAGCTCGCCGACCGCCGGCGACACGACCCGTTCCCGATGGTGCGTCCCGAACAGCTGCGCCACCTCCCGCGCGAACGGCAGCTCGTTGTAGCTGCCGTCGTCGAACCCCATGCTGAAGGTGTTCACGGGGAGCGACGTGGCCTGGCTCATGAACGCCACGATCGTGCTCGAGTCCACGCCACCCGACAGGAACGCGCCGAGCGGGACATCGGACATCATCTGGCCGACGACCGCGCGCTTGACCGTCTCGCGGACCGCCTCGATGGCGTCGGCGTCCTTCCAGGCCCGGGGCGCCACGGCCGCCACGTCCCAGTAGCGGTGCACGGACACGCCGCCGTCACGGTACCGGACGAACGAGCCCGGCGGCACCTTCTGGATGCCCTTGAGGATCGTCCTGGGCGTGATGACGTACTCGTAGGTGAGGAACTGGTCGAGCGCCTCGGGGTCGAGGGCGCGGCGCACCTCCGGGCGCGCCAGCAGCGCCTTCATCTCGGAGCCGAACCGCAGGCCTTGCGGCGTCAGCGTCCAGAAGAGCGGCTTCTCGCCGGCCCGGTCGCGCGCCAGCAGCAACGTGCGCGCACGACCGTCCCAGAGGGCGATGGCGAACATGCCCCGCAGGCGGGTGAAGACGTCCTCGCCCCACGTCTCGTACCCATGGACGATGGTCTCGATGTCCGAGTGGCTGCGGAAGGTGTGGCCGCGCGCCAGCAGCTCCTCGCGCAACGCGCCCTGGTTGTAGATCTCGCCGTTGGCAACCAGCTGGATGTCACCGGTCTCGTTCGAGAACGGCTGCTGCCCGGTGGACAGGTCGATGATCGACAGCCGGCGCATGCCGAGCCCGACGCCGTCGAGCAGCGCGTAGCCGTCCTCGTCCGGGCCGCGGTGCACGATCGCCTGGACCATCGGCTCGACGTCCGGGCGGGACACGGGGCGCGCGAGGTCGGCCTCGACGAGGCCGGCGATGCCGCACATCGCCTACTCCCCTCCCGCCGCGGCCGCGGCCTGGCGCCGGTCGCGCACCACCTTGGCCGGGATGCCGGTCGCAATCGCGAACTCCGGGATCGTCCCGACGACGACCGCACCGGCCCCGATGATCGCGTCCCTGCCGATGGTCGAGCCGTCCGTGACCACGACGTGGGTCCCGAGCCAGACGTGGTCGTCCACGTCGATCCCCCGCGCCGTGCGGCCCTGCTGGAGCACCGGGATGTCGACGCGGTCGTAGAGGTGGTCCCCCCCGACCAGGTAGGTGTAGGCCGCCATCAGGATCTGCCGGCCCACCCGCACCCGCGACGCGGAGAAGATCTCGCAGTTGAAGCCCAGGTTGGCCCCATCCTCGAGCACGATATCCCCGTTCTTGCAGCTCAGGATGGTGTTGCGGCCGACGAACACGCCCTTGCCGATCATGATGCCGCGGTTGTCGGTCCCCTTCGCGTCCAGGCAGCACCCGTCGTCGATGACCACGTTGTCATCGATGAAGATCTTGTGGGGATGGCGCAGCGTGACGTTGACGCCGAAGACGACGTTGCGGCCGACGGCGCCGAGGACCCAGGGGTAGAGCTTCGAGCGCAGGAACAGGCCGAGCGCGCCGGGCACCCACGACGAGAGCAGCGTGACGAGCTCGAACGCCAGCAGCGGACCGAGGCCGGGCCGGCCGATGACCAGGTCGCGATACTTGTCGACCTTCGACTTCTTCTCGTCGAAGAGCTCCTGCTGGATGACCGTGATGCGCGGGTCGTGATCGCGTGGCGCGCCCCTGGCCATCAGGCCTCGACCGCCGCGGGGTCCGGCGTCTGGCGCACCTCGCGGATGACGTAGATGGGCTTGTTCTGCGACTCGTAGTAGGTGCGGGCCAGCAACTCCGCGAGCAGCCCGAACGTCACGAGCTGCACGCCGATGAACAGCAGCATCACGCCCAGCAGCAGCAGCGGCCGATCGGCAATGCCCTGCTGCTCGAACAGCCGGACCCAGCCGAGGTACCCCGTGATGACCGCGCCGAGCCCGCCGGTGATCAGCCCCAGCAGCCCGAAGATCTGCAGCGGGCGTGTGGAGTAGCTCAGGAGGAACTTCACCGTCGCGAGGTCGAGCACGACGCGGATGGTCCGCGACAGCCCGTACTTCGACGTCCCGGCGCGGCGGGCCCGGTGGTTCACGACCACCTCGCGGATCTCCACGCCAAGCTGGCTCGCAATCGCCGGGAGGAACCGGTGCATCTCGCCGTACAGCCGCAGCGGCTTCACGACCTCCGCGCGGAACACCTTCAGCGAGCACCCGTAGTCGTGCAGGGCCACACCGGTCGCCCACGAGATCAGCCGATTCGCGATCATCGAGGGGATGCGGCGCGTGACGAACTTGTCCTTCCGGTCCTTCCGCCAGCCGCAGACGATGTCGGCCCCCTCCTCGAGGAGGGCCACCATCGCGGGGATGTCGGCCGGGTCGTTCTGCAGGTCGCCGTCGGAGGTCACGACGTAGCGGCCCCGCGCGTAGGCGAAGCCGGCCGCGAACGCGGCGGTCTGGCCGAAATTGCGCCGGAACCGGATCACGCGCAGGCGGGGATCACGGGCCTGGAAGGCGGCCAACTGCGCAAACGTGTCGTCCGTGCTGCCGTCGTCCACGATCACGAGCTCGTAGCTGCGGCCGTAGCGGCCGAGCGTGGCGGTGAGCTCCTCGTAGAGCGGGGCGATGTTCGGCGACTCGTTGCGAACGGGAATGACGATGGATAGCTCGGGAGTCATCGAGCGCAAGAATCAGGCCATTATACACGCGAAATCAACACAAAGGGCCGGCCCCCCTTCCGCCATCGTGGCGGAACCGGGAGGCCGGCCCCCTGCTGGCCCGTCGGCGCCGGGGCGCCCGCGCTAGAAGCGGAAGCTGATCGTGCCGAGCCAGTGCAGCCCGCCCAGATCCAGCTTGGATCCGAGGAAGTCGTTTGACAGGTCGGCCTCGGCCTTCTGGTACCGCACCTCGCCGCCGAAGGCCAGCGGCCCGGCGGGCACGCGCAGCCCGAAGACCGCCTCGGCGCCGACGGCGGTGCCGCTCGCGACATAGCTGTCGCGGAACACGGGCAGGTTCACGGGATCGGAGAAGTCGATGAAGTCACCGGTCTCGCTGTAGCGGTAGCTGACGAGCACGATGCCGCCGCCGACGTACGGCTGGATCGGCGCGCTGCGCCCGAGCGGCAGGATCCGCAGCGTGCCGGAGATCGGCACGGTCCGCAGCCGGAAGTCCTGCTCGATTTCGGTCCCGTCGGGACGGACGTAATCGCGGTACACCGACGGCACCGTGCGCCGCACGAACCCGACTCGCCCGCCGGCCTCGAGGTACTCGCCAACCGGCACGACCCATTCCGCGCCCACGGTCGCCGACCCGAAGTCGCTCACGTCGAACAGGAAGATCTCGCGATTGACGTTCAGGACGTCGCCCTCGACACGGGCATCCTCGCCGCGTACGGCGAAGTACCCGCCGGACAACGTGAACTGCTGCTGCGCCGACGCAGTGCCGGCGCCGAGGAGACTCGCGGCCAGCACTCCGGCGGCCGTCCACAGCATCTTCGAACGCATAAGGCCTCCCGGCCCAGGCGGTAGTGGCATCATGCGTCCCGACGAAGCACGGATGATGCCAGTGCGGCTGAGCGGCGGAATCCCGCGTGAATCCGCGGATTGTGGCGAATAACGGGACGAGCTGGACGTCTGGAGGTGTCGCGGCGTACCGCGAAGTGTCCTGTCCTAGGGACGGCCCCCGGCGGCAACGACCGCCAGCATCTGGTCGTGCAGATGGCCGTTCGAGGCGAGGATGTGCCCGTCGTTGGGCGCCCAGGCGCTGCCGTCCATGCCGGTCACGCGTCCCCCGGCCTCGGTGAGCACCAGCGACGCGGCCGCCGTGTCCCACGGCTTGAGGCGCTGCTCCCAGAAGCCGTCCGTGCGACCGGCCGCCACCCAGCAGAGGTCGATGGCCGCCGACCCGAGGCGTCGCACGGCCCGCGCCGAGGCAATGAAGCGCGCGAACACGGCCACGAGCTCCTCGATGGTCTGGTGCACGTTGTAGGGGAAGCCCGTCACGAGCATGGCGTCGACGAGCGACGTGGTCTGGCTCACCGCGAGCGGCTGGCCGTTCAACCAGGCCCCCACCCCCCGCTCGGCCGTGAACAGCTCGCGGTGGCTGGGGTCGTACACCGCCCCCACTTCCACGACGCCGTCGATGGCGAGCGCCAGTGACGCGCAGAAGAGCGGGATGCCGTGGGCGTAGTTGGTGGTGCCGTCGAGCGGATCGAAGATCCACCGGTACCGCGAGCCCGTGAGCGTGCTCTCGAGCTCCTCGGCGACGACATCGTGTCCGGGGAACCGCGCCGCCACGAGGTCGCGGAACATGCGCTCCACGGCGACGTCGACCTCGGTGACCAGGTCGATCGCGCCCTTCTTGCGGACGCCGACGTCGGTGCGAAAGCGGGCGAGCTGCATGTCGCCCGCACGGATGACGGCCTCGACCGCGAGGGCCAGGAAGCGGGGGTCGGGCGCCACGTCAGTCCGCGGCGCCGTTCGTGCGGGGGACCTTCTTGACCATGTGGATTTCCATGCCCCCGCCCTCGGACCGCTCGAGCAGCACCTCGTCCATGAAGTTGCGGATCAGGAAGATGCCGCGCCCGCTGGACTTCATGATGTTCTCGGGGGCCAGCGGATCCGCGAGCTCCTCGGGGTCGAAGCCCTCGCCCTGATCCTTGACGCGGATCACGAGCTCCTCCGGAGCGTGGGAGGGGAACGGCGAGAACTCGACGACAACCCGCTTGGCCTCGTCGTGCTGGTTGCCGTGTTTGATGGCGTTGATCACCGACTCGCGGACGGCGACGCTGACCCAGTGGAGCTGGTCGTCGTCGAGCCCGGCCAGGCGGCAGATGTGGTCGCCCACGACCTGGACGAAGTCCAGCATGTCGAAGGCGCTCGCGAACTCGAGGCGGACGACGTGCGAATGCGTCATGCGGCGCCGGATCGGGGTCCCTGGAGTCTCATGGATGCGCGTCGCAGCGACCCTGTTCGAGTCGCGCCGCCAAAGCGGGGCACGCGTGCGCGAATCGAGGCGTCCACTCCATTAGTATAGTGAAATCATGCGCGTCGCGCACGCTCTCCTCGTCCCACCCGCCACGGCGCTCCGCGGCGCCCTCGACGTCCCGGGTGACAAGTCCATTTCGCATCGCTACGCCCTCCTGGGCGCCATCGCCGCGGGCCCGACAACCATCGCCAACTACTCGACCGGGGCCGACTGTGCCTCGACGCTGCGGTGTCTCGAGGCCCTCGGCGCCGCGGTCTCCCGCGAGGCCGCGCCGGTCCCGGGCTCCGTCCCACGGCTGCGTATCGAAGGCCGGGGGCTCGCCGGCCTGCAGCCGCCCGGCGGCCCGCTCGACTGCGGCAACTCCGGCAGCACCATGCGCATGCTGGCCGGGATCGTGGCCGGCCACCCCTTCCGCTCGGTGCTCGACGGCGACGACTCCCTCCGGCGCCGGCCGATGCGGCGCATCGTCGATCCCCTGAGCGCCATGGGCGCCACCGCCAGCACCGCGCCCGATGGCCGGCCCCCCGTCGTGATCGAGGGCGGCCACCTGCGCGGCATCACCTACGAGCCGCCGGTGCCCAGCGCGCAGCTCAAGTCCGCGGTGCTGTTCGCCGGCCTCCAGGCGACCGGTGAGACCGTCGTGGTCGAGCCGGGCCCCACACGAGATCATACGGAGCGTGCGCTCCGCGCGTTCGGCGTCCGGCTCGAGGTCGATGGCCGGCGCATCGCGCTCACGGGCGGCCAGCAGCCGGTGGGCGGCGAGCGCCGCGTGCCAGGTGACCTGTCATCGGCCGCGTTCTTCGCGGCCGCGGCCGCCGCGCGGCCGGGCTCGCTCGTCGACATCACCGGCGTCGGCCTCAACCCCACCCGCACCGGGTTCCTGGAGCTGCTGCGCCGCTTCGGCGCCGACGTCACCCTCGACATCCAGCGCGAGGACGACGGCGAGCCCGTGGGCTGCCTGCGGGTGACCGGCGGGGCGCTGGGATCGCTGACGGTCACCCCGGCGGAGGTCCCGGACGTGATCGACGAGCTGCCGGTCCTCGCCGCGCTTGCCACCGCGGGCGGCGAGATTCACGTGACCGGCGCCGGAGAGCTCCGCGTGAAGGAAAGCGACCGCATCACCGCGCTCGTGACCGGCCTGCGCGCGCTCGGCGCGGACGCCGACGAGTTGCCCGACGGTTTCCACGTCCGCGGCCACCGCCCGCTTCGCGGCGGGACCGCCGATGCGTGTGGCGACCACCGCCTGGCCATGGCCTTCGCGATTGCCGCGCTGGCGGCCGCCGCGCCCTGCGAGATCACGGGCGCCGACGCCGTCGCGGTCTCCTACCCCACCTTCTTCCGCGATCTCGACCGGCTGCGCGCGTGACCGCCGACAAGATCTACCTCGTCGGGTTCATGGGCGCCGGCAAGACGACCGTCGCGCAGGCGCTGGCGCGCCGGCTCGACTGGCGCGCCGAGGACGTGGACGAACGGATCGAACGCCGCGAGCGCCGGGACATCCCGGCCATCTTCCGGCAGCATGGCGAGCCGTACTTCCGCGCGCTGGAGCGGGAGGAGCTGATCGGGCTGCTGCCGTCGCGTGGCGTCGTCGTCGCGACCGGCGGGGGCACGCCGATGACCCCGGCCAACCTGGAGCTGATGCTGCGGGACGGCGCGGTCGTCTGGCTCGACGTCCCGTTCACGACCGTGCTGGCGCGCGTGCCCGTGGACGGCCGGCGGCCGCTCGCGTCCGACCGTTCGGAGATGGAGCGCCTCTACAACCAGCGCGCGGTCGTGTACCGCCAGGCGCACCTCCGCGTGGACGGCGGGCGCGGCTCGGTCGAGGACATCGTCGATCAGATCGTGGAGTGGCTGGGGGCCTGATGCGGTATCTCGTGCTGAGCGATATCCACGCGAACCTGGAGGCGCTCGAGACCGTCCTGGCGGCCGCCGCCGGCGAGCGATGCGACGAGCTCCTGGTGCTCGGCGACCTGGTGGGCTACGGCGCCGACCCGAACCGCGTGGTCGAACGCGTGCGGGCGCTCGCGCCGCACGCCATCGTGCGCGGGAACCACGACAAGGTCGGGTCGGGGGTCGAGAGCCCCGAGGGTTTCAACGCCGTCGCGAGGAGCGCCATCCGCTGGACGCTCGAGACGCTCACGCCCGACAACCGCGAGTGGCTCGCGGCACTCCCGCAGGGGCCACACGCCGTGGACGCGGTCGTGGAGATCTGCCATGGCACGCCCTTCGACGAGGACGTCTACGTCTTCGACGATCTCGACGCGCTGCGCGCGCTGCAGGCCGCGAGCCGGCCCCTCTGCCTGTTCGGGCACACACACGTCCAGATCGGCTACCGCACGGCGGCACAGCAGTTCGCGATGACCACGGCCCGGGAGTCGCGGCCGCTCGACATCACGCTCGAGCCCGGGACCCGCCACCTCGTGAACCCCGGGTCGGTCGGCCAGCCCCGTGACGGCGACCCGCGGGCCGGTTACGCCGTCGTGGACACCGGCACCGCCACGGTCACGCTGTTCCGGGTGCCCTATCCGATCGCCGACGCGCAGAAGCGGATCCTCGAGGAGGGGCTGCCGGAGATGCTGGCCCAGCGACTGTCGGTCGGCAGGTGAGCTGACCGAAAAGCGGACACGGAGACACGGAGGGGGGCCGGCTGCGCCGGCCATGTCAGATCGAAGATTGCGGATTGCAGATTGCAGATTGCCGGGATGACGGTTGCCCCTCCGCCATCCTCATCCTGCTTGAATCGGCACGGCCATCTCCGCGTTCATCCGCGTTCATCCGCGGATGCTGCCTTCTCCCGCGCGCGCTTCTCGCGCGCTTCGCGTTTCCGCAGTTCCGCGGCGTAGGCATCCCGGGCGGCGCGGCCGCCCAGGACCCAGCCGACGACGACGCCGATCAGCAGGATGACCGGGATGTAGATGAAGTGCCCGGCGGTCATCTCGCCCATCTAGTGCGACTCCCGCTCCAGGTGCTGCAGTTCCTTCTCGACCCGCCCGAGCCGGCGGGAGACCACCCAGAAGTAGCCGAGGATGGCAATCCACGCGAAGCCGTACGCCGACGCCACCATCGTGGGCGCGGGCATCTGCTCCTCGGGCGGCACTTCGGTCATCGGCACGAACTCGTTCTGCTGCTCCGGCGTGGGCTGCGCCGCGGCGGCGGGCCACGCGCCGACCAGCAGGGTCACGACGGCGACGATTCGGATGATACGCATCAGGCCTCGTCCGCAGCCAGGTAGAGGTCTTCGATCCTCGCCTGCTGCTCCTCCAGTTGGGCGCGCGCCGACAGGAGCGCGAGATACAGGAACAGGAATGCGATGCCGCAATACCAGAACGGCGTCGCCATCTCCGCCGGCAGGCTCGGGATCACCGAGGTCTGCGGGTGCAGCGTGCGCCACACGTTGACCGAGATGTAGATGAACGGCGCGGTGGCCATGCCGAAAAGCGCCATGCCGGCCGCCAGCTTGTCCGACCCGGGCCCGCCGAAGCGGCGCAGCAGCAGGTAGGCGATGAACACCATCCACAGCAGCAGCGTCGACGTCAGCCGCACGTCCCAGACCCACCACACCCCCCAGGCCTTGCGGCCCCAGATGGGCCCGGTCACCAGCGTGATCGCGCCGAAGAGCACGACGAGCTCGGCCGCGGCCACCGCCCAGTGATCGGCCTTCGGCCGCTTCATCAGCAGGAACCCCGCGCTCGCCACGCCGCAGACGATGGCGGACACGAGCGTCAGGATGGCCGACGGGACGTGGAAGTAGATGATCTTGTAGACCAGCCCCATCGTCGCCTCGTTGGGCGCGGCGACGATCAGGAACGGCGCCGAGGCGAACATCGCCACGGCCAGGAGCAGCAGGAGCGGACGGAACCTGCGAAGCATGGGCGACTTACTCCGTCATCAGCGGTTCGAAAGTCCAGAGGGCCAGCGTCACGAACACGACGTCGAAGAAGCTCAACAGCCCGATCCAGAACTGGGCCATCGCCAGGTCCGGCACGCCCTGGAAGAGCGCGGCCGTGCCCCGGACGCCCCCAATGATTACTGGAACGGTGATCGGATACAACAGGATCGGCAGCATCACGTCACGGCTGCGCGTCCGGCCCAGCATCGCCGCGAACAGCGTGCCGACCGCCGCGTACCCCAGCGTGCCCGTGAACAGGAGCGCGATCAGCCGGAACGGATGGTCGAAGATCGGCGCCTGGAAGAAGAGCGCGATGAGCGGCAGGAGCACCGCCTCGGTCAGCCCCATCAGGAGCAGGATGCCGAGCAGCTTCCCCACGTAGATGGCCGGCCGGTCGCTCGGCGCCAGCAGCAGCGCCCGCAGCGTCTCAGTCTGCCGCTCGCGATCGAAGACCCGGCCGAGCGCGAGCGTGCCCGAGAACGCAATCGCAATCCACAGGATGGCCGCCGCCACGTCGTCGAGCGGGTTGCCCTCCTTGACGAGCGCGAAGGCGAACACGAGCACGCAGGCCACCGCGAAGAACACGGTCGTGTACAGCAGCTCCCGGCTCCGGACCTCGACGGTCAGGTCCTTGCGCACGATCAGCAGCGCGACGCGGAAGAAGGCGCTCATGGGGCCGCGATGATCTCGTGATAGCGGCGCCGCAGCCCCGCGCTCGCCTGGTCGGCGCCGACGATGCGCCCCCCACGCAGGAAGATCACGCGGCTCAGCACGCCATCGACGACGTCGAGGTCATGCGTGGCCACGACGACCAGGCAACCGTCGCGCTGCAGGCCCTTCAGGCGGTTGACGAGGGCGACGGTCGACGCCTGGTCCAGCCCCGTGAAGGGCTCGTCGAGCAGCAGGAGCCGGGGACGATGCAGCAGGGCGCGCTCGAGCGCGACCCGCTGGCGCATGCCGCGCGAGAAGCCCTGCACCTGGTCGTCGGCCCGCTCCGAGAGGTCCGCATGGGCCAGCCCCTCGTCCACGCGACGGGCGGGGTCGGCGACGCCGTACAGACGCGCGAAGAACAGCAGGTTCTCCCGGGCCGTCAGTTCGGGATAGAGATAGAGATCGTGGCCGAGCAGTCCCAGTCGTTCCCGCAGGCCCGCGCCGGCCGCCTCGGCGGTCCTGCCGCCGTACTCGACGCGGCCGGCCGACGGCGACAGCAAGGTGGCGAGGATCGACAACAGCGTCGACTTCCCCGCCCCGTTCGGGCCGAGCAGCCCGACGATCTCGCCCGCCTCGCACGTGAAGCTGATGTGCGCGAGCGCCTTGCGACGGCCGAAATGGCGGGCCACGTCGACGGCCTCGAGCCGCGTGAAGTCCAGGCTCACGCGGCCTTGTCCTGGCCGTCGGCGAGCCCGTCCAGCTCCCCGATGATGCGCTCGAGCTGCGTCATCAGGGCCTGGCGCCGTGAGGCATACCGCGCTTCGTCCATCTTGCCGCGCGCGTGCTGCCGCTCGAGCTCCACGAGATCGGCATAGAGCCGTTCGCGGCGCGCCCGCAGCCGGTCGGCGTGGCCCGCCCGCGCCGGCGCGCCCGTGAACGCCGCCCAGGCGCCGGCCAGCAGGATCAGCGCCACGAGGGCCAGGCCGACGTCGCGCATCACCGTGCTGTGATGCGGCAGCCCGGTGAGCTCGAGCACGAGCGGGTCACCCGCATTCAACCGGCCGCCGGTGCCCATGATGAAGGGCGTGCCGCCAGCGGTGGCGTCCTGGTGGGCCGTGAACTGCGGTGAGTTCAGGTGGACTTCGCCGACCTTCTCGAGCGCCGCGAAGATGGCCGTGAGCGCCGCGGGAAACCGCTGCGTGATCGTCAGCTCGCCGCCGGTGTACGGCATCGAGAAGCCGAACTGCACCTGCGTGGTGCCGGGCGGGAACGGCCCGGTGATGACGACGTGGTCGCCGCGCACCGTGGCCAGCGGCGAGCTCCCCTCGAGCATCGACGCGCCGGCCGCGCCCTGCGGCAGCTCCACCACGAGCGGCCCCTCGGTCTCGATGGGCGTGCGCGCGCTGTTCACGATGTCCAGCAGGTAGAACATCGTGAGGTCGTCGTTCTGGAACTCGAGGATGACACGGCTGTCGCCGCCGAACTCCACGATGCCCTGACGGGCAGGTGCGGCGGCTGCCTCCGCGGCCGCGGCATCTTCTCGTGCGCTGGCGGCCGACGCGCCCGCCACGAGCGCGACGCGGATCCCGCCGGCGGCGGGGATCGTGAACGGCTGCGACGTCAGGGTCTCGCCGTCCACCTGCGCCTCGGCGACGACCGAGGCCCCGGGCGCGACGCCGTCGAACTGCGCGCGGCCCTGGTCGTCGGTCTGCGCGGTCTGGTTCACCCCGTCGCCGCGCAGCGTCACGGGGTGGGCCGTGATGTTGTTCCCCATCCGCTCGCGGACGAGGCGCACGGAGACGCTGCCCGCAGGCAGGTCGCCTGCGGCCAGCGGGATGCCGGACATCTGCGAGGCGTCGGGCATCGCCCCGCCCATCTGGGCCCACACCGGCGTCGCCGCCAGCAGGGCCACCACCAGCCAGGGGAATGTGCGTGTCATGGGTCGTCTACCTGGCGCCTGCCGGCCCGTGGGCCCGGCGGCACCGGCTCAGGCGGCGAGCTTCGCGCCGCACCGCTTGCAGAACTTCGCGTCCGTGTCGTTGCCGGTCCCGCACTGCGTGCAGTACTGGTCCGCTCCGGCGGCCGGCGCGGGCACCGCCGCGGGGGCCGGCGTCGGCAGGCTGCCCAACCGGCGTGTCAGCTCCTGCTCGATCGTGGAGCGGTACTCGCCCCCGGCATCGAGCTGGCGGATCAGGCCGACCGCGCGCGACCGCAGGCGCCCGCGCATCTCCTCGAAGTCGCTCTCGGCGACCTTGCCCATCGCGAAGTCGAACTCGAGCTCCTTGATGGACCGGAGCACCAGGGTCTTCTCGCGATCGAGCGCGGCGCGGGTGCGGCCGTGCAGCACGACGGGGCCATCCGCGTTGTCGGCGCCGACGAGCGGCAGGAACGTGTGGTACGCCGCCAGCCCGACGAAGCTGGCCGCCACGACCGTGAGGCTCAAGAGCACGATGCCGCCCGGCGACTGCCCCGTCGCGACGATCACCGTCGCGGTCGCGCCGAGCATGCCGCAGACGACGAAGAACTGCCAGGGGCGCAGGCCGTGGGCCGCCGCGTCGGGCGGCGCCGCGTCGCGCGTGTCAGTCGAGATCGCGGAGCTCATCGTCCAGCCTCGCCGAGAGTGCCGGGTCTTCCACGTGGGACGCGGAAGCGGCCGGCGCCTCCTCCTGCCCCCGGCGCGTCCAGCGCCGCGCGGTCACGCCGACGACGAGCAGGCCCACCACGCCGAGGACGTAGGGGAACGCCCAGGCCAGGCGGTTGAAGCCCTCGTCGATCGGCGCGGCCAGTGGCTCCTGGCTGCCGTACTTCTGCACGTAGTACTGGATGACCTCGTCCTCGGTCTTGCCGTCGCGGACGAGGCCCGCGATCTCCTCGCGCATCTGCTGGGCGACGGCACACGTGCAGACGCCGACGAGCTGGCGGCCGCAGGTGCCGCACATGCAGATGATCTTGCGCCCGAGTTCCCGCTCGAGCGGCGTGCGCTGCACGACCTGCGCCTCCTGCGGCACCTCGTTGTGCTGCGCGAAGGCCCGGGCCGGGAAGAGCAGCAGGCCGATGATCAGGAGCGTCGCCGTGGCCTCGGCCGCCGGCATCTTCGCCAGCGCGAAGCCGAAGGCGCCCTCCGGCAGCAGCGCGATGCCGGTGCCGAGCGCCAGGATGCCGAAGCCGAACCAGATCCAGTTCACCAGCGGGTTGATGTGGACCTCGACGCTGGCCGTCTGCTCCTGCATCTCGAAGGCCGGCATCACGATGTAGAGGTCCTCCGCGAACGACCGGCGGATGGCGACCTCGGTCGTCGGCTCCTGCTCGTGCTTGCGGTAGTACCACCGGGCCGGGTACATCTTGCCGATCTCCGTGCCCTCGTCGTCGAAGATGGTGAGGTTGGCCGTCACCATCTGCTTCTGGCCGTCGTCGGTCACGCGCAGGGCGTCCATCCGGATGCCGTAGTGATCGAACTGGGCGGTCTGTCCGGGCTTCAGGAGCAGCTGCGCGTCGCGCGTGAAGCCCTCGCCGGCGAAGCCGAGGAAGATCAGCACGATGCCGAGGTGCACGATGTAGCCGCCGTAGCGCCGCTTGTTGCGGCCGACGAGGCCGATCATCGCGGTGAGCTTGTCGGTGCCCGTGCCGGCCTGCCGCACCGCGGCGCCCCGCCAGAACTCCTGGGCGATGGTGCCGAAGACGAAGCCGCAGAGCGCGAAGCAGATACCCGAGCTCCAGATCCGCACGCCGAGCGCCAGCACCAGCCCACCCGTCGCGAGGCCCGCGACCGTCGGCCAGAGGAACTGGTGCACGAGGTTGCTCAGCGTGGACTTGCGCCACGCGAGCAGCGGGCCCGTCCCGGTCAGGACGAGCAGCGCCAGCCCGATGGGCAGCATCCACTTGTTGAAGAACGGCGGGCCCACTGTCAGGCGTTCGCCGGCGACGGCCTCGCTGATCGTCGGGAACATCGTCGCGAAGAGGACGAACAGCGCCGCGAACAGCAGCACCCAGTTGTTCGCGAGGAAGGCCGCCTCACGCGAGACCCACGAGTCGAGCTCGTGGCGCGCCTTGAGGAGCGGCAGGCGGTAGATCACCCAGCCGAAGCTGAAGACGAGCACCGCGCCCATGAAGGCCGTGAACAGCATCGCCAGCTCACGGTCCTCGCCGAAGGCGTGCACCGACTGCACGATGCCCGACCGCGTCATGAAGGTGCCGAAAATCGTCAGCAGGAACGTGACAATGACGAGCGTGACGTTCCAGACGCGCAGCATCCCGCGCCGCTCCTGCACCATCACCGAGTGCAGGAACGCCGTCGCCGTGAACCACGGCAGGAGCCCCGCGTTCTCGACCGGGTCCCACCCCCAGTACCCGCCCCAGCCCAGCTCCTCGTAGGCCCAGATCATGCCGAGCGTCAGGCCGAGCGACAGGAAGAACCAGGACACCATCGTCCAGCGCCGGACGGCGCGCAGCCACGAGTCGTCCAAGTGCCCGGTGATGAGGGCGGCCATGCCGAACGCGAACGGAATCGTGAGCCCCACGAACCCCAGGTACATCGTCGGGGGGTGGATGGCCATGTAGAAGTTCTGGAGCAGCGGGTTGAGCCCCCGGCCGTCGGCGTGCGTCTCGGTGAGGTAGGTCGAGAACGGGTTGTTGTGGATGATCATCAGGAACAGGAAGAACATCTGCACAACGGCCGTCACGGCCACGACGTACGGAATCAGCTCCCGGTGGCGCTCCCGATTCACCTTCACCGCCACCGACCCGAAGATCGACAGCAGGAACACCCAGAACATCACCGAGCCGTCAAGACCGCCCCAGTACGAGGTGATTTTGTAGAAGAGCGGCTGGACGCTGTCCGAGTACCGCTGCACGTAGCGGATCGTGAAGTCGCCCACCACGAACGCGTAGATGATGATGCCCGACGCCACCGTCATCAGCGCCGCGACGAGGTAGAAGGCGCCGACGCCACTGTCGACGAGGCGCGTATTGCCGCGCCGGGCGCCGGCGACCGACGCGGCGGCGGCATACGCTGCCGTGATGAAGCTCAGCAGAAGCAGGAAGGCGCCGAGAGTTGCCATAAGTCCTCAAACGCGAAACGGGACCGGAATTCCCCACCGACCGGGCGGGGACTGCCCGTGCAGGTCGAAAATCCCGGTCCCGGGTCGTTCACAGGCGGGCCGTCAGTATGTGCCGGTCGTGTCCGAAGGCGCACCGGCCTTCGGCTCGTATTTCGACGGACATTTCGCCATCACGCCGTTCGGGGCGACCGAGAAGCCGTCGGGCGCCAGGGTGCCTTTCAGCACGACTTCGGCGTCGTCCTTGAACGTGTCGGGCACGATGCCCTTGTAACGGGCGTCGACGATCTGGCCGTTGCTCTGCACCTTGAACCGGTACTCGAGCGTGCTCTTCTTCACGAGAATCGAGTTCGGGACGATGTAGCCGTGGAGCTGGAGCTTCTTCCCATACCAGTCGCCCGGCTGGCCCATGACCTCGTCGACGTGCTTGTAGTACTCGGTGCCCTCGCTGAGCGTCGAATACAGCAGCCCGCCAAAGGCCACCACCAGCACCACGCTCGTCAGCCCGACCTTTACCGCTTTTTGCTTCATGGTCAATGACTTCCGGTCAAAGGGTTCGAATCAGGATAGCGTCCCGGGTCACGGGGGTCAACCAACGGCAGAGCAAGAAGCGATCCCGGCGCCGCAGGCCTCCGGACCCACTGTATTTAGAGCGATTTTCCCGGCGTCTGGCCGGGCCGCCGAGTTTGCTGCCGGGTTCCCGGCAGAACTCCGGCGCATGACATCCATTATCGAACCTCGCGCCGCCGAGGTTGTCTCAGGATGTCTCGTCTGCCGGAGACACCCCGGCCGCCGCCAGCAGCCGGTACACCAGCGCGATCGGGAGCCCCACCACGTTCGGATGCGAGCCGTCGATCCGCTCGACGAAGCACGCCGCCCGGCCCTGGATCCCGTAGGCCCCCGCCTTGTCGCGGGGCTCGCCGGTCGCCACGTACGCCTCGATCTCCGCGGTCGTGAGGGGCGTGAACCAGACGGTCGTGCGCGCGAGGTCACTCGTCACGCCGGTCGCGCTGGCGACCGCCACGCCGGTCAGCACCTCGTGCGAGCGCCCCGCCAGCTCCCCCACCATCCGGCGCGCCTCCTCGTCGTCCACCGGCTTGCCGAGAATCCGGCCGTCGACCACGACGACCGTGTCGGCCCCGAGCACGACGGCCTCGGGCCGGCGCGACAACCCGGTGCGCGCCTTCAGTTCCGCCAGCCGCACCACGTGCGCCTCGGGGGTCTCCCCGGGCAGGACCGATTCGTCCACGTCCGACGGCAGCGCCTCGAAGGGGAACCCCGCCGCCTCGAGGAGCTGGGCGCGACGGGGGGATTGGCTCGCGAGCAGGAGCTTCGGCATTTGGTGATTTGGTGATCTCGTGATCTTGTGATCTGGTGATCTGGTGATCTGGTGATCTGATCTCGCGATCGGAAGGTGTTGTCATCTATCTTCTGATCGATCTGGTGATGTCGTGGCCATTCTTCAATTCCCCCGAATCTGAAATCATCAATCAATCGTCAGTCTGAAATCTGAACATCTGAAATGGATCCGATTTCCCGCTCCATCCCGTCCGTGCTCCAGGAGGTCATCCGCAAGGCCCCCTTGACTCCCGAGAAGGTGGAGTTCGCGTGGCGCATGGCGGTGGGGCCGGAGGTGGCGCGGGCGACGACGGTGCGGCTGGATGAGGACGGCGTGCTGCACGTCGACTCCGGCGAGCCGCACTGGACGGATGAGGTCCGCCGGGCGCGGTCGCTGATCCTGGCACGGCTGGCGCCGCTGCTGGGCGCCGGCACGGTCACGCGCCTGGCGACCCCGCCGGCGCCGCGCGACAGGCGGCCGCGGCGGGTGCCATAGAATTGTCCAGGGAGCCCCGGCGGCTCCCGGTCATTCGCGAACCGTTCCAGGAGTCATACATGCCAGAAGCCGTCATCGTCAGTGCCGTCCGGCTCCCCACCGGGAAGTTCCTCGGCACCCTGAAGGAGTTCACCGCCCCGGCGCTCGGCGCCATGGTCGTGCGTGAGGCCGTGCAGCGCGCCGGCATCGACCCGGCCAGCGTGGACGAGTGCATCATGGGCAACGTCGTCTCGGCCGGCGCCGGCCAGGCGCCCGCCCGGCAGGCGGCCCTCAAGGGCGGCCTCGCGAACCACGTGGCGGCGCTGACGATCAACAAGGTGTGCGGCTCGGGCCTCAAGGCGGTGATGCTGGCCCACCAGGGCATCCAGACCGGCGACATCGAAATCGCGGTCGCCGGCGGCATGGAGTCGATGAGCAACTGCCCGTACCTGCTCCCCCGCGTCCGCGAGGGCCTGCGCATGGGCGACGGCCAGGTCATCGACTCGATGATTCACGACGGCCTCTGGTGCCCGTTCGAGAACTGGCACATGGGCAACGCCGGCGAGACGGTGGCCGACGCCTACAAGGTGAGCCGCGACGAGCAGGACGCCTACTCCGTCGAGAGCCACCAGAAGGCCGCGGCCGCGCAGGCGGCCGGCAAGTTCAGCGCCGAGATGCTCCCGGTCAGCATCCCGCAGCGCAAGGGCGATCCGGTGGTCTTCGATCGCGACGAGTCCGTGCGCGGCGACACCACCGCGGACGTCCTCCGCAAGCTCAAGCCCGCCTTCAAGAAGGACGGGTCGGTGACGGCCGGCAACGCGCCGCCCGTCAACGACGGCGCCGCCGCGCTCGTGGTGATGTCGTCGGAGCGGGCCAAGGCGCTCGGCCTGACGCCCATGGCCCGGGTCGTCGCGCAGGCCACGAGCGGCCTCGAGCCGAAGATGCTGCTCATGACCCCGGTCGAGGCCACCCGCAAGGTGCTCAAGAAGGCCGGCTGGCAGCTCGCCGACGTCGACCTCATCGAGCTGAACGAGGCCTTCGCCGTGCAGGCCGTGGCCGTGATGCGTGAGCTCGGGGTCGACCCGGCGCGCGTCAACGTGCACGGCGGCGCCGTCGCGCTCGGCCACCCGATCGGCGCCTCGGGCGCGCGCGTGCTCACCACGCTCCTCTACGCGCTCAAGGACCAGGGCAAGAAGAAGGGCGTCGCCACGCTCTGCCTCGGTGGCGGCAACGGCGTCGCGCTCGCTGTCGAGATGATCTAGCGCGAATCAGGAATCGAGAAAGCGGAATCAAGAATGGGGGCCACCCTTCTTGATTCCGCCTTCCGCCATTCCTTTCTTGATTCCGTTTTCTCGATTCTGAATTCCTTCCGTTAGACTCCCGTTCGATGCGGCGGCCCCTTTTCGCCTTCTGCCTGCTGGTGTGGGTCGTGCGGCCCGCTGTCGCGCAGGTTGCCCCCACACCGGCGGAACTGGCCGCGCTCCCCCGCGCCGAGCGTGTCGCCCGCCTGCGTCAGCGCACCTGGGACGTCACGGCCCAGCGCGCCACCGGCCCCATGACGCTCGACGGCGCGCTGGACGAGGAAGACTGGGCGCGCGCGCCCGCCATCACCGACTTCTACCAGGGCCAGCGCAACGAGGGGCTGCTCGCCTCCGAGGACACGAGCGTCCGGGTGCTCTACGACGCCGAGCGCCTCTACATCGGCTTCCGGGCCTGGGACCACGAGCCGGACCGCATCAAGGCCCGCGGCATCTTCCGCGACGAGAGCGCCGGCGCCGACGATGCGGTGTCGGTGATGATTGACGCGTACCACGGGCACCGGAACGCCATCCAGCTGGTGACCAACGCGAGCGGCCTCGTCGAGGACCTGCTCCAGACCGGCGAGAGCACCAGCACCCGCAACCACGACTGGGACGCCGTCTGGGACTCGCGGGGCCGCATCCTGCCCGACGGTTACGAGGTCGAGATTGCCATCCCGTTCAAGTCGATGCGGTTCGAGCCGCCGGCGCCCGGCCAGGCGGTGGTGTTCGGCATCGGCTTCAAGCGCAACATCCCGCGCAAGAACGAAGAGGTCTACTGGCCCTTCGTCCCGAACGACTCGACGTGGTACCGCCCGGCGGAGCTCGGCCACCTGCACGGCCTCACCGACGTGCGGCCGGGGCGCAACATCGAGATCCGTCCGTACGTCCTTGCCGGCGGCGCGCGCGACGTCTCCGCCGGCGCGCCGACCGACTACCGCCGCGAGGCGGGCCTCGACGCCAAGTGGGGCGTGACGACCGGCATCACGGCCGACTTCACGGTGAACACCGACTTCGCGCAGGAGGAAGCGGACGTCCAGCAGGTCAACCTGACCCGCTTCTCGCTGTTCTTCCCCGAGAAGCGGCAGTTCTTCCTCGAGGGGCAGCAGGCATTCCGCTTCGGCGTGCCACGCCAGGCCGACATCATCTTCACGCGCCGCATCGGGCTCTCGAGCACGGGCACGCCGGTGCGCCTGCTCGGCGGCGCCAGGCTGTCGGGACGCCAGGGCCGCACGACCGTCGGCGCGATGAGCCTGCAGGTGGACGCGCAAGCGGACACGCCGTCGCAGAACTTCACGGTGCTGCGGGTGAAACGCGACGTGCTGGCACGCTCGAGCGTGGGCGCGGTCTTCACCAACGTGCAGGGCGGGGGCGACGTCAACCGCGTCTACGGCGCGGACGCGAGCCTCTACGTGAACCGGGTGTGGTTCTTCGACGGCTGGGCGGCGCGCATGGACCAGTCCGGCGCGACCGGAGGCGGCAACGCGGCCTATGCGCGTGCCGCGTACGAGTCCGACCGGCGCGGGCTCTCCTACACCTTCCTGGGCCTCGGGAACGGCTTCGCGCCCGGGGTGGGCTACGTGCAACGCCCCGGCACGCTGCAGCACGAGGCCCTCGCGCGCTGGAGTCCGCGGCCGGCCTCGCCCCTCGTGCGGCAGTTCCACACCACGGGCCGCGTGGCGTACATCACCGACACGGCGCGCACGCCAGAGACGCGCGAGCGGGAGCTCGAGCTGAAGGCCGACTTCGAGACGGGGGACGCGGTGAGCCTGAAGGCCACCAACAGCCTCGAGAACCTGCTCGAGCCGTTCGCCCTGCGGCGGGACATCACGCTGGCGCCGGGGAGCTACACGTTCAACGAGCTGTCGGCGACGTTCGACTCGTTCCGCCGGCGGCACCTGCAGCTCGACGTGACCGCCACCACAGGCGGCTTCTGGGATGGCTCCCGGGACTCGCTGGCGCTGACCGTCAACTGGCGCGCCTCGGCGCATCTCGGCATCGTCAGCAACTACTCGGTGAACTGGGTCGATCTGCCGCAGGGCACGTTCACCACCCACCTGTTGTCGACCCGCCTCCAGACGGCGTTCAGCAACAGCCTCGCGGTGCTCACGCTGGTGCAGTACAACCGCGACACCCGCCAGTTCGCCAGCAACGTCCGGTTCAACTGGATTCCCAAGCCCGGCACCGACTTCTTCATCGTCTACAACGAGACGGACGAGACGCGTGGCGCCTGGATGCCCCGGAACCGGTCGCTGTCGGTGAAGCTCAACTACCTGTTCGCGCTGTGACGTCCACGGGGCTTCTGTCGCTACGTCACGACGAATACAGACACGGAGACGGGGAGGCACGGAGGCGGGGCGGCTGCGCCGCCCATCTCAGATTGAAGATCTCAGATTGAAGATCGTCGGGCGGCGGCGCTTCAGCGTCCGCGCGTGCAGGCGGCGCCCGCGCCGCGAAGCGGCGCGACGGACGGACGAAGAAGGGCGGAACCAAGACACCACCAGCGTCAGTTCTGGTGTCTTGGTCCCGCCCTTCTTCGTTCGTCCGCTGCCCCTCCGGGGCAGGCGCCGCCTTCATTCGCGGACGTCGAATCTGCGTTCATCCGCGTTCATCTGCGGATACCTCCGCGCCGCCGTCGCCCTCTAACGTCCTCAGTGTGTTCAGTGTGCCTGGTGGTCCCGTGCGTGCGTAGGTTCACCGCAAGCGTCCATCCACCGACTCGCGCCTCCCCCACCACCACAACGCCACCGCGATCGGCCCGAGCATCACGATCTCCCTGATGACGGCCATGACGTTGTGCGCGACGAATCCCGGCCGCCAGTAGCGGCGATCGATGGCATCGAAGACATACGCGTGCGCGAAGTAGAAGTCGGTGCTGAACGGCCAGAGCGCCATCACCCCGAGAGGCGGCGCGGTGTCGGCGCCCAGCCAGTCGAAGAGCACGTGCGAGGCCCAGGCGACGGCACAGGCAAGGGCGAGTCTGGGCTCCCGGCCGCGCGTCGCCGCCAGCGCCACCAGCCCGACCAGCGCCGCAGCGCCGAGGCTGTGGGTCTCCATGCTGTGCCGGCCCCAGAGAAAGTCCAAGTCGGGCGCGGCCGCCAGCAGCGTGGTCAGGAGGAGGGTGCGGGTGCGGAAGGCCTGGCCGGTGATGAGCCCGCCCAGGCCGTGGCCAATCGGGCTCGGCATCGGGTGTCGCCACGGTACGGAGAAACCGCCGAGTCCGTCAAACGCGGCCCTGGTAGGAAGTGCGGCCCGGCCGGAACGAGGCGAAAGTCGGCCTGTGGAGGAACGGCCGGAAATGCGCCTATCACCAGGGGGTTCTGCACAGGTTTGCGCTTGACTTTCGCCTGGCGCGTTTCTAGTATGAAACTCCGGCGGGGGCACTCCCGCCACCCCAGGTCGAAAGGACGGACATGGCAGCGGACGAGAACAAGGAAAAGCTGAAGGCCATCGAACTGGCCGTGGGCCAGATCGAGAAGCAGTTCGGCAAGGGCTCCATCATGCGCCTGGGCCAGCGGGATGCCATCATGCCCGCCCCGGCGATCTCGACCGGCGCCATCAGCATCGACTACGCCCTCGGCATCGGCGGCCTGCCGCGGGGCCGCGTGATCGAAATCTACGGCCCCGAGTCCTCGGGCAAGACGACCCTCGCGTTGCAGGTGATTGCCGAAGCGCAGCGCCTGGGCGGCATGGCCGCCTTCGTCGACGCGGAGCACGCGCTCGATGCCGTCTATGCCGGCAAGCTCGGCGTGCAGACCGAGGACCTGCTGGTGTCGCAGCCCGACAACGGCGAACAGGCGCTCGAAATCGTCGAGGTGCTCGTCCGCTCCAACTCCGTCGACGTCGTCGTCGTCGACTCGGTCGCCGCGCTCGTGCCGCGCGCCGAGATCGAGGGCGAGATGGGCGACGCGCAGGTCGGCCTCCAGGCCCGCCTCATGTCGCAGGCGCTGCGCAAGCTCACCGGCGCGGTCTCGAAGTCGAAGACGGTGCTGATCTTCATCAACCAGCTCCGCGAGAAGATCGGCGTCATGTTCGGCAATCCCGAGACGACCACGGGCGGCCGCGCGCTGAAGTTCTACTCGTCGATCCGGATCGACATCCGCCGCATCGCCGCCATCAAGGACGGCGACCAGGCCGTGGGCGGGCGCACCCGCGTCAAGGTGGTGAAGAACAAGATGGCCCCGCCCTTCCGCGAGGCCGAGTTCGACATCATGTACGGCGAGGGCATCTCGCGCGAAGGCGACCTGCTCGACCTGGCGGTCAACCACAAGATCGTCGAGAAGAGCGGCGCCTGGTTCTCCTACAGCGGCGAACGGCTCGGCCAGGGCCGCGAGAACGTGAAGACCTTCCTCAAGGAACACCCGGACATGCGCGCGGACATCGAGCAGCGGGTCCGTCGCGAGCTCGGCCTCGTCCGCGAACCGGCCGCCGAAGCGGCAGTGGTCTAGCGCACTCAGACCTGGCGGGCGGGCTGCTGCGCGAACGCAGGCCCGCCCGTCCCCCTGTACCGTGCCGTTCGATTCCGGGCTCCTCGCCTTCATCACCAGCCACCGCGTGCCGTGGCTGGACGCCGTTTTCATCACCGCCAGCGCCATTGGCGGCAAGGGCTTCGTGTGGCTCGTCGTCGCGGCGATTGCCGCGCTCTACCCGCGGCACCGCGCCAGCGCGTGGCGGGTCGTCCTGGCCCTGTCGCTCACGTATCTCGTCGTCGACGGGATGATGAAGCCGCTGATGTGGCGCGACCGGCCGTTCGACGTGTTGCCGGATGTGGCCGTCATCGACACGCGTCCCATCAGCAGCTCCTTCCCGTCGGGCCACGCGGCCTCGGCCGTGGCCGGCGCGCTGGCCGTGTCGCGGATCTGGCCCGCTGCGGCACCGGCCTGGTGGACGGTGGCCGTATTGATCGCGGTCTCACGCGTGTACGTCGGCGTGCATTACCCCAGCGACGTGATCGCCGGCGCCCTGCTCGGGCTGCTGATCGGCCTGTTCGCGCTCGGCGGCCGTCATCGCGCGACGGTCGACGCGTTCGCCTCCCGTGAGCCCGCCGTCGTCCTGCGTCCCTGAAGGCCGGCTGTGCTATAGTCGTAGGGCTGTCACGGGGCCAGGTAGCTCAGTTGGTAGAGCACGTGACTGAAAATCACGGTGTCGGCGGTTCGACTCCGTCCCTGGCCACCAC